>NZ_WTYA01000001.1 GCF_009828025.1 Qipengyuania algicida | reverse complement strand
TCCTTGCCGAATGGTATGAGATCATCTGCGATAGGGAAGCTGATGAGCACGGACATTTCACCCGACACGATCCGAATTGGGAAATCGGGACAACAATGGGTTTTCGTTCGATTGCCTACGATATGTTCTGTCTATTGCAGGCGATGAATCTTTCACCGAAGCTTATCGCACGATTGCGTCATCCTGAACAATTTGAAGGCGCGCGATATGAGCTCTGGGTAGCGGCAACGCTCGCCCGAGCCGGGTTCAGCATCGAATTTTTTGATGAGGATGATCGCACGTCCAAACATGGGGAGGGCATCGCAACGCACGCCGCTTCTGGTAAGAAATTCTGGATTGAGGCAAAGCGTCGACACAGGATCGGCTTCGATTATCTGCAAGCGTTTCTCGACCGTTTGCCGATTAAGACCGACGCAAAACTCGTCGCGGCGGCCATGAAAAAACCTGCGGACGACGATCGGCTGATCTTCATTGATGTCAACAGGCCGCCGTGGGAGGGTGCCCCCGGGGCTGCGCCGTGGATCAATGCCTTTCGAAAATCGCTCAACTTACTGGAACGCCAGCCAGCTTATCGGGACGATACGAACCAACAGGCATTCGTAATGGTAACAAACCATCCGTATCACTATCTCAGCAATACTCGCCCCGATCCACAGCAGCAGTTCTTCGGCACAATGTTCAACATGCCGGAACTAAATCCAGCAACGCTCGATGTGGACCATCCGGCGATTTTTGAGCTTATGCAGTCCATAAATGAGCATTTCGCAATTCCTGAAACCTTCCTAGAAGGACCATAATCAGGGGGCACATTCAAGCATCAGCGACCATCGTACGAAGTCGATCGAGATAAAGTCCATCTGCAATGCTCTTAGCACGCCTGAATTCTCGCACCTTGGCATATCGCTTGCGGCCTCGGGGACGAGCATACCGGGTATCGCCCTTTACCTGTCTGTGTAGCTTCCGCACCTTGCGGTGGGCGCGCGATAGATCGTCCTCGCTTTGACTGGCGTAGGTGAGTCCGTGCGCTTTGCGCGAAGCAAATGTGCCATCAGCGAGGAAAAGCTGCTCGCAGTGCTTGCCGGTCAGCGGGCACAGAAAGTAGCAGCGATAGCCGCCGAAAGGGCCGGACACGCACTCGACCGCTGCGCGCTGGTCGGGTACATCACCGGCAATTCGAATTGATGCGTCATCATCGTCGCTCAAATCGACGAAAATTCGAACCTCAAGCGCCTCTAGGTCCTGATTTCGCCATCGCAACGTGTCATATGTGCATTCACCGGGCTTTAGCAGCCCAGCGCGCTTCAGAACGCGCAGATCGATGACGGGAAACTGCTCGACTGCTCCGTGATGGACGCTGCGCCGCCGCCCGGAATTGATACCGCCCATGATGGCCTCTCTGTGCCGCTGATACTAGGTGATTATACGAAATTCTCTGGCGAAGATCAGGCGAAACCCCGCCCGTACAGCTCTCCATTGCTTGCGAGCCATGCCTGTCCCATACAGCTCGGCGATGCCGCCACGCACGGCATTGGGGATTAGTAACCCCGAAGTGACTGGTTGGCGCTGACCGTAATAGCGCCACATACCTTGACCCTATCCGTCGAAGCTTTCGCGTTCCGCCATCTTCTGATCAAGATACGGCCGGAGTAACTCGATCATGCGATCAACCATGTCAGGTCCTACCCGGCGCTGTGGCGGCCCATCTACATACAGCGCGTGCGGCATGACCCCGCTGTAGTTTAGCGCGCCGGCTCCGGACCTAACCAGATCGACAATGAACGGATCGTGCGAACCGCCGACGAGACCGGGTCCTGCTTTCGCGAGCAGCCCCGCGAGAATGTCGCAAAGTTGGACCGAATGAGAGTCATGCGAGCATACTGCTGTTGACGACCTTACACGCAGTGGCAGCTCTACCTCGGTTCCGTTCGCGATAGGAAAGGGCGGAGCAATAAAGTCGTCCCGAAGCATCGTATCCCAAACATCGCGCTGCTTCAGGAATGAGCTGGATTCGTCGTGAACGAGCGCGAAATCCTCGCTCCTTTGTTGGCGCCACCAAGTGATCGACGAAAACACAGATGTCACCTGAATCTCGCTCGTATCCATGAAGTGTGCGAGGTTGGTGTTGCGCTTCCGGAAATGTTCCATTCCGCGCAAGAGTAAATCGAAGAGGCTCGGCAACGGGGCTTCGGTCGTTGCCTTGCCGCGTTCAAAAAGCTCCTTGAGGGAGTCCAGCCGCTCATTGGTTGGATCGCGTGCAAACGCATCCCAAGCGCGGATCATGCCATCGTAGAGTTCGTCGGCTCTATGCGTGACCAAGTCCCGATGGATGGTGTTCAGATATCGTAGACCCCAGCCATCGGCATACCAGTCGTAACCGGCCTCGTACGCACCGGGCTCGACGAGATAGTCGACCAACTTGGTGAGTAGGCAAAATCGCTTGTCAATAATCCAGACAAATGCGTGATCGGCAAACCGAGGGATCTCTGCCGCCAGGGCACGAAGTCCTTCCCGCGACCTCTCGCGCTTCCAGATATTTGTGAATTTATATTCGTTGCCCTGATACCTGGGGAAGCAACGAGCGAGTATCTTCCTCGCCTCCTCTTCTTCGAGAATTGTGGAAGCAATCGTGAAGAACCGTTGTTCGGGATTGTAGAGATCGTCGCCCGTAAATCCGGACTCGTCGAGATAAATGGTCGTGGCCATTGTAGTAAGATGGATTGGGTAACGTCAGTTGCCAAGTATCCGCGAACGGGATGCAGACTGATGCTCCGATTTCGCGCAAAACGAGACAAAGCCGGAAAGGACTTAGGTGAGCAAGCTCAGCTATTGGGAAACATCAGGCCCATCGGTTTCGGGTGGGGCCGGCCTGCACATCGGTGTTTCTACAGCGTCGTCGATGAACTTCTGATGCGCAGAGTGTTTCGATGCAAGACGGCGGCCATCCCCCGAAAGGTCTATGGTCATCGATCCCGCGCAGCTTGCTCCATGCTCTTGGCCTTGAGCCCGATGCGGTTCAAGGTGCTCACGCTTGAAGATTACCGATTGGTTGCACGCGTGCGCCATTTGCGTGCATGCAATTCCGCATCCTGTTCGCGCGACCGGGCCCACGATTTCGGGGCGGGGGTTGTCGTGTTTGCCCCGGCCATTTGAAAAAATGACTAGCGACGGGGTCACCGCCCGCATGATTGTTTCGACGAAGGATGTCGCATCGGATGAGGCAGGCAGCCCGCCATGGTGCGGGAATACCAGGGTCCGAGCTGTTAAATCCCGGCCATTCTCGAGTGCATCATCGAGGCCGACTTCGTCGATATCACCCGCAAGTAAGAGGCCTGGGTGCTCGCCGGTAGTGACCCGGAGCACGGCCGAAATCGAATTGGACGTTATCCTGCGCCCCCTCTCGTCGGTGGATCCCGATCCGCCCGCTGCGAAGGAGTTCGAGGGGGCTTCTACGCGTACGTCAACTTCGCCCACGCTCACGATGCCGGGCATCACAGTCGTAAGAGAGAGGATTACCTCGCATTTCCCCTGGCGCTCGGCCACCTTCAATGCGGCACGTAGTTGACGCCAGATTCTGGTGTCCTTCTGAGAATCGGGGTTGAGATAAAGCTTCTTGAGTTCGATGGATTCGCTCGTAAGCAGTCCGATCACACCAGCGATGTGGTCCTTGTCGGCATGCGAAATGAACGCCACGTCAACACAGGTGATCCTCATGTCCTCGAGCGTATTTAGGAGGAGTGCCTTGCACGGCGCGTCAATAACTGCATGGGCGTTCTGCGACCGGATAAGGCAGCAATTGCCGTGCGCTACGTCGAATACGATGACTTCGCTCATAGATCGGAGATCTCGCAGGCTTTGATGACCTCGTTGACGTTTCGAAAGAATAAATCGTCCTCGTCTTCAGCTCCGACATTCACATCGCCAAGCAGGTAATCGCCAACCTCAAGCCCAGTGGTTACCCCAGGCGCCAAGCATAGTTCCGGAAGAATAATAGATTCGTCGGGTCGCCAGTTAGGAATGACGACATCAAGTTCGGTGGGGCCGTGATTGTTTCTGATGTCCCTGATCGCGATGAGCGAGCGATGTGGGCGTCGCTGGTCGATCGGATTGTCAGAGAATTCCCTTCTGCAAATCTCGGCATAGTCGCCAAGCCTCTCGACCTCGAAATCACGCCTGCTGACGACAACCGGCATGTCCGCCCGTTCCTGGCGGAGTTCAAGGCGGTTGTTGGATTGGTACATCGTCAACAGCATTGCCGGCTGTTTCGACATGCCAAGCCGCCTTACGACCTTAGAGCCGCTAAATGAGGCGAAGTTCTTCGGCTGGAGACGGTAATCACAAATAACGAACGAGCTACCGATTGCGAGGATATCGGCGACTAGCCGGTCGATGTCTTGGCCGTAGCGATCATTCACCGGCCTTGGCTCGATGCCGTGGTCGCGGAGCAAGTCCATAAGGTCTTCGCGGTCCTCGGGATCGTCGTCGATGATTGTAACCGAAGGTGGAGGTTCGACGCCCGCTAGTTCCATGGCTTCCAGCATCCTACTTCGCAAACAGCTCTCTCATAGGTCGGAGGGAGATTGTGAACCGCGCGCCGCCGAAATCGCTCAGCGCATCGGCATGAATAGTGCCGTTAAGGTCTTTGATCGAGTCCCTGACGATCGTCAGCCCGAACCCTGTGCCGTCGGCGACTGTGGTAACGCCAGGGAGCCAGATGTCCTCGATGCCGACACCATCGATACCCCCGGCATTGTCCTCGACCCTGATGACAATACTGGTGGTATCGCTCCAGGTCTCTATCTTAATCCGGCGCTTCTCTTGTTCGAAACTCTCGCGCTGGAAGGCATTGAAGGAATTAAGCACTAGGTTGAGCAAGATCCCGTCGAGAAGAGCTTCGGTGCCATTAAAGAACAGCCCGTCTTCGCTCGGTACGAACTCGATCACCGTTTCATAATAAGCCGACACCGGCTCGAGCATCGTAACCAAGCTGCCAATTGCCGCATTAATATCGACCTTGCCCGTGCGTCGTTTGCTCTTGCTCAAGAGGCGAAGCGGAATGCTCACGAAGGAACTAAGCCGGTCCCTCGAAGTCTGGATCCTTTCCACGCGCTTGCCTGCTGCGTCCTGCTGTTCGGCCGGTATGAGCCTCATCAACCCTTTGATACCGCTGTCTATCAATTTGAGTGGTCGGCCGATCTCGTGGGCAAACACTGCTGAGGTCATGCCTGCAGTTGCAAGTGACCGGTAGAGTTCGAGCTCCTCACGCAGCGAATCCGCTTCCTTTTCGGTCTGCTCAACGTAGCTGCGGATCGCGCTGTCCACCCTCCTACGCTCTGTCGGCTTGACAGTCCTATTCAGCACACGCTCGAGGTTTTTCGTCGCCTTCTCGGCCTTTTCCTTCTTGCTTTGCTTCTCTGCCTCTCGCTTTCGGTCGCGCTCCTTAAGCAAGATGCGGGCGGCCCAATTCAGAGCCTCCACGCAGGCACGCTTGAGCTCGGTAAACGCGAAATTCTCGACGTAGCCGATACGGTCGGTCTTCTGGACAAGCGAACCGCCGATGTTAGTTACCTTGACTCGCCCAACCGAGGTGTTCGTCGAAGGGCGTCCTTCCGGACTGCGTGCGCGGCGCAAATTGAGTTCTAGCCAATCGTTGTCTGCCCCGCCGTATGGGGGCACTCGGATGCCATCCTCATAGACATGTACGCCGCCCAGTTCGCTGAGCCAGTTTCTGACCTCGGACACGGTTGATGTCCGGGTCGAGAAGCTTTCGCTATTCAATATATACGCCCACAGGTCGAAGGTGAACGGTGGCGCATCGAAGGCCTCGTCGGCAGGGGCTTGGTGCAGGACATCGCCTTTCCAGTCGAGAATGCGGAAGACTGCGCTACCCTTATCGTCGACCTCGGCTTGGATGCGGTATTCAGCATCGTTGAAGTACGACTGACTGACCTTTGCCTGCAGGTCGTTGAATTCCTCAGTGAGCAGGCTAGCCGAGAAACCGGGATCGCTATCGGACTCGCTGCTATTCCGCTTTGGCTTGTTTTCTTCCAGCTGTTCCCCAAACCTTGCGAACGGGTCGGACAACAACAAGAGGCTGCGGGCGAGCTTGGACACTGTGCCGCGGGAGACCCGGTCACCGATGTTCTCGATGCGAATCTCGGTTCCTTGCGGACGGTCAGTATCGGCCTCCTTGATGGCCAGCTCCACATCCTCGACCAGTTCTGCATTTTCGTATTGTAGCCAGTCGAGTACGAGCGAATACTGCTTGCCCGGTTCCGCAGCGGGCCTGGTCGTGAGAGTCACCCGGTCTCCGAGGCGCAAGGCAGCGAGCCGCCCCAGCCCTTTGTCGCCAACAGGCACGCGATTGTACTTTGGAGTTAGTGAATTCTTATTCTTTTCGGACCGGCCTATAACCAGCCAACCCCTGCGGATTTGTTTCCCGGTCATCCCGGTGCCGTTGTCCAGTATCGAGATGCTGCCTTTGCCCGATGCCAGGCCCACGAGTGCGATCTCGCAGGTCGTCGCATCGGCATCATAGGCATTCTTGACCAGTTCGACGATGCCTTGGTCAATGGCGGGTACGAGCTCTTCACCGAGCCTGCGCAAGATATCCGGCGAGAACTTGAGATGGTCAGTCATCGGTCTCAGTCCAGGGTATACGGGCCACAATGCCTGTTGTGAGATGGCGGCACCTTATGCTTGCATTAAGATAGTCGTCGGTTGCCTTTTTACCGAGGACGCGGACTAGGTCCCTGCATCGATCGAGCGAACCGTCTTCGGGAATGAGAACAAGCAGGTGGTTTTCGACTGCTACATCGCGCGCTCCGAGGATCACGGTAGCGACAGCACGGTTCGTATCGCTGGGACTGGACGTGCGGCGTACGACTACGAATGGCGGCTTAAAAGAGGTGCCTGCAAAGCGGCGGCTGGCTTTCGGCTCGTATCCTTCGGACCACCGCGGCGTGGTCTTGGCGCAGATGTAGCGGCGCCAAGGCCCCTTACATTCATGGCGATGCGGAACCACAGCGCCGACGTGGACCCGGAAGAAATGACCGACACACTTCCCGTCGTACGGTTGCGATCCCATGTCCCAGATGCGTCGTTTCTGGGCTCGCTCGACCAACGTCGCGAATACATCGACGTCGGTCCAAACATCGAACCGGCCGAGCAAATGATAGCCACCCCCAAGACCCCAGCCTTCAAGATGGGCGCGAAAGGCCTCGTATCTTGAGCCGCTTCTCAGGACTTCCGGAAGGATCGCGGATACTGGTGCGCTCGGCTTCTTTTTCGCTACAAGCTCCGCAAGGAAAAGTGCCGCTGCATTAACCGATCCAGTAGACCAGACGCAGTCGTGCACCTCCTTCACCACCCCGAATGGTGGGTTAAACAGGAATCCGTCAGGTTCGCCGAGCGCATTACCAGATGCCATCATGTCGCCAGTGCGGATGCCTGGAAGGATGCCATCGATATCTTTGAGTTCGTCGGTGAAACCACCTCTGAGTCGCGCCTGGAGAACTAGTCGCGCTTTGGTAAGGCGCACGAGGTCAGTATCGAGGTCGAGACCTGCCAACTGCTTCGCCCATGCTTCAAGTGTGGCATTGAGGGTGTTCTCGATGGGGATTGCCTCCGCATAAGCAAGGAGCAGGTCACCCATACCGCAGGTCGGGTCCATCACGAGGCTGTTTGCGGGCAGCACAGCATGCAGCTGCCGGGCTAGAAAGCGGGCATTTGCGCTGCCGGTGAAAAAGGTTCCCAATGCCCGCCGGCGTTCGATGTCGAAACTCTGCCGGTGGACCTTGTAAGGCACTCCGTTCAAGAGTGGCTCGGTATCCAAACTGCGGCCCACGAGATCACACTCGCCGAAAATCGAACGTTCCGCCCTACCAACGAATTCCTCAAATGTCGGAGCTATTCCAACCATCGATCCCCGTTTCTGTCATCCGCAGGCAACCGGTTGTTGCATTCGGCTATCCACTCCCACTCTAAGTTGGATAGGGTCGCTCGTATATCAATCGAAACCGGACTGGCGCAATGGCCGGGGTCAGCAACTCAGGTCGTAATAAGCGCCAGCCTTTGGCGCAACGTAGCGTTTGCCCGATTGGCCGGGATTAAGGCGCAAAGCTGTCATGCATATGGTCGCGCCAATCTGTGACCCCAATGAGACCCACGCAGGACAGCGCACTCCTCGATCATCTGTAAGTCATTGAAGGAATGGTGGACGCCTAGGGCTCGAACCTAGGACCCGCTGATTAAGAGTATTCGCTGAGATTTGCTTATCAAAAAATATAGGAAGCGCACCGGCCTTCGTAACAGGAAACTGGTCGGTCGGACCTAATACTGATCCGACCGACCCCACATTGCTATGAATCTTGGTCGAATAGAGGGCTGAGGCAGTAAGGGGGTTTTATAACTGCTTTGGGCGGCGTTTGCTCAAAAAACACAGAGCCCCACTTGCTAATCCGCCAACCATCGTAACTACCATGTGGAACGTGGTCCTCGGTGGCTGCGAACATAGTCCATTCGACTTCTGTCCCTTCGTAGCGAGCGCGCAGCGAGATAAATCCATCATCTTCAACCAAGATAGTTCCAAGGTTATAGACGTTATTGGGTGCCTCGTTGAGAAATTCGATCTCACCAGATCCTAAGCCATTTCCGCTCGCAAGCTTATCGGGACCCAGCCGAAGGATCGTTAAGCTGTGCAGCCTTTGGTGACTTAGCACGATCGCTAGTCTGCCATTACACGCATGGACCACAACATAGCGATCACCTTCAAAGCTTTCAAATAACCCTGGCGGTGTCCCAGCATTAAGCGTGCCTTGGTACGAGAAGGAAAATTTCCCGACTTCAGGAGTATCTACCAAATCCATAATATTTCTCCGATTCATAGAGCCAACCTTGGCCCACAACTCGGTTTACGGAATTGGATTTCGGGATAGCCCAGAGATGCGGCGCCGATACCCTACGCGCTTTGAATAGGCATCCGAACCAACTGGATGTTGAGTCTAGTTCGATAGCGACAAGCCCGGTATCCCGTGACACTCTTGTTATTGGGCAACCGATGACCTTCGTTCGCATGAATTCACGGCAGACCGCTTTAACGTTTACGGCAGAAGCTATGGCAATTTGTAAAATTGCAAATTAAATGCCATATTTACAGTATGAATTGGCGTCCACCCGCTCCGCCAGACGATCCATTGTGATCGTCGAGCTTTATCACTGCGGCCAGACTTGTGCGCGCTTCGAATAAGGCCTTCGACTTTAGCTTGGATCGAGCGCCATTGTTGCGTGAGCCGGGTGCCTTTTGCGCATTGCGGCTCCGATGGCGCCGAAGCCGATAATCATCAGCGCCCATGTCGCCGGTTCGGGAACGGCCGGAGGCGACAGCGCGATCTGGAAGCTGTCACCGGCAAAAATTGCCGATACGTCGATGTTGATGGCTTTCGCGTCACCCGTGACTGCGATCTTAGAGCGACCGCAACCATAGACCGGAACGCAGCTGATTTGCGTGATTGCGCCGATTCCGCCGAAATACCCGCTGGCTGAACCGAAGTTCAGGGTAAAAGGCGAGGTTCCGCTTACATTGGCAAACGCCTTGGGCGAACTGAAGGCAATGATCAGCGCGTCCTCGGTGAAGTTCGCCGTGATGTCGAAAGAATTGCTGAAAGGTGTGTCGCTGATGCCGCCGGTGAACTCGGTGCCGGGGCCGACCGTGGCCGACGCGGGGAACTGCGCGGTGACGACATAGTCAGTGCTGCCTGTGATAGAGCCGGTAACGGTCGAGCCTAACAGGGCGGAAGCGTGGGCGCTTCCTCCGCTGGCAAGCGCAGCCGTGGCAGCGATTGCGACATACGTGTGGCGCGCCATAAAACCCCCTATCGATTTTGTCGGGCGCACATAAGGACGGCGCTCGACTCGCTTCGGCAATACCAGAAACCGGCATGTGCGAACAGAATTCTTAATGATTGGCGGCATAATGTATCAAAATGAGACAGTGTTGGATGGCGCTTGATTGAGCCGAAAGTGGGGTTTTGCTGGGGAAAGGATCGCTCGATCCGGCGCAGAATATTAATATCTCACTGTAAGTATTGATGCGGAACCGTGCTCGGCCTATCCCGTCCTGCCATGGGGGGTAACCGAGATTCGAGTGGCCCGCGAGGGGATCTCCGGCCTGAACTCAGGCTCAGGATCGGTGTGACGGGTCATCGGCCACCGCGGCTGAAGGTCGATCAATTTCCGCGGATCGAGCGCGAACTGGCGGCCGTCTTTGGCCAGTTGAATATATTGCTCGGCGATCTCCATCGGACGCACGGCGCGTTATATGCTTCCCAAGATCCCCGCATCGAATTGGTTTCGCCGCTCGCTTCGGGATCGGATTCGATCACGGCCCGGGTGGCGCTCCAGGTGGGTGCGCAACTGGACGCCAGCCTGCCGTTCTCGCCATCTACTTACCAGGCGGACTTCGACCCCGAGGAAAACGAACAGTTCGAATCCTTGGTCGCCCAAGCGACGCGGGTGTTGGCTTTACCCGGAGAGGATTACGAACGCAGCGAAGCCTACCGAGCTGTCGGTTTGCTCAACATGGCGCAATGCGATCTGTTGCTGGCGATATGGGACGGCAAGCCTGCCCAGGGTATCGGCGGTACGCCGGAAATTATCGCCGATGCCGTGGCCAGCGGTGTGCCGGTTCTGGTGATCGACGCCAATGGTGAGAGCGAGCCGTCACTGCTGTGGAATTCATCGGATTCCGAATCCCATGACGCGCCTACGCTTGACACTGTAGCGCGCAGCGATGCGGCAAATTCGCTGGCTGATATGGTCGCGACCTTGCTGGCCCCGCCGCCGGGCGCGCGCGAATTGATCGCGGATCTGGAAAAAGCGGTCGATGGCAAATGGGGCCGATCAATGGCCTATCCGCTATTGCTGTGGCTCACGGGAGCGCGGGGCTGGAAAGCGGCATTTCGTCGTGATGGCCTGAAGCAATCGGCCGACCAGCTGGAACCGATGCTGTCCTGCTTCGATGGGCATTCGAAAAGCGCCGAGGCGGCAAGCTCACGACTGCTGCCGCGGTTTGCTGCTGCAGATCTTGCCGCCAATCGCTTTGCGGGGCTCTATCGCGGCGGTTACGTCGCCAATTTTACGCTCGCCGCGCTCGCCGTGGCTTTCGCGCTGGCCGGAGTCTTGGCGCCGCCGTTCAAAGTGCTGTTTATCCTTGCCGAACTCATGACGATTTCACTGATCATCATGCGCACCCGCAAAGCCACGCAGTCGGCGTGGCACCGTCGCTGGATCGATTGTCGCCATCTTACCGAACTGCTCCGGGTCCAGCCATTGTCGGCAGCTCTCGGAGACCTCACGTTGCTGCGCACCCACGAGCCGCAATCGGGCGGGGTGGCAGGATGGTATGCAAGGGCGACAGCGCGCGAACTGGGGATGTTCGACGGCAAGATCGACCGCAGTCATGCCGCCAGGGTACGCGGGCACACATTGGCGTTGATTGGCGACCAGATTGGCTATCATCGCAGCAACGCCGCGCGGATGGATAAGATGGATCACCGCATCCGGCATCTCGGCGAATGGCTGTTCATCGGGACAATCGGGGCCTGTCTGGCGTGGCTGCTCGCCAAGTTCACGGTCGGCCCGCATGTCGGGATTTTTGGCGTCGATGTGACCGAATTGGTGACGTTCCTCACCGCGTTGCTGCCGGCGATTGGCGGCGCGTTGTACGGCATCAGGATGCAAGGCGATTTCGCGGGGTCGGCGGAAAGATCACGCGCCATTCACTGGCGTCTTGAGCGGCTGGCCAATGCGATCGAGCGCGACCCGCGTGACTATCGCGGACTCTCCAGGCGGCTCAAGCGACTGACCGAAATCATGCTGGCGGAAGTCGACCAGTGGCGGCAATTGTCGGAAGTGCGCCCGCTGGAATTACCCGGTTAGGCGATGGCCGAGCGCTATTCCGCCTTCATCAGCTACAGTCATGCAGATCAGAGCGTGGCGAGCTGGCTGCATCGGCGGATCGAGGGCTATCGTTTCCCACGCGTACTGCGTGGGCATGACAGCCCTTTCGGCCCAGTTCCCAAACGACTGCCGCATGTATTTCGCGACCGCGACGAGTTGCCCGCCAGCGGCGATCTGGGCGGTGAGTTGCGCGCGGCGCTGGCGGATTCGCGATTCCAGATCGTGCTGTGCAGCCCGCGTGCGGCGCAGTCGAAATGGGTGAATGAGGAAATTCTCTCCTTCAAGCGCCTGCATGGCGAAGACCGCACGCTTGCGCTCATCCTCGATGGCGAGCCTTATTCCGGTGGGGCGGAGGAATGCTTCCCCGAGGCACTGCGCTTCAGGCTCGGGCCGGACGGTGCGCTGTCTGACATTGCCGCGGAGCCGATCGCGGCGGACATCCGCAAGGGTAAGGATGGCCGTCGGCTGGCGCTGCTCAAACTGTTGGCAGGTATTGCGGGCGTCCCGCTCGATGCGCTCGCTCGCCGGGATGCCTCGCGCAGGCAGAGGCGGCTCGCAGCGGTGGCCACGGCCACCAGCATGATCGCTGTGCTGACGATGGGGTTGGCGATCTATGCCGAGAGGCAGCGGCGGATCGCGGTGCAGCAGCGCGAACTGGCCGAACGCAGCCTCGATTTCCTGACCGGCACGTTCGAAATTGCCAACCCGGCGACGGAAAATCCGCGCACGATCACCGCGCTAACGATCCTCGACCGCGCCAGTACACGCGCAGGCCAGCAGTTCAGGAATGATCCCCTGGTTGCGGCAAGCCTGCTGCGGACCACCGGCAACATCTACTTGAACCTCGGCCTGCCACAGGAATCGGAGCGCGACTTACGCAAGGCATTGGCGTTTCAGCCGGAACCCGGGCCAGGACGGACACGCACCTTGCTGAAACTCGGAGAACTGGCAGTTCAGCGAGGCGACGCTGATGGTGCAACACGGCTGGTCGACGAGGCGCAGAACGCGATCGAGGACATTGCGAGCGACCATGACGAACTTGACGCGCGGATCATGAAGCTGAGGGGCAATATTGCCTATCTTCGCGGCGACTATAGGCGCGCCGCCGATATCCTTAGCGCCGCCGCCCAGCGTTTTCGTGAAAGTGACGGCGACCATCGCGATGAGCTGATCGGGGTGATTTCGAACGAGGCTCAGGCGTGGGGGCAGACATCGCAAGTAGAGCGATCGCGGCGACTGTATCAATCTGCAACCAAGCTCACGCTGGAGAAATACGGTCTCAGCGATATTCACTCGGCCAAAGCTTTGCAGAACCAGGCGTTGGCGTTGTTCATGACCAACAATGTCGACGAAGCCGCCAAATTGATGGAGCAGGCGGTGGCGGTTTATCATCGCGTCCTTGAACCCGATCACCCGGTATTGGCGGCGGCAGACCTGCTGCTTGGCCGGATCGAGGCAGCCAAGGGTGATTTCACGGCAGCGCGGCAGTCGTTTGCTCAAGCACGCTCGATTTTCGTGAAATTGTACGGGCCAACCAACGCAGCAGTCGGCGATACTGATTTCTACACCGCTGAAGCGGAAGGGCAGGCGGGTCAAACGGCAACCGCGCTGCAGCTTACCCAGAAGGTGAAAGCCATCTACGATCGCAACTATGGGCCTGACGACCCCGACCAGGCGGAATTGTTGCTGCTGAGGGCAAGGATTCTCGAACGCGCGGGACGCAAGGGGGATGCATCAAAGCAGTGTGGCATGGCGCTGGCACTGCAACGCAAGCTTAGGCTTGATAGGGCGTCCCAAAACAGGACAAAATCCTACTGTGAAAGCCTCTCACATACTTCGCCATTGCGTGATGGTTAATAATGTGTGACATATTTCTTGCGGAATAACAGGGTTCGCGAAGGCCGCTCCATCAAAACTTGGAGGTATTATGCTTCGCCAACCCACTGCGTTCGCGCGCCATTCTTTCATTCGGCTTCTTACAGTTCCGATGCTGGGGTTTGGATTTCTTGCGGCACCTGCGAATGCTGCTGTGGTCGAATCCGCCATGATGACCAACAGTTATTCCTACGCGATTGGCGGCCAGTCGGGCAGTTCCAGCGACGCGGGCGGCGATACCGCCTTGCTTCTGGATGACAATTCTGGTGGGCAGTTGTCGGAGATGAAGCTCGATCTCACCGCTTCGCTAAACTCGGGCAGTTTCTATTTTCTGCATGATGCCTACTGCGTTGGCACATGCAGCGTCAGCATGACGACCCAGATCGTGTTTACGCTGGCCAACAATGGAACGACGGCGGAAAACCTCCGGTTCGATTCCCTTATTACACCGGGCCATCTCGCCAACGCCTATACTTTTGGCGGTGTGGGCAATGCCAACGCCAACTTTGATTTCAACGTCGCACAGACAACCGGGCAGGCTACGAGTTTGCTGTATGGCGCAGTCGGCTCGGCGATCGACCCCGCCCAGGGCGTGCTCACGACTGGCAGCGATTTCAACGGTGTCCAGATGGACGACAACCCACCCTTGTGGTCAGCCACCGACTGGAGCGCGACCGTCCTCAGCATCGATCTCAACACGATCGCACCGGGCGAAACTTCTTCCTTGGTCTACACCTCGACCTTGCAGATATCTAACTTTGCGCAATGTACCGATCTGACCAGTTGTACCGGCTTCCAGGTTGCTTTCGGAGATCCACGCAACAATGGCGGTGTCAGCCTGTTTTCGGCGTTCAGCCTTTTCAGCGCGCCGAGCTTGTTCTCGGTCGATCCGCTCCAGCCTGCGGTCGGTGCAGAGTTCGACCCGTTCCTCGTCCCCTACAGGTTCGTTCCGCAGGGATCGCCGCCGCCGCCAACTCCGCCGGTAATCTACCCCGGCGGCTATGATGTCGGATTCCTCGGTAACAATACCGCTGTCCCTGAGCCCTCGGCATGGGCGCTGATGATCGTCGGATTCCTGACGATCGGGGCCGCCATGAGGCGAACTCAGCGAAGAGCTTTGTTGCCCGCCTGAAGTGTGCCTTGATGGTGCCGCGAGTATCTCCGGATCCTGTTCCCGGGAACTGAGACCGCAATTCTGAATTCTTTCACTCGACACCGGTGGTGTCGGAGGTCGCTCCATCACTTGCGAGGGGATTTCACGTGGAAGAAGCGCGCAGGCCGCTGGTGCTCGTTTTGGACGACGAAGCGTTGATTGCCTTCGATATCGCGGCGACAGTGGAAGACCTTGGAGCGCAGGTTCTGGGGCCAGCCACCTCGCTGAAGGAAGGTTTCGCGCTGTGTGAGGAATCTTCCCCGCATTATGCGTTGCTCGATATCGACGTATCGGGCCAACTCGTATGGCCGCTGGCTCGCCATCTGGCCGAGCACGGGAGCCGCGTGATTTTTGTCAGCGCCAACGCCAACCATAACGAGCTTAAGGACGAGTTCGACAGTTCGCCCGTCGTTGATAAGCCTGCCGGGCAGGCGGACATCGCCTCAGCGTTGCAACGTGCTGGATTTAATAGTCCGCGGGCGCTGGCCTAAAGCTGAGTTCGCGCCAGTACCCACCTTCTGTCGGCCTTGCCTGCGCTTCACCCTGTAACTGACGCGCGGTTAATTCGACCAGCCTTGTCCCAAAGCCTGCGCTGCTGCTGTCCACGTCCCCACGGCCGGTTTCGACCCAGTCAACGACGATCAGGTTACCGTCTTTTTTCCAGGTGACATTGAGAGTGCCATCACGCTGGGAGAATGCGCCGTATTTGGATGAGTTCGTCGCCCATTCGTGAAAAATCAGGGCAAGCGAAGTCGTCTGTGCCTTACTGACTTCCACCTCTGGGCCGTTGAGGGTGATTGTCTGGGAGCTGTGCTGGCCCTTCAGAACAGTTTCTATAAGGGTTTCGAGCGTTGCGGGGCGATCATCCGGGCTGGCGTTGGTCAACGCATGAGAACGCCCCAGCGCGTGGATCCGATCGCGCAAGTCCTTTGCAAACTCACGCACATCGTCGGCTTCCTGGGAGCTGATGTTGATCATCGCCGAAATCACCGCAAACAGGTTTTTCACGCGATGGTTCATTTCGCGGATCATCAGCTCGCGTTGGGCCATATGCTGATGTTCGGCAGTAACGTCGTAAGTCACACCGATAAATTTCCGGGTATCACCTGATTCGACCCGGCGACCAAGCCCATGCAGCCAGCGGAAATTGTTGTTGCCGAGCGAGATACGAAAGACCTGGTCGAAATCCACGTCGCCATCCATCGCCTGACGCAACGATTGATTGACCTTGTCGCGATCTTCGGCAGGTAAGGTACTGAGAATGTCTGCGAGTGGCGGATCTTCTCCCGATTCATCTATGCCCAGCAATGCTCTTTCGGTGGGGTCGAGCGTGGTCTTGTCGGTCGCTGGCTCATATTCCCAGACGCCGATCTGGGCGACTTCGAGCGCCAACCTCAGCCGTTCGCGTTCCTGGTTGAGACTGCTTTCCAGACGCAGCAGCCTGGTGACTTCCGTGAACACCAGCGTCGCGCCGTCAACATCGCCGCTCAAGGTCCGATAGGGGATCGCCTTGACGATATATTCGGCCGTCCCGTCGGCAGACGTGCTTCGCTGCTCGAAGGGGCGACCTTGGCGCGCTGCCTTTGACGCCATGTCGATATAGTCGCGGCTATCGAGGCTGCTTCCTATATCGCCAAGGTTTCGGCCGATATCGGATTCGCCGATCTTGAAAAGTTCTTCCGCCGCGTCGGTATAGCTGCGGATCTGCAAATACGAATCGACCACGATCACCACGAGTTCGGTCGAATCGAAGAAGTTGCGCAGATCGGCATTGGCGACGGTTATCTGATCGACCTTGGTCTTGAGTTCGTCGTTTACCGTGGTCAGCTCTTCATTTGTCGATTGAAGCTCCTCGTTCATCGACATCATCTCTTCGTTGGAGCTTTTCAGCTCCTCGTTCGTCGTCTCGAGCTCCTCTACCGTGGACCGCAGGCGATAGCGGGTCGATTGCAATTCCTGCTCGAGGAATTCGATCTGGCCGTCCCCGCTTTCGAACTCATTGAAGTTGCCATCGTCATAGACTTTGAGCGCTTCGGTATCGCGGATGACCAGAAGGTAGGATTCCTCGCCCACCGGCTCGCAGACCACGGCGACGGTGAGTGTGCCGAAATCCGTCTGGACGTCGATGTCGCGCGCGATGGTGCGGCGATTGTTTTGATGCACCTCGCGCAGCATAGGGCCGATAACTTCCCTCAGGCCAGGTCTGGCAAGCGAGGGAATATGGACATTGACGTCGAGACGCTCGGGAAATTTCAGGAATTTGCTCGCATTGCCCCATCGTTCGAGCAGGATGCCGTCCTGATCGGTCAATAGCGTTACCGGAGCGTAGCTTTCCGCTATGCGCCTCAACGCCGCCAGCTCGGCTGAGTTTGTTCCGGGTTTATGACGTTCATCGTCGGCGATCGCCCGGCGCCGCATGGACGCCGATGTCGAAGATGGGATTTGCAGTGAGTAGCGACTCTTCACGTTCTTCCGTTTGAACAGGCGGGCTGATTGATCGATATAGTCGAATAAATCGTCGAACCGGCCGATCGCTTCGGAAGAACCCAGGAACAGATAACCGGTGTTGCTCCGCAGGGCGAAGTGGAACAGAGGGATTACCTGCTTTTGCAGGGTTTCACCGAAATAGATCAGCACGTTGCGGCATGACACCAGATCGATATTCGAAAACGGGGGGTCGCGCACCAGATTGTGCTGGCTGAACCGAACCATGTCGCGCAGGCGCGGCGCGATCGTAAACGTGTCGGTCCCGGCGATCAGATAATCTGCCTGGAATTGCGGCGGGATATCCGCAATGGCCGAGATGGGATAAGTGCCCGACCGCGCAATCTGCAACATCTTGTCGTCGATATCGGTCGCGAAAACCTGAGCGTAAAGCTGTGCGTTGTGACGACGCATCGCATCTGCCAGCAGCATTGCGATGGAATAGGCCTCCTCGCCGCTCGAACATCCAGAAACCCAGATCCGAACTTCCTGTCCGTCGCGCGCGTTGCGCACGAGCGGGTCGATGACCAGATCGCGCAGGCGGTCAAATTCGTCGCTGTCACGAAAGAAGCGTGTGACATTGATGAGGAGGTCGCGGAACAGCGCATCGCATTCGTCCCCGTCCTTGCGGATGCGCGCGAGGTAATGTCCGGCATCGGTCAACCCCAGAACCTGCATACGTCGGGCAATCCTGCGCGTCAGTGTCGAGCGCTTGTAGCCAGAAAAGTCGTGGCCAATGGTTTCGCGCAGGACTTCACACAGATCGTCGACATGATCGACAACTTCCGCCGCTTCGTCCTCGGGGGTGTGGTGAGGGCGCTCGGGATCGAAGAAATCGCGCAGTTTGTCGATGATCGTTTCCGGGTTGCACACCAGGTCGACCAAGCCGGTCCCGATGGCCGATACGGGCATTCCGTCATATCGTGCCGTGGACGGTTCCTGAGCGATCGCGAGACCGCCCTGTTCCTTGACCGCACGCAGGCCGCGGCTACCGTCGGCGCCTGTGCCCGACAGGATCACGCAGGCGCTCAAATGCTCACGATCCTTGGACAGACTTTCGAAGAAATCGTCGATCGGACGGCGCAAACCGCGGGGGTCGGTAAATTCAGTAAGGCGTAAAACGCCATTCTCAACCGCCAGCCCGTGGCCGGGCGGAATGACATAGATGTGGTCGCGGGTAAGCTTTTCGCCGCCTTCCGCCTGGGTGACCTCCATGCTGGTGTAGCGCTCGATCAACTGCGCCATGAGCGATTCGTGATTGGGATCGAGATGCTGGACGACGACGAAAGCCATGCCCGGCAAACCGTCGTAACCGCGGAACATTTCGCGCAGCGCTTCCAGCCCGCCCGCTGATGCGCCGACCCCTACAACCGGGACGCCCTGATCCATCGACAATGCCATTTCAGCTCGACGCCTCCGGCTCGGCCCGGTCGAGCTTGGAGGAAGCGATCAACGCGTGGCTGTTGGCAAGGGCATCAAAGCTCCCCAGCATGACCCAGCCGGTGTCGTCGGCAAGCAGATTGTAGCGGCGGATGTCCTCTTTCAGAGCGTCTTCATAAAGCGATAGTGCCGGTGTCTTCCCGCGCGTTGCATCAAACTGCGAACCGAGAATGTAGCATAGCTGATTATCGCGGAACAGCTTGGCCATATAGACAAGATTCAGAAAGCGACGCCCGTCAGCGGTCTCGTTCGGAATAACGAATTTTTCCTGTTCCTGCTTGGGATCCTTTAAAAACTGGCGCATCCGTTCACGTACCGGACCAGCTCCGCCTTCGGGCTGTAGAAAGCGGCAGTTACGATTAAGAACCGTTTCGGGGCGATATCCGGTCAGCGTGCAGAATGCTTCGTTCACTCCGACAAGGGGGAAGTCGTCTTGCTGTCCATCGGCAATTGAGAGCGCAATTCTGCTGTTTTGCAGCATGGCCTGAAGGCCGTCGGTCAGGGACGGATCACAATACGTCGGGTCCATCGTTTCGCGATACGGCTAAGCAGCCATTCTGCAAGCAAAACCTGTTTAACATTTGGTATGCCACCGGGCGTGACGGTGATGCATTTCGTCGATCAGACATGTCGTTCGCCGCGAAGATCGCTTGCAACCGATGGCCAATCTGTCATTTGCGCATCCGTGAACGACCCCCATCACTTATTGCCGCATCGAGAATCCCTCGAAAGCAGCCGTAATCCTTTGCTGATATGCCTTGTCGGATTGGCTCTGCTTACTCTGGCGGCCTGTTCTGGCGGAGACTCAAAGGGTAGGGGTGGGCCTCGTGAGGCGAACGTCGGTTACGTCGTAGTTCAGCCGCAGACCGTGCCGATTCCGGTCACGCTCGGCGGTCGCGTGGTTGCGTATCAAACCAGCGAGGTGCGTCCGCAAGTCAATGGATTGATCAAGCGCATTTATTTCGACGAAGGTGGCTATGTCCGGGCGGGTCAACCGCTGTTCCAGATCGATCCCAGCCTCTACCGCGCGTCTGTCGCGCAGGCCCAGGCCAATCTTGCCAGCGCCAGAGCCAGTTCGGCGGCTGCGAAAGCCAAGGCGGACCGTTACAAGCCGCTTGCCGCAATGGGTGCGGTCGCGCAGCAAGATTACACCGATGCCCAAGCAGCCGCCAACGAAGCCGCTGCCGCGGTGCAGCAGGCCCGGGCGGCGCTCTCGACTGCGCAGATCAACTTGCGCTTTACTACCGTCCCTGCACCTATCAGCGGCAGGATCGGGCGCTCGCTGTTTACCGTAGGGGCCTTGGTCAGCAACAGTCAGACCGACCCGCTGGCGGTTATCCAGCGCACCGACCCGACCTATGTCGATATGCAGCAGTCTGCCTCCGACCTTACCAAGCTCAGGCAGCGTCTGGCGTCTGGCGGCGTGGCTCCCGGCAGTACCACAGTTCATCTGAATCTCGACGACGGCACCCAGTATCCGCAAGCCGGTACGGTGCAGTTCTCCGAAGTCACGGTTAATCAGGATAGCGGCACGGTTACTTTGCGGGCGAAGTTCCCCAATCCGCGCAACATTCTGCTGCCGGGAATGTTCGTGACCGCCGTGTTCGATCAGGCGACCGACAAGAATGCCTTTCTGGTGCCGCAGCAGGCGGTGAAGCGCGACTTCAACGGTGCAGCATACGTGTATCTAGTGGGGCCGGGCAACAAGGTCGTACAGCGCACCGTGGTGACGGATCGCACTTCCGGTTCGAACTGGGTTGTTACCTCCGGCCTGAAGGCTGGCGACAAGGTCATTACGCAGGCGCTCGATACGTTGAAGGCGGGTGCGTCCGTCAATCCGGCTCCAGCTTCGCAGCCGCAACGGATCGGTGCACCGCGGTCAGGGGCCGCAGGTTCGAAAAAGCAGGGCGGCTAGGCCCGGCATGTCACGAATATTTATCGACCGACCGATCTTCGCCTGGGTCCTGGCGATCATCGTCATGCTCGCCGGCGTCGGCGCGGTGCTTACACTGCCGATCGAGCAATATCCCGATGTCGCCCCGACTGACGTCAACATTCGCGCAAGCTATCCCGGCGCGTCAGCCGAGACGGTCGAGAACAGCGTCACGCAGGTGATCGAGCAGCAACTGACCGGGCTCGACGGGCTGCTCTACTTCAGTTCGCAATCGACCTCGCAGGGCAATGCGACGATCACCGCGACCTTTGCCAAGGGCACCAATCCCGACATCGCGCAGGTGCAGGTCCAGAACAAGGTCCAGTCTGCGATCGCACGGCTGCCGCAGGAGGTGCAGAATCAGGGTATCCGCGTCACCAAGTCGAACCCCGACCGCCTGCTGACGATTGCGATATACGACAGCACCAACACACGCAGCAGCAATGATGTGGCGGACTATCTGACGTCCAACATCGAAGACCCGCTGTCGCGCGTTCAGGGCGTGGGCGACGTCAATGTTTACGGCGCGCCACACGCGATGCGCATCTGGCTTGATCCCAACAAGCTGGCGGCGGTCAAGCTCATGCCGAGCGACGTCATCGATGCGATCCAGTCCCAGAACACGGAAATCGCGGCAGGCGAGGTCGGAGGTTTGCCAGCGCCCAAGGACCAGATGCTGAATGCGACGGTCACTGCGCTGTCGAAGCTACAAACACCCGAGCAGTTCCGTGAGATCGTGCTGAAGACACTCCCAGATGGATCGAGCGTCAAGCTGGGCGATGTCGCACGGGTCGAGATGGGTTCGGAAAGCTACAATTCTGTCCGCCGCGTCAATGGGCATCCCGGTGCGGGCATCGCGATATCCCTGTCACCCGGCGCCGATGCTTTGCAAACGGCGGAACTGGTCAAAGCCAAGATTGCGCAGCTCAAGCCCTCCATGCCGCAAGGACTTGTCTTCAGCTACGCCAGCGATGCGACTGAATTCATCAAGCTGTCGGTCAGCGAGGTCGAGAAGACTCTGCTTGAGGCGATCATATTGGTCGTCATCGTGATGTTCGTCTTCCTGCAGAGCTGGCGCGCAACACTGATCCCCGCGATTGCCGTGCCGGTGGTCCTGCTCGGCACGTTCGCAGTGTTCTCGCTGGTCGGCTTCTCGATCAACACGCTGACTTTGTTCGGGCTGGTGCTCGCGATCGGCCTGCTGGTCGACGATGCCATCGTGGTGGTCGAGAATGTCGAGCGCCTGATGGAAGAAAATCCGGAGATGACGCCGCGCGAGGCGACTATCGAGTCGATGAAGGAAATCCAGATTGCCCTGGTTGCGATTGCGCTGGTGCTGTCCTCGGTGTTCCTTCCGATGGCGTTCTTCGGCGGGTCGACCGGCGTCATCTACAAGCAGTTTTCGCTCACCATCATCGCGGCCATGACGCTCTCGGTGCTGGTTGCGCTGATTCTCAGCCCGGCGCTGACCTCGCACCTGCTCAAACAAAAGCAGGCCGCGCGCGAGGAAGGGGAGCATCATCACGGTACTTGGCTCGAACGGCACCAGCCACGTCTCGCCCATGCTGTCACCGGCGCGCAGGATCGCTTCAACAACGGCTTCCAACGTCTTTCCGAGAAATACCGCGACGCGATCCACAAGGTGGTGGAACGCAAATGGATATTCCTTGGCATCTATGTGGTGCTGGTCGCGCTGCTGGTGTTCCTGTTCCTGCGCTTGCCTGGCGGATTCCTGCCGAACGAGGATCAGGGCGATGTGTTCATGCAGTACCAGCTGCCGCCCGGATCGACGATTGCCCAGACGACCGAGGTGGCGGACAAGGTCGAGCACTATCTCAAGACCAAGGAGGGGAAGAACATCTCCGTGCTGTTCATCCTCGCTGGGGTCGGGCCGGGCGCGACGGGACAGAATAGCGGCCTTGCCTTCATGAAACTCAAGTCGTGGGACGAGCGTCCGGGCAAGGAAAATTCTGCCCAGGCGATTGCCGATCGTGCCAATGCTGCATTCAGCGGCCTGCGCGAAGCACGCGTTTACACGCTGGTGCCGGGTGCCATTCGCGGGCTCGGTTCCTCTTCCGGTTTCACCATGGAGTTCCAGAACTCCAGCGGGCTCAGCCGCAAGCAGTTCAATGCATACCGCGATGAGCTGCTGGCTGCGGCCAATGCCGACCCCAAGCTGCAAGCTGTCCGGCTGAGCGACCTGGCCGACGTCGCAACGCTCAAGGTCGATCTGGAAAACCAGCGGCTTAGCACTTATGGCCTGACGCAAAACAATGTGAATTCGACGCTGGCAACGGCATGGGGCGGTCGCTACGTCAACGACTTCATCGACAAGGGGCGGGTGAAGCGTGTCTACGTTCAGGGTGATGCGCAGTTCCGCGCGGATCCATCGGATCTGTCCCAATGGTATGTGCGAGGATCGTCGGGCCAGATGGTCCCGTTCAGCGCCTTCGCGAAAACCGCATGGGAAACGACACCGCCCAGCAGCTCGCGCTTCAACGGCGTATCGTCCTACGAGTTCTCCGGCCAAGCCGCTCCCGGGGTAAGTTCCGGCGAGGCGATGCAGGCGATGGCCCAGCTGGCCGCGAAATATCCCGGAACCAGCGTATCGTGGTCTGGCGCATCCTATGAGGAACAGAACGCATCGAGCCAGGCACCGCTGCTTTACGGACTTTCCATATTGGTCGTGTTCCTGTGCCTCGCGGCGCTTTACGAGAGCTGGTCGATCCCGCTGGCCGCCCTGCTGGTGGTGCCGCTCGGCTTGCTGGGTGCGGTGATCGCCACCACGTTGCGGGGGCTGGAAAACGACGTCTATCTCCAGATCGGCCTGCTTACGACCATGGGCCTGACCGCCAAGAACGCAATCCTGATGATCGAATTCGCGGAGCAGGAAGAGCGCAAGGGCGCGCGGGTTATCGACGCTGCGCTGGAAGCTGCCCGCATCCGTCTGCGACCGATCCTGATGACCAGCTTCGCCTTCATCTTCGGCGTGATGCCGCTGGCGCTTGCGACTGGTGCTGGAGCGAACAGCCAGATCGCGATCGGCACATCGGTGATCGGCGGGATGATCGCGGCAACCCTGTTGGCAATTTTCTATATTCCGCTGTTCTTTGTGATCGTGCGGCGCGGCGCACGCGATTCAATGAAAGCGCTGCACGACCGGTTCGCGCACGACGAGGACACGCCGCCCGAGCCGGAGGCGAGCGCATGATGTTCCGTCGTGCAGCCGCCCTGCTTGCCAGTGTATCGCTGACGGCGTGCTCGCTCGCGCCCAAGACGGTTCTCCCGCCGCCGCCAGTACCTGCGTCCTGGCCGGTGGGGGACGCCTATCTCGCGCGAAGCGAAGCGAAATTGCCGGTCGTGTCCTATACCGAGGTATTCCGTGACCGGCGCCTGCAACAGTTGATCGGGCAAGCGCTCATCAACAATCGCGACCTGAGGGTGGCCGCCGCCAATATCGTTGCCGCAAGGGCGCAGGTACGCGCGACGCGGGCACAGCAATTTCCCCAGATCGGCGTGACCGGCTCCGTCACACGTACCGAGAATGGTTCGGGCACCACCGCACCCACAACAGGCACCGGATCGACGGCTGGCCGCTCGGGTTCTTACACGCTCTATTCCGTGCAAGGCGGGGTATCGAGCTACGCGCTCGATTTCTTCGGCCAATATGCGAACGCCACCAAGGCCCAGCGCGATCAGGCTATCGCCACAGAGGCGGCGGCGCGCACCGTTCGCCTGACGCTGGTTGCCGATATCGCCACAGCCTGGGCGACCTATGCGGCGGACAAGGATTTGCTGGCGTTGGCACAGGCGACGGCTGACAACGCGCAGCAGGCCGTCAAGCTGACCCGCGCGCGGTTCGAAGGTGGGATCGCACCGCGCACCGACCTGTCGCAGGCGGAGCAGATTCTCGCGAGCGCGCAGGACAACATCGCGCTCCAGACCACGGCGCTTGCCAAGGATGTCAACTTGCTGCGCCTGCTGGTGGGTGGCCCGGTGGAAGAAACGCTGTTGCCGGACAGCCTCTCCGGCATCGCCGACAGCTTCGTCCCGCTACCCGCCGGGCTGAGTTCCGATGTGCTGTTGCGGCGTCCCGATGTGATCGAGGCGGAATATCAGTTGCGCGCCGCGAATGCGAATATCGGTGTTGCACGCGCCAAGCTGTTTCCCTCGATCTCGCTGACTGGGCTGCTGGGCTTCGCCAGCACGGCGCTGGCCGATTTGTTTACCGGCGATGCCTTCAAGCTCACCGCTGGTGCCGATGCAAGCTATTCGATCTTCGATGCGGGCGGCAAGCGCGCCGATGTCGTCGTCAGCGAGGCACAGCGTGACGCTGCACTGGCAACTTACGAAAAGGCTATCCAGACCGCTTTCCGCGAAGTGTCCGATTCCCTCGCTACGCAAGGCACGATCGGCGAACGGCTGCGCGCCAATACGGCTAATGCCAATGCCGCGGCAACCACGGCCAAGCTCACCGATGCCCGATACAAGAACGGGATCGACAGCTTTCTCGACAGTCTTGTGGCGCAGCGCAGCCTCTATTCCGCGCGCCAGTCGCAGGTGAGTGTGGAGCTTGCCTCGATCCTTAACCGGGTCACGCTCTATCAGGTGCTGGGCGGCGACCAGCTGGCCCGGGTCAGTCAGACGACGGCACCGTCACCAGGCGAATAGTCGCGCGTCCTCGAAACTCGCTTTTACGGATTCCAAACGCAATATCGCCCGGGTCCACAGGGTGGGACCCGGGCGATACGGTGTTTGAGTCTGAACTTAGCGCAGCAGCGAGAGAACGTTCTGCTGGCTCTGGTTCGCCTGCGACAGCATCGCGGTCGAAGCTTGGCTGAGGATCTGTGCCTTGGCCATCGCGGTGGTTTCAGCCGAATAGTCGGCGTCTTCGATCCGCGAACGTGCGTCCGACAGGTTGGTGACGTTGCTGGTCAGGTTGTTGACTGCCGATTCGAGGCGGCTCTGGCCGGCACCGAAGGAAGCGCGGGTGCCAGCAACGCTGGCGAGAGCGTTGTCGACATTGCCGATCGTGGTGTCGGCGAGCGCTGCAGTCGAAACGTCGAGTGCGGTGGCCGAGATATCGGTGCCGTCGATCGCCTTGCTGGTCAGCGTCACGGTTTCGCCGCTGTTGGCACCAACCTGGATGTCGAAGGTCAGGTCCGTACCGGCAGTGGTCGAGAACATCGCGTTGCCGTTGAACTTGGTGTTGGCAAGCACGTCGCCGATCTGCGACTGGAGCTCGGCAACTTCGGAGTTCATGTAACCGCGGTCGGTGTCCTGATAGGTGGCGGAAGCCGACTGAACCGACAGCTCACGAACGCGCTGCAGCATGTTGGTAACTTCCGACAGTGCACCTTCGGCGGTCTGCGCCATGCTGATGCCGTCGTTGGCGTTACGAATGCCCTGGCTCATGCCACGGACCTGTGCGGTCATCGTGGTCGAGATGGCGAGGCCTGCGGCGTCGTCTTTGGCGCTGTTGATACGCTTGCCGGTGGAAAGGCGTTCCATTGCGGTGCCCAGCATCTTGCTGGCAACGTTCGAAGCATTCGACGCCTTGATGGCGCTGATGTTGGTGTTGATGACGGCCATTTCGGTACTCCCTTGGTAGGCTGAGAAGATCAGCATCGCCGCCGATCTGGCCGCGTTTGCTGACCCAACAGACCGGCAGGGCAGCGCAACGTTTAAGTCTGGCCCATCAGGTTTTTCGCCTTGGGATATAGGTAATACTACCAGACCTGAAATTTATACGGATTTGCACGTCCCCGGGGCATTTGCCTGCTATCGAAGTGGTTAACCGGGGGGCCCGATGGCGAAGCTATCGACCAGCAGAGAATTTGATCGGCGGCATGTATCTTTGTCTGCAAGACTGGCAGGTGTGGCAGGGTCGCTGCATATCGCCGAAGATATTTTGCTGTGTGACGCGTCCGAAATCGGAGCAGTCGCCAAAGACGTCCGTGGACCGCGGACGCTGTTCATCCGTCATGATGGGGACGCGCCGACCGTGGGGGCGCTCGGTGCGGCCTCGGCAACGCAGCGTAGCGTCATTGCCTATGATGCGGGGCAGCCCGACATGGCGCTTGCTTGCGTGCTCGCGCGGATTGGCGCGATCGATACCGGCTCCGCACCCGTCGGAGCTGATCCCGAAAGCCTGACCGTATATGCGCTGGCCGAGCGCCTTGCCTCGACCGAGGTTCCTGTGCTGATCACCGGCCCGACCGGCGCGGGCAAGGAAGTGCTCGCGCGATTCATCCATCGCAGCAGTACGCGTGCCAACGCGCCGTTTATCGGTATCAATTGCGCCGCGATTCCCGAAACAATGCTCGAAGCAATGCTGTTCGGCCACCAGAAGGGTGCGTTCACCGGTGCCAATGCGGCGAGCCAGGGCTTCTTTCGCGAAGCCGATGGCGGCACCTTGCTGCTCGACGAAATCGCCGAGATGCCGCTGGCCCTGCAAGCCAAGCTGCTGCGGGCGTTGCAGGAAGGCGAAGTAACCCCGGTCGGCTCGACCAGGCCGGTCAAGGTCGATGTGCGCATCGTCGCCTGCGCCAACCGCTGCCTCCCCGACGAGGTCGCGGCAGGGCGTTTCCGCGAAGACCTGTTTTATCGCCTCAACGTGTTCCCGATCCATCTGCCGGCACTGTGCGAGCGGCCCGGCGACATTGCGCCGCTGGCGGTATCCATGCTGCTGCGCCATCGCGGCGAGGGGCAGGCACCGGGCTGGATCGGTACGGCGGCGCTGGCAATGCTGGAACAACACAACTGGCCAGGTAATGTGCGTGAGCTGGAAAACGTCATCCGCCGCGCGCTGGTACTCGCTGGCGATGCGCGTCAGATTGAACATGCGCATATCGTGATCGACAAGCCGGTCCAAACTGCCGCGTCCGCAGCTCGCGAAGTGCTCGACAACGTCTATCCGATCGAACAGGCGGGCAACGGCAAGCTGGAAAACGCCGTGCGCGATACCGAGGCTCGCACGATCCTGACAATGCTGCGAAAGTGCAACGGCAAGCGGATCGAGGCTGCGCGCAGGCTCGGAATTAGTGAGCGGACGCTGCGCTATCGTCTAGCATCCTATCGCGAAGCCGGTGTACCGATGGAGGTCGCGCTGTGAGCCCCGTCGGCAAAGCAGGCGGCGGGATCAGCGTCCAGGACATCATGGCGATGCGCGAGCAGATTCGCGATCGCTCGCAGCATATCCGTGCGTTGCAGGAGCAACCTGCGCCCGCAGCCACCGGCACTACGGAAACCGGCGGTCCTTCGGATTTCGCCGGGGTGCTGCGCCAGTCGCTCGAAAGCGTCAACGCCAGCCAGAACGAAGCCTCACGCCTCAGCGAAGCCTATGAGCGGGGCGAGGTCACCGACGTCGCCAAGGTCATGCTAGCACGGCAGGAGGCGGGCGTAGCGTTCGAAACGACGCTTCAGGTGCGCAACAAGCTCCTCAATGCCTATCAAGAAATCATGCGGATGGGGGTCTGAGTAAATGACCGCAATCATTCCTTCGCAAGACTTTGCCGCGGCCAGCGGGCAAGGTGGCTTTGCCGACCGGCTGACCCGGATCGGCGCGCAACTGCGCGAACCGGCGATGAAGCGGCTGTTGCCGTGGTTCGTCAGTATCGGCGGGTTGGGCCTTGCTGCGCTCACCTGGGCCTTGCTCGCCCCCGCGCCACAGCGCGTGCTCTATACCTCGCTCGACGACAGCGAGCGTGCGAGTGTGGTCTCCGCACTCGATCAGGCGGGTATCGGATATAATATCAACAACGACAGCGGTGCGCTCAGCGTCGGCGAGGACGATCTCTATCGCGCGCGCATGGTGGTCGCTAGCAATGGCGCGCTCGCCGCGCCCGCCGATGGTTCGGCGCTGCTCAATTCGTTGCCGATGGGCGCGAGCCGCAATCTGGAAGGCGACCGCTTGCGTGCCGCACGCGAGCGCGATCTCGAATTGACAATCGCACAGATCGACGGCGTGCGCGCTGTGCGCGTGCATCTTGCGCAGGCCGAAAGATCGGTGTTCGTGCGCGAGGATTTGCCGCCAAGCGCGTCGGTCATGGTCACGCTCGCGCGGGGGCGGCAGCTATCCGAAAGCCAGGTTTCCGCGATTGCCAACCTCGTGGCCGCTTCGGTGCCGGGGCTTTCGCTCGATGCGGTGCGGATCGTCGATCAACATGGCAGCTTGCTGACGCAACCTTCGAGCGAGGGCGCGGACCGGCTGGCCTATCAGGCGGAAATGGAAGCCAAGCTGCGCAGCCAGCTTTCGCAGGTGCTGACGCCGATGTTCGGCGAGGGCAATTTCTCCAGCGAGGTCCAGGTCAATCTGGACATGGACGAGCTGACCTCTGCACGAGAAAGCTATGACAAGGACGGCTCGCTGCGCAGTGAGATCGCCAGTCAGTCCACTGCAGCGCAGCGTCAGCCCGCAGGAGGAATACCAGGTGCCACCACCAATCTTGCACCTGCCGCCGCGCAGGCGCAGGAGCGCGCTCCACAAGGCGGGCCGCAGGCGGGGCAAGCCGCAAACCAGCCTTCGGGCCAGTCGCAGACCAGCCGTAAATGGGATTTCGGACGCGAGGTTGCCGTTACAAACAAGCAGCCGGGCGACGTACGCCAGCTCTCGGTGGCGGTGGCGATCGATCAGGCCGCGTTGAAGGGCGCCAAGCCTGCGGATATTGCGAAGATCGAAGCGCTCGTCGGTGCGACGGTAGGTGCCAATCCGGCCCGCGGAGACAAGGTTACGGTGCTGGTGCGCCCGTTCGAGAAAGCGGACGTCGTCGCCCCCAATTTCTGGGAGGAAAGCTGGTTCGCTACGGTCCTGCGCAACGTGGTCGCCTTGCTGGGCGTGATCCTGGTGTTGTTGTTCGGCGTTCGTCCGATGGTCAAGGCGGTGCGTGATCGCAAACTCGCTAATGCCGATGGCAGCGACGGAGAAGGCGACGACAGCGAGGCCGGTGTCGGCTCCGACGCTGCCCGGACCACTGACCGGCCAAGTATCCCGCAAGGAGAGGATCTTACCGAACAGGTCGAGCTGGCGCGGCGGATCTCGCGCGAGCAGCCCGGCGACGCGTTGAACGCGCTGCGGGCATTGCTCGAAAACAACTCCGCCAAGGAGGCTGCGGAATGAGCGCCGAGGTCTTGAACCCCAGCGGCGTATCGCAAGCCGCCCTGATGGTGCTGCTGCTGGAAGAGGACGTGGCGAGCCGGCTGTTGGCCGACCTTTCTGCGCCCGAACTGCGCAAACTCGCCGCCGAAATGGCGCAGCTCGAAAACGTCGATCCAAGCCAGATCGCTTCCGCGATTGCCGCTTTTGCCGACCGCGCGGAGCCGCGCTCGGTCGAAAATCCCGGCGGTTCGGGCAAGATGCGCCAGCTCCTCGAAAGTGCGGTCGGCCCGATCAAGGCCGATGGCGTGATGCGTTCGGTCGGTGCGCGCGAGGAACCGTCGAATGAAGGCCCGCTGGCGCTGATGCGCTGGCTGTCGGCGGATGCGGTGCTGACCATCCTGGCTGATGAACATCCGCAGGTCGTAGCCGTGCTCCTGCTGCAACTTGAACCCGAGGTGGCCGCCAAGGTGCTGGCCGGTATCGAGGACGGGCTTCAGGCCGACATCGTTCATCGTATTGCCACGCTCGGCCCGCTTGCGCCCGAAGCGATGGTGATGCTGGGTGAGTTGGTCGAACACCGCATCGGATCGATATATGGCACCTTGCCACTGGCTTTGGGCGGGGTCGCCGATGCGGCCACGATCATCAATCAGGCCGCCCGCCCGGTCGAGAAGCGCGTGATGCCTGCGCTCAACAAGCGCGACAAGGTTCTGGCGCGCCAGATGGAAGAAGCGATGTTCCGCTTCGACCTGCTGTTTGCGCTCGATCCGCAGGCGATGGGCAAGCTGCTGCGCGAAGTCGAATCCGACACGCTGATCGATGCGCTCAAGGGACTGGAAGAAGGCCAGCGCGAGCTGTTCTTCGCCGCCATGTCCAGCCGTGCCGCCGACGGCGTGAAGGACGAAATCGAGCAGCGTGGCCGGATGAAGTTGGCCGATGTCGAAAAGGCCCAGCGCGACATGGTGACCGTCGCGCGCAAGCTGGCCGCCGATGGAGAAATCATCTTCGGGTCCGGAGACGACGATTATGTCTAGCTGGTCGCTGCTGGCAGAGAGCCCGCGCGGTTTCCAGCCAGATCGCCGGTTCTTCGATGTTCCGGTCGAGGTGGTCGAAGCCGCTCCGGAGCCGGACATTGCCGAACCCGATCCGCTGGAAGACGCGTTCGAGCGCGGGCTGGCCGAAGGTGAAGCGCGCGCGCAGGGGCGCTGCACAGAAGAGATTGCCCAGGTCGAGGCACGCTGCGCCAAGCTGCTTGCCGGTCTGGAATCCATGCAGAAGGTCGAGGCGGATGCGCTCGCCGAACGGCTGCGGCAGACCGTTCTCGCACTTTGCGAAGAAGCGGTCTTGCCATTGGCACTCGATCCCGTGCGGCTGGCGGACCGTGCCCGTAAGGCCGCTGCCATGCTGACCCGCGCACAGGACGAACGGCTGCTGCGCCTCAATCCTGAGGACGCGGTGCTGGTGTCGTCGCATCTGTCGTCAGATTTCACGATCCTGCCCGATCCATCGCTCGAGCGCGGCGGGCTGCGTATCGATACGCCCGATGGCGGGGTGGAGGATGGGCCTGCACTGTGGCTGCAGTCGTTACACGAGGCTTTCGGCGACGAGGGCCTCTGACGATGCTTCGAAGTTTCGATGACATGGCGGCGGGGCTGACCCAGGCCCCGATAGACTTTCAGCCCGCAAGATTCGGACTGGTGACGTCCTGCGACGGGCCGCTGATCGAGGTGTCCGGTCTCTCGATCCCGATAGGTTCGTTGTGCCGCATAGCACAGGGCCGTGCGACCTCGCATCTCGCCGAAGTGATTGGCTTTCGTAACGGGCGCACACTGATGAGCCTGCTGGGCGATGCCGTGCTGCTTCGCCCCGGCGCCCGCGTGCGCCCATCCGGTCTTGCCGGGACGGTGCCGGTCGGAGAAGGCTTTCTTGGCCGCGCGGTCGATGGGCTGGGCAAGCCGATTGATGGGGGCTGCCCGGTGCGCGCCACCTCGCGCGGGCTGGCAGGCGGCGAACGAGTTGGCGCGCTGGAACGCGGGCGCGTGCGGGAACGCTTTGCCACGGGCATTCGCGCAATCGATTCACTGACCACGCTCGGCGTTGGTCAGCGCGTCGGTATCGTTGCCGGGTCGGGCGTGGGCAAGTCCGTGATGATCGACATGATCGCTCATGGCGCGGAGGCTGACATCGTCGTGGTCGGGCTGATTGGTGAGCGTGCGCGCGAAGTATCGGATTTCGTCGGAAGGCATATGCATTCCGACGCTGCCGCGCGGACTGCGGTTGTTGCCGTTCCTGCAGACCACGCGCCCAACTTGCGGCTGCGCGGCGCAATGCTGGCGACTTCGCTGGCGGAATATTTCCGGGCACAGGGCCATAAGGTTCTGCTGATCCTCGACAGCCTGACCCGCGTTGCCCACGCCGCGCGCGAAATCGCGCTGATGCTGGGTGAACACGGCGGGGCGCGAGGCTATCCGCCATCTGCGCTGGCAACGATCACCCGACTGGTCGAGCGCGCGGGCAATTCGGTCACCCACGGCGGCTCGGTCACCGGGCTCTACACCGTGCTAGCCGATGGCGATGATCACAACGATCCGGTGGTCGACACCGCGCGTGCGATCCTCGACGGGCATATCGTGCTCTCACGCCAGATCGCCCAGCGCGGGCGCTATCCGGCGATCGACGTGCCCGCTTCGCTCAGCCGGGTCATGGCCGATATCGCCAGCCCCGATCATCTCGCCGCCGCGCGCGAAATGCGGTCGTTGATCTCCGCCTATGAGAGCAATCGCGACCTGCTGATGATGGGCGCCTATCGGCCCGGCACCGATGCGGTCCTCGACCGGGCAATTGCTGCGCATGATTCGATCGAGGCCTTCCTTGGCCAGGATATTGGGAAGCATGTCTCAGCCGACGATGCCATTGGCGCGCTGAACGCCGTAATCGCCCGTGGATGAGCGGACACGCCTGCGCCGACTTCAGCTCGTCAGCTGCCTGCGCGAAGTCGAGCACCGCGAGGCGGCGGGGCGGCTGCACGCCGAAATGGGGCGGGAAAGCCATGCCCGGCTGGTGGCCGACCGCACGACCGGGCTGCTCGAACATTACCAGGCCCGCCGCGATGCCCGCGATGCGCTGGAGCTTGGTCTCCAGCAGGTCATGGCGCAGGGCACCCGGCAGATGCACCGTAGCGCCCGCGATCACTTGAGCGAACTCTCGCGCCAGACCGAAGTCGTGATGCAGCAGGAGCAGGCCGCACGCCGCCGTCGCGACCGCACGCAGGAGATGGCGGACAAGGCCGCTCGGCAATTGGCAGACGCCGAACACACCGCGGATTCCGTGCAACAACGGACTGGCACGATTCTTGATCATGAGCGGTCATGAAAATGACACTCTCTCTCGAGACCATCTCCGGCGGTACGTCGTCGCAGACGAACGCGCCTGTCGTCGATCCGGCGCTTGCGCAACTGTTTGCAGCGCTTTTGGCCGGTGCACCCGCCTTGGACACTCCTGAGATCACGCCGGACAATGCCGACAGCGTTGAAGGTGAGGCAGACGCCCCGAAAACCGGTGAGCAAGACGTTGCCGCGCTAACCGGCAATTTCTTGCCGCTTGTCGGCAACACGATGCCGCAAGAGGCTCCCAAGCCGGTTGAGCAGACCGTATCGGTGGCCTCGAAAGCCCCGGATGTGGTTCTCACCAGAGGTACGCAGGCCCCCCCTGTTCAACCAGCCCAGGCAAGTGAGACCGATGGCCGCGCAGCGCCCCTCGCTCCCTTGCCATCCGGCTTTGCCGGGTTCGAATGGGCGAAGATGGTGGTTTCGCAGACTGCTTCAGCGGGTGAGGGTGGCGGCGCGAATGTGTCCAAGACAAATGCTCCCGGCCTCACCAACGAACTGTCGAAGGCAGATCGTTCAGCCGCTCCCGATATCGCCAGTGGCGACATCAACCGGCTGGCGCAGCTTCGCGGCGAAACGCAGCCAGCGGTGGTCCGGCATGTTGTTGGACAAACTACAGTGGCGCAGCAGGCGGTTGCCACTGCTTCTGGACCAATCGCGCCGGTTGATCCGGAACTGGGCGAGAACAGTAAGGGGGAAGCCCGCACCCATATTCGCACCGAACAACTCGCCGCGGCCGAACCGGCGCTGCGCACATTTGCGCAGGCCTCCGTCGTGCCGGTCGATCATGGTGCAAGGCCCGTTGTCGAGGCTGCTCCATCCACCCATTCGCATTTCGATCTCACCAAGCAGATCGACAAGGCGGTCGCGGCGCTCGATGCCATGCCGGGCGACACCGTCGAGCGTTCGGCAAAGCTCACCATTCCGCACGATCGCCTCGGCACCATGGCGCTGCATCTTTCGCGCGATGACGATGGCGGGATCGGACTGCGGGCCGATACCATGCCGCAGGACATCCGTATGCATCTGGCCGAGGGCGCCGCGCAGGCCGAACGCCGCTTCGCAACAGCCCCGCAGCCATCCCATCAGGGCTCGCTTGGCGGTGGCCAACTAGGTGAAAATACCCAGGGCCGTGGAAGTAATGGTGAACCACGTTCTTCGCTAGAAGACCGCTCGGGATCACAGCGGGAAAACACATCAGCACGGCGGGACGGCCAGTCCGATGCTCAGCCGCGAGGTCGCCGACAGGCACCGCGTGACGGCAGCATCTTCGCCTGAACACATGAAATTTGACGAACGAGGGATCGGACGATGAGCAAAGACAAGGACAAAGAGGATACCGGCAAGAAGAAAAAGGGCGGGTTGATGAAAATCCTCCTGCTGCTGGTGCTGGTGCTCGCCGGGGCGGGCGGCGGTGCCTTTGCGCTGGTCACTTTCGGTCTGGTCGGCGGTCATGCCGAAGCTCATGACAACACGCCCAAGCTCATCCTCAAGGGCGAGGAAGACCCCTACGCTCCGGTCAGCAAGGGCAAGGAAGAAGGCGGCGCGGAAACCGTCTATGGCGAAGGCGGCGATGAATATCGCGTTGCCTATTTCAGTTTTGGCGACGATTTTACCTCGAACCTGAAGAACTCCAGCGCGCTGGTACAGACCACGCTCGCCGCATCGACCCGGCGCGACGGGCGCGTGCTGATGTGGATGAAGCAGCACGAACTGGCGCTACGCAGCGCAATCCTGGTTGACCTGTCCGACACGCCGGAAGAAGAATTCATGTCGCCCGAAGGCAAGGACCGGATCCAGAAGCGCCTTACCGCGTCGATCAACCGCATCCTCAAGCAGAACGAGGGCTTTGGCGGCGTCGACAAAGTCTATTTCCGCTCGCTGATCATTCAGTGACGCCGGTCGCGACGCAGTGAAAGCGGATTTTCCTCTCGAGGCCGAACGTGCGGCAGCGATGCATTGCGAGGCACTCCTCGCGCATCGCCTGACCGACGAGGATCGGCTGGCCAAGCTGGGTACGGTGGTGGGCGAACTCGCACGCGCCATGGGCGAGCGCATTGCGCGCACGACCGGGCTCGAATGCAGCGCCAGCGCCGAAGCCGCGACGCTGACGGCCAGCAATGCCTTCCAGCAAGCCGTCAATCGGCCCGGCACGGCATTGCAGTTGATCGGTTTGGGTGACACCGGCGAGAAACTGACCCTCGCGGTGTTCCCGCAAGGTCTCGGCACGGCGGTCGAGCGGTTGTTCGGCGGGCGCAACGCAGAGAGCAAGGACAACGAGTCTACCGGCGGTGAAGTGGTGGTCTTGCGCCATTCCGCGGTGCTGCTGCGCCAGCGGATCGAGCAAGCGTTTCACGAAGCCTTGGCCGAACTGCTTGCGGATACGTCGCTCGCACCCAAGGCGCCGCGGCGGCAGTCTGCCAGCAACCTTGTTCTCGCAGTACGTCAGAAGGTCGCCACTTGCGTGGTGACGATCGACAATCTTGGCGGCGAGCCGGTTAAATTGCAGATCGCGCTGCGTGAAGAGGCTGTGGGTCCGATCCTTTCGGCCTGGCGCGCCAAGACGCGTGGTTCGCAAGGTGCGGGCGATTGCACTGCCGATCCGTGGGGCACGATCGCCCTGCCGGTGCATGCCGTGCTGGCCGATACGAGCATACCGCTCTCGCGTATCGGCAATCTGCGCGCGGGCGACGTGCTCGCGCTGCCGCTGCGCCGGCAGGTGCCGCTGATGTGTCAGGGCCGCGCGCTCGCCTGGGGCAGTGTCGGCGAAGTCGACGATTGCGTGGCGCTACGCATTACAAGCTTGGATAAGAAGGGGAATTTATCATGATCGCCGGGGGCAATCCGTTTGCGCGGATCAACGATATCGCAGTTCAGCTGACAGTCGAGCTCGGCTCGGCCCGGATGAGCCTGCGTGAAGTGATGGCGCTGGCTGAAGATGAAGTGGTGGTGCTCGACCGGCTGGTCGATGAGCCCGTGGATCTGCTGGTCAACGGGACGTTGGTCGCGCGCGGCGAGGTCGTGTCCGACAAGAACCGCTTCGGCATTCGGATCCTCGACCTCGTCGGTCAGGACCACGGCCAGCCAAGCGCGCCGCAAGCGGCGCTGGCGCAAGAAGGCGTGGAGTAAAATCCGATGGGGTGGTATCTCCTCAAACTGCTGATCCTGTTGCCGCTGCTCGCCGGGATGATCTGGGGATCGCTGAAGCTGACCCGCAAGATGCAGGACCGCATTCCCGGCGGTCAGGCGCGGATGCGGCGTGCGAAAGTGGTCGAGACCAGCTTCCTGTCGCCCGGCATCCGGCTGGCGGTGATCGAATTTCACGGCCGCGAGATCCTCGTATCCGCATCGCGCAACGGTCTCACCCGGCTGGCCGAGGCCGATGTGGCGACCGGCGCGGTTGCCGGAGAGATCGAGCCATGAAACGTCTCGCGCTGGCAATTGCGGCGACTGTCTTGACCTTGCCCGGCGCGGCACAGGCGCAATCGGCGGTGCCCGGCGCGCTCGACCGGGCGTTCGGCGCGATGTCGAACGACGGCGGCGGCCTGACCCTGTCGCTCCAGCTGTTGCTGGTGATGGGTCTGCTCACGATCCTGCCGGCGCTGGTGCTGATGATGACCAGTTTCACCCGCATCATCGTGGTGCTGGCGATCCTGCGGCAGGCGCTCGGCCTGCAACAATCGCCGCCCAACCAGGTGTTGATCGGTCTGTCGCTGTTCCTCTCGCTGTTCGTCATGGCACCGACCATCGACCGCGTGAACACGCGCGCTATCGCCCCCTACGCCGCCGGGCAGATGAACGCAGAAACCGCGATCTCTGCCGCGGGCGAGGAATTCCATGCCTTCATGATCCGCCAGACGCGCGAGCGCGATCTCGCCATGTTTGCCGAAATCGCCAAGGCGCCCAAATTCGCCGACGCCAAATCGGTTCCGTTTTCGATCCTGCTGCCCGCTTTCGTCACCAGCGAACTCAAGACCGCATTCCAGATCGGCTTCATGCTGTTCCTGCCCTTCCTGGTAATCGATCTCGTCGTCTCCAGCACGCTGATGAGCCTGGGTATGATGATGATGAGCCCGATGCTCGTCTCGCTGCCGTTCAAGCTGCTGCTGTTCGTACTGGTCGATGGGTGGTCGCTGCTGATGGGATCGCTCGCGGCGAGTTTCAACTGATGGATCAGGCACCCGAACTGCTGTCGCTGGCCGACCAGATGCTGTGGATCGCGGCGCTGATCGCTGCGCCGATCCTGCTCGCGAGCCTTGCGGTGGGTCTTGTCATCGGCTTGATACAGGCTGCGACCTCGGTCAGCGAACAGACGCTGACCTTCGTCCCCAAGCTGGCCGCCATCGCGCTGGTGCTGGTGCTGCTGGGCGGGGCGATGGTCGGGCTGTTGGGCGATTTCACCAAGGACATCTTCGACCAGATCGCGGCGATCGGGCGATGAATGCCATTGCGCTGGGATTGGGGCCGCTCGAGGCCCAGTTCTGGCATGTCGCCTTCCTGATGACTCGGGTTGGTGCGGCGCTGGTCGCGGCACCAATCTTCGGCGCGACCGGAGTTCCGGCGCTGGTCCGCGTGGCTGCTGCCGGTGCACTTGCGATCTTCACCGCGCTTTGGCTTCCGGTTCCCGATGTCACGCTCAGCTTTACGTTGGCGGGTTTCGTCGCAATCCTGGGTGAGGTGCTGATCGGGCTGGCGCTTGGCTTCGTGCTCCAGCTCGCCTTTGCCGCGCCTTTGGTCGCCGCCGAGCTGATCGGTGGCGGAATGGGCCTGTCGATGGCCCAATCGGCAAGCCCCGACGGGCAAGGCCAGCGCTCGGTCTTCGGCAATTTCCTGACCATCGCCCTTACGCTGATCTTCTTCGGGACCGGTGGCCATCTGGTGTGGCTGCGGCTGGTGCTGGAAAGTTATTCGAGCTTTCCGCCCGGTGCCGCGTGGCTGGGCGCGGATCGCTATCTCGCCATTGCGCAGTTCGGCGCGACGACGTTTGGCGCCGGGCTTGCGATTGCGCTGCCAATTACGGTGATCTTGCTGCTGGTGCAGCTTGCCACCGGCATCCTCAGCCGGTCCGCGCCTGCGCTCAACCTGTTCGCGCTGGGTCTGCCGCTGGGAGTGCTTGCCGGGATCGGCGGCATGATCGTCGCCGCGCCGCTGATGTTCGCCGATCTGGGCGATTTGTCGCGCCTCGCGCTGGAGACTGCCGGGGGGCTGATCGTGCGATGAGCGAGAGCGGCGAGAAGCAATTTGCACCGACCGAGAAGCGCAAGAAGGATGCCGCGCTCAAGGGCGATGTGCTGCGCAGCAAGGATTTGGCCACTGCCGCTAGCGTGCTGGTCGGTTTCGGCCTGCTTGCTATTGCAGGGCCATGGCTGGGCGGCGAGCTTATGGAGCTCGTGCGTGCTTCGCTGAGCTTCGATCATGGCGCGGTGGAGCAGGGGATCGACCCGCGCGGTACAGCGCTGCGTATTGCCGGGGTGATGGCTCCCGTGGCGGCGCTCGGGCTGGTGCTGGCACTCGTTTCGGTGGTCAGCCAGTTGGGCTTTGGCAGCGGGCGCTGGGTGCCGGAAAATCTTGCGTTCAAGGGTTCGCGGATCAACCCGCTGTCCGGATTGAAACGCGTGTTCGGCCCAACCGGCTGGATCGAGATGGGCAAGGGGCTGGCCAAGGTCGGCCTGCTCGGTACGATTGCTTACGCTTGGGCACGCAGTTGGCTGGGCGATTTGGGGCGGCTCGCCAATGCGGGGCTCGCCGATCAGCTGGGACTGGCGTGGCACGCGTTGCTCTCGCTCGCCTTTGCGTTAGGCGGGGGCCTGCTCATTATCGCGATGATCGACGTGCCGGTGCAGATTTGGCGGCGCCAGTCGCGCCTCAAGATGAGCCAGCAGGAAATGAAGGACGAAAACAAGGAAACCGACGGTTCGCCCGAGGCGCGCGCCCACCGTCGCCAGCGCCAGCGCGATATCGCCGCGGGCAGCGTGGCGCCCGCCATGCGCGAGGCGCAGTTCGTCATCACCAACCCGACCCATTTCGCAGTTGCCCTGACCTACGATCCAACCCGCGCGGCGGCTCCGATCCTGCTGGCGAAGGGACGCGGAGAGAAGGCGCTGGCGATCCGCGAACTGGCGGGTGAGCGCAATCTGCCGGTGCTCGAATTCCCGGCGCTCGCGCGTTCGATCTATTACACGACGCGTGAAAAGCAGGTTATTCGCGAGGAACTCTACGCTGCCGTTGCCGCGATCGTCGCCTATGTCATGGCGCTGGGCCGGGGCGAGACGCCGCCTTTCCCGCAGCTGAGCGTGCCGGTGCGTTTGCGTTACGATGCGGACGGCAAGGTAGAGGCTTAAGCGCGGGTCTATGCGGTCGTTCTATCCGTCATGACTGAAATGGGTTCCATCGTATCGACGCTCGGCGGCGGCAGCGGCATTGACATGAGCAAGCTCGCGACCGACCTGTCGACCGCGCAGTTCGCGTTGCGGCAGGACCGGTTGACCGCCAAGTCGGACCAGCTCGAGCGTCAGATTTCGGCTGCCAGCTCGATCCGCAATTCCATCACTACCCTTGCTAGCTCGATCGGCGACCGAGTGCGCAGCGGAGACCTGGCGGTCACCGCATCGGTAGCGAGTTCCTCGGTCGCGCAAGCCAGCCTCACCAGCGGGACGGTCGCCAGTGGCAGCTATACGCTGGAAGTCACTTCGCTCGCGAAGAGCCAGACACTGGCCAGCACCGCCTATTCTTCGGCCGACAGCCCGGTGGGCGAGGGGACGCTGACGATCCGCTTTGGCGCGGCCGATGCTGCCAGCTTCACCGAAGACACTGGCCACGCGGCGGTCGACATCGACATTCCTGCTGGTTCGACACTGGCCGATGTCGCTCGTGCGATCAACGCTTCAGGATCCGGCGTCAGCGCCTATGTCGCCAACACCTCAAGCGGTGCGCAGCTCGTGTTCAAGGGAGCAGAAGGCGCGCAGAACGGCTTTGTTATCGACGCAACCGAGGCGACCGCGGGCAATGGCCTTGCCGATCTTGCCTGGCAGCCGGGCAGCGCCACCGGACAATTGCTGTCGACCTCGGCCGACGCGCAGTTCAAGCTCGATGGCCTGGCCATGACCAGCGCATCGAACAAGACGGGAGAGGTTGCTCCCGGCCTTTCGCTCACTCTGACAGGAACCAACACGGGCAATCCCACGACGATCGGCTTCAGCGATCCGTCCGGTTCGATTCCGTCCTTCATGGCGGACCTCGTATCGGCGCTGAACACGGTCGCGGGCGACCTCAAGGATGCAATGAATCCAACCGCCGGCGATCTGTCCGGCGATCCGGGAGCACGCGCGCTGCGCAACGCCCTGTCGCATATCGCCAGCGATGTCGTGATGCCCAATGCCGCTGATGGCGCGCCGCGCACTCTGTCCGATCTTGGACTGGTGACGCAGCGCGACGGCACGTTCAGTTTCGATGCCACGCGCCTTCAAGAAACCCTGAAGCGCGATCCGGCTAGCGCGGCGGCGATGTTCACCACCGGGCTTTATGGCATTTATGCAAGCATCGACAAGATCGGTCGCGCTGCATCCAAGACCAGCGATCCCGGCTCGCTTGCCGGATCGATCGCGCGGTATCAGTCGCTGTCCAAGACAACGAGCGAACAACAATCCGAGCTCACCGAGAAGCAGGAAACGCTGCGCCAGCAGCTCGTCTCGCGCTTCGCCAAGGCCGATGCCCGCGTTGCTGCGTCGCAATCGACCCTGACTTTCCTCAAGGCGCAGATCGACGCCTGGAATTCGAGTAACAACTGATGCTGGCGCTGCATAGGGATGCTGCGTCTGCCTATCGCAACTCGGCTTTCGACGCGCGCGTGCGCGGTTCCAGCAGCGCCGAACTGGTGCTGTTGTGTATCGATCAGCTTATCGACGGGCTGGGCAATGCCCTTCGCGCGAATGAGCTGGGCGACAATGGACGGCGGGCCGATGGTATCACCCGGTCGCTCTCGGCTCTTACCGCATTGGACATGGGGGTTGATCGCAGCGCTCCGCTCGGACCCGCGCTGGCGCAGCTTTATACTGCGGCGCGGAAAGAGGTGCTGGCCTGTGTCACCGATTTCGTACCGGATCGGTTGGGTCGTGTAAGGGACGATTTTGTCGATCTCGCACGCGCTTTCCGGCAAGGGTAACCGGTTCAGTTCTATCGGGCGCCGATAGACGATCTTGCGGCTGAACCTGGTTTACAAAGCAAGGGCCTGGTTGCTTCATCGGCGACTAGGCCCTTGCTATCCGGGTAAGACTGATGTTGTCCCGCTTGCGGATCAGCTCGCCTTGCGCATTGCTGCTGCGGCTGGATTGGGCAGTCGCAGTCGTTCCTGAAGCGCCTCCAGCGAAAGCGATTCGACGGCCTCATGGCGACAGTACTCTTCCAGGAACTGCGCGATGCCGTTTTGACGCTGCGCGATCACATCGATCGACTGCAGCGCGGTGCAATGGCGCAGCATGAGCATCTCGTCGGTGCACAATGCAGCACCCAGCGCTTCGATATCGCTAGCCGTCTCGCGCAGGATCTCCGTGAGGATTTTGAGGGTCTGAGGACAGGGCATCACGATCAGGCTGCAAGCTCGAGCCGGTCGTCGAACGAGAGGCTGCGCAAATCAAGCACCATCACCATCCGCTCACTGTTCGCGACGAGCCCTTCGAGGAACGGTAGCACTTCGCTGTCGGCGCTCGGCACATGTCCACTGACCGGAGGACCGCGACGGAGCGCGATCTTGAGGTCAGGCGTGCTGGCGAGGCCGAGGTGACGGTCGTCGCCGGGGGCGAGATAGATTTCGCCGGGCTTGAGCATCACGCCCGGTTCGGCGAGCATCACGCGTGCGGGCGAAGTGCTGTCCAACGAGCGCGCGATCGCCGGGGCTAATTGGGCGTTGAAGTGCTGCACGATCAGCGTCGACGGACAATCCGTTGTGAACCTCGGCAAGAGCTTCTGCAGCGCTTCGACCCCGCCGGTAGAAGATGCGATGGCAATAAGGTCGCTCGATACGCCGCCGATGGCCGGAAACCTCGAAGGGGTAGGCGCAACAGCTTCGAAGCGGACATGCGAAGCTTCACGGATGAGCTGTGCAAGACGGCCGTAGTCGTCGAGTGGCAGGTTGCCGGAACGGTCGCATTTGGCGTAGCAATGAATCGCTCCCAATGCGAGCGCGCGTGCCGTTGCCGCCGTTCCCGCCTGGGTCGCACCAGAAATGACGATGACCGGCTTCGGCCTGAGCGCCATTATCTTTTCGAGGAAGTCGAGGCCGTTCATCCCAGGCATCTCGACATCAAGTGTAATCACGTCCGGATCGAGCGCACGGATCATCTCGCGCCCCTCGCGCGCGTCTGCGGCCATCCCGACGATGCGGACATCCGATTCGCCGGAGAGACGCGCCGCGAGAATGGCGCGTATGGTGGGGCTGTCATCGACAATGACGAGACGGATCATGCTCAGCGCTCCTCTTTGCTATAGATGGTCGGACCGATTTCCATCAGCTCCGGTAGCGCGTCCTTGGTGATCCTTTCGCTTTGACCGATATAGAGGATTCCCCCAGGTAGGAGCATTTCGGCAAGTCGTTCGACTAGGCGTTGCTTGGTCGGGCCGTCGAAATAGATCATGACGTTGCGACAGAATATCGCGTCGAAACGTTGGCGCAGCGGCCATTCGCCGATCAGGTTGAGCATCTGGAAGCAGGCGAAATTGCGCAGCCGCGGCGAGATGGAAAAGCCATCACCTTCACGCACTACCCATAATTTGGCCAATTCAGCGGGAATGCCAGCCAGCGTATCAATCGGATAATGTCCCGCACTAGCGACACGCAGAACATTGCGATCGATATCGGACGCAAGCAGTCGCAGATTTCCACGCTCGGCGCGTTCGCAATTGGCCTGCTTGGTGCCCATGATGGACTGCAGGATCGACCAGGCTTCCTCACCGCTGGAGCAGCCTGCCGACCACACCCGTACCTGCTCGCCGGCATCCAGACGATCGAGCCATGGTTGCTGCAGATGCATGCGCAGGTGATCGAGGTGATGGGACTCGCGAAAGAAATGGGTGTGATTTGTCGTAAGCGCGCACAGCGCGCTGGTCAGGCCCGCGTTGGAACGCAATGCAGCCTCATCAATGTGCAAGATCGTCGAAGCCAGCGACCGGGCGGAACTGGTTCCGGGAACGCTCCATGTCGCCTTTGACCCATCGACCCATGCGGTGATCGAGCCGGGCCACCGCCGCGCCTGCGCTTGCTCGACAAGGATCCGGTGGGTGGCTGCCGCCCCAGTGCGGACCTGTTGCTCGGTTCTGCCGCGCTTAGCGGAGCGCCGCTGGCGGGGGGCAATGCTCACCGGGATGGGTGCCGACGATGCGCAAGGACTCAAGGTTTTGCGCGCAAGCGGTTCTGCCTGCTTTGTCGAAAAGCCTACATCTGCGCGCGTCAAGGAAGCGCCCGAGACGGCGCTGGCGGTTGATCCGGGGCACAAGGTGTGCGAATTGGACGAGCTTCTCGCCTAGACACTGGACGCGTGCCGTAACTGATCGCCACGCAAACACTCCAACAGGAAAGCGGCGGCGAACCGAATGCAGGCTCGCCGCCGCTTTTCGTGTTGCTGTCGAACAGGTCGATCAGGCGTAGGTTAGTTTCACCTTCTGGCGCGTCTTGCGCTGGATACCACCGATAAACCCAAAACCGAGGATCATCAGGGCCCATGTTGCCGGCTCCGGCACCGCGCCCATCGCCCCGTCTCCGAGCTTGGCGAAAACGCTGAGCGTACGGCTGGTGTCGCTGCCGAGACCATTGATGGTCAGGTCGACGCGATAGGTATCGTCGACGCCCGGATCGAACCCGATTCCGCCCCAATTGAGACGGAAGCTGTTCTGCGTGCTGCTATCCATCAATTCGTTGTCATTGCCGGTGAAGAAGGGATCGTAACTTAAACTCGAACCCGTTCCGATATTGGTCATCGTTATGAGACCGGTGATATTCGACTGGCTATCGTTGTCGACACCCCAATCGAAGCTCATCGGATCCGTTCCAAGAGCGAAGGAATAAACCCCGCTGCCATCCGATGCGGGTGCTGGCTGATAGGTTTGATGCATCCGCAGATACATCTGGTCGCCTGCGTCGGTGGTGAGGACGAGCGTATTCGCCGGAGTATAATCGTTACCACCGCCAAAATACCAAGTGTCGTTCGGCCCTGAATTGTAAGCCACGGTATCGGCGGCGAAGGCCGGCGTCGCCACTACAGCGGCAGCCAGTGCGAGAGGTAGGTATTTCATATCAGCCCCCTGTGAGCTTGCCGAGCCAATCTCTCCCGACAGCTCCACAATAATGGAGCAAACACACCCAGCTCGGCCATAAAGGTGCGACCACGGCGCAAGGGGCGATTTCTCATTTGTTGGGATTGCGACCCCCGCTGGCATGCGGCCTAAGCTCGCTCCCGAAATGGGGCAAGTGCTTGCAGCAATTTAAGAAGAATGAATCTGGCCTGTCCCGAGCTGGGACGATTTTTATTCCAGACCCTGCTCCAGCCGATCGCGCAACTGGCGGAGTGCAGATGCCTTGAGCTGGTGGATGCGCGGTACCGACACGTCGAGCACCGCTGCGATTTCGGCAAGGTTCAGCTCTTCGAGGAAGTAGAGCTGGATCACCATTTGTAGCCGTTGCGGCAGTGCGGCGATTGCCAACGCCAGTTGCTCACGATCCTGATTGGCGATCACACTTTGCAGGGCATCGGGCCGATCACTATCGTCCGCCAGATCGAGCACTTCCTCCGCGCCGTCGATGGATTCGAGCCGCGGCTCGGGCTGGACCTCGATCGTCGCCAATTCTTCTGCGGTAATTCCGGCCAGCTGCATCACCGCCTCACGCGTGGCGGGCTTGCCCGTTTCCTGCTCGATCAGGCGGCGTGCATCCTCGACCTTCCTTGAAAGTGCGCGGCGGCGGCGTGAACCGGGGCGGGCGGCGCGGATCGCATCGACCATCGCCCCGCGTACGCGCATCTTGGCATAGGCGGCAAACCCGTCTTCGCCTGGGCGGTCGTGGCGACCTGCGCATTCGACCAGCGCGATCATGCCGATCTGGATCAGGTCTTCGACCTCCATCAGATCGGCGACCGAGCCGGAGAAATGCCATGCGAGCTTGCGCACCAACGGCGTGAACCGCTCGACGCGCCCTGCCTGGTCGGACCCATAGGCCTGCGCGGCGGCGATGGCGGAATGGTCATGAATCATCGGGAAGCGATCCTTTCGGGTTCGGCCTGTGCCGAGTGGGCTTGCGGTTCAGCAGCCGCCCCGATGACATCGATCACTTCGATCGGCTGTTCGGGCGGCAATTCGGATATCGACAGCACCGCACATTCAGGTGCGCGGGCGGCGAGGAGCGCGGCCAAAGGTCGGCGTGCGGCAGGTTGGACGATCAGGGCAAGCGGGGTCATTCCCGGCTCGCGTTCCGCGGTCAGCATGGCAATGCGCTCACCGATGGAACGGGCAAGATCGGGTTCGATCACCGCCTGCCCGCTGACCGGGTCGCGCATACCGGTGACGACCATTTCCTCCAGCTCGGCTGCGAGGGTCAGCACCGGCAGTTTCTCGTCCGGGCGGCACAATTGCCCGACCAATTGCGCACCCATGTCGGCGCGCACGAGATCGGTCATGGCGACAGGATCGGTGCTGTCGCCGAGCGCCTGCGCGATACTGGAGAGCAGCGCGACCGGATGGGCGAGATAGATACCGTCCGACACCAGCGAGCGCAGTAGGCGGGTCAATGCGGCCAGCGACAAAGGTTGCGGCGTGATCGCCTCGACCAGAGCCTCGTGCCGCTGGCGCACCGCGCCGAGCCATTCGCGCACTTCGTCGGGGCCGAGCAGGCGGGCTGCGCGGGCCATCAGCAGGCGGTTAACCTGCGTTGCGACGACGCTTTCGCAATCGACCACCAGATAGCCTTCCGCGACGGCATTCTCGCGCTGGCCCGGATCGATCCATACCGCCGGGCAGCCGAAACTTGGGTCGACCGTAAGCGTGCCCGGAATGGCGGCCGAACTGGCGACATCGCCGGTGTCGATGGCCAGCAGGCGCCCCGCCATCAGCTGCGCTCCGCCCAGTGGCGCGCCGCCGAGCATTAGGCGATATTCGTCTGGCCTGAGCGTCAGCGAATCGCGCACCCTGAACTGTTGCAGCACGAAGCCGAGCTGTTCGCACATCTGGCGGCGCAGGCCGGTGAGGCGGTTGACCAGCGGCGCGCCCTTGCGCGGATCGGCAAGGTGCACGAGGCCGTAGCCCAGTTCGATCGTGACCAGGGCGTTGTCGGCGATATCCTCGATCGCGATCTCGGCGGGGTTGGCGGGCGGTGCCTGTGCTTCGCTGACCTTGGCGGCCTCGGCAGCTTCCTCGGCCTTCTTCAGCTTGCGCCACAAGGCAAAGGCGCCACCGGCGAACGGCAGGAACACCGTCTGCGGCATCGCCGGAATGCAGCCGATCACCGCGAGAATGCAGGCGACCGGCAGCCAGTTGCGAGAATGGGCGAACTGCCCGCCGATCTGGCCCGACAGGTCGCGTGCGTCGGACACGCGGGTGACGATGCTGGCCGCTGCGATCGACAGCAGCAGCGCGGGAACCGAAGCGACCAGCGCATCGCCCACCGCCAGCGTGACATAGCGGGCTCCTGCTTCCTGCAGGCTCAGCCCGTGGCTCACCATGCCGAGCACCAGCCCGGCGATCACATTGACCGCCAAGATCAGCAGCGCGGCGATGGCATCGCCCTTCACGAACTTGCTCGCGCCGTCCATCGAACCGTAGAAGTCGGCCTCGGTGGCGATCTCACGGCGGCGGGCCTTCGCTTCATCGGCGGTGACGAGCCCTGCGGCGAGATCGGCATCGATCGCCATCTGCTTGCCGGGCAATGCGTCGAGAGTGAAACGCGCCGACACTTCCGACACGCGGCCCGCGCCTTTGGTGACGACCACCAGGTTGATGATCATCAGGATCAGAAAGACGAAGATGCCGACGGCGAAATTGCCGCCGATCAGGAAGGCCCCGAAAGCCTCGATCACCTTGCCCGCCGCGGCGTCGCCCTGGTGCCCGTTCATCAGCACCACGCGGGTCGAGGCGACGTTGAGCGCAAGGCGCAGCAGCGTCGCGAACAGCAGGACCGATGGAAAGGAGGAGAAGTCGAGCGGCTTGGCCGCGTTCATCGCCGTCATCAGCACTGCGACCGACAGCGCGATGTTGAGCACGAAGAAGACGTCGAGCAACAGCGAAGGGATCGGTACGATCATCAGCAGGATGATCACGAGGATTGCGGCAGGCAGCGCCAGCGCGCGCGAAGCGGGAAGCACGGCGTTCACAGTCCGAACTCCGCCAGTTTGCTATAGGCGGCTGCAACGTGGCGCGCGGCGCGGCTGTTACCGGTCTCGGCATGGCCAAAAGTGCTGGCGAGGATTTCGGACATGGGCTGGAGCGCCGACGCCGCCGGACGATTGGCCGAAGCGAATGATTGCGGCGATTCAAACGCGGGTTGGTCGCTTGCGGCAGCTACGGCAAACCCTTGCCGTTGCGGCAGGTCCATGCCGCCATCGGCAAGCTTGGCCTCCAGCAGCGAACGCACGCTCGAAAGCGAGCGCGCGCCATTGCCATCGTAGAAGATCGAACGGTTGGCCGCAGCAGCTTCGGGAAACAGCGCAGCGGCCGACTGGTTGGGGTCGCCCGCCAGCGCGTTGATGAACCGGCCTGCGCCCGGTGCGCCGAGGAAATGCGCGAGGTAAAGCTCGGTATTGTCAGGTGCGCGTCCGGTCGCGGATTGCAGATAGGCCGCGTTGTCGTTTGAGAGTGCGCCTGCCATGACCGCGGCGGCTTGCGGGTCGAACCGTAAGTCCATCACCTGCTGGCGAAGCGTCGGATCCGAGATATGCGCCTTGCCGCCCTTGGTCCCGATGGCCTCGCTCGCCCAGCCGAGCCCATGCTCGGCACCATGGCGACGCACGGTTTCCAGCCAGGTCTGATTGGTGAACTGGTACAGGCCGGCAGCGCTTGAGGTGCCAGCCTTCGCCTTTGGGTCAAGCGCGGATTCCACCCGCGCCTGCGCCACCATGAAGTCGAAATTTGTCCCTGTGCGACCCGAAGCGCGCGCTATCGTGGACAGGACGTTGTCGGCAGAAGAAACTGCGGCGACATTCGGCATTGGAAACTTCCTCTCGATGTTCGAGGAAAGTTACCTTCAAATATCGTGCCAAGCCGAACGTGCGGGTGAAGTGGCCATGCGAACGGGCGCTTCGTGCGTGGCATAAATGCGTGTCGTTCCCGCCAGCGCATCGAGCCGCGACTGGACGTTGGCGGCGATCAGGTTGCGCATCTTGCGGTTGACCGCGTTCATCCGTTGTGCCGCGTCGAGTAGGCCACGGCATTCGTCGTCGATCGCGTCCGGCCCGTAATCGTCGGACAGCTGGTCGCCGATTGCGCTCTTGCCTTCGGCGCATACCAGGATGCGTTCGAGGTCGAGCTTGGCCAGCGCATCGCGCTCGCCTTCGAGCAGGGCGATCATCTGCCTGAGTTTCTGGGACAGGGCCATCGCGTCAGTCCTTCGCGGCGTTGAGGAGATAAGGGGCGGCGATCATCGCATCGGCAATGCGCGCCGGAATGATGGGGTAACGCTTCTGCTGCACCGCCTGGCGGATCTCGTTGACGCGATCGGTGTCGATCGGCGGAGAGGCATCCTGCGTAACCCTTGCAGTGTCCGCACGAGCGGCAGGACGCGCCTGGGCTTCCTGAGCCGCGCCTTGCGCAACGTTCTTCGCCTTGCCCACGGCGGCGAGCCGGGAAGCGGCGGTTGGTGAGATGGCATCGATGGGCTTCATAGCCTGGGCTCCATAAGTATTACCCAGCAGAACGACCCGATGATTGCCAGTTTAAGGGCAGGCGGTCGGTTTTTGCCGGTTTACGGCAGCGCAATGCCGATCCGCCCCGGTCCGAGCACGCGCCCACTGATCGTCCGGCCCTTGCGAGTTCCGTCCTCGGTGCGCACCGAAACGACATCGCCCGGTGCACCCGCAGCCAGTGCTTCGCCGCGGCCTGCGATCATGAAACCTTGCCCGCTGACCTCGACGCTCACCAGATCTCCGCGCGAGACGACCGGCTGTGCCTGCTCGACCTGCATCAGCGGCACATAGACCGTCCATCCGCCCGGCGTCGGGCAATCGATACGGACGCTGCGACGCGTGGAACCATACCAGCTCGCAACGGGGGTCTGGACGCAGCGCGCAAGTTTCAGCCGGGCGTCGATGGCGCGTGCGGCGCCGCCCGGCTGGCCTATCAGTGCGCCGGTGAATTGCGCGACCAGCTGGTCGAGATCTGCCGGGCTCTCGGTTCCTCCGGCAAGCGCCGGGGAGGCTGCAAATGCCATTGCGGCAGCGGCAAGGGCGGACAAGCGGATGGTCATGGCGATATTCCTCGTAGCGATTGCTCGCCCCGTTTTTAGCAAAGATCGTGCCATTATGGCTGCGCACTCGCCGGTTCGTAGCTCAGCACCGCGCGGGTACGATCGGTCGAGCCTTCGCGCAGCGATACGCGGACAGTCCGCCCGCTCGCTTGCGCGATCCGTTCGAGCTGCGCTGCTTCTTTCCACGCCGCTGCGCGCGACTGCGCGGCGTATTCGACTTCCAGCACCAGTGTGGTGCGTGGATCGACATCCTGCCGCGCCAGCCACGCGCCAAGCTGGCTGCTTGCCGTATCGCCCTGCCAGATGGCGAGGGTGACTTGAGGGTTGGAAGCGGGAGCCGTGGCGGCCGAGCTTGAAGGCGGGGACGCAGGCGGAACGGGCTTTGGTACACGCGACAACGGAAGCGACAGGCTGGCCGTGGTGATGAACAGGATCAACGCCAGATCAGCGAGGATCGTGTGCACCGCATTGATCCGGCGCAGCGTCATGCTGCGAATTTTCCGACTGAAGCCTCGCTATCGCGGGGGCGCAAGGTCGGTTCGGCGCGCGCGACTTCGGTTTCGAGCCACGTAAACAGTTCCTCGCGCTTGGCGTCCTCGGCCTGCGCACGGCGTTCGACGATCTCGGCCAGCGGCGCAGCGACGAAATGCGCGGTGATGAGACCGTAGAACGTCGTCAGCACCGCCATACCCAGCGTGCTGGCCAGATCGGCGGGCGGTCCAGGCGGCCGACCGGCCAACAACCCGAGTGAGATCAGCGTTCCGGCGAGGCCAAGGACGGGGGCGAGTTCGGCCGCCCGTTCGAGGACCAGCCGCGCCTCGCCCGCTCGGGCAAGTCGCCTGCGGCGATGGTCGCGGTGGCGCTCTACCAGCTGCTGGAGCGAGCGGGTCGCAATCAGCGCGTCGGTCGCTTCGTCGAATTCGGCATCGCCGATCGGGCGAGGCTGACTGCGGATCAGTCCGTCGCGCGCGATATCCGCGATCTGGCGGGCAAGGTCCGAACGCGCACGCACCGGGTCGAAGCCCGGACGCAGCGCCTCGACCACGGCATGGATCGCCTTGCGGCACTCCTTCGGGCCGCAATGCAGCACGGTCGCAAAGATGGTGCCGCCGACGACGATGGCGAATGAGGCGGGGTCGATCAGGCTGGTGACGGACACGCTGGCAATTCTCCCATGGGTACGCGCTCAAGGACGGTCGGCGGGCGGCAGAAGTTTAGCCGGGGGCGCATATTTGCCGGTTGCGGCAACGGCTTGCCGGTTTGGGACGGCCGCCACCGCGTGAAACGCATTTGGCACGCTGCTTGCTGATGGAATGGGCGAGGGCGCGCACTGGCGTCCATTGGCAAGGAACTGGATCACATGGCCAACAGCCTTTTCGGCATACACGGCGATGCGCTCGAACTGCGCGGACGGCGGATGACGCTGATCGCCTCCAATATCGCCAATGCCGCGACACCGGGATACAAGGCCCGCGACATCGACTTCGCTGCAGCACTTGCCGCTCGCGAAGCGGGGCAGGGCGCCGATGCGAGCGAGGATGGCGCGCTGCGCTATCGCGTGCCGACCATGGATAGCCTCGACGGCAACACGGTCGAGATGTCGACCGAGCAGGCGGCGTTTTCCGAAAACGCGGTCGCCTATGCGACCACGCTCGAATTCCTCAAGGGCCGGATCGAAACCGTGACCCGCGCGATCCGGGGTGAATGAAGATGGCCGATCGCATGAGCATGTTCGACATCGCCAGCCGCGCCATGTCCGCACAGATGGTGCGTATGAACGCTTCGGCGTCCAACCTTGCCAATGCCGGCAGCGTGGCGGGCAGCGAGGCAGAAGCCTATCGCCCGCTGCGCCCGGTATTCGCCGAAGCTCTCGACGCGGCAGGCGAGGCGAGCACGGTCAGTGTCACCTCGGTCGAACGCGAGGACAAAGCACCCGTGCGACGGCACGACCCATCGCATCCGCTGGCCGATGCCAACGGCGACGTGTGGGAGGCGCCGGTCGATGAAAACGCCGAAATGATCGAGATGCTCGATGCCAGCCGACAATACCGCAACATGGTCGAAGCGCTCAGCACGGCCAAGCAACTTATGCTCGAAACCGTGAGGATGAAATGAGTTCAATCACTTCGCTTTCGCCGCTCGCCACATCCACCGCCGCACCCGTAGCCGGGCGCGACTGGACGGATCTGGGGCAGGCCGACTTTATCAAGCTGCTGACCGTGCAGATGCAGCAGCAGGATCCCTTCGATCCGGTCGATAACAAGGAGATGCTGGCGCAAATGGCGCAATTCTCCTCGCTCGCCGGGACCACTGAAATGGGTGACACGCTGAAAGCGATCGAGGCCAAGCTCGACACGCTCAGCCAGGCCCTGACCGCTTCTTCGCAGGAGAATTGACATGTCTTTCTACACTTCACTCACCGGGCTTAAGAACGCCCAGACCGACCTAGGCGTGATTTCGCACAACATTGCCAACGCCGAGACCGGCGGATTCAAGAAAAGCGACACCAGCTTTGCCGATATCGTCGCGGTTTCGGTACTGACCGATCCGTCGCTCACGATGGGGATCGGCTCGCGCGTGTCGTCGATCAAGCAGAGCTTCTCGCTCGGTCCGATCGAGCAGACCGGTTCTGCACTCGACGTCGCTATCAATGGAGAGGGCTTCTTCACTATGGCCGCGCCCGGTTCGGGCAAGGTTTCGGTGACCCGCGCGGGCAATTTCGACATGGACGAGAACGGCTATGTCGTGAACAATCAGGGCGATCGCCTGCAGGTGTTCCCGGTCGATGCCAATGGCGTGCCGACCTCCACCACCACGACCATTGACGCGCTTGCCCCGCCGACCAACACCGCCGGCGCTGCGTTTTCCGGCATTGCGGTCAAGAACACCGGCGAAGTCGCCGCTTCCTATGACGATGGCACGATCGTTCCGATCGGCGTGGTCGCGGTCGCCGGCTTCATGTCGCCGACCGGTTTGCGCCAGATCGGCTCGGCCAGCTGGGAACCCAGCGGCCAGTCGGGTGCGATTCAGTACGGCATTCCCGGCAACGGTCGGTCCGGCTTGCTTCTGTCGGGCGCGCTCGAACGCTCCAACGTCGACATCGCCGAGGAACTGGTCGGGCTGATTACCGCCCAGCGCAACTTCCAGGCGAACGCCAAGGCGATCGACACTGCGACGCAGATTTCGCAGTCGATCATCAACATCCGGACCTGATCTTAAATGGACCGGCTGATCTACACCGCCCTTTCGGGGATGCAGGCTTCGATGAACCGCCAGCGGGTCATCGCCAGCAACATGGCCAACGCCCGCACGATCGGTTTTCGGGCGGAGCTGGCCGACCAGCGTCCCGTGACAGTCGCGGGCGAGGAGCCGGAGGTGCGTGCGCAGCAGCAAGCGCTGGTGCGCGCCGCCGACATGTCTCAGGGCGAACTCATGCGCACCGACCGCCCGCTCGATATTGCGATCGAGGGGGAAGCATTGCTGGGCGTGCAGGCCGAGGATGGCAGCGAAGCCTATACGCGGCGCGGCGATCTGCAGGTCACGGGGACGGGTCTGCTCGTCAATGGCGAGGGGCTTCCCGTGCTGGGCGAGGGCGGTCCGATCACCGTGCCCCTGACCGGCAAGATCACCATCGCCGAAGACGGCTCGGTAACTGTCGCCGATCCGGCAACGCCCGAAGCCCAGCCGGTCGAGATCGCCCGACTGAAGCTTGGCAACCCGGTGGGGAGCCCTGTTTCGAAGGGTCTCGACGGGCTGTTCCGCGTCGAAGGTGGCGGAATTCTGCCATCGGACGAGGCGGCTAAGGTAAAACCCGGATATCTCGAACAATCCAACGTGAAACCGACCGAAGTACTGGTTGAAATGATCGATCAGCAGAGACTTTTCGCCATGCGCGGAAAGCTTGTGAGCACCGCACGCGAGCTCGACGAGAGCGGCGCGCAGCTCATGCGGCTCAGCTGACCGGTCCATTAGGGGGAACAGACAATGCCAACATCGGCTCTTCAGGTGGCCCGCACCGGGCTCGAGGCACAGGACGCGCGGATGCGCGTGATCTCGAACAACCTCGCCAACGTCAACACCACCGCATTCAAGCGCGACCGGGCAAATTTCGCGACGCTCGCCTATCAGGATGCACGGGTTGCGGGCGAACGCTCAAGCGCGGAAACCGCTTACGCGACCGGGCTCAACCTCGGCACAGGTGTGGCGGTCCAGTCGACCAGCCAGATCATGACGCAAGGTGCGCTCAACAACACCGGCAACGCGCTCGACCTCGCGCTTGAAGGCGACGGATATTTTCAGGTGCAGATGCCCGGCGGTCAGCTCGGCTACACCCGTGCGGGCAATTTCACTCGTTCGGCGGAAGGTCAGTTGGTGACGCAGCAAGGCTATCCGGTGCAACCGGCGATCACCGTCCCAGAGGGCGCGAGCGCGATTACCGTTGCGCCCGACGGCACCGTGTCGGCACAGCTTGCGGGTCAGTCCGATCCGGCGGAGCTGGGCCAGCTTCAAGTCGCCAGCTTCGCCAATCCATCGGGCCTGCGAGCGCTGGGAGATAACTTCCTGTCCGAAACGGCTGCATCCGGCGCGGCTCAGCTCGGGCCGGGTGGGCAGAACGGGGCGGGAAATATCCGTCAGGGAATGCTCGAAGCCTCGAACGTCAATGTCGTCGAAGAACTGGTCGACATGATCGAATGCCAGCGCGCCTATGAGGTGAACTCGAAGATGGTCTCCGCCGTCGACGAGATGCTGCGCAACGCCAACCAGACGCTGTGAGCATCGCCATGAACCAGACTTTCCGCTTTGCCGCAGTTGCGGCCTGCTCCGCCATGCTGTGCGCCTGTGGTGCGGCCCGCCCCACCGGTTTTACCGCGGCATTGCCCCCGCCGCCCGTTGCAAGCGCAGCGGTGCAACCGGCGAACGGTGCTATCTTCCAGTCGGCGAACGGCTATGCGCCGCTTCACTATGGCCAGCGCGCGCGTAGCGTGGGCGACCCGGTCACGGTGGTACTCGCCGAACGCACCACGACCGCCAAGTCGGCCAGCGGCAAGACCAGCCGCGATGGCTCGCTATCTTTGACGCCGCCCAGCGTCGGTCCGTTCTCTTTTAATCCCAATATCCTTAATTCCGGGGCGAGCGGGTCGTTCAATGGAAAGGGCGATGCTGCGCAAGCCTCTTCTCTTTCGGGTGCGATTACCGTGACGATTGCAGAGGTTCTTCCTGGCGGCATCGCGCGTATCCGAGGGGAAAAAATCATGGATCTGAGTCAGGGACAGGAATGGATACAGCTGACCGGCATCATCCGGCTGGCCGATATCTCGTCCGACAACCAGATTCTGAGCACCCGCATTGCCGACGCGCAGATTGCCTATTCGGGCAAGGGTTCGGTCCAGCGCAGTGCGCGCGAGGGCTGGCTCTCCAAGTTCTTTTCGATGGTGAGCCCGTTCTGATGTCCCGCTTCGCCATCCTCATCACGCCGTTTCTCTGGCTCGCCATGCTGGTGATGCCGGTGGCCGCCCACGCTGAGCGCGTGCGCGATCTCGGCAGCTTCCAGTCGGTTCGGTCCAACCAGTTGACCGGCTATGGCATCGTTGTGGGCCTCGATGGGACGGGAGACGACAATCTCGCCTATCTGACGCAGGCCATGCGCGGCGTTTCGGGCCGCTTCGGGCTGCAATTGCCGGCCGGAGTCAATCCGGCGCTCAAGAATGCGGCGGCGGTGATGATTACCGCCGAACTGCCCGCCTTCGCCAAGCCCGGCCAGCGGATCGACATCACCGTGTCCACCATCGGCAAGGCCAAGTCGCTGCGCGGCGGCGCGCTAATCCTCACCCCGCTCTATGGTGCGGATGGCGAGATCTACGCGATGGCCCAGGGCAACCTCGCGGTTGCTGGTCTGGGCGTGTCGGGCAAGGACGGTTCCAAGCTGACCGTCAACGTACCCACGGTCGGGCGGATTCCCGAAGGTGCCAGCGTGGAACGCGCGGTCGCGACCGGTTTCGACAGCGCCCCGGTACTGCGCTGGAACCTCTCGCAGGCCGATTTTCTCACCGCCTCGCGCGTTCGCGATGCGATCAACTCTGCCTATCCCGGCATTGCCACGATCGAGGACGGGGTCACTTTGGCCCTGACACTGCCTATGGGTGCGAACGAGCGTGCCGGGATGATGGCGCGGATCGAAATGCTCGACGTGACTCCGGCGGAAACCGCCGCCAAGGTGATCGTCAATTCGCGCTCGGGCACGGTGGTGATCTCCAAGATGGTAAGGCTGTCGCCCGCTGCGATCAGCCATGGCAGCCTGATCCTGCGCGTGGAAGAAAATCCGCAAGTCAGCCAGCCCGCGCCGTTTTCCAAGGGCAAGACGGCCGTCGTTCCCGATAGTACTATCACCGCCGAACAGCAGGGCAACCATGTCGCCCTGTTTGAACCTGGCGCATCGCTGTCCGACGTGGTTGCCGCGCTCAATGCGCTGGGGGCCAGCCCTTCCGACCTCGTCGCCATTCTTGAAGCGCTCAAACAGGCCGGTTCGCTGCGCGCCGAAATGGTGGTGATATGATTTCCGCAGGTTCCCTGGGCCTCGGCCCCGTCGCGTCTCCCGGTGTCAAGGCACCGGGGGACGGGGCGAAAGGTATGCGCGAGGCGGCGCAAGGCGTCGAGGCGATGTTCCTGCGCCAGCTGCTCTCTGCGGCGCGCGCCGGATCGCTGGCGGGCGAAGACGACATCTTCGGCAGCTCCTCGCAGGACACGTTCACCGAAATGCGCGATGCCCGCTTCGCCGAGATTGCCGCGCAAAGCGGCGCCATCGGCCTGTCGCAGATGCTCGCGAAGTCGCTGGCCAAGGAAGGATCATAAATCATGGCGAGCGACCTCCTCACTATCGGTGCCAGCGGTGCACGCGCAGCGCGCAGCGCGCTCGATGTCACCGCGCAGAATATCGCCAACGCGAATACCGAGGGCTATGTTCGCCGGTCGGTATCGCTCGAGGAAGTCGCCGGTGCCGGCTCGGCATGGCGCCAGCAGGATCTGACGCTGGCCGGGGTGCGCGTCGCCGGGGTTGATCGCAACGTCGACCTGTTCCGCCAGAGCGAGGTTCGCCGCACGTCGGGCGATGCCTCGCGCGCGAGCGCGGAATTGCAGGGGCTCGAAAACATCGAATCGGCAGTCGAGCAGGCGCGGCCCTATGAGGCGGTCGTCGGCTTCGAAGCAGCCTTGCGCCAGCTCGCCTCCGATCCATTGTCTTCCGATCTTCGGGCGGCGGCTATCGGCGCGGCGCAATCGATGGCGGGCGCGTTCAATCTTGCCTCCTCCAGCCTCGGCGCCGTAGGCGCAGGCGCGACCTTCTCGGCTAACGCTGGCGTCGAGGATATCAACAGCTTTGCGACCCAGATCGCACGCATCAACCGCAACATCGCCCGCACCGGCGCGGGCAGCAGCGAGCGGGCCACGCTGCTCGACCAGCGTGACAATTTGCTGGGCCAGATGGCCGATACGGCGGATGTCTCGATAAGTTTCAAAGGCGATGGCCAGGTCGCGGTGCGCATGGGCGGTGCAAGCGGCCCGGCACTGGTCGACGGCATCAATACCGGCACGCTGAACATGAGCGTACAGGCCGATGGTACGCTGGCCTTCGATGTCGACGGCACGGCCGTCACCATCGCTTCGGGTGAGTTGGCGGGTCACGCCTCGACGCTGACTGCGGTGAACGATGCGCGGACACAGCTGGATGCTTCGGCCAATGGCATCGCCGCGATCGTCAACAGCTCGCAGGCAGCGGGCGTGGATCGCGCGGGCAATTCCGGCCAACCGCTGTTCTCCGGCACTGGCGCAGCGGGCTTGACCGTCGCGACCACCGATGGCGCTGCTTTGGCCACCGCACCCGCGGGATCCGGGGCGCAAAGCCTCGACGGTGGCAATCTGTCGGCGCTGATCGGCGCACTCGACAGCGGCGGCGTGGCGAGCGGCCTCAGCAATTCGATCTACCAGCTGTCGCAGCGCGCTTCCGACCAGCAGATGACCTCCGATGCGCTGGGCGCGATAGCCTCGGGCGCGAAGATCGCGCTCGATCAGCAGAGCGGGGTCGACCTCGATCAGGAGGCAGCCAATCTGGTGCGCTTCCAGCAGGCGTTCCAGGCTTCGGCACGCTCCATGCAAGCCGCCAGCGACATTTTCGATACGCTTCTGGGAGTGGGCCGATGACCTCCGTTAGCACGTCTGCCTTCTATGAGCGCGCCAATCTCCAGCTCTCCACCTTGCGCCGCAAGGCCGAGAGCGCGCAGGGCCAGATCTCGTCCGGATCGCGGCTGGTGCGGTCTTCCGACGATCCGGTCGCCGCCGCTCGGTTGCGCGATCTGGCGCGGCAGGAAGCACTTTCCGGGGTGGACCAGCGCAATTCCGATACCGCTTCGAGCAAGCTCGAACAGGCCTCCAGCGCGCTCACGGAAATGAGCGACATCGCCATCCGCGCGCGCGAACTCGCGCTGCAGGCGGGAAGCGACACGCTTTCCGTGCAAGATCGCCGCTCAATCGGCGACGAACTGGCGAGTCTGCGCAACGCGCTGGTCGATCTGGCCGGAAGCAGGGACGGGTTTGGCAACGCGCTGTTCGGGGGCCAGTTGTCAGGCAAGGCCTACCAACCATCGGGCAATGGCGCGACTTACGTCGGCACGGCGCAACCCGCCTCGATCGACCTTGGCGACGGGCAGATGGTCGATGTCAGCATGACCGGCCCGGACGTGTTCAACTTCACCAGCAATGGCACACCGACCGATCTGTTTTCGACCATCGGCGATCTGGCCGCTGCCTTGCAAGGCGGTGCCAGCAATGGCGCTAGCCTTGCCAGCGGTTCGCTCGATGCGCTCGACACCGGGCTGGGCAAGCTGACCACCGCGCAAACCGTGGTGGGCACGCGCCTCACATGGATCGACACGCTCGATCAACGCCGCACGGAACATTCCGAGTCGATCGCTCAGGAAAAATCCGATGTCGGCGGTGTCGATCTCGCCAGCGCGATCACCGGCTTGCAGCAAACAATGACCGTACTCGAAGCCAGCCAGGCCAGCTTCGTCAAACTCGCCAATCTCTCGCTGTTCAGCCTGTTGCGCTGAGCTTTCGCGTCTGCTTTCGATAGGGATCAACCCACCATGTTCGCTGCAATCGGTATTGTCATCCTGCTGGTCATGGTGTTCGGTGGCTTCGCTATCACTGGAGGCGCGCTCGGTCCGGTGATGCACGCCATCCCGCACGAAATGCTGATCATCGGCGGCGCGGCCATCGGTGCGGTCGTCGCGGGTAATTCGATGCATGAATTGAAGGCGATCGGCGGATCGTTCGCCAAAATCTTCAAGGGGCCACGCCATTCCAAGCAGGACCATATCGACGCTATCGCGCTGACGACGCAGCTGATGAAGATGATGCGTACCGAAGGGCCGGTGGCGCTTGAAAGCCATCTCGAAGCACCTGAAAATTCGGCGATCTTTGCGCAATATCCGGCGTTGCTGGCGAACAAGCCGCTGATTTCGCTGATTAGCGATGCGCTCACGTTGATCGTGGTGTCTTCCGGCACGCTCGATACCCATGCGGTGGAAGAGGTGATGGACAATGCGCTCAAGACCCATTTCCACGAGATGCAGGAGCCACAGCACGCGCTCCAGAGCCTCGCCGATGCCTTGCCCGCTCTGGGCATCGTCGCCGCCGTGCTCGGCGTGGTGAAGACCATGGGCTCAATCGACGAGCCGCCCAGCGTCCTTGGCGGGATGATCGGTTCGGCGCTGGTCGGCACTTTCATGGGCGTGTTGCTGGCCTATGGCATCGTCGCCCCGCTCGCCGGACGGTTGAAGCAGGTGCTCGATGCGGACGAACAAATTTTCCATGCGGTCAAGCAGGTCATCATCGCCAGCCTTCATGGCCATCCGCAACCGCTGGTGGTGGAAAGCGCGCGTTCGGGCCTTGGCCATGCCTTCCGTCCCGGCCTGTCCGAGCTGCTCGACAGCCTGAGGAAGCGCTGAAATGGCGAGCGCAGCCAAACGCGGCAAGAACGAGCCGCCCGCCCCGATCATCGTCAAGAAAGTGACCGTCGTCGAAGGCGGCCACCACGGCGGCGCGTGGAAAGTCGCCTATGCCGACTTCGTGACCGCGATGATGGCGTTTTTCCTGCTGCTATGGCTGCTGGGCGCGACGACCGAGGACCAGCGCAAGGGTCTGGCGGATTACTTCACGCCGACGCTCGTGAAAACCAAGGAACAAAGCGCCGGTTCGTTCGGCCCCCTGGGCGGAAGTTCGCTGACCGACGTCGACAATTACCCGCACGCAATGGGGCAGACGGGCACGCGTTCCATTACAGTCCCGCGCGATACCACCGGCGGGCCGAAGGAAGGCGGCAGCGCGGCGAAGCGCGTGCGCTCTTCGCTTGAGGAGAAGGTCGCGACCAACGCCAGATTGCGTCGTCTTTTGCGGCAGGTGCGGATGGTCGATACGACCGAAGGCACGCGGATCGATCTGGTCGACGATGCCGATTTCTCGATGTTCACTTTGGGCACCACGATGATGAGCAAGGACGCGCGCGACCTGGTCAAAGCCTTGTCTGAAGTTGTCGGGGCCGAAGGCGGAGAGCTGACGATCCGTGGTCATACCGATGCCCTGCCGTGGAAGGACCGCCATAATGGCAACAATTGGTCGCTGTCCGCCGGGCGAGCAGAGGCGACGCGGCAGGAGATGGTCCGCGACGGTATAGCCCTGAGCCGGTTTCGCCGGATCGAGGGTGTCGCCGATCGTGAACCACTGATCTCTGATAATCCCGAAGACCCGCGCAATCGAAGGATCTCGATCCTGCTGTCGAACTGATCGCTCTTCACGCTCTTTTGCTTCGCGCTCCTTGCCGCTAGGACGTCATGAGTTCGACATACAGACTCGACAAGGGCGGTCGCGTGGCAAAGCAAACATTCGCGCAGCAGGCGTTGGCGGCACTGTCGTCGGGCGCCGTGATTTTCTCGGCGTTTCCGGCGGCCCCGCTTCTGGCGCAAGAGCGCACGCCGCCGATGGTTACTTCCCAGCCGCCCACGCATGACCCTGCAGTGGCGCCGATGTTTCGCGACCCGGCCAAGGGACCGAAGCTGTCGCGTGAGCAGCTCGTCAAGCTGCTGCGCAAGAAGGTCAAATATGTCTTCGTGATCTTCAACGAGAACGAATCCTTCGATCACGAATATGGCACTTTCCCCGGTGCCAACGGCCTCTACGCCAATCCCAAAGGCCCGCGCGATCCGGCGCATACCCCCGGTTTTTTTCAGTTCTACACCGACACTTCGACCGGGAAAAAGGTGATGGTCCATCCCTTCCGCCTCGGCCCGCAGCAGAACGCCAGCGTGATGGACAGCGTCGATCACAGCCACACAGCTCTGGCGAAAAAGCTCGACGTGGTGGACGGCATCCCGCGCATGGACGGTTTTGCGCAGGCCGAATTCAGCGGCAAGTCCGGCCCGGCCAAGAGTGCCAGCCAGATTGCGCGCGGGCGGCAATATGCCCATCTCGTGATGAGCTATATCGATTGCGACACGATCCCGTTCTTCTGGCGCTATGCCAACCGGTTCACCCTGTTCGACAACATCTTTGCCACTGAGGACACGCCATCCACCCCTAACGCCATCGCCATGCTCGCGGGGCAGGCGGGTGAGACGCAATGGGTGAAGCATGGCGCCGCCGGTCACTCTGGCGAAATGGCCGGTACCATCGAGGGCAAGGACTTCACCGGCACCGGCACCACGCAGGGCGTGCCGGTGGTCAACGATCCCAATCCTTATTGGGGATCGCAATTCGATCACAGCGCCGCGCCGCGCGAACCGACGTCACCAAAGGAATATTACGGCAAGAACCACGGAGGCGACACGCACAATGTTTCCACCAATCTGACCTTTGCGACCGTGCCGCTGTCTGCGATGGGGAGCGACATCAAGGAAAAGCTGGCGGGAGACCGCGATCCGGCGATGAATCAGGCGGATATCCAGCAGGACATCCCCGCCATTGCCGGAAGCGGCCACCGCGCGGTCGAATGGCGCTGGTATCAGAACGGCTACGGCCACGAACCGACCGATCCGCCGGGTGAGACGACCCACGCAAATTTCGTCGCCCACCACGAGGGACCGCAGTATTTCGGCTATCTAGCGGACAACGACACCCAGCGAACCTCGCTGCGGGGCGAGGGCGATTTCTTCGCCGATCTTGCGGCAGGCAAGCTGCCCAAGCAGGGCGGGATCATCTATATCCGCGGCGGATTCGGCAATCTCCAGCACATGGACGTGCCAATCCATAACGGCGACTTTCCCGCCCATCTGACCGAGTCCGATATCAAGGCGATCAACGACGCCAAGAGCGGGGATGACGATCACCCCGGCTATTCTGACCACCAGATTACCGAAGCGATGAACGCGCGGGTGATCAACGCCATCGCCTCGCATCCCGACATCTGGAAGCATTCCGCGATCATCATCACCTATGACGAATCCGATGGCTTCTACGATCACGTGCCGCCGCGTATTTTGTCCTACGGTCCGGATGGCCTGCCCCTGTCGCGCGGCGTGCGGGTGCCGCTGCTGGTGATCTCACCCTATTCGCGTGTTCACACCGTCAGCCATGCCGAGGGCGATCACAATGCGGTGATCGAGACGATCGAGGATGTCTTCGGCCTCCAGCCGCTGACCAGCCTGCCGGATGAGAAAGCCTCGCTGGAGAAGGGCGACAGCCCGGAATTCAATCGCTTTGGCCCGCCCGGTTTCCACCAGAAGCATCTGGGGCCGCGCGATATCAATTCGCCGATCACCGACAGCCTGCTCTCGGCCTTCGATCCGGCGCGACTGAACGGTACGGCGCCGATCCTGCCGGGCTCCTATGCGATGATCCCGGAACAGGTGGTCGACCATCTGCCGCATTACGGGGGGCAGGGCTGCAAGGCGATCGGCATGACGCCTGAAGACCTGATGCAGGGCATCGTAACCCACGTTCCAGCAGGGTTCAACACGCTGCCATCCACGCTCCCGCAATATAACCAAGGATTGAAATGATTGCAGCAGCACTGCTGTTCGCCACGGCACTGGCCCAGACACCTCCTACCGATGTTTCGCCTCCACAAGCCGTTCCACCGATTACCCTCGCGCCCAGCCTGACCTGCGGTGCGGTGAGCGCGCCGGGGCTGGCGCAATTGGGTGCAGATGGGGTGTGGCGCGGCTATCTGGTCAGCCTGTGCCGCCGCATCGCAAGTGTCACCGGACGCGATCCGAAGAACATTGCGTTTCATTCCTACGACGGGCCGGACGGGTTGGCCCACGCTGCCGATGACGATGTCGCGTTTCTCTCTCCGATGGAGATGGCGTCGGGCACGCTGAGCGACGATCTGCTGGACGGCCCGGTGGTCAGTCATGACCGGCAATTGCTGGTGCAGCGTGCCGATGTGCCCGCGCAGAGCCTGCCCAGCCTTGCAGGCAAGCTGATCTGCTTCATCGCCGGGACACGAGCGGAGGACGCGCTGGACCGCTGGGCCGAGCATTCGAAAATTGCGGTTGAATATCTGCCGTTTCAGGAACCGGTCGAGATGGCCGATGCCTTCGCGGTCGGCAAATGCGCAGCTGAGGCGATCGACATCGCCAACATTTCCTCGCCCAGGGACGTGCGCGTTCTGGCGACGCTCGAATCGCTGCCGATCCTTGTCGCGACGCCTGCAGAGCGCGGTCAGGACTGGCGTCAGCAGGTGGCCGACGCGATTGCCGGGAACGCCAACCCGCCGGACGATCCCGACCAGCCCGATTAGCGGTTCTTGCGCGTCTCGATCAGCGTTTCGACGATCGCGGGATCGGCCAGTGTCGAGGTGTCGCCCAGCGATCCGGTTTCGTTCTCCGCGATCTTGCGCAGGATCCGCCGCATGATCTTGCCCGAGCGGGTCTTGGGCAGGGCCGGGGTGAAGTGGATGTGGTCGGGCGTTGCGATCGGCCCGATTTCCTTGCGCACCCATTGCCGCAATTCCGCCTCCAACCCCTCCGAAGGCTCGTCCCCGGCGTTGAGCGTGACATAGCAATAGATGCCCTGTCCCTTGATTTCGTGGGGATAGCCGACCACCGCCGCTTCGGCGACCTTGGGATGCAGCACCAGCGCGCTCTCGACCTCGGCGGTGCCCATGCGGTGGCCCGAGACATTAATCACATCGTCTACCCGGCCGGTGATCCAGTAATAGCCGTCGTCGTCGCGGCGGCAGCCATCACCGGTGAAATATTTGCCCTTGTAAGTGCTGAAATAGGTTTGCACGAAGCGATCGTGGTCGCCGTAAACCGTGCGCGCCTGTCCTGGCCAACTGCGGGTGATACACAGATTGCCCTCGGCGCTTCCTCCGGTGGCCTCGTCCGCCAGAACCTTGCCATCCCCATCGACCAGCTGCGGCGCGATGCCGAAAAACGCACGACCCGCGCTGCCGGGTTTCATGTCATGCGCGCCGGGCAGGGTGGTGATCATGATCCCGCCGGTCTCGGTTTGCCACCAGGTATCGACTACCGGGATCTTAGCCTTGCCAACGGTTTCGTAATACCAGCGCCAGGCTTCGGGGTTGATAGGTTCGCCTACGCTACCGAGCAAGCGCAGTGTAGAAAGATCATGCCGCGTTACATAATCCTTGCCCTCACGCATGAGCGAACGGATCGCGGTGGGGGCGGTGTAGAAGATGTTGACCTTGTGCTTGTCGACCACCTGCCAGAAGCGGTCATGATCGGGATAATTGGGCACGCCTTCGAACATCAGCGCCGTCGCGCCGTTGAGCAACGGGCCATAGACGATGTAACTGTGCCCCGTGACCCAGCCGATATCGGCGGTGCACCAGAACACTTCGTCCTCGCGGTAATCGAAGACATAGCGGAAGGTGGTTTCGGTCCACACGGCATAGCCGCCGGTGGTGTGGAGCACGCCCTTGGGCTTGCCGGTCGAACCTGACGTATAGAGGATAAACAGCGGGTCTTCGGCCTGCATCGGTTCGCATGGACAGTCCCTGGATACATCGGCGCTGAGCTCGTGATACCAGTGATCGCGGCCCTCTTGCATGGCGACATCGCCGCCGGTGTGGCGATAGACCAGCACGCCCTTTACCGGCACTTTGTCGCAGGCAGTATCGACATTGGCCTTGAGCGGGATTCGCTTGGACCCGCGCAGGCCTTCGTCGGCGGTCACGATCCAGTCGCTCCGGCAATCCTCGACCCGGCCCGCGATGGCATCGGGGCTGAAGCCGCCGAAAATCACCGAATGGATCGCGCCGATTCGTGCGCAGGCGAGCATGGCGAATGCGCCTTCGGGCACCATCGGCATATAGATCGTCACCCGATCGCCCTTGGCGACGCCGAGTTTCTTCAGCGTATTGGCGAAAATGGCGACTTCGCGTTGAAGTTGTGCGTAGCTGATCTTGCGCACTTCCCCCGAAGGATCGTCCGGCTCGAAGATCAGCGCAGTGCGGTCTCCTCGACCGGCTTCAACATGGCGGTCGACGGCGTTGTGGCAGATGTTGAGCACGCCGTCTTCGAACCACCGGATATCAACCGGGTCGAAACTCCAATTGGCAATCCGCGTGGGGGCAGTGATCCAGTCGATCCGCTTGGCCTGCTCAGCCCAGAAGCCGTCGCTATCATCCAGGCTCCGGCGATAGAGCGCTGCATATTGTTCCGCATCGCACCCCGTCCCAGCCATCGCAATGGCTGGCCGGGTAACGATATCGTGATCGTGCGGATGCTGGTCGGCCATGCTCTATCCTCTGCTGTTTTCAGCGGCGATAGAGCGTGACCGAACCGATTCCTAGGGGCGACCTACGCTCACATAGGTGAAGCCGCGATTGCGCACGTCCTCGGGGCGATAGATGTTCCTGAGGTCCACCAGCACCGGCGCCTTGGCAATTTGCTTCACCCGCTCGAGATCGAGCGCACGGAAGGCGTCCCATTCGGTGACAATGGCGACAGCATCGGCACCTTCGATTGCTTCATAACTGCCTTCGCACATGGTCACATTCGGCATCAGCGGCTTGGCCAGTTCCATGCCTTCAGGATCGTAGGCGGCCACTTCCACGCCCGCATCGGTGAGCGTCTGGGCAACGGCAATGGCAGGCGAATCGCGCATGTCATCGGTGTTGGGCTTGAAGGTCAGGCCGAGCAGCGCGACCTTCTTGCCGCGCGCGCCTTCGGCACCGCCGATGGCATCGAGCACCTTGCGCCCCATCGACCGCTTGCGCGTGTCATTGGCCTTGACCACCGCTTCTACGATCCGCGTCGGGCTGTCATAGTCTTCCGATGTCTTGAGCAGCGCCAAAGTGTCCTTGGGGAAGCACGAGCCGCCATAGCCGGGGCCGGCATGGAGGAACTTCTTGCCGATCCGGCCATCCAGCCCGATTCCGCGGCTGACGTCCTGCACATCGGCTCCGACCTTTTCGCACAGGTCGGCCATCTCGTTGATGAAGGTGATCTTGGTCGCGAGGAAGGCGTTGGCGGCGTATTTGATCAGCTCGCTCGAGCGGCGGTTGACGAAGAGGATCGGCGATTCGTTGAGGAACAGTGGGCGGTAGACTTCGCGCATGGTTTCCTGGCCGAACTCGTCCTCGGCCCCGATCACGATCCGGTCGGGACGCTTGAAGTCACCAATCGCCGCGCCTTCACGCAAAAACTCGGGGTTCGAGACGACTGAGACCTTGTGGCTGCTGCCGCTTTCGCCGATAATCCGCTCGACCTCGTCGCCGGTGCCGACCGGCACGGTGGATTTGGTGACCACCACGACATCATTGGCAAGGTTTTCGCCGATCTCGCGTGCGACCGCATGGACGAAAGACAGATCTGCATGGCCATCGCCCCGGCGGCTGGGCGTGCCGACCGCGATGAAGATGGCGTTGGCGTCCTTGATCCCTTCGGCGAGGCTGGTGGTGAAGCTCAGCCGTCCCGCCTTCACATTGCTTTCGACCAGTTCTGCCAGCCCCGGTTCGTAGATCGGCATGATGCCGTCATGCAGGCGGTCGATCTTCGACTGGTCCTTGTCAATGCAGACCACGGTGTGGCCGAAATCGGCAAAGCATGCACCCGAGACGAGGCCGACATAGCCCGAGCCGACCATTGCGATCTTCATTTACTTACCCCTTGATTCAGCGATAGAAATAACGCCGTCTTCATCGACGGCCTGAATGATTCGTCGCTCGGTGCCCTCAAGTACCAACGCCGTCAACCGCCCTGTGCGATAGGCTCCCGTATCGATACCGACGCGGAAACCGGCAAAGGTAACCTCTTCGCTGATGGTGTGGCCGTGAACGATGACATGGCTGAGTGGATCGCCATGACGCAGGAAGCGATCACGTATCCAGCGCAAGTCGCTGGTGTGCTGCTCGTCCAGCGGTTGCTCGGGATTCACGCCCGCATGGACGAAAGCGTAATCGCCAACCACGATTAGGTCTTCGAGGTCTGCGAGATAGTCGCGCACGTCACCGGGGACCAGTCGCTGCATTTCTTCCTGGAGGTCCTCCAGCGTGAGCATGTTGTATTGCGCACGATCGAGTCCGAAACTGGTGATCGTCTCCCGCCCGCCGTGACGCAGGAAATGGCGCAGGACATCGACCTCGGAAAAACTCTTGAGAAACATTTCTTCGTGATTGCCGAGGATGCAGCGCACGGGTCGATCCTTTTGCCACGCGCGCACGGCTTCGATCACGCCCGCGCTGTCCGGCCCGCGATCGACCAGATCGCCCAAAAGGATGATGCTCGTCTTCGCATCAGGTGCGGCTGCGTCGTCCGCATCGATCGCATCGCGCAACGCCTCGAACAGGTCCAACCGTCCGTGGATATCGCCAACCGCATAAATTCGTTCGCCCTCCGGCACGCTCGGTTTGCGCGTTGAAGGGCGTTCTGCACGCAGGAATTGCCGAAGGGATTGCAGCATGATTGTCAGAATTCGGTTCGAAAAGAGGACGCGGCGGAGGGCAGATAGGCTTTGCGGCCTTTAGCGGCAACCGATGAAACCGGGCTTAACGACGTTCGCAGTTGCACAATAGCCACGCTTTGTCGGTGCGACATACGGACGTAGAGATTCTTTCTTGCCAAACCAGCGCATTTTACGAAAGATAGTGTCGGACTTGCAGCGAGGACCCGATTAATCCGGGCCCGGCAAGCCCGCAGGTGGGACGAAGCGACAGACATCAAGGAGATTGTCATGCTTTTGTCCTCGCGTGGCCCACTGGCCGCAACTCTCGCCTTGGCGAGCATTTTTTCTGCCGCGCCTGTCTTTGCGCAGGATGCAGCCCCTGCTGCAGATCCGCCGGTCACGATTTCCGGTAGTGCTACGTTTGTGACCGATTATCGTTTCCGCGGTATCTCCCAGACCGGAGGCGATCCTGCCATTCAGGGTGGCATCACGCTTACGCACGAAAGCGGTTTCTACGTCGGCACCTGGGGATCTTCGATCAAGGGCGGGGACGCTCTCGGTGAAATGGAGCTCGACTTGTTCGGCGGCTGGAGCGGCAAGCTCACCGAAGGTCTCAGCTTCGACGGGGGCCTGCTCTACTATGCCTATCCAACCAATGTGACGGGTTTTAACGCCGAATTCTTCGAGCCTTATGCGACCCTTTCGACCACGGTGGGGCCAGTCGAGGCCAAGCTGGGGGTCAATTATGCGTGGAAGCAGGATGCGCTCGCCAACGACGACAACCTCTACCTGCATGGTGAGCTGAGTGCGGGAATTCCGCAGACCCCGATCTCGCTGTCCGCGCATTTGGGATATACCGATGGTCCGCTGGCACCTGCCTTTCTTGCCGGGACCAGCGACATGAACGGCTGGGACTGGTCGATTGGGGCAAGTGCCACGGTTCTCGGCAAGCTCAACCTCGGCGTATCTTACATCGGTACCGACGGTCCGTCTGTCGACGGTTTGACCGACGATGCGATTGTCGGGACGCTCGGCGTCAGCTTCTAACGCATTGTTTGCTTTGGCGGGGCCGGGCATTGATCCGGCTCCGCCACTCTTCTAACGATTCGCATTGCGGTGCTCAGCGAGTGAAAAGGCTGCAGCGACTACGCGCGCACCCTTCTGAGCGGCGCATCTTTGGTACCCAACCGTCTGCATCGCCGGATCGCGCCCCAATCGAAAAGGGCTTTCGTAGCCGAGCGGGAGGCCGACGACCAATGAATCCATAGAAGCGATTGCTGCGCCATCCATAATGGGGTGGAACGGGCGGCGGTTTCATATGTATGATCGGGTATAAGCGTTCTGCCCGGCAGCATTGTTGTTGCGACAGCTGCTGTGTGGGTCGCTACGAACAGTACTTTAGCATCGATGGATGGAGCCAATAGTGGTCAAATATCTTCACAGCATGATCAGGGTGTCAGACCCCGACGCTGCGATCGATTTTTTCAAACTGATCGGCCTTGAAGAGGTACGCCGGTTCGACGTCGAAGCGGCGCGTTTCACGTTGATCTTTCTGGCCGCACCCGGGCAAGAAAATGTCGCCGAGGTCGAACTGACGTATAACTGGCCGCCCGAAGACGGCGGTGCGGCGGAAGAATATGATGGTGGACGTAATTTCGGTCACCTCGCCTATCGTGTGGACGATGTTTACGAGACGTGCCAGCGGCTGATGGACGCCGGGCACACGATCCACCGTCCGCCGCGCGACGGGCACATGGCCTTCGTCAAATCGCCCGATGGGATTTCGGTCGAGTTACTGCAGGACGGATATCTCGAACCCAAGGAACCCTGGGCAAGCATGGAAAACACCGGTAGCTGGTAAGCCAGGTCAGGCGCTGGCGGTACTGTCGCCTTCGTCCTGTTCGTCTTCTTCGGAATGCTGGGTGGTCAGCCTCAGGACGATATAACCCAGCGTCGCCGACAGGATTGAACCGCCGAGGATGCCGATCTTGGCTTCCTCGCGGTGTTCCATGGCGAGCTTGCCCGCGCCGGGGAAGGCGAGTTCGCCGATAAACAGCGACATGGTGAAACCGATCCCGCAGAGGATTGAGACCCCCCAGATTTCCGGCCAGCTGGCGTTTTTGGGGCGGGGTGCGAAGCCGATCCTGTCCGCCACTGCGATGCAACTGAAGATACCCAGTTGCTTGCCAAAGAACAGTCCTGCGCCAATCGCCAATGGGAGCGGCGCAAAGACACCTTCCCAGCCAAGACCGCCCATATGCACACCCGCATTGGCGAAACCGAATACGGGAACGATGAGATAGGCGCTCCAGGGAGCAAGCGCGTGCTCCATACGTCCCAGTATGCTCTTGCCGTCCTTGCTGTACATCGGAATCGTCAGCGCCGCGGCAACTCCAGCGATCGTGGCATGAACCCCGGAATGCAGCACGCAATACCACAGCACCAAAGACAGTGCGATATAGGCGGGCATGGATGACACCTTCATCCGGTTAAGCGCGATCATCACGCCCACCACCAGCGCGGCGAACACGAGCCACAGTCCTTGCAAATTGGCGGTATAGAACACCGCGATGATCAGCACCGCTCCGATATCGTCGACGATCGCGACTGTCAGCAGGAACAGCCTGAGCGAAGCCGGCACGCGGTTGCCCAGCAGGCCCATGACGCCCATGGCGAAAGCAATGTCGGTTGCAGCCGGGATCGCCCAGCCGTGGAGAACCTGCGATTTTCCGCCGACGATCAAGACGAAAATCACCGCAGGCATAGCCATGCCCGCAACTGCTGCCAGTCCGGGAAGACGGCGCTGTTCCGCCGTCGATAATTGTCCCTCGATCATCTCGCGCTTCACTTCCAGCCCGACGACGAAGAAGAATATCGCCATCAAACCGTCATTGATCCACAGATGCCAGGTGTTCAGCTTGAAGCTCGCCGCGGGATAAAGCGCGTCATGAAACAGCTCATAATACTGTTCGGCGAGCGGCGAATTTGCGACGATCAGCGCTGCGGCCGCCACAAGGATCAGTAACACCCCGGCCGAGGCATCGCCAACGAACAGAGCCCGTACGGGCGCAACCAGCGTCTTGATCACTTTGGCTGGTGCAGCTGGAAGGACGTTATCTGAATCTTGTGAGTTGCTCATTCACGTTTCATTTCGCAATTGCGCTGGCGTTGCAAGTTCTGTGGTCACCGTTTAGGTTTCGCTCGGGGAAAATACAGGGGGTCGCAAGACATTGCGTTGGTAGGATTTGTCGGCAGCCGATTGGTTTGCGCTGCTAAATCATGAATTGTTGCTGTTTGAGGCGGTCTTCTTTTTGATCGGGGCACTCGATGAATTGCTCGTCGATCTTGCCTATTGCTGGTTCAGGCTGACCGGACGCGCGAAAGGCAAACGGGTCGCCGAGCGCGAGCTTGCGAGTGAACCGCTGCGCGGGCTCTGTGCCGTGTTCATTCCAGCATGGCGCGAGGATCGGGTGATCGGCGATACGATTCGACAAGCACTTGATATCTGGCGCGATGAAAAATTGCGGCTCTATGTGGGATGCTATCGGTGCAACAAAGCGACCATTTCGGTGACAATGAACGCCGCGGCAGGGGATTCGCGTTTGCGGATCGTGGTTCACGATCTCCAAGGGCCGACCTGCAAGGCTGATTGCCTGAACCGGCTCTATCGCGCGCTTTGGCTCGACGAGCAGCGCTATGGCCGTCGGGTTCGCATGGTGGTGTTGCAGGACGCGGAAGACATGGTGGACCCGGCTGCCCTGCACCTGCTCGACCGCGGCATGGAGGAGGCCGAGTTCATCCAATTGCCGGTGCTTGCCTTGCCGCATCCGGAGTCGCCCTGGATATCGGGCCATTACAGCGATGAGTTCGCCGAATCCCATGGCAAGACGATGGTCGTGCGCCAGGCTATGGGTGCGGCCATACCCGGTGCAGGTGTCGGCTGTGCGATCGACCGGGTAATGATCGAGCGACTCGACCGCGTCCGAGGAGGGGACGGGCCGTTTGCTGCTGGAGCGCTGACCGAAGACTATGAACTCGGCCAATTGGTGCCCGCTCTTGGCGGAGAGACGAGGTGTCTGCGTGCGAGGACTGAACAAGGTCGCGTGATTGCCAGGCGGGCCTCTTTTCCCGCTCAGCTCAGTGCTGCAGTTCGTCAGATGACCCGCTGGGTTCACGGAATAGCGTTGCAGGGCTGGGACCGACTTGGCTGGAGCGGCGGAATCGCCGATCTGTGGAAGCAGTTGCGCGACCGCCCGTGGACCGTTCGCCGCGCTTTTGCTGGCCGTTGCCTCTGTGTTGATCGTCGTCAATTCGGTGCGGTTGCTATTGGAATCACTTGGAACTGTTACTCCGATGACAATTTCTCCTGCTCTCGCGATCCTGCTTTGGGCGAACTCCGTCTCGCTTTTATGGCGCGTGGTGTTGCGCGCCGTGTTCACCGCGCGTGAGCATGGATTGAGGCAGGGAGCACTGGCCATCCCACGTGTCGTCGTCTCGAACACGATTGCGATCATTGCCGGACGCCGAGCTTTGGTTGCCTATGCTCGCAGCCTGAATGGTGCGCCCGTAAAATGGGACAAGACCGAGCATTCCAGTCATCCGGTCCGCTCAGTGGCGCAGGGATTGTCAGCATGAAGCGCGGTTGGGGGCCGTCACCTGCCAAGATCAAGGGGCGGCCGCTGGCTGTTATCGCGATCATCCTGATCGGCTGGATCGTTTTTCGCGCTAGCGTGATCCAACTACCGGTATCCGAACGATTGCGTTACCTGCCGATTCCAAGGCCTGCTTTGGCGAGTCAGGCCGGTCGCGATGCGCCGGATGCCGCGACGATGAAGCAGGCGCAAGGAGATGGTAGCGACACTTCCAGCGATGTCGATTCACATTTCCTGCCAGAACCTGCACCTTTGCTCCAGCGTCCGATCGTTTAGGGCGAAATGTGCAAGGATAAAATGGCTGCGGGTCAAACCCTGTTGTGGATGGCTGCCATGTGCGATTTGCCAATTCCGGCTGCAGTGGCACGAGTTCTGTCGACGCAGCAAACAGGCGACGAACGATCCGTCGTCACGCAGCCCCAGGCGCGAGCGGAAGTGTCGGATTTTGCGCGCGGGCAAACCCCTTCCAAGACCGGAGGAAGCGACCGGTGGTCGGCGGATGGCTGGCTATTTCTGCGGCAAGGATCGAACGCAAATGCAGCGATCGGGGGCGTTCGGCCACCCGTCTACGGACTTAGTCAGATAGGTGCCGTCCTGCGCTATCGGCTCGCGCCAGCATCGGGTGGCCACCGCGCCGCCGCGTAACTTCGTGCGAGCCAAGGTCTCGTGCGACAGAGCGAGAGCGAACTGGCTGCTGGCTTCTCCGCGCGCCCTTTTTCAGCCTAGCCAATTTCCGCCCATATGGAAGCACGCGCAACGCGGCGAGCAGGGGGCACCGAAATCAGGCCTGCGATTTTCGTTACGACCGGGATTGATAATGCGGGCTTGCCATTGGATTTTGCCGCGCGCGGCTATGTTCAGGCGGGCTATGTCGGCGGCTCTTACGCAACCGCTTTCGCTGATGGGAGCTTGGTCGCAGAGCGTACCTTGGCGCAACGTGGCGATACGCGTCTGAATGCGGGTGCAGGAACGAGGGCTGGCATTCAGAAGGGCGCGAAGCGGCTGGATGTCGGCCCAAGTGCCAGCCTCTCCCTCTCTATCGGGCCGGTACCGGCGCGTGTGGCACTCGATTACAGACTACGGGTGTTGGGCGACGCCGAACCTGCAAGTGGTGCAGCTTTGACCCTGTCGACTGGCTTTTAAGCCGGAACGATCACCACCGCCTTCCCACTGGCCCACGCCTGCGATACGGCGTGCCATATGGACGTTTACCTCCCGATTGCGAATCTTTCGGTCAATGGGCTGGTGATCGTCGCCCTTGGCCTGGTTACGGGAATGCTGTCCGGACTATTCGGGATCGGCGGGGGATTCCTGACCACGCCACTGCTGATCTTCTACGGTGTTCCGCCGACGGTCGCTGCGGCATCTGCTACGACCCAGGTAACCGGCGCCAGCGTGTCGGGCCTGTTCGCGCATTCCAAGCGCAATGGCGTCGATTACCGGATGGGTTCGGTAATGGTCGTTGGCGGAGGCATTGGCGCTGGCATCGGTTCGTTGCTGTTCCGCTTTTTCCGCTCCATCGGCCAGATCGACGTGGTCATCAGCGCGCTCTACGTTGTGCTGCTCGGTTCGATCGGAGCGATGATGGCGCGCGAGGCGTGGCAGGCGCTCCGCAATTCGGGCAAGGGCACTGCGGCCCCACGCCGCCGACGCCACCATCCACTGGTCAGCGCCTTGCCGTGGCGTTGGCGGTTCTATCGATCAGGGCTGTATATTTCTCCGCTCGCACCGCTGATACTGGGCATGGTGGTGGGCATATTGTCGATGTTGATGGGCATCGGTGGCGGCTTCCTGCTGATTCCTGCCATGCTCTACGTGCTGGGGATGAGCGCCAATGTCGTGGTCGGGACCAGTCTGTATAATGTGGTCTTTACCACCATTCTCGCCACGATGATGCATTCGCTGACCACGCATGCGGTCGACATGGTGCTGGTTGCGCTGTTGTTGATTGGATCGGTCACCGGCGCACAGATGGGGACGCAGTTCGCCGGACGTGCCAAGCCCGAGGTACTGCGGCTGGTGCTGGCGGCAGTGGTTCTGCTGATCGCGTTCAAGATGCTCTTCGGCCTGGGTGTCAGGCCGGACGAGCTGTTTACGGTATCGGCACTGTGAGAGCGGCGCTTCTGGCCTTGTTCGCTGTGTTTGCGATAGGAGCGCGCGATCCGGTGCTGGTGCCTGAGGTTTCGCAGCACGAGGTGCAGGTGCGGCAGGGGTTCAAAGGTACCGAACTGCTACTGTTCGGAGCGATCCTCGATCCGGCAGGCCGCGTGGGCGGCCAGGACTATGACATCGTTGTGGTCTTGCAAGGGCCATCAGAGCCGATCCGTCTGCGCGAAAAGGAGCGTTTCGGCGGCATCTGGATCAACTCCGACAGCACCGATTTCCGCTCGGCGCCTTCTTTTTTTGCGGTCGCCAGCACTCGTCCGATCAAGGACATCGTCGACGAGAAAACCGCTGCGATCTACGAATTCGGGACGAAATACATTCAGCTTTCTCCTAGTGGGGTCATTGATCCCGTCCGCCAGCGGCGTTTTGCCGAGGGTTTGGTCGACCTGCGCAGCCGCGAGGGATTGTATAAGGAGAACATTGGCGGAGTTACCGTCAGCGGAAAGGTTTTGTACCAAGCTCGCATTGATTTGCCGTCGAATGTCGTGACCGGCACTTACACCGCCGAAACTTTCGCCATTGCGAACGGCAGGGTCATCGCTTCCGCTCAGACCGATGTCGATGTGAAAAAGGTCGGGTTCGAACGCTTTATCGCCAGCACTGCTCAGCACGATTCCCTCGCTTACGGCCTGATTGCAGTGGTGTTGTCGGTGGGCATGGGATGGGGTGCAGGGCGATTCTACTCGATGATCTGAGTGCGGATCGGACCGTCGCCAAAATGCCCGATTGACCGCTTTTTAACCCATCCGATCTAATGCCCGATGGCAGGGACAGCCAGGGGATCGGCTCATCGAAATGTCTGATATGAACTACGATCAATTCCGCACCTTCGATCCTGCGAAGGAGCAGGGTGCACAGCCACCACGGCGCAGTATTTTGCGTGAAAGCCCGACATCGGCGGAGGAGATCCAGTCAGGCATCGAAGAGGCGCTGAATGGTGCTCAGCAAGCTGCGCAACAGCCTGCGATCGGTGCTGCTGATCCGGCAACCGTCCCGGCCAGCGACAATGCGCTGCAGCCGATCGGCGTAGTGCTGGAAATTGCCGGGTCCAGTTCGCAGATCGCAATCGACCTGCAACGCCTCAACGAATGCATGGAAGATGCCGATCCATCGGTTGCGCTTGCCGGGCAGGTCGGCAGCCAGATCAAGATCCGCGTCGGCCAGACATGGCTGCTCGCCAGCGTGCGCAATCAGAAACAGGGCCGCAGCGAAAACTCGATCATTGCCAATATCGATTTCCTCGGCGAAGGGCAGGAAGAAAAGCTGACCGGCAAGCTGCACAGCTTCAAGCGCGGTGTGACCCGCTATCCCGTGCCCGGCGCGTTGATCTATCCGGCAACCACGCAGGATCTGCGACAGGTCTATGCCAGCGACGGGCGCAATGCGATCACTATCGGGCGTGTCTATCCGACCAAGGACATTCGTGCAGGGCTTTATATCGATGCGCTGCTCGGCCGCCACTTCGCGCTTCTGGGGTCCACCGGCACGGGAAAATCGACAAGTACCGCGTTGATTCTTCACCGCATCTGCGAAGCCGCACCCGAAGGCCATGTGATAATGATCGACCCGCACGGCGAATATTCCGCCGCGTTCCGCAACACCGGCGTGATTCTCGACGTTTCGAACCTGCAGATGCCTTATTGGCTGATGAATTTCGAGGAACATTGTGAGGTGCTGCTGACTGGATTGGGCAACGAGCGGCAGGTCGACGCCGACATCCTTGCCAAGTGCCTGCTCGCCGCGCGTTCCAAGAGCCGTCTGGCAGGAACTCTGGGCAAGATCACCGTCGATTCGCCAATCCCCTATCTGCTCTCGGACCTTTCCAACGAGATCCAGACGCAGATGGGCAAGCTCGACAAGTCGACCAATTCCGCGCCCTACATGCGCATCAAGACCAAGCTCGACGAGATCAAGAGCGATCCGCGCTACCAGTTCATGTTCTCCGGAATGCTGGTCGGCGACACGATGACTGATTTCCTGTGCCGCATTTTCCGTATGCCGGCCTCGGGCAAGCCGATCTCGATCATCGATGTGTCCGGCGTTCCATCGGACATCACCTCGACGGTTGTGGCCGTGCTCAGCCGTCTGGTGTTCGACTTCGCCATCTGGGGCCGCGAGGAAAAGACCAGCCCGATCCTGCTGGTGTGCGAAGAAGCGCATAGATACGTCCCGTCAGAGAAATATGCTGACGATAGTTCGGTTGGCCGGGTGCTTTCGCGCATCGCCAAGGAGGGCCGTAAATACGGGATCAGCCTAGGCCTTATCACGCAGCGCCCGTCCGACCTTGCCGAGGGAGTGCTGTCGCAGTGCGGCACGATCATCTCGATGCGCCTGAACAACGATCGCGACCAGGCTTTCGTGAAGGCCGCCATGCCCGAAGGCGCGCGCGGCTTCCTCGATTCGATCCCCGCCCTGCGCAACCGCGAGTGCATCATCTGCGGCGAGGGTGTGGCGATCCCCATCCGCGTCAGCTTCGACACGCTCGATGAATCCAAGCGTCCGGCGTCGGAAGACCCGAGCTTCGTCGAATTGTGGAGCAAGTCCGGCGGCGAGGAAGATGCAGTCGAGCGTATCGTCCAGCGCTGGCGGAGCCAGGGCTGATTTCCGCCAGGGCGGGCTGCGAATGGCAATCCGCTGCGCTTCCGGTGCTCACGACCTGAAAGGTCGCTGTGCGCCGGTTCTCGCGGCTCGCCATTCTCGCTACACCCTGCCGAAAATCGATCGGCAGATGGCGCAAACAAATTACGTCCCCCGCGTATCGCCGAACAGGTGGATATGCAGCCGGTCCGACAGGCGCAGGCCGTGTTCGAGGCATAGCGGCACCAGCCATTGCTCGCGCGCGTGCAGCGTGGCGCTGTCGGTCCCCTCGGCCATAAGGAAGATACGCTGGGCCGGGATGGCGTAGCTGCGCTTGAGCGCCAGCACCTCTTCGACATCCTCAGGCGAGGCCACCACGAATTTGAAGAATGCGCGCGGGTCGGCGGACCATGCGGCGAGCCGTTCGGGCAGCAGCGCCAGTTCGGCCGGATTGCCGCTGTGCGCCAGCTTGGGGCTGACGTTGAACTGGTCGATGCGAATGTCGAGCCGGGCAGGTGGCTTGACCGTGCCATTGGTTTCGACCTCAACGCTCATATCGTCGACCGCTTCGAGCAATTCGGCCAGCGGGCCTGCCTGCAACAGCGGTTCGCCCCCGGTCACGACGAGGCGCTTTTGCCCCAGCACGCGAATGCGCTCTGCCACATCGCCCACCTCCAGCGTGACCTGATTGGCCTTGCGATCATAGGTTCGGCCCGATCTGTGGGGGCGGTTATCGCCCTCGAAATGCCATGTATAGGCGGTGTCGCACCAGTGGCAGGCGAGGTTGCACCGGCTCAGCCGCAGGAACGCGACGGGCATTCCCGCGCTCGCCCCTTCGCCCTGAACCGATGCGAAAATCTCCGGCCCGCCGCTCTCGTCGGTCGCCAGCACTAACGCCATGATCGCTCTCCTGCCGGTCCTACAATCTGGAACACATGGAACACGGTCCAAGGGGTAAAAACCGCTGGCCGCATGGATGCGTCAAAACCCGCAAGAATGCTGGCGTTCAGGGCGGATGCGGGCATGGTCATTGACGTACCATCGCACAACGCCCGCGCGTAGGAAACGCCCGCGAAGCCGAGGGTGGTCAGCCCAGCCGTGCCAGCGCCGCCTCCAGCCGTGCGATCTCGGCGGTGTGATGGGCATGATCGGTGCGCGCCTTTTCGACCGCTTCGGGCTTGGCCCGCTCGACGAAATTGGCGTTATTGAGCCGCCCTTCGAGCGATTTGGCTTCCTTGCGACTGGCCTCCAAAGCCTTGGCAAGACGGGCCTTTTCGGCATCGATATCGATCACGCCTTCGAGCGGGATGACGAACAGATCGCCGCCTGCGGTGACCTGCATTGCCGCCCCTGCCGGTGCCTCGCCAAAAGTCACCGGGGTCAGCCGCGCAAGCCTCTCGATTGCGGCGCTCGACCGCTCGACCACGCGGCGGGCAAGCTCCGAGGGATTGGCGCAGAAGGCGGCCAGCTTGGCTCCCGGCGCGATCCCGACTTCGTTCTTCGCGCTGCGGACGACCGTGGTCAGCTCGATCATCCAGTCGATGGCGTCGGTCGCGTCCTTGGACACCTGCGCCTCATGCGCGGGCCATTTGGCGAGGATCAGTTCATAAGGCCGCTCGCCCTGCGCGTGCCACAGCTCTTCTGTGATGAAGGGCATGAACGGGTGCAGCATGACGAGGATCTGGTCGAGCGCCCAACCGGCCACCGCGCGGGTCTCGACCGCCGCCAGGCTGTCGGCATCGCCAGAGAACACCGGCTTGATCAGTTCCAGATACCAGTCGCAGAAGCGGTCCCACACGAAATGATAGATCGCATTGGCCGCCGCATCGAAGCGCAGCTCGGCCATCGCCTTGTCGAGTTCTGCTAGCGTTTCCACCACCTCGCCGATGATCCATTGGTTGGCGGCGAGCCTTGCTGTCGGGGCGGCGATGGTGTCGCTCGCGCCGATGCTGTTCGACTGGCAGAAGCGCGCCGCGTTCCACAGTTTGGTGGCGAAGTTGCGGTATCCCTCGACCCGCTTGTCATCCATTTTGATGTCGCGGCCTTGGCTTTCCATCGCCGCCATGAAGAAGCGCAGCGCGTCCGCGCCGTACTGGTCGATCAGGCCCAGCGGATCGACGACATTGCCCTTGGACTTGGACATCTTCGCGCCGTCCGCCGCGCGGACCAGCCCATGGAGGTAGAGCCGCGGCCAGGGGGCCTCACCCATGAACTGATACCCCTGCATCAGCATCCGTGCGTCCCAGAAGAACAGGATGTCGAAGCCTGAGATCAGTAAGTCGTTGGGGAAATGCTTGTCGAGCAGCGCGGTCTTGTCCGGCCAGCCGAGCGTGGCGAAGGGCCACAGGGCGGAGGAGAACCATGTGTCGAGGACGTCTTCGTCCTGCGTCAGCGAAACACCGGGTCCGGCGAGGCTCTGCGCGGCCTCGGCATTCTCGGCCACGATTACGCGGCCATCCTCGGCATACCAAGCCGGAATCCGGTGCCCCCACCACAGCTGGCGGCTGACGCACCATGGCTGGATGTTTTCCATCCAGTTGAAGAAGGTCTTCTCCCAGCTTTTGGGGACGATCTCGACCGCGCCCGATTTTACCGCCTCGATCGGCTTTTGGGCGAGCTTTTCGGCATCGACATACCACTGGTCGGTCAGCCACGGCTCGATCGGCACCCCGCCCCGGTCGCCGAAGGGTTGCTGGATCGTGCGCGGTTCGGCGTCATGCTCGGTGCGCTCGCCGTCCTTTTCGGTGACATGCGGGATCAGGCAGCCGCAATTCTTCATCCGCTCGACCACCAGCTTGCGTGCGTCGAACCGGTCGAGGCCGAGGAATTCATCCGGTACCAGACCGTCGGCGGTCTGCACCACGCGGGCCTCGCCATCGAGCATGTTGAGCATCTCGCCCGCCTTCATGCCCGCGCGCCTGCCCACCTCAAAGTCGTTGAAATCGTGGCCCGGCGTGATCTTGACCACACCGCTGCCCAGTTCAGGGTCGGCGTGTTCGTCCGCCACCACCTTGAAGCGCCGCCCGGTGATCGGCTGGAGGATCTCCTTACCCACCACGCTGGCATAGCGTTCATCACTCGGATGCACCGCCACTGCCATGTCGGCGAGCATGGTTTCGGGGCGGGTGGTGGCGACGACCAGATAATCCTTGCCATCTGCCGTCTTAACGCCATCGGCCAGCGGATATTTGAAATGCCAGAAATGCCCCGGCACCTCGCGCGTTTCCACTTCAAGATCGCTGATCGCGGTTTTCAGCTTGGGGTCCCAGTTGACCAGCCGCTTGTCGCGATAGATCAGCCCGTCGTTGTAAAGATCGACGAACACCTTGATCACGGCGGAGGAAAAATGCGGGTCCATCGTGAACTGTTCGCGTGACCAGTCCATCGAACAGCCCAGGCGGCGCAGCTGCCGCGTGATCGCACCGCCGCTTTCCGCTTTCCATTCCCGCACCTTGTCGACGAATTGCTCGCGGCTATAGTTGGTGCGCTTATCCTGGTGCTGCTCCAGCTGGCGTTCGACCACCATCTGCGTTGCGATGCCCGCATGGTCGGTGCCGACCACCCACAGCGCATCCTTGCCGCGCAGCCGTTCGTAGCGGATTACGATATCCTGCAACGTGTTGTCGAGCGCGTGGCCGATATGCAGGCTGCCGGTGATGTTTGGAGGTGGATTGACGATCGTGAAGGGCTCGGCGTCCGGCCGTTCGGGGCGGAACAGCCCGTTTTCTTCCCAATGCGCGTACCAGCGCTGTTCGATTTCGGCGGGATCGAAGGTCTTGGTGAGTTCGGTGGTCATGGGCGGTGCCTTTGCCAGCCGCTTTTCTTCTGCGCAACACGAAGAACAGCGTTGATGGCCTTGTGAAGCCCGGGATTTGCCCGCATAGGCTGTGCCCGATGGAACGCGCCGATTTCGCGATCGAAGAGCAAGAAGGGGGCGGCGCCGCGTTGGCGCTGACCGGCCCGTGGTTGATCGCGACGATCAGCGATGTCGAGCCACGTCTGGCAAGCGTCGAGCAGGCCATCGCTCGATTCGACCTTACCGATGTCGCGGAAATCGATACGGTGGGTGCCTGGATTGTTGCTCGTGCGGCGCGGCGGCTCGATGCCGAGATTACCGGATGCAACGATCGCGCGGAACGCCTGATCTCCGAAATGGGCGAGTTTACCACTGACGAGGCAATCCGGCCCGAGCGGGCAAGCGTGTTTGTCCGGGTGACCGAAAAGATGGGCGATATCGTCTATAGTGGTCGCTCCGGCGCCTATGGCATTCTCGGCTTTTTCGGTGCGCTGATTATGTCGAGCTTCAGTGTGATCCGCCATCCGCATCGCTTCGCCTACAAGGCGCTGGTGCGCCAGCTTGAGCTGGTCGGGGTGTCGGCGCTGCCAATTATCGGATTGATGAGCTTTCTGATCGGCATCGTGATTGCTCAGCAAGGCGCGGTGCAATTGTCGCAGTTCGGGGCGGAGACGCTCACGGTTAATTTGGTCGGACGGATCACCTTGCGCGAACTGGGCGTGCTGATGACCGCGATCATGGTCGCGGGCCGCTCGGGGTCCGCCTTTGCCGCACAGATCGGCACGATGAAGCTGACCGAGGAAATCGACGCGATGCGTACGATCGGCATTTCCCCGATGGAAGCGCTGGTGATTCCGCGAATCATGGCGGCAGTGTTCATGATGCCGTTACTGGGCTTTTACGCATCCGTCGTCGCGATCATCGGCGGCGCGACCATCTCCAATTTCGCCATCGGGATCCCGTTCCTGAACTTCCTCCAGCGTATCCAGGAAGTCGTGCCCATCACTGATGTATGGGTGGGGCTGATCAAGGCGCCGGTGTTCGGGCTGATCGTGGCGCTGGCGGGCTGCTATAACGGGATGCAGGTGGCGGGCAATTCGGAAGAAGTCGGCATGCGCACGACGATGTCGGTGGTTTCGGCGATTTTCGCCGTCATCGTGATCGATGCCTTTTTCGCCGTGTTCTTCACCAACATCGGATGGAATTGATGGGCGCGAAGGATCCCGAACAGGATGCCGTGCTGAGGCCGGATGAGCGATTCCGGGGCGACTATCCGATCGTGGTCGAGGGGTTGAAAACCAGTTTTGGCGAGCAGGTGATCCACGACGACCTCGATCTCGAGGTGCGGCGCGGCGAAATTCTGGGCGTCGTCGGTGGGTCGGGTACGGGAAAATCGGTGCTGATGCGCGCGATCATCGGCTTGCAGCCGGTGGACGCGGGCGAGGTCAGGGTGTTCGGGCGCTCGATCACCGGTGCCGAGCCCGATCAGGTGCTCGGCGTGCGGGATCGCTGGGGTGTGTTGTTCCAGGGCGGGGCGCTGTTCTCCACACTCACCGTGGGCGAGAACGTCGAAGTTCCGATCAAGCAATTCTATCCCGAATTGTCCGCCGATCTGACCCATGAGATCGCGCGCTACAAGGTGCGCCTGTCTGGCTTGCCGGAGGACGCAGTGAGCAAGTATCCTTCCGAACTCTCGGGAGGAATGCGTAAGCGCGCGGGGCTGGCGCGTGCGCTGGCGCTCGACCCGGAACTGCTGTTCCTCGACGAGCCGACCGCGGGCCTTGATCCGATTGGTGCGGCGGCCTTCGACAATCTGACCCGCGATCTGAAGGAAACGCTCGGCCTGACGGTGTTCCTGATCACCCACGATCTCGATACGCTGCACGAGATCTGCGACCGCGTCGCGGTGCTCGCCGACAAGAAGGTGATTGCGGTCGATACGGTGCCAAACCTGATGAAGCTCGACCATCCGTGGATCCAGGAATATTTCAACGGTCCGCGTGGGCGCGCGGCGCTGACCGCGCAGGCGCTCGACGAGTTGCGCAAGCATATGGATATGCCGGTTGCGGCCAATGCCGTCAAAGCGTTGGACAAGCCCCCGGCAGGCAAGGCATAGGAAAAAATGTACCGCAACATGGCCACGAACAGGGGACGATAAGCGCAAGCGATGGAAACACGGGCCAATCACGTCTGGGTCGGAGCGGTTACGCTGGTGCTGCTGGCTGCGCTGGCGATATTCATCGTCTGGATCGCGCGCCTCAACCACGGCGAGCAGAAGCAATACGATATCTTCTTCAAGCAATCGGTCTCAGGCCTCGGGAAAGGCTCGGAAGTTTCCTTTGCCGGCGTTCCGGTGGGACAGGTCGATACCATCAATCTGTGGGACAAGGATCCCGAATTCGTCTGGGTGCGGATCAAGGTAAAAGAGGACGTGCCGATCCTTGTCGGTACCACGGCCACTATCCAGAGCTCGTTCACCGGGGTGTCGACCATCCTGCTCGATGGCGCGCGCCGTGGCCGACCGCCGATCACTTGCGAGACGACTGCCTGCACCGAAGGCAAGCCGATCATTCCCCCCAAGGCCGGCGGCTTCGGTGAAATCCTTGCTAATGCTCCGCTGCTGTTGCAACGGCTGGCCACGCTGACCGAGCGTTTGACCGAATTGCTGTCGGACAAGAATCAGGCGTCGATTGCCGGCATTCTGGCCAACACCAACAAAATGACGGCGAACCTCGCCAGCGCTACACCCGAAGTCAAACGCACACTGGCCGAGCTGCAGGTGACCCTGCGCGAAGCGAGTGGAACGCTCGAGCAGTTCCAGAAGGTTGCGGATTCGACCAACAAGCTGCTGGACCAGAACGGCAACAAGCTCGCCGCGCAATTGCAGGATACACTCAAATCTGCGAGCGGGGCAGCCGATGCCTTGAAGGCGACTCTTAACGACGCGCAGCCCGCGACCAAGGAGCTGACCCAGAGCACGCTGCCCGCTGCCGAAGCGACGATGCGTGATCTGCGCGCCACCAGCAAGGCGCTGCGTCAGGTCACTGAGAAGCTCAACAATCAGGGGGCAGGATCGCTGATTGGCGGGTCCAAGCTGCCCGACTACAAGCCATGAGGAACACAGTTGTGCGATTGATCCGACTCGCCGGTCTGACGGCACCGCTCATGCTGCTCGCAGGCTGTGTCAGCTTCGGCTCAAAGCCGCCGCCAAGCCTGCTGGTGCTCACGCCTACCGCCGCAGCCCCTGCCGGGACGATGGAGCATGGCGACTCCCGTCAGGCGGTGGAGATGGGTGATTTCGACGCGCCGCAAAAGCTCGACGTGCTGCGCGTGCCAGTGCAGGTTACCGGCAGTTCGATCGCTTATCTCAAGGATGCGCAATGGGTCGACAAGCCCGCGCGGCTTATGCGCGCGCTGATCGGCGAAACGATCCGCGCAAAGAACGGTCAGCTGGTGATCGATGGCGAAAGTCCGGGCACCCCCTACTCTGTGCAGCTGACCGGAGTGTTGCGTGATTTTGGCTACGACGCGGGTAGTTCAACCGTCGTAGCGGTCCTGGATGTCACCAAATCGGGCGCGACGGCATCCGATCCGGTTACGACGCGCCGGTTCGAAGCGCGTATTCCGGGTGTCGAGGCGAAGGCGGGGCCGGTCGGCCGCGCGCTCGATGAGGCAGCAAACCAGATCGCCGGTGAAGTCGCCGACTGGGTAAAACCGGGCTGATGCTTACTACGTGTCAGGCGGCCCTGACGCTATCGGGTTCAACTTCGTCCTGCACATTCGCGCGGCCACGACGGTTCAGCATGGCAGTTGCCTGATCGGTCGATCGCCGCGTGGCATCGGCCAGTGTCTTGACCTCATTGGCGACCACTGCGAACCCGCGACCATGTTCGCCCGCCCGTGCAGCCTCGATCGCAGCATTGATGGCCAGCATCTTGGTCTGTGCCGTGATATTGGCGATGATCTTCACCACATGATCGATTTCGGCCATGGATTGTTCGAGTTCGTTGCGACGCGCGGACATTTCGTCGCGCAGAGCCTCGCTGTCCCTTAAGCGGATTTGCGCCTGACGCTCGAGATCGATCTCGCGGCTGATATCATTGGCGAACTTGATAACCCGTGTCGGTCGGCCATCGAGGTCCAGAATCGGGCTGTAGGTTGCCTGGATCCACACATCGCGGCCCTTGCTGTCAACCCGGCAATAGCGCCTCTGATCGCATTCCCCGCGGCCCAGCCGGTCCCAAAACTGCTGGTATTCGATCGAGGCGGCATAGGAGGGCTTGGCCAGAATACGGTGATGACGACCGATCAATTCCGACCGACGATACCCGAAAAGGCTTATAAACGCGTCGTTCACTTCGAGGATATGGCCCTCCAGACTGAACTGGATGATTGCGTGCGACCGGTTCATCTCTTGCGAAATGGCTTCGAAATTGGCTTCTCGCAATCTTTCGGCGGTGATGTCCGTGGCAACTTTCAGGACGCTGGTCGGGTGACCGTGTTCATCGAGAATGGGATTGTAAGTTGCGCGCAGCACTGCCGGATTGCCGTTCTTGCCGTATCGCTGATAAGTGCCATCATGCGATCGGCCGAGCGCGAGCTTGTCCCAGAACTCGCGATATTGCGGCGTCTTGCTATAGGCGATGTCGCAAAACATCCGGTGGCCGCGGCCTTCGATTTCCGCCAATTGATAGCCGGTGGCTTCGAGAAACAGCTCGTTGGCCCACGGCACGTTTCCTGCAAGATCGAATTCAGCCAGCAAATGCGTACGATTCAGTGCGTTGAGCGCCGCCTGGTATTTGCTCGAGCCGTCCATCGTAACCCCTTCCATCCGTATGGCTATCGGGGATTAATGGCTAATTATACGCAAATACCCCTAGGTGCCTGCGCGTTTTGGGGTTCTGTCTTCCAGCCACAGCGGGCAATTATCGGTCGCTCCATGATCCATCCGCAGCATCCACCAGCCTGCGAAATAGGTCGGATCATAGACGCTTTCGCAAACCGCTCCGCAGCGCGAGGTGGATTCGAACACGCGCATGGCACGTGACCTCCCAGGGGCATCTGCCACGGTGGTGAAGCCGTTGAAGATCACCACGTGTCCGTTGCGCAACAGGATGTCGCCGGGTTTCAGATCGGCGAAGTTCTGGACTGGCTCCGGGCAGCCCTGATCCGGGCCGAGCGGAACGGCATAGGCATGGCCATCCTTTCCGCGCAGCACGTTGGCGCGCACCATCCGCCCGGTCGAACGGATTTTCACGTCATAGACCATCGCGATCAGCGCCGAACAATCGATCCCCAGCGGATAATGGGTGTCCTCACCATGCCACTCCATCCCTTCGCCGATATGTCCGATCGGATCGGGCGTGGCGGTTTTCCGGTCGCTTCCATAATTGGCGGCCAGTCGCTTTGCGAAAGTATCGGCGAGGTCCACACCGCCGATTGAGTAGGGCACGGACTGGATCCATGTGCCCGGGCGAACCCCGACAAGGTCGCGCGGTTGCACCCATAGCGCGCCGCCGTGGGGATGAGCGTCGTCGCCGACCGGATAGGTGAATTGCGGTCCGGTGCCGAGCGCACCGTCTTCGTTCGCAGCGACCGTGCATTTGTCCCGCCCATCACACGGGTGCGCCTGCCCGTCCTCTGGAAATTGCCAGCGGAACGCGATCTGCTGCTGCAGCGTCTTGCGCACCTGCCCGAAAGAGGCAGGTCGGTTGTCGCGCGCGGCGAGGTTTGCATCCTCATTGGCATCGTGGCCCGGTGCAGGATCGTTGCGGTCGGCAAGCGGCTCGGGCCGGTTGGCGCTTGGGACCAGTTCGATCTCGGCGCCAGAAGATGACGCGAATTTGGCGAGGTCATAACGTCGCAACTCAAACTGGCCGCGCCCCTCGTCGGGCATGTTCGCGGCGGCGATCCAGATCGCATCGCCATGGGGACCGGTGCCACCCGAAATGAATTCGAGCCCCGGCTTTTCGAGCTTTGTCGGCTTGGGAATTACGTGGTCGGGCAGCAGGGGCGGGACATGGGCGGTAATGATTTGCACCACCGATTGCGGAGGGCCCCCGGCAGCATCGAAAACGCCGACATATTGCCGCACCATCAGGCGTCCGGCTTCGGGTGGCAACCCGTTCGCCGAGGCGGCAGGCGGCTCACCGCCCACTTCGCTCCACCATAGCAGGCTGCGGCCATGCGACAGCGAACCGGCATAGCGGACGGCATAAACCTGCGAACCTGCTTTGCCCTGCGGCGCTATCCACGCCCGCGTGCCGCTGGGGAGCGGGTAGGACGCGCTGTCCGACCTGTCATCGCTTGCGCGAATACGCGGTGGTGTGTCCGTCCGACGAACCGCGCCGATGTCGAACCGGCATGGTCCGACGATGGGCATATCCCGAACTTGGGCCGGGGTAATTGTCATCGCGCTACGTTCGCGCAAATTATATCCGCCCTTGCCATCGGGGCCGTAGGGTTCGGCAATCAGCCGCACTCCCGCCTTCGTGCGGACCACGCGACCCGGCGCGAATGTGCGCGGGAACAGGCAGATCGCGGGCCGACTGTGGATGTCGTCGGCGAGATAGCGACGGATTTGCAGGTTCCATGGATCGACCACCAGAACGTATTTGCCCATTGTGATGACCTGGCTCGGCCCTGCGCCATCGGCGACATCGCGGATGATGGCCGAGTCGGCGGGCGTGAGTGCGGAGACCGGCTCCGCATGGGACGCTGCGGCACAGCCCAGGATGGCGGCAAGGGTCAGCAGAAGGCGTGGCAGGTGAGAAAGCATCGGCGGCAACCTAGATCGTCGCGCGATCGGTTCAACCCTGAGCGGCGCGTGCGAAGGCAAGCGCTGCGGCGAAGCTGTGGCGGCGAAATTCGCAGCGATCTTCGGCTTCTGCGTCGCTGCCCCATTGTTCGGCCTGCCAGTCTTCCTCAAGATTGGCGGCATCCCATAACGTCTGGCTATCGGCATCCGGTTCCAGCGCCGACAGCCCGATGGTCAGCGATGCGGCGAGGCTGGTAAGAGTGTTCAGCGCAGCGAGAGTAAACGCGTCGAGCTGTTCGAGCCGGGCGCGCAACCTGTCCAACACATCTGCGCCTTGCGGTTTGTGCATCACTCCGCTGACCCTCTGGAAGCGCACGCCTTCGCGCGTTTCTATGGCCTCCAGCAACGGGTCCCAAACGGCGCATTGCCTGTGCCACAGCGCATCCTCCGGATCGGCGCGATAGCATAGCGTATCCGTTTCAGCGTAGCGCAGGAGCGTGGTAATGGCGGCGTCGCGGTCCGGTTCCACTACATCAAGCGCATAGTCGGCTATGTCGCGGTAGATGAAGCTTGCCGGGACGAGGTCTTCGCCCTGCGCCGCCCATTCGGCGCGCAGCAGCTCGGCCAGCGCGGTGTTGGGCACAATCTGCCGCTTCCCGCCTTGCGTCTTGACTCCGCGCCCGTCGAGGTGGACCTGCCATTCGCCCTCGACCGGCTGCACGGTGGCGTCCTTGTAAAAGCGCTTCATTCCTTCGGGCTGCGCCAGCGCCGCGCCAGCATTAGCGGCAGGAAGAAGAATTCCACCGCGCCGCAGATGAACAATGCTATTGCCAGCTCGTGCGGGCCTGGAATGGCCCCCCCCAACATGGCTGCGCCAATCACCACCATCGCCATCCCGCCGAGGCGAGCGAGCTGCATGATAGCATAGCGCCCGGCGGCGGGATCGCGCTCAGCCATGGATCAGCGCTTCCAGTTCTTCCGGTGTCTGGGCCACGGCTTCGGCTCCGGCCTCGATCAGCTCGTCCGGGTCATGATAGCCCCAGGCGACTCCGATGGCGCGGACATCGGCGGCGCGCGCCATGTCGATGTCGAAGATCGTGTCGCCAATCATCACCGCCTCGCTGGCTTGAGCCGCGCCTTCGAACAACGCGGCATTCAGCATGGCAGGATGCGGTTTCGACGGATGGCGGTCGGCGGTCTGGAGCGTCACGAATTTGTCGATAATACCATGCGCGGTCAGGCAGGCGATCAGCCCGCGATCGCTCTTGCCCGTCGCGACGCCGAGAGCGGTGCCGCGCAGTGCCAACCGGTCGAGCAACGCGCTGATCCCGTGATAAAGCGGTTCATGCAGGCGATCCTCATAGCGCGCGCTGCGATAGTGTTCCTTGTACGCCTCGACCGCGTGGTTGCGCTGTATATCGCTGGCTTGAGGTGCAAGCTGGCGTAATGCTTGCGGGAGGCTCAGCCCGACGATCCGGCGGATCTGATTGCGGTCGGGGCAGGGCAGGTCGGCGGCGGTGAACGCCAGCTCCATGCAATCGCAGATCGCCGCCTGTCCATCGACCAGCGTGCCGTCGCAATCGAACACCGCGAGCCGTACGGCGCTCATGTTACGAGGCTCCGCATCAGCGCGGCAAGCGCTGGCGAGCCCGCGCTCTCAAGGCCGGTCATGATCGTCTCGCGCTCTTCGGGACTGCGCTTTTGCGATAGCTTGACCGTCGGACGCCATGCCAGCACTTCCAGCTCGAAGCCGACGATCCCGGCGAGCTGGCTGCGCCAGAGCTTTTCGCTCGCGTCCTCGGCTTGCCATGGTTCGCCCGCGATCCGCCCCTCGTGGCGCAGGATCAAGGCGTGGAGCAGCGCTTCCAGCCCATCGGTGTCCATCCGCCGCACCCGGCCTTCCAGTTCCAGCGTGACGTAATCCCAGGTCGGGACCGTGTCGCGATTGGCGTACCAGCGCGGACTCACATAGCCGTCGGGCCCGTTGATCGTGACCAGCGTATTCGCCCCGTCGAGGTGCTTTGTCAGCGCATTCCCTCGAGCGAGATGGAATTGCACTGCACCATCTTCGGTCGAGAGCAGCGGCGTGTGTGCGACACGCGGGCCGTCCGGGGTAGTCAGGAACACCATGCCGAAACCGATCTCGTCGATCAGCGTCTCGAACAGTGCGCGATCTTCGGAACGGAACAGCGGATTGGGGTGCATCAGCGCTTGCCCCGTGGCTTGTTGGGGGCCGGTTTGCCTTTGGGAGCGGGCTTCTTGCCCTTGGTGGTGCTGGCCGAAGTCGCCCGCGTGCGCCGCTCGCCCCGGCGCGCCTTGCGATATTGTTTGGCGTGCTGGCGTGCGGCCTGCTTTTTCTCCGCGCGGCTGCGCTCGGGCGGCGAATCGCGCAGTGGCTCGGCTTCGGACTGTCCGGTGTCGAAACCCAATTGCTCCATGCTGGCGGCGAAATGCTCAGGGAGGGGTGCCGTCGCATCGATGGTGTCGCCGCCCGGCGCATCGATGATGAGACGGCGCGCGTGAAGGTGCATCTTGCGGCTGATCGTGCCGGTGAGAAACGCGTCCTGACCGCCATATTTGCCATCGCCGACGATCGGATTTCCCATCGCCGCGCAGTGGACGCGCAACTGGTGGGTGCGGCCGGTCAGAGGTTCGAGTTCCAGCCAGGCGGCTTTCTTGCCGACCTTGTCGACCACGCGATAGCGCGTCTTGGCAGGCTGTCCGCCTTCATGATCGACGTGCATCTTCTCGCCGCCCGTGCCCGGCTGCTTGGCGAGCGGCGCATCGATGGTGCCTTCGGAAACTTCGGGCACGCCAACGACCAGCGCCCAATAGATTTTCTTCGCGCTCCGTCCCGAGAAACGCTTGGAGAAGAACGCTGCACTACCGGGCGTGCGCGCGATCAGCAGTACGCCGGAGGTATCCTTGTCGAGCCGGTGGACGAGGCGTGGGCGCGGCTGGTCATCGCCTTCGACGAAGGCGTCGAGCAGCCCGTCGACGTGGCGGGTGGTCTTGGTGCCGCCCTGCGTCGCGAGGCCGGGGGGCTTGTTGAGCACCAGTGCAGATTTGCTGCTGGCGATCACTATCGCCTCGGCCAGTTCGCGTTCCTCGGCGGTCAGTTCGCGGCGCTGTTGAGCTGGTTTTCCGGTCTGCTCGCCGCCAGGCGGAACACGGATGTGCTGGCCGGTGGCCAGGCGATCTTCGGGCCGCGCGCGCTTACCATCGACCCGCACCTCCCCGGTGCGCGCCCAGCGGCTGATCGTGCCGAAGCCGATTTGCGGCAAGTGGCGCTTGAACCATCGGTCCAGCCGCACCCCGTCATCGTCGGCCTGGACGGTGAACTGGCGGACGTCGCGGGCGGCGTTATCGCTCATGCAGTAAGGCGCATTGCGATCAGGCCGATGTAAAGGCCGCTAAGGCCTGCCAGCACCGACACCGCGCCATAGGTCAGCGCGGTCGAAGCCTGTCCGCGTTCGATCAACAGCATCAGCTCGAGGCTGAAGCTGGAGAAGGTGGTGAAGCCGCCCAGCATTCCGACGCCGATCAACAGCCGCCACGGCTCCTGATGGGTGCCATGGCGTGCCAGCCATCCCGCCAGCAAACCCATGGCGAAACTGCCGAGCACATTGGCCGCCAGCGTCGCCCAGGGAAAGGCGGTGATCATATTGGGGCCAAGCCAGTGCGTCATCAGTCGGCCAAGCTGGTAACGCAAAACGGCGCCGGTTCCGCCGCCGGCGAAAACCAGCGCGGAGGCGTTGAGGGGTGAGGGCATAGGCATAGTGTCAGCGCCCTTAGCGCGCAGGCGAGGAACTGGAAACCCGCCAAACGGCTTGCAAATTGCCCTGCTCATGGCTATGCGCGCCGGGTTCGTGACCGTTTGTGGAACGCAAGCGGCTCGTTTTTCGTTGAATTATAAAGGCATCGACTCGCAAGCCCGCGGGTTGCCAACCGATTTAAGCGAGGTTTTGGAAAGTTTATGCAGATCATCGTTCGCGATAACAACGTCGACCAGGCACTCCGCGCACTCAAGAAGAAGCTGCAGCGCGAAGGTGTGTATCGCGAAATGAAGCTGCGCCGCCATTATGAAAAGCCGAGCGAGAAGCGCGCCCGTGAAAAGGCTGCTGCCGTTCGTCGCGCTCGCAAGCTCGAGCGTAAGCGGATGGAGCGTGACGGGACCAAGTGATCCCGCCCGCAAGCTGTAAAACGCGGCTTGCCTCTCAATCCAAGCTAAGCCATCAGGGCGCGGAATCATTTCCGCGCCCTTTTGCTTGGGCGCTTGCCCCGCGAATCATTCCAGTCAGGACAATTCGATGACCGAAGTCACCCGCGTACCGCTCCAGCCCATTGCCAAGGGATCGCTAACCAAGCTGTGGCTTGGCGTGATCATTGCGATCCTGATCGGTGCGGGAGTCGCATGGGCGGCGGCGCCGCATGTGCAGACCCTCGATGGCGGGACCACGGTGGAAACACTCAAGCAAGGTGAAGGGCCAAGCCCCACCAAGGCCGATATCGCGCTGGTCAATTACAAGGGCACGCTGACCGACGGCAAGGTGTTCGACCAGTCGCAGAACGCGCCCTTGCAGGTCGATGGCGTCGTTCCCGGATTCTCCGAGGCGCTTCAGGTGATGCAGAAGGGCGGCAAGTATCGCGTCCGCATTCCTGCCGCGCAGGCTTACGGTGCGGATGAGAAGACCAATCCGCAGACCGGCGAAGTGGTGATTCCCGCCAACAGCGATCTCGTGTTCGAGGTCGAACTGGTCGACTTCCGCAGCCAGCAGGAAATCATGCGCATGATGCAGCAGCAGCAGATGATGCAGCAGATGCAGCAGGGCGGTGCCGGCGGGCCGGGCGGTCCGAACCCTTCCGCACCGCAATAAATCGCTATCTGCGTTTGGCGCTTCTGCAAAAGCAGGAGCCCAGCGCTGTTCGCACGGTGCCTGATACATTGCGCTCCTGCTTCGGCAGGAGCGCGTTGATAATGGTCGGTTTATCGCTCGCTTGCCCGAATTCGCGCTGCTAATACGCGAGCGGGGAGGGCGACAATGACCGGGGCTACAATCGACAATCGTTCACAGTGGCCGCTGCGGCCATGGCTTCTTGGCATAGCGCTGGGGCTCACGGGACTGCTGATCTGGCTGGTCGGGAATGGGCAGGGCATGGAGCGGCTCGACCCATGGCGGGCGGCTGTGATCGGCTTTCTGTTCTTCGGTTCGATTGCCGCCGTGCTTTCGGTCGAGCGGATCAACTGGCCGGAACCGCTGGTATTTGCAGGAATTGCCGGACTGGTGATGGCCGGGCTGGCATGGCGCGCGGCAATGGGCGGTGACGCTTACGCCGATCCGCAATATGGCTTTTTCGCAGGCGTTGTCGCCACACTGTTGGCCCTGCCGCTCTTCCAGGCGGGCTTCCATCGGACGCGCTTTGGTGCGCCTTATCCCGCCATTCACGAAGCGGCCTGGACCGACGCACTGGCGCTGGCAGGGGCACTGGCCTTCACCGGTGCAGCGTGGCTGGTCATCGCGCTGCTTGCCGCGCTGTTCCACCTGCTCAAGCTGGACTTCCTGCGCGACCTGATGAAGCAGGACTGGTTCGGCTGGACTTGGTCGGGCGCCGCTTTCGGCGCGGCGCTGGGCGTGTTGCGAAACGAGACCGCAATCCTGGCGACACTCCAGCGGGTGGCCATGGTGGTTCTCTCGATCCTCGCCGTGCCGCTCGCAGCCGGGCTCGCACTGTTCCTCGTCGCGATGGTCGTGTCCGGGCCGGCGGTCTTGTGGCAGGCGACGCGCAGCGCCACGCCGGTGCTGCTGCTGTGCGCGGCGGGTGCGTGGCTGCTCGCCAACGCCATCATCCGCGATTCGGACGAGGCCGCCAGTGCCAGCCCGATTCTGCGGGTCGCTGCGATGGTATTGGCGTTGACCGTCCTGCCGTTGACCGTTTTCGCGGCGGTTTCCATGGGCACGCGGGTCGCTCAGCATGGCCTCAGCCCCGAGCGGATATGGGGCCTCGTCGCGATTGCGGCGGCCTGTGCCTATGGATTCGCATGGCTGGTGGCGATCTTGCGCGGGTGGAAGGGCGGTGCGTGGCACGCGAGATTGCGGCAGGCGAATCTCCATCTCACCTTGCTGGTCTGCGCCCTCGCACTGATCCTCGCGCTGCCCATTTTCGACTTCGGTGCGGTCAGCACTCGCAACCAGCTCGCGCGGCTGGAAAGCGGTAGGGTGACGCCAGCTCAATTCGACTATGCCGCGCTGCGCTGGGACTTCGGCCCAGCAGGCAAGCGCGCGCTGGCTGATCTAGCGAAATCGAAGAATGTGCTGATCGCCGGAGAGGCGAAGCGCACGCTGGCGATGAAGAGCCGGTATCCCTTTGACGATCAGAAATTTGCTGGCAGGACACAGGTCTGGCCGCAAGGTGCCACCGCGCCCGCCACCCTGCTCGCGGCGATCAGGGACGCGAGCCTGTGCACGGGCGATTCGCTATGCCGGATTTATTTGCAGCCCGATCGGGCGGCAGCGGTGGTCTTCAACGATTCCTGCGCGCGGCCCGGATGGACTGCGCAGGATGCCGCCGATCCGGCGGTCAAATGCTCGATCGCGCCTAATGTGTTGCGCCTTGCGGACGGGAAATGGGGCGCTACGGGTGAAACTGTCGAACCTTCGATGACACAGGACGAGGAACGCCGGTCGCTGGCCCGCGAGCGCGCCGCGCTCGATGCCGGCAGCGTCCGGATCGCGCCCGCGTCGCTGATGCAGGTTTACATCGGCGACGAGCCCGTGGGCCAACCGTTCGACCCGGCAAAAACCGTGAAGCCGCCGCTTGAAGGGCGGGCGACACGCCGCTAACGCGCATGTCATGTCCGTTACACGTGAAGAAGTGGCCAAGATTGCCTCGCTTGCGCGCATCGCCATGGACGATGCCGCGCTCGAGCGCATGGTGCCCGAACTCAATGGGATCCTGAACTGGGTCGAACAGCTTGGCGAGGTCGACGTGACCGGGGTCGAGCCGATGACCGCGGTGATCCCCAACCAGCTGCGCCTGCGTGACGACGTGGTCGATGCCATCCCCGAAACCGCGGGCGGTCGGCGCGACGACGTGCTCGCCAATGCGCCTGCTGCCGAGCATGGCTTTTTCGGCGTGCCCAAGGTGATCGAATAATGAGTGAGTTCACACAACTCGGCGTGAAGGCGATCCGCGACGGTGTCGCCGCTGGTGATTTTACTGCCCGCGAAGTGGCCGAGGCATTCAACGCAGCCGTGGCGGACGCCGCCGCGCTCAACGCCTTTATCGTCACGACCCCCGACCACGCACTCGCGTCCGCCGATGCGGTCGATGCGAAGCGCGCGAAGGGCGAGAATCTGGGTATCATGGGCGGCGTGCCCATCGGCATGAAGGATCTGTTCGCCACCAAGGGCGTGCAGACCACCGCCGCGAGCCACATTCTCGAAGGGTTCAAGCCCGAGTACGAAAGCACCGTTTCGCAGAATTTGTGGAATGCCGGTGCCGGGATGCTGGGCAAGCTCAACCTCGACCAGTTCGCGATGGGTTCGTCGAACGAGACCAGCTACTTCGGCAACGTCAATTCGCCCTGGCGCAAGGCGGGCAGCAATGCCGCGATGAGCCCGGGTGGCTCCTCCGGCGGCTCATCCTCCGCGGTCGCTGCAAGGATCGCGCCTGCCGCCACCGGCACCGACACTGGCGGTTCGATCCGCCAGCCTGCCGCCTTTGCCGGGATCACCGGGATCAAACCGACCTATGGCCGCTGTTCCCGCTGGGGTGTGGTCGCCTTCGCCTCCAGCCTTGACCAGGCAGGGCCGATGGCGCGCAGCGTCGAAGATTGCGCGATCATGCTCGAAGCGATGGCCGGCTTCGATCCCAAGGACGCGACCAGCCTGAAGATGGACGTCCCCGCGTGGGAGAAGGGCCTCAACGCAGACCTCAAGGGCGAGAAAATCGGCATCCCGCGCGAATATCGCATGGACGGGACCGATGCCGAGATTCTCGACTGCTGGGAGCGCGGCAAGCAATGGCTGCGCGATGCCGGTGCCGAGATCGTCGACATCAGCCTGCCGCATACCAAATACGCGCTGCCCGCCTATTACATCATTGCGCCCGCCGAAGCCTCGAGCAATCTCGCGCGCTATGACGGGGTGCGTTACGGCCTGCGCGACCTGCCCGAGGGCGCTGGTTTGCAGGACATGTATGCCGCCACCCGCGCCGCCGGTTTCGGCGACGAGGTGAAGCGCCGCGTGCTGATCGGCACCTATGTGCTCTCGGCGGGCTTTTACGACGCCTATTACACGCAGGCCCAGAAGGTGCGTGCGCTGGTGGCGCGTGATTTCGAGCAGGCTTGGACTCAGTGCGACGCGATCCTAGCGCCGACTACGCCCACCGCTAGCTTCCCGCTCGGCAGTCTGAGCGACGATCCGTTGACGATGTATCTGAACGATGTCTTCGCCGTGCCCGCAAGCCTTGCCGGGCTCCCGGCGATGAGTGTGCCCGCGATGCTTAATTCTGATGGGTTGCCGCTGGGCCTTCAACTAATCGGCAAGCCTTTCGACGAGCAAGGCGTCCTAAATGCAGGACTGGCGATCCAGCAGCGTGCCGAGTTTGAGGCGCAGCCGGAGAGATGGTGGTAATGGATTTGATCGCATCCCTTGCGGGAGTGATAATGTCGTCCTCGGCACTCCTGATGATTTACCTTGGTATGCGGTGGCAACGTAAGGCTCGTCAGCGCAGTGAGGATAAAAAGGCGCTGAAACAGTTGATGGGTACCTTCGAATGAGCATGGCGGCTCTCAACCTGATGGCAGCGGTCGGTGTACTGGCCGTTTTTCTGCTGGTGCGTTTCCTCGCCAAGCGTATCGACCATGGCGAAGCGCGCTTTGACTCCGAGACCGGAAAGCGAATTGACGATGAGTAACTACCGCATTCAGGGCGCAACGGGCGAATGGGAGGTCGTAATCGGCCTTGAGGTCCATGCGCAGGTGACCTCCAACGCGAAGCTGTTTTCAGGCGCTTCGACAGCGTTCGGGGCTGAGCCCAACAGCCAAGTATCACTGGTCGATGCGGCGATGCCCGGAATGCTGCCGGTGCCAAATCGCGAGTGCATCCGTCAGGCGGTGCGTACCGGCATGGCGATCGAGGCGCAGATCAATGCGTGGAGCCGGTTCGACCGCAAGAATTACTTCTACGCCGATCTGCCGCAGGGCTATCAGATCAGCCAGCTCTATCACCCGCTGGTGGGTGAGGGTTCTTTGACTATCGGAGCCGATGAGAAGGCTGGTCTTCCGAACGACAAGGTGATCGGCATCGAGCGAATCCATGTCGAGCAGGACGCGGGCAAGCTGATGCACGATCAGCATCCGACGATGAGCTATGTCGATCTCAATCGCTGCGGCGTTGCACTGATGGAGATCGTCTCCATGCCCGATATGCGCTCGCCAGCCGAAGCTGGGGCCTATGTCCGCAAGCTGCGCTCGATCCTGCGCTATGTCGGCTCGTGCGACGGGAATATGGAAGAAGGCTCGATGCGCGCCGACGTCAACGTCTCGGTGCGAAAGCCGGGCGATGAATTCGGCACGCGAACGGAAACTAAGAACGTCAACTCGGTACGCTTCGTGATGCAGGTCATCGAATACGAGGCCAACCGCCAGGTCGATCTGATCGAGAGCGGGGGAGCGGTAGTGCAGGAAACCCGCCTGTTCGATCCCAATACCGGCACCACGCGGACCATGCGCAGCAAGGAAGACGCGCATGATTACCGCTATTTTCCCGATCCCGACCTGCTGCCGCTGGAGCTGGACGAGGCGTTCCTGAACGAATGCCGGGCCTCGCTGCCCGAACTGCCCGACGCCAAGCGCGCGCGCTACACCGGCGAACTGGGTCTCAGCGAATATAATGCGCGCGAGCTGACCGCCGAGGTTGAGACCTTCGCGCGCTTTGAAACGCTGCTGGCGACCACCGCAAAGGCGCTGGGCAAGCCGGCAAGCGATGTGGCAACGCAGGTCGCGAACTGGTCGCTCTCGGTCGCGCCGGGCGTGATGAACGCGGTAGATGACGAGGGTAATCCCGCGCACGCCACCGCCGAAGCGCAGGCAGCCATCCTGAAAATGCAGGCCGCGGGTGAGATCAGCGGCGGGCAGGCCAAGGAAATCTACGAAATCGTGCTCAAGACCGGGCGCAACCCGGAAGAGATCGCCGAAGCCGAAGGGCTGAAGCAAGTCAGCGACACCGGCGCGATCGAAGCCGCGATCGACCAGATCATCGCCGCCAACAGCGACAAGGTCGCCGAATATCGCGGCGGCAAGGACAAGCTGTTCGGCTTCTTTGTCGGCCAGACGATGAAGGCGATGCAGGGCAAGGCCAATCCGGCGGTAGTCAACCAGCTGCTGAAGAACAAGCTCGGCTGATGACGCTCCAATGCCTCTGCGGTGCGGTCGAGGTCACAATTGCCCAAAAGCCCGAGTTTGTGAATGCATGCAATTGCGACATGTGCCGCAAGTCGGGCGCGCGCTGGGGTTATTTCGATCCGTCACAGGTCACAATCACCGGGCCGGGCAAGAGCTATCGCCGCGGTGACAAGCCCGTGCCGAGTTCCGAAATCCATTTCTGCACGACTTGCGGCGCAACAACCCACTTCCTCCTGACCGAAGCAAGCGTTGCTAAGTTCGGCGACACAATGATGGGCGTCAACATGGCGCTGGCCAGCGAAAACGAGCTCGCCGGGATCGAATTGCGCTATCCCGATGGCAAGAGCTGGTCCGGCGAAGGGACTTTCGGATACTACCGGGAAAATCGGGTTCTCGGCACCGAAGGCTGAGACTAATCATGACCTCCATCGTCCTCGTCAATCCGGAAATTCCCGGCAACACCGGTGCTGTGGGGCGCACCTGTGTCGCGCTCGACATGGAGCTGCTGCTGATCCACCCGCTCGGCTTCGATATTTCGGACAAGCGGGTGAAACGCTCGGGTCTCGATTACTGGCAGCACATCCGCCTGGCCGAATTTGCGAGCTGGGATGCATTTATCGAAGAGCGAGCACCGCGCGAAAACCAGCTTTATTTGTTCGAGGAGTTCGCAAACCGCAGCTTTTACGAGCCCGATTACCCGTGCGATGCCTATCTAGTCTTCGGACAGGAAACCAAGGGGTTGCCCAAAGCCGTGCTGGCGACACACGAACGGCATCTCGTCTGCCTGCCGATGCTGTCGGACAAGGTGCGCTCGCTCAATCTGGCCAACACCGTGGCGGCAGCGGCGTATCAGGCGATGCGCGACCATTTACCGCGCTAGGTATTCAGCTCGCTAGCCGCCTTCGACCAGCGCGTCGGGCACCACATAAGTTTCAGGACCGAAGTGGATTGTGACCTCGTCTCCCTTGCGGATGCCGGTAAATGTCCAGCCCGCAGAACTGTCCGCCTGTGAACTGTCCGCATTGAGTGGTTTGCCGTCGCGGAAGAACAGTGCGCGCTTTCGTCCATCGGGCTTGGTCACCACCACCATGGCAGTGCCGTCGATACCCCAATTGCGTTTTACGCCCGCTGGGCAGGATTCTGTCGGCTTGGCCCGGTCCATTCCGCATTTCAGTGTCGTGGTGGCATTGAAATCGGTACCCGGCACCAGCACGTCATGCGAATTGTGAGGTATGTCCGCCTCCGCCATGGGGATCGACAGGATCGTGACGCCTTGCACGGTATCGACGATTTTGCCGCCAAGCGGCTTGGCATCTTCCGCCTTGGCACAGCCTACCAGCACCGCGTCATCGTCAAGCCAATTTGATGTTGCGCTCGACTCTCCCAGCCTCCGACAAGGATCGCCGGATTCGGGATATCCCTCACCGAAAGGTGCCAGTGTGCCGGGAATACCGCCGTTACGTGCCAATGTCTGCGCAGCGTGGGCGGAATGGTCCATTTGGGCCATCGAATCCGGTGCTGCCTGGCTATGCGCAGCAGGGTCCGAAGAGTTCGAACACGCCACCAGGCACAGGCCCGGCACAATCATGGCAAGTAGCTTTACGGTTGCGGTTGAGTTCATGAACGGCACCTTGGATGTCGGGATATATCACGCAGGTCGTAGAACCTGCCATCCGCGATCGTCACCTGCAAGCATTGGCGCGACTGAGGGCGGTACTGGATCGAATAGCGGGTGTTGCCAGAGGTAAAATTATCCACCTGACGGAAGCCGCGTCGACCCAGCTCGTCCATTCCGCCCGCCGCCCGTGCGCCGCGCAGGTCGTTGAATTGCGCGGTCCGGACATAGCCGCCGTATTGCTGGTGATGGCTGAGATTGGCGCGCCTCTGGTCGACTCCGGCGGTGTAGCCCGAGGAATAGGCGTCATGGCGGTCGTAATTGTGATAGGGCGCATTGTGCAGCCCGTCGGTATAGCCGCGCTCATACTGGTTTTCGGCTTCGCGGTCGGTCAGGTGCCGGTTGTTATCGTGATGATTGGATTTGTGCGCTAGCAGCGCCCCCAGGATAGCGGCGCCCGCCACTACACCGACGACAGCCGCGGTATTGTCCTTCTTGTGTCCACAATCCTGCGCGCTGGCATCGTTTATGGTTTGGACGCGACCATCATAGACTTCGACCTGTACGCAATCCTTGTCGCGGTCGTTCCACCAGTAGCTGTAGACATATCCCATCGAATTCTTGTTGGTCGAGACATGGGCAAAGCCGCGTGATTGCAAGCTGCTCTCGGCATCGCGACCGTGCAGGCCGTTGATGTCGGTCAACTGCGACGCCTTCATTGCAGCGAGCGGTGATGCAGCCATGGAAACGCTGGCGAGCATTGCGGCGAACGATACGAATGATCTGTGCATGACGGGTCCCCCAATCGAGTGAGTTCTCGGTAGCGTCTGGTTCTGTCAACGCGAGTCGACCCGTTGAGTACATGTGAGCACCAATCGGCGGTGCAAGCAAGCGCCCGGATGATAAACAGAATTTTGTGCAGGCGCGAAAATAGGGCGCCGGAATTGCCTCCGACGCCCCTTGTTCGTTGCTGAAAAGATGGTCTGGTTCAGCTGGCCCGTTCGCCGGTCAGCGGCATGTCGCCGAATGCGCCCGCGTTGACCTTGCCGGTCAGCTGGTCGCCGTTGACGGTGGCCTCGCAATTGAGCGTCATGGGCATCGGCACGGTCATGTCCATCGCCCAGGTCAGCTTGTCGCCGTCGATCTTGCCGTCCTTGACGTCCATCGAGCCCATTCCGCCGGCCATCGAGCCGGTGAAGCTGTCGCCATCGCCGGGAACGACGGTGAAAGTGCCCTTCTGGTCACCCATCGGGCTCTTGACGACGGTGTTATAGGTTCCGGCTACGGACATAATCAGCTCTCCTCTTAGATGTGAACGATCCAGTTCAATCGCTCTGTGGCTCGCGAACTTCTACGGGTAAACCCACTGCGTCAAGCTGCGGTTCCACGGTCTTGGCATCGCCGACCACCACGAACACCAGATCATCGCCTCTCAGCGCGGCTTTGGCAGCTTCGTCCAGTTCGGTTGCGCCCAGCGTGCCGTAACGTTTGGCCAGCGTCTGATAGAAATCGTCGGGCCGGTTGTGCTCGACGATGTTGACGATCCCGCCGAGCACCGCGCGGCTGGTTTCAAACCGGCCAGGCAGTTCGCGGACATTGCCGTTGACGATGCGGGTCAGCTCTTCCGACGTCACGCCTTCACCGCCCTGGGTATAGGCGTCGAGATCCTGACGCAGTGCCTGGATCGATGCACCGGTCTTGTCCGCCTGTACGGGCGCGTAGATCATGAAGCTGGCGCGATCGAGCGGATCGGCCACGATACTGCGCACGCCATAGGACCAGCCCTTGGTTTCGCGCAGATCCATGTTGATGCGGCTGAGGAAGTCCCCGCCGAACACCTGGTTGGCACTGTCGAGCACCACCAGATCGTCTGTGCCCTTCTGATTGAGCACACGGCCCGCGAGGATCACCGACTGCGGCTTGCCCGGGCTGTCGATCAGGATGATGCGGCTTTTCTGCGGCTCGATCTTGGCGGAGAAGTTCTTCACCGGCTTGGGTGTTGCGGGGGCCTGCCAGTCGCCGAAGCTCTTGGCCAGCATCGCCTTGACCTGCTCCAGCGTGGTGTCGCCGACGACATAAACGCTGGCGTTGTCGGGGCGCAGCCACTCATCATGAAATACCTTGAGATCGGCCGGGGTCGCGGCCTTGACGACAGACGCGTTGCCGGTCCCGCTTGGCGGGATGCCATAGGGGTGGTCGCCGTAGATTGCCGGAAACAGCGTGCGTTGTGCCATGGCGCCGGGCGAATTCATCTCGTTCTTGATCCGCGTGAGCTGTTGCACACGCACCCGATCGAGGTCTTTCTCGCGGAAAGCGGGATGGCGGATGTAATCGGCAAGCAGCGCCAGCGACGGCGCGAGATTGGGCGCCATCGTGCTCATGCCGAAGCTGGTGGTGTCGACATTGGCAGTGCCGCCAATGTTCGCGCCCAGCCGTTCCTGCGCAATCGCGAGTTGCTGCGCGTCGAGGTCGCTGGTGCCCTGGTCCATCGTGCTCAGCATCAGCGACTGGATGCCCAGCTTGTCGCGCGGATCGGCGGCATAGCCCGCATCGAAGCTGACGCGGACGTTGACTGTGGGCACGGCGTCGCGCCGCGCGAAATAGATCTTCATCCCGTTCGGCAGGGTGGCGCGTTCTATCTTGGGAAAGTCGAGCGGTTTGAGCGTGCCGAGATCGGGCATTTTCGAACGGTCGGGCGTGGTTGCCGCGGTTGCCGCTGCCGCCGCACCCATCGCCGCCACCGGATCGGCGGGGTTGAGATAATAGGCCGGATGCGCGCCCTCGATACCCGGTGCGGTGTAATAGCCGCCGCGCTGCTCGCCGCCTTCCTTGCGATCGCCCGGTGCTACGATCAGCGAGAATGCTGGGCGTGTCAGCCATTTATCGGCCGCCGCCTTGACCTGGGCAGGTGTCAGCTTGGCCGCCTTCTCCAGCTCGCTCTTGTAGCCATCGGGTGAACCCATGAACAGCAGGCTTTGCGCAAGCTGCGGGGCCTTGCCGCCGAAGCCGCCAACCTGCTCCAGCCCGCCGATGCGTCCGGCAGCATAGCGCGTGACGGCGCGTTGCAGTTCGTCCTCAGTCGGACCTTGGGCCAGGAATTGCGCGATCTGGGCGTCGAGCGCCTTGCCCAGTTCTTCCGTGCTGACGCCGGGCTTGGCATCGGCATAGATCACGAACTGGCCTGCCTGCCCGAAAGTGTCCTGGCTGGTCGACACGCGCACCGCGATCTGCTGTCCGCGCACCAACTCGTTGTCGAGCCGCGAGCTGGCCAGTCCGCCGAGCACCGATCCGGCCAGTTGCAGCGGGAGATAATCGGGTTTGTCGTAACCCGGCGTTGCCCACATGCGATAGACGCGTTCGGTCGCGACCTTGTCATAAATGGTCTTGGTCTTTGGCGCGTCGAGTGTCGGGACCGGCGCTGCCACCGGCTGCACCTTGGGCCCGGCGGGAATATCGCCGAACCATTTGGTCACCTTCTGCCTGGCGGTGGCAAGGTCGATGTCGCCCGCCAGCACCAGGATCGCGTTGTTGGGGCCATAGTGATCCTTGAACCACCCGCGCACATCGTCGAGGCTGGCGCTGTCGAGATCGGCCATCGAGCCGATCGTCGAGTGGTGATAGGGATGCCCTGACGGATAGAGGTTTTCGAGCTGCTCGTATTCCACGAGGCCATAAGGCTGGTTGTCGCCCTGACGCTTCTCGTTCTGGACGACGCTGCGTTGGTTATCGAGCTTCTCTTGCGTCACCGCGCCAAGCAGATGACCCATGCGGTCGCTTTCGAGGAACAGCGCGCGGTCGAGCGCGGCGGTGGGCACGGTTTCGAAATAGTTGGTGCGGTCGAACCATGTGGTACCGTTGAAATCGGTCGCGCCGACCTGTTGCAGTGGTTCGAAGAAATCGCCCGGCGAGTTCTCCGACCCGTTGAACATCAGGTGTTCGAACAGATGCGCAAAGCCGGTCTTGCCCTTGGGTTCGTTCTTGGAGCCGACCTTGTACCACACCGATACCGCGACCACGGGCGCCTTGCGATCCTCGTTCACCAATACGGTGAGGCCGTTGGGCAGAGTGAATTGCTGGTATGGAATGTTGACCGCGTTCACCAGCTCGGCAGGTGTGGCGACCGGTGCGTAGTCCTTGTCGGCGGCAATAGCAGATGTGGCAGTGGCACAGGCGATCGCCAGAAGGCTGCCCGCAAGCATATGTCGAACCATGAAAATCCCCCTCGGATTTATTAATGATTGCTCATTTAGATGTCGCACGGTGCCATGTCGACCATGGCACCGCGATGAACAATGTTAATTTGCGTGGCGCACCACCTTCCGGCTTTGCGCATTGGCCATCACATCTTCGCGCCAGAAGCGATCCGGCTTCAAGCGGTGTTGGATGAACAGCGTAGACTGGTCTGCGAAATGCGGGCTGTCGGGACGCATATAGGCCGCGCCATAGGGCACGATCGAGGTTGAGGTGACTCGCTTGCCCGGAACCCACTGGGTCCACTGGATGAAGCTGTCGCCGTGCTTGACCGCGAGGCGGCCATCCTTGTCGACATCCCAGGTGGTCGAAGCGCGCAATGTGTCCGAACCGCCGTCGAGCGGCAGGTCGACCTTGCCCTGGCGCAGCCGGAGCATCTCGCTCATCGGCGGGTCGAGCCTCCCGAAATAACGCTGTAGATGGTCCACCGCATCGCCTAGCACCTTGCCTGCGTCGGGCCATTCGTCATGCTGGTAGGCGGCCGCCATATAGGGCTTGATCACCAGCAGCGAGAGCGCATCGCCGCGCCCGTCATTGTCTTCCTGCATGTCCCAGCCGAGCAGTAGTTGCCGGGCCTTTGCCAGTTCCGGCTTGCCGATGAGGTCGAGCGCCTTGAGCGCCTTGAACATATGCGCGATGTATCCCGCATCGACATAGCCGGTGTCCCACTTCACGCGGGCGAGGCCGGCATTGTCGAGCAGCTTGGCCTTGCTCATCAGCGTCCATGCGCGCCGCGCACGATTGGTCATGTCGAGTTCGATACCCAGCTCCGGAGCGAAGTCGGCAGGGTTCAGATCGCTGCCAGGGCCAGCCGCGATGAACGGGGTGTTGTTCGAATTGAACAGCCAGCCGCTCGCCGGATTGATGTACTTCGGCAGCTTGTCGTAGGCGACCGGCCCGGTCCAGATCAGCAACGGATCATCGCCCGGCAGCACGCCGCGCCAGTTCGGCCCAGGCTTGCGGTCGGGAATCGCGGCATTGTAGACATAGGCGATATTGCCCTTCTCATCGCCGTAGATGAAATTGGTGCTGGGAATTTCCATCCGCGCCAGCACAGCTTGCCATTGGGCCAGATTGGTCGCCTTGTTGAGCCGGTAATAGGCATCGAGCTGTCCCAGCCGGTCGATCCCGGCATAGCGGAAGGCAAACGCGCCGTTCTTGTTGATGATCACCGGCCCTTGGGCGCTGCGATAAACTGTCTTGAACACCGGCAGCACGATCGGCCCGAACCGCACCGGCAGCAGCACGCGCCGTTTTTCCAGCGGCAGCCAGCGATTGCCGAGCTTGTAATGCGTGCCATCCTTGTCGAGCACCAGCTTGTAAACATCGACCAGATCGGGGCGATTGACGGTATTGGTCCAGCCCAGATGCTCGTTATGGCCAAGGAAGGGATAGGGGCTGCCGGGGAAGGTCGCACCGGTGAAATGCCAGCCCTGATCGCTCTGGACCGTCAGTTCGTACCACGCCACCCCACCGCGCCACGGCTGGTGGCTGTTCGAAACCAGGATCGTCTCACCGCCCGATTTCTTTGGTGCGACGGCAAAGGCGTTGGAGCCGTCGAGTGCGCCTGCTTCGCCCCATGGCAGCGGCATCGGGCGGGTGCTGGCCTGCGGGCTGGTCGAGGGCGATGATATGGGGGCAGGGGTGGTCACCGTCATCGGTTGCACCACGCCTTGCGTCGGCTTGGCCGAGGGGATCGCCGGGCCGCCCTCGGGCCGCAGCGGCTTGCCCTCTACCAGCGGCTGGATGACGTTGTTGAGGCCGAAGAAGAACGGCTGGCGCAGCGCAAAGCCTGCGGCAACGTCCATCCCGTTGACCGGGAACAGCCGCACCAGCTTCACCTCGCCGGGATGCGCCTTGGCGTAATCGTTGAGCCCGGTAGCATAGGCTTCGAACAGCGCGCGCGTATCCGCCGGGAGTTTGGGATAATCGCGCTCCGCCGTGCCGCGCGCATCGAGCAGGTAGTAAACGTAATCGACTGCCGCGCCATCCTTGCCCGCAATCGCGCCATAACGCCCGCGCGCCATCGCGATCACGTCCTGCAAGGTGGTGAAATCGTCTTCCGCATGGGCGCGCGCGACACCATAGGCGACATCGGCATCGGTATGGCCATAGATATGCGGCGTACCGAATTCATCGCGCACGATTTCGGCTTTGTAGGCATGCGCCGGAGGCGGCGCACTGGTTGTTGCGGCGAACGGTTCCCACACCATCAGCGCGATGAGAATCACCACCGCAAGCACGACCAGCGCCAATGCGGCGCGACCCCATTTTGTCATTACATCCAGTCTCCCTGCCAAAGATGGTACACGGCTCGGGAGGCAAGGAAAACAGTGTCGTGCTTGCCCGTTTCGACGACCAGTCTATATCTGTCGATGAGACGCTGAAATTTTGCTCTCACACCCCTTGTGTTGCATATAGGCAACACCATATTAGCCCGGCAATCTCACGGGGACATATATGAATCTCGAAAAATTCACCGACCGGGCCAAGGGCTTCCTGCAAAGCGCGCAGACCGTTGCGATTCGCATGAATCATCAGCGGATCACGCCGGCGCACATCCTCAAGGCGCTGCTTGAGGATAGTGAAGGCATGGCCGCCGGGCTGATCCAGCGCGCTGGCGGGGATGCCCGCTTTGCGGTCGATGCGGTCGATGCCGAGCTGGCCAAGAAGCCCGCCGTGACCGGCGGCGGGGCGCAGCAGACGCCCGGGCTCGACAACGATGCGGTGCGCGTGCTCGACCAGGCGGAACAGATCGCCGAGAAGTCCGGCGACAGCTATGTCACCGTCGAACGCCTGTTACTCGCACTGGTGCTCGCCAAGACCACGGCGGCAGGCAAGGCGCTGGACGCGGCCAATGTCACCGCGCCTGCGCTTGAGGACGCGATCGTCAAGCTACGCGGCGGGCGCACCGCCGACAGTGCCGGGGCCGAAAACGCCTATGATGCGATGAAGAAATACGCCCGCGACCTGACCGAAGCGGCGCGCGCGGGCAAACTCGATCCTGTGATCGGGCGTGACGAGGAAATCCGTCGCACGGTGCAGATCCTTGCCCGGCGGACCAAGAACAACCCGGCGTTGATCGGCGAACCGGGTACCGGCAAGACCGCCATTGCAGAAGGGTTGGCGCTGCGGATCGCCAATGGCGATGTGCCCGACAGCCTCAAGGGACGCACGCTCATGTCGCTCGACATGGGCGCGCTCATCGCGGGCGCGAAATATCGCGGCGAGTTCGAGGAACGGCTCAAAGCTGTGTTGGACGAGGTGAAGGGCGCCGAAGGGCAGATCATCCTGTTCATCGACGAGATGCACACGCTGATCGGCGCGGGCGCCAGCGAAGGCAGCATGGATGCGGGCAATCTGCTGAAACCCGCGCTCAGCCGCGGCGAGCTGCACTGCATTGGCGCGACTACGCTCGACGAATATCAGAAATATGTCGAGAAGGACCCTGCGCTTCAGCGGCGTTTCCAGCCGGTCTATATCGACGAGCCCACGGTCGAGGACACGATTTCGATCCTGCGCGGGATCAAGGAAAAGTACGAGCTGCACCACGGCGTTCGGATCACCGACGGCGCGATCGTCGCCGCCGCGCAGCTGTCCAACCGCTATATCCAGAACCGTTTCCTGCCCGACAAGGCGATCGACCTGATGGATGAGGCGGCGAGCCGCATCCGTATGGAGGTGGAGTCGAAGCCCGAGGAGATCGAAGGGCTCGACCGGCGGATCATCCAGCTCAAGATCGAGGAGCAGGCGCTTCAGAAGGAAAGCGACCAGGCATCGAAAGATCGGCTTGAATCGCTGCGCAAGGAGCTGGCCGAGCTGGAGCAGCGATCGAGCGAACTGACCACCCGCTGGCAGAATGAGCGCGATAAGATCCACGCCGAAAGCCGCCTCAAGGAACAGCTCGACGCCGCGCGCATCGAGCTTGAACAGGCGCAGCGCGAGGGCAATCTCGCGCGTGCTGGCGAGCTGTCATACGGCACCATTCCCGGTCTCGAAAAACAACTGGAGGAGGCCGCCGGGCAGACCGAGAACGCGTTGCTCAAGGAAGAGGTGACCGAAGACGATATCGCCGGTGTCGTCAGCCGCTGGACTGGGATTCCGGTCGATCGCATGATGGCGGGCGAGCGCGAGAAGCTGCTCGATATGGAAAATATCATCGGCAAGCGGGTGATCGGGCAAAGCCAGGCGGTCGATGCGGTGTCCAAGGCAGTGCGGCGTGCGCGTGCAGGCCTGCAGGACCCCGACCGTCCCCTGGGCAGCTTCCTGTTCCTCGGCCCCACGGGCGTCGGCAAGACCGAGCTGACCAAGGCGCTCGCCAGCTTCCTGTTCGACGACGACAACGCGATGGTCCGCATCGACATGAGCGAGTTCATGGAGAAGCACGCGGTCGCCCGGCTGATTGGCGCGCCTCCGGGCTATGTCGGCTATGACGAGGGCGGGGTGCTGACCGAAGCGGTGCGCCGACGCCCCTATCAGGTGGTGCTGTTTGACGAGGTCGAAAAAGCGCACCCCGATGTGTTCAACGTGCTGCTGCAGGTGCTCGACGACGGGCGGCTGACCGATGGGCAGGGCAGGGTGGTGGACTTCACCAACACGCTGATCATCCTGACCAGCAATCTGGGCAGCCAGTACCTAACCCAGATCGAGGACGGCGCCGATGTCGACAGCGTCGAACCGCAGGTGATGGATGTGGTGCGCGGGCATTTCCGGCCCGAATTCCTCAACCGCCTGGACGAGATCATCCTGTTCCACCGACTGGCGGCTGAACACATGGCCCCGATCGTCGATATCCAGGTGGCGCGCGTGCAGAAGCTGCTGAAGGATCGCAAGATCACGCTCGACCTGAGCGATGCGGCGAAACGCTGGCTCGGTCGGGTGGGTTATGACCCCGTCTATGGCGCAAGGCCACTAAAGCGCTCGGTCCAGCGCTATCTGCAGGACCCGCTGGCCGACATGATCCTGAAGGGCGAAGTACCCGATGGTTCGACGGTGAAGATCGACGAGGGCGATGGAGCCTTGGAGATGGTGGTGGGGTGATTTTTGTAAGTTGCAAAAAGAAAAGGGCCCCGGTTTTCCGGGGCCCTTTTTGTATTTGCAAACGTGTTGTCCTGTCGGATTAGAACGTCACCTTGGCGTTTATGCGGAAGTAACGACCCATCAGAGCATCGAAGTACTTGTTGGAGCTATATGACGTGTAGGGGGCGGGAATGCCCTTGTCGAATATGTTGTTGACCATGAGGCGAAGTGTGAAATGCTCGTTCGCCTTGATCCCCACGGAAGTGTTGAACATCCAATACGGGCTGATCCGCGGATATTCATAGGTGCCCGCACCGGCATCCGGGTCGACCTGCGTCGGACCGTAGTAAGTGCCTTGCCACAACCAATCGAAATGCTTGGTCGCCCAATCGATATTGCCTTGGACAGCATCCTTCGGATCGGCAAGATTATTGAGCACATGCGTGACGTCGTCCGAACCGACCTTGTAGTAGTGGCGGTATGTATGCAGCCAATTGGCCGACAATTTGAGCGCACCGGCGGATTCTGGCAGGCCAAGACGCTCGAGCGGGAGAGTGTAATCGAGCGATGATTGCAGCGCCCTGAAATTCTCCAGAGCGATGTTGGCATAGGAATCTTCGAAATTGGTGATCTGGCCCGTGCTGTCACGCGTGAAGGTGCTGCACGCCGGGGCATTGGGATAATTGGTCGAATCGTAGCACGCGTTGAGCAATGAGGTCACGCCGGGCGACGCGATCTCGTTGGTGATGTTGATGCTGACATAGTCGCTGCTGATCTGTAGACCCGGGAGGAAACGCGGTGCAATAACCGCACCGGCTGTCCAGCTCTTTGCCAGTTCGTTCTGCAGCCCCGGATTGCCGCCGGATGTTCCCTTGGCTGTGTAATCGACGATGTTCGATTGGAAATCTGCCGGCAATCCTGCTGCGGCACAGTTAGCTGCACGCTGGGTGGGATTGGGGCCGCTATCGATATAGCGGGCATCGCACGGGTCATTCGCTGTTTCGAATACGCCAGAGGTCGGTGCAAAAAGCTCAGTGATCGATGGCGAACGGAACGACTGCGTGTAGTTGCCTCGGAAGGTAATGTCCCGGATCGGCGAAAAGGTCGCTCCGCCGGTGTAGGACCATGAGCCACCGGCGACGCTGTTATCCGTATAACGCGCTGCGCCATGCAGTTGCAGGCTATGAATGAAACTCACGTTCATGTCAGGCGAAACCAGCGGAATCGTTAACTCGCCGAATCCCTCGTTTGTGGTGTATGAGCCGGAAACTGGGGCGATATGAGTAGAATTGCCATACTGCTGGTATGAACCATCGGATTGAAGTTCGCCCAGGTAGAAAGCGCCCGGATCGAAGCTCTGGCTTTCCCGACGATGCTCATAGCCCAGAACGAACTGCACGTCTCCGCCAGGCAGGTGAACCACATCGCCCTTCACGTCGGCGATGATGTCCAATTGGGTGTCGACCTGCTTGGTTCGCGCCGGTGCCGTGATATAGTCGATCGCGGCCTGACTCTCGTTTTTGTATCCAAAGATATCAAGCGGCGCGCAGTTGCTGCTGAATGTCGCAATGGCGGCGTTCGTGTAGCCCGGGCGGCAGACGATGTTCCCGCTCGCATCAGTCACCGCGTCGAGCGCGTTGTAATAATTCTGGTTCACCACCTCACGAGAATCGGTGGTGGAGTCTGTGCGACCGTAGTTGACGCTCGCTTCCCACGTGAAATTATGGCTACCGACTGAGAAGTCACCATCAAGACCGGCAACACCTCGATACAGATCGGTCGTAGTGGTGAAAGCCCCGGTCGCGAGATCGGTATTCGCCCTCGCAAGGTAGAACGTATCGGTCGGCTGTCCGGCGGCTGCAAGGCTAGACTTGATCGCCTGCTGGTCCGCGGCACTGAGGAAGGGGTTGTCGGAAGAAAGGATCAAGTTCCCGTTGACATCGCCGGCGCCGGCGAAAAGCCATGTGTTGTAGAACGGCTGATCGGAAATGTTGCTTGCCTTGCTGCGACCAATCCAGAACTCACCATGAAAGCGCAGGTGATCGCTGAACTCGTAGTTGGTCAGCAGCGTCCCCTGAATGCGCTGGTTGTTGGCAAGCAAATTGCCGTAGTCGCCTATAGCAAATCCGTCGCCCCCAGCCTCGGTTATACCATTGGCGAGCGCGGTTCCGCTGTTGTATGGAATCAGATGACCGTCCTGGCTGAAGTACAGCGCCTGCCCACTGGCGTTCGTAATAGCCGACGCAGCGCTGCCGCCGGTTACCGGCAGATAATCTTCCACCATCGGCATGCCTGTATTGGTAAACACAGAGTAATGCAGCCCACCATTGAAGCGGGCATAAGTGTATGTGCCGCTTGGATCTGTTCCGTTGAATATCTTCGATCCGTCGGTAGTGGCACGAGCCGAGGTGGCGAGACCCGTTTGATGATCGTAGAACACGTTTACGGTGACGTTTCCGCGGCCACCGTCAAAATTGGTGCCAGCTAGTAGTGAGACATTGTAGTCAGGTGCGTCGCCCGCCTCCGCTAAGCCATACGAGCCGCTAACGGATAATCCCTGGTAGTCTTTTTTCAGAATAACGTTAACGGTGCCCGCAATCGCATCCGAGCCATAGATCGGCGCGCCACCGACCGAGACAACATCAATGTGATCGACAAGGTCAGGGGCGATTTGGCCGAGATCGACAGGTGAACCTTGCACCGAACCGAAGATCGAGGAACTGCCCGAGCTTACGAACCGGTTCCCGTTAACGAGCGCAAGCGTGCGCTGCGCGCCGAGATCGTACATGTTGACGAAAGTCTGGCCGGCACCGAAGCTGCCTTGAGGACCAGCGGCACTGTTGCCAGGTGCACCAAAGGTGGGGAGGTCAGTCAGCGCCTGGCCAATGTTGGTGTAGCCGCGATTGCTGAGCGTCGTGCCGGTCACCGTCTGCGTAGGCTGCGTCGTGATGTCGGCCTGCTTGAGGCGCGAGCCGGTCACGATAATCGCTTCGCCTTGCGCAGCAGTCGGAGCGGAGTTTGCCACTGTGGTGTCAGCGCAAGTACCATCGGCATTCACAGTCTGGCATTGCGTCTGATCCGGAGCCGACGAGGCAGTCTGTGCCTGACCGGGCGTGGCGCAAGCCATCGCTAGCAACCCAGTTCCCGCAAACAGCGATGCGCGGACGAAGTGATTAGATTTCCATGAATTTTGCATTGCGTTGTCCCCGAAGTGAGTGACGCTCTGTTGGCGCTTTCGGGGAGCTTTGATGCGTAGACGGAAGCAAATGCAAGCGTAGACCTCGAAACTTACGTAACTGTAATATTTTTCCTCCTTTGAGCAGGATCTTAGGCAGTTGGGCTATCAAAAGCCAACTTCAGCTACGCGAAAGACTTGGATTGCCATTCGAGCCATTCGCGCAATTTCATTTCTCTCTGTAAGGGCATTTGGTCGCGCCGCCCGAAGCATTTGGATTTGAATGCCTCCAGCCGCCAAAATAAAATATTACCGATCTGTAATGTTCAGCTTGGCATTTTCACATGGATTGCCGAGAAGACGATGTCGGTCAAAATGCTATGCAAATGGTTGGTTATTCAGCGGTTGCACAAACGACAGGCTATCAAACAAAAAAGGCGGCCCCGCCTTAAGCGGAGCCGCCGATATTTACAATCCAGCGAATGTCTTAGAAGATTTTCGCTGTGAAGTTCATGTAATAGGTCCGGCCAACAAAATCGAACCCACTATACAGAGGCGCATTGCCCAACCTGTTATAGACAAAAGCCGAGATGCTGGGCGGTGTCGAATCGGTAAAATTCTTCACGCCAGCTGTTATGGCAAAGTTGTCAAGATTCAGGCGTACTGAAGCAGTGTGTGTGAAATAATTCGGCGTACGGAACTGATAATCACTTGTCGCCGGATCTTCGTCATTCGCTTCATAACTATCCATCACGCCTACCCAGTTGAGACCGTAATAGAAACTTACCTTTCCAATCCTATATGTGGCGTCGAAGTTACCGGTCCACTTAGGATAGTAAATATCGCCATTGTTATCGACCAATGGATCTGTCGGGAAGGTACGATCAGCCTGTTCGAGATAGCGGGTTGCCGATGCGTTCAAGCGGAGAGAGCCGTTACCGATTGGAAGGACGTAGCGAGCATTGAAGTCGAGGCCACGAACCTTGTCGGTAGCGATGTTGACGTTTCCGTTTGTCACAGTTGCGCGGTACGGCGTTGTCGAGCTGGCTCCGTCGCGAGAGATAAGCCGACACAACTCGCCACCGAGATTGCCCTGGTCGAAGTTGGGGTCATTATAGCAGGAGTTGAGAATGTTGCTCGCCCCTAGCGTTGCGACACCGTTGTCGACCTGGATGTCGAAGTAATCGACAGCGAATTCAAAGTTTCCGAGAGCCTTAGGAAGAGGATTCCGGATCACCGCACCTACGGTCCAGTTCTTCGATGTCTCAGCAGCAAGGCCAGTGGCTGCGCCACCAACATTGAGAACCTGAACACTCTGCCCGAGAGGTGACCCTGCCTGCCCATCACCAAAGGTTGTGGGAATTCCCGCAGCCAGACAGTTTTTGTACAGCGATGTGGAAGGATCCTTATCGCCATACTGATAGCAGGGGTCGGTGTTGCTCGACAGGAACCCAGCCGTCGCGGCCTGGAACTGCTCGGACAAAGCCGGAGCGCGGTACGAGGTGCCATAAGTGCCGCGGAAGGCCAAGGCACGGATGGGAGACCACACGCCGCCGATCTTGTAGGTCCAATCGGAACCGTAGCTGTCATAGTCAGTGTAACGGACCGAGCCGTTCAGAGTCAGCTCATGGAAGAATGGCTGATTTGCGAGAAGCGGTACATTAATTTCTCCGAACACTTCTTTAACGGCGTCTTTGCCCTCGGTGATGCCCGCGGTGGAATAGTTGTACAACTGACCGGTTTGCTGCTCGATAGGCGGCACATCTTCGATGCGCTGCTTGCGGTACTCCGCACCCAAAGCAACGCCGACGTCGCCGCCTGGAAGAGTGAAGAGGCTACCTGTTACCTGGCCCGAGAACGTGGTCTCCCAGAATTTGGTCGTTCCCCTAACTGTGGGAGCGATGAAATTCAGGAAATCCTGCGGCACATCGCCGTTCACAAGTGCCCCGGTAAGCGCCGGGGCGGCCACGCAACCATTCGAGGGATCGCTACAAGCGAAGCCCGACCCGCTGGCAACAACGTCCATGCTTTGAATGAGACGGCTCGTTATCGGCTGAACGAGGAAGTATTCGCCAAAGTTGTACGAGGTTCCGGCATAAATATCATACCGCCAGTCCTTGAAAGGCAATGAGCCACGCAAGCCGCCACCGACTCGGAAGTAGTCAACATTTTGAGTCGAAGTGTAATTGCGGCTCGTAAACACACGGACGCCCAGATCCTGGCCATTGGTCTGATCTGTTGGCGCTTGATCCGAAAATTGCAATTCGGCAGGGATCAGTGGACTACCGTTCGGGTAGTCCAGAATCATCTGGAAGAAGTTGCGTTGAGCCGATTCGCGCCTGGTGTACAAGACGCTGCCGTAAAGCTGAGCGTCCCCCAGGGCATGCAAATCATAGCTGGTCTGCACGTAAGCATTGTAGTTGGTGGTGGGTGAAATCAGCGACTTGTCGAAGAATTTCGAATTGTAGGTGTCGCGATTATCGAGGCCGAAACCACCACCATTGACGCCTTCCCAACCGGGTACACTGCCGCCGGCAGCAGGATTATAACGAAATCGGTTGAAGGTACCGAGCGCAGGGTTACCAGGCCCACCTGCTGCACCCGCGATGACGCTGGTGCCGATGGTATTCACCGTAACGCCGCTGGTACCAGTGAAGCCGGTAGGATAACATTTTGGTTCACCAGTCCTTGGGTCGACAGGGTCGCCCGAGCCCCAAGGCTGATCCGGCGCAGAACGCAGGTAATAGGTTTGGCACTGAAGATAATCATGTGCAGCAAACGACAAATTGCTACGAGCATAGGCTTCAAACGAGCCCGAGATCCGGAAGCGGTCGCCGTTATAGCCACCGATTACAGCAAGGCGACGCGTGACGCCTTCACCAACTTCGGGAACGGAGACGCCGCCATCGAGCGTCAGACCTTCGAATTTCTGGTCGGTGATGATGTTAACAACGCCAGCGACAGCGTCAGAACCGTAAATCGAAGACGCACCGTCCTTGAGGACTTCAACCCGCTGAACGATCGCACTTGGCAGTACGTTAAGATCGGCAGAAGCCAGCCCATTGTTGGTCCCGGAAGGCGACAGACGGCGACCGTTCAAGAGGATAAGCGTACGAGCAGCACCAAGGCTGCGCAACGAAAGCGTGTTGGCGCCAGGCCCACCATCAACGATGAATCCGGTAAAGGAGTTGTCAATTTGGCGGGCGCCAGCAGTTACAGCAGTGCTCTGCAACAACTCTGTTGTTGAATCGAAGCCTGCAACCGTCGCATCGTCGCGCGTCAGAACCGTAACCGGTGATGGTGAATCGAATGTGCGATTTGGAATGCGCGAGCCAGTAACGACGATTGCGTTGTTATCAAACGCTGCCGGACCTTCCGTATCTGCATTTGCTGAAGTAGCGCAAACGCCGGCGTTGTTCGGGTCGACGCAGGAACCATCGTTGGTGGATGTTGGCGCATCCGCAGCAGTTTCGTCTTGCGCATAGGATGGCGAAGAGACTGCAACAGCAAGCAGGCCAGCGCCCGCAAGCATAAAAGCACGGCCGCGACGAGCGGCCCCGTAATGAGACTTCATGTGTATTTCCCCTCAGCTAGCGCTGTGAAAGCGCACATATTCTTTAAATGCTATCTCGTCGGGATAAGCAAGGTCGCTGAGTGTTTTTTGGGACCCTCTGTACAACATTGTCGAAATCTGTCGCTGATTTGCAACAACTGTAACTATCTATCTATCGGTATGTGATGTTGAGAATGCGTGATTGCCAAGGATTGGCTTGCGATCAATGCAGGTTAGCCGATTCTCTGCCCTTTCACACCGGGCTGACCGTTGATCCGCAGAAAATAGGAATTCAGCACGCCTTTGCGAATTTCTAGCTTTTGGCCCGCTCGGATGGATCGAAGGCGGGTGGGAGCATCAGAGATCTCCCAGACAGCGCCTTCTTGAGTGGTCAAAATAAGGCTTCCACGCGGACCATAGCGAACCTTAGCGATCGTGGTGTCGAGCTGCTTAAACTCGTTTTCTTCCTTGCGATCCTTGACGTGGCCTCCGAAAATTCCGAAGTCGGGGATGGAGAAGCCAAACAGTTTGCGCCTTGTGTCCCGCACCTTCTCGCGATCGACGATCGTCAAATCGCCACTATCTGCTGCGTTGACCAGCGCGTTTGCTGCCTTGTCGAAGCAGGCCAGCCTTTCGTCTGCTTGTGTTTCGGCCTGGCATGTGCGCAGTTCCTGGAGATAGTGATTGTCGTCCTTTTGCTTCGCCTGGAGCGGCGCCTGAGCTGTAGAGACCGTCAACCCCGTCACAAGTATTCCCAGAGATAGCAGCTTGGCCTTCTTCAGTCGCGACGTAGATATCATGAGGAAACTCCGAGAAATTGTGGGATTCATACTACCTGTCGATGTGCTGAGATTGAGCGCATTTGCCGGTCATGACAAGACTTGCGCCATTCTGTCATCGAGGTGGCGCAATGTCGAAGGCGATTGTCATTCTTTCCCCTTCGGCAAATGGCAGCGTCCCATGCCACATTGTGGAAGGAAACAGTACGAGACGACCTGAGCGTGGCTCGATTTTCCTGAGCGAAGTCAATTCGATCCCCAAACTTCTCTGAGGTTCGCCGAGCGTCAGCCACCCGGCATTATCGGGTTGGTTCGTGCGTTTTTCAGGCAATGACACATAGAGTGCCGAGCTCAGCCAGCCATGGGGATGAACATGGTTCGAGTGCCGGCCCGAGGCTCCTAGCCTGACGGACCATGATCCAGCAAAGCGCACTGCGCGGTCACGCCGCCAGCGCAGCGTTGGATGAGTTGGATCCATTTCCGCCAATCCAGCGATATGCTGCCTCACAGCTTCGCTAACGGCTTCTCGAACCTGCTGGATTTCCGGCTCGGTCCGGCGGAACAGCATACCATCAGTTTGAGTACCGCCACGAACCGACTGTTCCGGCATCTCGCCGCCCCTCTCGTGCAGGCTACGCAAGCAGGTGGCCAGCTGTTCGAGTGGTGGCAGCCTGTCCGTCAAATCGATAATCGAGACCAGACTCTCCTGACCTTCCAGCCAATCATGGCGCGAATCTTCCATCATGCGCCAGACGATCGCCGCATAAGGCCAGAACAAAGGATTCTCTGGCCTCAGCCAGCCGTCGAGCAGCTTGTGAAGAACATCGATCCTTCCGACACGGAGCAAATGCCGCGCGCGAAACAGATCGCTGTTGTTTCCATTCCCAATCGGTAAGCGTGCAAACATTGCATCCGCAAGTTCGTCCTCGCGAAGTTCGGTGAGGATGGCCGCGTGAAGATCGTCGAGGCTGTTGGCCGATACATCGAAAGGGGCGTCATTCACCATATCGCGTGCAGCAGTGTATTGTCGCATATCGATCAGGGCTGCGACCAGTGCTCGACGCAGGGCGACGTTGCGCGGGCGAAGGGTGAGTGCGGCGTTGAACGATGCTATGATCTGTTCGCTCGCTCCGGTGAGGGCGAAGATTCGTGCCAGTTGCTGATGACCGGCAATCCATTGCGGCGATTGTTTGAGCACCTGCTGCAACACGGCGATTGCTTGCGGAGCATTGCCTGCAGCCACATGCGCAGCGCAAAGCCCGATCATGATGTCCGGTTTGCCTGGCGCAAGCCGCCACGCCTGTTCGAACAATTGCTCAGCGGGCAATCCCGCTTCGAGGGCGATCTGCGCGTAGCCTTGAGTAACCGAGGCATTGGTGGGAGCTAATCGATGGGCCGATGAAATGGCCGAAACAGCGCTGGGATGCTCGTCGAGAGAGCGATGGAGCAGTGCTTTCCATTGCAAGAGCTGTGGATCGTCGCCCTTGCCGGAAATTGCGTTATCGATTTTCGCCAGAGCAACACGTTCCTCCCCGGAGGACAGAGCGGCTCTTGCAATGGCGAAAAGTTCATCCATCGGACGATTTACGCACAAGCGAGCTTGCCAAGCGATAATCAATCACTACTACGTACCCTGTTTAAGTGCTGTAGCCGAATTTCTCGATCCACGGTTGAAGGATCGGGAGAACGGGTTCCAGTTGCTCACGATAGCGTTCCCAGCGCCCCATTGCACGGCGATACAGCGGCTCGGTGACCTGGCCATAGCTCGCCGTGGTAATGACGCCGCGGCTGACTGCCGTCTGCTGGTGGTCGAGAATTTCTTCGCGCCAATCGAGTCCAAGGAATTCGAACACCGGTTGCAATTCACTGCGTGAGTTATCGAGCATCTTTTCGTAGACGATTTCATGCACATCGAGCGAGAAATGCGATCTTGCCGCTTCCCAACAGGTGAAACTGAGGTCGTAGAGTTCGGCAACGGTCTTGAGGTTGAGGAAATTGGACATTGCCTTGTTCGGGCGGAAATTTGTGATGTAACAACTCAGTACCACGTCACAGGGATGGCGTAGCGCAAGGATAAATCGGGGGTTCGGGAAAAGGGCCAGAATACTCGGCACTTTATTCATGTGTAGCGGGAATTTGTCGACGAGCAGGCTATCGGGCCGCAGATCGATCCATTTGTCTGCTTCTGTGAAATAGGCCTCGCGTGCCGCTTCGACTTCTGAGGCCGAGAAATCGCTCTTTTCGCTGCTTTGATTCAGAACCTCCTCGGCGACATTGAGGGGAGGCCTTTCCTCAAGCACCTGAACACTTGGATGGCCTAGCAGCAAGGTATCGAGAAGAGTTGTGCCGGATCGTGGAAACCCGACCAGAAATGCCGGAGTTCGGGCGGGTGCGCTTGCCTGCATGTTTAAGACAGCAGGCGCTTTCAGCTTACGAAGCTCCGCAATGCCGTCCCTGATCTCGCGACGATAGTCGCTCGCGAGCGCTTCTGTTGCGGGCTGTTCCGTTCTTACTTGCTCGTTCATTGCCGAAAAGGCTTCGAACGCAGCCTCGGCATTGCCCAGGCTATCGTGAAACTGGCCCAGTAATTGGAACCGACGGACCGGTTCGATGTCCTCAGGTACATTGCTTAGGACTTCGATACCTTCCTCCCAGGCCTTTTCGCGCCGCAGGTGAAGGGCGCGGATGAAATCGATGGTTCCTTGATCGATTCCACGACTGCGCGCCGCATCTATGAGATTGGTTAGCTGATCGTACCTGTTGGTATGTTCGAGGATCAGCGCCTTGCGGATATGCGCATCGCCATTACGCGGATCGATGCTTAGGGCCCGATCGAAACTTTCCTCTGCCTCGGTCATTTTCCACGCCTTGGCCAGTTCGATCCCCAGTCGCACGCGCAGTTCGGGATCGCTTGGTTCCAGTGCGATAGCCTCTTCGAACAGCCTTCTGGCCGTATCATCGTCGCCCTGAAGTCTGTGAATTCCAGCCAGTTCGATGCGAGGTTTTGCGTCACGCGGGAAACGGGCGGTCGCATCCTCCAGCAGGTTGCGCGCTTCGTCTATCTGACCCAATTGTAGAAGTGTCGTCGCCAGGTTCATCGTCAACGGAGCGATATCCGGGCGTGCGTCGTGCGCCTTGCGCAGGGACACAAGACTCTCTTCCATTTGCCCAGCAGCGGCATAGGAATTGCCCAGGTTGTTCAAGGCTTCGAAGTCGTCGGGGACAGCGTCGAGGATCCGGCGATAAGCCACGATAGCGCCTTCATTGTCCTCTAACGTCTGGAGCAAATAGGCTTTTGTGCGCAAAAGGCGCAGGGACTGGTCCTTGGCGATCAGCGAGTCCGTACAGATATCCAGCGCCTCGCTGTTCCTGCCCAGTTGCATAAGTGCTGTTGCCATGTTGAGCGCAATGGTCACGTCGTCAGGACGCAGCTTCAATGCCTGGCTGAGATGTTCAATGCCATCTTCGAAGCGGCCTTCCCGGCAATCGAGCATACCAAGGAAGGCATGGACATCGGGGCGTTCTCCGCTGGTTTGGAGAATGGTTTTGCAAAGCGAACGGGCCTCGGCGGTACGACCGCTTCGCGCCATGTGCAAAGCTTCGTCGAATTTCGCGGACTTGTCTGTTTGGGTGTTCATGTTGGTGCTTTAGACGGATTGGGCCGGGGCTTGAAAGGGGCGGCAGTACAAAAAAAGGGCGGCCAATTGGCCGCCCTTCGTATTTGTATCGACTTGGCTAATTAGAAGTCGAGCGTGACACCGGCAAAGATGTACCGACCGAGCGAGTCATAGACTGCCGGGTAAGTGTTACCGTTACACGGGCCGGTCGGGCACGAGCTGTCATAGCCGCTACCGCCCGAGCTGATCAGCGGCGGATCCTTGTCGAAGATGTTATTCACACCAATACGGAACGTATAGTGATCACCCATCTTGAAGGAACCCGCGAGGTCGAACCAGCTCTGACCGGCAATATGCACGCCAGGATTGCCTGGGTTGCCATTGAGGGTGGAGTTGCTCGACGACGAGTCAACGCTCACCGGTCCGAAATAACGCCACTGCAGCGACAGGCCGATACCCGAAGGCATATCCCAGGTCAGGCGAGCCTTGTGACGCCATTTTGCTGTCGGTGCCGACGGAATAGTCGTCAAGCCGCCGCAAGTGCCGCCATAGTAACCGGCACAGTCATACGGCGCGGTCAGGCCGTTATCGACGATGAACTTGTCGATATAGGTCCCAACGATACTTGCCGAAATGCTGCCGAGGCTGCCGACAGACGTCGTGTAGGACGCGTTTACGTCGATACCCTTGGTCTGGATGCTACCAACGTTGCTGTTGATGTCCGTAACAAAACCGTCAGGCGTCAGCCACAGCGACCCGCTGACCGGGTTACGATGGATGAGCGCGCAAGCGACGGGGTTGACGTCTGTCGTACAGCTCTTGAGGATTGCATCCGCGCCGAAGCCCTGGATCGCGTTCTCGATCTTGATGTCGTAATAATCGACCGATGCTGCGAAACCGGGCAGGAACGACGGTTGGAGCACAACTCCGAGCGACTTGGTTGTCGCGACTTCAGGAACGAGGTCCGGGTTACCGCCGATGAAGCCGTTATACTGCTGGGCGGGGTTTGGAGCGACCTGCTGGCCGATCGAAAGTCCCTGAGCAATACAGCCGACGTTAGCAGCAGTGATCTTGAACCCGGAGCACGGATCGGTCGACCCATCCAGAGCCACCAACTGCGGAGCGAACAGTTCCTGGATATTCGGCACACGCACTGCACGGTTGTACGAAGCGCGGAACCGGATATCGCGGATCGGCGCGAACTCGACACCGAACTTGTAAGTATCGGTAGCGTAGGTCTTGCCGTTGCTCGTGTCGTAGTTCGAGTGACGATAGCCAGCGTTGACCGACAGCAGCTTGATGAAGCTGTCCTGGACGATCGGAAGCTGCGCCTCACCGAAGAAATCGACGGTGTGATAGTTACCCGAAACAGGAAGCGTTGCAGCGCCCTGGCCGGTCAGATCGCCGGTTTCGAAAGCATGATCGACCTGAAGGTCGAGCGATTCCTTGCGGTACTCGACGCCGACGTTGACGCCCAAGCCATCCGCTGCCCAAGGGGATTGGATGCCATACTGGCCGAGCTGGCCGGTGATCGAGGCGTTCGCCACCTGCTCACTGACGATACCCTTCTGGAAGCCCGATGCTGCGACGTAGTTCAGAGCATCGGATGTGATGTTCCCACCGAAGACGTCGTAGGGAACACAGCTCGGGTCACTCTGGTCAAGCGCCGAACGGCAGACCGGATTACCAGTGCTCGGATCGGTGACGACGTCCGTCGCCTTGTTCAAGCGGGCAATCGACAGCTCATTGGTGTAAACCTGTGTGTAAACCGTCCGACCATACTGGTAATATGCGTCATAGGAGAACGCCGGATTCAGATCGCCCTTGACACCGATCACACCGCGATATTGCGTGTGCTCGAAGTCTGCGGCGCGATAACCGCCTTCCACGTTGCGCTTGAGCAGCTGGAAGAACGCACGGTTATAGGTCTGACCAGTTGTCGGATCGGTGAAGGTCAGCGGAGCCGGGCCCGGGTTCAACATACCCGTCAGCGGGAAGTTGCCGAGATAACCGTTCACGAGGTTCGGCGTTGCGCAAACCACGGATTTCTGAGTGGCCGACAGCAGCGGGTTGTCGCAGTTGACGGTCAGCGTATTGCCGAAGTCACCCGACGGAGCGATCTGAGCCACCGAGCGGTCGTCCATGAACATGAACTCAGCATAGGGACGGATCGCGTCGTTGATGTCGTAATGGGCGAAGAAGCCGGCGGTATAACGCTCGTCAGGACGTTGAAAATAGTTCGACGGTGCAAAGTTATACCGCGTCAAACCATTCTCGAAACCACCGTTCGGCCTGATCGTGTAGATCGTCGAAGAGGTCGTGTTGCCAGTGGTGGGATCGTAAAGCAGCACGTTGCCGTTGGCAGATGTAGCCGAGCCACCGCACTGGTTGGCGCCAGAACTCGTGTTCTGGATAGTACAAGCACTGTAATCACGACGGGCCTGAATGACAGGATTTGCCTTGCGATAACCGACGTAGGCGGTCACATGGCCACGGTTGTCGTCGAAGCCGGTGCCGATGGTCAGCGTAGTGTCGATAGTACCGCCGTCAGCAACGCTACCCTCGGGATAGCCGTAGCCGCTCAGCCCTTGCGCCTGGCGCGCATCAAGCAACGGACGGATGAAGTCGTTGTGGTTGTTGTGCTGATAGAAGCTGTATTGTCCATCGAGACGGATACCGCTGAAGTCGGTGTCCATGATGAAGTTGACAACACCGGCAACGGCGTCTGCACCATAGGTCGACGAGGCGCCGCCTGTCAGAACTTCAACTCGCTTGACCAGCCCAGCCGGAATGGCGTTGAGGTCGGCTGCGGAGTCGTTGGGGTCACCCGGCATCAGGCGACGACCGTTGACCAGCACCAGCGTACGCGAAGCACCAAGGCCGCGAAGGTCGACTGTCGCCGTACCCGAGGCGCCGTTCGACAGCGTGCTCGCCTGACCAGCAAACACCTGCGGCAGGCTGTTTGTAAGGTCTTCGATCCGAGTCGTACCCTGGAGTTTGATGTCCTGGCTATTCAGAACGGTGACCGGGCTTGCGCCTTCGATATTCGGCTGCGGAATGCGCGAACCGGTAACGATGATGGTCGAGCCGCTGTCTGCAGCCGGAGCAGGAGGTGCAGCGTCTGACGAGGATTGCGAGGTCGCCTGCGCGTCGGTTGTAGTGTCCTGCGCAAAGGCAGGCACACTCGCCAACGCAAGGCCGAGCGCCAACGGAGCGACACTTGCCTTGAGGAGGGTGGGATGTTTCATCTGGAGGATGTCCCCTATTAGATACGGCCGGTAATTCAGCCTTTTGGTGGGTTTGCAGACGCGACAGGATCAACAAATCCCGCCGCATGCTGCGTGCGAATTGCGGCAGGCTCGTTACCGTCGCAACAAGATTCGCCGGATTTTGGCGAGTTTCGCATCACCTGTTGCTCACGTACCACAGGTACTTTTGTGAGGAATTTGGAGCATTGTTGTATTAGGAATCACTAGAATTGTAATTTTCTTACGCACTGTGTTTGCGCTCAACTCTCCCTTGACCACCAAGCACCCCCGCTTTACGTCCACGTAAACAGTAGCAAAAGAAAACCGGAGTTACAGGATGCCCGAAGCTTATATCGTCGAAGCCGTTCGCACTGCCGGAGGGCGCCGCGGTGGGCGGCTCGCGGGGGTCCATCCGGTCGATCTCGCCGCCAAGTCGCTCGACGCGATTGTCGACCGCGCGGGGATCGATCCCCGCGCGGTCGAGGATGTGGTGATGGGTTGCGTCAGCCAGGGCGGTGAGCAGGCGATGCAGGTCGGGCGCAATGCGGTGCTTGCCACGAAGCATCTGGGCGAGGGCACGCCCGCCGTCACCATCGACCGGCAGTGTGGTTCCTCGCAGCAGGCCGTGCAGTTCGCCGCGCAAGCGGTGATGAGTGGCACGCAGGACGTCGTCATCGCCAGCGGCGTGGAAAGCATGAGCCGCGTGCCGATGGGCTCGACCGCGATGTTCCACATGAAAGAAGGGTTGGGGAACTACAAATCGCCCGGCCTCGAAGAGAAATATCCCGGCATCCAGTGGTCCCAGTTCATCGGCGCGGAGATGATCGCTAAGAAGCACGGCTTCACCAAGGATGACCTCGACCGTTTCGCCCTGCTGAGCCACCAGAATGCGATCCGCGCGACCGAAAGCGGCGTGTTCAAATCCGAGATCGTGCCGGTCGCCATCGAAACGCCCGAGGGCGAGGTGATGCACACGGTGGACGAGGGCATTCGTTTCGACGCGACGCTTGAAAGCATTGCGTCCGTAAAACTGCTCAGCCCCGAAGGGATTATCACGGCTGCCACCAGCAGCCAGATCTGCGACGGGTCGAGCGCGGTGCTGGTGTTGAGCGAGGCGGCGCTCAATCTTCATGGTCTGACCCCGATGGCGCGCATCCACAACCTTACTGTCACGGCGGGCGACCCGGTCATCATGCTGGAAGAGCCGCTGTTCGCGACCGACCGCGCGCTCGAAAAGGCGGGCATGAAAATCGGCGACATCGACCTTTACGAGGTCAATGAAGCGTTTGCGTCGGTCCCGCTTGCCTGGCTCAAGCACACTGGGGCGGATCCGGACAAGCTCAACGTCAATGGCGGCGCGATCGCGCTCGGCCACCCGCTCGGCGCATCCGGCACCAAGCTGATGACGACGCTGATCCATGCGTTGAAGGCGCGCGGGCTGAAATACGGGTTGCAGACGATGTGCGAGGGCGGCGGCGTCGCCAACGTCACCATTATCGAGGCGCTTTGAGTCAGCGAAAGGGCCCTGCGCAGGCGGGGATCTCACTTGCATTTGCAGGAGACTCCCGCTTGTTGCGGGGGATCAGGAAAAGGAACAGATCATGGAAGTCAGCAGCAAAACCCCCGCCGTCGTGACCGGCGGTGCCTCCGGCCTCGGCGCGGCAACCGCCCGCGCGCTCGCCGCCAAGGGTGCCAAGGTCGCCATCTTCGACATGAACGAGGAGAAGGGCGAAGCGATGGCCAAGGAACTGGGCGGTGTGTTCTGCAAGGTCAATGTGACCAGCGAGGAGGACGTCGATGCCGGTTTCGCCAAGGCGCGCGAAGCGCATGGGCAGGAACGCATCCTCGTCAATTGCGCCGGTATCGGCAATGCGATCAAGACCGCATCGCGCGACAAGCAGACCGGCGAGATCAAGCATTTCCCGCTGCAGGCGTTCGAATTCGTGATCCAGGTGAACCTCATCGGCACCTTCCGCTGCATCGCCAAATCGGCGGCCGGGATGATGACGCTCGACCCGATGGACGATGAAGGCGCACGCGGTGCGATCGTCAACACCGCCTCGGTCGCTGCCGAAGACGGGCAGATGGGTCAGGCCGCCTATTCCGCGTCCAAGGGCGGTGTGGTCGGCATGACCCTGCCGATCGCGCGCGATTTGATGCGCGAGGGCATCCGGGTGAACACGATCCTGCCCGGCATCTTCAACACCCCGCTGATGAACGCCGCCCCGCCGCAGGTGAAGGAAGCGCTGGCCGCCAGCGTGCCGTTCCCCAAGCGGCTCGGCAATCCGGAAGAATACGCCAAGCTGGCGATGTGCATGATCGAAACCGGATATTTCAACGGCGAGGACGTGCGCCTCGATGGCGCGATCCGGATGGCGCCGCGCTGAGTTCCATCAGCGACAGGTTCAAGGCAGGCGCCGTTGCGGCTTCGCAGCGGCGCCTGTTGTTTTGTGGGGCATGGGCGGGGTGGTCGATGTCTGCTTCTGGCGATTTTTGGATCGGTCGTGAATGGCGGATATGTTGGGATTTCAGACATTGGAGTTGTCTCGAATGCCGTGGGCTATGTAGCGTGCAGGTCGTCCCAGCCCGTTAGAGAAAGCGCGAAGGATTCCAATTTCGCCAAAGGCCGCGCCACTTCCCATCGGTGCATAACCTTGTAACCCGAAGCATCAAGAAACTCGAAGACGGTCTCCTTTCCATCGAGGCCACCCCAGCAAATAGAAGTAGGCAGATTACGCAGCTCGTTTTGAGAGACTAGCCCCTTGAGCTTTGCAAGTTCGGCAGCTGTGATCGCGCGATCGACCCTTCGAATGACCTTGCCAGGCTGGTAGCCGCCCGCGCCGCTCAAGAGTGATGCTACTAATTTCCCACCCTGCGGTCCGATATCGAAACGGACGATGATCGGATGCTCGAACGTAGGCAGCACCATGACGCGATAGTGGGCATTATATCGATCGCCTTCTTCATGCCGCTTCTGAGTGAATGACGGCTCGTACGCTGCTCGCAACATGCCGGAAAACCAGTCGTATTGGAGCGCAACCATCTGCCCCCGGCACTGCGCTTCCGCTGGGCAAGCGATTGTGGGCTTCAATAGGGTCAGTGGGAAGTATTGCGGCGAAGCATCAAGGATTCGAGGTTGGCGCACCTTCGCGCCGGGTTCACAGACCGGCTTGGGAAAATCAGCAGCCTTTCGATTATACTCGGTGACAATCTGGCTTTCGTCTGGCTCTTTGGCTTCGGGCGCAGAGCAACTCGGCAAAGACGACAGAACGAGTAGGCCACAGATGATACGTGTAAATACCCGCATGCTCCCCCCGCAGATAATGGAAGTGAAGCTGCCACGCCTGCCTTAAGATTGCTAGTAATCTAATACAGCTAAACCGCCTCTAGGGCGTTCGACGCTGAGCGGAAATTACAGCAATGTTGGGTTAGCTGACCTAAGAGCGCGTCGGAGAATGTCGCTCGCAAATCCAAATCATGATCGCAATTCCCGCAAGCATAGGCACGGCAAAGATGCCTGACATGTCGCGGTCAATGAGGAAACAAGTGACGAGTGTGAGAGCTATTCCCACGAGCGTGACTGCGAATCCTTTCCAGTGGATGGGAAAGTAACTCCACAGGATGCGACTGAACCAAATCTCCCGACCAGCGTCATTGAATCTGCGACGACGCTCAATTTGAAGCCAATGAGGCTCGTCGGGTTTGTACGGGGGAAGGTTCATCAAGGCATTCTGAATTAGCGACGCCATGACCGCAATGTTGTCGTGTCCTGACCGGCCGAAATGGCGGATTTGTTGGGGGAAGCTGACGTTGGGTTAGGTGTCGAAAGCTGACTCAAGTCGCAACAGCAAATAGCGATGCAACTGGATGAGAGCCCATTGTAATACGACCCAAATGCAAATGACCGCGGCGAGCCCGAACCATGCCGGATGCTCTGGCGGAAGACTTGAAGTGAAGCCGCCCGTTCCGCCAACTGCAATCAACGAAGCGAACCCACACACGCTTAGAAGTGCGAGGGTTGCAGCGCCAGTAAAGACATAGACAGCACCGCGCAAAGCCAACTCCAATGAAAGCTGCCAATCGTTGCTTTTGAAGTTACCCATTGTGGCAGTATCGTCAGTTAATTGAGTACTGCAACTGTGTCGTGTCCTGACAGGCCATAATGGCGGGATTGTTGGGGGAAGGAGACACAGTTTAGTTTTCCCGCTTCTCGAATTTTAATTCGCCGAACTTGCCATTCAAGTTAATCGTCTCCCTGATTTCGGCGTGTCCACAGTCCAAAGCCGAACAACGCAAGGCAAGAGATACCGAGAAAACCTGCCGAATAGCTTATCACCTCATCCAGCGGAAAATCGAACAACAAGAGTATACTGAACATGAGAACTGAGGTTAGAGAAATGTATCCCCAAAACCTTTGAAAATCGCTATCCGTCATTCTTTGCACTTTGCCCCTCCCTAGATAGCTTTGGTTTTCATGGCACCGTACTGCTATGGCCACAATTGGTCGTGTCCTGACAGGCAGGATTTCCTGCTTCAGTGGTCCAAAGCAGACGGTTGGTGCCCGGTTCAAGTCGCTGCTTCGTATGCTATCCTGTGACATCTCTCAGTTTCTCAAAATCCGACCACCGATTTCCTACGGGACTGATCGTGGGTTAGAAGCTCCGCATGACAGCACCATGCCAAATCTGCCGCTCATCATTGCCTGTTCGCAATGGGCGGTTTTCATTGTCAGGACCGTGTTCCATGTGTTCCAGATAGGCGGACTGACCGGAGAGGAATTCAATTTATGTCCTACACCCAGATCAAGCTCGATATTGCCGATGGCATAGCCACGATCACGCTGCATCGTCCGGAGAAGATGAACGCCTTTACCCGCGTGATGATGCAGGAGGTGATCGACGCGCTCGACGTGATCGATGCCGACGACAGCGTGCGCGCGGTGATCGTCACCGGGCATGGCGAGCGGGCGTTCTGCGCCGGGGCGGACCTCACTCCGGAGGGCGGGGGGCATGTGTTCTCCGACCCCAATCCGGTGGAAGACCTGTCGGACGAGCGTGTGCGCGACGGGGGCGGGCGGCTGGTCTTGCGTTTGTTCAACTCGCAAAAGCCGCTGATCGGCGCGTGCAACGGCGTGGCCGTCGGCGTGGGCGCAACCATGCAATTGCCTTTCGACATGCGGCTGTGTTCGGACAATGCGCGTTTCGGCTTCGTCTTCGCGCGGCGCGGGATCACGCCCGAGGCCGCGTCGAGCTGGTTCCTGCCGCGCCTCGTAGGGATGCAGACTGCGCTCGAATGGTGCATGACGGGCCGCATATTCGATGCTGCCGAAGCGAAGGATCGCGGGCTGGTCCGCTCGGTCCATCCACAAGACGAGCTCATGGAGGCGGCGCGCGGCCTTGCGCGCGAGATTGCCGACAACACCTCTGCCGTGTCGGTCGCGATGACCCGCGCGATGCTGTGGCGCCTGCCGTCAGAGCCGCATCCGATGATGGCCCACCGGATCGACAGCCGCTCGATCTATCGCCTGTCGCGTAGTGCCGACGCGCGCGAGGGTGTGCAGAGCTTTCTGGAGAAGCGCGCGCCGGACTATCCCGATACGGTCGGGGCGAACATGCCCGACTTCTATCCCTGGTGGGACGAGCCGGGTTACGAGTAGTTTCACTCGCAACTTGAATTCCGCAGATGCCACGGTAGGTTCGTGTGGATGAACGCTTCGACCCGCACCGCCAGACGCCTCGCCGAGTTCCTGCCCTACCAGCTTTCGCTGGCGTCGAACGCCGTCTCGACACGCATTGCCGATCAGTACCGGCGCCGGTTTGCGCTAAGGATGACGGATTGGCGCGTTATGGCAGTGCTCGGCGACGGCGGGCCGCTGACCCAGCGCCAGCTCTGTCAGCTCACGCTGATGGACAAGGTGCCGGTCAACCGCGCGTGCAAGGCGCTGGAGGAGCGCGGTCTTGCAGAACGCAAGCCGAATGAGAATGACGGGCGCTCGCATCTGCTCGAACTGACGGCCGAGGGGCGGGCGGTCCATGCGCGGATCATGCCGCTGGCGGAGAAGATTGAGGAGGAGCTGTTCAGCTCGTTGAGTTCCGAGGAGCGCGCAACCTTGCGGGCGGTGCTTGCGCGGTTGCGAGAGGCCGCCGGAGAATTCGATCCCGAGAGCCTGGCGGACTGATCGTCAGCCGGACCCCCGGTTTCGAAGACTTGGATCAATTCCCTCCGCCCAAGCCCGAGCCACCGCTGAACGCATCGGCGATCGAACAGGCCGCAGGGCCAAGAATGACGATGAACAGCGTGGGCAGGATAAACAGGATCAGCGGCACGGTCATGATCGCGGGCAGGCGGGCGGCCTTTTCCTCCGCACGCATCATGCGCTCGTTGCGGAATTCGGCCGAAAGCACACGCAGGGCGGAGGCCAGCGGGGTACCGTAGCGTTCGGTCTGGACCATGGTCGTGACCACGCCCTTCACCGCTTCGAGGTCGACGCGATAGGCGAGATTGTTGAACGCTTTGCGGCGTTCGTTGAGAAATGAAAGCTCGATCGCGGTCAGCGCGAATTCGTCACCCAGCTCGGGATAGGCCCGGCCCAATTCCTTGGCTACACGGTTGAAGGCGGCGTCGACAGTGAGGCCGGCCTCGGCGCAGATGACCAGCAGGTCGAGCGCGTCGGGCAGGCCCTTCCGGATTGCATCGGTGCGCTTCTTGGCGATGTTCGAAAGATAGAGTTCGGGGCCCTTGTAACCCAGGAACAGCACCGCGCCCATGGCCATGACACGCTTCATCTGCCAGTCGGGATAGATCTGAACGACATAGAGCATGACGAAGGCAATCGTACCCAGGACGATCGGCATGATCATGCGCGCGCCGATCAGGTAGACCGCCATTTCCTTGTTGCGGAAACCTGCCCAGGCAAGTTTCTGCGCCATCATGTCGACCTGGCTCTGTTGCAGCACTTTCATGCTGCTCAGCGCATCCTTGACCTTTTCGGTCTTTTCGGTCTTGCGCACCAGGCTTTGGCGCTTGCGGGCATTGGCGGTAACGATACCGGCCTTGAGTTCGTCGCGCCGGGCGTTGAGCGCCTTCACCCGCTTGCTCATCGGGTCCTTGATGGTCACGGCAGTATAGACCGCGAATACCATTGCGAATGCGGCGATCCCGGCAAGGATCGAACCGACCATAATGACGTCGAAGCCGAGCAGCGTGGGTCCGGTGGAGGAATTGAGCATGTCCGCTTGACCTCTTAAATTTCGAAACTGACCATCTTGGCCATGATGAAGCAGCCTATGCCCATCCAGGTGAGACCGCCGAGGCCGATCACGACCAGTCGATCATCGGTAAAAAACTTCCCAATATAGCCTGGGTTGATCCACAGGATCAGGCCGAAGACGATGAAGGGCAGGGCGCCGACGATGTAGGCCGAGGCCTTGGATTCCGAGCTCATCGCCTTGATCTTGAGCTTCATTTGCGAGCGCTTGCGCAGCACGTCGGCAAGGTTCGACAGCGTCTCGGCGAGATTGCCACCGGTCTCGCGCTGGATCGCAAGGGTGATGCAGAAGAAGTTGAATTCCGGGATGCTCAGCTTGTCAGCTGTTGCCTGAAGGGCATCCTCCATGGTGCGACCGATCTTGATGCGTTCGACCACACCCTTGAATTCCTCGCCGACAGGACCATCAACTTCGGTTGCTACGACGGAGAGCGTCTCGGTCACCGGAAGGCCCGATCTCAGTCCGCGAACCAGCAGTTCGATCGCATCGGCAAACTTGACGTTGAACTTGTTGGTGCGACGCTTGATCATCGAGTTGACCACCATATGGGGAAGGCCGGCTCCAATCAGGACACCAACTCCCAATGCGAGCAGAAAAGCGCCGCTCTTCAGGAAGATTAGCAGTGCAACGACAAGTCCCAGACCCAGAGATGTGTAGGCGTATTGGCTCAGGGTCCACTTCTTTCCGGTCCGGTCTAGGCGAATGGCCAGCGCTTCGATACGCGAACTGGACCCGGCTGCGCGGCGCGCCTTTGGACGGCGTGCGGCAATCGCTTTCTTGAGTTGCGATTCTACCTTCGCATCGGTGCTTTCGGAATGGCGATAGCGGATCTGCTGGATCCGCCGCTGGCCCGCCTTGCCCATGGAAGGGCCGGCAAACGCCATATAGCCCAGCCCGCTGACTGTCAGCAGTCCGACTACGATCACCATGAGTTGGATCATGTTCACGCCTTGTCCTCCATTCCTGTGTCCGCAGCTGCGCGCTTGGCGAGCGCGCAGCGCAGCGGCGCACCTTCGACCATACTCGGTCTATGCTGGCGCTTTGTCCTTTTTCGCCAGTAAGCTCTTGATATCGAAAGAGCCGAGCAGCGATTTCTTGCCATTCGCGGACTGCTCGGTATCCACGGTGCTGTTGTTCTCGACCGCGCCGAGGATATTCTCTGCCAGCGCCTTGATCTGTGCGCTGCTTTTGCTCTGCGGGTTGGCTTCGATTATCGGCTGGCCGAGTTTGGCCGCCTTGGCCGCGCCGGCTGCGTCGATCGGAATAACGAAGTCGAGCTTGCGTTCGATCGATGCTTCGAAATCGACCTTGCTGATTTCGAGCGCGTTCGATGCCACGCGGTTTGCGACCACCAGCGAGGTTACATGCGGTGCATTCGTCTTGAGCCAGGAAAGGATGCGGATCGTATCGCGGGCACTGGCCAAGGTGAGTTCGGTTGCTATGACCACCATATTCACTTCGCCAAGCAATTGCGGGAAGTTGATCATCATCGAGCGCGGCAGATCGAGCAGCGTAAGTTCGAAAGCATGCCGGAATTCTTCCTGCAACTGCAGAAACGCCGAACCATCGGTCATTAGTGGAGCGTTGATCGGAGCCTCGGCGGAAAGGATCGCGAGGTTATCGTGCGCACGGATCATCGCCCGCTCGATGAACAGCCCGTCGATGCGACTGGGATTGTCGATCGCATCGGTAAGGCCTCGACCCGGTTCGAGATCGAGTGCCAGCGCGCCGGTCCCGAAATGGATGTCGAGATCGAGCAATGCCGTCGGTTTGTTCTTCTTGACAGCAAAATACCATGCCAGCGACGTGGTCAGGGTCGAAGCGCCAACCCCACCACGAGTGCCGATGATCGCAGTGGAAAGGTGGTGTTTGACCCCATCGCCTTCACCCGTTTTGGGTGCGGCGAATACTGCCTGTGCGCCGTTGAGGGCATCGCGCAGGCTGTTGGCCGAAAGCGGCTTAAGCAGATAGTCGTGAATGCCGCTGGCGAGCAGGTCGCGATACAGGCGCACGTCATTGACCTGGCCGATCGCAATAACCACGGTTCCCGGTTCGCACACTTCGGCCAGCGCGTTGATGTCGTTCAGTGGATCGCCGCACTCCGACAGGTCGACCATCAGGATGTTCGGGCTGGCACTGACCGACAACGCTTGGACGGCATTGCGAAGGCCACCCTTGTTGCACTTCTCCGGCTGCCAGCCGAGTTCGATGACGACCGGACGCAGCACGTCCAGCGCGGCTTCGTCGCAGATAAACGCGGCGAACGGATCACGATTTCCTGGCATTGAGCCTGCTTTCCAAGGTGCATTCATGGTTTATTGTCCTCCGCTGGTGCCGCCACCGGAAGTTCCGGCGCCGCTCGCAGTGCTGCTAGCGGCTTTCTCCTGGTAGGCATTGATGGCCTTGGTGGAGGTGTTGACATAGGTGTCAGGCGAGCCCTCCTGGCCCTTGATGAGATCTTCGGGATTGGCGACCATCGCAGCCAGATTGCTGTTCGTGGCACAACCGAAATTGGGCGAGATACCATTGGTCAGATTGGTTTCGGTCTTGACCGACCAGTCCGGACAACCGGGTACGCTGGCGCTCGAGCGGGTAATCGTGACGCGAGCCTGACCCGGCGCAACGCCGGTCATTCCCGTTGCCGTCGAATCCGACAGCAGCAGGCCATAACGTCCGGCGACCTTGGCAACCGCCGCGCGGGTTGTCGGGCTGGCTTGCGGGTCTTCGACCGCAACCCGATCGCCATAGCGCAGGTCCATCGCCTGGAACCACGCGGCGAGCCGCTGCTGCTCCGAGATCGACAGGCCATCGGCATCGGTGTTGACATCGAGCGCTACGGTGCTGCGCTCGACCACTGGCTGCTTGACGCTGTAGAGTGAGCGGTTCTGCGGCATTCCACCGCAGGCGGCGAGGCCCAAGGACAGCGACAGCGCAAGGGCACCGGCAAGCTGACGTTTTATCTGAATGCTCATGTTACGGGTATCCCTCACTGGAAGCTGAAGCCGGGAGCCGCCGAGGCGTCACCCTTCTTGCCATTGTCGGCCTGAGCGGGCTGCGCAGCGCGACGCGGCTGGTCGGCGACCGGTTGCTGCCGCTCCGAAAGCTGCGGGGCGACGGGAGCTGTCGGCGCAGTCGTCGGCATCGGACGCTGGGCACCGGAGACGCCATCATTATCGAGGAAGCCGAGTAGGCGTTGCGCTTCGTTAGGCGAGCGATAGCCGTCGGTCGGCAGGTGGATGTCACGATCGTCGACCGGCTTGACGAGGTATGGCGTCACCACTATCACCAGCTCGGTCTGGCCGCGCTGGAAATTGGTCGAGCGGAACAGATTGCCGAGGATCGGCACGTCCCCTAGGCCCGGAGCCTTGGTGATGGAGTTCTGCGAGTTTGAGGACATCAACCCGGCGATCATGAAGCTCTGGCCGGAGCCGAGCTCGATCGTGGTCTCCGCCCGACGCGTGGTCAGCGCGGGAATTTGGAAGCCATTGATCGTCACCGCACCCTGGCTCGACAGTTCGGACACCTCGGGCTTGACGCGCAGAGAGATGCGCCCGTTGGCGAGCACGGTGGGGGTGTAGGTCAGCTTGACGCCGTAGGTTTTGTAAACGACCGAGGTCGAACCCAGCCCCTGGCTCTGCGGGATCGGGAATTCACCACCTGCGAGGAAGTCGGCCGTTTCACCCGAAAGTGCGGTCAGGTTAGGCTCGGACAGGGTTGTTACCAATCCTTCCGTTTCACCCAAATCGAGCGCACTGCCGATGTCGAGGCCGAGGAATTTGCCGAAAGCGGCAATTGTGGACCCGTTGCTCGTACCGGTGACGAGGCTGGTGCCGTCGGTCGACTTGCTGCCACCGGTAAACAGGCCGCCGCTGGGAGTATACAACGGCACTACGCCTGCACGACCATTGGTCACGCCGAACTTGAAGCCGCTGGTATTATCGAAGGTGGTAAGATTGACGCCGATCGCGCGGACGAAGGTCTTGCTGACTTCGGCAAAACGCACGCGCAGGTTCACCTGCAAGGGCGTTGCGGTCTTCAACCGGCTGATGACGTTGGTGTCCTTGCCGACGAAGGCCTCGACCAGGCGCTGCGCCTCGGCGGCATCTTCGGGCGCGGCAACGGTGCCGGTCAGAAGCACGGTATTGGTGCCCATGGTGGCGACCGAAATCTTCGCTTCGGGCATCGCCAGCGCCAGCATCTGATCGACGCTGTCGATATTCGATCCGACACGGATATTGGCCGACCAGATGATATCGCCACGCGAATTGCTGGCGTAGACGGTGGTGGTCCCGCCGGACTTGCCGAAGACATACAGCTGACGCTGCGACTTCAGTTGGACGTCAGCGATCTGGTCGTTGGCGATGAACACATCGGTCATCGTGCCGGACACATTGATCAGCTGGCCGCGCCCAATCGACAGGACGATATCCTGCGAGCTGGGTTTGACGACGGTCTGGGCGTTGGCCTGGGTGGCCGGGATCGCCGCGATCGGGGCGAGCGCCATGCCAGCAAGCAGCGCATAGGTGATGGGTCGACGGGTCATGTTGGAATGCCTCTCGAATGTCGCTTTCACGAGCGGTGTCAGTAGACGCCCATGGTCTGTTGAAGCTTGCTGCCGGTCCGACCGATTGAGGTCGAGCTGGCAATCGGCGCCTTGCCGAGACCGGAAATCGGTTCGGCTGTCGTATCCTTGCCGCGCGTCACCCGCACGACCGGCCCACGATAGACCTGCTGAACCGGGCCACCGGCAGTCGTATTTGCAGGGCCGGCGTTGCCGGTCGGGGGCAGGGTGCTGCGCGAGAACCGCGATACATCGCCGCCGGTGACGTAGGTCGTCTTGCCGTCTTCCGGCTTGCTTTCCGCCATGCGCATCAGCTTGGCTTCCTGTGCCGGGGTGGCGTTGTCGGGAATGGAGACGCTGCCATCGGCAAGCGCCTTTTCGAGATCTGCATGACCTTCGCCGAGCGGGCGCAGCGTCAGACTGATCGTGCCCATGGTCTGGGCCACGGCGACCTTTTCCGCGATGCGCGGAGTGACCTCGAGTGTAACCGTGCGGCTTTGCTTGGGTACCGTCTTGCCGTCGACCGTATCCTGGGTCGTCGCCTGGTCGGTCGCGAGAACGCGAAGGTTAGCAAGGATGGTTTCCGAGGCTTTCAGAGCCTGGCCGTCACCGTTGATCGATTGCGTCAGGACCATGTCCACCCGATCGCCCGGAAAGATGAAGCCGGCGACGCCCGATTCGGCCGACACAGGAACGGTGATCGCACGCATTCCGGGTGTCAGCGCTGCGGCGAGGAAGCCGCGATCGCCAGGAGCAACCAGCGCACCCTGCGTGACCGGCTCACCAGCGGTGATGCCAAAGCGCACGACGGTGCCGAGCAGCTTGTTCATGTCCGCCTCGCCTTCGAGGAAGTAGGCGTCCTTGACCATATTGCCGGGCCATGGCTGAAAAGCCAGCGAATCGGCGGTGATGATTGTTCCAACCGGCAGAGCGCGCTGTGCGACGAGCACACGCGGTCCCTGCGGCACCGGAGCTGCGGCTTCGGCTTGCGGAGCACCTGCTCCGGCAAACATGCTGCGAGCGACGAACGCTGTTCCGATCGCTACGACCAGCGCGCACACCAGTAGAACCAGCTTCTTCCTGTCCATGGCTTGGTAGGCCCCCTAAATCGACCCCGCGAAACTAGAACGCGGGTTCCTTTGGTTTCCCGGCATAAAGCGGGATTGGTTAAAATCGGGTTGTCAAGCAGCCGACGAAATCATTGTGACGTGCGGCAACATGTCATTTCCTATGACCCAGAGCGCGCCGACTGCGATCGCCACGCCATACGGAATGGCCAGTCGGTCGCGCTGACGCCGCGCGATGTGCCAGAAACCCATGACAACGGTCAGCACACCCCCGGCGAGTGCCATGATGATCAGCAGCTTGACGAAAATCATCGGCGCAACCCAAAGCGCCAGAGCGGTCAGGAGCTTGACGTCACCACCGCCCATCATGCCCAGCGCGAACATCGCGGCGAACACCGCAAAGGCCGCCACTGCGACGCCCAGCTGAATTGCGACATCGGGCCACAGGGCCAGCCCGCTGGCCCACCAGAACAGCGGCGCGCCCAGCGCGATCGTAATGTTCAGCCAATTGTCGATCTGACGCCGCCGGAGATCGGTAAGCGCAGCAAATAACAGGCCAATTGCCAAGAGTCCAAGCAGACCGTAGAGCGCGTAATCTTGATACATCGGTTAGCCCCTGTTTATCCCTCGGGGCGGTTGTTAAAGACTAGTGCTTACGAAATAGTAACCAAACACTTCGCGGGAGATCGACGATAGAACGGTTGGCTGTTCCACACGAAAATCCGGATTTGGTCATCGACCGTAGGGCAATTCCCGCGGATGCGATCGAGAGCGAATGGCTGGCGTGGGATGGCTGGCGGATCAGGCGCATCGACTGGCCGGTTGGCATGGTCGAAACGCGCGGCTCGATCCTGTTCATGCCCGGACGCGGCGACTTCTACGAGAAATATCTGGAGTCGCTGGAACAATGGCACCGACAGGGCTGGCGGGTCACCGCCGCCGACTGGCGCGGTCAGGCCGGATCGGGGCGGCTGGGCAAGGATGCGGTGACCGGGCACATCGACGATTTTTCGATCTGGATCGACGATCTGGCGGCGCTGTGGCGCGAATGGTGCGCCGGAACGGATGGCCCGCATATATTGATAGGGCATTCGATGGGCGGACATCTGGCTCTCAGGGCGGTAGCTGAGCGACGGCTCAGGCCCGATGCGCTGGTGCTTTCGGCGCCAATGCTGGGCATGGCGGGGCCGCCGCTTCCTCTGCCTGCGCTCCAGTTCGTCGCGAAACTGATGACTCTCCTCGGCGATCCTGCTCGTCAGGCATGGAAGTGGAGTGAAAAGCCGGGTGAAGTTCCTGCAGCGCGCGCCAATTTGCTGACGCATGACCCGGAACGCTATGCCGATGAACTGTGGTGGCGTGACGCACGTCCAGAGTTAGTGATGGGGCCGGGCAGCTGGCGGTGGGTCGAGCGCGCCTATGCTTCGTGCCGGAAGATATTTTCAGACAGCTTGCTTGAGGCGATCGATATCCCGGTGCTGGCTATCGCAACCACTAGCGACAAGCTGGTGCGCTTCAGCGCGATCGAACAGGCATGTCGCCGAATACCCAATGCCGAGCTGGCCCGGTTCGGGCCGGACGCGCATCATGAAATCCTGCGCGAGGTGGATGAACAGCGTGATCGTGCGATGGTGGCGATACGCGAGTTTCTCGATCGGGTCGCGCCGCCGGAGCAGGTGCGCGGCGACCCGTGACTCACTTCGATTTCGCTATCGTGGGTGCCGGAATGGCAGGCTCCAGTCTTGCCGCCGAACTTGCCGAACATGCCGCAGTGCTGTTGCTTGAGGCCGAGGATCGGCCCGGCTGTCATGCCACCGGTCGCTCCGCTGCGTTCTGGGAGGAGTGCTATGGTGGCCCGGAACTGGTGCCGCTGACGCTCGCTTCGGGCGGCTATCTGCGCGAGCACGGCTTTCTCACCCCGCGTGGTGCGCTTTATGTCGGCCGCGAACGGGAACACGATCTGCTCGATGACTTCATGCGGCGCTTCGGGCGGACCGGGGCGACGATCGAGCGCATCGGCCGCGACCGGGTGGCAGAAGTCATACCGGGACTGCGCGAGCCGTGGACCGATGCGATCTGGCAACCTGCCTGCGCCGATATCGACGTTGCCGGACTGCACCAGCATTATCTCTCGTTGGCGCGAAAGCGCGACGTTTCGCTTCGGACCCGGGCACGAATTGAGATCGCGGAGCGCCGCGATGGGCTGTGGACCTTACACAGCGAAACGGGCGATATCTTTCATGCACGGACGTTGGTGAACGCGGCGGGCGCCTGGGCCGATGGGCTTGCCGTGATGGCCGGCGCGCGACCGCTTGGCATCACTCCTTTACGGCGCACCGTTGTCCAGCTGCGCACCGATCCTTCGCCGCCGGAGGACCTGCCGCTGGTGCTCGACATTGCCGGACGATTCTATTTCAAGCCCGAGAGCGGCAAGCTGTGGCTCAGCCCGCACGACGAAACACCCTCTCCGCCATGCGATGCCGCGGCGGAGGAAATTGATGTCGCCGTGGCCATCGACCGCTTCCAGTCAGTTACCGACTGGCGTGTGCTGGCGGTCGAGCACCGCTGGGCGGGTCTCCGCAGTTTTTCGCCCGATCGCCTGCCGATCTACGGATATGATCCGGACTGTGAAGGATTTGCGTGGTTCGCCGGGCAGGGCGGCTATGGTATCCAGACAGCCCCCGCCGCCGCGCGGCTTTGCGGACAGATATTGCTTGGCAACGACCGCGACGCGCTCACTGTGTCACTCGATGCAAAATTGTACGATCCCGCCCGTTTCCTCTAGCCAGAGGCATATCATTTGTTAGGGTGCGGCGACTTCTGGAACCGCAAGGGAGATTGAAGAATGGCGCATCATTTCAAGATCAAGAAGAACAAGGCAGGCGAGTTCGTGGCGTACTTCATGTACAATTCCGAAGCCATCTTCTGGACCGAAGGCTATTCGTCCAAGGCCAGCGCCAAGAACGCCATCGAATCGGTGAAGAAGAACGGTCCCGGCGCGGAAACCGTCGACGAAAGCTGAGGCTAAGCGCCTTCGCGTGCGATCCGATCGGCGGCGTCGCTGGCGAGCCGATCGACGCGTTCGTTTTCGGGATGGCCCGAATGGCCACGTACCCAGTGCCAGGCAATTTCGTGTCGCGCGGTCTGCGCGATCAATTCGTGCCAAAGATCGGCATTGCGCACGGGCTTCTTGCTGGCATTGATCCAGCCGCGCTTCTGCCAACCGTGGACCCATTTGGTGATCCCGTCGATCAGATAGCGGCTGTCGGTGTGCAGATCGACCTGGCAGGGTTCGATTAGCGCCGCCAATGCGCGGATTGCTGCGGTCATTTCCATGCGATTGTTGGTCGTGTCCGGTTCTGCGCCGGACAATTCCTTCTCATGCGGACCCATCCTTAACAGAGCGCCCCAGCCGCCGGGGCCGGGATTGCCCTTGCAGGCGCCGTCGGTGAATATTTCGACCTTTTTCATTGCGCTGGCGGCCCTAGACCAGATTCACGCCTTGGCGAAAGCGTCTATTCCTATTTCGCGATAGACGGTGAGCCGACGCCAGAAATCCATCGGGTCCTTGCGCATGACTTGCACGTCCGAAGGCGTTTCGAGCCAGTCCTCGGCGCGGCTGGCAAGAAACCGCAAGCAGGCCCTTTCAGCCAGCGCGGGAAGTGCGGCGCGCTCGTCGTCCTGCAACGCTCTGACGCTTTCATAACCTGCCAGCAGCGCGTTGGAGAGCCTGCCATGGAGCACAGCGCCGTTCCGGTCGAAACACCATGCCGCATGGGTCACGGCCAGATCATAGGCCATCGCGCCGTTGCAGGCGAAATAAAAGTCGATCAGCCCAGTAACCCTGTCGCCCAGCATCAGCACATTATCCGGGAACAGGTCCGAATGAATGATCGATTCCGGCAAGCCTTCCGGCTGATGCTTGGCAGCCGCATGGGCGACTTCGATTGTCTGCGCGAGGGCAGGATCAATCTCTGCCAGCCGTTCCTTGCCGCAGCTTGCGAGCATCGCGGTGCATGCGGCGAGATCGAGGTCGTCACAGCGCGCAAGCGGGAAGTCGCGCGCCGCCAGATGGATTTGCGCCAGCGCGGCCCCAACTGCACGGGCTTGGGCCGGGGTAGGTTTTCCGGGAGAAACGCCCGGCAGGAATTCGATCAGCGCAGCAGATTTTCCTGCGATCTCGCGCCAGGCCGCGCCGTCGCGATCGTGTACCGTTGCCGGGACCGCGCATCCACGCTGGGCGAGGTGGTCGAGCAGGCCAAGAAAGAACGGTAATTCATTGGTGTCGATCCGCTTTTCGTAAAGCGTCAGGATGAACCGTTGGCGCTCGTCGCGGGTGCCGGTGGTCTCGATCAGCCAATTGCTGTTGGAGACGCCCTCGGCAATACCCTTGGCCGAAACCAGCGCGCCGACGTCATAAGCGGCGATCAGGCCCTCAAGCTGCTCGGCGCCGAGATGGGTATAGACAGCCAACTTATTCGGCGAGTTCGCGCGGCAATTTGAACACCATCTTCTCTTCCGCCGTGGTGACGGGCTGTTCGTCGATCTCGCGCCATTGGGAGATTCGGGCGATCACCTCGCGGACCAGAGTTTCAGGTGCCGAAGCTCCGGCGGTGAGCCCCAGCGTTCCCACGCCTTCGAACCATTCGCGCTGAATGTCGCTGGCGCGCTGGATCAGCCTGGCGTCGGTGCCAAGCCGCTCGGCAACTTCGACCAGACGCAGCGAATTCGACGAATTGGGCGCGCCGATAACGAGTACGAGATCGCTTGCCGGGGCAATGCGCTTAACCGCCTCCTGACGGTTGGAGGTCGCATAGCAGATGTCTTCTGCGCGCGGGGCGACGATCTGGGGGAAGCGTTCTTTCAGCGCTGCTACAATCTTGCCCGTATCATCGACCGAAAGCGTAGTCTGCGTCAGGAAGGATAGTTCGTCGTGCTCTGTGAAAGGCAGATTCGCGACGTCCTCGACCGTTTCGACCAGCGTCATCGAGCCTTCGGGAACCTGTCCCATGGTCCCGATCACTTCGGGGTGTCCGGCATGACCGATGAACAGGATGTGCTTGTCCTTTTCGATCAACCGCTCGGCCTGACGATGGACCTTGCTTACGAGCGGGCAGGTGGCATCGAGATAAAGCATCTCGCGGCGCTGCGCTTCGGCAGGGACCGATTTGGGCACGCCATGCGCGCTGAACACTACGGGAGCGTCATCAGGTACTTCATCAAGCTCCTCGACGAATACGGCGCCCTTGGCCTTCAGCGTGTTCACCACAAAGCGGTTGTGGACAATTTCATGTCGTACATACACCGGCGCGCCATATTTCGCGAGCGCGCGCTCGACGATCTCGATTGCCCGGTCGACGCCCGCGCAAAACCCGCGCGGGGCGGCAATCAGCAGGGTCAGGGCGGGGCGCGATGAATCAACCGTGGCGGTTTCGGGAAAGGGGGCATTCATATCTCGCCCTCTAGCGCTTTGGCGCGCGTCAAGCTAGGGCGCGCGAGACCTGTGCCTCTCCGCAAGGAACCGATACGCAATGCTCAACCGATTCGCCCCGTCTTCCCGCCTGCTGTCATCGCGCATGATCGCGGTCGCCGCGCTTGGCCTCGCGCTGGCCGGGTGTACGCGCAAGGGTGAAATCGTGCTCAACGAGGGCGTCGGCATTTCCGCGGTACGCAGCCCATGCCCAACGGTGGGTATCCCCGATTACACCGGCGATATCACATTGTTCCGTCCTGGCGGACAGAAGCTCGCCAGCGATATCGACGTCACCGCGACCATGACGGACGTGCGCACAACCTGCGACGATACCGGGCCAAAGGTCTATGCGCAGGCGCAATTCAATGTCTTCGGACGGCGAACCGATACGCGCGGCGCGCGGCAGGTGGAGTTGCCCTATTTCGCCGTTGTGCTTCGTGGCGGCAGTGCCGTGGTCAGCAAGCAGGTCGGCAAGGTGACGCTGAACTTCGCCGACGGACAGGCTCGCGCGCAGGCTCATGCCGAAGCAGCCGCCTATGTCGATCGCGCGGCGGCGACGCTCCCGGAAGATGTGCGCGAAAAGATCACTCGTCCGCGCAAGGCAGGCGATGCCGATGCCGCTGTCGATCCGCTGTCCGAGCCTTCGGTTCGCGCGGCGGTCCAACGCGCTACATTCGAGTTGCTGGTAGGGTTCCAGATGACCCAGGAACAGCTCGCCTACAACGCTACTCGCTGACCCGAACTTGCCAAGGCCGCCATGTGGCGGCAGTCGCTTTGGGCGGTCCTAGTGGCCGCCTTTTGCCAGTTCCGCAGAACGGATTTGTGTTGAGATGACCGAAACGCACACGCTTCATGCTACATTTGCCGCAAAGGTCGATGCAGTGCTCAATGCGCTTGAAATGGAAGGCGTGTTACCGCCCGATTGCCCTCGCAACGGCGTGACAGTCGAGCCACCGCGCGACGCTTCGCATGGCGATCTTGCCACCAATGCGGCGATGGTTCTGGCCAAGCCCGCGAAGAGCAATCCAAGTGCGCTGGCGGAAAAGATCGTCTCGCATCTCACCGCCGATCCTGACGTCACAGAGGCACAGATTGCTGGCCCCGGTTTCATCAACCTGCGGCTGACAGAGGATGCGTGGCGGCGCGAACTCAAGGCGATTGCCGCACTCGGTGCCGATTACGGTCGCTCGGCCATGGGGGGCGGCCGAAAAGTGAATGTAGAATTCGTCTCAGCCAATCCCACAGGGCCGATGCACATGGGCCATTGTCGCGGTGCGGTGGTTGGCGATGCGCTGGCCGGCTTGCTCGAGGCGGCTGGGCATGACGTTACGCGCGAATACTACATTAACGATGCCGGTGGTCAGGTCGATGTCCTCGCCTGTTCGGCGCACCTTCGCTATCGAGAGGCGCTGGGCGAGGATGTCGGTGCGATTCCTGAAGGGCTCTATCCCGGCGACTATCTAGTCCCGATCGGGAAGACCCTCGCTGCCGAATATGGCGATCGCTTCGTCATGGCACCCGAAAGCGAGTGGCTGGCGCTGTTCCGCAAGCAGGCGGTCGCCGCGATGATGGATATGATCCGCGCGGACCTCGATCTGCTGGGCATTCATCACGATGTCTTCGCATCCGAAGCCGAATTACAGGCCGCCGGTAAGCCGGAAGAGGCCGAAACATGGCTGCGCGCGCGCGATCTCGTCTATGATGGCGTGTTGGAAGCGCCCAAGGGCAAGGCCCCACCGGAGGATTGGGAGCCGGTTGAATTGCCGCTGTTTCGTTCCACCCAGTTCGGCGACGATCAGGATCGCCCGATCCGCAAGTCGGACGGCAGCTGGACCTATTTCGGGGCCGACCTCGCCTATCATTTCCAGAAAGCCGAAAGCGCAGATGCGCTGATCGACGTCTGGGGTGCCGACCACGCCGGCACAGTAAAGCGGATCAAGGCCGCAGTTTCGGCGCTGACCAAGGGCGCTGGGCGCGAGGTTCCGTTCGACGTCAAGCTGGTGCAGATGGTTCGCCTGCTTCGGGCGGGCGAGCCGGTGAAGATGAGCAAGCGCTCCGGCAAGTTCGTGACGCTGGCCGATGTGGTCGAGGAAGTGGGCAAGGATGTGGTGCGCTTCACCATGCTCACCCGCAAGCCCGACGCGCAGATGGATTTCGACTTCGCCAAGGTTGTCGAGGCGTCGCGCGACAATCCGGTGTTTTACGTCCAGTACGCTCATGCGCGGATCCGTTCGACATTGCGCAAGGCCGGTGTTGAACCGTCAGCCGATCACCTCGACCGGCTTGTCGAAGCCGATCTCGCGCTCGTCCGCGAAGCGGCGCAATTCCCTCGCGTGGTCGAAAGTGCTGCACAAGCGCGCGAACCGCACCGGATCGCCTTTTACCTCAGCGATCTTGCGGCGGCCTTTCACAGTTTCTGGAACGCGGGTAATGATGATCCCGGATTGCGGATCATTCAGTCCGATGACAACACCCTGACCGCTGCGCGCCTGTTCATGGCAGCGCAGGTCGCGCAGGTGATCCGCAACGGCCTGGCGATACTGGGCGTCGAGGCGGTCGAGGAGATGTGACGATGGCGGCATGGCCCGAAGGGTCCGGCGGCATGGGCGAGTGGGAACGCGGCGCATCTGCACGTGAGCAGGAGCTCGCGCTGGAAGATGATGACCGGCTGCCCTGGCTTGAAAGCGACGAGGAAGATGAGCCAGCTGCTTATGATACCGGCAGGCTTGTCGGGCTTGGACTGATCATGCTGGTCGTGCTTGCTCTTCTGGTCGGCGGCATCTGGTTCCTGACCCATCGCGGCTTGTCCGACGGGCCGCCTCCCGATGGATCGCTGATCGCAGCGCCCGAAGGACCGTTCAAAGTACGACCCACCGATCCGGGTGGAAAGATTTTCCCGGGCACCGGCGATACCAGCTTCGCCGTGGGCGAGGGCAAGACAGTCGAAGGGCGGATCGCCAATAACTCCGGTCCGCCTTCGCCGATCGCTTCGCTCGCCGCCAGCCCTAAGGCAACAGCTTCGCCGACGGCTACTCCGACCGTCGACGCGGGTCTTCCGGCGGGGACGGCGGTGCAGGTTGGCGCCTATTCGAGCAAGTCCGACGCCGAGGCTGGCTGGAACACCTTGTTGCGCCAGACCAGTTTGCTCAGTGGCGTGCACTATCGCATTATCGAAGGCCATGCCGATATAGGCCGTGTCTATCGTCTACAGGCTGTCGGGGGCGATCATACGGGTGCGGTCCAGCTCTGTGCCAAGCTTTCCGCCGAGGGTATTGCCTGTCAGGTGAAGTGATCCGGGCCTGGCAAGCATCGCCTGCAGGCTTTTGCACATTTCGGATGGTTTCCCGACTTGCGCGGCATCGGCAAGACTGCGAATCTCTAACGTATGACACCCGCGATCTTCGGACTTTCCGGCCCGCGCCTCACCGCTGACGAGAAGGCGTTTTTCGCTGACTGCGATCCTGTGGGATACATCTTGTTCGGGCGCAATTGCGAGGACAGGGACCAGCTTCGCGCGCTGACAGACGACTTGCGCTCCATTCATGGGCGCGACCGACTGCTCATCAGCATCGATCAGGAGGGTGGGCGCGTACGCCGGATGAGGCCGCCGGTCTGGATCGATCACCCTGCCGGTGGTGCTTACGCGGACCTTTATCGGCTGGCGCCTGCAAGCGCGATCGAGGCGGCGAGGGTCGGTGCCGAATTGATCGGACGCGAGCTGGCTGAAGTGGGGATTACGGTCGATTACCATCCGCCGCTCGACCTGCCACAGCCGGGCGCGCACGACGTTATTGGCGACCGCGCGCTTGGGACGGAACCGATGCAGGTTGCCGCCCTAGGGCGTGCGATCCTCGACGGACTCGCGCGCAGCGGCATAGTCGGTTGCATCAAACATATGCCCGGCCATGGCCGCTCGACTACCGACACGCACAAATCGATGCCAACGGTGACTGCCAGCGAGGAAGATCTCGCGCATGATCTGGCCCCTTTCAAGGCGTTGGCGTCGAAATGTCCCATGGGCATGACCGGCCATTTGCTGTTCACCGCGTGGGACAGCGAGAATCCTGCGACACTGTCGCACAAGGTCGTGCAGGATATCATTCGCACGGAGATCGGGTTCGACGGGCTGCTGCTGACCGATGACATTGACATGGAGGCGCTGTCGGGAAGTGTGCCCGAGCGTGCCGAAAGAGCGATTGCCGCTGGAGTCGATGTCGTCCTGAATTGCTGGGCGAAAATGGACGAGATGGTCGGTATCGTCGAGCGGATACCCGCGCTTTCTCCCGAAGGAGCGCGTCGTCTCGAGCGTGTGCATTCCGCAATGGGGCCTCCTGCTGATTCGCAGCCTGCGGCCGAGCTACTGGCTAAACGTGATGCGTTGCTTGCACTCGTAGGAAAAAATGCATGAGTGACGGCGCGCTGTTGCTGCCGTCCGATGACGATTCGTCGGATGATTGGAACGGCGTTGGCGTGGCGACCCAAACTGACGATTCGGCGCTTTATCTGGAGCTAGACGGCTGGGCGGGACCGCTCGACTTGCTGCTCGATCTGGCGCGCCGCCAGAAGGTCGATCTGCGCTCGATCTCGATCCTCGCTCTGGTCGACCAGTATCTGGGCTATATCGATCAGGCCGAGGCGCTGAAGCTCGAACTGGCCGCCGACTATCTGGTGATGGCCGCGTGGCTGGCTTACCTGAAATCAGCCCTGCTGTTGCCGAAGGAAGAGCAGGAGGAGCCAAGCGCAGAGGAACTCGCGCTACGCCTGCAATTGCGGCTCCAGCGGCTCGGCGCGATGCGTGAAGCGGTGGCGCGTCTCATGGCGCGCGACCGCATCGGGCGTGACGTTTTTTTGCGCGGTGCGCCTGAGGGCCTGGAAATCGCCCGTCGTACGCGCTGGCGTTGCGATCAGTTTGCTCTGATCGAGGCATATGGCAGGGTGAAGGCGCGCACGACACCAGCCGTTCATCTGGTGCGCGAGCGTCCGGTGATGACGCTGGAAAGCGCGATCTCGCGAGTGTCCGCAATGCTCGGGGTGACGCTCGAATGGCGGCGGCTGGAGGATTTTCTCCCGCCCCATGCTGATCTACGCCTCAGGCGATCGGCGCTTGCATCGAGTTTTGTGGCTGCGCTCGAACTGGCGCGTCTCGGTAAGGCGGAAATCGATCAGGAGGAGGTGTTTGGCCCGTTGCGACTACGGCGGCCGCAATGAACGTCTCGCTTGAGCGAGCTCTCGAGGCGGCGCTGTTTGCTGCTGAGGAACCGATGAATGTCGATTCGCTGTCGGGCATTCTTGGTGATGCGCCGAAAGAAGAAATTCGGGCGTCGTTGTCCGATCTGGCGAGCCATTATGAGGAGCGCGGGGTCCATCTGGTCCAGCGTGGAGGCCGATGGCATTTCGAGACTGCGCCTGATCTTGCACATCTCCTGCGCCGGGAACGAGAGCAGCAGCGCAAGCTGAGCCGCGCGGCGACCGAGGTATTGGCGATCGTCGCTTATCACGAGCCAGTGAGCCGCGCCGAGATCGAAGCGATCCGCGGCGTACAAACGTCGGGCGGGACACTCGACGTGCTCATGGAAGCAGGGTGGGTGCGGATCGCTGGGCGGCGCGAAGTGCCTGGGCGCCCGACAATCTACGCGACGACGCCCGAGTTCCTCGATCACTTCGGGCTGTCCAGCCGCAAGGATTTGCCCGGCCTGGCCGAACTGCGCGCTGCCGGCCTGCTCGATCCGGTCGACGAAGCCTTCGACGCCGTAATCGGCGATGGCGACGATAACGCCGGTTTTATGGCGGAGACTGACGACAGCGCCGATTAATCTGGTCCGTGATACTGGCAATTCCCGCTTTTCTCACCTAGGTAGGAAAGTGAAAGTAACGCAGGAAAGGCACCTGCCTTTCGGAGATTTCTTATGGGTGGTCTATCAATCTGGCACTGGCTGGTAGTTCTGGCGATCGTGCTGGTCCTGTTCGGACGCGGTCGTGTGTCGGATATCATGGGCGAATTCGGCAAGGGTATCAAAAGCTTCAAAGACGGCCTGAACGAGGACGAGCACAAGCAGAAAACCTCGCAACATATTGAAGGACCACAGCACGAGGCCAAGCCAGCCAGCGAAGCGGCAAAGGATCCGCAGCCGGCGGAGCACGCCGAACGGCGCAATTGATTTTCTTGCGCTTCTGAGGTCGCTCCTCGATGTTCGATGTCGCCCCCTCGGAGCTATTGCTGGTCGCGATTATCGCGCTGATTTTTATCGGCCCGAAGGATTTGCCTTTCGCCTTGCGGACACTGGGGCGCTGGATCGGGCAAGCACGGCGCATGTCGAACCATTTCAAGGCCGGGGTCGATGCCATGATCCGGGAGGCGGAAATGGCAGAGATCGAGCGCGAGTGGCGCGAGCGCAACGCCCGTATTATGGCGGAGCACCCGGATGCCGAAGCGCATGACGAGCAAATGCCTGCGTCTGACGATGGACCTCAAATGGAGCCGATTGGCAGGGCCGGGGATTCCGCCGCGGCGTCGCAGGCGGCAGTTGCTCACCCGCAACCCGAAACCCTTCCGACGTCTAACGCAAGTCCTGTCAGTTCCACCGACGAAACGGAAAGCGATGAGCCGCAGTTGCCCTTGAGCAAGTCAGGTGAAACGAAATCTTGAGATGGGCATGATCAAGGACATCGACGAAACTCAAGCGCCACTGCTCGACCATCTCATCGAGCTGCGTGCCCGGCTTATGCGCGCAGTGTTTGCGCTCGCCTTGGCATTTTTCGTTTGTCTCTATTTCGCGCGCGATATCCTCGCCTTTCTGGTGCATCCACTGACACAGGCTTTCCCTCCGGGCCAGGGACGCCTCGTCTATACGAAGCTCTACGAGCAGTTTTTCGTCGAGTTGAAGGTGGCGTTGTTCGCCGCCTTCTTCATCAGCTTCCCGATTATCGCAAACCAGATATGGGCGTTCATCGCACCCGGGCTATACGCCCGCGAGAAGAAAGCCTTCTTGCCTTTCCTTGTCGCAACGCCGATCCTTTTCGCGCTGGGTGGTTCGCTGGCCTATTTTGTCGTGATGCCTACGGCGTTTCACTGGATGTTGGGCTTCCAGGGCGATGTCGGCGGGCTGTCGGTCGAAGCTTTACCCGCAGCGGGCGACTATCTCAGCCTCGTGATGCAGTTCATCCTGGCATTCGGTATCAGTTTCTTGCTGCCGGTGTTGTTGCTGCTGCTCAACCGAGCTGGAATTGTACCACGCAGTCGGCTGGTCGGCGCAAGACGCTATATGATTGTGTTCGCCTTTGTCGTCGCTGCGATTGCAACGCCGCCAGACGTCATGTCGCAGCTGATGCTGGCCGTGCCGCTCATCATCCTGTTCGAAGGATCGATGATTCTAATGCTTGTTCTTGAGCGTCGCGACCGCAAGCAACAAGCCAAAAAGCCTGGGGTGCCGACTGTCATTGAGCCGGAAGATAAAGACTGAAGCTGGTTGCTTGTTCAGACGCCCACATCAGCTGTTCATCAGACTCGCCGGGCGATGGCTTGATGCCAAGCTGGCTGACAATCGATCGACTGATTTAAAAATTTGTAATCGGCATTGAGAGACTGAATGAACACTCTCTCCATAAACAAAAACGGGGCCAAATGGCCCCGTTCCCGTTTAATTGGTCAAGCCTGAAATCAGGCGCTAACCGGGTTGTTGTTGCCACTGTCTGCAGCAATCACAATGCCGGCGATAATGGCAGCAGCGGCGAGAACGCCGATAACTAAGCCCGAACCACCGATTTCCGACTGACCGTCAACCGGAGCAGCAGTCCGGTTAGCTGCGACCACCGGAGTCGCAACCAAGGCTGCGGCAGCACCGGCGGCTGCAAGAGTACGAATCTTCATCTTCAATCTCCTTCGAGAACGCTATTTCTTCGTTCGTGTGCGCTGGTACTTCAGCCTAACTTACGGCGCAACCCCAATTTTTCCCACAGAGTGCATACGTATTTGCATGTATCTGTAGGGCAACAGCTACGGGCTTACCGGGTTCTTGTTTCCTTCCGGGAGCAACACAACTGCCAGCGCAACGGCCGCGATCGTTCCCAGAAAAACGAAGGTATTCTGTCTTGAAAGGCTATTGGCTCCATGCACCGGAGCGCTGGATCGGCCTTGTGCAGCAAGCGATCCAGCCACCGGAACGCTGGCCAGGGCAAAAGCCGAGCCAATTAGTGCAAGCTTGCGAAACATCGATACTCCCTCGATTGGCCCGGACTACCAGCTAGCTGGCATTGGTTGACAGTGACTTAATTCCTTCAAACCGCACCGGGTTTGCGGTGAAGGGAGCTATATTCAAGGCGCTTGGTAGGCGCGCTCACCCCCGATCCATGTTTCGAGAACACGGAGCGATCGCAATTGCGACGGACTGGCCATCGTCGGGTCACGGTCCACTATAAGAAAGTCGGCCAACTCGCCGGAGACAAGTTTGCCAAACCGGCCTTCGGCAAATCCCGCATGTGCCCCGCCACTGGTGTAGGCGGCGAACGCCTGCTCGAACGAGACACGCTGTTGCGGTTGCCATCCGCCAAACGGCTCCCCATCGGCATTCGTCCGGGTGATTGCCGCGGCAATTCCTGCAAAGGGATCGACCGACTCCCCCGGCGCATTCGATCCGAAGGCAAGGTGGGCGCCGGTCGCGGCAATGTCATGCCATGCGTAAGCGCCGGCTATCCGCTCCGGACCCAGGCGTGCTTCGGCCAAGGCATGATCGGAGGGCTCCTGCAATGGCTGCATCGATGCGACTATGCCGTTTCGGCCGAATTTCGGTATATCTGCCGGATCGACGATCTGTGCTTGCTCAATTCGCCAGCGCAAATCACCGGAAAAGCTTTGCGCAACCTCCGCCACGGCGTCTAGAGCATCGGCATTGGCCGCGTCGCCAACGGCATTAATGGCGACCTGAAAATGACCCAGCGACGCGCGGACCATTATGTTGCGTAGTTGCGATGCGCTGAGCAGCCGCGCTCCATTGATCTTCGGGTTATCGGCATAGGGTTGCTTCAACCAGGCACTATGCAATCCTAATACGCCATCGAGTTTCAGTTCGACACCGCCCAAGCGCAGACGATCGTTGTAGAGCCACGGCGTAGGACCCGATCCAGCGATAAGGTCCATGGCATCCGGCCCATCTGCGTAGGCCATGATGCGCAATTTGAGCCGCCCCGCATCACCTGCACGGCGATAGGCCTGCCAGTCTTCTATAGTGGTTCCCATGTCGGTAACGGCAGTGACTCCGTTCGAGAGGAAGATGTCCTGCGCGTTGCCAAACGCGAGATCTTGCTCCGCGGGGCGCGGCTTTGGCACCACCCGTTCGATAAGCTTCATGGCGGAATCTACAAAGACTCCTGAAGGAATGATCGACTTTCCGATTCGAACGATCCGACCATCCTTGGGATTGGACATGCCGGGTTTGACCCCGGCAGCTTGCATGGCCACGCTGTTGGCCCAGCCAGCGTGGCCGTCTGCGCTTTCAAGCCAGATTGGACGATCGGAAACCGCTGAGTCGAGCTGGGCTGCTGTCGGGAAGCCGTTAAGCTGCCACCTGGTTTGGCTCCAGCCGCGTCCCAAGATCCACGGGCGCGCCGGATTGGCCTTGGCGAAGGCGGTAATCTTCGCAAGAGCATCATCAAGCGATTTGGTGTCGCTGAGATCGAGTGTCATGGCCGCCAGGCCAACGTCCATCACATGCGTGTGAGCATCAATGATACCGGGCATCATCACCTTACCCTTTTCATCGATAGCATAGGTCACATTGGCAGGGCGCTTGTCCCCGCGATGCAACACAGCCTTGATGCGCCCGTCGTTATCGATCCACAGACCATTGAAGCGATCGATTGCGCCATGCTCGTCAATCCGAATGCCATCGACGTTATCGATCAGTTGGTCCGCCAGAGCGGGCGTTGCCGCAAGCAGCATCGCAATAGACGCAATAATAAGGCGAAACATGCGCTAGGGTCCCGGACGTTAGAGTGGCGCCGAATGCGCCTAGGGCATAGTGAATGCTGGCGTAAAGAGCTCACTGCGGATTGCGCAGATACGTTGTGCGTCCTAGGGCGCGAGGCGATGAATGCAACCCGAACCGCTTCGCCTGCTGTGCTGGGACAGCTGACCCTCTCCGATGTGCGCAACGCTGCCGCGCGGATCGACGGCGCGATCGTGAAGACGCCCATGCTCCATTCGCAGACCCTGTCGAGCATTTCGGGCGCGGAAATCTGGCTGAAGTTCGAGAACTTGCAGTTTACCGCTGCATATAAGGAACGTGGAGCGCTCAATGCGCTGCTGCAATTGTCCGATGAGCAGCGCCGCAAGGGAGTCATCGCTGCATCGGCCGGCAACCACAGTCAGGGACTCTCTTATCATGGCACGCGGCTGGGCGTGCCGGTGACTATCGTCATGCCGCGTACCACTCCGACGGTGAAGATCATGCAGACCGAAAGTGTCGGCGGCAAGGTCGAGCTGCATGGTGAAACTTTCGACGAAGCCTATGCCTACGCCCGCGAACTCGAGAGCGAGCGTGGTCTGACCTTCGTTCATCCGTTCGATGATCCGATCGTCGCAGCGGGGCAGGGCACGGTGGCACTCGAAATGCTCGAAACCGACGTCGATCTGGATTGCCTCGTCGTGCCGATCGGCGGCGGCGGCCTTATCAGCGGTATGGCAACCGTCGCCAAGGCGATTCGGTCGGAAATTGATGTGGTTGGCGTTCAGGCGCGGCTGTTTCCCTCGATGTACGATCGTATCCACGGGGCGAGTTTACCCTGTGGCGGCGATACGATTGCCGAAGGCATTGCGGTCAAAGCACCCGGAGAGTTCACGTCTAAAATCATAGCCGAGCGGGTGAACGAGATAGTGCTGGTGGACGAGCCCGCACTCGAACATGCTGTGGCGTTGCTCCTGCAGATTGAGAAAACCGTAGTCGAAGGCGCCGGTGCGGCGGGTCTTGCCGCTGTGCTGTCCTACCCCGAGAGGTTTGCGGGCAAGCGCGTCGGCCTGGTGCTTTGCGGAGGCAATATCGACACGCGACTGCTCGCGAATGTGTTGCTGCGCGATCTGGCGCGCAGCGGACGCATGGCGCGACTGAGGATCGAACTGCAGGATCGCCCCGGCGCGCTGTTCAAAGTGATGCGCGAGTTTGACGCCCACAATGTGAATATCATCGAAATCCATCACCAGCGCATTTTTACGTCGCTTCCGGCGAAGGGACTGTTCACCGATATCGAATGCGAGGCACGCGATGCTGCTCAAATCGCGGCGCTGGTCGCAGCCCTGCGAGCGAAAGGCTACACAGTGTCGAGTTTCGAAATAGAGTGATCGTTTGCGTGACAGTTCGGCCGGTTAACCATCCCTGCGGAGGCAGTGCTGCGGCGAATTGCAAACGAACTGCAAAGAATCGTGGTTAAGGGTCTTTAACCTCTTGCCCGAAACAGGCATAAATCCTCTTCGAGCGGTGAGCTTGAATCACCGGCCAGAAACAGAGGACCCGCCAAGCCGTGACGGCACCCATTCGATTTCCGCGCTTTTTCGTGACCGCGCCCGCACCTTGCCCCTATTTGCCTGGGCGGAGCGAGCGCAAGGTCTTCACGGAACTGCGCGGTGAGAACGCGGAAGAGCTGAACGAAGCGTTGGGTCGGATCGGGTTCCGGCGGAGCCAGACCGTGGCCTATCGACCGAGCTGCACCGATTGCCACGCCTGCGTGTCGGTTCGCGTGGTCGCCAATGAGTTCAAACCATCGTCCAGTCAGAAGCGCCTGCTCAAGCGGCACGATGATTTGATCGTTACCGAATGTCGCCCGTGGGCGACGCCGGAACAGTTCGAATTGCTGCAGCGTTATCTGGCAGTACGCCATCCGGGCGGCGGCATGACACAGATGGAAGAGAGCGATTTTGCCGATATGGTGGAACACTCTCCTGTCTCAAGTTATGTCATAGAGTATCGAGAGCCTGGGGTTGGGTCGCAGCAAGGTCGGCTGGTCGGCGCATGCCTCACGGATTTTCAGGGCGACGGGCTGTCGATGATCTACAGCTTCTACGATCCTGAGTTAGAGGCACGTTCTGGACTTGGCACATATATCATCCTGGACCACATTCGCCGGGCGGCTGAGCAAGGCATTCCCTATGTCTATCTCGGCTATTGGGTGCAGGGTTCGGATCGCATGCAATACAAGGTGCGTTTTCGTCCGCTCGAGCGACTCAGCCGGGGCGGCTGGGAACGGATTGGCGAGGAAGAACAGGCCCAGCTTATCGCCGCAGCCACAGCGCCCAGTACCAAGCGCAAGCGCGAAGGGCTGCCGGGCAAGGATGGCGCTCCTAGCGAATATCGCTTCTCAGCCTGAAATCCGCTTTTCTTCGATACTGGCAAGCATTGCGGCATTGGCGTTGCCGTTGGCACCGCTGGCGGCTCAGAGCACCGAAAGCCAGCCGTCTCTCGACGACCTGATTCCCGACAATGCGGTCAAGGATCCGCAGGCATGGGCCAAGCAGGGCACCGATGCGCCACAGGTGCCGATCGCCCAATCGGAGATCGACCCAACCACACCACTTGGTCCACTACCTGGAACGCAGATCGCGTGGCCGGACGATTTGACGATCCCGCGGATTGAGCAGCCCGGTCAGCCGGAAGACATTCAATACGCCGACCTGAAGGTGTCCGGCCCGCAATTGCGCTATTCTGAAGCGCCGACCGACACGGTGGCCAAGGGACTGGTGCTTGGCTTTCCGCAAAAGGAACCACCGTTTTCGCAGCGCGACGACTTCGTCGAACGCTTCGCGTCGCTGTCGACCATCAAGAAGCTTGACGACAAATCGGATAACGTGGGCCAGTTGGCGGCAAGAGCGCGACAGGATGAGACGCTGCTGGAAAATCTGCTTCGCGTTTACGGCTATTATGACGGACAGGTGCTCCGATCGATCGGCAATCTCGAACCGGGCAAGGATCAGGCGTCCGCGCAGCCCGTCGTTCGCTTCGACATCGTCCCCGGCCCGCACTATACCTACGACACAATCGATCTCGGCAAACTGATGAGTGCGCCGGACGGGCCTGAGCTGCGCAAGTCGTTCAAGATTGAGTCCGGCGATTTCGTGCAAAGCGATACGATTGTAGAACAGCAAGCCAATCTCGACACTGCATTGGGCGAAACCGGCTATCCCTTTGCGACAATCGATGATCCGCAGCTGTTGATCGATCATGCCAGCCACGAGGCGGATCTGACCATGCTGGTCGATCCCAAGGGCAAGTATGTGTTCGGTTCGGTGGTGAGCAACCGACCGAACTTCTTGTCGAGCAAACATCTGGGTAAGATTGCGCGTTTTCATCCCGGCGACACCTACAAGCGCAGTCTCGAATTCGATCTGCGCCGCGCAATCACTGCGACCGGCCTTGTGTCGTCGGTCACGGTCACACCCAAAGCGATCAAGCAGCCGGAAGGCGACCAGCCAGGCGTGGTCGATGTGGAGGTCAGGCTGCGCAAGGCGAAGCTGCGCACGATTGCCGGATCGCTGGGCTATGGCACCGAAGAGGGGTACAAGGCTGCGGTCAGTTGGGAGAACCGCAACTTCTTCAAACCGGAGGGACTGCTGCGTGTCCGGGCCATCGCGGGCACACAGGAACAACTCGGCGGGGTAACTGTCCAGTTCAACAATTTCCACGCCCGCGATCAGGTGCTGACCTTCGACGCCTACGCACAGACGCAGGACAACATCGCCTACAAGTCGCGCACCGTGGCACTGACGGGCGACTTCGAGAAGCAATCCAATCTGCTTTTCCAGAAGCCGTTCAGCTGGGCCTTGGGCGCCGAGATAATCGGCACCGACGAAGGCAACCAGGATTTAACCGGTGTGCCCGAGCCGAGCCAGCGCTATCTCATCGCGGGCATTCATGGACGTGCTATGATCGATACTACTGATTCACTGCTCGATCCCACGAAAGGTTTTCGCGTTACCGGTTTTCTCGCGCCCGAGGCGTCCTTCACGCAAGGTACGCAATATTTCTACCTCCGGAACCAGGCCGATTTTTCCTATTACAAGTCGATTGGCGACAGGCTGGTTCTGGCCGGACGCACGCGGTTGGCAACAATCCAGGGGGCACCGCTCGATGGAATTGCGCCATCGCGGCGGCTTTATGCTGGCGGCGGAGCGTCGGTGCGCGGCTATGGCTACGAAGCAATCGGTCCGAAGGATGTAAACGGCAATCCCACCGGGGGCCGCTCGTTGGTCGAGCTCTCCGGTGAAGCGCGGATCAAGACTGGTCTGTTCGGCGGCAAGCTGTCTTTTGTGCCTTTCCTCGACGCCGGTTCGGTCTCGACTGCGACCACGCCGACTTTCAACGATATCAAGCTCGGCGCGGGCTTGGGCGTTCGATACGCAACAGGGTTTGGGCCTCTCCGGGTCGATGTGGGCTTCCCGCTTAATCCCGATCCGACCGACAGTTTCGTCGCCGTATATGTGTCGCTGGGGCAGGCCTTCTGATGGCCGAAGGCGAGGAGGGCATGGTCGAAAACGTAGCGCCGGCTCCACGCGGGCGCAGCATAGCGCGCAGGCTCGTAAAATGGATTGGCGGGTCGATCGCTGCCATACTGTTGCTGATCGTGGCGGCAGTAGTTGTGCTCAACACTCCTCTGGGTGAGCGTTTCCTTGCCAATCAGATCAGCAGCCGGACGCTGCCCAACGGGCTCAATATTCGCATCGGGAGGATTACCGGCAACCTCTATGGCCGTGCCGTTCTGGACGACGTCATCCTGTCCGACACCAAGGGCGTGTTTGCGCGCATTCCACGCGCCGAGGTCGATTGGAACCCGACCGCCTGGCTCCACAACCAGCTCAAAATTCATAATTTCGCTGCGCATCGCGCGGTGGTTCTGCGCACCCCGACTTTCAAGCCGAGCAATAGCAATAAACCGCTCCTGCCCGGGTTCGATATCTCGATCGATCGCTTGGTTATCGACAATCTGACGCTGGCGAAGGGTATAGCAGGCAACGAGGCGCAGAAAGTCAATCTCACCGCGCAGGTGCAGGTCGCCAACCGTCGCCTCATACTTGATACCAAGGGCACATTCGGTCGCAGCGATCGCTATTCGCTGGCGCTCGACGCCAAGCCCGATGCCAATATCTTCAACCTCGGATTGGATTACCAGGCTGCAGCTGACGGCCCGGTGGCACAAATGCTCGGCGCGAAGGCGGCCTATCGCGCGATTATCGGGGGCAAGGGCGACTGGCAGCAGTGGAATGGCTATCTGGTGGTGCGCCGCGATGCCGAGCAATTCGCGGCGATGCGGTTGACCAACCGCGCTGGACTCTTCCGGCTGTTGGGCGAATTGCATCCCGATAAGACTGTCAGCGGACCGCTTGCAAACCTGTTGGGGCAGACGGTTGCGCTCGACGCCTCGGCGCGGATCGACAAGCGCAAGTTCGACGGCAAATACGCCGTCTTCAGCAAAGGGCTTGCTCTCGACGCGAAGGGTCTGATCGATCTTGCGAACAACAGCTTGAGCGACTTCGCGGTCGACGCGCGACTGCGTCAGCCACTGCAGGTCTCCAAATCGCTTCGGCTTGCGGGCATGCGACTCAAGGCGACTGCCGACGGCAAGTTCAGCGATCTGGCGATTACCCACGATTTGAACATCGCAAGTCTGGTTTCGGGAAGTACGCAAATCGATGGGCTTAAACAGTCCGGCATCGCACGCTACGACGGCAAACGCTGGAGCTTGCCGCTCAACGCTAGTGTCGAGCGTGTGGCGACAGGCAACAAGCTGCTCGACCCGCGCCTTACCCGCGGCCGGATCGTCGGCGATATCCAGCTTGCCGGAACACAGCTTTCCAGCGATCGCCTGCGGTTGACGTTCCCCAATACCGCCGCGCAGATTGCGCTTCGCGGCGATTTGGCGCGCGGTGCCTACAAGGTCGACGGAAAGCTGAGCGCCAATCGGCTCGAGTTGGCGAGTGTCGGCAATGCAAGCGGCGGCGCACGTTTCAGTGCCACAATTGGCGGGCCTAGTCCGTGGTCGCTGGCAGCCGATCTCAGCGCCACAATTGCGCCGCTCACCAACGCGACGCTCGAGAACCTTGCAGGCAATTCGATCAGGGTAAGAGGCGGGCTGCGTCTCGGGGCGGGGACACCGATTGCTTTCAACCGCCTGACAATTAACGCTGCTAAGCTCCAGATGCAGCTCAACGGCCGCGTCAACGGCGGCACGACCACAATCGCAGGTAAGGGCACGCAGGCACAATATGGTGCGTTCACGGTGCAGGCGAGCGTCACCAAGGCCGGGCCGAAAGCCGTGCTGGTATTCGCCAATCCTTTGCCTGCCGCCGGTTTGCGCGACGTGCGCGTGGCACTCGCCCCCAGCGGCGATGGCTTCCAGATCGATACCCAAGGCCAGTCGACTCTCGGCCCTTTCAAGGGAACGCTTGGACTGGTGATGCCCAAGGGAGCGCCGACGAGTCTGGACATCCAGACGCTGACTGTCAGTGACACCAATGTCAGCGGCAAAGTGGTGCTCGGCAACGGCGGCGCCACCGGCAATTTGGCGCTGACGGGTGGAGGCCTCAACGGGACGATCGACCTTGCACCCGCTAAAGGCGGGCAGGGTGTCGACGTTGCGATCAAGGCGCGCAATGCCAGCTTCGGCGGCACTACGCCGATGACCATCACCACGGCGGATATTTCCGGTCACGGCCTGATCGCAAAGGGCAACACCAGGTTCACTGGCAATTTGCGTGGGGCCGGGCTTTCCTATGGCACTCTGTTTGTCGGGCGTTTTGCCGGGCAAGCGCAAATTACCAATGGCCGTGGCCACATTGACGCATCTGTCGCTGGACGACGCGGCAGCAGCATTGCAATCGACCTCAACGCCGATATCGCCCCGCAGCAGATTGCCCTTGCAGTGCGTGGCGAACTTGCCGGACGGAAGATAAACATGCCGCGCCGCGCGGTACTGACCAGCCTGCAAGGTGGCGGTTACAGGCTTGCGCCGACTTTCCTCTCTTATGGGGAAGGTGGACTGATTGCGGGCGGTACTTTCGGTGGCGGGTCCACCGCGCTGAACCTTCAGCTCAACAAGATGCCGCTGTCGCTGAGCGACCTGTTCGCAAGCGATCTGGGGTTGGGCGGTGCTATTTCGGGCATCGTGGATTATCGCGCTGCGGCAGGTGCGCTCCCGCAAGGCAGCGCCAAGGTCAAGATCGATGGCCTTACCCGATCGGGGCTGGTGCTGTCGTCCAAGCCGGTCAATCTGTCGCTGGTCGGCGACCTTACGCCGAACAGGCTGGTGGCGCGCGCGGTGTTTGCGAACTCGGAGATCAAGCAAGGGCGCTTGCAAGCGGAGATTTCCGGACTTCCAGCGAACGGTGATCTGATCAGCCGGTTGCGGGCCGGACGGCTTTACGCTCAGCTGCGCTATCAGGGCGCAGCGGAGAGCCTGTGGCGTCTGGCCGCAGTCGAAGCGTTTGACATGACTGGTCCCGTCGCGATCACTGCCGACGCTACCGGTACGCTCGCCGATCCGCAGGTACGCGGCTCGGTTTCGAGCGACGACCTCCACCTGTCCAGCGCGCTGTCGGGCACCAATCTCAACAACGTCAAGCTGCGGGGCACATTCAACGGCTCGCGCCTTGCGATCAGCAGTTTCAGCGGCAAGGCCGACAATGGCGGCACCGTGACGGGCAGCGGGATCGTCGACCTTGCCGGACTGGGCGAGCGGGTGAACGGCGATTTCGTGCAAATTCGTGGGCCGACACTCGATCTCAGGATCGCTGCGGACAATGCCCATCTGCTCGATGCCAACGGGCTGTCGGCAACCATCAGCGGGCCGCTGAGGATCGTCTCCAACGGCCTCGGAGGCACAATCGCCGGGCGGGTGACGATCGATCGGGCAAGCTGGCAACTCGGCAATGCAGCGGCGAGCGACAAGCTGCCGCAGATCGCGACGCGCGACATAAATGTACCGCCCGATGTTGCCCCGACCACCACCGCATCGAGCAGCTGGCGCTATCTCATCAACGCCAGCGGAGACAGCAGGATCGACGTGCGCGGTCTCGGGCTCGACAGCGAATGGGGCGCCAACATCCGCCTGCGCGGCACCACTGCCGATCCGCGGATCGGTGGGCAGGCACAGGTGGTACGCGGCTCCTACAGCTTTGCCGGAACGCGATTTACCCTGACAAAGGGCGTTATCTCCTTCGATGCGGGCGTGCCGGTCAACCCACGGCTGGATATCGCCGCGACCACTTCCACCACCGGGCTCAATGTCACGGTGACAGTGACCGGCTATGCCCAGCAGCCGGTTATTTCCTTCAATTCCGTGCCGTCGCTGCCCGAGGAGGAAATCCTCTCGCGCCTGTTGTTCGGCGGTTCGATCACCTCGCTTTCGGCCACCGACGCTTTGCAGCTGGGGGCAGCGGTTGCCTCGCTTCGCGGGGGCGGAGGGATGGACCCGATCAACAAGCTGCGCAGCGCCATCGGTCTCGACCGTCTGCGCATCGTGCCCGCCGATCCGGCCCTCGATCGACAGACCGGTATTGCGCTAGGCAAGAACATCGGGCGGCGCTTCTATGTTGAACTCATCACCGACGGGCGGGGCTATAGCGCTACCGACCTCGAATTCCGCATGACCAACTGGCTCTCGCTGCTGGCGACGGTGTCGACGGTCGGACGCCAGAGCGCGGTGGCCAAGATCAGCAAGGACTACTGACCCGAACGGTAGAGCGCAGCGTCTGCCGCACGCCTGCGCACCAGCCCCGGCATCACCTGCCCGCCTGTGCGGTTCCAGCGAGTGAACTCGGTTGCGGCCCCGGCATAATCGCCCGTACAATGGAGCCGGGTCAGCGTTGCCCGCGCGATCGCACCGGTGTTGTAGTGGAAACTCACCAGCGCATCGAATTGCGCTTGCGTTGTCGGAGCGGAGCCGATCGCCGCGCGGACATCATCGGCGTAGCGCACAAGGTCATCGTTCAGCCGTGCATCGCACTCGTCCTGTGACCACACGGTTCCGCGCACAATGTCCGGCCCGGTCGCTCCCCAGCCGATGGTCCATGGTGCATCGCCGGTGGCCGGATCGGGATAGGCTTCGACCCGCCCATCGGGCCGACGCCGGGCGCATCCCTCGAACCGCTTGATGAGTTGGACGCCTGCCGGACCGATCCTCAAATCTGGAACACATGGAACACGGTCCAGGGACAAATTTCCGTCCGACCCGATAGCCTCGTCGAGCGAGCGGTCGAGCTGGGCAACTTCGGACTGGCTGAATCCTCGCCCGAGAAGGTGGCGGACGGCATCGAAAACGGGCTTGCGGTTCATGGGAAACACCTCGCTTGCTGGTCAGGCAAACCGAGTAGCCACAATGGCACCGAGTAGGAAAATCCCATCGCCACGTCAGCCGGAGCGCCCGCCACCCGTCGATGAAGGTGGGTAGCGGGCGACCAGTTCAGAAACGCAGCTGCGCACGCACGAATGCCGAACGTCTCGGCGCGGGCAGCCGCGCGCCGACCGGCACATCGGAATCCATTACCCGGTTGTATCCGGCGAGATGCGGGGCATAGCGACGGTCGAACAGGTTTTCGACACCCGCCGACAGCGTCAGGCCCGGGATCGGCGTCACATGGCCGAACACATTGGCAATGACATAGCCATCGCTGGACTGCTCGCCATTGGTGACCGAGACATCGCGCTGCGCTGCGTAGCCCACGCCTTCGGCGGTCAGTGACCACATCGCGCCGGGCGACCAGGTCAGATCGAGCCGCAGATTGGGCGGCGCGATGCGATAGAGATTGTCGGATATGTCACGTCGCTTGCCGCGCACATAGGTGGCGGTGCCATCGAACTGCAGACTGGAGGTGATCGGCGTACCGAAGTCGAGATCGGCACCATAGATTTCGGCATCGACATTGGCGAAGCGCAGCGGTGACGCGTCACCATTCATCGATGCGACCATCTCGACCATGGAATCGACCACGCCCGGTGTCGCGTCATAGGGGACGCCTTGGATGTAATGGTCGATCCGTCGGTAATAGACCGAGGGGCGGGCATAGAAACCGTCTTGCGCCCAATCGACCCCGGCCTCCGCTATATATGCGATCTCCGGGCGCAGCGTGGGATCGCCGATATAGACATTGCCATCGGCGAGGCCGCCACTGGCTTCGATCGGAAGCCAGGCAAACCGCTCGATTGCGCTGGGGGCGCGGGTCTTGCGCGCCAGCGTCAGGCGCGGGGTGAAAGCGCCCTGATGGCTCCAGAACCGGGCCACCACATCGACAGTGTCGTCGCTCCAGTCGCGCGGACCAGCAATGAACTGCGCGGCGAGCATGCGCGCGCCCATCGGCAGCGCCGGTCCCACCAGCGGTATCCCTGCGCTCATTTCGTGATGGTCGATCCTCGCGCCGATCTCGCTTTTGACCGGACCAAGCCCGCCACGCCATTCGAGATAGGCACCTACCCGGTGCTTCACCACATGCGGCTGTGCATCGACATAGAACCCGGCGTTGTTGGGATTGACCACGCGCGCATCGCGGTCAGCGGCCTCGAAATCTGCTCCGAAGCCGAAATGGCGCGTGGCGCTGCCAAGGGTGAAATTGGCATGGCCAGTGAAGCTGTCGCTGTGGACGTTGATCCGCCGGAACATCATTGCAGCGGCAGGGGCGGGGCGGCTGGTGAAATTGTCCATCGCGTGCGACACATCGTTATAGCCCAGCCCGACATCGAGATGCAGCCTGTCGGTCAGATCGAAGGCGCCGTGCATATTGGCGAAGGTCGTGTGGAAGAAAACGATGTCCATCGGCAGCGCGGGCGTTCCGGCGTGGCCGGTGTCCTGCTGGCGAACTTCGAAGTCGAGTTCGCCGCTGGCGGTCTTCATCCCCGCCTCCACGCCATAGACATCGCGCGCATAGCTGGTGTCGCGGATGCGGCCGCCGGGGATGCGGGTATCGCCGCCTTCTTCGTGCGATCCGATAAAGCCGATGCGATAGCGGTCATTGGCGAGGCCGACGATGCCGCCGCCCGACCATCCCGTATCGCTGGAATCGTAACCTGCGGAAAGATCGGCATAAGGCTGCAACGCGCCGCTTGCGCCGAAAGGCACCGATTTGAGATGGGCGTCGAAACCGCCACCAAGTCCTGGCCCGTCGCGAACCGGAGAAACCCCGCGATCTACCGTGATGCTTTCGAGCAACGGCAACGGCGCATAGTGCAGCGGCGGGTCCATCTCGTTAGGGCTGCCCGATTCAAAGCGTTGCCCGTCGATCCGCACCAGCAGGCGATCGCCCGTCACGCCGCGATATTGCAGCCGACCCGAAAGCGGCCCGTTGAAGGCATCGCCGGCACCGGGTAGGCGGGCGGCGATGGCAGTGGCATCGGCCGTTGCGGTTCCGGCGGTGGTGGCAGCAATCGTCGCCTGACCGGTGTCGGCCGTGCCGGTTACGACAATGGTGTCGGTAAGGGGATCGGGCGTAGATTGGGCGTGTGCAGCAAGCGGAAGGGCGAGCGCAAGCGCGCTTGCACCGAGGGAAAAGCGGTACATGGCATTCTCCGAAAGATATCGGCCTGAAGCGCGCGCCATGGCAGCACGCGGGCCGGAAAGTCATGCGGCGCGAAGGCCGCTGTGGCTCATGCTCTTTCGATAACCGGGGGGCCGGTTTGTGGCGGGGGCAGCGCGCGCGCAACCCGCTGCGGGCTGGCCGGGGTCTGCACCAGACCGGGCGGAGGGCGGGTCAGCCATTTCGGCGCCGGGAGAGCGGGCGGCGTGCCGCCTTTGTCCAGGGCCAGTGACAGGCTGGCGAAATGACAGATCTGGCTGTGGTCGCTGGACGGTGCCGGATGATCCCGGTCGCCGTGCGAGGCCATGCCCATATTGGCCATCGCCGCTTGCGGCCCCATCCCATCGCATACCGCAAGGCTGAGCCCGTGCGGCCCGGCAACCGGCATCCATCCCGCTGGCACCAGCGCGCGTAGCAGGAATATGCTGGCGAGCAGCAGGACCGGCAGACGCAAGCCGGAACGGAATGGATGGCGAGGGCGCGTGGCCATGGGCAGCGCCTTTATAGATTGGCGCAGGCAAGGCAAGCGGGCGGCACTTGCGGCGGCAGTGTGTCGCCGCCCCAAAGCGAAAGGGGCGCCCATCGCTGGACGCCCCTCCTCGGTGAACCGGTGCCTATGACGGCAAGAGGTTAAGCTGAATAGTACAGATCGAACTCTGCCGGGCAGGGGGTGGTCTCCACGCGGAGCACTTCTTCCCATTTCAGCTCTGCATAGGCGTCGATCTGGTCCTTGGTGAACACATCGCCCTTGAGCAGGAACTCATGATCGGCCTCGAGCGCTTCGAGCGCTTCGCGCAAGCTGCCGCATACGGTCGGCACGTCGGCCAGTTCGGCTGGCGGCAGGTCGTATAGGTTCTTGTCCATCGCCTCGCCCGGATGGATCTTGTTCTGGATCCCGTCCAGCCCCGCCATCAGCAGCGCTGCATAGGCGAGGTACGGGTTGGCCATCGCATCGGGGAAGCGGAATTCCACGCGCTTGGCCTTTTCGCCCGCACCATAGGGGATGCGGCAGGAGGCAGAGCGGTTGCGCGCCGAATAGGCCAGCAGCACCGGCGCTTCGAACCCTGGAACCAGCCGCTTGTAGCTGTTGGTGGTCGGGTTGGTGAAGGCGTTCAGTGCCTTGGCGTGCTTGATAACGCCGCCGATGTAATAGAGGCAGTTGTCGCTGAGGCCGGCATAGCCATTGCCCGCGAATGTCGGCTTGCCCTTTTCCCAGATCGACATGTGGGTGTGCATCCCCGAACCGTTATCGTCCTTGATCGGCTTGGGCATGAAGGTCGCCGTCTTGCCATAGGCATGGGCGACCTGGTGTACGACATATTTGTAGATCTGCATCCGGTCCGCGGTTTGCACGAGCGTGCCGAAAGTCAGGCCAAGCTCGTGCTGGGCGGCGGCGACTTCGTGGTGATGCTTGTCGCAGGGCAGACCCATTTCGAGCATGGTCGAAACCATCTCGCCACGGATGTCGACGGCGCTGTCGACCGGCGCAACCGGGAAATAGCCACCCTTGGCGCGCGGCCGATGAGCCATGTTGCCGCCTTCATATTCCTTGCCGGTGTTGGTCGGCAGTTCAATGTCGTCGATGGCGAAGCCCGAACCGGCGTAGCCATCTTCAAACCGGACATCGTCGAACATGAAGAATTCAGCTTCCGGTCCGACGTAGACGGTATCGCCGATACCGGTCGATTTGAGGTAGTTTTCCGCGCGCTTGGCAGTGGTCCGCGGATCGCGCGCATACCAGTCGCCAGTCGAAGGTTCGACGATGTCGCAGAACACGATCATCATCGGCTCTGCGCTGAACGGATCGACATAAACCGTTTCGAGGTCAGGCTTGAGGATCATGTCGCTTTCGTTGATCGCTTTCCAACCCGCGATCGAGGAGCCGTCGAACATCAGTCCGTCTTCGAGCTCATCTTCGCCCAGCACCTTGGAGACCATGGTCAGGTGCTGCCACTTGCCCTTGGGATCGGTGAAACGCAGGTCCACCCACTCGATGCCGTCTTCCTCGATTTGCTTGAGGACCTGTTTAGCCTTGGACATTTGAATACGTCTCCGTTGTCGAATTGTTGTCAGTCTGAATGCGTTGCGAGAGTGGTTGCGCTCTGATCAGATCGCATCGTCGTCGCGTTCGCCCGTGCGGATGCGCAGCGCGGTTTCGATGTTGGTCACGAATATCTTGCCGTCGCCGATCCGCCCGGTCTGGGCCGCGGCGGCAATCGCTTCCACGGTGCGATCGGCCTGGTCGTCGGATACCACCACTTCAAGCTTCACCTTGGGCAGGAAGTCGACCACATATTCGGCCCCGCGATAAAGTTCGGTATGGCCCTTCTGGCGTCCGAAACCCTTGGCTTCGGTGACCGTGATGCCGGACACGCCGATTTCGTGCAGCGCCTCCTTCACCTCGTCGAGCTTGAAGGGTTTGATGATCGCTTCGACCTTTTTCACCTTGTACGATGCTCCCGCTGGCTATGGTCGGCCCCGAATGCCTCCCGCGCGTCTACTCACGCAAAGTTCCAAGAATCGTGCCAACCGCGTTAACCCATGGCCTAGACCATGCAACGCATCATGCAAGGGTCGGTTTGTGTAATTTTCGCAATGCCAGCGTGAATGATGGCGCAATGCAGCATTTGTGGCGAAGCATTGCGATGCCTAAACGTTAGCCGGGTGCTGCCTGTTTATTGGGCAGAACCCAGCCGCAGGCCGCTCGTTTCGGGCAGGCCGCACATCAGGTTGAGTGACTGGATCGCGGCGCCGCTGGCGCCCTTGCCGAGGTTGTCGAGCACCGCGATCAGGCGGACGTGATAACCGTCCTCACTGCCGCGAACATGCAGCGTCATGCCATCGTGCGACGGCTGGGCGGCGTGCAGCAGCACCTCGTCGAGCGGCCCGGCGTCGCGCACGGTTACGATCGGCGATGCGGCGTAGAATTTCTGCAATTCGGTGCGTAGCGCATTGGCGGTCACGTTGCCGTCCATGGCGCCCAAGTGCAGTGGCACTTCCACCACCATCCCGCGATAGGCGGGGACGACGGCAGGGGCGAAGATGACGCCGTGCTTCAGCCCGGCATGGACCTGCATTTCGGGCCGATGCTTGTGTTCGAGGCCCAGCGCATAGGCGCGAAAGGCGATGTCACCTTCGGCGTCGAACCGTTCGATCAGCGCCTTGCCGCCGCCCGAATAGCCGCTCACCGCATTGACGGTATAGGGCCAGTCGGCAGGCAGTAATCCGGCACGCACCAACGGCGCGACCAGCCCGAGAAAGCCGGTGGGATAGCAGCCCGGATTGCTCACCCGCCGCGCTTCGGCCATGCGCTCGCGCCCGACCAGCTCGGGAAATCCGTAGAGCCAGTCATCATCGGTGCGATGCGCGCTGGATGCGTCGATGACGCGGGTTCCCGCCGCCGGGTTGAGCAGCTCGACCGCTTCGCGCGCTGCATCGTCGGGCAGGCACAGGATCGCGAAATCGGCTTCGTTAAGCGCATCGCGACGGGCGGACACATCCTTGCGATGCGCCTCGTCGAGCGTAATCAGCGCAAATTCGTCGCGCGGGGCGAGCCGTTCGAGGATTTCGAGCCCGGTTGTCCCTGCGGCTCCGTCCACAAAGACCGAACGCGTCATACCCGTTCGAGCACTGCGAGCGGGAGATAGCCGACGAAGCCATCCTCCCCGACCTGTCCCCAAGCCCAATTGCCCGAGATGTCGAGCACGTTGAACAGCGTTCCGGCGGTCAGCGCGGCGCGTTCTGGTGAATGGTCTCCCTGCGCGGCATGCAAGGTTGCTGATGTGGTGAGGCGATGGGCCATCGGAACTGCGTAATGCGGGACGAAGCACAGCCCTGCCAGGCGAATGTGCGCCAGATCCCCGCGCACCGGCCAATGCGCTGCATCGAGCGTCTTGCTCGGCCCGGTCAGGGCCAGCTCTCCGGTGGGAGCGTCGGTCACGAAGAAAAGGTCCATTTCATGTGTAAACCGCGCGCTTACCGTCAGAGGCGAAAAGGGGCAAGCGCGGCGGGCAAATTGTACCGGATGGGGGCACAGTCAGGTGGCCAAACTGCCCATCTGTGCCCGCGATGACGTTAGCCAAAGCGTGCCCTCAGCATATGCCATGACGCGCGCAGGCCGAGCGCCTCGCCGCCCTTGGGCCGGCCGGGCTTGTGCGTGGGGCGCCATGCGAAAGTGTCGAAATGCGCCCAGTCGATCTCCTCGCCCACGAAGCGGTCGAGGAACAGCCCGGCGATGCTCGCCCCGGCAAAGCCGTTGGTATGGGTGTTGTTGGTATCGGCGATTTCGGAGGAGAGATAATCGCGATAGGCGTCGGGAAGCGGGAGGCGCCAGACCTCGTCATCATGCGCGAGGCCCGCTTCGATCAATGCATGCGCGGTCTCGTCGCGGCGCGTCATCAGCGCGGGCAGGTCGGGGCCGAGGGCCACGCGGGCCGCGCCGGTGAGGGTGGCGAAATCGATGATGAGTTCGGGCTTTTCCTCGCTCGCACGCGCCAGTGCATCGCCGAGGATCAGCCGCCCTTCGGCATCGGTGTTGCCGATCTCTACCGTTAACCCCTTGCGGCTCTTGAGCACATCTCCGGGGCGGAAGCTGTTGCCCGAAATCGCGTTTTCGACCGCGGGCACGAACAGGTGCAGGCGCACCGGCAGATGGCCGCCCATTACCAGCGAGGCGAGTGCCAGCGCATGTGCGCTTCCGCCCATGTCCTTTTTCATCAGCAGCATCCCGCTGGAGCTTTTGACGTCGAGCCCGCCCGAATCAAAGCACACGCCCTTGCCGACGATCGCCAGCACCGGCGCGTCCGGCTTGCCCCAGGTGAGGTGGATCAGGCGAGGTGCATGGCTGCGCGCGGCTGCGCGGCCGACCGCATGGACCATCGGATAGTCGCGCTCCAGCGCATCGCCGCGGATCACTTCGAGTTCCGCGCCATGATTCTTAGCGAGCTTTTCGGCGGTTTCCTCGAGCGCAGCAGGGCCCATGTCCTCGGCAGGCGTGTTGACCAGATCGCGGACCAAGCCGACTGCGCGCGCCTCGGCGATGGCGGGATCGATCCGCCCGACCTCCTTGGTCAGAAGGATGCGCGGTCCGGTGGCGTGTTCGTTGCGGTGGTAGCGCGTGAACGCATATTGCGCGGTCTGCCAGCCATGCAGCGCCGGTCCGGGTTCTCCGGAAGCGCGGCGATAGGTGCCTGCGGGCAGAATTTCCGCAAGTTTTGCCATGCACCAGCTAGACAGCCTGTCCGGATCGGCCACACCGCCGACCGCGAACCAGCTCTCGCCATCGGGGATGATCGCGGTCTGGTATCCGGCCCCGTCGAACTTCTGCGCGGCCAGAACGGCGCGCTGAGGGGCGGATAGCGACTTGGCCCAGCTCTCGAAACTGTCCTTGTTGACGAGGTGGAGGGCAATCGCGTCCTGCCCCCGGTCTGGCTGGATAAGTGGAGTTTCTGTCATTGCGCCTTTCCTGAGCGGCGGGTTTCATGGCATTGGGGCATCATGCTCCAACGACTGCTACGAAGTCCCCTCTTCCCGATAATGCTCGCCCTGTCGAGCGCAGGCTGTTCCTCGCCGAGAGACATGAAGAAACAGACCGCCGTAGCGCCCGACCATGGCAGGTCGGTTGCTGCGCAGGCCACAGCTTCGGCGGTGAAGCAGGCGGCGGCGGATGCAAAGCCGGTAGATTTCACCGATAATGAGACCGCACCGGGTAAGGTGGAAGGAAGCCGCAGGTTCTCCTATAGTTGGCCCGCGGCGGTCAGCGCGATCCCCAAACTCGCCGCGCTGCTGACCCGCGAACGCGACAAGGCACTGGCCAGCCAGAAAGCTCAATGGAATCAGGCGCTGGCCTCCACCCCCGACGATTGCGCGAGCTGCCGCAGTTTCGGGACCAAGAATGAGTGGCAAGTTGTCGCGGATTTGCCGCAATGGCTCAGCCTGTCCGATCTCGCCTACGTCTATTCAGGCGGCGCGCATGGAATGACCGGGTTGAGTTCCCTGGTGTGGGATAAGCGCGTGGGCCGTGCGGTGACGGGCAAGGAAATGTTCCGTTCTCCCGGAGCGCTGGAGCGGGCGCTTGGCCCCACGCTGTGCGAAAAGCTGGACAAAGCCCGGGCAAAGAAGCGGGGGGAGCCGATTCCCAAGCCCAGCGGCTCGGACGATTTTCTCAATGGCTGCCCGCATCTCGACGAAGCCACGATTTTGCCCGGATCGAGTGGAGGTGAGAAATTCGACCGCATCGGCATCTGGTTCGGCCCCTATGTCGCCGGACCCTATGCCGAAGGCAGCTATGAGCTGACCTTCCCTGTCGATTCCGCGATCATCGATGCCGTAAAGCCCGAATATGCCTCCGCTTTCACCATTAGCCGCTGACCGCTCGCAATTTGACGCGGCAATCGCTAGATAGCGCCTATGACCGAATACCAGACGATCGATAGTGACGAGGCCGTTTATCGCGACGGCACCATCAAACTCCACAATGAAGCAGGCTTCGAAGGGATGCGCCGCGCCGGACGGCTGGCGGCTGAAATCCTGGACGAGGTTGCCACCATGATCGAGCCCGGCATTGCCACCAGCGCCATCGACGACCGGGTGCGGGAAATGACATTCGACGGCGGCGCAGTGCCCGCAACGCTGGGCTATCGCGGCTACACCCATAGCTGCTGCATCTCGGTCAACCATGTGATCTGCCACGGTATTCCGAGCGAAAAGACGCTGAAGGACGGCGACATAGTCAATGTCGATGTGACCCCCCTGCTCGACGGCTGGCATGGCGATACCAGCCGGATGTATTTCGTCGGCGAGGTGCCGCTCAAGGCCAAGCGACTGGTCGATGTGACCTATGAATGCCTGATGCTGGGGATCGAGGCGGCCAGGCCCGGAGCGCGGTTGGGCGATATCGGTGCAGTCATCGAACAGCACGCGCGCCAGCACCGCTATGGTGTGGTGCGCGAATTTTGCGGGCACGGTGTCGGACGGCTGTTCCATGACGCGCCCGAGGTGATCCATGCCGGGCGTGCGGGCATCGGTCCGCTGCTCAAGCCGGGAATGTTCTTCACCATCGAACCGATGATCAACCTCGGTCGTCCGCATGCCAAGATGCTGAGTGACGGATGGACCGCGGTGACGCGAGACAAGAGCCTCTCGGCGCAATTCGAACATTCGATCGCCATTACCGAGACGGGTTGCGAGATCTTCACCGAAAGCCCCAAGGGCCTGCACCGGCCGCCTTACGCCTGACGATTTGTGCTTAGCGCCGATGTCATCGCAGGATATGCTGGCGCGCCTCTTGAGCAAGAGGAGGGCTTGTCATGGGTATTACCGGAATTGGCGGTGTGTTTTTTCGGGCGAATGATCCCGACACGCTGAAGGCATGGTATCGCACGCATCTTGGCATCGTGCCCGAGGGATGGGATCCGTGGCAGCAACAGGCAGGACCGACAGTGTTCATGCCGTTCCAGGCGAGCACCGATTATTGGTCAGCGGACAAGCAGTGGATGCTCAACCTGCGGGTTGATGATCTGATGCGATGCTGGCCATGCTAAAGCAGGCTGGCGTCGAAGCCGTCACTAATGCCGAGTGGGACAGCCCGGAAACGGGCCGGTTCGCGCGTATTCATGACCCCGAAGGCAATCCGATAGAGCTCTGGCAACCGCCTACAGACTGAAATCGGACTGGTTTTGGCTGGTTCAAGGTGCGCCCGCGTCAGGCGATCTTCCTTAATTCCGTTTCGGACGTCCCAGCGTTGCGTTTGCAAAGGCGAACGAACTCGTCAAACGGCATCGGTCGCCCGAAGTGGTATCCCTGCATGTTGTGACAGCCGATTGCCCTGAGGATTTGCGCCTGATCTTCCGTTTCCACACCTTCCACGATCACGCGCAAGTTGAGGCCGCGAGCGAGATAGATTGCGCCGGTGATCAGCGAGATCGTGTTGCTGTCGGTGGTCAGGCCAGTGATCAGTGATTTGTCGATCTTGATATGGCTGAAGCCGTAGGAGCGCAGGTAATGGATGCTGGTGAAGCCGGTGCCGAAATCGTCGAGCGCCACCGACATGCCCATCTTCTTGAATCGACTGACCGCCGCGATCGCGCGTTCGGGATTGGTCAGCAGATAGCCCTCGGTGATCTCAAGCTGCAGCCTTTGGTGGGGCAGGCCGCAATCGCGCAGGACCGCATCGACATGATGACTGAAGCCGGGATCCTGGAACTGGCTGGGCGAAACGTTGACGCTGACTTTCAGGTCTTCGATCAACGCAAAATCCCGACAGGCGCGCTCGAGAACGAACTGACCGAGTGGGTGAATCTGGCCAGTCATTTCGGCAACTTCGACGATCCGTTGAGGATTGAGCTGGCCTTCCCGGCGGCGAGGCCATCGGAGCAGCGCTTCGGCGGCGATGATTTCACCAGTTTCTGCATTGACGAGCGGTTGGTAGTGGACTTCGAATTCACCGTTCCTGAGGCCGCGCCCGATCTGCTGTTCGATCTCGAGCCTGTGCAACCGGCCTTGATCGAAGCTGGCGTCATATAGCGCGACCTTACCCTTGCCCCCGGTCTTGACGTGATACATGGCCATATCGGCACGACGGAGCAGTTCGAGGCCGGTCGATTGGCCGTCGAAATTTGACGCAATTCCGATGCTGGCGCCGACTTGCAGGACATGTCCGTCAATGGTCAGTGGCTGGCAGATTTTCGCACTTACCTTGTTCGCCAGCTCCTGTGCTGCTTGGGTCGCATGAGGCGTTTCGATCAGAATGGCGAACTCGTCACCGCCGATCCGTGTCAGTGTCGCGAAATCCGGGCACGTCGATTGAAGTCGCGAGCTGATCTCGCTGATCAGTGCGTCGCCCGCCTGATGACCATGCGCGTCGTTGATGTCCTTGAACCCGTCCAGATCGATGAACATCACTGCTTGGCTGTCGGTGGAGATGTGGGGACGTTGCTCCAGCAGATTGAGATGGCTCAGCAGTTTCCTGCGATTGGGCAAGCCGCTGAGCTGGTCGGTAAAGGCAACGCGACGGTTTTCCTCGCTCAGTCGTTCCGCTTCTGCCTTCTGGTTTTTCAGGTCGCGTTGCGAGCGGATCAGCTCAGAGAAATCTTCATTATAGCGCGACGCCACCACGATCATGCCCACAGTAACGAACAGCAGAACCAGAGATGAGGACAGCATCTCGCCGTCCTCGACCCAGGCGAAATAGCCGACGAACAGACTGCAACTGGTGGCTGCCACGCGGATCGCCACCACACGGACCGCCAGTAGGCAGAACACGGAACTGACCAGAGTGAGGCCGAGAAAGAAGGTCAGGTGGCCGCGCGTGTAGGGGGTGCCCAAAGGGTAAATCGCGAGGCACCATCCGGTAAAGATCAACGTCATAACGACCGCGAGACTGCACGTCCGCCGGATCATTTTGACCAGATTCATGTTCGCTTCCATCGGCACGCTGCGGCGTTTCCACCACCAGCAAGCGCGCAAGGCAGCGATGGAGCAGAAGCACAGGGGCATGACCAGAGTCAGGAATACGAGGTCGGCACGGTAGAACTCAATCGCAATGACGAGAGCATTGCAGATCAGGATCATGTAGATCAGCGGAATCTGTTTGGTGAGCGACTGGAATTGCGCACGAATGAGATCGTCGTCGTCAGTCTGAAACGCAAGATGGGCGAATAGCGGACGCCACATTTCGGCCCCCAATAGTTCTGGATCCTTGTGGCTGCTTATCGGGAAATCCGGATTTTGCCGTGAACGGGCCTTACCGTAAATCTACTTAGACCTCCCATCGGCGCATTATGGCTGCTCGTTTGTGCGCAGCGCGATGGAATACTCAGGCGTCGCGGACAGATCGGATTGCGGCCGCTGCTGCAAAAGGTGCTATGGCGACAAACAGAAAGCTGATTGCTGCGGCGAATGCGATCGCCGACGGATCGGGCCGAGCCAGTGATCCTGCCCCGAAAATCAGGATCGGAATGGCGAGGGGGATGAGCATCAGACCGGCCAGAGCCGCCCCGCCGCGCAGGCTGGCGGTGAGCGCAGCGATGGTGAGACCGATTGCCGCAAGACCCGGCGTTCCCGCCAGCAGGCCGAGCAGCAAGGTTGTGAGCTTGTCTCCCGGCAGGCCAAGGAGCGCTGAAGCGGGCAGAGCGGCAATCAGTAACAGGGGTGCGAACGCGAGCCAATGCGCGATCATCCGGCTGGACATCGCCGCTTCTTCCGCCACGCCGCGTAGAGCGAGCTGATCGAATACGCCGCTTTCGAGATCCGCAGCGACCAACCGTTCCAGCGGGAGGATCGCCGCGAGCAGCGCCGCGACCCAGATCACTCCACCACCGGTGCGTGCGAGCAATTGCGGCTCGGGTCCAACTGCGAAGGGATAGAGCATTGCAACGGCGAGGAAGAACAACAGCGGCAGCAGCGATCCGCCGCGCCTTCCACCGGGGAGCAGTATTGCAAGATCGCGCTTGAGGAGAGTCAGCATCACCACGGATGGTCTCTCAGGTCTATCGCCTGCGCATCGGGCAGAGCGATCGGCTGGTGCGAAGCGACGACAATCGCTCCGCCCGCCGCGCGCCGCTCTGCGATCAACTCTTCGACCAGCGCCACCCCATCGATGTCCAGACCGTTGAGCGGCTCATCGAGCAGCCAGTGATCGGCGTTCTGGATCAGGAGCCGCGCGAATCCCGCCCGTTTGCGCTGCCCGGTCGAAAGATAACGCACCGGGACATCTGTCAGTGAGGACAGTCCCATGCGCACCATTGCTGCGCTTTGATCGCTGCGTGCAGCTCCGTCGATCCGCGCCCAGAATGCAAGGGCGTTCTCGAGCGGCAAGACCTCGTCAAGCGTGCAGTGTGCATCGAGCAGGCCGAGGCGCCCTTGCCAGGCCACGCTTCCGCGTTTCACATCCGCTGCCCCCAGCCGGTCCGATGGTGACGAAGGGCGCAGTCCGGCGAGAATCTGCAACAGCGAAGACTTGCCGATCCCGTTGGGCCCGACGAGGTGCACCGCGCCGCCCGCTTCTACCCAGATGTCGAGCGAGCCAAACAGCAAACGGTCGCCCCGTCGGCAGAACAATTCCCATGCTGTGAGCGCCGAAGCTTGCATGACATTGCCGGTTAGGCAAAAGCCGCCAGACGGACAAGCGGCCTGTCCGCATGGTGAGTGGAGAATACAGTGTCGGTAGAGCAATTGACCAAAGACGAGCGCAAAAGCTGGCTTGATGCGCTCAGCGAATGGAGGCTTTGTCGCGATGACAGTGCGATAGAGCGGACCTTCGAATTCGCCAATTTCTCCGAAGCCTTCGCTTTCATGACGCGCGTTGCCATGCTGGCCGAACGCAAGGATCATCATCCCGAGTGGTTCAATGTCTACAACAAGGTCGAAATCACCCTCACCACGCATGACGCAGGCGGGTTGAGCCTGCGCGACGTCAAGCTGGCGCGCAAGATCGACAAGCTGCTGGCCTAGGGGGCGGGCGGATCACTTGCCCAGCGGGCGAGCCGATCCGCGCACCTGCTTCCGGACACGTCCGGGCATCCAGCGCGCGCCGAATGCGAGGTTCTTGGCGGTCTTGCCGACAAGTGTGTGCAGCTTGTCGCCATGAACGGCATTCCAGGCAGCTTCCGCGACTTCGCTGGCCGGTGTGATCTCCAGCCCCGCTTCAGTCACGCGGCTGCGGATATCCTCGTTTGCGCCATGGTGCGGATTCTTGTCGAGGAGCGGCGTGTCGATGAAGCCGGGCATCAGCGAGCGGACCTTGATCCCATCCTCGGCCCATTCGGCATCGAGGCTTTCGGTCAGCGCGCGCACGCCGAATTTCGTGGCCGAATAGACGCTCGCGCCGGGTGTGCCATAAATCCCTGCGGCGCTGGCAGTGTTGAGCAGGCACGATCCCGGAGCACTGCGCTTGAGCCATACATACGCCGCCTGTGCGCCGAAGAACACGCCCTTGAGGTTGATGTCCATGCAGCGATCTATTTCCTCAGGGCTATTCTCGATCAGCGCACCGCCCAGCGGGATCCCGGCGTTGTTGGCGAGCACATGGATTTTGCCGCCAGCAGCGGTGGCGAACGCGTCGAGCGCAACATCCCAGGCCGCGCGGTCGCGCACGTCGAACACATGGGCGTAGGAGAATCCGCCCGGAAGCATATCCTCGGTCGCGTGCATCCCGGCTTCATCGACATCGCCCAGACCGACGAACCAGCCCTTGTTGCCGAAATGGACGGCGATCGCGCGCCCGATGCCGGAGGCTCCGCCGGTGATGAAGATTGCCTTGCGCGTGCTCATTATCGTCTCTCTCCCAAAGCAAGACCGGCACGGGGAGGGTGTTCCCCGCGCGGGTCTGCTTGTCGGCTGTGCCGAGTGGGTTCGTCAACTGCCCTCGGTCGATCCAAGTCCTTTGACGAATTGTGAGCCAGCGATGATCTCGGCAGTCGAATCCTTGACCGCATCGCCAATCGGCTGCGCGCGGCCACCAAGGCACGGGGCGAGGAAATTCTCCGCTACCGCATTGAAGGCGATGTTGTTGTCCGGCTTGCGGAAGCCATGCCCTTCATCGGGAAACAGCACATAGGTGACCGGGATTTGTGCCTTTTCCATTGCTGCAACGATCTGGTCGCTCTCGGCCTTGTTGACGCGCGGATCGTTGGCACCCTGACCGATCAGCAGCGGCTTTTTGATCTTGTCTGCCGAATAGAGCGGGCTGTCCGCCTTGATCGCGGCGAGGCCTTCGGGGGTGGTCGGGTTGCCCATCCGGTCGTGGAACTGCTGGATGATCGGCTTCCAGTAGGGCGGGATCGTCTTGAGCAGTGTTTCGAGGTTCGACGGCCCGACGATATCGACGCCGCAGGCAAAACGCTCTGGATAAAATGCAAGGTTGGCGAGCGTCGCATAGCCGCCGTAGCTGCCGCCCATGATCGCAACACCGCCTTGGCTGGTGATGCCTTGCTTGATCGCCCACTCCTTGGCGTCCTCAAGGTCGTCCTGCATTGCGGTGCGCCATTTGAGATTGCCCGCGTTGATGAAGTTCTTCCCGAAGCCGGTAGAGCCGCGGTAGTTGACGCTCATCACCGCGTACCCGCGATTGGCGAGCCACTGGTGTGTCGTATTGTAGCCGTAAGTGTCGCGCGCCCACGGACCGCCGTGGACGAGCATCACCATCGGCACCGGCTTGTCCGGAATGCCGTTACCGTCGGGATCGCTGCCCGGCGGCAGGGTGAGATAAGACACCAGCGTCAGACCGTCGCGCGCCTTGATCGCCAGCGGATGCATGGGCTGAAGCGGAGCGCCTTCGAGTTCCGGCCTGGTGGTGTAGAAATCGGTCAGTGTGCCCGCCTTGCGATCGTAGATATAGGTCCTGCTCGGGCTGGTGACGGGATCGTTCCATACCACCCAGACGGCATCGTCGTCGGTGCTCGACTGGACGCCGAAATCGCCCTTCAGCTTGCTGCGCAAGAAGTCGAATGATGCCTTCATCTCCGGATCGAGCGCGGTCCATTCCCTCGTCAGATAATTGACCGAATAGGCCTCGACCACGCCGGTTTTCGAATCGCGCAAGGTGCCGCCGATATCCGCCTTGGGATTTTCCGCGATCAACGTGCGTTTGCCAGTGGCGACATCCTGCGCGTACAGCGCTGCGGTGTCGCGCCCGCGGCTGTCGATCCAGTAGAGCGTCTTGCCGTCGGTGGTGAAGCCGGCGGGGCTGGTTGTCAGCGCATCGTCGAGCGTGGTGCTTTCCACCGGAGTGTCGGCAATTTTCCCATCGCTGATGGAGAAGAAGTCGGTCCCGCCTTCGGCGTTGGGACGGGTCGCCATCCGCAGCTTGAGGTTGTTGTCGGCCATGAAGCCGGCATAGCCATCGTTCTGGAGCACTTCGGTGAGCTTGCCCGTGTTGAGATCGAGCAAATAGACGTCGTGGAACTGCGGGTTGCGGTTGTTGAGCCCGACCAGCACCTTGTCCTTGATTACCGTCGATGCCCCAAGCAACTGCACCCGCGTCTTGTCGAACGGGGTCAGCTTGGTTTCCTTTCCGCTCGCAAGATCGACTCCGTAAAGCAGGAAATTCTCGTCGCCGCCTTTGTCCTGGACGTACAAAATGCTCTTGCCATCGGGTGCCCAGATATAGCCTGCGGGGGGGCGATCGGTGATGCTGGTGATGCGTCTTGCGGCCGCAGGATCATCGACCGGCGCAACAAAGATATTGAGCGTGTCCTGCCACGGAGCCATCCAGCTCAGCCACTTACCGTCCGGGCTGATCTCGCCGCCCGACTTAACCGGATTGCCGAACAGGGCTTCGCGCGGGATCAGCGCAGCGTCTGCAACCGGAGTTGCAGCGGTGTTGGCGGCGGTGGCGGAAGTGGTGTTTGCTGCGGTCATCGGCTTCTCTGAATTCATCGTGGCGCATCCCGCCAGCACCAGTGAAGCGACAGCGGCAAGCAAGCCATTGCGATAGCTCGTGGTCATGCAAATTCTCCCCTCAGCGAATTGCTGGGGTGAAGGTATGGTGCGCACGAGCAGGGCGCAAGGGGCTTGGGGCGGCGCGTCTTCCAGCAGCCGGACAAATGAAAACGGCAGAGGTCATAAGAAATGACCTCTGCCGCTGTTCTTATCATGAGCTAAGCGGCAGAGTACGCCGCTTATTTCGACGGGTTGTTACTGCATCCCGTCGACGCTCTTGGAGACGAGGATGTTTACCGCTACGCGGCGGTTCTGCGCCTTGCCTTCGGGTGTGGAGTTGTCGGCCAGCGGGTCGGCCGTGGCCATACCGGTCGGGGTCAGCATCCGCCACGGCTTCCAGCCGCAAGCCTGTTGCAGATAGTTGACCACGCCAGCCGCCCGCTTCTCGCTCAGACGCTGGTTGACTTCCTGGCTGCCGGTCGAATCGGTGTAGCCGACCACCAGCAGCAGGGCGTTGTCGGTGCTCTCCGCCTGGGTTGCGGTCTGGCAAAGTTTGGCCTTGTCCTCGTTTGACAGCTTGTACTTGCCGGTGTCGAAATTGACGTTGGTGGTAGACTTGATGTTGTACTTGTCGATGTCACCCACGCGGCCGCGCAGTGCTTCGGTCGCCGCAGCATTCTGTTCGATCGCTGCGCCCTGTTCGGAAAAGCGCTGGTTGGTGCCATTATGGATCATCTCGGCAGTGCGAAGATCCTTGTTCTTCATATCGACATCAGCGGCAACGAGGTTGTTGCCCCACTGCTTCGTCTCGACGGTGACGGGCAGGCCCGCCAGCAGCGAATCGGAGGCCAGTTTGTTGCTGTTGAGGCCGAGGAAACCGCCGCTGGATTTGATCTGCGTCGCGCTGGAGATCGCAATCATCGTGGCGGTGCCATCGGATGTGGTCACCTGCATCCGATTGCCCTTGCGTGCGGTGATCACACCGTCGATCTTTGGTCCGTCGGCCATGCCGGAAAGATCGGTCGGCACATTGCCCCACACGTTGATCTGGGAGTTGTCGGCGGCTTGATTGCCCTGCATCGCCTGCTGGTCCTGCTGCGCGGCCGGCAGCTGCTCCTGAGCGGACAGGCTGCTGGTCGCCGGAGCGGCTAGCATAGCGGCGAGGGTGAGAATGGCTGTCTTGTTTGAAATTAATCGCATTTTATGGTTCCTTATACTGCAACAGACGGCTCGCGGCTTCGCGGCACTTGCCACGACCATCCCCCGAAATAGATAGCGCGTCCGGCTGTCGGTCCCCCTCTGGTTAATGGTTGAATCGAATTCGCGGCCCACCTGCCGCTTATGAACTGAGTGGATGGGCTGCCTGTTCATCTTACCCTGTCGGTTTCATGAACACATTGTTGTGCTCTCCGCCACGCCGTTTATCCGAGCGGCACGTGCGGTGAACCGTTGCGACTCGCATCGCATCATTAACCATAATTGGGTGGGCCGCCCAAGGAATCGTCAGAGCGCAGGATTGTTGTAGCAATGCCAGGTGAAGATGGCGGCTGCACCGCGATGGGGACGCCATGCTTCTGCCAGATTGCGGGTGTCCTTTTCCGATGGGCGCTCCGCCAGGCCCAGCAGTCTGGCTACGCCTTGCTGCACCGCCAGATCGCCCGCTGGCCAGATGTCTTCCCGCCCTTCCGCAAACAGCAGGTAGATTTCCGCCGACCAGCGACCGATGCCCTTGATCCGGACAAGCTGCGCAATCGCTTCCTCATCGTCCTCAGGTAATTCATGGAGCACCAGATCGCCGCTAGCCACCAGTTCGCACAGGCTGCGGGCGTAGCCTTGCTTCTGGCGCGAAAGTCCGCAGGCGCGCAATGTATCGAAATCGCGGTCAAGCAATTCGTGTGGCGCAAAGCCTTCACCCAATTCAGCTTCGAGTTTGTTCCAGACCGAAGCCGCCGCAGCGACCGAGACCTGCTGGCCGACGATGGTCCTGAGCAGCGTCATATAGCCTTTGGGTCGGATGCGCGGCTCGGGATAGCCGACACGTTCGAGAGCTGCGGCGATCGCGGGCTCGCGCGTCGCGATCGCGTCGAGTCCATGGCTTAGCTGTTCGGAGGTCAGGCCCACATCACGCATCCTTGCAAAATCACGACTGCGCCCTTAGCAGCCGCCTTCACGTCACTCTACACGCAACAGGAGCGCCTGCCCGATGCCCAAGCTGATCGTCACCACCCGCGAAGGCGAAACCTCCGAAGTCGAGGTTGGCGACGGACTGACCGTGATGGAAACCATCCGCGACAATGGCTTCGACGAACTTTTGGCACTGTGCGGTGGGTGCTGTTCTTGCGCCACCTGCCATGTTCATGTCGATCCGGCATTCGCCGATAAGCTTCCCCCGATGGGCGAGGATGAGGATGATTTGCTGGAATCGTCCGATCATCGCGTGGCAACCTCGCGATTGAGCTGCCAAATTCCCTTCACGAGCGATCTCGATGGCCTCAAGGTTACTATCGCCCCTGAAGATTGATGTTGTTTGCGGTAGGCCGGGCGCCTGCCTATCTCGAATGGCATGAAGCTATTACCTCCGCGTGAAACCACGCTCGACTTGATTGGCAACACCCCCCTCGTGAAACTGGAGGGGCCGAGCCGCGAAGCGGGCTGCGAAATCTACGGCAAGTGCGAGTTCATGAATCCGGGCGCGAGCGTCAAGGATCGCGCGGCGCTCGGCATCATCCGCGATGCCGAGGCGCGCGGCGAACTGCAACCGGGCGGCTGCGTCGTCGAAGGCACCGCGGGCAACACCGGGATCGGCATCGCGTTGGTCGCCAACGCGTTGGGCTACCGCACGATCATCGTGATGCCCGACAACCAGAGCCGCGAGAAAATGGACACGCTGCGCGCGTTGGGGGCCGAACTGGTGACTGTACCGCCGACCAAGTTCTCCGATTGCAATCACTTCGTCCATACCAGTCGTCGGCTGGCGGAAGAGACCGAAGGCGCGATCTGGGCTAACCAGTTCGACAACACTGCCAACCGCAAGGCCCATATCGACGGGACGGCGCGCGAGCTTTGGGAGCAGCTCGATGGCCGCATCGACGGCTTCACTTGCGCGGCAGGCACTGGCGGTACGCTGGCTGGCGTCGGGCTGGGCCTCAAGGAATTCGACGAGGCCATCACCATTGCGCTGACCGACCCGCACGGCGCGGCACTCTATAATTATTTCGCGAATGGCGAATTGCAGGCCGAGGGGTCTTCCGTCGCTGAAGGCATCGGGCAGGGCCGGATTACCGGCAACCTCGAAGGTGCGCCGATCGATACGCAGTTCCGCATTTCCGACGGGGAAGGGCTGAAGTGGGTTGCGCGGCTGTTACGCGAAGAGGGGCTGTGTCTGGGCCTGTCCAGTGGAATCAATGTCGCCGGTGCTATCGCCCTGGGCCGTAAACTGAAGGCCGATGGTGTCGCTGAGCCGCGCGTGGCGACGATTTTGTGCGATACCGGTTTCCGCTATCTTTCAACTCTCTACAATCCGGAATGGCTGGCGGCAAAGGATTTGCCGGTGTTCGATTGGCTGCGCGAGGATTGACGACGTGGCAAAGCGGCCTAGTTTGCCGTGGATGCGGCGACCTGCACCAATCTCCGATACGCCAAACCCCGATCCGCTCGATGCCGCGCCGCTCGGCGGGAACAAGTCGGAGGCGATGTATCGCCTGCAGATCGGCATTTCGGGCGTCGTAGGCATTCTGATGCTCGTCGGGCTTGCCAGCATTATCGAAAACCGTGCAAAGCAGGTCGAAGCGGATTCAGTGCCCGAAGCAGCCGCTACGATGACCCCGTCACCGACACCGAGCAAACCCGATCCTTTGGCTGAGGCGGGCGTTGTCCCCAATCTCCCTGCCAGCCCCACTCCTGCCGATAGCGCTGCGGTGGGGGACTCGCCTCCACCGGCTCCAGTGGCCACGGCAACTCCCACCCGACCTGCGCAATAATCGCTCGGGGTCGAGCTGAGACCCGTCGTGCTCTCTCCATGCAAAGGGAGGGCGGGATTTGTGGCGCTCGTCGGAATCGACTCGGGGATTTTACGGGACTACGTGAATCATCGAGGCTCCCGCCGGTGAAAAGACAGAAATCCAGCCGTTTGCGGTAAGGGTTTATTCATATCTCGGGAGGGCTTAATTTCGCAATTATCAATTAGTTTCAGGATATTACGGATAAATCCCCAAAAATCCCGTAATTTTCCCTTCCATCCCCGCGTAACTCGCGATATCACATCGGGACATCAGACATGGTGTTCTGGAACACGTCCTGCGCTTCGCGGCGTCGGGCGACCGCGGGCGTTTGTGCGCTTTGTGGGGCGGGGTGCCGTGTCAGCAGTTTGCGCGAGGCGGGAAGGCTTCGGGGGACAGGGACAAAGTGACCTTTGGGGGATACAGCGGACAGGCGTTTTCGCCGGCGGGCGACAAGGGTCGCTACGTCCTGCCGCCGCTGTTCCGGAAGGCGGTCAAGGAAAGCAGCGACGCGCGCATCCTCTGCCTTGCCAAGCACGACCGCTGGAACTGTCTCACCGGCTTTGGTCTGTCGCGTAAACCGGAACTCGAAGCGCAGCTCGATCGCGAAGAAGAGCTGGCCTATCGCGTGGGCCGCGAATTTGACCGCGACACACGCTCCTCGCAATTGTTCGGCTTCGTCGAGCTGCCCTTTGACGACAGCGGGCGCTTCGTGATGCCCGACCATCTGCGCGTGCTGGCCAATATCGATGACGGCTTGTTCGTGCAGGGCGGTGGACGCTTCTTCACCCTTTGGAATCCGGTTGAATTGTCGCAGATGGGTGATGACTGGGCTGCGGCAAAGGCGGCCTGCGAAGCGCTGGTGGGCGAAGCAAAGGCGAAGCGCAAATGAGCGCCGTTCAGCCTCATATCCCCGTTTTGCTCGATGAAGTGATTACGGCGCTCAACCCGCAGCCGGGCGATGTGCTGGTCGACGCGACGTTCGGAGCCGGTGGTTACACGCGTGCGCTGCTCGATCGCGGCGCAACGGTCCATGCCTTCGACAGAGATCCCGAAGCCGCCGCTTCGGGTCGCACGTGGCGCGAAGCGGGGGAAAACCCGCCGCGTCTTATTCTCCACCCGCGTCGATTCTCCGAAATGGCGGATGCCATGCGCGATTACGGAGTCGCGCGGGTGGATGGAGTCGTAATGGATATCGGTGTGAGCTCGATGCAGCTCGATCAGGCGGAGCGCGGCTTCGCCTTCTCGCTCGACGGTCCGCTCGACATGCGCATGAGCCAGGAAGGCCCGAGCGCGGCGGATTTCGTCAATGAGGCCGATGAGGGTGAGATCGCCGATGTGCTCTATACCCTGGGCGAAGAGCGTCAGTCGCGTCGTGTCGCGCGAGCGATCGTTGCGGCGCGTCCGCTGTCGACCACCGGCGAACTGGCACAGGTCGTGCGCAAGGCGGTCGGTTATCGGCCCAATTCGAACAAGGGGGGTGTCTCGAAGGATCCGGCCACCCGCAGCTTCCAGGCGATCCGCATCCATGTGAACGCCGAGCTTGACGAGCTCCGCCAGGGACTGGTCGCGGCCGAGCAATTGCTGGGCGAGGACGGCAAGCTGGCAGTGGTCAGCTTCCACAGCCTCGAAGATCGCATCGTCAAGCAATTCCTGCGCGCCGCGAGCACCGCCCCTGCTTCCTCGCGCCACCTTCCGCAGCTCGACGCCGAGAGCGCCGCGACTTTTTCCAAGGTCAGCAAGGCGATCCGTGCGGGCGAGGCGGAGACGACCAGCAATCCGCGTGCACGCTCCGCAGTGCTGCGTCACGCGATCCGTACCAACGCACCGGCAAGAAAGGCCGCCTGATGGCTTCGAAACCAGCCCCCGTACCCGGAAGTCGCCTGCGTCAGGCCGGTTGGGCGCTGACGTTGTCAGTGGCCTTTGCGCTGTTTCTCGCGCTGACCTTTCACGTCAACGCGATCCGCAATCAGGTGCGACTGACCGAACGGCAGATCGTGGCTGTGCAGCAAGACAAGCAGATGCTGGAAACCGAGTTTCAGTCGCGTGCCAGCCAGCGACAGCTGGCCGAATGGAACGCGGTCGATTTCGGTTTCAAGGCGCCGCGCGCCGACCAGTTCGTCGAGAACGAAACTCAGCTCGCCATGCTCGGTGCGCCGCGCCAGCTCGATGCGCCGCAGCCGATCCGCGTTGCGCGGGCCGAAACGCCGCAGGAATACTCGGCTGAAAGCCGCCTCGCGCAACTGATTTCGCCGTTTACGGATAAGCAGCTGGGCGACGAGGCACGCACCATCGCTGCGCACGAACTGCCGCGCGCGGCGCGAGCGGGCGCTGCTGGTCTCGCCGAACGCTTGGCACAGAGCCAAGGCTTCACCCGTTTGGCTGAGGTTCGCCAGTGAACGCCCATTCCTCGATGGGTGCGTTCCTGCCCGCCAACACTTCTCCTCCCGCCACGCTCAGCGTCAGCCGTATCCAGCTCGTGACATTGCGTCAAAAGGCGATGGAGCTGGCGCGCCAGCGCATCCTGTGGGTGACGGTTGGCTTCCTGTTCGTGGCGATCGTCGCGGTTTTGCGGATCGGTTTCCTCGGTATGTCGGACCGTTCGGTCGAAGCGACGAGCTTCGAGGAATCGCTACTCCCGCCGCGTGGTGAAATCGTCGACCGCAACGGCGTGCCGCTGGCGCGCGCCTTTCCCGCCTACGCGCTGTGGTTCGATCCCAATGCGCTCGGCAAGGGCGGTTCCCCGCTCATCAAGCCACCGGCAGAGGTGGCGCGCGAGCTGAAGGCGATCTTCCCCGACCTGGACGTGGCGAAGGTCACTCAGCTGCTTGCCTCGGGCAAGCCCGGCTATATCCGCCGCCGGGTGCTGCCCGAGCAGGCCAACAAGGTGCAGGATATCGGCGAGCTGGCACTGGAAATGCCGCGCGAGATGGACCGGCAATATCCGCAAGGTTCGCTCGCGGCGCATGTGCTCGGCTATGTCGGTGCGAACGGGCACGGCCATGTCGGCATGGAGGAAGTGCTCGACAAGCAGCTCCGCAATCCTGCGACGCGCGGAACGCCAGCGCAATTGAGCATCGATGTGCGCGTGCAGGGCGCACTTGAGGATGAGCTCATCCGTGGGATGCGGCTGGTCAACGCCAAAGGCGCTGGCGGTATCGTACTCGACGTCAACACCGGTGAAGTACTCGCACTCGCCTCACTCCCCGAATTCGATCCCAACCATATCGATGCCGAGGGCGAGAAGAACATGTTCAACCGGATGACCAATCAGGTCTATGAACTGGGATCCACCTTCAAGCCGATCACCGTTGCTGCCGCGCTCGATGCGGGGCTGATCACCGATATGGGCAAGCGTTATCCGGCTACGCCACTTCATATCGGCGGGTTCACGATCCACGACGACGAGAACTTCGGGGCGTCGCTCAACGTGCCGGAAATGCTGATCCATTCCTCCAACATCGTGGCTGCGGAAATCGCCGACGAGCTTGGGCCGGATCGCATGAAGCGCACGATGGAAAAGCTTCACATGAACGAGCGGCCCTTCATCGAGCTTCCCGCGCGCGGTTTTCCGATCTGGCCGAGCGGCAAATGGGCCCGCATTCGGGCGATGACGGTGGGCTTCGGGCATGGCGTAGCAGTCACTCCGCTTCACCTTGCCAGCGCCTACGCTGCGCTCGTCAATGGCGGAATCTGGCGCCCTGCGACGCTGCACAAGCTGCCCGCAGGCGACCAGCCGAGTGGCCAGCGCGTGTTCAAACCCAGCACCAGCGCGCGCGTTCGCCAACTCCTCCGGATGATCGCCCTCTATGGGACCGGGCGTAGCGCCAATGCTCCTGGCTTTCGCATCGGCGGCAAGACCGGAACCGCGGAAATGGCGGGCAAGGGCGGCTACCGTCGCCATTCGGTGATCGCGACCTTCGCCTCTGCCTTCCCGATGGACAATCCGCGTTACGTCGTTCTGGTGATGCTCGACGAGCCGCAGGGCACGCTTGCCAGCTCGTACCAGCGCACCGCCGCATGGAACGCGGCACCGATTGTCGGACGGCTGGTTCCGCGGATCGGTCCGATGCTGGGTGTCCAGCCGGATACCACTCACGATATCGATATCAGCGAGCTCAAACCACTTCTTCCCGAAGCCCAACAGGCTGCAAAGGACGGGCAATGAGGCTGGCGCGGTTGCTTGAACAGGCCCATCTTGCCGCTTCGGGCAATACCGATGCGCAAGTAACAGGCTTTGCCATCGATCATCGCAAGGTCGCACCCGGCACGGTTTTCGGTGCGTTCCAGGGCGCGCGTGTCGACGGTGAGGATTTCATCGCCGAGGCCGTCGCCGCCGGTGCGATTGCCGTAGTCACCAGACCCGAAGCGCAAGTGTCGGGAGCGGTCCATATCGCCGATTCGCTGCCGCGTCGTGCGTTCGCGCGTCTCGCAGCACAATTCTTCGCTCCGTTTCCGCGCCATATCGTCGCTGTGACCGGCACAAACGGCAAGACCTCGACCGTCGAGATGACCCGCCAGATCTGGCGCATGGCAGGCGAGCGCGCGGCCTCGATCGGCACGCTCGGGGTGACCACCCCGGACGAGAGCGTTTCGACCGGCTTGACCACACCCGACATCGTGACTTTCCTCGCCAATCTTTCCGGCCTCGCGCGTGAAGGCGTCACGCACATTGCCTATGAGGCGTCGAGCCACGGTCTGTCGCAATACCGGAACGAGGGTGTGCGTCCGCAGGCGGTCGCCTTCACCAACCTCAGCCGCGATCACCTCGACTACCATGCCGGCATGGACGACTATTTCGCCGCCAAGATGCGCCTGTTTGACGAGGTTGCAGCGGACGGTGGCACGGCGGTGGTGTGGTGCGGCAATGAAGCGGGTGATTGGTCCGCAAGGGCCGTCGAACATGCGAACAATCGCGGGTTGACCGTGATGACCGTGGGCGAACGGGGCGAGACGATCAGGCTCGTGGATCGCGAGGCCACCCAGCTGGGCCAACAATTGACCATCGAATATGCAGGCGAGACTCGCAAACTGTCGCTCCCACTAATCGGAGCCTATCAGGCGGCCAATGCGCTGACGGCTGTCGGACTGGCGCTGGCGAGTGGAACCGAGGCGTCTCGCGTATGGGATGCGGTCAGCCGTCTCCAGCCGGTTCGCGGCCGGCTCGAACGCGCGGTTATCACTCAAAGCGGCGCTCCGATTTACGTCGATTACGCGCACACGCCCGATGCCATCGAAGCGGCCATCGCGGCATTGCGCCCACATGTGGATGACCGTCTGATCACGGTTGTCGGCGCGGGCGGAGATCGCGATCACGGCAAGCGCGGCCCGATGGGTCGGGTCGCAGCTGAAGGGTCGGATATCGTAATCGTCACAGACGACAACCCGCGTGGGGAAGACCCTGCGACGATCCGTGCGGCGGTGATGGCGGGCGCGGGCGATGGTGCGCGCGAAATCGGGGATCGCCGTGCGGCGATCGCCGCTGCGATAGCCGAAGCCGGGCCGGGCGACATCGTCCTGATCGCGGGCAAGGGGCACGAGCTGGGCCAGATCATCGGCTCCGGGGAATCGATGACGGTGCTGCCGTTCGACGATGTAGAAATTGCGCGTGAGTGCGCTGCGGAAGGTGTAACGCTATGAGTGCTGCGATCCTGCGTCATCCTGCGGTCAAACCATGGCCGATCTTCTCCGAGGACCAGCTTCCGCTGGCGCTGTGGGACGCGCGCAGTATCGCCGAGGCCACCGGCGGCGTCGCGAGCGGCGATTTCGAAGTCTCTGGCGTGGAAATGGATTCGCGCGACGTCCGCAATGGCGATCTGTTCGTGGCCCTCAAGGGCGAAGCGATGGACGGTCATCGCTTTCTCGATGCCGCCTTCGCCAATGGCGCGACCGCAGCTTTGGTCGAGCAGCCGATCGCCCAGCCACATGTACTGGTGGCTGATACAAATGCGGCTCTGAAGGCGCTGGCGGCGGCGGCAAGGACGCGTGGCAGGAAAACGATCATTGGCGTCACCGGATCGGTCGGCAAGACGGGCGTAAAGGAAGCGATCTTTGCCGCGCTCGAACGTGCAAGTCGCGGCGCGACCCATCGCTCGATCCGCAGCTATAACAACCATGTCGGTGTGCCGCTCAGCCTCGCGCGGATGCCCGCACGCAGCAAGTTCGGCGTGTTCGAGATGGGCATGAACCACGCGGGCGAGATCGACGGGCTCGCTCGGCAGGTGCGTCCCAATGTCGCGGTCATCACGACCATCGCGCCCGCCCATATCGAGAACCTTGGCAGCGAGGAGGCGATCGCTGACGCCAAGGCGGAAATTTTCGCCGGGCTCGAACCGGGCGGCACCGCCGTCATTCCCGCCGACAGCCCGCATTATGAGCGACTGCACGCAGCGGCAGAGAAAGTCGGCGCGAAAATTGTCTCTTTCGGGACCGAGCGCCACGCAACCGTAAGGTTGCTTGATGCAATTCCTAGTGCCAACGGCGGCTCGCTCGTGACCTGCGAGCACAGCAGCGGGCGAATATGCTTCACCGTCGCCGAACCGGGCGCGCATTGGGTGATGAACGCATTGGCGGTGATGGCCGCCGTCCAGGCTGCGGGCGGCGATCTGGCTGCGGCAGGTATCGCCCTGGCAGAAATGGGTGGGCTGAAGGGGCGTGGCGCGCGTCACCAGATACCCGCACCCGGCGGCAATGCCCTCCTGATCGACGAAAGCTACAACGCCAATCCGGCGAGTATGCGCGCGACGCTTGCGCAGCTGGGAGCCACGCCCGCGACGCGGCGCATCGCGGTGCTTGGCAGCATGAAGGAGTTGGGTGACTTCGCTCCCGCCTTCCACGCGATGCTCGGTGAGCCGGTTACCGCAGCCAAAGTCGACTATGCGATACTGGTTGGCGACGAAATGACCGCTTTAGCCCGTGAACTGGGGAAATCGGGCGGATTGTCGCTTGGCTTCGACGGCAGCTTCACCCATTGCAAGTCGGCTGCCGAAGCGATCGATGCGATTGAGGATTTCGGCCTCGTCGCGGGGGACGCGATACTGGTCAAGGGATCGAATTCGGTCGGGCTCGGCAGCATTGTGGATCACCTCACGCGCACCAGACGTTAAAAGGACTGGCGCCCCATGCTTTACCTAGTGGCCCAATGGCTCGATTTTGCCGGTCCCTTCAACCTCATCCGCTACCAGACGGCGCGCGCCGGTGCGGCGCTGCTGACCGCGCTGTTCATCGGGCTGGTGATCGGTCCGCGTTTCATCGACATGCTGCGCGTGCGGCAGGGCAAGGGGCAGCCGATCCGCGAGGACGGGCCGCAAACACACCTTGCCAAGCGTGGCACGCCGACAATGGGCGGGCTGATGATCCTCGTCTCGCTGATATTGTCGATGTTCCTGTGGATGGACATGACCAACCCATTCGTCTGGGCGTGTATCGCGGTGACGGTGGGGTTCGGGCTGATCGGCTTCCTCGACGATTACGACAAGGTCCGCAAGGCAAGCCACAAGGGCGTTTCGGGCAAGGTCCGGCTGTTGATGGAATTCGTGGTGGCGGGGATCGCCAGCTGGATCATCGTCGGCCAGATCAACACCTTCCTCTACGTTCCTTTCCTCAATTACACCGGGGTGCCGCTCGGGCCGCTCTATTACGTTTTCGCCGCCTTCGTGATCGTGGGCGCGGGTAATGCGGTGAACCTGACCGACGGGCTGGACGGGTTGGCGACCATGCCGGTGATCATCGCCTCGGGTACCTTCGCTATCATCGCCTATCTGGCGGGCCGTGCGGACTTTGCCGGCTATCTCGGCATTCCGCATGTGCCGGGCGCGGGTGAGCTGGCGATCCTGTGCGCCGGGATCATGGGGGCAGGGCTCGCCTTCCTATGGTTCAACGCCCCACCTGCGGCGGTGTTCATGGGCGATACCGGTTCGCTGGCATTGGGGGGCGCGCTCGGCGCGATCGCGGTTGCGACGCATCATGAGGTGGTGCTGGCGATCGTCGGCGGCTTGTTCGTGTTCGAGGCGCTGTCGGTCATCATTCAGGTGTTCTGGTTCAAGCGCACCGGCAAGCGCGTGTTCCGGATGGCCCCAGTGCACCATCATTTCGAACAATTGGGCTGGTCCGAAAGCACGGTCGTGATCCGTTTCTGGATCATCGCCATCGTGCTCGCGCTGCTCGGCCTCGCGACGCTGAAGCTGCGGTGATTACGAGCGACGCCTGGAAAGGACAGCGCTTTGCAGTGCTGGGCCTTGCGCGTTCCGGGCGCGCGACGGTGGAGGCTCTGCTGGCAAGCGGGGCCGAGGTGCTGGCGTGGGACGCGAAGCCAGAGGCGCGCGAGCCATTTGTGGGCCGCGTCGCGCTCGCCGATCCACTTGAGGCGGACCTGACCGGCTATGCGGGCGTGGTGGTCAGCCCCGGCGTGCCGCTCAACACCCATCCGATCAAAACCTATGCCGACAAGTTCGGCGTGCCGGTAATCGGCGATATCGAGCTGTTCGCGCAGGCGCGCAGCGGTCTGCCGCCGCACAAGGTGGCGGGCATCACCGGCACCAACGGCAAGAGCACCACCACCGCGCTCACGCACCATATCCTCAAGACCGCCGGTGTGCCGACGACCATGGGCGGCAATATCGGCCTGCCGATCCTCGAGCAGGACCCTTTGCCGGAAGGCGGGGTCTATGTGCTTGAGCTGTCGAGCTACCAGATCGACCTGACCTTTTCGCTCGACTGCGATGTGGCTGTGCTGCTGAACATCACGCCGGATCACCTGGACCGCTACGAGAGTTTCGAGGCTTACGCGGCCAGCAAATTTCGTTTGCTGGCCATGCAATCGCGCGGCCATAATTCGATCGCCCGATTTGCTGATGCGCGTCTACTGGGCAAATTTGCGGACGGCTCAATTGCGAGTATTCTTGAGGATGTGCTTCAAAACCGCGGTATAGAGCCAAGCGAACAGGCAGAATGGCCCTCGCTTCAGGGACCGCATAACCTTGAGAACGCCAGTGCCGCGATCGAGACTTGCGACATACTCGGTTTGACGGGAGCGCAAATTCGTTCGGGGCTGCGCACCTATCCCGGCCTTCAGCATCGCATGGAGCGGATCGGCACCGTCGATGGCGCGCTCTACGTCAACGACAGCAAGGGCACCAACACCGCTGCCACCGCGCCCGCGCTGGCGGCGTTCGAGAACATCCACTGGATCGTCGGCGGGCTGGCCAAGGAGCCCGGGCTGGCCGAATGCGAGGCCGAGCTTCCCCACGTGAAGGCCGCCTATATTATCGGCAAGTCCGGTGCCGATTTCGCCGAGCTGCTTGAAGGTCGCGTCCCTGTCACCCGCAGCGAAACGCTCGCGCAAGCGGTCGCTGATGCGGCCGCCGCTGCCCAACCGGGCGACACGGTCCTCCTCTCCCCCGCCTGCGCCAGCTTCGACCAGTTCCGCGACTTCGAACAGCGCGGCGATGTCTTCCGCGCCGCCGTCCAGTCTCTTCCCGGTTTCGAGCCCGTATGAGCATGACCAGACCTTATGTCCCGCGCAGCGGCTATCGCGCCACACCAGTGCCGTCGCAAAAGCTGTCGCGCTGGTTGAAGCTCAAGATCTGGTGGCGCGAGGTCGATCGCGTGCTGCTGCTGATGGTGCTGGCGCTGATGGTGTTCGGTGCGGTTGCCGTTTCGGCGGCCAGCCCGGCGAGCGCCAAGCGGCTCTCTACCGCAGGCGACCAGCTCTCCCCACTCTATTTCTTCACCCGCAACCTCGCCTGGCAGGCCGTGGGCATCGCGGTGATGATCGGCACCTCCATGCTCAGTCGCCAGAACGCCCGGCGAATTTCGGTCGGGCTGACGGTATTCATGCTGTTTGCACTGTTCCTCGTCCCGATCCTTGGACACGAGGTCAACGGGGCAAGACGCTGGATCGATTTCGGGATACGCTTCCAGCCAAGCGAATTCCTCAAGCCCGTCTGCGCCGTGACAATGGCGTGGATCCTTTCGTGGCGGCTGCGCGATCCAAGCATTCCGGTGATCTCGCTGACCGGTATCCTGTTCGGCGTCATCGCGCTGCTGCTGATGATGCAGCCCAATCTCGGCGATACAATCCTGTTCGCGGGGTTCTGGTTCGTGCTGATCCTGATTGCGGGCGCGCCGGTCAAGCGGCTGGGCATATTGCTCGGCTGCGGCGCCGCGCTGCTGACTGCGACCTATTTTCTGTACGATAACGCGCGCCACCGTATCGACAGCTTTTTCGGTGGGGGCACCGCCTTCGATCAGGTCGATCTTGCCCAGCGCACCATCCTTGCGGGCGGCTGGTTCGGATCGGGATATGGTCTCGGCATTCGCAAGATGACGCTGCCCGAAGCGCACACCGACTATATCTTCTCCGTGATCGGGGAAGAGTTCGGGCTGATAGTTTGCGTGATCGTCGTGCTGGCCTATCTTGCAATCGTGGCGCGAGTGCTGATGAAACTGATCGACGAGGAAGACCTGTTCGCCCTGCTGGCGGGATCGGGCCTGACCGCTTTGTTCGGCGGGCAGGCGTTCATCAATATCCTCGTGAACCTGCAGCTGTTTCCGTCCAAGGGCATGACGCTGCCGCTGATCAGCTATGGCGGTTCGTCGACCATTGCGGTGTGCCTAACCATCGGGCTGCTGCTGGCGATCACCAAGCGCAATCCGTTCCTGACCCGCGAGACGCGCGGCCTGGCCGACCTGATCGGCTGGAACGAGCAACGCGCGAAGGGCGAGGCGCCATTCAAGCGGGACATTACACCGTGACCGGAGCCAATCGTCATTACGTGCTCGCCGCTGGCGGGACCGGGGGGCACTTGCTCCCCGCTTTCGCTTTGGCGGCAGAGCTGGACCGGCGCGGACACCATGTCGCGCTGGTGACCGATGCGCGGGGTGCGCAAATCCCCGGCAAGCCCGATTTCCTGACTGCACATGTCCTTCCCGTTGGTCGCTTCGGCAAGAATCCATTGGGCTGGATCAAGGGGCTGTCGGCGGTGATGGAAGGGCGGCGGATGGCGCGCGCGCTGTTCGACAGTTTCCAGCCCAGCGCCGTGGTCGGCTTCGGCGGCTATCCATCTTTGCCCGCGCTGCTCGCCGCGACCTCGGCGGGCATTCCCAGCGTGGTGCATGAACAGAATGCCGTACTCGGGCGCGTCAATCGCCTGCTGTCGGGCAGGGTCGATGCGATCGCCACCGCTTATCCCGATGTCGAGCGGCTGAAGCCCAAATTCCTGCGCAAGGTCCATCTGGTCGGCAATCCGGTGCGTCATGAACTGCTCGATCTGCGCGAGGAGGATTATCCCGAACTGACCGAGGACGGGCTGATCCGTGTGCTCGTGACCGGCGGGAGCCAGGGCGCTCGCGTGCTGAGCGAAGTGGTGCCCGACGGCCTTGCCATGCTGCCACCGGCCTTGCGGATGCGCTTGCAGGTTACCCAGCAATGCCGCCCGGAGGATCTGGAGGCAGTCCGCGAACGCTATCGCACGCACGACATTCCAGCCGAACTGGCGACCTATTTCGAAGATATGGCGGCAAGGCTGGCGGATGCGCATCTGTTTATCGGCCGCGCGGGCGCTTCCACGATAGCGGAACTGACCGCTGTGGGCCGCCCCGCCATTCTCGTGCCGTTGCCGATCGCGACCGATGATCATCAGGCGGCCAATACCGTTGAAATGGTCAAGGCTGGCGGTGCGCGGATGATCCGGCAGGAGCGGTTTACCGGCAAGGAGCTGGCCAAGCAGATCATGGCGCTGGCGGACAATCCCAAGGGGCTCGCCAATGCTGCCTATGCCGCGTGGAGCTGCGGGCGGCCCGATGCGGTCAAGGACTTGGCAGATCTCGTCGAAAGTTTCGGCGGGGCGGAGATGATGGACGTGATCAGGGTCGGTGCGAACACCGCGCGCGGTGCGACGCAAGGCGTGGCGACCGGATCGGCCAGCAACAGGACGAGCATGGGAGGTCGCGCGGCATGAGGGGTGTGGGCACCGATATCGGCACCATCCATTTCGTCGGCATCGGCGGCATCGGCATGTCCGGTATTGCCGAGGTGATGGATAACCTCGGCTACAGCGTGCAAGGCTCCGATATTGCCGCCAACGCCAGTGTCGAGCGGCTGCGCGCACGCGGCATTCCGGTCAGTATCGGCCATGCGGCGGAAAACGTCGAAGGCGCGGCGGTCGTCGTCACCTCGACCGCAGTCAAGCGGACCAATCCCGAAGTCGCCTTCGCGCTTGAAAATCGTATTCCCGTGGTGCGCCGCGCGGAAATGCTGGCGGAACTGATGCGGCTGAAATCCACCGTCGCGGTGGCCGGGACGCATGGCAAGACCACCACGACCAGTATGGTCGCCGCGCTGCTCGATGCGGGCAATGTCGATCCCACTGTGATCAATGGCGGGATCATCGAACAATACGGCTCGAACGCGCGTCTGGGCGACAGCGACTGGATGGTGGTCGAAGCGGATGAGAGCGACGGCAGCTTCCTGCGGCTCGACGGGACGATTGCGGTGGTCACCAATATCGACCCCGAGCATCTGGAACACTACGGCGATTTCGAAGGCGTGCGCCGCGCCTTCGTCGAATTTATCCACAACGTCCCCTTCTATGGCGCGGCGATCCTTTGCGTGGACCACCCCGAAGTGCAGGCGGTGATCGGCAAGGTTCGTGACCGCCGCGTTATAACTTACGGTTTCTCGCTCCAGGCGGACATCTGCGGGGTCAATGTGCGCGCCGAAGACGGCGGCAATCGCTTCGACGTGATGATCCGCCAGCGCGGACAGGAGGATCGCAGGATCGAAGGCGTCTTCCTGCCGATGCCCGGTCGCCACAACGTCCAGAACGCGCTTGCCGCGATTGCGGTGGCAATCGAAATGGGCTGCGGCGACGATGTGATCCGGGACGGCTTTGCCCAGTTCAGCGGCGTGCGGCGGCGCTTCACCCGCGTCGGTGAAGTCGCGCTGGATGGCGGCAAGGCGGTCATCATTGACGATTACGGCCACCACCCGGTCGAAATCCGCGCCGTGCTCGCCGCCGCGCGCGAGGCCGCCGGTAAAGGCCGCGTGCTCGCGGTCGCCCAGCCGCACCGCTATACCCGCCTGCGCGATCTGATGGACGAGTTCCAGAGCTGCTTCAACGAAGCCGATGCCGTGTTCGTCACCCCGGTCTATGCTGCGGGCGAAGACCCGATCGAAGGCGTCGACAGCGAACATCTCGTTGCCGGGCTCAAGTCGCGCGGTCATCGCTCGGCGTTGGTGGTGCATGAATTTGACGAGCTGGCGACGATATTGGCCGGCGAGATCAAGCCGGGCGATCTGGTTGTGTGCCTCGGCGCAGGCGACATCACCAAATGGGCCGCAGGCCTTGCTGAGGCCATCGAAGGACATCGGCAAGCATGAGCATGGATCAGCCCGACTGGCCCGAATATGACGATGGCAGGGCACCCGATTGCGAGGTCGAGGGCGGCGCCGAGGGTGGTGTCCCGATCGAGAGCGTGCGTGGCCGTATCACCTGCATGGCGCCTCTCGCGCCGTTGGTGTGGTTCAAGGCCGGCGGGGTGGCCGACTGGCTGTTCGAGCCTGCCGACATCGATGATCTCAAGGACTTCCTGCAGCGGCTCGACGGACGGCTGCCGGTGATGGCGCTGGGGCTGGGATCGAACCTGATCGTGCGCGATGGCGGCGTGCCGGGAGTGGTCGTGCGGCTGGGTAAGCCTTTTGCCAAGGTCGAGGTGCTTGACGATTGCGTGCTTGCCTGCGGGGCGGGGGCGCATGGCATATTGGTTGCGAGCACTGCGCGCGATGCCGGGATCGCGGGGCTTGAATTCCTGCGCGGTATCCCCGGTACGGTCGGCGGATTCGTGCGGATGAACGGCGGCGCTTATGGGCGCGAAGTCGCCGACATATTGGTTGATTGCGACGTGGTGATGCCCGATGGTCAGTTGGTGACATTGCCTGCGCGCGATCTCCAATACTCGTACCGGCATTCCGACCTGCCCGATGGTGCGGTAGTGGCCGCAGCGCGCTTCCAGGGTACGTCCGGCGATCCCAAGGCCATCGGTGCGGAGATGGACCGGATAGCGAAAGCGCGCGAGGAATCGCAGCCGTTGCGCACCAAGACCGGCGGCTCGACCTTCAAGAATCCGCCGGACAAGAAAGCATGGCAGCTGGTCGATGAGGCTGGGTGCCGCGGCATGACGCTGGGCGGGGCGCAGGTGAGCGAGAAGCACACAAATTTCCTTATCAACACTGGGAGTGCCACCGGCGCCGATATCGAGGCGCTGGGCGAAGCGGTACGCCGCAAAGTCTACCAAAACAGCGGTGTCGGCCTCGAATGGGAAATCCAGCGGGTAGGGCGGGTATGACCCTCAACAGCAAACTCCACGTCGCCGTCCTCATGGGTGGCTGGGCCAATGAGCGGCCCGTCAGCCTGATGTCGGGCGAGGGCGTTGCCAAGGCGCTCGAGTCGCGCGGGCATCGCGTGACGCGAATCGACATGGACCGCTCTGTTGCCGCGCGCATTGCCGAGGCTGCGCCTGATGTCGTCTTTAACGCGCTCCACGGCGTGCCGGGCGAGGACGGAACTGTGCAGGGGATGCTCGACCTGATGGGCGTGCCCTATACGCATTCCGGCCTTGCCACCTCGGTCATCGCGATCGACAAGCAGCTGACCAAGAACGCGCTGATCCCGCACGGCATCCCGATGCCCGGTGGACGGATCGTGAAGAGCGCGGAGCTGTATGAGCGCGATCCGCTGGCTCGGCCCTATGTGCTCAAGCCCGTCAACGAGGGTAGCTCGGTGGGCGTCGCCATCGTCACCGACGCCAGCAATTATGGCAATCCTATTCGCCGCGACGCGAAGGGGCCGTGGCAGGAATTTCCCGAGCTACTCGCCGAGCCCTACATCAAGGGCCGCGAGATGACCGCGGCGGTCGTGGATTTCGCCGACGGCTCACGCGCACTGGCAGTTACCGAGCTGAAGCCAAAGTCCGGCTTTTACGATTTCGACGCCAAATACACTGACGGCATGACCGAACATGTGTGTCCCGCGCAAATTCCTGCGGAAATCGAGAAGCTCTGTCTCGAGATCGCGCTCAGGGCGCATAGCGTGCTTGGTTGCCGTGGTTGCAGCCGGACCGATTTCCGCTGGGATGAGGATCAGGGCGAGGATGGGCTGTTCGTGCTCGAAACCAATACCCAGCCGGGCATGACCCCGCTCAGCCTCGTGCCCGAGCAGGCGAAATACATCGGGATGGAATATGGCGAGCTGGTCGAGACGATCATCGCTGCCGCGCTCCGCCACTTCGATGGGCCGAAAGGCGAGGGCGATGGCTAAGGTCAAGCGTTCGGCGCCGGGCGTGCGTCGCTCAGCCGCCGCCCGCAGCCGCAGCCAGAAAGCCCGCAAGGCGCGCTCCCACACCGTTGGCGTGGTCGGGCGGATGCTGGCGATACTGCCGTTCACCGAAGAACAGCTGCACAGGTTTTTCCTTGTCGTGATCCTTGCTGCCGTCGCGGCGGCTGGGTGGGGCATTGCTAGCCTTGCCGGATTGCCCGCCATTGCTGGCGCCGAATTCGCCCGTTCGGCGGCGGATGCGGGCTACCGTGTCCACCGGATCAAGATCACCGGGGTCAAGCGGATGAGCGAGGGCAGCGTCTATGCCCACGTGCAGGACCAGCTGGATCAGCCGATGGCACTGGTCGATCTCGACGCGCTGCGCCAGCGGCTGCTGGAACTGCCGTGGGTCAAGGACGCGCGCGTTTCCCGCCATCTGCCCGATACGCTGCTGATCGATATCGTCGAGCGCGTGCCGCGCGCGGTGCTGGTGCGGCCCGACCACCTCGAACTGATCGATGGTACCGGGCACGAACTCGAACCGATTTCGCTGGCTGCCGCCAAGGCAAAAGGCTGGTTGATGATTTCCGGCCCCGGTGCACAGCGCGAAGTGCCCGCGCTCGACCAGCTGCTCGATAATGCGCCCGCGCTCAAACCTCAGGTCGCCGCTGCCGAATGGGTCGGCAACCGCCGCTGGAACCTGACCTTCAAGACCGGGCAATTGCTCGCGCTTCCCGAAGGCGCGGATGCCGCGCCCGCGCTGGTGCAGTTTGCCAAGCTCGACGGGATGAACCGGCTGATAGGGGGCAAGGTGGTGGCGATCGATATGCGCGTGCCGGGACAGGCGGCTTTCCGTTGCTCTGGTGGACCATGCTCGAAAGACATGATCGGCTCGTCCGGAGGGACAAACTGATGGCGCCGCCACGCATCACGCGCGCCTTCGGGGCGGTCAATATCGGCTCCTTCAGGGTGTCCGCGATGATCCTGGGGCAAGACGAAGCCGGCGCGCTGCAAGTGCTGGGATCGAGCCACCGCCGCGCGGAAGGAGTCAAGCGCGGCTACGTCACCGATATGAACGCTGCGAGTAGCGCGATCCGGCAAGCAGTCGAAAAGGCGGAAAGCACCGCGCGCACGGCCGTATCCAGCGTATGGATCGGCTGCGCGGGGGCGGGCCTGTCGAGCAAGGTCGCCAGCGTCGAAATCGCGATCGGTGGCAGGCGGATCGAGGAAGACGATATCGAGCAGCTGCTGATCGCCGCGCGCGATCACATCCAGCCGGAAGGGCGGATGGTGCTGCACGCGCAGCCCGCGCATTATACGCTCGACGGCGCGCATGGCATCGCCGATCCCAAGGGGCTCCATGCCGAAACGCTGGGCGTCGATGTCCATGTTGTGCTGGCCGAAGGTCCGCCGGTGCGCAATCTCATCGAGGCGGTCCAGACCGCTCATCTGGAAGTCGAGGCGGTGGTCGCCAGTCCGCTCGCCAGCGCCTTCGCTTGCCTTTCTTCCGAAGAGCGGGAGCTGGGCGTCGCGCTGGTCGAGATCGGGGCGCAGGTGACGCATGTCTCGGTCCATGCCGGCGGGATGCTGCTCGGATTGAAATCGATCCCGGTCGGCTCGAACGACATAACCGATGCCATCGCATCCAACCTCGGCATACGCCGAAGCCAGGCCGAGCGGCTGAAATGCGTGTCAGGATCGGCCATCGCCACGCCCAGCGACCATCGCGAGATGATTCCGGTCAACGGGCCTGGTGAAGAGGACGATGCGCCGATCGCACGCGGAGCGGACGAGCAAAACCGCATTCCGCGCGCCGAACTGGTTTCGGTCGTCACCGACAGGCTGGCCGCACTGGCAGCGGAAATCAGCAAGGGGCTCAAGGCTCTGGGCTTTTCGGGTGCCAATGCCGGGCAGGTGGTGCTCACCGGCGGAGGCGCTGAACTGCACGGCATCGCGGAATTCATGCAGGGCGCACTGGGCAGGGCGGTGCGGATCGGCCGTCCGCCGCATATTTCAAGCCTGCCCGAGGCCCACGCGACGCCCGGATTCGCGACGCTTGTCGGCCTGTGTCTCTACGCCGTTGAAGATCCTGTCGATATTCGCATGATCGGCGAGGACCGGCAAACAGTTGGCAAATACGGCCCCAGCAATATGATCAGACGTGTGTTTCGTGCGATACGAGATTATTTTTGATGGCTGAATCGCCTTGCGACAGGGCATAGAACCCTTGTGGATAAGGTGAGCGCGACTATGCACTGCCGAGCGGCTTTGTGCCACTGAGGGCGCTAGCTGTAATTTTTGACCGAGACCCTTGGAAGGCAAGCCTCGATGAGCATCAATATCGGACCCATCCCGTCGGACGATCTTCGCCCACGGATTACTGTGATCGGCATCGGTGGCGCAGGCGGCAACGCCATCGCCAACATGATGGCGGCAGAGATCGAAGGCGTTGATTTCGTCGTGGCGAACACCGATGCGCAGGCGCTCAGCACGTCGCAGGCTGACAAGCGCATTCAGCTCGGGCCGGATATCACGGGCGGGCTCGGTGCAGGCGCAAGGCCCGAAGTGGGCAAGGCCGCCGCAGAAGAAACCGTGGCGGAGATCGAGGAGGCTCTCGAAGGCGTCAACATGTGCTTCATCGCGGCCGGCATGGGCGGCGGGACCGGCACCGGCGCAGCGCCGGTGATCGCAGAGGCCGCCCGTCGCAAGGGCGTGCTGACCGTTGGCGTGGTGACCAAGCCGTTCCTGTTCGAAGGCACGCGCAGGATGCGTGCGGCAGATTCGGGGATCGAGGAGCTGCAAAAGCACGTCGATACGCTGATCGTCATTCCGAACCAGAACCTGTTCCTGGTCGCCAAGGCCGACACGACCTTTAAGGAAGCCTTCGAACTGGCTGACGAGGTGCTGCAGCAAGGTGTCCGCTCGATCACCGATTTGATGGTAATGCCGGGTCTCATCAACCTCGACTTTGCCGACGTGCGCTCGGTGATGAGCGAGATGGGCAAGGCGATGATGGGGACGGGTGAAGGCGAGGGTGAAAACCGCGCGCTGGAGGCTGCCGAGCGCGCCATCGCCAACCCGCTGCTCGACGGCGTCTCGATGACCGGGGCCAAGGGCGTGATCATCTCGATCATCGGTGGCGAGGACATGAAGCTCCTCGAAGTCGACGAGGCGGCCAATCACATTCGCGGGCTCGTCGATGAAGACGCCAACATCATCTGGGGTTCGGCGTTCAATCCCGACCTTGAAGGCAAGATCCGCGTGTCGGTGGTCGCCACGGGGATCGATAATGCTGGTCAGGTGCAGGCGACTCCCATGTCGTCCAGCGCATCCTATTCGCTGGGTGGCTCGCGCCCGCCCAAGCGCCCGACGCTCGAATTGCCGCGCGGCGCAGCACAGGACGAAGAGCCGTTCGAGCTGAACGAAGGGCTTTCGGCAGAACCGGAAGAAGAATTGCCGGAACTCACCCCCCCGCATGGCCCCGATGCCGAAGCCGAGCCGATGGAACTGTCCGGTTTCGACTATGCCGAGGATGAGACCGAAAGCGTCGCTACTGCCTACTCATCCAGCAGCGTGAGTGGCGATGACGACGAATATGACGACGTCGACGATATCGTCGATCCTCTGGCAGGCTTGCGAAACGAGCACACCGAAAGGTTTGACGGCGACGGGCGCGACGACGGTGAGGGCGGCGCAGGGCATGGGCCGCTCGATTTGTCCGAGGAAGATGCGACAGACAACGGTTCGAGCGGTGGCTTGCTGCAACCCAAGCGCCGTCGGCCACTGGTGTCGGGAGAAAGCGGTTCGGGCGGGGGTACTCCGGCTGGCAACACGCTGTTCGAACGGATGGCGAATCTCTCGCGCGGATCGGCACCGGCGGCGAGCGGATCGGACGACGACGAGGAAGACGATGAGGGTGGTCCCACGCTCAATATCCCGCGTTTTCTCGGACGGCAGAACAACCAGTAAGCGAAGGTTCAGTGGCCACACCCAACTGGGTTGGCATGGCGTGTATGATTGACGAGAAATCCAGCCTGCGACAGGCGAGAATCCGGCTGCTGGTGAGCGGCGCGTTGGGCTGCACTGCGTGTCTCGCTGCACCGATAACGACGCCTGCTCTGGCGCAGGATCCGCCAGGTGCGGTGGTGCAGGCGATTCCGCCGCCGGCGGTCGACAAGCTCAATGTCGCAATGCGCAAGCTGTCGTCGAACCCGACCGATCTCGACGCGCTGATCGAAGCCGGGAACGCGGCGCTCGTGCTGCACGATCCGGGGTCGGCGGCGAGCTTTTTTGCCCGCGCTGCCAAAGTCGCGCCCAAGGATCCGCGCGTCGCACTGGGCTATGGACGGGTCGAATTCGCACGGCGCAATCCGGTCGATGCCCTGCGGCTGTTCAACGACGCGGAGCGCGGCGGCGCGGATATGAATGCAGCTGATATCGAGCGCGCTGTGGCCTATGATCTGGTGGGCGACAATTCGGCCGCCCAGGCGATCTATGCACGGCTGTTGCGCAAAAAAGACGATCCCGACACGCGCCAGAAGCTGGCGATCAGTCAGGCCATCTCGGGCAAGCGCGCCGAATTCGAGAAAACCCTGTTGCCGCTTTTGCGCCGCAACGATCGCTCCGCATTCCGGACGCGCGCATTCGGCCTCGCAATCCTCGGTCAGACGGAAGAAGCGGTGAAGATCGCCGATGCCATGATGTCGAGCGACATGGCGCTCAAAATGGCACCATACCTGCGCTACATGCCGCGCCTCACGCGGGCGCAACAGGCTGCGGCGGCAGACATGGGCATCTTTCCGGCAGAATCGCAGATTGGCCGGGATCGCCCCGAAATTGCCGCTTATGCCTCCAGGCTGACAGGCGTGCAGCGGTCCGCCGATGCCGCGCTGGAGCCAACCGGAACCCCGCTGGGGCCGCGTGCCGACCGCTCATCGAGGAAGCTCGCAGTGGCGAAGCCACAAACTGAACGCCGGTCCAATCGCTCGGCTACTACCGAGCTGCCACCGATTCCGGAAACGGGTTCGCGGACGGAGCGGGCGCTCAATTCGGCAGCGCAACGGCAAACGGATATGCGCGGAACGGTGCAATCGCGTGAACTTGCGCGCAACAGTCTGCCTTTTCCTGCGGCCCGGCCCACGCCGACAACGGCCCCAAGCGCGGCACCGACCCCGGCTTACCAAAGACCCACACCGCCACCAGCGCTGCCGCAAAAGCCACAGGAGAGCGTTGCCCAAGCGTTTGCCGATCTCGGCCCGGCGCCGAAGAAGGCGGTGCTGAAACGAAGCAATGTGGTGGACATGGCCAAGTTCAAGCCACCGCTCGAGGAATCGGCTGCCGAAAAGGCCGCGGCGAAAAAGGCCGCTGCCGAGAAGGCTGCCAAGGAAAAGGCAGAGCGCGAGAAAAAGGCCAAGGAAAAGGCGAACCCCGCCCGTTACTGGGTACAGGTCGCGACCGGCAAGAACATAAAGGCTCTGGGTTTCGACTGGCGCAGGATCGAGAAGAAATCGAACGGCATTCTCGACAACAAGGGACCCTATACGACCCCGTGGGTCGAAGCGAATCGGCTTCTGGCCGGGCCTTATCCGAGTGAGAAGGCCGCTGATCGCGTGATCAAGAAGCTGAAAGAGAAGGGAATCGACTGTTTCGCCTTCACCAGCGATCCCGGACAGGTGATCGACAAGATTAACTGATCGGAGCGCACGGGATCGATCGGCTCGCATCGTTTTGCACAGGCTTTGAACAGGCTTTCCCGCTTGCATCGGGTGCGAATCGAGGTTCTCCCCAAAAGCGTCGCTTCCCCACATTGCCAAGTATGGCGCCATGGCGTCACACACGCGAGCGATGACAGCCACGCAGATCCCATGATGAAAATCGCCAACGATCGTTTCGATGCCGATCAGGACAGCGCTCCGCTGGACATGCTCTCGGCGCTGTTCAAGGCGCACGGCTGGCCGGTGACGTCCGCTGCGGACGAGCTCGCGGGCGAGATCAAAGGCAGCTGGACGACCTATCAGGTCAAGGGTTTGTGGCGAGGGGAGGACAATGTCCTGCAGATCCTCTGCCTGCCTGAGATTCGAATCCCGGCAGAGCAGATGGCGGCGGCGCACGAGCTCGTCACCCTGATCAACGAGCAGATGTGGCTCGGCCATTTCGATATCTGGTCGAGCGGTGGTGTACTGCTCTATCGCAACGGCAATCTTCTTGGTGACGACGGGCTGCTCAGCATTGCCCAGGCGCAGGCGCTGATCGAGACCGCGGTCGAGGAATGCGATCGGTTCTATCCCGCCTTCCAGTTCGTGCTTTGGGGCGGCAAGACCCCGCGCGAAGCTCTCGCAGCGGCTATGGTGGACGCAGCCGGCGAAGCCTGAACTCCGCTACGCTCAGCATCGGTTCATCTGCGATGTCCAAAAGGTGAACGAAGCTTAACGAATATCATCCGGTTTTGCTTGAAATTCGGGCCGCTAAGGGCGATATTCCACTCACTGGCGGAGTTCCTTCCATCCCTCCGCCCAACGGGAGTTAAACAATACCATGGCCGATTGGAACGACACCAAGCAGCGTACGAACTGGAGTTCCGTGCCGCGTGCTGGAGACGCCGTTGCGCGGCGTGAAACCTACGATGCGGGCCTGCGCTCGTACATGCTTTCGATCTACAACTACATGGCTTCGGGCGTGTTGCTGACCGGTATCGTCGCATTGCTGACCGCCCAGAGCGGTCTGGCGGTGACCTTCGCGACCGGTCCGCTGATGTGGCTCGTAGCGCTGTCCCCGCTCGCGATCGTTTTCGCGATGAGCTTCGGGATGAACAAGTTCAGCAAAACCGCGCTTCAGGCGATGTACTGGGGCTTTGCGTTTCTGATGGGCCTTTCGCTGTCGACGATTTTCCTCGTTTACACCGGTGCCTCGATCGCGGCGACATTCTTCGCAACCGCTGGCGCTTTCGCGGGTCTCAGCCTGTTCGGCTACACCACCAAGAAGGATCTGTCGGCTTTCGGCACCTTCCTGATCATGGGTGTCGTTGGTCTGATCATCGCCTCGATCGTCAATATGTTCATGCAGTCTACCGGTCTTGCGCTGGCTATCAGCTTCCTCGGCGTGCTCATCTTCGCGGGCCTCACCGCTTATGACACGCAGAAGCTCAAGCGCATTTATGACCAGGTTCGCGGGACCGAGTTCATGGGTAAGGTCGTGATCATGGGGGCGCTGAACCTCTATCTCGACTTCATCAACATGTTCCTGTTCCTGCTGCGCTTCATGGGCAATTCGCGCGGCTGATCGCACACAGGAATCGTACTGTCGCGCCCGGGGGGTAAGCCACCTCCCGGGCGTTTCCATATCCGCACATGGTGGCTAAAGGTGTGCGCTTCAGGCCCGGTCAATCCGTGAGGGGGGATGGGGCACAGGGGATGCATCGAAGGGTCACGTTTTCCATGAGCCGCACAAGCTTCAATTTTATTCGCCTTGCGGTTGTCTCCGCGGGCCTCACCGTTATCGTCAGTTGCGCGGCGCCGCCACCTCCGCCGCCGCCTCCACCACCACCTCCTCCTCCGGTCGTCGAAGCGGTCCCCTATCGCCCGGTGCCCCCCAGGGGCGCGGCCTATGTCATGGATATTCCCGCGCTGCTGCCCGATGGCCAGCGCGATACTGTGCTCCATGGTATGAGCGATGATGAACGGACGTGGTATTTCCGCTCGGCCTGGAATGTCGCCGCGCTCAATTGCACGGGTGAGCAATACAAACCGATCCTCGATGGGTATGGCACGTTCCTGAAGTCCAACCGGCGCACGCTCGACAAGGTCAACGACAGCATCGATCGTGCTTATCGCGAAAAATTCGGGCGTGGACGCAATGCGATCAAGGCGCGCGAGAAGGTGATGACCAGCGTCTATAATTTCTTCACCCTGCCACCTGTGCGCCAGCCATTCTGCAAGGCTGCGATGGACGTGGCCAGCGACGCGCTGCTCAATCCCAAGATGGACGCGGCGGCGTTTGCATCTGCCGAGCTGCCCAAGATGATGGCGCCGTTCAATGCCTTTTTCGACGACTACCAGCAGTATCAGACGAATTCGGCGGCTTGGGATGCGAAATATGGCGTGCAATACGGCGCCTCGCAGCCCGGCTATGTCGCCGTCCAGCAGGCGCGTGCCGCCGCGCAGCCCACGCCTCAGGCTGGGGTAAGCGGTCCCGAAACGACCACCGCCCAGCCGCTTCAGGCGTCCGGGGCAGTCACCGACCCAACCAGCGGGGCGACCATCCCGGTGGTGCCCGTGAAACCCGAACAGCAATCCAATCCGGTGGTCCAGCCCATCCCCAAGGATCAGCCGAAGGGGTCGTCACAGAAATAGGCGTTCGCCGAGACGGCGCGGCGAGAAAGGTCTTTTCTCTGCCGCCGCGCTTCGCTAATGCGCGCCCTCGCGTTTTTCCGGTTCTGCCGGGGAGGGTGCGAAAACCTGGAACGGGGCCGTAGCTCAGATGGGAGAGCGCGTCGTTCGCAATGACGAGGTCAGGGGTTCGATCCCCCTCGGCTCCACCAGGTTTTACTTCAGGTAAAACCTGGTTTTTTGTTTCACCTCAAGCGCCGGCGGTGCCATCTGGCCCCTTGGCTATCCTCGACCCTGACGGGTCTGCGGGCGCGCAGTAGCGCTTGCGGACCCTTTCGGGTCCGAATGATTGCACTACGAATGTCTGATGCGCTGGATCGGTTCGCGACCAGCCAACCGCTAGGCCGACTGGCCGACCGCAACGCCGACAGGCGTGAGGAAATCGCGCGCACGGATGTGCGTGCGCAAACAAGAAACTCCCGCTAGAGACGTCCCATGCACTTTCTCGACCAAGCCAAGATATTCCTGAAATCCGGCGCGGGTGGTCCCGGAGCGGTCTCGTTCCGGCGGGAGAAATACGTCGAATACGGCGGGCCGGACGGCGGCAACGGGGGAAAGGGCGGGGACATCGTGTTCGAAGCGGTGCCCGGTCTGAACACTTTGATTGACTTTCGTTATGCCCAGCATTTCAAGGCAGCGCGTGGTTCGCATGGCATGGGCAAGGACCGCACCGGGGCCGGGGCGGATGACCTCGTGATCGAAGTGCCTGTAGGGACTCAGGTCCTGTCCGAGGACAAGGACGAAGTGCTCGCCGATTTCACCGAAGTTGGCCAGCGTCTGGTGTTCCTCGAAGGCGGAATGGGCGGGCGCGGCAACGCTAGCTACAAGACGAGCACGAACCGTGCTCCGCGCCAGCACCAGCCGGGGGAACCGGGGGAGGAGATGTGGGTGTGGTTGCGGCTGAAGCTGCTTGCCGATGTCGGCCTCGTCGGCCTGCCCAATGCCGGCAAATCAACCTTTATCAACCAGGTTTCCAACGCGCAGGCCAAGGTCGGCGACTATGCCTTTACGACGCTGGTGCCTAAGCTGGGCGTGGTGCGTCACAAAGGCCGTGAATTCGTGCTTGCGGATATTCCGGGGTTGATTGCGGGCGCAGCGGAAGGGGCGGGGATTGGCGATCGGTTCTTGGGCCATATCGAGCGTTGCCGCGTGCTGATCCACCTAATCGATATATCCGGGACCGATCCGGTCGAAGCGATGCAGATCGTAGAGGAGGAGCTGGCCGCTTATGGTGCCGGGCTCGACGACAAGCCGCGTCTCGTCGCGCTCAACAAGCTCGATCTCGCCGACAGCGAGTTGGGTGAAGGCTTTGCTGACGAACTCAAGGCTGCCGGTGCCGATGAGGTGTTCACTGTTTCGGGTGCAACCGGCGCTGGGGTCGATCGATTGCTCGATGCAGTGCTGGCTTATCTGCCGGAACGCACTTCGACCGAGACCAAGGGAGCCGAAGTCGAAGATACGAGCGGTGATGGTGAGGAAAGCAGCGAATGGTCGCCCCTCTGATCGCTTCGCTTGCCGAGCTGGGCGCAGCACGGCGGTTGGTAGTCAAGGTTGGATCGTCGCTGCTGGTCGAACGCGGAGAGCCGCGCAAGGCATGGCTCGCGAAGCTCGTTTCCGAATTGGCCGGTCTGCGACAGGCAGGCTGTGAGGTAATCGTAGTATCCTCCGGGGCGATCGCGCTGGGTGCTGCGCGGCTGGGCCTCAAGCGCGGCGGACGCGCAAGCCTTTCCGAAGCGCAGGCCGCCGCTTCGGTTGGGCAGGTAGAGCTGGCGCGACTGTGGTCTGAATCGCTTGGCGCACACGATCTGGTCGCGGCGCAAATGCTCGTGACTTTGGACGATCTGGAGGACCGCAGGCGTTATCTCAATGCTGCCGCGACATTCGAGAAGCTGCTTGAGGAAGGCGCAGTCCCGGTCGTGAACGAGAACGATTCGGTCGCTACCGAGGAAATCCGCTTTGGCGACAACGACCGATTGGCGGCGCGCGTTGCGCAGGCTGCGGGCGCGCAGGGCGTGTTGCTGCTGTCGGACGTCGACGGCCTTTATGATCGCGATCCGCGCGAAGCAGGGGCTACGTTGATCGAGACGGTCGATGGGGTGACGCCCGAAATTCTGGCGATGGCCAGCGCGACCTCGTCTTCGGGCCTCGGTTCAGGCGGTATGGCGGCAAAACTGGAAGCGGCGCGTATCGCCGAACGCGCGGGTATCGCGCTGGCAATCGCCAATGGCACTGTTGACGCTCCCTTATCGCGCGCCTTCGCACAGGGTATCGGGACGCTGTTCTTGCCGCAGCGTGGCGGGAGTGCGCGGCAAGCGTGGCTTGGCGGTCGGCTTGCGCCCGTGGGCGTGCTAACCGTCGACGCGGGTTGCGCCGAAGCACTGGCTAACGGGGCAAGCCTGCTCGCGGCGGGCATCACCGAGGTAAACGGCGATTTCCGCCGAGGAGACCTCGTCAGCGTACATAGCGCGAATGGAGATCGCCTCGCGCAGGGGCTGGTTGAATATTCCGCCGAGGAATGCCACGCGATCATCGGCCTCAAGCAGGATCGGCAGGGCGACAAACTCGGTTACGCACCGCGCGCCGCCGTGATACATCGCGATCATTTGGTGTATCTCTGATGGTGGCAAGCGGAACTTTGGCAATAACCGGGGCAACCGGCTTCGTCGGTCAGGCGGTGCTGGATGACGCCGCGCGGCAGGGCGTCGGCGTGCGTGCTCTGACTCGCAAGCCGCAGGCGGAACGCGAGGGGATCACCTGGGTTCACGGCACGCTCGACGATGCCGAGGCTCTCAGGCGGCTTGCTGAGGGCGCGAATGCGATGCTGCACATCGCCGCTCTAACGAACGCCGCGCATCCCACGCAGTTCGAAGCCGCCAATGTCGTAGGCACCGCCGCCGTGATCGAAGCCTGCAAGCAAGCTGGGCTGAAGCGATTGGTTTTCGTGTCGTCGCTTTCCGCTCGTGAGCCCGATCTGTCGGATTATGGTGCCTCCAAGGCGCGGGCCGAGGATCTGGTGCGGGAGAGCGGACTTGACTGGACGATCGTTCGCCCGCCGGCGGTGTATGGCCCGCGTGACAAGGATATGCTCGACCTGTTTCGGGCCGCAAGACTGCGTGTGGTGCCGTTGCCGCCCAAGGGCCGCACATCACTGATCCATGTCGCCGATCTCGCCGACGTACTACTGGCGCTGGTGCCGACGGGGAAGGACGTTTCCGGCAAGCTGTTCGAAGTCGATGATGGACAACCGCAAGGTTACCTGCACCGGGAAATGGCGCGGTTACTCGGTATCGCTGTCGGACGCAGGCGTGTGCTGCCTCTCAACCTGCCAGCACGCCTATTGCACGCGGCTGCACGCGGGGATCGACTGGTGCGGGGTATGAAAGCCAAGCTGACCCCCGATCGGGCGCGCTACATGGTTCATGCCGATTGGGTGTGTGATCCGGTGCTTGCTGCACCGGCAGACCGCTGGCAGCCGCGCATCGGCGCGCGCACGGGCTTTACGGAAACAGCCCGTTGGTATCGCGCCCATGGCTGGCTGAAATGATCAGCGCGCGCGCTTAGAAATAGGGTTGGTCGGCCCCGTCGTCATCGGCTCCCGGCTGGTGGATGCCGCATTCGACCTTGTCCCACCCCGACCAGCGGCCCGAGCGCGGATCTTCGCCTGGCGCGACGCGACTGGTGCAGGGAGAACAGCCGATCGAAGGATAGCCGGCAGCGACCAGCGGATGGCGTGGCAGGTCATGCTGGATGAAATAGCCTTCAATCCGGCTCGCATCCCAATCGATCAACGGATTTATCTTGAGCCGCCCGGCAGCATCGGAGGTGTCGAGCTCGAAGCGGGGCAGATTGGCACGGGTCTTCGACTGGAACGCCTTGCGCCCGGTGAAGCTGGCATCGAACGGTGCCATCGCCTTGGCCAGCGGCTTGACCTTGCGGATCTCGCAGCAACCATCGGGATCATAGGACCATCTGAGGCCGGTCTCGTCCTTGGCTTCAAGTTCGGCGAGTTCGGGATGGAGGATCTGGAGGTTGGTGAGGCCGAGCCGCTCGACCAGCTCGTCGCGATAGGCCAGCGTTTCGGGGAAATGCTTTCCCGTATCGAGGAACATTACCGGAAGAGCTGGGTCGACTTCGGCCAGCAAGTGCAGCAAAACCGCACTTTCCGCGCCGAAGCTCGACACCACGGCCATGTCGTCGATCAGATCGTCGGCGAACAGCGCCGCGAGCATTTCCTGCGTGTCGGAGCCGCGGAACATGCGGTTCAGGCGCACGGCATCATGTTCGGAAAAGCGCGGTGCGGTGTCGAGGCGGTCGATGGGGCGAATAGCATTCATGAGGCAGAACCATGGCGCTTGGCCAAGATCGGCACGCGCGTATCGGCAGCGGGCTGATACACATCCGGCCAACGGCTCAACGCCGCTTCGACATCGTCGGGATCGAGCGGAGCATCGGGTTCGAAGGCGTCGAAGCCGCAACGCCGCATATAGGCGATCTGATCGACCAAAACGTCCCCCACGGCACGTAATTCACCGCCATAGCCTGCCTCGCGCAGGATACGGGCCGAGGAATAGCCACGTCCATCGCCGAAAGCGGGGAAGTTGACCTCGACCAGCGCGATTTGGCCCAGATGAGGGATCAGCGCGCGGGCATCGTCGCCCGGTTCGACCCGCACTGCGCTGGCGTTGGTCTGGTCGAGAAAAGCATCGACCGTCACGGCAGGCTGATCGACCGTCTCATCGCCTCGATAGCGCAGGAAATCAGCCATATAGCGCCTCCTTGAAGGGATCCATGCCGATCCGGCGATAGGTGTCGAGGAAGCGTTCGCCGTCCTGGCGTTCGCGCAGATAGATGTCGGCGGCGGTTTCGACCGCATCGACGATCCCAGCCTCGTCGAAGCCGGGGCCGGTGATCTTGGCGAGGCTGACGTCTTCCGCTTCGCTTCCGCCGAGCAGGAGCTGGTAATTTTCCACCCCCTTCCGATCCACGCCGAGGATGCCGATATGGCCAGCATGGTGGTGCCCGCAGGCGTTGATGCAGCCGGAAATCTTCAGCTTCAGCTGCCCCAATGCCTCGGTCTTGCCCGAGGCGGCGAAGCGTTCGGAAATCTGCTGCGCGATGGGGATCGAGCGGGCGTTGGCGAGGCTGCAATAATCGAGGCCGGGGCAGGCAATGATATCTTCCACCGTGCCAAGGTTGGGGCTGCCGAGCCCCGCGGCGTCGAGCGCGGTCCACAGGTTATGGAGATCGGCTTTGCGCACATGCGGCAACACGATGTTCTGCGTGTGCATCACCCGTAGTTCGTCAAAGCTGTAGTTGCGCGCGAGATCGGCCATCAGATGCATCTGTTCCGCCGTCGCGTCGCCGGGGATGCCGCCCACCGGCTTCAGGCTGATGACGGCGGACGTGTAGCCGGGGGCCTTGTGCGCCACCGTGTTGCGATCGAGCCACAGCGCGAAATCGGAATCGCTGCGGTCGATATCGGCGCCTGCATCGCTGGCAAAGGCGGGATCGACGAAGAAGGTCTTGATCCGCTCCAGTTCGGCGAGCGGTGGCTCGACACCCTGTTCGAGCAGATGCGCGAATTCGGCGTCCACCTGCCGCGCATATTCCTCCGCGCCCATTTCATGGACCAGGATCTTGATGCGCGCCTTGTACTTGTTGTCGCGCCTGCCGTAACGATTGTAGACCCTCAGACACGCCTCGGCATAGGTGACGAGCTGGTCGAGTGGCACGAATTCGCGAATCAATGGTGCGATCATCGGTGTGCGGCCCATGCCACCACCGACATAGAAGGCCGCACCCAGTTCACCGGAGTCGTTGCGAAGGATGTTGATCCCGATGTCGTGCAGCCGCATCGCCGCGCGGTCGGTGTCGGAGGCGATTACCGCGATCTTGAATTTGCGCGGGAGATAGCTGAACTCGGGATGGAAGCTCGACCATTGCCGCAACAGTTCGGCGTAAGGTCGCGGATCGACACGCTCGTCCGCCGCGGCCCCGGCAAAATGGTCGGAGCTGATGTTGCGGATGCAATTGCCGCTCGTCTGGATGGCGTGCATTTCGACCTTGGCCAGATCGGCGAGGATATCGGCGGCATCCTCCAGCTTGATCCAGTTGTACTGGATGTTCTGGCGCGTGGTGAAATGCCCGTATCCCCGATCATACGTGTCGGCGATGTCCGCCAGCGCGTGCATCTGGCGCCCGTTGAGCGTGCCATAGGGAATGGCGACGCGCAGCATGTAGGCGTGGAGCTGGAGATAGAGCCCGTTCATCAGCCGCAAGGGCTTGAACTGGTCCTCGGTCAGCTGGCCTTCTAGACGGCGGCGGGCCTGGTCGCGGAATTCCTCCACCCGGGCATCGACCATCGCCTGATCGTAGTGGTCATATTGGTACATCAGATCACCCAGTTGCCGATTTCGGGATCGGCAGGCTTGAGGGTCAGGTCGGGGCGCACGGTTGGGCCGAGCGCGCGGACGCGGTCCTTGATATGCGCGGGACGGGGGCTGCCATCTTGCAGTTCGGCATCAATCGCATTGGGCGCGTTGACACGCCGCGCTGATTCCTCGCGGCGGGCGATTTCATCTTCGCTCCCGGACACATCGGCCGCATCCTCGACATGGAGCGACCAGTCACTGCCGGTCCACCAGGTCACCGCGCCGGTCTTGAGATCATTGCCGGTCAGCAGCCTCATCGCGCGTCCTCCCGCGCCAGAGCGGCCACCGCCGCGTCTTCTCGCGCGGTCACTTCGCCGATCACGATCAGTGCGGGGCTGATCACCTGCTTGCGCTCGACGAGTTCGGGCAAGCCCGCGAGCAGTCCGCGCAACACCCGCATTTGCGGACGCGCGGCATTCTCGATCACAGCCACCGGCATGTCCGGTGCGAGCCCGTCTTCCATCAGCTTCTCCGCGATTTGCGGGGCGGTCTTCACGCCCATGTAGATCACCAGCGTGCGCCCCTTGCCGGCAAGGCCGCGCCAGTCCTGGTCGCTCAACCCCTTGCACTGACCCGCCACGAACGTGACGATCGAGGAGGCATCGCGATGCGTCAGCGCGATTTGCGCGGCGGCCGCGGCACCATTGGCCGCGCTGATGCCGGGCACGATCTCGACCGGAACGCCAGCGGCGCGCGCGGCTTCCGCTTCCTCGCCACCGCGCCCGAAGACCAACGGATCGCCACCCTTGAGGCGCACGACGTCCTGTCCAGCGCACGCTGAGCGGATTAGCAGGGCGTTGATTTCGTCCTGCGGCAAGGTGTGATGCGCGCGGCGCTTGGCAACCGAGATCAGTTGCGCCTCTGGCGAAGCGAGAGCCAGCACCTGCGGATCGATCAGCCCGTCATGCACGATCAATTCGGCGCTTTCGATCAGCCGTGCGGCGCGCAGCGTCAGCAGGTCCGGTTCGCCCGGCCCGGCGCCAACGAGATAGAGAGTGCCTGTTCCTGTCATGGTGCCAAACTGGCGGCTGACGCGATTCAGTGCCAATCAGAATGGCTGCGCGGGCGGACAGCTTTGGTTTTGAAATTCGCCCTACTCAGCCAGAAAGCTGCGCTATTGCGAACGGTCGCGATAGATTTCGTTGAGTTTGCGACGATTATTCAGGCAATTGGCCTCAAACATGGTAGCTAGAATACCGCCAATGGCTGCTGCTGCGATATAGAGGGCTGTAGCAAGCGGGGTGAAACGTGCGCCCGTGAGTCCTACGCCGAAACCAGCCGACCATGGGGATGGAAGCAAGCCCAGTGTCAGCAGCATTGCCAGCACGCAGGCGGTCCCGTCGGCGGCCAGCGCATTGCGCCCCGCCATCGGCCATAGCCTGCGCCGCAATATCAGGGCAGTGCCCATCGCGATCCCTATGGCAAGCTTGGCCCATGGAGAAACGGCATCTGCAATGGCGAAGATTGCGCCTGCACCGCGCGCTCCGCTGACCACGCGGGCAATGCCGCCCAACCAGATGAAGGCGCAGGACAGATAGATCGCCGCCGCCCAGGCGATTACCCAGCCGAACAGGAAGCACTTGAGCGTACCGGGGCCTTTCGGCCGACTAATCCGCATCCTTGTCCTTCACGCCATCGGGCGAATTGTCCGCCGCAACACGCGCTGCCAGCGCGTCAATCAGCCGTTCAAACTGATCGTTGTTGCGCAGGTTTATGTCGCGCTGCGGGAAGGGGATTTCGACATCGGCTTCCTTGAACAGCCACCATAGCTTCTTGAGTACGGCAGACTGGACGTTGCTGACCCCCTCTTCCGGGTCCGAAATCCAGCAATTGATGCTGAAATTGACCGAGCTGTCGCCATATTCCTTGAGCCACACGATCGGCGGCGGTGACTTGAGCACGCGGTCGCAGCTTTTCGCGGCTTCCAGCATCAGCTTTTCGGCCACGTTCAAATCGGCGTTGTAGCTGACCCCCACTGGAACGTGAACGCGCACATTCTTGCTCGAATAGGACCAGTTTTCGACCTGATTGATCATCAGGTTCTCGTTCGGGATGAGATATTCCTTCTGATCGCGCGTGACGAGGCTGACCGCGCGCACCCCGATCTTGCGGATTTGTCCGAAAGTGGAATTCCCGGCCTGATCGGCGATGGCGATGACGTCACCGGGTTTGATCGACTTGTCCATCAGCAGGATAATCCCGGCGATCAGATTACCGAAGGTCTTCTGGAGGCCGAAACCGATGGCGAGGCCGAAGGCGCCCGAAAACACCGCCAGCGCGGTCAGGTCGATACCGAGCAGGTCGATCCCGAGGAAAAAAGCGGACGACCAGATGGCGATGCTGACCAGCTTTTCGGCCAGCAATTGCTGTGTGCTGTCGAGCTTGGTGATCCGCTTGAGAATCGTATTGCCGAGCCTGCTGCCGAGCCGCCCGATCATGTAGCACAGCACGATCACGCCGAGGACGATGATCACATCCCAAACCGACAGGTGGAACTTGCCGATGTTGATCGCCCAACTGTCGAGCGTGTTGACGAGATCGCCGATGGTTTCGCTCTTTTGCGAGACCGCCTGCTTGATTTCCTGTGCGGCGGCGACCTGCCCCTGATTGGCGAGAGGCTGGGCGAGGCTCCACGCCTGTTCAGCCGGTGGCCCGGAGGGGCTCGCGGTCGGACTCGCGCTCGCCGTGGGCGAAGCGCTGGCGGCCGCGGCAGCGAGAGCGGCAAACGTCATGCGCGCGCCACGGCGGCAAAACCGCGTTCGAGGTCGGCGATCAAATCGTCAGGTTCTTCGAGGCCGATCGAGAGGCGGATGGCGAAGCGATCACTTTCATCCCATTCGGGCTTCGGCCAGCGTGTCGCGGTGCGCGAACCATCGATCCCGACCGGGGTCGCAAGGCTTTCGAAACCACCCCAGCTATAACCGATTCCGAACAGCTCGAGCGCGTCGATCAGGCGGCAGCGCGCCGCATCGTCGCCGCCCTTGAGCACGAAGCTGAACAAGCCGCACCCGCCAGTGAAATCGCGCTTCCATAGCTCGTGGCCGGGTGCGCCCGGGAGCATCGGGCACAGCACATGGGCGACTTCGGGGCGCTGATCGAGCCAGTGGGCGATCTTCAGCGCGCTCGCAGTGCAGCGATCCAGCCGAACGCCCATCGTGCGCAAGCCGCGCAGGGCGAGCGCAGCGTCGTCGGGAGACACCACTTGCCCAAGTTCCTGAGAGACATGCCGCAGCTTGGCGTACAAGCCTTGCGAAGCGGCGCTGACCGATCCCATCATAAGGTCGGAATGGCCGCCGACGTGCTTGGTCAGCGCCTGGATGGAAATGTCACAGCCGTGGGCAAAGGCCGCAAAGCCGAGCGGCCCGGCCCAGGTGTTGTCGATCAGCACGCAGGCCTGATGGTCCTTGGCGATGGCCGCCAGTGCAGGCACGTCGCACACTTCCATCGTCAGGCTGCCGGGATTTTCGAGCAGCACCGCGCGGGTGCGCTCGCAGAACAATCCGGCAAAGCCATCGAGGTCGAGCGGGTCGAAGAAGCGCGCTTCCACGCCCATGCGCTTGAGCAGCCCGGTCGCGATGTGGCGGCTGGGGTCATAGGCGTTGTCGCACACCAGCAGCACGTCGCCCGGGCCGACCACCGACAGCAATGCGCCTGCGATCGCCGCAACGCCGCTGGGATACAGCACGGTCCCGTGGGCACCGGGTTCGATTTCGGTCAATGCGTCGCTCAGCGCCCACTGGGTTGGCGAACCGCGCCGGCCGTAGAAGAACTGCCCATCGCGGTTGGATTTGGGTGCTTCGCGCAGCGCGGCGCAATCGTCATACAGATGCGTGCTGGCGCGGTAGACCGGCGGGTTGACGACATGCGGATCGTTGCTGCGCCCGGACGTCACCAGCCGGGTTGCGGTAGTCTGAGATTGGTCCGTGCCGCCTGCCATTGTTTCTCCGCTGGATGCTCGTGGATGGTAGCCGGAGTATCCGACTATGTGCCTGAATGGCTGTCCTAGGGGGAAGCGGGCGGTTTCGGCAAGCGCGGGGTTGCGGTTTTGCGCGTCAGCCCGCTGTGCCGAGAGCCTTGGGCAGATCAGGATCGGCGCCCCATTCGGCCCAGCTTCCGTCATAGAGCGCGGCCTCGTTGCCGATGAGGTGCAGCGCGAAGGCGAGCACGGCGGCGGTCATGCCCGAATTGCAACTGGTGACGACTGGCGCAACTATGTCGATCCCGGCGCTGTCAAACAGCGCTTTCAGCTCGGCAGGGTTCTTGTAGGTTCCGTCGTCGTCGAACAAATCGCGGTACCACAGATGGCGGGCGCCGGGGATATGACCGCCTTCGGCCTCGATCCCGCCGAAACGCCCGGCATCGCGGGCGTCCACCACCTGTTCGATGCCACTGTCGCAATTGGCCAGCATGGCCTGCTTGTCGCGCAGTGCGCCGGTAAAATCGGATGGGGGATAGAGGCCGGGGGCAAAGTCAGCCTTTCCGGTTTCTGTCGGTTTGCTCTCTGCGAGCCATTTGCCCAGACCGCCATCAAGGATCGCAATATCGGTCAGGCCATAGCCGCGTAGCAGGAACCATGCCCGGGCGGCGCTGGCAATGGCGCTGTCATCGTACAGCACCACGCGCGCGCCGGGATTGATCCCGAGCCCGCTCAGATGGATGGCTGCCTGCATCGCGCCGGGCGCAGTGTTGACCACCGCTGCATCCGGGTCGGAAAAGCGCGGCATGTTGAAGAAACGCGCGCCGGGGATATGCGCGGTGAGGAATTCCTCGCCCGCATCGCGCCCGGCATCGGGCAAATGCTTGCTGGCATCGAGCACAACCAGATCGGCATCGCCGAGATGCGCGTTCAGCCAATCAGTGGAAACGAGCGACTCCATGGCCTTGCTTGTAGACCTGGCCCGAAGATCAGTCGAGCGCGCGCTGGATCAGCGGTTCGTAACTGCGCGGCGGCTCGTCGATCCGGAAGGGTTGCGGGCGGGTCGCTCCGGGCGCGCCTTGCCCGATGACGTAGGTTTTCGCCAGCGGAGCAGCATTGCTCGCGCTCGCCCGGGCACGAAGCAGCGGGACGAGCACTCCCACCGCGCCTTGCTGAATGATCGCTGCCTGCGCGAGCGGCAATTGCAGGCGGCCCTCGAAGCGCTGGCTCTGGCCGGGGCCTAGCCGGGCGGCGGAATGGCGCGCGGGCAGGGCAGTATCGCGCGCGGCGAGCTGGTTGGCGAGCGGACGGTCGTTGCTGGCTGAGACGAGGTCGGCCTCTACCGTTGCGTTCTCCAGCGCGCGACCCAGCCGGTTGCGCAAGGTGACACGATAATCGACAGTCACATTCATGAAGCTGCGGCTGAGGCGGATCGCCTCGACCTGCAACGCCAGCGCTTCGCTCTCAGCTTCGGCGGAAACTGCGGGGGCATCTGGCAACGCGTCCTGCGTATCGCGGTGCACGATGGGAGGTTCGATGGGTGCCGGCGCGTCCTCGCGGCGACGACGCAGGAAGACGAATGCGCCCCCTGCGACGAGCAGTGCGGCAAACCCGAGGAGCCACGGAAGCAGGCCACTCGAATTGGAGCTGTCCGCAATCGGGCTGGCTTGAGGTGTGGGCGCGACCGGCAGCGCCGAAGCGGTCGGCATCGGCGTTACGCTAGGCGTTGCAAGCGGTGCGGGCGCGGGCGATGGCGAGCTGTTCGGCGGCGGAGCTGCTTCTGACGATTCCTGCACGCGCGGACGCTGTTGCGGCCTCGCACTGGTGGCAGGCAATGGTGTCGGCCGCGCACGCGGGCTTGCGGTTGGCGACGGGCGGACGGACTTCGGGGGTACCGCCGTCAGCAGCGGGGGAACCACGGTCGGTAACGGGGTTGGCGTGGCAGTTGGAATCGCTTTTGGGCGTATCTGGATCGCGCCGTCAGTCACCACCGGTCCCTGCACGTTCGGGCTGGGGGTCGGTGTGGGCGCAGGCTGCAAGGAAAAGTCGTTCGCCGATTGCGCGAATGCCGCACCGCCGAGCGCAGCGGTGGAAACCGCAAGGGACAGGAGAGGAAGGCGAAGGCGCGCTGTCATGGTTTCCGAAGCAAAAATGGTACGCTGTGTTGCGCAAGGCGCATCGCGAGGGCGCGCTGAATAGGACCTGACCCGCCTGCTTGCCAAGCCATCGCTTGCACCCCGCGCGCAATCGCGGCAGGAGCGCGGCATGGAAGGCACAGACACCCCCAAATTCCTCGGCCAGTCGAGCCCGCTACCCGCTTCGCCGGAAGATGCCGAACTCGATTATGTACCCAATCCGCGCAAGGGCGAGCTGTATATGGTGCGCTTTGCTGCGCCCGAGTTCACCTCGCTCTGCCCGGTTACCGGCCAGCCAGATTTCGCGCATCTGGTGCTCGACTACGCGCCGGGCGAGACGATCGTCGAATCGAAAAGTCTCAAGCTGTTCCTCGGCTCTTTCCGCAACCATTGCGGCTTCCACGAGGATGTGACGGTTGGCATCGGCAAGCGGTTGTTCGACGAGATGAAACCGCGCTGGCTTCGCATCGGCGGATATTGGTATCCGCGCGGCGGCATCCCGATCGACGTGTTCTGGCAGAGCGGCGCACCGCCTGAAGGTTTGTGGCTCCCCGATCAGGGCGTCGCGTCTTATCGGGGGCGGGGATGAGCGAGATGCGCACCGAAACCGACTCGATGGGCGCCATCGAAGTGCCCGCCGATCACCTCTGGGGCGCGCAGACACAGCGCAGCTCGGAGAACTTTCGTATCGGCGGCGAACATCTGCCGATCCCGCTGATCCGCGCACTCGGTATCATCAAACGCGCCGCCGCCGAGGCCAATCGCCAGCTGGGCGAGCTGGATGGCACGCTGGCGGACGCCATCGTCACCGCCGCGCAGGAAGTTATCGACGGCAAGCTCGACAATGAATTCCCGCTGGTGGTGTGGCAGACCGGGTCCGGCACGCAATCGAACATGAATGCCAACGAAGTGATCGCCAATCGCGCAATCCAATTGCTTGGCGGTGACATCGGTTCGAAAACGCCGGTCCATCCCAACGATCACGTCAACAAGAGCCAAAGCTCGAACGACACCTTCCCCAGCGCGATCCATATTGCCGCCGCGCGCGAGATCACCGGCCATTTGCTGCCCGCGCTCGAAGCGATGCAGGCCGAACTCGCTGCCAAGGCCGAGCAGTGGTCCGATATCGTCAAGATCGGTCGCACTCATACGCAGGACGCAACTCCGCTGACGCTGGGGCAGGAGTTTTCCGGTTATGCCGCGCAACTCGCCAGCGGGATTGATCGCATTCGGTTGACACTGCCGGGCCTGTACCAGCTCGCGCAGGGCGGAACCGCTGTCGGCACCGGTCTCAACACGCCCGATGGTTTCCCCGAGGCGGTTGCCGAGCGCATCGCCGCTATTACTGGCCTGCCCTTCGTTACCGCGCCTAACAAGTTCGAAGCGCTGGCGAGCCAGGACGCGCTGGTGTTCGCGCATGGCGCGCTCAACGCGCTCGCCGCCGCGCTCTACAAGATCGCCAACGATATCCGCTTCCTCGGCTCCGGCCCGCGTTCGGGACTGGGCGAGCTGGCGCTGCCAGAGAACGAACCGGGCAGTTCGATCATGCCGGGCAAGGTCAATCCAACCCAATGCGAGGCGATGACGCAGGTCGCAATCGAGGTGTTTGGCAACCATGCTGCGCTGACCTTCGCCGACAGCCAGGGACAGTTCGAGCTCAACACCTATCGCCCGCTGATGGCGTGGAATTTCCTGCGCTCGGTGCGGTTGCTGGGCGATGTGGCATCAAGCTTTTCCGAGCACCTGCTGGTTGGCCTGGAACCGCGCCGCGACAATATCGCGAAGGGCGTCGAAAACTCGCTGATGCTGGTAACAGCGCTTGCACCCGCGATCGGTTACGACAAGGCCGCCGCCATCGCCAAGACCGCGCACAAAGAAGGTCTGACCTTGCGCGAAGCGGCGCTGAACAGCGGCGACATCAGCGCGGAAGATTTCGACAGGCTGGTGCGGCCGGAAGATATGGTGGGAAAGCGGTAGTCGCTGTTCTACTCGCGCAATGCGATGTGCGCCCGCGGATGCGGCATGTCTTCAAAACGCTGCCGTCGATCGCGTGGACGGTTGCCTTCCAAGAAGCCTTGCCCGTCCGCTCAAGCGTCATGTAGCCGAACTTGTCGATCATCGATGAGAACTGCCGAACTGCTGTATCGGGGGCTGGCGTGACACCGGGCGGACGCCGCTTGGTCTGCGGTACGATACTATCGAGCCAAAACGTGCCACGCAGGCGCGTTTCAGGTCGTGCTGAGTGGCGCGATCCGAAAACGTCCAATAAGTGTCTGTAATGTATAGATAATAATGGTGCCGGCTGGAGGATTCGAACCCCCGGCCTGATGATTACAAATCAACTGCTCTACCAACTGAGCTAAGCCGGCTTGCCCATGCGAAGGCCGGAGCCTTTGCCGCAGCGCGCGGCAAAGGTCCAGCCCTAGATTATCCCGTTTGCGATCAGAAGACCGTACGCGGGGTGTCCTCGTTCATCATCATCTCGCGTACCAGCGGCACCGGTGGGCCGCCGAAGCTCAGGAACTGGTCGTGAAATGCCTTCCACGCCTTGCGACCGCCGCGCGTGGCGGTCCAGTCGGCGCGCAGTTTCATGATCAGCAGCTTGTTGAGCGTGTAGTTGAGATATTCCGGGTCGTAAGTGCCCCGCGCCGCCTGCTGGGTGGCGTTGCCTTCGTCCTGATAGCACTGGTCCATAAACAGCTGCTTCGATTGCTCCTGCGTCATGCCGCGCGCGTGCAGGCCGATCGCGGAAATGAACCGGCAATCGCGCAGCAGGGCGTTGGACAGCTGGCCGATATGCACTTCGGGCGCGCCATTGCCGAGGCCTGCGTCCCACATCATCTGTTCGGTGTAGTGCGCCCATCCTTCGGCGAAGCCATATCCCACAAACAGCCGCCCGACGAGCGAGGGCGCGCGGTTGGAATGGAGGAACTGGACGAAATGACCCGGCATTACCTCGTGGACCGAGGTGAACAGCAGATCGTCCTTGCCCGGGATATAGGCCTCTTGCACCGCCTTGGACCAGCTGGGGTCGGGGGGTGAGATGTAATAGATCGAGGGGATGCCCTTCTCGAAGGGTCCCGGCGGATCGATGTAGGCGGAGTTCTGCCGGTTATAGGGCGGGCTTTCTTCCACCAGCGCCTTTTCCGTGCCGGGAATGGTGACGAGATCGTGGCTCTTCACGAAGGCGGTCAGCTCGGGGATCTGGCGGCGCGCTTCGGCCACCGGCCCATCGGCAGGCTTGTCGGCCGCCATCTTGGCGATGCAGTCCGGGATCGACTGGCCCGGAGCATATTGCTTACACGCATCTCTCAGCGCCGCCTGATTGCGGGCGAGATCGTCACGTGCGACCTTTTCCAGCTGGTCGAGCGGAATATCGACCAGCTCTGTGTCCTTGAGCATCTTGCTGAAGCGTGCCGGCCCGAGCGCGAAATCCTGCGTTGCGCTGGCCTGCTGGCCCTTCATCCACTCGGTAAGGCTGGCCATCGCGGCCGATGCCTTGGCCGAGGCATCCTTGAACTGCGCCTGCAGCGCCGGATCCTGCACATCGGCGAAGGCGGCGCGGGCATCGCCCTTGTAGTAATCGGCAAAGCCGCCAAACGCCGCGACGCCGTATTTGACGAAGCTTTCGGGCATCGGGGTCTTGAGGTTGGCGCGGATATTGGCGGCGGCCTGCGGTATCGCGTTGAAGAACGATATCATCGCCTTCATCCGCGTCGCCTTGTCCGCATAGTTGCGGCTGACATAGACGTTGGGATCGAGCCCGCCGCCGACATACCATGCCGGGTTGGTGTGCGGATAATCGGCATCGGTCAGGAAGAACAGCTGTCCGCGCGCGACACTGACGAGATAATCGCGTTCGAACGCTTCTTCGCGCGTGAGATCTTCAAAGGAATTGGCCCGCGCGATGGTGCCCCGCAGGAAATCGGCCTTGGCCTCAAGTCCCGCCGCGCTCCAGTCGGGCAGCTTGCCATCCTGCGCGTGATCGCCCTGATAGACCGCGAAGGCTGGGTCGATGGCGAGCCATTTGTCGATCGTGGTCTTTTCGAAATCGCTCCAGCTCTGCGCCACCCGTGCGACGGGCGCGGAGGGCGCGGTCTGGGCGGTTTCGGGGGGCAAGGTGGTTGCGGCGCAACCGCTCAGCGCGAGCGCGGCGGTAGCGGCGAGAAAGGTCGATTTCATTACTATAAATCCCTCCAGTCCGGTTTAGGCCAATCTGGCCTAGGCGGCACCGAAGGTCCACCCCTCGGTGTGCGCGATTTCTGGTGTGAGCCCGGCAGGCTGCCACAATTCGGGGCGGCTTGCAGCCCGGCGCAACCATGCCGCCGTGACCAGCGCATCGGCGCGATGATCGTCGAGCGGTCCATTCCAATCGACCGGCGGGGAATCGAGCTGAGTGAGCGCGTGATTGAGCGAGGCAGCGTCACGCATCTTGGCTCGCGCGGCGCTGCGTCCGGCCTCCATCGCTGCGAGCGTGGTGTAGATTTCCGTCACCACCGGCCCAGCGGCAGGTAGCGGGTCCACAGGCCAGACCGGGACCGTTCCGCCGAGTTGATGAAGGAGCCGCATCCCCGTCAGGCTCGACTTGCCGACCTGCGCTGCGCCGACGAGGTTGAAGTTAGAATAAGGCTTGCAACCCATCGCCGCCTGCGCCTGTTCGGCCACCCGAAAGCGCCCGCGGCCATGCGCGGCATTGTCGCAGCGGAAATGGCCCCCCTCACGCCCACCGTGTCGCCGGAAATAGGGCGCGAAATCGGGATGATCTACGAAGCTGTTGGCGCCGAGGTGCGGATCGTTTGCGCAGACCTCGTCGATCAGCGCCCAAAGCGATCGCGCATCGGGTGGGCCACCTTCCAGACCGGGGAAGAACGCACCGCAATCGACGAAAGGCAAGCTGATACCGAGGTCCATGCCGACCAATACGTCGTCCTCAAGCGTACCGAGCAGGCCGAGCACTTCAAGCCGGGACCAGCGATGCCCAGGACGGATCAGGCGAGGCGCGCCACCTGCCACGTCGGTTTCGGCCAGAGCGATCCCGCGATGGCGCTCTCCCGCTGCGCCCGACCAGTCGATTGCGATGAAGCGGGTGAAGCGTTCGGGCGTCACCCGCGCTCGCGCCTGAGCTTGTCCCAATACTCCAGCCGCTTGGCGATCTCACGCTCGAACCCACGCTCGACCGGCTGGTAATAACGCTGAGGCTCCATTTCTTCGGGCCAGTAATTGTCGCCCGAAAAACCCTCGTCGGCATTGTGGTCGTAGGTATAGCCTGCGCCATGGCCGATGTCCTTCATCAGCTTGGTTGGCGCGTTGAGGATGTTTTGCGGCGGCATCAGGCTGCCGGTTTCTTTGGCGCTGCGAAAGGCGGCTTTTTGCGCGGCATAGACCGCGTTCGATTTGGGCGCGCTGGCGAGGTAGAGACAGGCCTGCACCAGCGCCAGCTCGCCCTCGGGGCTGCCGAGGAATTCATACGCATCCTTGGCCGCCATGCACTGGATAAGCGCATGAGGGTCGGCGAGGCCGATGTCCTCCACCGCCATGCGGATCAGCCGCCGGGCAAGAAAACGCGGCTCTTCCCCCGCGACCAGCATCCGCGCGAGGTAATAGAGCGCGGCCTGCGGGTCCGAGCCGCGCACCGATTTGTGGAGCGCGGAGATGAGGTTGTAATGCCCTTCGCGATCCTTGTCGTACACCGCCACCCGCCGTTGCAGGAAGCTGCCGAGCCCCGCCGGATCGAGCGGCTCGGCGATCCCGGCGTTGTACAGCGTTTCGGCCTGGTTGAGCAGAAAGCGTCCGTCGCCATCGGCGCTGGCGATCAGCGCGTTGCGTGCCGTGTCCGTCAGGGGAAGGGAGCCTTCCAGTTCCTCCGCGCGGTCGAGAAGCTGGCCGAGCGCCGCTGCGTCGAGGCGGTGGAGGATCAGGACTTGCGCGCGGCTCAGCAGCGCGGCGTTGAGCGCAAAGCTGGGGTTCTCGGTCGTGGCGCCGACCAGCGTCACCGTGCCGCGTTCGACGAAGGGCAGGAAACCGTCCTGCTGCGCGCGATTGAAACGGTGGATCTCGTCCACGAACAGCAGCGTGCGCTGCCCTGCCTCCGCCGCACGGTCGGCCTCGGCAAAGGCCTTCTTGAGGTCCGCGACGCCGGAAAACACCGCGCTGACGCTGGCAAAGCGCATCCCCACGCTTGCGGCCAGCAGCCGGGCAATGGTGGTCTTGCCGGTGCCGGGCGGCCCCCACAGGATCATGCTCGAAAGCCTTCCCGCCGCGACCATCCGCCCGATTGCGCCTTCGGGACCAGTCAGGTGATCCTGTCCCACGACCTCGGCAAGTTCGCCCGGGCGCAGCCGGTCGGCCAGCGGCGCATCCTCGCGCGGAATATCTTGCTTGGGTGCGGGCGAAGTATCGTCGGCAAAAAGGTCAGCCATGACCGCTATCTAAACCAGTTGCGGGAAATTTGCAGAGGGGACTTGCTAGATCGATAATAAGATATATCGTAGATGCATCGTAAGACTCATTAGGAATATTTTATGTATAGACAGCACAGGCATCACGATGACGGCGGCGGTTGCGGTCGCGAGCGTCACCCCCGTGATAGGCGCGGTCGAAGATGGCGGGGTATGGGCCGTTTCGCCGCTATGAGCGGTCGTGAAGGATCTGGCGGCGGCGGATTTTTCGGCCCCGACGGCCCTTTCGGACCTTCCGGCTTCTTTGGCCCGGACGGGGTATTCGGGCCTCGCGGGCCTTTTGGTCCGGATGGCCCCTTCAGCGACGGTGGCAGGCAGCATCGCCATAATCATGGTGGGCGTAGGCGGCGCGGTCGAATGTTCGCGCAAGGCGAACTGCGGCTGTTGCTGCTCAGCCTGATCGCGGACGAACCGCGCCATGGTTACGAGCTCATCAAGGCAATCGAGGAGATGACCGGCGACGGGTATTCACCCAGTCCGGGCACGATCTACCCGACACTGTCCCTGCTCGAAGACGAAGGCCTGATTCGCGAGGTGTCCGGTTCGGATGAGCCACGCAAGGCGTTCGAGGTTACCGACAAGGGCCGTGAGGAACTGACAGAGCGTGCAGACGAGGTTGCTGAAATGCGCGAACGCTTCGCCCGCCGGGCGGAAGCAGCCGAGCAGCAGGCCGAAAAGGGTCGCGCCTATGCGACGCCCGAAATGTTCCGCGCGCTCGGCAACCTCGCCAGCGTGCTCAAGAACAAGGCCCGTTCGGGCGATCTGGGCGACGAAACCATCGAGCAGATCGTCGATCTGGTCGACGATCTCGCGCGCAAGATCGAGCGCCTTTGACAGGGGCAAACCCCGTGCTACTTTCCTCCGCGGTGTCGCAGCTGCCGGGAGGGAATGGCATGGATAGTGAGACCAAACCGTTTATCGAAACATCGGATGAACCCGCCTCGCGCTTTCGCGGGGCGCCATGGCATTTGTGGGTCGTAGGGGTGCTCGCGCTGCTGTGGAATTCGTTCGGCGCGAACGATTATCTCCAGACACAGATGGGCAACCTGGCATATTTCGAGAAGACGCTGGGCGAATCCATGGGTGTCAGCGCCGTTCAGGCGATGGAGTATTTCCGTGGCTTCCCCGGCTGGCTGGTGGCGTTCTGGGCGCTTGGCGTATGGGGCGCGGTGCTGGGATCGATCCTGTTGCTGCTGCGCTCGCGCTGGGCCGATCCGGCTTTCGTCGCCTCGCTCGTCGGCCTGGGCGTGACCACCGCGTATCAGGAATTTTCGTCAGCGCCCGCGTGGGTCAAATCGAACACCAATGTGACGATGAGCATCGTCATCTGGTCGATTGCGGTATTCCTGCTGATCTATGCCGCCAGCATGCGGCGCAAGGGTGTGCTGAAATAGGCGCAGAAAGCGCGGTTCAGGCTCCGCCGCGCCGCTCCACCAGTCGCAGATAGGTTTCCGCCATCGAGCGATTGATCGCTTCCCAGCTGAATTCCTTGCTGCGCGCTTCGCCGGCCTCGCCATGCTTTTGCCGCAGGGCCGGGTCGTCGATGTAAGCAGCAATGGCATCGGCATAGGCCGGAATGTCGCCCGGCGTGACGAGCTGCCCCGTTACGCCATCGCGCACCAGCGTGGTTGCTCCGGTCGCACGGGCGGCCACCACCGGCACGCCGCAAGCCATCGCCTCGAGCGTGACATTGCCGAAAGTCTCGGTGATCGAGGGGTTGAAGAAAATGTCCATCCCTGCAACCGCACGGCCAAGGTCGGCACCCATCAGATAGCCGCCAAATGCCGCCTCGGGCACCTTCTCCGCAAACCAGCTACGGGCCGGACCATCGCCCAGCACCAGCACCTTGTGCTTGACGCCGCGCTTGGTCAGTTCGTTCATGGTTTCAGCGAATTCGGGCAGGCCCTTTTCCATCACCACGCGGCCGAGAAAGCCGATGGCAATTTCATCATCCGCAAAGCCGAGCGAGCGCCGCCATTCCAGGTCGCGCGCGGTCGAATTGAAGATCGTGCGATCCACCCCGCGCGACCAGATGCCGATTTCGCGGTGCATTCGCTGCCTGTGAAGCACCTCAACCATGCCGTCAGAAGGCGCGACCAGCGCATCGCAGCGGCGATACAGCTTGCGCAGCCATGCTTCGACCACCGGCTCCATGAAGCCGAGGTGATAATATTGCGGATAGGTCTCGAACCTGGTGTGGACCGATGCAAGCACCGGCACCCCATGATCGCGCGCCCATTTCGCCCCTTGCCGACTCGCCCGGTCGGGGCTGGCAACGTGAACGATGTTGGGACAAAAGGCTTCGAATTCGCGCTTGGCTTCGCCGACCAGGCCGATGGGGATGCGGTATTCGCTGCGCCCGGGAATCGCGAAAGAGGGAATCGAGATCACCTCACCCACCGCTTCTACCTGCGGGTTTTCCACGGTCGGGGCGAACACGCGCACCGCCGCGCCATGATCCAGCATATAGCCGACCAGCCGATTGAGCGCCTGCGTCGGTCCATCGCGAACCATGTTGTAATTGCCGCTGATCAGCGCGAGGCGGAGGCGCGAGATATCCATGCCGGCGCGCCATAGTCCGGTAGAGTCTGTTTGGCGAGTGCGGTAACGAACCCGCAGCAGCGCCGCTTCGTCGTATAATTGCCAAGCCCCATTGACTTGCGTGGCGGCAACTTTATTTCGGCCGACGGGCCACGCGGTCCCAACGCCGCGCGTGCTCTCTGCAAGGAGAGAATACATGACTGCTGAACCGACGCTCAAGCCAGAGCGCCCCTTCTTTTCGTCTGGTCCTACGGCCAAGTTTTCAGGCTGGGACATTTCCCGAATCAAAACCGAATCGCTTGGTCGCTCGCACCGCAGCGCGCTCGGCAAGTCGCGGCTGAAATATGCCATCGACCTGTCGAAAGAGTTGCTCGGCGTGCCCGATGACTATCTCGTCGGGATCATGCCTGCCTCCGATACCGGAGCGCTGGAATGCGCGATGTGGACCATGCTACGCCCCGATCGCCCGGCGACGGTGGCCGCGTGGGAAAGCTTTGGCAATGTCTGGATCCAGGACGCGGTAAAGCAGCTCAAGCTGCCGCAACTGACGGCGCTCGATGCCGATTACGGCGAGATCCCCGATCTCGCCTCGATCCCGCAGGAAAACGATGTCGTGTTCACCTGGAACGGCACCACCTCGGGCGCGAAGATCCCCAATACCGACTGGCTCGCACCGGGCCGCCCGGGCGTCACCATCAACGATGCCACCAGCGCCATCTTCGCGATGGAGATGGACTGGGCGAAGCTCGATGCCACCACTTATAGCTGGCAGAAGGTCATGGGGTCGGAAGCCCAACACGGGATGTTGGTCCTCAGCCCCAAGGCGGTCCAGCGGATCGAGGAATACGATCCCGAATGGCCGCTGCCCAAGCTGTTCCGGCTGAAGAAGGGCGGCAAGATCAACACCGGCATCTTCGAAGGGGCGACGATCAACACGCCGTCCATGCTGGCAACCGAAGATTACATCATGGCGCTCGAATGGGCACAGGCTCTCGGCGGGCGCAAGGCGATGTTCGAACGCGCCGATGCGAATGCCAAGATCCTGACCGACTGGATCGAGGCGACGCCGTGGCTGAAGAACATGGTCCCCGACCCGGCGCAGCGCACCAACACCGGCGTGTGTTTCGTGTTTCAGGGCGAGTGGTACGAAAGCCTCTCCGCCGAGGAGCAGGCGGGCGTGCCGAAGAAAATCGTCAAGCTGCTGGAAGAGCGCGACGTCGGCTATGATTTCAATGGCTATCGCGACGCCCCGCCAAGCTTGCGCGTCTGGTGCGGCGGCACGGTCGAGCAGGAGGACATCAAGCGCCTGCTGCCGTGGATCGAGTGGGCCTACGATCAGGTCAAGAACGGCTGAGAGCCAAGGCCCCGCCAACGGACGGGGCCTCCATCGGCCCAGATGTAATCCATGCATAAGGTCCCAGCCTGCGCTGGGCCTGCACCCGAATTTTAGGAATTATCCATGACCAAACCCAAAGTCCTTATCAGCGACAAAATGGACCCTAACGCCGCACGCATTTTCGAAGAGCGCGGCTGCGATGTCGACGTAATTACCGGCGAAACGCCTGAAGAACTTGCCGCCCGCATCGGCGACTATGATGGCCTCGCGATCCGCTCCTCGACCAAGGTGACGGCCGCCATCCTCGATGCTGCAACCAATCTCAAGGTCATCGGCCGCGCTGGAATCGGTGTCGACAATGTCGATATCCCGGCTGCTTCGGCTAAGGGCGTGGTGGTGATGAACACGCCTTTCGGCAATTCGATCACCACCGCCGAACACGCCATCGCGATGATCTTTGCACTCGCGCGCCAGATCCCGGAGGCGAACACCCGCACTCAGGCGGGCGAATGGCCGAAGAACGCGTTCATGGGCGTTGAGGTGACCGGCAAGACGCTGGGGCTGATCGGAGCGGGCAACATCGGCTCGATCGTCGCGGCCCGCGCACAGGGCGTGCGGATGAAGGTGATCGCCTATGATCCCTTCCTGACGCCTGAGCGCGCGGTCGAAATCGGGGTCGAGAAGGTCAATCTCGACGATCTGCTCGCACGGGCCGATTTCATCACCCTGCATACCCCGCTGACCGACGAGACGCGCAATATCCTCAGCCGCGAAAACCTCGCCAAGACCAAGCAGGGCGTGCGCATCGTCAACTGCGCGCGCGGCGGGCTGATCGACGAAGAGGCGCTGGGCGATTTGCTCGACTCGGGCCACATCGCGGGTGCGGCGCTGGACGTGTTCAAGACCGAACCGGCCAAGGGCAGCCCGCTGTTCGGCAAGCCCAATTTCATCTGCACGCCGCATCTCGGTGCCTCGACCACCGAAGCGCAGGTCAATGTGGCGCTGCAGGTGGCCGAGCAGATGGCCGATTATCTGGTCAATGGCGGGGTCACAAATGCGCTCAACATGCCGAGCCTGAGCGCCGAGGAAGCGCCCAAGCTGAAACCCTATATGAAGCTTGCCGAAAGCCTCGGCAGCCTCGTCGGCCAGCTCGCGCACGGCAATCTCACCAGCATTGCGATCGAGCGCGAAGGCGCGGCGGCAGAGCTGTCGGGCAAGCCGATCGAAGGCGCGGTGCTTGCCGGGCTGATGCGGCAGTATTCGGACACGGTGAACATGGTCAATGCGCCGTTTCTCGCCAAGGAGCGCGGACTGGACGTGCGCTCGATCCGCCACCAGCGCGAGGGTGCTTACAACACGCTGCTGCGCGTCACCGTCGGCACCGAGAACGGCGACCGTTCGGTTGCAGGCACGCTGTTCGGTAGCGACGCGCCGCGCCTGGTCGAAATCTTCGGCGTCCGGATCGAGGCTGAACTGACCGGCCACATGCTTTACATCGTCAACGAGGACGCGCCCGGCTTCATCGGCCGGATCGGTTCGCTGTTGGGTGAGGCGGGGATCAACATCGGCACCTTCCACCTTGGTCGCCGTGAGACCGGGGGCGAGGCGGTGCTGCTGCTGAGCGTCGATCAACCGATTCCCGAAAGCGTGGTCAAGCAGGCTTGCGCATTGCAGGACGTCAAACTCGTCAAGCCACTGGCCTTCTGAGCCGCCATCGGGCAGGGGACCGGGCGCTATGACTGCAAAGCACACAGCCGACGATCTCCTGCCCGAAGGGCTGGCCGATGCCCTGCCGCAAGAAGCGGCTACCATGACCCGCATCATGCGCTCCGTGCTCGATGCAATGGACGCGCATGGGTATGACCGCGTGCGCCCACCGCTGGTCGAATTCGAGCATTCGCTGGCGAGCCGCATGGACGGGGTGACGCCGCGCCGCATGTTCCGCTTTACCGATCCAGCCAGCCTCAGGACGCTCGCCTTGCGCAGCGACATGACGGTGCAGATCGGGCGGATCGCGGCGACTGCACTGGCCGATGCGCCGCGCCCGCTGCGGCTGTGCTATGCCGGGGAAGTCGCAACCATCCGTGCCGACCAGCTCGACCCTGCGCGCCAGCGCTTGCAGATGGGCGCCGAACTGATTGGCAGCGGCAGCGTGGCGGCGGCAAGCGAGGCCGTTGCACTGGCGGTTGCCGCGCTGGAAGGCGCCGGGCTGACCGGAATTTCGGTCGATTTCACGCTGCCCGATCTGGTCGATGCGCTGGCCGACAAGGCCTTGCCGCTTGCACCTGACAAGATTGCAGCGGTGCGACGCGAATTGGACATGAAGGATGCCGGCGGATTGGCCGATGCAGGCGGCGCCGACTACCTCCCGCTACTCTATGCCGCCGGACCGCTCGATGAAGCGTTTGAGAAGCTGGCGGCGCTCGATGCAGGAGGCGTGCTGGCCAGTCGGCTCGAAGGCGTGCGCGCCATCGGTGAGCAGTTAGGCGAGGGCGTGCGAGTGACCCTCGATCCCACAGAACTGCATGGCTTCGAATACCAGAGCTGGATCGGCTTCACCCTCTATGCCGAGGGCGCGCGTGGCGCGGTGGGGCGCGGTGGGACCTATACGATTCGCGGCACGGAAGAACCGGCGGTTGGATTTTCGCTCTATATCGAGCCGCTGCTCGAAGCTCTGGGCATCGAAACACCTGTGCGTGATACGCTGTTCCTGCCGACCGGCCATGACCGAGAGGCTGCACGCCGCCTGCGCGCGCTCGGCTGGCGGACCGTGGCGGCGATCACCGGCGAGGAAGATCCGCGCGCGCTGGGCTGCACGCACCGGCTGGACGAAACCGAGGCGCAGCCGCTTTAGGCGTCCGATTTCCACGGTTCGTGCTTCGTCATGATGCTGGCGAACAGATCCGATCCGATGAGCCTGGCAAGCCATTGCTGCACAGCGGAAATGTCCTGCGCATCGAACCACCCGCGGTCGGTGTTGGCGAACTGGCGGACGAAGGGGAAGATCGCGATGTCGGCAAGGCCGCGGTGCGCTCCACACAGATAGGGTGAACTGGCGAGACGCTGTTCGAGGATGCGCAACAGCCCAAGCGCTTCCGCGCGGTGATCGTCCGGATCCACATCGTCATAGCGCGTGGCGTATTTGTAGCGGTCGAGATGATGCTTGAACGGGCCGTCATTGGCAGCGATCAGTGCTGGATCGTCCCGCTCCAGCCAGCTTTCGGGATCGTTTTCAGCCAAAGCCCAGCGCATGATGTCGAGGCTTTCGTCGATGACTACGCCGCTTTCGGTCACGAACACCGGGACGGTGGCCTTGGGCGACACATCGACCATCTCGGCGGGTTTATCCCGCAGCACGACCTCACGGTGTTCGTATCGCGCACCGCTGACGTGCAGCGCCATGCGCGCGCGCATCGCATAGGGGCAGCGGCGGAAGCTGTAGAGCACTGCCTCAGCCATCGGCCTGACGATCGAGCCTGCGCCCGATATGCTCCTCGCCCTGCCGCGCCGCCAAGCGGGCCTGCCGCTGCCGCTCGGCATAGCGCGCGCGTTGCTCGTCGGTGCGGGTTTCGTAACAATGGTGACACGAGACGCCCTCGACATAGTGCTCCGAGTGCATATCCTCTTCGCTCAGCGGCATTCGGCAGGCGCGGCAGAGCGTGTGGCTTCCCAGCGCAAGTCCGTGGCCAACGCTCACACGCTCGTCGAACACGAAGCATTCGCCCTGCCACAGGCTCTCGCGCTCGGGTACGTGTTCGAGATAGTTCAGTATCCCGCCCTTGAGGTGATAGACCTCGTCAACCCCTTCGGCCCGGGCGAAAGCGGTGGATTTTTCGCAGCGGATGCCGCCGGTGCAGAACATTGCGATCTTCGGCACCTTGCCCTCGGCTTCGATGGCGGCGCGGCGTGCGCGAAACCATTCGGGAAATTCTCGAAAGCTGGCGGTTTCCGGGTTTTCTGCTCCGGCAAAGCTGCCAATGGCGACCTCGTAATCGTTGCGCGTGTCGATCACGATAGTCTCGGGATCGCTGATCAGCGCGTTCCAGTCCCGCGGCGAGACATAGGTGCCGACGCCTTGCAGCGGATCGAGATCGGGCTGCCCCATGGTCACGATCTCTTTCTTGAGCCGCACCTTCATCCTGTGGAACGGCATAGTGGCGGCGCGCGATTCCTTAACCTCGATCGCGGCGCATCCGGGAAGTTTGCGGATGTGTTCGAGCACTGCCTCAATGCCCGCACCGCTGCCCGCGATGGTCCCGTTGATACCCTCATGCGCCAGCAGCAGGGTGCCGCGTACGTCCGCCGCATCACTAACGTAGAGCAGCGGCGCGCGCAGAGCCGCTGGATCGTCGAAACGGGTAAACTGGTATAGCGCGGCGACGCGATAGGGGAGGGGCTGGGTCACCGCGCTCCCCTAGCAGCGGCGCTCGGCATCGATCAATCGGTAAGCACTTTTTCGACATTGTCGATCACGACGTCGCTGGTCATGCCGAGATAGCGTTCGAGATAGGGCTTGTGCGATGCGCCGATGATCGACAGCACACGTCCGCCCGATCCGAGAACTTCGCGGATATTGGCGGCAATCCGCAGGTTGCGCGTTTCCCAATAGGCGAGATAGGCGCGGCCCGTGGCGGGATATTTCGTGCTGCCCGCAGCCGCGCCGAAATCGGTTTCCATCGCCAGCCGTGCGTTGGCGGGCGAATTGAGGTCGCGATACCAGTCGATAACAGAGCCACCGGCTAGCATTACCTTTTCCTTGGCATCGTCCTGTGCGATGCGCTGGTCGAGCAGCTTGCTTTTCCAGATCAACGGCAGTTCGCGGTCATAGGCTTTTTCGTCGGCCACCACGCCGGCACGATCACCGGTATGATCGTCCACCCGATAGATGCGGTCGAGCCCAAGCTTTACGCCGAGCGCGACTGCTATGGATACGTTCTCATTGCGGTAACGCGCCTCCTTCTCGAGCCTTGCCACCTGCGCTTCGGGCAGGTTTTCATCCGCGTGCTGTTCGGACTTCGGCAATTGCTCCCACTGGAGCATCGCCGACTCCGGTTCACCGATAGCCAGGAACAGCCCGGCTATCCTGCGTCGCTCGGCCGGCGTATGATCCTTGTGCTTCAAAAGCGCGAGAACCGCTTTCTCCGCCTCAGGCCCCGTCACCCTAAGCGCCTCGCGCGCAGCCAGCGTATCGGGACAATAATCCTCTGCAGTGCCGGGGTAAGCGAATTCATAGCTGCGCAGGTAATCGCATTGCTCGCCGGAAATACCTTCAACCGTGATGCTTTGCGGGTCCCATTTTGCAAGCTTGTCGAGCAGTGGCTTTAGCCGCGCTGTGTCGAACGTCTTCGGCAAATGCGACAAATGTGCCGTGCCCAGCACCAGCACATGGCTGCGGTCGCCGCGCTTTCGCGCCGCGGTATCGCCAATATCGACCGCCTGCGCGACCTGGGTCTGCGGATTGGCGGTGGCTACCGGCGAGGTGGCGGCGGCGAGTATGGCGAGAACAATGGACACGGGCGACTCCCTGTTTTGGTTCTGGAAGCCGCCCAAGTGTCATATTGTTGTAATACAGTCAACCGGTCAGTCCATGTCCGACGGATCGGGCCCCATGCGGCCACCCTTGTCGTCAAGATCGTCGATCTTGCCCATCTGCTCATCGGTCAGGGAGAAGGCCAGAGCTTCGAAGTTGGCTTCGATATGCGCCCTGCTGGATGCTTTGGGGATCGTGCTCAGACCATGCTGGAGATGCCAGCGCAGGATGACTGCGCTTGCCGGACGACCGGTTTCTTCAGCGATCTGCTTGATTGCAGGGTTGTCCATCCCGCCGCCCTGGCCCAGCGGGGACCAGCTCTGGGTAATGATGCCCAGTTCTTCGTGGAGTTTGCGCAATTCGCGCTGCTGGAAGCTGGGATGCAACTCGATCTGGTTAAGCGCGGGGGTCACGCCGGTTTCGTCGATGATCCGGCGAAGGTCCTCCGCGCGGAAGTTCGACACGCCAATCGATTTGGCTTTGCCCAAATCGCGCAGCTCGATCAGCGCCTTCCATGTTTCCACGTACAGATCCTTGCCGGGGCAGGGCCAATGGATCAGCAGCATATCGACATGGTCGCGTCCGAGCCGGTCGAGGCATTTGTCCGCTGCCTTCAACGTGCGATCGTAGCCTTGGCTTTCATTCCAGATCTTAGTCTGCAGAAACACGCTGGCATCCTTCAGTCCGTCGCCCACGCCGCGCTCGTTTTGGTAGATGGCAGCGGTGTCGACCATCTGGTATCCGACATCGAGCGCGGTGCGCACCGCATCGGCGGCTTTGTCATCGTCGATCTGCCAGGTTCCGAATCCGAGCTGGGGCAGGGCGCGATTGTCGTTCAAGGTGAGGGTGGGGTAATCGGTCACAAATTTCTCCTTTTCGGACTCAATGATCGAGCCTTTGTGCAGTTTCCCAAGCCATGGCGCTTGTGTTGGAATGCATGCGAGCCTAACGCCCGCCCCGTTTGTGCGAATGGAAGATAGGAATTTCCGTGGCCAATGTAACCGTGATCGGGGCCCAATGGGGCGACGAAGGCAAAGGCAAGATCGTCGACTGGCTCGCCGCGCGCGCCGATGCAGTGGTGCGGTTTCAGGGCGGCCATAATGCCGGACACACGCTGGTGGTGGGCAACACCACCTACAAGCTCTCGCTGCTGCCCTCTGGCATTGTCACCGGCACATTGTCGATTATCGGCAATGGCGTGGTGCTCGACCCCTGGGCGCTCAAGGCCGAGATCGAGAAGCTCGAGGGTCAGGGCGTGTCGATCACCGACGACAATTTCGCTATTGCGGACAATTGCGCGCTGATCCTGCCGCTGCATCGCGATCTCGATGGTTTGCGTGAAAGCGCAGCGGGTGCTGGCAAGATCGGCACTACCGGGCGGGGCATCGGCCCGGCTTACGAGGACAAAGTGGGGCGCCGCGCAATCCGTGTGTGCGACCTGGCCTATCTCGACGACGAGGACGGCTCTCTCGAACCCCAGCTTGACCGGCTATGTGCGCATCATGACGCGCTGCGTGCCGGGTTCGACCAGCCGCCTGTGGACCGCGAGGCTCTGCTAGCCGAACTGCGCGAAATTGCGCCCTTCGTGCTGCGCTTCGCCCAGCCGGTGTGGAAGCGCCTGAAGAAGGTGCGCAAGGCAGGCGCGCGCATCCTGTTCGAAGGCGCGCAGGGCGTGCTGCTCGATGTCGATCACGGCACCTATCCCTTCGTGACCAGCTCCAACACCGTCAGCGGCACTGCTGCCAGCGGATCGGGGCTGGGGCCTGGCGCAACCGGTTTCGTGCTGGGAATTGTCAAGGCTTACACCACCCGCGTCGGCAGCGGTCCGTTTCCGACCGAGCTCGATGATGAGATCGGACAGAAGCTGGGCGAGCGGGGTCATGAATTCGGCACCGTCACCGGGCGCAAGCGCCGCTGCGGCTGGTTCGATGCGGTGCTGGTGCGCCAGAGCTGCGCGATCAGCGGCGTCACCGGGATCGCGCTGACCAAGCTCGACGTGCTCGACGGCTTCGATATGGTGAAGATCTGCACCGGCTATCGGCTGCGCGGCAAGATTCTCGACTATTTGCCTTCCCACGCTGCCGATCAGGCCGCGGTCGAGCCGATCTACGAGGAAATGGAAGGCTGGCGCGAGACCACGGCGGGTGCGCGCAGCTGGGCCGATCTGCCCGCGCAGGCGATCAAATATATCAGCCGCGTCCAAGAATTGATCGAAACACCGGTTGCGCTGATTTCGACCAGTCCCGAACGTGAAGACACGATCCTGGTGCGCGACCCGTTCATGGATTGAGTCCTCACGGACCGCCCGAATGGCGGGAGGATTCTGCTGTACTCATTCTTGACTCATTCGACTTTTGTTCTCTGTGAAACAAGGGGGAACACGCATGGCGCAGGCTGCCTATCGATGCGATGACGCGGTGTAAGAAGAGGGCTCATGGCTCTCGCAACTCGCTGTAACGGTGTCGCTTTTTGGGGATAGTTCCGAAACTCTCGCGATCATGGCGGAGGATGCGCGCAGCGCGGGGCTCGTGCCGACTGCGGGGCTCTCGCTCCGCACGCTGGTGGACGCAGATGCGGGAGTCCTCGGCGGCGTGGTGCTGGTCGATTGACCATCCCTCGATGCTTCGAAATACGTGGCGCTGTTGCGCCTTGATGAGCGGGCCAGACGCTCCGGCGCGCAACTCGTGGTGGCCACCTCGCACGATGCGCTCGATGACGTGTTCGCCTGCCTCGAATGGTCCAGACCGATCCTGCTGGTCAGGCCGAGCCGTGCCGAACGGCTGGTCGCGCTGGGTGAGGCGCTGACACGAATGCCGGGGCGCCGTCTGCGTGAATTGGACCCGCAGGACCGTTCGACCCTGCTCAAGCTCACGCAGGAAGTCGGGCGGCTGGCGGCGCGGCTCGAGGGTATTTCGTCTGAAAGCGATATGGAGGACCAAGGCGAGAGGTTGGCGGCATCCAGTCTCTCCTATCGTGCTATGTCACACGACGCGCAGAATCAACGGCGCCATGCCCGCCCGCCGCTGCCCGATCCGCGGCTGGTCCGGCAGATCATCGCCCAGCGCCGTTTGCGCGATGAACTTCTCGGCGCTGAGCTGTTTGCCGATCCGGCATGGGATATGCTGCTCGACCTGACGGCCGCGCGCGCCGAGCACAAGCGTGTGTCCGCATCCACGCTGTGTATCGCCGCAGCGGTTCCGGCGACGATGGCTTTGCGCTGAATCGCGCAGATGGTCGAAGCCGGGCTGCTGGTGCGCGAAGAGGATGGGGAGGACCGCCGCCGCGTGTTCATTGCCTTGTCCGATCGCACCGCTGAGGCGATGGCACGCAATTTCGATCGACTGGGCTCAGGGATTGCAACGCCGGTCTGAGAGGGGACCACTCAGATGTCTTCCTGCACGCCGGCGCTGATCTCGATATGTGGTTCCCGGTCCAGCCGGAACGCCAGGTTAGCCAAGTCCTTGATCACCGGATAGACCGCCAGCGCGGCATGATCTTCGGCGATGCTCAAGGTCAGCCGGTCATCTTCGGTCGCCAGTGCGCTGGCCGATAGCGCACCGCGCGCAGTCGCTCCGAGACGCTGGGCAAGACGATAGGCCATACCCCAAGTAATCGCTTCGCCCAATTCGTCTTCATTTGCGAGCAGGCGGATCCTCTCCGGCATTGCGGTGATCCCGAGACTGCCGAGCAGCGCAGCGGCAAGCATCGCCCGGCTGCGTCCGTCGCAATCGATCCACCGCTTGTCGAGCGCCCATTCCTGCGCGTGGGCGGCACGCAGATTGGGTTCCACACGGTGCAGCGCGAGAGCGAGTTGGGCGGCGGCGAGCCGGAGTCGTTCATTCTGCGCGCTTCCATGGCGCGCGACGGCGGCGCTCCAGCCTGCGAGCAGCGCTGCATCGGTCACGCTTGCCCCACGTGTACCGGCAAATGCCGCAACGCCCGCGAGCAGTGGGTCCTTGGCTTGTTCGAGCGGTTCGAGGCGCTGGTAATGCAATCCCTCGCGCAAGCCCCAGCTCGAGAACACCAGCTGTTCCGGGCATATCTCGGCCATCAGCACTTGCAGCAATGCCGCAGCATCGGGCAGCTTTTCGGCGCGCATCGAACTGATGCCGCGGATGTTGGCGAGCTTTTCCGGCCGCAAGCGCATCAGCTTTGTCGCCAGCCGTGCGGCTTCTTCGGCAGGTAGCTCGAAGCCGTGCGGATCGGTCAGCGGATATTCGCTTGCCCGCATGGCGTAGGTGGCGAAAGCACGCCACGTCCCTCCGACCATGTAGAACGGTCCCGGCTCGTTGTGCGCCCAGCCTGCCTCGTCCAGCGCCTTGCGGACTTTCTTCGTAAAATTGCCCTTCGCGCGCATGGCCGGGAGACGCAACGTACCCAGCCGCAGACTCGCAGCTTCGCGACATTCGCCGTCACCGATCACCACCAGTTCCAGACTGCCGCCGCCAAGGTCGATCACCGTGCCGCATGCGCCGGGAAACGCGCCGATAGCACCATAGGCGCTTGCGCAGGCTTCTTCCTCACCGCTGAGCAACCTTATATCGAGCCCGTGCGATGCCGCACGATCGAGAAACAACATGCCATTGTCAGCGTCGCGCGGAGCGGCGGTCGCGACGGCCTCGACTTCGGTAATCTCCCAGTCGCGCAGGATCACCGCATAGCGGGCCAGCGCGGAAAGCGCCTCGTCCATCGCTTCGTCGGGAATGGTTCCGCTGGCTGCAAGATCGCGACCGAGCCGGGCGGCGACTTTTTCGTTCCACAGCACGGTGGGCGCACGGCTCGGTCCGCCATAGATTACCAGGCGAACGGTGTTCGAACCGATGTCGATAACCGCGCGGGCTGTTTCGTGGCTTCGCCGCTTACCATTGCGAGTGCGCGTTGCGCCGGTGATCACTTGCGGCGATCTCTGAGCGACAGGCGCGGCACATCACGGTCCTCGATCGCTGCGCCGCGGCCCGAAAGCGAAGGGTTGCTCATGAAGTAGTCGTGGCAGTTGAAGCCGCCGTCGCCAATGGCCATGCGGTGGTATTCCCCATCGGGATCGAGTCGCCAGCTGCGTTCGGTGTCGAGGATATTGGCCAGCATCACCTGATCGAGCACCTGGTCGTGCACGGTGGAATTGGTGATTGGCACCAGCACTTCGACGCGCCTGTCGAGATTGCGGCCCATCGCGTCGGCGGACGTGATATACACCTTCGCCCGGCGGCTCGGCAGCTGGTAGCCATTGCCGAAGGCCCAGATGCGGCTGTGTTCGAGGAAGCGTCCGATGATCGACTTGACCTTGATATTTTCCGACAGGCCCGGAACGCCCGCACGCAGCGAACAGATCCCGCGCACCACCAGCGTGATCTCCACGCCCGCCTGGCTTGCGGCATACAGACGGTCGATCACACCCTTTTCGGTGAGCGAATTGAACTTTGCCCAGATACCTGCCGGCCGGCCCTTTTGTGCGAATTCAATCTCTCGGTCGATCCGTGCGTAGAGTTCGTCGCGCAAATTCAGGGGCGAGATTGCCAGCTGTTCAAGGTCGTGCGGTTCGACATAGCCGGTGATGAAATTGAACAGTTTGGCGGCGTCCCGCCCGAATGACGGGTTGGCAGTGAAGAAGCTGAGGTCGGTATAAATCTTTGCCGTCACGGGATGGTAATTGCCGGTGCCGAAATGGCAGTATGTGCGATAGGAATTGTCCTCGCGACGGACCACCAGGCTGACCTTGGCGTGGGTCTTCCATTCGACGAACCCGTAAATGACCTGCACGCCTGCGCGTTCAAGCTCATTGGCCCATTTGAGGTTGCGCTCCTCGTCGAAGCGGGCCTTCAATTCGACCACCGCGGTCACGGCCTTGCCGTTCTGCGCCGCCTCGACCAGCGCGTTTATGATCGGCGACTGGTCGCCCGCGCGATAGAGCGTCTGCTTGATCGAAACGACCGAAGGATCGCGTGCCGCCTGCTGGACGAAGTCGACCACCACCTCGAAGCTCTCGTAAGGGTGGTGGATGATGATGTCCTTCTCGCGGATGGCGGCGAAGCAATCGCCGTCATGCTCCAGGACGCGCTCGGGATAGCGCGGGCTGAAGGGCGAGAATTTGAGGTCCGGGCGCGGCTCGGCACAGATCGCATCGAGATGGCGTAGACCCAGCATACCCTCGGTCTTGACCACCATCGCGCTGTCGACGTCGAATTCCTCGCGCAGGACAGCCTCGGCCTCAGCATCGCATTCCTCGTCGAGTTCCAGCAGCACCGCGCGGCCACGGCGGCGGCGCTGGATCGCGCTGCGGAACACGCGCACCAGATCCTCTGCCTCTTCCTCGACCTCGATATCGCTGTCTCGCAACACCCGGAACAGGCCATCGCCCTTGATCCGGAAGCCCGGAAACAGCAGGTCGGCAAAACGCACGATCAGCTGCTCGATCGCGATATAGATTGCCTTGTCGCCCGGAACGCGCACGAAACGCGGCGCGCCGCTGGGGATCAGCACCATCTCGACCAGATCGTTGCCACCCTTGATCCGTTCGAGCGTGAAGATCACCCCCATTCCGAGATTGGCGACGAAGGGGAAGGGGTGCGAGGGATCGATCGCCTGCGGGGTAATCAGCGGCAGGACTTCGTTTTCGAAATACTGCTGCAACCATTCCTGATTTCGCATAGAAAGCTGGTTGATCTCGGCAATCAGCATATTTTCTTCTGCGAGCATGTGCCGCAGGTCGGTCAGGATCGCCTGCTGTCGGTCTTCGATCTGCAAAACATCCTCACGAATGGCGTCGAGCTGCTGGCGCGGCGTAGTACCGTCGATCGCGGTGGTTTCGATCCCGCGCGTTGCCATGCCTTCGAGACCGGCAATGCGGATCATCGTGAATTCGTCGAGGTTGCTGGCCGAGATCGACAGGAAACGCAGCCGTTCGAGCAGCGGGTAACGCGTGTTCTCGGCCTCGGCCAGAACCCTGCGGTTGAAGGCCAGCCACGACAGTTCACGATTGACATAGCGCTGGTGGCGCTCCTGCTCCATGGCCGGGTTTGCTATCGTCTCCGGGGCATTCATACTTGGCGTTCTTTCCACATGGTTTGCCATTTGCAATAAGTCGAACATGTTACAGCGCGGCGACTGCACGCGCCAGTGATGGAAGTTTCTCCGGTTCAATCCGGACTATTCGCCGGCCAAGAGAACCCACGCGAGCGCACGCTTGTGCCGCTTGCCGCTCTGGCCTAACTCGCACCCTACCATGAAGCGCACCCATCTGCCCCTCAACGCCCTGCGCGTCTATGACGCGGCCGCCCGACACCTAAGCTTTACCCGTGCAGCGGACGAGCTCGCGGTCACTCCGGCAGCGGTTGGCCAGCAAATTCGCGCGCTTGAGGATCACCTGGGCACCGTCCTTTTTCGCCGTACGAGCAAGGGGTTGGAGCTGACCGAGGAAGGCCTTGCCGGACTTGAGCCCTTGCGCGAAGGTTTCCTCAAATTTGAGGAAAGTGTCCAGGCGATGCAGGCCGGACAGGCTTCGGACCGCTTCACCATTGCCGCCCCGCGTGAATTCTTCGCGCAATGGCTTGCGCCGAGACTTGCCCAGTTTGCACGCGAATATCCCGACGCACGCTTCACCTTCGTGGCCGACGAGGGGGCCGACTTTACAGAGGCCAATCTCGATTGCGCGATCCGGCTGGTCGATGGACCCGGCGAGCTGGAAGGGATCGAACTCGCTCCGGCAGAACGCGTCACCGTTGCTACCGAAGATGCGCCGGACAACTGGATTCACTGGGGTCCGGCCCTGCCGGACGGCGCTGAGCCGCATTATTCGGTCAACAATGCGGGGCAGGCTTTGTCGAGCGCGCTGGCGGGCTTAGGGCGAACGATGCTGCCGCAATTGCTTGTCGAAGAGGCGCTGGCAGACGGCCGACTGAAGGCGCTGGCTGGTCCTGAACCTGCAACGCGGGCCTATTGGTTGGTCGCTCCATTGCCGCAATGGCGCCAGCGCAAGGTCAAGGCGCTGGTGGATTTTCTGTCCAAGGGTGTCTGATCCGATCGGGTTGCGCTGGTGTCGAGATGGTCAGGCAGGCCGGCGTTTTTCGATCGTCGCCAGCCCCTTCATGATCTTGTCCCGCGAATTGGGGTTCCAGATCAGCGTATCTATCGCCTTCCGGATCTCCGCCTGATGGCTATTGAAATAGGCGGAATTCCCGATTGCCTTGAGGAGTGGGCTGGCCGGACCTTCCACCGGGACATGGGCGGTCTCGCTCTGGATCAGCCTTATCAGTTCTCGATCGCCTGTTCCCAGCGCCGCCAGGTTCATCAGGATCGCTAACTGCCCGTTGAGCTGGTTTGACCGAAGTGCGACGTTGCGCAGCTGGGTGATAAAGGTTGCCCGTTGCGCAGCGGGCATCGGGCAGGACGTCATATCCGCTCGGATCAAGATCCTCAGCGTGGGAAAGCCTTCGCCGCTTTTCAGCGCACGGCGAGAGAAGATCGCCGCATTGGTGCAATCGCCATCGGCGATCGAGATCTTGGCCGCCAAAGTATTGGCAAAGGCATTGTTCGGAGCGAGCGCAAAAGCCTCGTGGTAAAGCGCTTGGGCAGGTGCATTCTTGTTGAGTGGAATGCCTTTGGCGATGCCCTCCTGATAGAGTTCGTAGCTCTTGCGGGAGAGCCAGTAAGGCTTGAATTCGCTGTTCGGGAAGCGCTTGATGCATTCATCGATCTGACCGCTCGCCGGCATACCCCGGCTGCGCAGTACCTCTATCGTGACGAAGCAGCCGTAATCGGTTTGTGGCTTGCCAGACATCATATCGAGCTCGTGCTGGGCAATGATGCCATAGGGGGTGAGCAGATCATCGAGCGCGCTGCCCAGACCGTCCAGAAAGTTCGCGCTGCGCCCATCATAGGGTATCGAAGCGCGGTAGAGCGTGGTATTGCGGTCATCGGTCAGCACCAGGTCAAGCGTCTGCGGTGATTGCGCCGTGCCCTGCAAGTTCAATCCGAGGTTAAACTGCGCGTCCTGCGCCTGAAGATCGGGTGGCGCTATGCCCGCGATGAAGGATGCGCTGATACGATTGGTAACCGTTTGCCGGACGAGATTTTCGAGATCGCCCATCGCCGATGACGGTGACGCAGCCGCGCTGGCGCGGATCGCGAAGTGGACCAGCGGGACTTTCTGCATTCCTCCGCTGCGATCTCCGACAAGCATGTTCCGGCCCAGGACGATGGCGAGGATTGCTGCCAGCAGCAATGCAATCGCCATCAATATACCCGTCCTTAATGGGCTCGATTGTGCAGATGCTGGCGGTGGAGCGTCGATGGCATTTGAAGGTGGAGCTGCGCCACTGGACAATCCGATCAGTTCCGGGGGCGCGCCATTGCGGGCATGATCCTGCCGGCTCGCAGCGCCACTCCATGCGGCACCAGTGCTGTTCCCATCGTTTCCGTGTGCATCCTGCTCGGGCGTCCTGAAGTCCGAGCGGCGCGCGCGTTCGTCCGGATAGGCTGTCGTTCGCGGTGCAAGATAGAGCCGATATTCGCCCTTGCGAATGAACACGCATAATTCGTTCAGCGGGTCGATGCGCGAATAGACGTTGGCCAGCGAGCGGCGCAGCCGCGAAATCTGCACGCGCGGATAGCTGTCGCTGTTAAGATCGTAATCCTCAGGTCGACCCAGGCCATCCACCGCGACGGAGAATTGCGATGGCTTCCCCCGCCCGATGATCGTCTCGTCGCACAGGAATTTGAGGAGCTTGCTTTGCGTCGGCGAGCGCTCGAAGACGGGGTCGTCAAGGACGTGCTCGACCTCGCTCAGCAAGAGCTCATCGAAATTGGCAAGTCTTTCTGCGCTTTGGGGCATAAAGGCCTTTAAGAATTTGTTTACAATTGAGGCGACGCTTATTAATTTCTGTTAACCATGCTCAAGTAAACTTCCGCAAGGTTACACGAAAAACGGCCAAAATCTAGTGTTTTTAAGATCTAGATGCGCGTGTAACGTTACATTCTCCGTTTGAAACTGCCGTGAACACCAAAAGTGCCTGATAAGTCGGTGCATGGTTGGAGCGCGTCTCTTAGTTGCACTCGTAATCGCCCTGATCCCGGCGACTACCAGTGCTCAAGACCGTTCTGCCAGTGTCGCTCCGGCGGGCCAGTCTGATCCATTGCCCCGGCCGAACGGCACACACAGTACCGTAGCATCCCTCGCTTCGGCGCGGATCCTCCCGGCTGCCAAATTCCAATGGTCTGGTTTGGCGGCCGGGAGAGATACCGCAGGGTCTACAGGTGTGATTGCCGGAGGGCGGCTCGTCACGAAATTGGTGAAGGACAATCCATCAGGGAAGACGGAGACGATCTATTATGATCTTCAGTAGGGTTGCAGCTGCGGAAGACGGCGAACATACGCCGCGCCGCATGCAGGATTTCGGGAACGGCAACTTCCCCCCCATATCTCAAACCCCCGACAGCGACGACTACGCTGGCACGGCGTCGAGCCCGCTGCGCAACCTGCGCCCCTGCGGCATCACCGCAAGGCATGGCAGCGCGCCGGGGTTCCTCCGCCACCTGTCCTCCAACGGCGCGCAGATCGAAACGCAGATCGAGCTGACCGTGGGCGACGAGATCCATTACTTCTGGGATGGTCTCCCCCCCTTGAAGGCGCGTGTTGCGTGGACCTGCGACGGGTTGATCGGCCTGCGCAATCTCCCGCAGGAAGCGAACCAGCCCTCCGCCCGCGTCCCGCGCGCCCTGCGCGTCGCGTGCCGCCTGCCGACACGGATCGATCGCGGCCGCGAGAGCTTCAAGGGCTTCATCGGCAATATCTCGCAGCGCGGACTGCTGGTCTATGGCGTACCGGGCATGGAAGCGGGCTCGCGGCTCGACCTGACGGTGTGCGGGCATATGTTCCCCGATGCCGAGGTCCGCTGGAGCCGCTCGGGCTGTGTGGGCGTGTCGTTGAAGGAGCAGATCGACTATGAGACGATCTCCGGCCTGATGGACATGGCCGCGCTCGAGGAGACGGGCGGAGCGCAAAACCCGGCCGCACCCTCCGGAGCAGGGCTGGGCGGGGCAACCGTCCACCCGTTCGACGCGGGCACGAGAAGGGTAGGGGTGGGCGGCCTGTTCCGCTGACCGACGTGCCTGGATGATGCGAGAGAGCCGCGAAGGACCGATGTAGGGCCACGCGGGCGAGGCTCCATATGGAACACATGGAACACGGTCCTGGCGGTAAAAACCGCCAAGGGCCGTGGACGTGTTCGTGCGGGGCGTGTGGCGGTGCGGGCGGGGAGGGGAGAAGGTTGGGCGCTGGGCTGTGACAATGGACACGCACGAACCTCTCACGCTGGCGAAATAGCCGAGCCGCAGGCGAGGCAAGGCCGACCGGCCGCCCGAGCTTATGCGAGGAAAGCTAAGCCGCGCGGATGCGCGGCGCCCGGCGCTTGAGGGACGAAAACAAAAAAATGCAGAGTAGGAAAATGGTTTGCGGTTCGCACCAGCTACGCTCGGTTCTTGGCGCGGAGAGTCTTTTTTCGGCCTCAAGCGCCGGGCGCCGCGCATCCGCCCGCTTGGCTATCCTCCGGGGACCCGACCCCTGCGGGGCCACCCCTACGGGCGCGCAGTCGCGCTTGCGGGCCGCTGGTCGCGGCCCGAACTGGAGCGAAACATTCGCGACTGACAACATTGGCGACATAGCCGCACAGCTGCGGGCTCATCGATTGCAGACCTTGTGATCGGCAGCCTTCAGCGATAGCCGGACTATTCTCTATCGTCAGGAGCAAGTAGTGAGCTTGGTATTGATGGCGGTGCTTTTATCCGATTTAGGCCCCGCCAAGCAGATTGAAATGCTGAAAGTGCCTAGCGAGGTTTATTGGGCCTCCTACCGCGCCTCTGGTGCCAAATTATGCAATCACAATCTCAGAGAAAATCAGGAGCGACGATTTGACAAGCGTTTTGGAAGGAGGGTGTCCAAACTGATTTCTGCGATCGCCGCCAAGGGTGATAAAAAGTCTCAAGACGACGAACTCATTGTTCCCTCGGGTTGCATCGCCTACAGAGATCGGCAGGCCGTCAGGAAAGGCTTGTCCCGCACGTTGGATGATTTCGAGCCGATACTTGTTGAAATGAAGCGGCGATACGGGATCAGCGAACAATAGCGGCTACCGGTCTAACGATTGCGGCAACATAATGGACTTAGCGAAAGCTTTCCGACGCGCTTCAAAGCGGACAGATCATTCATAACCCGCGTCAAAGCCGCGAAGCTCCAACGTTCGCTCCCGAGTCATTCGGAGCATGCAACCTCCTCCAAGTAGAAAGTGTATCGTGCCGCCGTGGCTTTCATAGACTTCACAGTTCGCAGCGCGATATCGAAGCCAGGATTTCTGAGCCTGCCTTAGCTTTTCCCGGCTAGCCATGCCGACGCGATCTAGTGCTTTCTTATACTCGTCATTGAGACGAACATCCCAAACGGAAAGAGCGCGCTTTTGGCATTCGATCATTCCGACCGTGTCTTCCGCCATGCAAATGGTGTCAGGGGGATACGGATCGTCGCTTTGCCCAGGGATCGCCAGCGAAATAAGAAGCATCGGAAAAATCATGCACAAGTCCTGCATCGCGAGGTAAAGAAAGTCGGCCATTTCGTTTTCAAAAACGTAAACAGAATGTCCACTATCCCAACATATCGGCCATGGAAGGCGCTTTTTGGACACTCTGACAGCGAACACTCATGCGGCGAGGGAATTTGTCGGCGCGCCCTCAATTTCATTCAGCCGCAGCGTAGCGTCCCCACAAGAAGATAGGTTTTTGTTTTTCGCTGATTGGTGTCGCGAGGTCCGGAAGATTACTGACGGTGCTCCCGTGGATTGAGGACGTATTGCATATTGGCATGAATTCGGGGTGATAATGCGAGCACATTCGATCTAACCGATGAGCTCGTTGAACCTTGACCCAAACCCCAACCCCAGCTAAGCGCGCCCCTATCCGATGCAGGATTCGTCCCGCGCCGGTCAAATAGAGCTGAACATTGCCGGTCATGACCCGGGGCCTGTCGCTTATGCGTCGAGGCTCTTTTCTATTGGGGCGGTCTCTTATCGAGAGCGCTTCGGGGCAGCCGTCAAAGTAACCCGGTGGCCGTGTGGGCCCGAAGGTGGAGTGTTTCAGGCTCGTGCGAATATCCGCTCCGGCGCTTCGCTGCGCCGTGCGTGTGTCTCGCCCGACCCGAACGAACCATCCTCACCCGCTAGTCGCCATCATTAACTCTGACCCTTCCGGGCGCAAAACCGGCGTCCACTTTTGCTGAAGGGTCAGGCAACGGTGAAGAGAAGAGACTCAAATGCCGACGATCAACCAGCTGGTCCGCAAGGGCCGCGTTCCGCAGAAGGCCAAGTCCAAGGTCCCTGCGATGGAGCAGAACCCGCAGAAGCGCGGTGTCTGCACGCGCGTCTATACCACGACGCCGAAGAAGCCGAACTCCGCTCTGCGCAAGGTCGCCAAGGTGCGTCTTACCAACCAGCGCGAAGTCATCTCCTACATCCCGGGCGAGGGCCACAACCTGCAAGAGCACAGCGTTGTCCTGATCCGTGGCGGCCGTGTGCGCGACCTTCCCGGCGTGCGCTATCACGTGCTGCGCGGCGTGCTCGACACACAGGGTGTCAAGGACCGCAAGCAGTCCCGCTCGAAGTACGGCGCGAAGCGTCCGAAGTAATTTTGGCGCGGCGCTAGCCCGGCTCCGGCCCGATGCCACTCCCGGCTACCCGACACGGTAGTCTCTGGGTGGCCGGGAGGGGGAGCGGGCCGGAGCCGCAAGGCAGCACGGAGGTGCTGCCGCTCTCCGAAGGAGTTAGCAAAAATGTCACGTCGTCGTCGTCCCGAGAAGCGGGAAATCCTGCCCGATCCCAAGTTTGGTGATCTGGTGCTGTCGAAGTTCATGAACAACCTCATGTATGACGGCAAGAAGTCCACTGCAGAGCGTATCGTTTACGGCGCGCTCGAAACGGTCGAGACCAAGGCCAAGACGAGCCCGATGGAAGTGTTCCATGCCGCGCTCGACAACATCAAGCCGCAGGTCGAAGTCCGCAGCCGCCGTGTCGGCGGTGCGACCTACCAGGTGCCGGTCGAGGTTCGCCCCGAGCGTGCCCAGGCGCTCGCGCTGCGCTGGCTGATCGGTGCGGCTCGCGGTCGTCCCGAAACCACCATGGCCGCACGCCTGTCGGGCGAGCTGATGGATGCTGCCAACAACCGTGGCAACGCGGTCAAGAAGCGCGAAGACACGCACCGCATGGCGGACGCCAACCGCGCCTTCTCGCACTACCGCTGGTAATGGCGTAATGGCCGCGGGCGGCGCAGCTGGAGCACGGCGCGCCGCCCACGGTCTTTAACCGGTCACATTATTACCCATATGGGGGTCGCTATCCGTAGCCCCCCGAACCGCTGAGGAATTTTTCATGGCCCGCGAATATCCGCTGGAGCGCTATCGCAATATCGGCATCATGGCGCACATCGATGCCGGCAAGACCACCACGACCGAGCGTATCCTCTATTACACCGGCAAGTCCTACAAGATCGGCGAAGTGCACGATGGTGCCGCGACGATGGACTGGATGGAGCAGGAGCAGGAACGCGGGATCACCATTACCTCGGCGGCGACGACCACATTCTGGACGCCCGAAGATCCGAGCATGGATCCGCGGTCCGAGCCTGAAGCGCTGCGCGCGAACATGCCCAAGTACCGCATCAACATCATCGACACCCCCGGCCACGTCGACTTCACCATCGAAGTCGAGCGTTCGCTGCGCGTGCTCGACGGCGCGGTTGCCGTGTTCGACGGCGTTGCCGGCGTTGAGCCGCAGTCCGAAACCGTGTGGCGCCAGGCCGACAAGTACGGCGTGCCGCGGATGTGCTTCATCAACAAGCTCGACCGCACCGGCGCCGATTTCTATTACTGCGTGAAGTCGATCGTCGATCGCCTTGGCGCGACCCCGCTGGTCATCACCCTGCCGATCGGCGCTGAAAGCGATCTGAAGGGCGTGGTCGACCTCGTCACCAATCGCGGCATCGTGTGGCAGGCCGAAGATCTCGGCGCCAAGTACGAATTCGTCGACATTCCCGAGGACATGGCTGACAAGGTCGCCGAATATCGCGAGAAGCTGATCGAGACCGTCGTCGAACAGGACGACGATATCATGGAAGCCTATCTCGAAGGCAACGAGCCCGACGTGGCGACCATCAAGCGGCTGATCCGCAAGGGCACGATGGCGCGCGATTTCGTGCCTGTGACCTGCGGCTCGGCGTTCAAGAACAAGGGCGTTCAGCCGCTGCTTGACGCGGTGGTCGATTACATGCCGTCCCCGCTCGACGTGCCGGCCATCAAGGGCGTGCTGCCCGACAGCGAAGAGGAGGCCGAGCGCCCCTCCAGCGACGAGGCACCGTTCAGCGCGCTGGCGTTCAAGATCATGAACGACCCGTTCGTTGGCTCGCTGACCTTCACCCGCATCTATTCGGGCAAGCTCGCCAAGGGCTCGGTCCTGAACTCGGTGAAGGACAAGAAGGAAAAGATCGGCCGTATGCTGCTGATGCATTCCAACAACCGCGAAGACATCGATGAGGCGTTCGCGGGCGACATCGTGGCGCTGGCCGGTATGAAGGACACCACCACCGGCGATACGCTGTGCGATCCGGCCAAGCCGATCATCCTCGAGCGGATGGAATTCCCCGATCCGGTGATCGAGCTGTCGGTGGAGCCCAAGACCAAGGCCGACCAGGAAAAGATGGGCGTCGCGCTCAATCGCCTGGCTGCCGAGGACCCGAGCTTCCGCGTTTCGACCGATCACGAATCGGGCCAGACGATCATCAAGGGCATGGGCGAGCTTCACCTCGACATCCTCGTCGATCGCATGAAGCGCGAATTCAAGGTCGAAGCGAATGTCGGTGCGCCGCAGGTGGCGTATCGCGAATCGCTCGCCCGCGAAGTCGAGCTGGTTTACACCCACAAGAAGCAGTCGGGTGGTTCGGGCCAGTTCGGTGAGGTCAAGGTCGTGCTCACCCCCGGTGAACGCGGTCAGGGCATCAACTTCATCGACGAGATCAAGGGCGGTAACATTCCTCGCGAATATATCCCCTCGGTCGAGAAGGGTATGCGCGAGCAGGCCGAGACCGGTTACCTGATCGGCTTCCCGATCATCGACTTCGACATCCGCCTGATCGACGGTAAGTACCACGACGTCGACTCGTCGACGATCGCGTTCGAGATCGCCGGTCGCGGTGCGATGCGCGAAGCGGCGCAGAAGGCCGGGATCAAGCTGCTTGAGCCGATCATGAAGGTCGAGGTCGTGACGCCCGAGGATTATCTCGGCGACGTCATCGGCGATCTCAACAGCCGCCGTGGTCAGATCCAGGGCACCGACAGCCGTGGTATCGCCCAGGCGGTCGAGGCCAATGTGCCGCTGGCCAACATGTTCGGATACGTCAACGAGCTGCGTTCCTTCACCCAGGGGCGCGCGCAGTATTCGATGCAGTTCAGCCACTATGACGAAGTCCCGGCGAACGTCGCGGCTGAAGTTAAGGAGAAGCTTGCCTAACGGGCGAGCACGGTCTAGGGGCGGCGCCTTATTCCGCTTGGCGCCGCCTTCCACCTGCGGAAATTCTATTCTTTCAGACAGAGGTAATTCGAGAAATGGCGAAGGAAAAATTCGAGCGCAACAAGCCGCACTGCAACATCGGCACCATCGGTCACGTCGACCATGGCAAGACCACGCTGACCGCGGCAATCACCAAGGTGATGGCGGAAACCTACGGCGGTGCAGCCGTTGACTTCGCCAACATCGACAAGGCTCCGGAAGAGCGTGAGCGCGGGATCACCATCTCGACCGCACACGTCGAATACGAGACCGCTGCGCGCCACTATGCGCACGTCGACTGCCCGGGCCACGCCGACTATGTTAAGAACATGATCACCGGCGCGGCGCAGATGGACGGCGCGATCCTGGTGGTGAACGCTGCTGACGGCCCGATGCCGCAGACCCGCGAGCACATCCTGCTCGCTCGTCAGGTCGGCGTTCCGGCTCTGGTCGTGTACCTCAACAAGGTCGACCAGGTTGACGACGAGGAACTGCTTGAGCTGGTCGAGCTGGAAGTTCGCGAGCTGCTCAGCTCGTACGACTTCGACGGCGACAACATTCCCATCGTCAAGGGTTCGGCTCTGGCCGCGCTCGAAGGTCGTGACGACGAGATCGGCAAGAACTCGATCATCGCGCTGATGGAAGCTGTTGACGAGCACATCCCGCAGCCCGACCGTCCGGTCGACAAGCCGTTCCTGATGCCGATCGAAGACGTGTTCTCGATCTCGGGTCGTGGTACGGTTGTGACCGGCCGTGTCGAAACCGGCATCGTGAACGTTGGCGACGAAGTCGAAATCGTCGGCATCAAGGACACCCAGAAGACGACCGTCACCGGCGTCGAAATGTTCCGCAAGCTGCTCGATCGCGGTGAAGCTGGCGACAACATTGGTGCCCTGATCCGCGGTATCGGCCGTGAAGACGTCGAGCGTGGCCAGGTGCTGTGCAAGCCCGGTTCGGTCAGCCCGCACACCGAGTTCTCGGCCGAAGTTTACGTCCTGTCGAAGGACGAAGGCGGCCGTCACACGCCGTTCTTCGCGAACTATCGTCCGCAGTTCTACTTCCGCACCACCGACGTCACCGGTGAGGTTATCCTCCCCGAGGGCACCGAAATGGTGATGCCGGGCGACAACGTGACCATCGGCGTCAAGCTGATCGCTCCGATCGCCATGGACGAAGGCCTGCGCTTCGCGATCCGCGAAGGTGGCCGCACCGTCGGTTCGGGCGTTGTGAGCTCGATCACCAAGTAAGGCTTTCTCGCTTTCGGGCGAGACAAGAGGCCCGGTCACTCGACGGAGTGGCCGGGCCTTTCCTTATTGCACTACGCCGGTCAGCCCGGAGCGGTGATGCCATCGGAAGGGAAACTGCAAGACCCATGAATGACAAGCATGCAGGTAAACAGCCGACGGTATTGATTGTCGGCGCGTCGAGAGGTCTCGGCTACGGATTGGCGGCTGAGTTCGTTAAGCGGAACTGGCGCGTTATCGGGACGGTTCGGGGCGATAAGCGGTGTTTGCTGCACGACCTCGCCGAACATCATCCCGACAGCTTGCATATCGAACAACTCGACATGGTTTACCCCGAGCAGATCGCGATGCTGAAGCTTGCCCTGCAAGACGAGAAGCTCGATGCACTGTTCATATGTGCCGGGATAACGACCGGCGACCCACTCGCTCTGATCCGCGATGTCGATGCGGAGGAATTTGCCAGGGTGATGGTCACAAATGCCTATGCCCCGTTGCAGGTCATGGAGGCATTGCAGGATCTGGTGACCGATATTGGATTGATCGGTGCCATGTCGTCGGGTCAGGGCAGCATCGGCAATAATCTCAAGGGCCAGCGCGAGGTCTATCGCGCCAGCAAGGCCGCACTCAATATGCTGGTCAAGGCGTTTGCTGCGCATGAAGAGAATCGAAATCGTGCCATCGTCGTGCTTGCACCGGGTTGGATCAAAACCGATCTCGGCGGTCCCGATGCTCCGTTTACATTGGAAGAGACTGTTCCCAGTCTGGTGGACGTATTGCTTGCCAAGCGGAACCGGCCCGGGGCGGAATACCTCGATCGCTTCGGTGACACGGTTCCGTGGTGACCACAAAAATCCAACATCTCGGGGTTGCAACTGAAACCTCATGAACGTATAGGCGCCCCACACACACGGAGATTCGTCTCCGTCGTAACGAATTTCGGGGCCGCCCTTCGCCGGATATCCGGTTCAAGCAGGGCGGGCCTTTTGTTTTGGAAGGGGTGACCCTTCTTGGCTCTTTCGCATCGGTGTAGGACATGGAAGCTCAGAATATCCGCATTCGCCTCAAGGCGTTCGACCATCGCGTGCTCGACCAGGCAACTGGCGAAATCGCTGAAACCGCACGTCGTACGGGTGCTCTTATTCGTGGCCCCATTCCCATGCCGACGCGTATCGAGAAGTTCACCGTGAACCGCGGCCCGCACATCGACAAGAAGTCGCGCGAGCAGTTCGAGGTGCGCACCTACAAGCGGTTGCTCGACATCGTGCAGCCCAACGCCCAGACCGTCGACGCGCTGATGAAGCTCGATCTGGCTGCTGGCGTAAACGTCGAAATCAAGCTGGCTTGATCGCGACCGTCTTCGGCAGGACGTTAATCTGACCGGAAGTTCAGGGGCTCTCTATTGCCCCGCTGGCCCGAAAGGTCCGGCAAGACATAGGGATACCGCCGGATAACATCCGGGTCTGCGTCCCCCGTCTCGCCTCTCTCGCAAGGGAAAGGCACAGTGGCCCGGACGGGGCGATGCATCACAATTCGGGCCATGCAAGCACGCGGGGATGGGCCTCGTGTGCCTCTGTTGAGGAGTTTTGACGATGCGCACTGGCGTTATCGCAAGGAAAGTCGGGATGACCCGCCTCTTCCAGGAGGACGGACGGCACGTGCCTGTTACCGTTCTCGCGCTGGAAGGCTGTCAGGTCGTATCGCACCGTACCGAAGACCGTGACGGCTATTATGCTGTCCAGCTCGGCGCGGGCGAGGCCAAGCAGAAAAATGTAAACAAGCCGCAGCGCGAAGCCTTTGCGAAGGCTGAAGTGTCGCTGAAGATGAAGGTCGCGGAATTCCGTGTTGCCGATGCTGACGGGCTGGTCCCGGTTGGCTCGCACATTTCCGCTGAGCACTTCATTGCCGGGCAGAAGGTCGACGTCACCGGCCACACGCAGGGCAAGGGCTTTGCCGGCGCGATGAAGCGCTGGGGCTTCGGAGGCCTGCGCGCCACTCACGGCGTCTCGCTCTCGCACCGTTCGCACGGTTCGACGGGTAACCGCCAGGATCCGGGCCGCGTGTTCAAGGGCAAGAAGATGGCCGGTCACATGGGCGACCGTCAGCGCACCCAGCAGAACCTCGAGGTCGTGCGCACTGACGCCGATCGCGGTCTGATCTTCGTCAAGGGTTCGGTCCCCGGTGCTTCGAATGCGTGGCTGCTCGTTCGCGACGCGGTCAAGCTGCCGCAGCCTGAAGGTGCCCCATTCCCCGGTGCCGTGCTCGAGAAGAAGAGCAAGGTCGAGCACGAGGAAGCGCCCGCCGGTCTGGTCGAGCACAATGCCGAGCACGAAGTGCACGAGCAGGTCGATGCCGAGCATCAGGCCGAGCTCCTGAAGAGCCAGGAAGCCGGTGCCGAGACCGAGGGCAGCGAAAACACCCCCGAAGCCACCCCCGATGCGGGCGCGGCTGACGGCGAGAGCAAGGAGTCCTGATCGTGAAGGTCAAGGTCCAGAAACTGGGCGGCGGCGCCTCGGGCGACATCGAACTGAACGATGCCGTCTTCGGCCTCGAACCGCGTGCCGACATTCTTCACCGTGTGGTGACCTGGCAGCTTGAAAAGCGTCGCGCCACCGCGCGTCCGACGCGTGAGCGCTCGGACGTTGCCCGCACCGGCAAGAAGTTCGGTCGTCAGAAGGGCGGCGGTACCGCTCGTCACGGCGATCGCGCTGCTCCGGTGTTCATCGGTGGTGGTAAGGCCCACGGTGCCCGCAAGCGCGACTTCAACCCGTCGCTGAACAAGAAGATCCGTGCGCTGGGTCTCAAGATGGCGCTTTCGAGCAAGGCTAAGGATGGTCTGGTGATCGTCGACAGTCTCGCGCTGAAGGATGCCAAGACCAAGGCGCTCAAGGGTCACTTCGACAAGGCTGGCTGGGCTGGCAAGGTCCTGATCATCGGCGGCGAAGCGGTCGACGACGGGTTCGCCAAGGCTGCTCGCAACCTGCCGCACGTCAACGTGCTGCCGGCGATCGGTGCCAATGTCTACGACATCCTGAAGCATGACACGCTGGTCCTCACCAAGGACGCGGTCGAAAAGCTGGAGGCCCGTTTCAATGGCTAAGAAGCAGGAAATCGACGCGCGTCACTATGACGTGATCCTCGCCCCGCACATCACCGAGAAGTCCACGCTGGCCTCGGAGAGCAATGCGGTGGTTTTCAAGGTCGCCAATGATGCGACCAAGCCGCAGATCAAGGAAGCGATCGAGGCGATCTACGACAAGAAGGTCGTGGGTGTGAACACCATCGTGGTGAAGGGCAAGACCAAGCGCTGGAAGGGTAAGCCCTACAAGCGCACCGACGTGAAAAAAGCGATCATTACCCTCGCCGAGGGTGACATGATCGACATCACCAGCGGGATCTGAGGGCAGGAACATGGCACTCAAGAATTATAATCCGACGAGCCCCGCCCGGCGCGGCCTCATCCTCGTCGACAAGTCCGGCCTGTACAAGGGCAAGCCGGTCAAGTCGCTGACGGAAGGCAAGCGCAAGACGGGTGGCCGTAACAACAAGGGCCACGTTACTTCGCGCGGCATGGCCGGTGGCCACAAGCAGAAGTATCGTTACATCGACTTCAAGCGTCGCAAGTGGGACGTCGAAGGCACCGTGGAGCGGATCGAGTATGATCCCAACCGCACCGCCTTCATCGCGCTCATCAAGTACGCCGACGATGAACTTGCCTACATCATCGCACCGCAGCGCCTCGCTGTCGGGGACAAGGTGATCGCGGGTGAGAAGACCGACACCAAGCCGGGCAACGCGATGCTGCTGGGCCAGATGCCGGTCGGCACGATCTGCCACAATGTCGAGATGAAGCCGGGCAAGGGCGGCCAGATCGCCCGTTCGGCAGGCGCCTATGTCCAGCTCGTCGGTCGTGACCGCGGGATGGTGATCGTGCGTCTCAACTCGGGTGAGCAGCGTTACCTGCGTGCCGATTGCATGGGCACGGTCGGGGCGGTTTCGAACCCCGACAACCAGAACCAGAACCTGGGCAAGGCAGGCCGCAAGCGGTGGATGGGCGTCAAGCCGCTCACCCGCGGTGTCGCCAAGAACCCGGTCGACCACCCGCACGGCGGCGGCGAAGGCCGTACCTCGGGCGGCCGTCACCCGGTCACTCCGTGGGGCAAGCCGACCAAGGGTGCGCGCACGCGTCACAACAAGTCGACCGACAAGATGATCATCCGTTCGCGTCACGCGAAGAAGAAGAGGTAATCGGACATGGCACGTTCCGTCTGGAAAGGTCCGTTCGTCGAACTCAGCCTTCTGAAGAAGGCGCAGGACGCACAGGAAGCGAGCAGCAACAAGCCGATCAAGACCTGGTCGCGTCGCAGCACGATCCTGCCGGATTTCGTCGGCCTGACGTTCAACGTCTACAATGGCCACAAGTTCATCCCGGTCTCCGTCTCGGAAGAGATGGTAGGGCACAAGCTCGGTGAATTCGCGCCCACGCGCACCTTCCCGGGTCACGCCGCCGACAAGAAGGGCAAACGCTAATGGGCAAGGCAAAGGCACCCCGTCGCGTCGCCGACAACGAGGCGCTGGCTGTGGGAACCACCATTCGTGGTTCGGCGCAGAAGCTCAACCTCGTCGCCGGTCTGATCCGCGGCAAGAAGGCCGAAGAGGCCATGAACATCCTCGCCTTCTCCAAGCGGGCGATGGCCAAGGACGCCAGCAAGGTGCTCGCTTCGGCGATCGCCAATGCGGAGAACAACCACAATCTTGATGTCGACGCGCTCGTCGTGGCGGAAGCCTCGGTTGGCAAGTCGATCACCATGAAGCGCTTCCACACGCGCGGCCGTGGCAAGTCCACGCGCATTCTCAAGCCGTTCAGTCGGCTGCGCATCGTGGTCCGTGAAAGTGAGGAAGCCTGATATGGGTCACAAGAGCAATCCGATCGGCCTGCGCCTGCAGATCAACCGCACCTGGGACAGCCGCTGGTACGCCGAAGGGCGCGACTATGCCAAGCTGCTCAGCGAGGATATCGAACTGCGCAAGTTCATCGTCGACAGCCTGCCGCAGGCAGCGATTTCGAAGGTGGTCATCGAGCGTCCGGCCAAGCTGTGCCGCATCTCGATCTATGCCGCGCGTCCCGGTGTCATCATCGGCAAGAAGGGCGCGGACATCGAGAAGCTGCGCGCCAAGCTGTCGAGCATGACGGCCAGCGAAGTGAAGCTGAACATCGTCGAGATCCGCAAGCCGGAAGTCGATGCCAAGCTCGTCGCCCAGGGCATCGCCGACCAGCTGATCCGCCGCGTGGCTTTCCGCCGAGCGATGAAGCGCGCGATGCAATCCGCGATGCGTCTGGGTGCCGAAGGCATCAAGATCATGTGCGGCGGCCGTCTCGGCGGCGCCGAAATCGCCCGCGTCGAACAGTATCGCGAAGGTCGTGTGCCTCTGCATACGCTGCGCGCGAACATCGATTACGCTGAAGCCGAGGCGCTGACCGCCTATGGCATCATCGGCATCAAGGTGTGGGTCTTCAAGGGCGAGATTCTCGGCCATGATCCGACCGCGCAGGACCGCCTGATGATGGAATCGCAGACGTCCGGCGTCCGCCCGGCACGTTAAGGTAGAGCCAGAACCATGCTGCAACCGAAGAAAACCAAGTTCCGCAAGGCCTTCAAGGGCCGGATCAAGGGCGCTGCCAAGGGCGGCACCACCCTGAATTTCGGCTCCTACGGCCTCAAGGCTCTCGAACCCGAGCGTGTTACCGCACGCCAGATCGAAGCGGCCCGTCGTGCGATCACCCGCCACATCAAGCGTCAGGGACGTTTGTGGATCCGCGTGTTCCCGGACGTGCCCGTGTCCAAGAAGCCTGCCGAAGTTCGTCAGGGTAAGGGCAAGGGCTCGATCGAATACTGGGCTGCGCGCGTGAAGCCGGGCCGGATCCTGTTCGAACTCGATGGCGTTCCCGGTCCGCTGGCCGCCGAAGCGTTCGAGCGTGCAGCGATGAAGCTGCCGATCAAGACCAAGGTCGTTGCCCGTCTGGGCGATTCCAGCCATCTGGGAGGCGAATAATGGCCAAGACCACCAAGACCGCCGATCTTCGTCAGAAGACCGACGACCAGCTGGCCGAGGAGCTGGTGACGCTGAAGCGCGAGCAGTTCAACCTGCGTTTCCAGGCGGCCACCAACCAGCTCGAGGCGCCTTCGCGGATCCGCGAAGTGCGTCGCTCGATCGCCAAGATCAAGACGCTGCAGGGCCAACGCGCCCAGGCAGCGGATGCCAAGGCCTGAGGAGTAGACCATGCCCAAGCGTATCCTGATCGGGACCGTCACCTCCAACAAGACCGACAAGACCGTAACCGTGCTTGTCGAGCGTAAGGTGAAGCACCCGCTGTACGGCAAGATTATCCGCCGTTCGAAGAAGTATCACGCCCACGACGAGCAGAACGAATACCAGCTCGGCGACATCGTCCGCATCGAGGAGACCAAACCGATCTCCAAGACCAAGACCTGGGCGGTGAAGGACCGTGTGACCGAAGGCGGTGTGCAGGCGGTCGAAGCCGATCTCGAAGTCGAGGCGGCAGGGAATTAATTGAGTTGATCCCCGCTTCCGCGGGGACAGGCGTCAGGAACTGCCGGACTGGTTTCGGCAAGCCAAGTGAGAAGGAACCGGATCGATGATCCAGATGCAATCCAATCTCGACGTCGCGGACAACAGCGGCGCCAAGCGCGTCCAGTGCATCAAGGTACTGGGCGGCTCGAAGCGCCGGACCGCGAGTGTCGGTGACGTGATTGTGGTCTCCGTCAAGGAGGCCCAGCCACGCGCAAAGGTGAAGAAGGGTGACGTGCACCGTGCCGTGATCGTGCGCACCAAGAAGGACGTCCGTCGTCCTGATGGCAGCGTGATCCGTTTCGACAGCAACGCCGCCGTGCTGGTCAACAAGAACGAGGAGCCGCTCGGCACCCGTATCTTTGGCCCCGTGGTGCGCGAATTGCGCGGTCGCGGCTTCATGAAGATCATCAGCCTTGCGCCGGAGGTGCTGTAATGGCCGCTTCGAAGATCAAGAAGGGTGACAGCGTCGTGGTCCTGTCCGGCAAGGACAAGGGTCGCACCGGAACCGTTGCGAAGGTCATGCCCAAGGAAGGCAAGATCATCGTCGAGGGTGTGAACGTCGCTGCCCGTCACCGCAAGCCGACCCAGGCCAACCCGCAGGGCGGCATCGATCGCAATCCCGCGCCGATGTCGATCGCCAAGGTTGCTCTGGCCGATCCCAAGGATGGCAAGCCCACCCGCGTCCGTTTCGAAGAAAAGGACGGCAAGAAGGTGCGCGTTGCTGTCAAATCCGGGGAGACTATCGATGGCTGAAAAGAGCTATACCCCGCGTCTCAAGGCCAAGTATGAGGCCGAGATCGCCAAGGCGATGACCGAGAAGTTCGGTTACAAGAACGCGATGGAAGTGCCCAAGCTCGAGAAGATCACGCTCAATATGGGCGTGGGCGAGGCGAGCCAGGACAAGAAGAAGGTCCAGACCGCCGCCGAGGAAATGGCGCTGATCGCCGGCCAGAAGCCGGTCATCACCAAGGCCAAGAAGTCGATCGCCCAGTTCAAGCTGCGCGAAGGCATGCCGATCGGTTGCAAGGTCACCTTGCGTCGTGAACGTATGTACGAATTCATGGACCGCCTGGTCACCATCGCGATGCCGCGCATCCGCGACTTCCGTGGCCTCAATCCGCGTTCCTTCGATGGCCGTGGCAATTACGCCATGGGCATGAAGGAACAGATCGTCTTCCCCGAAATCTCCTACGACAAGATCGAGAAGGTCCGGGGCATGGACATCATCGTCACCACCACGGCGAAGACCGACGAAGAAGCGCGCGAATTGCTGCGTCTGTTCGGTTTCCCGTTCCCGGCTACTCAGTCGGGTGAAGAGAAGGAAGCGGCGTAAGCCGCTAGCGAAGGAACTTAAGTCCAATGGCGAAACTGAGTTCGATCAACAAGAACGAGCGGCGCAAGAAGCTCGTCAAGCAGTATGCCGACAAGTACGAAAAGCTTAAGGCCACTGCCAATGACAAGAGCCTCGACGAGACCGAGCGTCTCGTCGCGCGCCTCAAAATGGCGGAACTGCCGCGCAATGCGAATCCCACGCGTGTGCGCAACCGCTGCTCCACCACCGGCCGCCCGCGCGGCTATTACCGCAAGTTCGGCCTGAACCGCATCGAACTGCGCGACCTCGGCAACAAGGGCCTGATCCCAGGCCTGACCAAGTCGAGCTGGTGAGGAATCGATAGATGGCTATGACCGATCCCCTGGGTGACATGCTCACCCGTATCCGCAACGGCCAGCAGGCGAAGAAGGATTCCGTCCTTTCGCCTGCGTCCAAGCTGCGTGCGAACGTGCTCGAAGTGCTCCAGCGTGAAGGCTACATCCGTGGCTACAGCGAGGACGCGACGGGCAAGCACCCGCAACTGCGGATTGAACTGAAGTATTTCGAGGGCGAACCTGCGATCAAGCACGTTGCCCGCGTGTCCAAGCCGGGCCGCCGCGTCTATTCGGGCTCCAAGGAGCTTCCGACTGTGCGCAACGGCCTTGGCATCACCATCGTCTCGACCCCGCGCGGCGTGCTTTCGGACAACGAAGCCCGCAGCAACAACGTCGGCGGCGAAGTGCTGGCGGAGGTGTTCTGATGAGCCGCATCGGCAAAAAGCCGGTGGCGATCCCGAACGGGGTCACCGCCCAGATCGAGAACGGTCAGCTGAACGTCAAGGGGCCCAAGGGTACTCTGTCGTTGGGTCTGAGCGAATTGATCGACTACAAGCTCGAAGACGGCGCGATCGCGGTCAACCCGGCGAACGACACCAAGGCGGCGCGCAGCCACTGGGGCATGCAGCGTACGCTGGTCTCGAACCTCGTTGAAGGCGTCACCGATGGCTTCACCAAGGTGCTGATCATCAAGGGCGTCGGCTATCGTGCACAGGCGCAGGGCAAGAAGCTCAAGCTTCAGCTCGGCTATTCGCACGACGTCGATCTCGACGTGCCGGAAGGTGTCGAGGTCAAGACCCCGGATCAGACCACGGTCGAGATTTCCGGCATCGACAAGCAGAAGGTCGGCCAATTCGCGGCTGAAGTCCGCCGCTGGCGCAAGCCTGAGCCCTACAAGGGCAAGGGTATCGCCTATCGCGGCGAATACATCTTCCGCAAGGAAGGGAAGAAGAAGTAAGATGGCAAAGCTTTCCCTCTTCGAACGTCGCCGTCGTCGTGTCCGCACGGCGCTGCGCACCCGCGCCGGTGGCAAGCCGCGCCTGTCGGTCCACCGGACCGGCAAGCACATCTACGCCCAGATCATCGACGATGGCGCAGGCAAGACGCTTGCTTCCGCCTCGACCCTGGGTGGCAAGGCTTCCGGTGCCAATGTCGATGCGGCCAAGCAGGTCGGTAGCGATATCGCCGCAGCCGCCAAGAAGGCCGGCGTGACCACTGTCGTGTTCGATCGCGGCGGTTTCCTGTTCCACGGCCGCGTCAAGGCGCTGGCCGACGCCGCCCGCGAAGGCGGGCTGGAGTTCTGATGATGGCTGATGAAAACAAGACCGAAGAAACGCCGGTGACCGCCGAAACGGAAAATGCGGTGACCAACGAGCAGCCGGCGGTGGCGGATACGCCATCGGAGGCCGCCGACACGCAGTCCGCAGCAAGTGGCGATCCCGAGCAGCCGCGCGAACAGCAGGGCCGCGGTGGCCGTGGCGGTCGCGGTGGTCGTGATCGCGGCGAGGGCGGCGGTCGTGGCCGTGGTGGTCGCGGGCGTCGCGACGATCGTCGGCGTGAGGAAGAAGACGACGGCATCATCGAGAAGCTCGTCCACATCAACCGCGTTTCCAAGACGGTGAAGGGCGGTAAGCGCTTCGGTTTCGCCGCGCTGGTCGTCGTGGGTGACGGTTCGGGCCGCGTTGGCTTCGGCCACGGCAAGGCCCGCGAAGTGCCCGAGGCGATCACCAAGGCGACCGCTTCGGCCAAGAAGAAGATGATCCGCGTCCCGCTCAAGGAAGGCCGCACGCTGCACCACGACGGCAATGGCCGTTTCGGCGCAGGCAAGGTCACCGTGCGCAGCGCGCCTCCGGGAACCGGCATCATCGCCGGTGGTCCGATGCGCGCCGTGTTCGAGAGCCTGGGCGTTCACGACGTTGTGACCAAGTCGGTCGGCACGTCCAACCCCTACAACATGATCCGCGCTACTTTCGACGCGCTGACCAACCAGACTTCGCCGAAGTCGGTGGCCCAGCGTCGCGGAAAGAAAGTTGCCGACCTGCTGGGTCGTGGCGGCGCGAGCGAGGCGGAGGCTGACGCCGACGCCGCAGCGATGGCGGAGTAATCATCATGGCCAAAGCGAAAACCATCAAGATCAAGCAGATCGGCAGCCCGATCCGTCGGCCCGAGAGCCAGAAGAAGGTCCTTATCGGCCTCGGCCTCGGCAAAATGCATCGCGTCGTCGAAGTGCAGGACACCCCGGAAGTGCGCGGCGCAATCGCCAAGCTTCCGCACATGGTCGAAGTGATCGACTGACATTGCCTGCAATGGTATAGAATGAAGCCCCGGCCTGATCGCCGGGGCTTTTTCGTTTCCGATACCAGTTGATCGTCGAGGGGGTTATGCACGGGCAAGCTGCCGCACGCGCTCCGTCTCAGAGCGCACATCAGCGTGAAGGCGCGCCTTATCTGTCGCTGATCGATGGGTTGCGCGGCACGGCGGCGCTGTTCGTGCTGGTCTATCACTACGTGCATTTCTTCATGGCGGGGGCCGACCGGCAACGCATGGCACATTATCTCGATGTGGTGCCTGCAGCCGACGTGCTCGAACCGCTCTATCGCTATGGCTTCATGGCGGTGCAGGTGTTCTGGCTGATTTCGGGTTTCGTCTTCGCCCATGTCTACCGCGACCGGCGCGTCGGGGGGCGCAGCTTTTTCGTTAACCGCTTCGCCCGGCTCTACCCCTTGCATCTGTTGACGCTGCTGGTGGTCACCGCACTCGATTTCGCCGCCCTGTCGAAGCTCGGCTACACCCCGATCTATTCCAATTTCGACTGGCAGCATTTCGTGGCGCAGATGTTCATGGCGTCGGAATGGATTCGCACGGGCGAATCGTTCAATGGGCCGATCTGGTCGGTATCGGTCGAAGTGCTGGTGTACGCGGTGTTCTGGTTCGCGGTGACTGGGAGGGCGCGGCGATCGCTGGTCATCCCGGCGCTGATGTCTGCCGGCTTCTTTCTTGCCAACCAGCGTTACGGCAATTTCTCACTCGTTATCGAGTGCGGCTATTTCTTCTTCGCCGGCGTGGTCTTGTCACGCCTCTGCCAACGCGATTGGCGCGTTTCATGGCCTGTAGCCATCGCTTGTGCGCTGATTGCGGCAGGATTTGCGATCACCGCAATTCAGGGGGAGTGGGGCTTCCGTCGCTACGGAGCGGTGGGAATCGTCGGCGGAACGCTGATTCTCATGCGCTTCCTTGAAGGACGCGCACCCGACGTCCTTCGTCGCATTTGCGCGTGGCTGGGCGAAACATCGTATGGTGTGTATCTTTGGCACTTCCCGATCCAGCTGAGCGTGCTGCTGGTGCTGCTTCCCGAATGGGAACCGCGCCGACTCGCGCAACATGGCTGGTTTCTGGCGATATTCATGGTGGTGGTCGTGCTGGTCGCCCGGCTCAGCTACCGCTTCTATGAGCTGCCGATGCGCGACTCGCTGCGAAAGCGGCTGAAACGCAGAGGCGCTGCTGCAAGCTCCATTGCCAAAAGGGGTGACAAGCTTGCTGAGGCCCGCTAAGGGGCCGCCCTTCTGCAACAGCGCGAACCAAAGGGAAACCGAGTGCTATGAAACTGAATGAAATTCGCGACAACGACGGTGCCCGCAAGGGTCGGATGCGTGTGGGCCGGGGCATCGGGTCGGGCAAGGGCAAAACTTCGGGCCGCGGCCAGAAGGGTGCCAAGGCGCGTTCGGGCGTCGCCATCAATGGCTTCGAAGGCGGCCAGATGCCCCTTCACATGCGTTTGCCGAAGCGTGGCTTCAACAACATCTTCGCCAAGGATTATGCCGAGGTGAACCTGGGCATGATCCAGAAGATGGTCGATGCCAAGAAGCTCGATACGAAGGGCACGATCGACCACGACGCGCTGAAGGCCGCCGGTCTTGCCCGTGGCGGCAAGGACGGCGTGCGCCTGCTCGGCAAGGGCGAACTGACCGCCAAGCTGACCTTCAAGGTTGCCGGCGCCAGCAAGGGCGCGGTCGCTGCGGTCGAGAAGGCTGGCGGCAAGGTCGAGGTGATCGCCAAGGCTCAGCCCGAGCACGAAAAGAAGGCCGAACGCACGGCCAAGAACAAGGCAGCCAAGGCCAAGTAAGGAAAAAGGGAAAGCGGGGTTCGACATTACGGACCCCGCACCCTATCTATCCGGCCGAGCCGGGAGGGCCTGGCACCGTATCAGGATCGATTGACTGACAATGGCAACACGCGCCGATTCCCTTGCGAGCAATTTGACGCTCGCCAATTTTTCGAAGGCAACCGAACTCAAGCAGCGGATCTGGTTTACGATCGGCGCTCTGATCGTGTTCCGGTTCCTGAGCTTCGTGCCGCTGCCCGGCGTCAATCCGCTGGTGCTCTCGCGCCTGGCAGACCAGACGCGCGGCGGGGTGCTCGACATGTTCAACATGTTCACCGGCGGCAGCCTCGAACGCATGAGCCTCATCGCGCTCGGCGTCATGCCCTACATTACCGCCTCGATCGTGGTTCAGCTCGCCAGTGCGCTCCATCCCGCGCTCGAAGCGTTGAAGAAGGAAGGCTCTGTAGGGCGCCAGAAGCTCAACCAGTACACGCGCTATGGCACGGTGTTCCTGTGCGCGGTGCAGGGCTATTTCGTGGCGCAGGGGCTGGAAAGCTTCGGTGCGGCCAATGGTCTTCAGGCGGTCGTCGAACCTGGCATCATGTTCCGCGTGGGCGCGGTCATCAGCCTGATCGGCGGGACGATGTTCCTGCTGTGGCTGGGTGAGCAGATCACCAGCCGCGGTATCGGTAACGGCGTGTCGCTCATCATTATGGCGGGTATCGTTTCGCGTTTCCCCCAGTTCGCCTCGAACCTGTTCGACGGCGGACGGACCGGCGCCATCGGCCCCGGCGTGATCGTCGGCTTTTTCGTGATGATCGTGGTGCTGATCCTGTTCATCAGCTTCATGGAGCGCGCCCAGCGGCGCCTGCTGATACAGTATCCCAAGCGAGCGACGGCCAAGGGCATGATGCAGGCGGATCGCAGCCACCTGCCGCTCAAGATCAACACCGCGGGCGTGATCCCGCCGATCTTCGCCAGCTCGCTGTTGCTGCTGCCGCTCACGATCACCCAGTTCGCCGGCAATTCGGTGGACACCACCAAGCTCAGCGGCCGGATCATCGTGACGCTGAACCAGTATCTCCAGCATGGCGAGCCGTTCTATCTGCTGCTTTACGCCATCGGGATCGTGTTCTTCTGCTTCTTCTACACCGCCGTCGTCTTCAACCCTGAGGAAACGGCTGAGAACCTGAAGAAGAACGGCGGGTTCATTCCCGGCATCCGTCCGGGCAAGCGGACCGAGGAATATCTCGATTACGTCCTCACCCGCATCACCGTGGTCGGTGCGATCTATCTGACGATCGTCTGCGTGCTGCCTGAGTATGTGATCAAGCAAACCGGCGTCCCGCTCTACCTTGGCGGCACAAGCCTGCTGATTGTGGTGAACGTGACGGTTGACACGATCAGCCAGATCCAGTCCCATCTGCTGGCCCATCAATATGGCGATCTGATCAAGAAGGCGAAGCTCAAGGGGCGTCTTCGCTAAACGCGACCAAGCGGGGGAGCAGGATCATGGATATTATTCTACTCGGCCCGCCGGGAGCGGGAAAAGGGACACAGGCGCACCGGCTCGAAGCTGAGCATGACATGCGCCAGCTTTCGACCGGCGACATGCTGCGCGCCGCGGTGAAGGCGGGCACGCCGGTGGGGCAGAAGGCCAAGGCGATCATGGATCGCGGCGACCTTGTTCCCGATGAAGTCGTCTCCGAACTGATCGATGCCGAACTGACCGCTATGGGTAGCGGGACTGGTGCGATCTTCGACGGCTATCCACGGACCGTCGCGCAGGCCAGGTCGCTTGATGAAATCCTCGCCAAACATGGCCGCAAGCTCGACCATGTGATTGAGCTGGAAGTCGATGTCGAAGCCCTCGTGGAGCGCATCACCGGTCGCTACACCTGCGCCAAATGCGGTGCGGGCTATCACGACCGTTTCCAGAAACCGAAGGTCGATGGGGTTTGCGACGTTTGCGGTTCGACCGAGTTCAAGCGCCGTCCCGACGATAACGAGGAAACGGTGCGCAACCGGATGAAGATCTATCGCGAAGATACCGCGCCGATCCTGCCGCTTTATGACGAGCGCGGGATCGTGAACCGGATCGACGGGATGGCCAGCATCGAGGAAGTGACCGAGGCGATCGACGCCGTCCTTACCTGAGCGACGGGCAAAGCTTCCCATCCAAACGCCTTCTGCCTAGTCTGTGAACAGGCAGGGCAGGGGGATAGCGATGAACTTCAGGGCGATCTGGCTGGGGGCGGTTCTTGCCGGAGCCGGTCTGACAGGCGCTGCGCATGGCGAGGTGGTCAAGACCACCGCAGATGGCTTCGTGACCCGCGACACTGCGAGCGTCGCGGCCACGCCGATGGAAACATGGCTGATGCTGATCAAGCCGGGCCAGTGGTGGAATCCGGAGCATAGCTGGTCGGGCGATGCAGCCAATATGACGCTGACCCCACAGGCGGGCGGTTGCTTTTGCGAGCGCATTCCCGGCAAGGATCAGCCCGGTGCCTTCGCGCTGGAGGGCAGCGCCATGCACGCGATGGTGGTGCAGGCCTTCCCGCTTCATGTGCTGCGGATGCGCGGCGGGCTGGGGCCGTTGCAGGGTGAGCCTGCGACCGGCGTTCTGACCATCACGCTCAAGCCCGTCGACGGCGGCACGCGGATCATGTGGGAATATAATGTCGGCGGTCCCATGCGCTACACCATCGACGAGATCGCCCCTGCGGTCGACGGGGTGATGAGCGAGCAATTGCATCGCTTGCAGCAGAAGCTGGGTGCGCTGACAGAAACGCGTGAAGACAAGGAGTCGTCCGAGACAGATGGCGACGGGAACGACTAAGCCGCCTCACGCCTTTCGACAGGGAAGGACATAGGGAGCCAATCCATGGATCTGGGAATTTCAGGCCGCCAAGCGGTGGTTTGTGCATCGAGTCGCGGACTGGGCCGTGCCTGCGCCGAAGCACTGGCCGGGGCAGGCTGTTCGGTGGTGATCAACGGACGCGACCACGAGGTGCTCGAACGGACCGCTGCCGTGCTGCGCGATCGCTATGGCGTGGACGTTACCGCGATTTCTGGCGATGTGCGCGATGCCGCCGTGCGCGAGGCGCTTGTCGCGGTGAAGCCGGTCGATATCCTCGTCAACAACGCGGGCGGCCCGCCGCTCGCCGACTTCCGCGACCTGTCGGGCGAGGATATCCACGCCGGGCTCGATGCCAACATGGTGACGCCGATTGCGCTGGTGCAACTGGTCATAGATGGCATGACCGAGCGCGGTTTCGGGCGGATCGTCAACATCACCTCCGCCAGCGTGCTGACCGGGATTGCCGGCCTCGACCTGTCCTCTGGCGCGCGGGCCGGGCTGACCGCATTTCTCGCAGGGGTGGCGCGCAAGGTGGCTGGTGACAATGTCACGATCAACAACCTCTTGCCCGGCAATTTCGATACAGATCGCCAGGCCTCCATCATCGTGACCACGGCGGAGCGCACCGGCAAGGATACAGATCAGGTTCGCCGGGAGCGCGAGGCAGCGCAACCGGCCAAGCGCTTCGGGCATCCCGACGAGTTCGGCGCGGCCTGTGCCTTCCTCGCCAGCACCCACGCGGGCTTCATCACTGGTCAGAACCTGCTGATGGATGGAGGGGCTTTCCCTGCGAATTTTTGAACCTTGCGCCAGCCAGAGCTTTGACAACCTTGGGGGCTGGTGTAAAAAACCTTGCATCACGGTTCGCACCGCCCATATCGGCGGTCGCGATGGTTTGCGTGTGGTTAGCGGTTGACCTTGCGGTCGAATCGCCGTAAGCGCGCCCTTCATTCGACAGGTATTCGGGGTCAGTCCGGCAGGCGGCAGCCTTTTTGCCAGCCATCCGGGCTTTTTGTGTCAGCAAGCCCGCTGTGCCCGTCGGTGGTAACCGCGATGAGATAGGGCGAAGCGCCGTTCGGCCGGACCCTGTGGAGCATGGAGAAGTAAGTGGCTCGTATTGCCGGGGTAAATATCCCCACCAACAAGCGCGTGATTATCGCGCTCACCTACATTCACGGTATCGGTCGCAAGACCGCCGTCGAGATCGCCGACAAGCTTGGCATCGACCAGTCACGCCGCGTGCAGGACCTCACCGACGAGGAAGTGCTGCGCATCCGCGAGACGATCGATGCGGACTATACCGTCGAGGGTGATCTTCGTCGCAACACCGCGATGAACATCAAGCGGCTGATGGACCTTCGGTCCTATCGCGGCCTGCGTCACCGTGCGGGCCTGCCCGTTCGCGGTCAGCGCACCCACACCAACGCCCGTACCCGCAAGGGCAAGGCCAAGCCGATCGCCGGCAAGAAGAAGTAAGCAGCGCTAGTCTGCGCAGCTTTTACCTTCTTTCGAGAACAAGGACTGATACGAGATGGCACGCGAACCCAATCGCCTTCGTCGCCGCGAACGCAAGAACATCACCAGCGGCGTCGCCCATGTGAACGCCAGCTTCAACAACACCATGATCACCATCACCGATGCGCAGGGCAATGCGATCAGCTGGTCCAGCGCCGGGATGATGGGCTTCAAGGGCAGCCGCAAGTCGACTCCCTATGCCGCCCAGGTCGCCGCCGATGACGCGGGCAAGAAGGCCGCCGAACACGGCGTCCGCACGCTCGAGGTCGAGGTCAAGGGCCCCGGTTCGGGCCGTGAGAGCGCACTGCGCGCCCTCCAGGCCGTCGGCTTCACTATTACTTCGATCCGGGACGTAACACCGATCCCGCACAACGGCGTGAGACCGTCAAAACGTCGCCGCGTCTGATCCGTACCTGCCCGGCGGGCCGTTAGCGGTCCGCCGATCTTCCCACGGACCGGGCGCTTTTCCAAAAAGCGATCCGGTCCTGCCTGCATTCAGATCCCAAGGGGAAATCCATGTCCGTCAACACCAAGAACTGGCAGGAACTCAAGAAACCCAACACGCTCGACATCAAGGACCAGACCAAGGGCCGCAAGACGACCTTCGTCGCGGAACCGCTCGAGCGCGGCTTCGGTCTTACACTCGGCAACGCGCTGCGCCGCGTGCTGCTCTCCAGCCTCCAGGGCGCCGCGATTACCTCGATCAAGATCGAGAACGTGCTGCATGAATTCTCCTCGCTCGCCGGCGTGCGCGAGGATGTCACCGACATCGTCCTGAACGTGAAGCAGATCGCGCTCAAGATGGAAGGCGAAGGCCTCAAGCGACTGCAGCTTTCGGCCACCGGCCCGGGTGCCGTGAAGGCCGGCGACATCGCCGTTTCGGGCGACATCGAGGTGATGAACAAGGATCTCGTGATCTGCCATCTCGACGAAGGCGCGACGCTCAACATGGAGCTGACCGCGAATGTGGGCAAGGGCTATGTCCCCGCCGTGATGAACCGTCCGGTCGATGCGCCGATCGGCCTGATCCCGGTCGACAGCCTGTATTCGCCGGTTCGCCAGGTGAGCTACAAGGTCGAGAACGCCCGCGTCGGGCAGGAACTCGACTACGACAAGCTCAGCCTGACGGTCGAAACTGATGGCACTGTCAGCCCCGAGGACGCAGTGGCCTATGCCGCGCGCATCCTGCAGGACCAGCTGACGCTGTTCGTCCACTTCGAGGAAGGCATTCCGCAGCCGCAGAGCGCGATGATCGGCCAGGCCGCCGAGCCGCAGGAAAGCGATACCAACCAGCTCAACCGTTACCTGCTCAAGAAGGTCGACGAGCTGGAGCTGTCGGTGCGCAGCGCCAACTGCCTCAAGAACGACAACATCATCTACATCGGCGACCTGGTCCAGAAGACCGAGGCCGAGATGCTCCGCACGCCGAACTTCGGCCGCAAGAGCCTTAACGAGATCAAGGAAGTGCTCTCGTCGATGGGTCTGCGCCTCGGCATGGACATCCCCGGCTGGCCGCCTGAGAACATCGAGGAAATGGCCAAGAAGCTCGAACAGGAGCTGCTGGGTTAATCCACGCAACAGGGTGATGGGCGGCGACCCCAACTGCCGCCCGGACCGGGCTACCTGATACGGGCCCCTTACGAACGGAGAATATGAAATGCGTCACGGAATCAAAGGCCGCAAGCTGCAGCGCAAGACCGGGCACCGCAATGCGATGTTCCGCAACATGGCCGCCGCGCTGATCAAGCACGAGCAGATCATGACCACGCTGCCCAAGGCCAAGGAAATGCGGCCCTATATCGAAAAGCTGATCACGCTGGCGAAGCGTGGCGGGCTTTCGAACCGTCGCCTTGCGATGAGCCGCCTCCAGGACGAAACCCAGCTCAAGAAGCTGTTCGACGTTCTGGCCGAGCGTTATGCCGACCGTGAAGGCGGTTACACCCGCGTCATCAAGGCCGGCTATCGCGGCAGCGACGCGGCGCAGATGGCGGTTATCGAATTCGTCGACCGCGACGTCGATGCCAAGGGCCAGGATTCGGGCCCGGTGATGAGCGACGACGAGGACGAACTCGAAGCCGCCTGATCGCCAACGCGACAAGCAGACAAGCGGGGCCGGGAGGGAAACCTTCCGGCCCTTTTGCTATCGCGGTGCAAACAAGTGCGGGGAGGGCGCAACAGGCGGTTTGACTGGGCACCGCGCGTCGGTATGACTTGCTCCAACAACCAGTGGAGAGGGTCGAGATTCACATGAAAACGCTACTTGCCGCCGCCAGCCTGCTCGCGCTCGCCGCTCCCATGCAGGCCAGCGCGCAGACATCTGCCAACCCCGCTGCCACCACACAGGAACATGCCCAACACGTGACCTACCCCGAAACCCGCCGCGACGATGTTGTCGATACCGAATTCGGCCAGAAAGTGCCCGATCCCTATCGCTGGCTCGAACAATCGGTGCGTACCGACAAGGACGTGGAAAGCTGGGTCGAGGCGCAGAATGCGGTGACCAACGCCTATCTCGACAAGCTGCCGGGCCGCGCCTGGTTCAAGAGCGAGATTGGCAAGCTGATGGATTACCAGCGCTTCGGCATCCCGCGCAAACGGGGCAACCGCTATTTCTACACCTACAATCCGGGGCTCGCGAACCAGGCGCAATTGTTCGTGCGCGACGGGATCGACGGCAAGGGCCGGATGCTGCTGGACCCGAACACATGGGCCAAGGATGGGGCGACCGCGCTCGCGGGTTATACTCCGTCCAAGCAGGGCAAGTTCGTCGCCTATGAGATCCAGGACGGTGGCACCGACTGGCACAGCGTGCGTGTGCTCGATGTTGCCACGGGCAAGAAGCTGACCGACGATCTCAAATGGATCAAATATGGCGGGGGGATCGAATGGCTGGGCGATGAAGGCTTCTTCTATTCGCGCTTCCCCGAGGTGCCGCAGGGTGAGGATTATCACTCGCTGGCCTACAATCAGGCGGTCTATTTTCACAAGCTGGGCACCCCGCAGAGCGAGGACGTAAAAGTCTATGCCACCCCGGACCACAAGGACTGGGGCCATTACATGACCGTCTCGAGCGATGAGCACTGGGGGTTCATCTTCTCCTCGGTCGGCACCGACGCGCGCTATCAGGTGCATGTGATCGATCTGACCAAGGGTTCGCCCGCCAAGGGTTGGCAGGCAAAGCCGCTGGTCGACGGGTTCGACAACAGCTGGTCGCTCGTCGATACGGTGGGCAACACCGCTTGGTTCGTGACCAACAAGGATGCGCCGCGCTACCAGGTGGTCAAGCTCGACCTTGCCTCTGCAACGCCGGAATGGACCACCGTGGTCGCGCAGACCGACCAGCCGATCGAAGGGGCTTCGATCGTCGGCGACCGGATGATCCTGACCTATCTCAAGGATGCGACCACGCGGGCTGCGGTCTATACGCTGGCGGGCAAGGAGCTGAAGGACATCGACCTCGGCACGCTGGGCACGGCGGGCGGCTTCGGCGGCAAGCCGGGCGATCCGGAGACGTTCTATTCCTTCACCAGCTTTACCGAGCCCGGCACGATCTATCGCCTCAATGTCGATACCGGCGCGCAGAGCGTCTTCGCCAAGCCCAAGCTGACTTTCGATCCGGCACAATTCGAGACCAAGCAGGTCTTCTATTCGAGCCGCGACGGGACCAAGGTGCCGATGTTCATTGTGCGCAAGAAGGGTCAGACCGGCCCCGCGCCGACGCTGCTATATGCCTATGGCGGGTTCGACATTTCGCTCACTCCCGGCTTTTCCGCCACGCGCATGGCGTGGCTGGAGGCGGGCGGCACCTATGCGCTCGCCAATATCCGCGGCGGGGGCGAATACGGCAAGGCGTGGCACGATGGCGGACGTCTCGCCAACAAGCAGAACGTGTTCGACGATTTCGCCGCGGCGGGCGAGTATCTCAAGGGCGAGGGCTATACCACGCCGCATGGACTGGCGATCCAGGGCGGCTCCAACGGCGGGCTGCTGATCGGGGCCAGCCTCAACCAGCATCCCTATCTGTTCGATGCGGCCAATGCGGCGGTCGGCGTGATGGACATGCTGCGCTTCGACAAGTTCACCGCCGGACGCTATTGGGTCGATGATTACGGCTATCCCGAAAAGGAAGCCGACTGGAAGGTGCTGCGCGCCTATTCGCCCTATCACAATCTTGAGGCCGGGGTGGATTACCCGCCGGTGATCGTAACCACTGCCGATACCGACGATCGCGTGGTGCCGGGTCACAGCTTCAAATACACCGCAAGGCTCCAGCACCTCGATCCGAACGGCGCGCCGCATCTCATCAGGATAGAAACTCGTGCGGGCCACGGCAGCGGCAAGCCAACCGACAAGATCATTCAGGAAGGAGCGGATATACTCGGCTTCCTCGCCTACAACACCGGGCTGGAGGTTCCTCCACCCAAACCGTGATATTCATAAAAGTAGCAATTTAGCTGAACAATGGCTGTCAGGACAATTCAGCGCGTCCTCAGTGCGACTCGGGTAGAAAAGAACTCAAGCCGGGGTAATCCCACCCCGGGCAACTGAGGACGAAGCCCATGAATACCATTACCAAAGCTCTCGCCGGAACCATCGCGGCTGGTGCGATGGCTATGACTGCTGCGGCACCTGCCTCGGCACGAGATTACTACCACCGCGATCGCGACGGCATCAGCGCCGGCGAAGTGATTGCCGGTGTCGCAATCCTTGGCGGGATCGCCGCGATTGCCGCTTCGGCAGGCAACAACCGCGACCGCTACGACGCGCGCTATTATCGCGATGGCCGCTATGGCTATTACAACGGAAACCCGCGGGATGCAGTGGCGCAATGCGTCAACGCCGTGAGGATCAACGCCCAGCGTTATGGCTATCGCTATGCCAATGTCACCCAGATCCGCGACGTCGACGATACGCGTGGCGGCTGGAAGGTGAAGGGCCGGATCGAGGTCGGTGGCAACAACGGTTATTATGGCCGCCAGGGCTATTATGACCGCGGTTACTACGGCAACGGCTACGACAATCGCGGCTATTACAACCGCGCCGATACGGGCAGCTTCACCTGCTACACCGATCGCGGTCGGGTTGCGAATATCGACTATCACGGCATCCGCGGTCTTTGATGGCCTCTCACTGATACAGTGACCACCACGGGCGGTTCAGGCTTTATTTAGCCTGGACCGCCTATTTCCGTGCCGTTGCGAGTCCGTTTGGTGGGGCGGACGGAATTGGGGACTTGTGACTTATGATCCAGTTTAACCGCTTTTATGCCGCGCCTGCCGTTCTGGCCGCGCTTTCGCTGACCGCAATGCCTGCCACTGCCGCCGAGATTCCGGTGACGAGCAGCCGCAGTGTGATGGCGTCGGAGCACGCCTGGCAACCGGTCGTCGAGACCGCTCAGAATCATCGCAGGTGGAGAGGCCACCGCCATTGGCGCCATCGTGGCGGGACCGACGTGGGCGGATTGCTCGCCGGTGCGCTGCTGATCGGGGGGATCGCTGCCGTCGCCAGCGCGGCCACGCGCGATTCGCGTCGTGCGGAGTATCGTGCCCCGCCGCCACCGCCGCCCTATTACGCTGCGCCCTATGCGGCTCCATACGCAGCGCCATATACCGCGCCCAATACCAACCAGCGTGCCGATTATGCCGGTGCGGCTGCGCGCGTCTGCATTAACGCGATCGAGCATGGCGCCCGCGTCGATGGCGGTCTGACGGTCGATCCGCGTGACTTTGGCTTCACCGTGCGCGGCCGGTTGATCGACGGGCCGTCCTTTGCGTGCGATGTCGCGCGCGACGGGCGGATCGAGCGGGTCGCCTATGATGGTGCTGCGGACCGGCAAGGGTATGTCGCGCCTCCTGCGCAGGATCAGGGCATGAGCGAGGCGCAGCGCGCATATCGCGACAGCCGTCTCAACGGAACGGAGCACGAGGCCGCACCTGCCTATCCTGATGTCGGCACCGGCGACGCTGCGTCGGGGCAGGGTGTCGATACAAGGCCCGAGTATCCGGGCGACCTGCCACAGGATCAGGCGCAGGACGAGGCTGCTACCACCGATAGTGCCACAAGGCAGGGCGACGGTTCCGACGATGGCGATCTCGATCCCGGTCGGATGCAAGCCTCACCTTCGTCGATCACGACTATCTGAGCCAGTCGGTCAGCCGCTGAAGGCGGGGAGCGACCAGCGCCAGCGGATCGCCGCCGCACGCAGGAAAAACCCTGCTGAGGTAGCACCGATCCACACTATTTCGCGTGGCAGGCCGATTACCTCCCCCAGAACGCCAAGCGTGGCGGAAAGCGCGGCGGCCGTGACGTAGAGTTCGGGCCGCATGATGATCGACGGGCGACCGGCAACCACGTCACGGAAGATGCCGCCGGCACAGCCGGTGATGACACCCATCAGGATTGCCGGGATTGGCGGTACGCCATAGCTCATCGCCTTGGACGCGCCGAGCACGGCATAAGCGGTGAGACCCAGTCCGTCGGCAAAGTCGATCAGCCGCGCTTGCCACCATTTCATCGGCGTGAACCATGCTGCAAAGGCGACGCCGAGGCAGATGGCGGCAACCCAAGGGTCGTGGATCCAGAACACGGGTGCACCGATCAGCATGTCGCGCAAGGTGCCGCCGCCGACGCCGGTCAGCAGCGCGAAGAACGCCATGGTGACGATCGTCTGCCGCTCGCGCGCAGCAACCAGCGCGCCCGACAGTGCGAACACCGCCACACCGGCCAGATCGAGCCAGTCGAGTACGGGAGTAAGAACTTCGGAATTCATTGGTCAGCTACGGTATTTTGGGGTGTGCCTTGCGACGGCGGAACAGGAGTACACAACCAATCCCTGCAAAGACAATGGCCAGTCCGGCAAAGGCGATGATGATCGGGTTATGCGCGTCTTCACGGGTCTGGAGGTCCATGATATGCAGCCCCCAGAAGAAATCATACACCCGCCACCAGCGCGTGCGAACCGCTTCGATCCGCCCGCTGTCCTGCCCGACATAGACATGTGTTCCGTCATGCAGCACCACCTGCCACACATCGACCGGCTTGCGAAAGTCCAGTGGCACGTCGGCAGCGTCGAACCCCTTGACTGAGGCGATACGATCACCGCCCTTGATCTGCCGCGCAACGAGTTGCCGTGCCTCGACATTGGTGAACGGCCCCAATTTGCGGCCCTGCTCATCGAAACGCACCACGCTACCGTCGGCGTGGGTGAGACGGGTAATGACGCGTCCGCTCTCCATCGAAGTCGACACGGCGGTGACCGGCTTCTCACCCGCTTCGGGCAGCTTGATGGCGATGTTGGCACCGGCGGGCAGGGCCGCTTCGGGCGCCTCCAGTCTGAGATCGGTCCCGCGCACCTCCTCGATCGGTTTGGCGACCATCACCAGACCGGACACCGTCCACAGCAGCAGGGGTATGCCGGCCAGCCAGCCGAGCCAGATATGCCAGCGCACGAAATTCCCCATCAGACGCCCGTCACTCGCCATGGAGCATGCCGTTGATGGTCGCAGCGGCTGCGATACAATTATAGTCGGCCCACTTTGGCCCGATCACCTGCATCCCGCTGGGTAGCCCATCGGCAGAGCCAACCGGGACGACGGTGGAAGGCAGGTTGGGAAAGGTCGCGAGGCCAGCCCAGGCAAGGCTATCACCGAAAGCATGGTCCGCGCCATTGATGGTGATGCGGCGCTCTGCAATCGGCGTCGGATCATGTGCGAAGGCGACAAATGGCAATGGCGGAGCGAGGATGAAATCGAATTCCTCGAACAGTGCTGCGAAAGCGTATTCGGCGCGCGCCTGCCGGTCGAGCAGCTGGTAATAATCCCACAGCGACAACTCCTTGCCACCGGGTGCCGGGCGTCCGCGCGCCATAGCCACATTGAGCAGCTTGATATAATCTGCGTGCATCGCCGCAAGATCCGGAAGCAGGTCGCTGGTGTGCGCGACCGTAGCTCCGGCTTTCGTCAATTCGGTAGCGGCTGCCTCGATCGGCGCGCGCACGCCATCATCGACTTCGCTGGCCGGGTGATCGAGCAGCACGAGAAAGCGCAATTCGGTAGGTGGCTTGGGCTTGCGCTTGATTGGCAGTTCGGCGGTGACTTCGAGCAGAAGGGCCAAATCCTGCGGGTCGCGCGCCAGAGGACCGACGACCGAAAGCGGGCCATCGTGCATATCGCGGCCGGCGGCCATGGGGTGCGTGTGCCCCCTGCGGCTGACGAGGCCGAATGTGGTCTTGTGGCCAAATATGCCGTTGAAATGCGCAGGGTTGCGGATCGAGGAGCCGATGTCGCTGCCGTATTCGCACGGCACCATGCCGCTGGCGACCGCTGCCGCGCTGCCGCCCGAAGATCCGCCCGCAACCCGATCGTGATTGTGCGGGTTGTTGGTCTGGCCATAGAGCGGGTTCGTGCTCTGCAGGTCGGCAAGGTCCGGCGGGACGTTCGTCTTGCCCAGGATAATCGCGCCCGCATCCTTCAGGCGCTGCACGACCACGCTGTCATGCCGGGCGATATTGTCCTTGAACCGCTCATGCCCGAAAGTGGTGGGTAGCCCGGCAACGTCGAAGCTTTCCTTGACCGTCATTGGCACGCCAAACAGCGGCCTCTCGGGATCGGGATCATCGCCCAGCGCCTTTGCTGCATCGCGCGCCCGGTCGAAATCGCGCACGACAACGGCGTTGATTGGTCCGTCGAGCGACTCGATCCGCTCAATCGCGGCATCGACCGCCTCGAGTGGCGACAATTGCCTCGCGGAAATTTGCGCAGCCAGCGCAATCGCGCCCGGCTCCTCAGTCAATTTGGGATAAGCCACGCGCCACTCTCCTTTGCTGCTGCTTTAAGCAGCCAATCGGGAGCGATCAAACGCGAATTGCTGTGCGTGGTGCCGTTCCCGCCAGCAGGCCTAGCGCAAGTCCATAGCCAAGGATCGGGGCGGCGCCGTAACCTATCAGAACGCTGGGATAATTCGAGAATACAGCCGCAACTGCGAAGCCGAAAAACGATCCGGCAAGCGCGCGGCGGCCTTGCTCGGCTGCTGGTAGCGCATAGAGGATGATCAGGAAGCACGCCAGCTGGGCGGCGAACAGCCCCAGCGCGGCGAACGGGCTTTCCATGACAAGCGACGTCAAAACGTGCTCGACGAAGGGTTGTGCGGGCAATTCCCCATGCACCGCCATCACGAGGCTGGTGACGAAGGCGACAATGGCGAAGACCACCAGCTTCCAGTCCTGCGTGCCGACACAAAGACCGACCGCCGCCAGCATCAGCGCCGCCCCGGTTGCCATGTCCGGCTGGAGCGAGACCGCGAACAGGGCAACTGCGAGGATAAAGGGGGCGTCTCTCTCCTCCATGGACGCAAGCACCACCAGCGACGGAACGACCAGTGCGCCCACATGCAGGGCAAACGGACCGAGCGGCAGCCATCGCGCGACGTGATTGATCTGTGGACCGGTGAAAAGCGGCACGAACAGCAGCGCAAGCAGGACAGCGAAAACAATGCGTCGCGCGTTTCCAGCAGGTGGCGCAGGTGTCAGCGCAATGGCTAACCCCCCGATGACCAAAGCCCCTGCATTGACCGCCAGATATGTCGATGGCGCGTTGAAATGCCAGAGATAAGCGAGGCCGGAAAGAACCGGCACGGCAAGTGCTGCCGAGGCGTAGATGGTCACGAGTTTGCGTTGTGCGATCGGATTTCCCATGCTGACACAACATACCGTGTCACAGGGTTTGGAAAAGAGCATCCTCGGCGGCATAGTCGAACATATCCCACGGATAGCGGGCCAGCTGGGGAAAGGTCGCTTGCCAAGCGTATCGATCGGTCTCGAATAGCCAATCAACTGCCGGAGCTATGCTTTCGGCGTATGTTTGCGCTTCGATTTTGCCTGCGGTGACTGCCTTGTCGCCAGCAATGACAAAGGGACGGGTCACCGACCATGGTGTTCGTCCGACAGCGCCTTGCAAGTGCTCAAGTTCGACGAGTTCAACTGTCGCGCCGCAACGAGCGGCGAGCGTTCGACCGATTTCGCCAACATCCGGTGCGTCGCGATCGGCAAGATTGAATATTCCGCTCAGATCTCGGTCGGCAGCGCTGGCGGCAAATCGACCGATCAGATCGACCGATGTGGTCTGGAACCGGCTGGCGCGGGGATGCACCAGCGGGATGCGATGGCGATCATCCATGAAACGCTTGACGAACCACCATTCGCGCGGGTGGCGCGACCAAGGGCCGTGGATCGCGCAGGGGCGCAGGATGGTCGCACGCTCGCCGAAATTCTCCTTGGCGGCTTGCTCCATCGCGATCTTGCGGGTGGAGTAGGTCGCAGGCCCGGCAGCGACGGTGGGATCGGTTTCGAGTCTGGGCGCAGCAAATTCGGGAAAGCCGTTCCCGGCGGCTTCATCGAGCGTGCGTCCCTTCTCGTCGCAGTAAACGCTGGCCGAGGAAACGGTAATCAACCGGCCAACGCGGTCTGGGTCGTAGCGTGCGATGTCCTCGGCATCGAAAGCGATCGTGTCGACAATTACATCGGCGACGGGCACTGGATCGCTGCCGAGTCGATAGGAATGGAAATACGCCTGATCTACCGTCCAAACAGGCTGACTACGGGCGTGAACGAACACCTGCCACCCAGCATCGACGAATGCGCGTGCAGCAGCAATCCCGATCTGCCCGGCACCGACTATAGCGACGGTGCCGGGCATCGGATCAGATGTGGATCGGCTTGCCGGTCACTGCCATCGCTGCTTCCTTGATCGCTTCCGAATGCGTCGGGTGGGCGTGGCAGGTGTAGGCGATGTCTTCGCTGGTGGCGCCGAATTCCATTGCCAGTGCGGCTTCGGCGATCATCGTGCCTGCGGGGACCGCGATGATCCACGTGCCCAGCACGCGGTCGGTCTTGGCGTCGGAGATGATCTTCACGAAGCCGTCGGGCTCGTGATTGGTCTTGGCGCGGCTGTTGGCCATCATCGGGAACTTGCCGACCTTGATCTCGCCCTTTTCCTTCGCTTGTTCCTCGGTCAGGCCGACACCGGCGATTTCTGGCCAGGTGTAGACGACGCTGGGGATGACATCGTGGTTCACGATGCCGGTCTGCCCGGCGATGTTCTCTGCCACGGCAATGCCTTCATCCTCGGCCTTGTGGGCCAGCATCGGGCCGGGGATCACGTCGCCAATGGCCCAGACGCCATCCACCTTGGTGCGGAAGTCGTGATCGGTTTCGATCTGGCCGCGCTGGTTGGTTTCGAGGCCAATGGCGTCGAGGCCGAGCTTGTCGGTGTTGGGCCTGCGACCGATGGACACCAGCACGCAATCGGCCTCCAGCGTTTCGGCATCGCCACCCGCCGCCGGTTCCAGCGTCAGTGTGGCCTTCTTGCCCTTGACGGTGCAGCCGGTGACCTTGGTCGACAGCTTGAATTCGATCCCCTGCTTCTTGAAGATCTTGTTCGCTTCCTTGCGAATGTCGCCGTCCATGCCGGGCAGGATCTGGTCGAGGAATTCGACGCAGGTGACTTCGGCGCCCAGACGCCGCCAGACCGAGCCAAGCTCCAGCCCGATCACGCCGCCGCCGATGACGACCATCTTCTTTGGCACTGCGGGTAGTTCCAGAGCGCCGGTGGAATCGACCACGATGTGCTTGGAATTGTCGACTTCGACACCGGGGAGCGGCGTCACCGAAGACCCGGTGGCGATCACGATGTTCTTCGCGGTGACCGTCTCGTCACCCACCTTGACGGTGTGCGCATCGACGAAGCTCGCATGGCCGTTCTTCCAGTCGACCTTGTTCTTCTTGAACAGGAACGCGACGCCCTTGGTCAAGCCTTCGACAGCGTCCTTGCGCTGGGCGTGCATGGCGTCGAGATTGAGCTTGGGCGTGACTTCGACACCCATCTTGCTCATCGTGCCATTGGCCGCCGCGTCGAAATATTCGCTGGCGTGCAGCATCGCCTTGGACGGGATGCAGCCGACGTTGAGGCAGGTGCCGCCGAGTGTCTCCCGGCTTTCCGCACAGGCGGTCTTCAGCCCCAGCTGCGCCGCGCGGATCGCGGCAACATACCCGCCGGGTCCGGCACCGATGACAAGGACGTCGTAATCGTAATCAGCCATGTGTCTTTCCTCAAAGGTCGATCAGCATCCGCGCGGGATCTTCGATCGCTTCCTTGATAATCTTCAATGCGGTCACGGCCTCGCGGCCATCGATCAGGCGGTGGTCGTAGGACAGCGCGATATACATCATCGGACGGATGACGATCTCACCATCCACCACCACCGGGCGATCCTCGATCCGGTGGAGGCCCAGAACCGCGCTCTGCGGCGGGTTGATGATCGGGGTCGACATCAGCGATCCGAACACACCACCGTTGGAGATGGTGAAGGTGCCGCCCTTCATGTCGTCCATCGTCAGCGTGCCGTCCTTGGCGCGCGCGCCGAAATCGGCGATGTCCTTTTCGATCTGGGCAAAGCCCTTCTGGTCGACGTCGCGGACGACCGGCACGACGAGGCCGTTGGGCGCGCTGACCGCGACCGAGATATCGACATAGTCGTGGTAGACGATCTCATCGCCTTCGATATAGGCGTTGACGCTGGGCACGTCCCGCAGCGCAAGACAGGCGGCCTTGGAGAAGAAGCCCATGAAGCCGAGGCGGATGTCGTGCTTCTTGGCGAACAGATCCTTGTAGCGGTTGCGCGTTTCGATCACCGCCGACATGTCGACATCGTTGAACGTCGTCAGCAGCGCGGCATTTTCCTGCGCGCCCTTCAGCCGCTTGGCGATGGTCTGGCGCATCCGGGTCATCTTGACCCGTTCCTCGCGCCGTTCGCCGGTCGCAGCCGGTGCGGGGGAGGCAGAGGCAGCAGGCGCCGCTTGCGCCGCACCGCCGCTTTTCTTTGCTTCAGCGGCTGCGAGCACGTCTTCCTTGGTCAACCGGCCATCCTTGCCAGTGCCCTTGATCTGCGTGGGATCGACGCCGGCTTCGAGCACTGCACGGCGCACGGCCGGCGACATGGCGATCGATTCGTCGCCGGAAGCCGCCTTCGCCTGTGCTGGCGCGGGGGCAGGCGAGGGCGCGGGTGCGTCCTTGCTCTCGACCTTGGGCGCGGCGGGCTTGGCCGCTCCGGCGCTGCCTTCCTCGACGGTGGCGATAACCGTGCCGACTTCGACGGTGTCGCCGACGCCGACCTTGAGTTCGCCCATCACGCCCGCGATCGGGCTGGGCACCTCGACGGCGACCTTGTCGGTCTCGAGACTGGCGATGGGTTCATCGCGCTGGACCGGGTCGCCGGGCTGCTTGAGCCATTCGCCGACAGTAGCTTCGGTGACCGATTCACCGAGCGTTGGTACCTTGATCTCCTGGGCCATCTTACCTCGTTGCCTTATCTAGGCGATTGAATTTACTTGCTGTCGCCGCGTGCGGCAGCTCCGCCATCGGCAAGGCCGAGAGCGATGCTGACCAGCGATTCCTGCTGTACCTGGTGACGTTTGGCGAGACCGGTGGCCGGGCTCGCGGACACTTCGCGTCCGGCATAGCAGGGCCGCATACCGGACTTGCCTGCCTTTTCGGCCGCTTCCTCGATCAGGCGATCGACGAAGAACCATGCACCGTTGTTCTTCGGCTCTTCCTGACACCACACGATCGATTCCAGATTGGTCATCCGTTCGATCCGCAGCGCCAGTGGATCGCCGGGGAAGGGATAAAGCTGTTCGATCCGCACGATCGACACATCGTCCAATCCCGCCTCGTCACGCTTCTGGATCAGGTCATAGGCGACCTTGCCGCTGCACAGCACCAGCCGCTTGACCTTCTCGTCGGCAATCTCGGTCGTGTCGCTGACGATCCGGCGGAAGTGGCTCTCGCCGGTGAACTCGCTCGCCGCGCTCTTCGCCATCGGATGGCGCAGCAGGCTCTTGGGCGTCATGATCACCAGCGGCTTGCGGAACGGGCGCAGCATCTGGCGGCGCAGCACGTGGAAGTAGTTCGACGGCACGGTGATGTTGCACACGCACATATTGTCGTTCGCGCTGAGCTGAAGGAAGCGTTCGAGGCGTGCGGAGGAATGCTCCGGCCCCTGTCCCTCGTAGCCATGCGGCAACAGCATCACGAGGCCGTTGGCGCGCAGCCATTTGGCCTCGCCCGCGGCAACGAACTGGTCGATCATGATCTGCGCGCCATTGGCGAAATCGCCGAACTGCGCTTCCCACAGCACCAGAGTCTTGGGATCGGCCATGGCGAACCCGTATTCGAAGCCCAGCACGCCATATTCGGATAGCGGGCTGTCATAGACCTCGAACTTGCCGTGGGGCAGGGTGGCCAGCGGGATGTATTTGTGCTCGTCCTTCTGGTCGATCCACACCGCGTGGCGCTGGCTGAAAGTGCCGCGACCAGAATCCTGGCCCGACAATCGCACGCCGAAGCCTTCGGTGACGAGGCTGCCGAAAGCCAGCGCTTCGGCGGTTGCCCAGTCGAAACCTTCGCCGCTTTCGAACATCTCGGCCTTGGCCTTGAGGATGCGGCCCAGCGTCTTGTGGACGTTCACGTCATCCGGGACGGTGGTGAGCGTGCGCCCGAGGCTGCCCATCAGCTTGTCGCCCAGCGCGCTTTCGACATTGCGGCGCGCATTTTCCGGATCGGCCGGCTTGTTGAGGCCCGACCAGCGCCCGCCGAACCAGTCGGCTGCGTTGGGCTTGTAGCTGGTCGCCGCCTCGAATTCCTTTTCGAGGTGGTCGGTGAATTCCGCGGTCAGCCCGTCGGCATAGCCGGATTCGATCACGCCTTCCTTCTCGAGGCGTTCGGTATAGATCACGCTGACCTTGGGATGCCGTTTGATCCGGTCGTACATCAACGGCTGGGTAAAGCTGGGCTCGTCACCCTCGTTGTGGCCGAAGCGGCGATAGCACCACATGTCGATCACGATATCGCGACCGAACACCTGTCGGTATTCCACCGCCAGCTTGCAGGCGAAGGTGACGGCTTCAGGATCGTCGCCGTTGACGTGCAGGATCGGCGCCTGAACGCCCTTGGCGACATCGCTGGGATAGGGCGATGAACGCGCAAATTGCGGGCTGGTGGTGAAACCGATCTGGTTGTTGATCACGAAGTGGATGCAACCGCCGGTGTTGTACCCGCGGATGCCTGAAAAGCCGAGGCATTCCCACACGATGCCTTGCCCGGCGAAGGCGGCATCGCCGTGGATCAATACGGGCAGGACCTGTTCGTGCTTCTTCAGATCGTCACGGATCGCCTGCTGCGCGCGGGCCTTGCCCAGCACCACCGGGTTCACCGCTTCGAGGTGGCTGGGGTTGGGCACCAGGCTCATATGGACGTTGATATCGTCGAAGCTGCGGTCGGTGCTGGTGCCGAGGTGATATTTCACATCGCCCGAACCGCCGACATCGTCGGGGTTGGCGCTGCCGCCCTGAAATTCGTGGAAGATGACCTTGTAAGGCTTGGCCATCACATTGGCGAGCACGTTCAGGCGGCCACGGTGGGCCATGCCATAGATGATCTCGCGCACGCCCATCTGGCCGCCGTATTTGATCACCGCTTCGAGTGCGGGGATCATCGATTCGCCCCCGTCGAGGCCGAACCGCTTGGTCCCGACGTATTTCTTGCCGAGGAAATTCTCGTATTGTTCGCCGCGGATCACCGCCGCCAGAATGGCGCGCTTGCCCTCGTCGGTGAACTGGATCGTCTCGCCCGGGCTTTCGAACTTCTCCTGGAGGAAGCGGCGTTCCTCCGTGTCGGAGATGTGCATGTATTCGAGGCCGACATTGCCGCAATAGGTGTCTTTGAGTGCCTGATACAGCGTGCCGATGGCGACCCAGTCGTAACCGAAAGCGCCGCCGACGAAGACTTCGCGATCTTCCTTGCCCGCAAAGCCGTGCCATTCGAGCGTCAGCTCTTCGGGCACGTCGCGATGGCTGAGGCCCAGCGGATCGAGATCGGCGGCCAGATGCCCGCGCACGCGGAACAGCCGGATCAGCAGCATCGCCTGGATCGAATCCTCGGCCGCGCGCTCGATCGCCTTGGGATCGGTGGGTTTGCCCGCCTTGTCCGCCGCCTTGGCGACCGCAATCTTCATTGCGATCGGGTCGAGGCTCTGGGTAAGATCGTCCTCCGCCGCAACGCCCGACAGCGGCCAGCCCTTGCGGGCCCAGCTCGGGCCGGGTTGCGGACCTTCCTGATCGGTCAGCTCGGGGATGAAGTCTTGCGGTTCTTTACCCATGACGGGGTTTCCTTAACGCCGACCGGATTGTCGGCTCACTATGCCAATGCCTCACAAACGCGGACGGTCCCACCAGCGGGACCATCCGCAATTCTGCTTAGGCCAGCTCTTTCAGCAGCGCGTCGAGCGTGGTGCCGAGTTCGCTGGGCGAGGGGCTGACGCGAATGCCAGCGCTTTCCATCGCAGCGATCTTGTCTTCCGCGCCGCCCTGACCGCCGGAGACGATCGCACCGGCGTGGCCCATGCGGCGGCCCGGAGGCGCCGTGCGGCCCGCGATGAAGCCGACCATCGGTTTCTTGCGGCCCTTCTTCGCCTGATGCTTGATGAATTCTGCGGCTTCTTCCTCGGCGCTGCCGCCGATTTCGCCGATCATGATCATCGACTTGGTCTCGTCATCGTCGAGGAACAGGTCGAGCACGTCGATAAAATTGGTGCCATTGACCGGATCGCCGCCGATGCCGACCGCGGTGGTCTGGCCCAGGCCGACCATTGTCGTCTGGTGCACGGCTTCATAGGTCAGCGTTCCCGAGCGAGAGACGACGCCAACCGAACCCTTCTTGAAGATTGAGCCGGGCATGATGCCGATCTTGCATTCGCCGGGGGTCAGTACGCCGGGGCAGTTGGGCCCGATAAGGCGGCTCTTACTGCCGTCGAGCGCACGCTTCACCCTCACCATGTCGAGGACCGGAATGCCCTCGGTGATGCAAACGATCAGTTCGACCTCGGCGTCGATCGCTTCGAGGATAGAATCCGCTGCGAACGGCGGCGGGACATAGATGCACGATGCGGTCGCGCCGGTTGCCTGTTTGGCTTCCTTGACCGTGTTGAAAACGGGCAGGCCGATATGCTCGGTGCCGCCCTTACCGGGGGTCACACCCGCAACCATCTGCGTCCCGTAATCGAGCGCCTGCTGCGTGTGGAAAGTGCCGGTGTCGCCGGTCATCCCTTGCGTGATGACCTTGGTGTTCTTGTCTACGAGGATGCTCATGTCTCTGGTCCTTTGTGAGTCCCTGCGAAGGCAGGGACCTCTCTCGGTCTGGCGCTGGGCCGATGGAGGCCCCAGCCTGCGCTGGGGCTCGGGAAATTATTTCAGGCTTTCATCCAGCCCCTTGCAGGCGACCAGCAGTTCCTCGACCGCGTCGGTCGAAACCTTGAGGTTGCTCTTTTCTTCGTCCGACAGGTCGATCTCGACCACGTCCTCGATGCCGTCCGCACCGATCACCGCCGGCACGCCGACATAGAGGCCGTCGACGCCATACTTGCCTTCGACATAGGCGGCGCAGGGGATGACGCGCTTCTGGTCGCCCAGATAGGCTTCTGCCATGCTGATCGCGCTGGTCGCGGGGGCATAGAAGGCGGAGCCGGTCTTGAGCAGGCCGACGATCTCACCGCCGCCGCCGCGCGTGCGCTTCACGATCTCGTCGATGCGATCCTCGGACACGCCCTTGATCTGGGCGAAATCCTTGACCGGAATGCCGTTGATCGTGGTGTAGCTGGTGACGGGGACCATGGTGTCGCCGTGGCCGCCGAGCACGAATGCGTTCACGTCCTTGACGCTGACGTCGAATTCCCATGCGAGGAAGGTTGCGAAGCGCGCGCTGTCGAGCACGCCTGCCATGCCGACCACTTTGTTGTGCGGCAGGCCGGAAAATTCGCGCAGTGCCCAAACCATCGCGTCCAATGGGTTGGTGATGCAGATCACGAATGCGTCGGGGCAGTTGTTCTTGATGCCTTCGCCGACCGACTTCATCACTTTCAGGTTGATGCCGAGCAGATCGTCACGGCTCATGCCGGGCTTGCGCGGCACGCCGGCGGTGACGATCACCACGTCTGCCCCGGCGATGTCGGCATAATCATTGGTGCCGGTGATCCTGGCGTCGAAGCCTTCGACCGGGCCGCACTGGCTGAGATCGAGTGCCTTGCCCTGGGGCATGCCTTCGGCGATGTCGAAAAGGACGATGTCGCCCATTTCCTTCTTCGCTGCGAGGTGGGCGAGGGTGCCGCCGATCATTCCGGCGCCGATGAGGGCGATTTTTTTGCGGGCCATGGCTACTGCTCTGTTGTCCTTTGCGTCCTGCGGGACATGAAGGCCTGGCCGAGAATAATGCGCCCAACGTCCCGCGACAGAGGCTGCATCCGGCAACTTGCCGGGGGACGTAGGCCTGCACCGCGGGGATTGCAACCGCCAAAAACCATGGGGCGGCAACTATCTTTGCGAATAGTTTGCAGTAGCAATAATGCGCCCGTCAGCAGGCTTCCTGCGGCGCGAGGTCGTTTGCCAGCCGATCGTCGAGCACCCGGCAGATCGAGACCCAATGGCGGAAACCCGCTGGATCGCCGCTCGCGCGCGCGTCGAGTGCGGCACGCCGTGCTTCGCTTGCGGCGCGCATCCCGTGGATTGCAAAATGCGCCAGCGCCTCGCGCACCGCGCGGGAGGACAGCGGATCATGCTGGCCGGGATTGTCGTTCGCTGCGGCCTGTGGTCCGTTCCATGACAGCACCCGCGCAACGTGAGAATGGCGAAGCTGGGGGGCGGCGGCGAAGCGAATGGTCATGTGTCGGCGAACCTTTTTGTTATGGCGCTCTGCGGCGTTAGCGGCCCTATGGCGACCGACCGACTAAGGGTAAGTTCGTGGTCACGGTTATCGATCCGTAAATCTTGCCAGCCGGATCAGCCGCGCCTAAGGGCCGCGCACGTCATGGGTTGATCCATCCTTCGCAAGAGGGCCGGATCCTAAGAGGGAAGGGAGTGCGAAGCTCCCGCTGCCCCCGCAACTGTGACCGGGGAGGGCCGCCTCCAATATGCCACTGATACCGCTTTCGGGCGCGTCGGGAAGGCGGGGGCGGGCCGATGATCCGGGAGCCAGGAGACCTGCCGATGACGGTCGTTCGGCCACGGGCGGGGTGCACCGATGGCAAACGGGTGAGCGCGTCTCTTTGCGCTCCCTCCGTCATGAGCGGCACAACCGTTCACGATGGAGGTTTTGTGTCCAAATATCTGTTTCTTTTCTCCGTTTCGCTGATTGCATCGGCGGCCCATGCGCAGGATGCGCAGCAACAGCGGCAGGATGCCGGTGACGCAGCGGTCGCCGAAATCCTTGCCCGGCAGGGGGAGCCTGCACCCGCCCCGGCTCCGACACCGACACCCGTTCCGGCGGCGCGGCATGATCGCGCTGCGACAGCAACCGACGATGCCCCGACGATCACCGTCACCGCCAATGGCCTGTCGACCTCGATCGAGAACACCGGTCAACCGGTCACGCTGATCGACCGGCAAGAGATCGACGCCGTGCAGGGCGCCGACATTGCCCGCGTGCTGGAGCGGGTTCCCTCGGTCAGTCTGACCCGCAACGGCCCGCTCGGCTCCTACACCGGGGTCAGCGTACGCGGAGCCGATGCCGATCAGCTGCTGGTGCTGATCGACGGGGTGCGCGTGGCCGATCCGTCCTCACCCGCGGGCGGCTTCGATTTCGGCACGCTGCTCGCCAGCAACATCAGCCGGATCGATTTCCTGCGCGGATCGAACAGCACCATCTGGGGCGCGGACGCGATGGGCGGGGTGGTCGACATCACCACGCGCGCGACGCCCGGCCTTGGCGCGAGCGTCGAATATGGCGCGCGCAACACGCTGACGACGCAGGCTTCGGCGGGGATCAAGGGCGATGGCTACAGCATTGGGCTGGGCGGTGCGGCGATCCGGTCCGACGGCTTTTCCGCCGCCGCCGACGGGACCGAGCCCGACGGGCTGAGGCAGTGGGGCGTGGGCGGCACGGCGCATGTCGACCTGACCCCGCAGATCGAAGCTTTCGCCAATGGCCGCTATTCGCACGCCCATCTCGACATCGACGGCTTCCCGCCGCCCAATTACGTGCTGGCCGATACCGACGAAACGCAGACGACTAAGCAATATTCGGGCGCGCTGGGTCTGGCTTATTACGGCATGGATCTGACCCTGCGCGGCGCATGGTCGTTTGCCGATACCGCGCGCGACAATTTCGATCCCGCGACCGGACCCGCGCCGACGTTCACCGGAGACGGGCATTCGGACATGGTCAGCCTGCGCGGCGAATATCGCCTGATCGGCGGGCTGACGCTGGCGTTCGGTGGCGAGCATGAACGCACCAGCTACCAGACGAGCTATGACGCCCATGCCGCCACCAGTATCACCGGCGGCTATCTGCAGGCGGGCTGGGTTCTCGGCAATCTGGCGGCCCATGCCGGGGCGCGGGTCGACGATCATGAACGCTTCGGCAGCAAGGTGAGCCTTGGCGGCGATATCAGCTATGGCCTCGGACACGGCTGGCGTTTGCGCACCAGCTATGGCGAGGGGTTCAAGCCACCGACGCTGTATCAACTCTATTCCGATTACGGCAACCAGCAGCTGCGGCCCGAGACCAGCACCAGCGTCGATTTCGGGATCGAGCATGGCACGCGCGGGGAAGGCACGCATTTCGCGCTGACCGCGTTCCGGCGCGATTCTTCGCAGCTGATTACCTTCGTCTCTTGCTTCGGCGTGACCGGCGGAATCTGCACCAACCGGCCCTTTGGCACCTATGACAACACCGACCGCGCGCGCGCGCATGGGATCGAGCTGGAGGCGGGCACGCAGCTTGCGCCGGGCCTGCGTCTGGCGGGATACTACACCCATCTGACCGCGCAGGATCGCGGCACCGGCCTCGATCTGGCGCGCAGGCCGCGCGACATGGCGACGGTCCATGCCGATTACACCGCACCGTTCGGGGTGACATTGGGCGGGCAGCTGCGGCTGGTCGGCCCAAGTTACGACAAGGCCGGTGAAGTTGACCGGCTGGCGGGCTACACGCTGGCCGACATCACCGCCTCTGTACCACTGACGCATGATATCGATCTGTTCGGGCGGGTCGAAAACATCTTCGACGAAAGCTACCAGACGGCGGCGGGGTATGGTTCGCCCGGACGCGGGGCGTTTATCGGGGTGAGGGGCCGGATGTGAAATCCGGCGTGCTCCTTGCGGCGCTGATGCTGGCGGGATGCGCGGCCAGCGCCACGCCTGCCGCCGCGCCGCGGGAGCACCCCACCATCGTCAGCCTCAATCCCTGCACCGATGCGATCGTCGCGGATGTGGCCGATCGCGCGCAGATCCTCGCCATCTCACATTATAGCCAGGACCCGCGCTCGACCTCGATGGACCTTGCCACCGCGCGCAGCCTCCATGCGACCGGCGGCAGCGCGGAGGAGGTGCTGGAGCTGCACCCCGACCTCGTGCTGGCGAGCAGCTTCACCGCACCGTCGACGCTCGCGGCTTATCGGCGGCTGGGGCTGAGGGTGGAGACGTTCGGTATCGCGAGCACCGTCGAGGAGAGCGAGGCGCAGGTCCGCCGCATCGCCGCGCTGACGGGGCATCCTGCACGGGGAAGCGCGCTGGCCCAGCGGATTGCGAAGGCAGCGAAGCTCGTTGGCGGCAAGCCGATCACCGCCGCGCTGTGGCAACCGGGCGGGATCGTGCCGGGTGCGGGAACGCTGATCAGCGACCTGCTCGGCCGTGCAGGTTTCACCAGCTATTCGGCGGAGCGCGGCATGGGGCAGGGGGCCTATCTCTCGCTCGAACAGGTGGTGGCGCATCCGCCGCAAGTGCTGCTGGTCGCTGGCAGCGCGCGTGGGCAGCATCACCCGGTGCTGCGCCAATTGAACCACACGACCATCGCGCCGTTTGCGCCGAACCTGCTCTATTGCGGCGGGCCGACGATCATTCGCGCGATGACCCGCCTGCGCGCCCTACGCAGCCAGGCCGCCGCATCATGACCCGCGCTTCTGCCATCTTTGCCGGACTGCTGGTGATCGCCTTCCCGCTGTCGCTGCTGGCGGGCCGCGTGTGGCTGGACCCGGCAACAACCCCCAACGCCGTGCTGATCCTCGCCGAACTGCGCCTGCCGAGGAGCGTGCTCGCGCTGATCGTGGGTGGCGGTCTGGGCGCGGCCGGGGCAGCGATGCAGGGCTATCTGCGCAATCCACTGGCCGATCCGGGGCTGTTCGGGATCGCGCCCGGTGCGGCGCTGGGCGCGGTGGTGGCGCTGTTCTTCGGTTTTGCGGCGAGTGCGTGGCTGCTGCCGATCTTCGCGCTGATCGGGGCGGGCGGGGCGATGGCGCTGCTGGCGCTGATCGCCGGGCGCACCGGCGGGATTGCGCTTTTCACGCTCGCCGGCTTGATGATCGCCAGCCTCACCGGCGCATTGATGGCGCTGGCGATCAGTCTCGCGCCCAATGCCTTCGCGATGGAAACCATCGTGATGTGGCTCAACGGCGCGCTGACGGACCGGAGCTGGAGCGATGTCGAGCTGGCCGCGCCGCTGGTGCTGGCGGGTATCGCGCTGTTGTGGCGTGCCGGGCGCGCGCTCGACGCGCTGACCCTGGGCGAAGCCGTGGCGCGTTCGCTGGGCGTTCAGCCGCGCCGACTGTTGTGGCTGCTGGTGGCGGGGATCGGGCTGACTGTCGGCGCGATCACCGCGGTTGCCGGGATCATCGGTTTCGTCGGACTGATCGTGCCGCATCTGGTGCGCCCGCTGACCGACCGCCGCCCCTCGCAATTGATCCTGCCAAGCGCACTTGCCGGGGCGCTGCTGGTGCTGGTGGCGGACAGCGCGATCCGGCTGATCCCGACCATGACCGAAATCCGCCTTGGCATCGCCCTCAGCCTGCTGGGTGCGCCCTTCTTCCTGTGGCTGCTGCTGCGGATGCGGCGGGGGCTGGCATGAGGCTGGCGGCGCAGGCCATCTCGGTCGCCAAGCGGCTGAGCGATGTGTCGCTCATGCTCGAACCCGGCACGATCACAGCGATCTGCGGGCCGAACGGAGCGGGCAAATCGACCCTTCTCGAAACGCTCGCTGGCTTGCTGGAACCCGATAGCGGCGCGGCGCTGCTCGATGGAGAGCCGCTTGCCGCCATGACGCCGCGTACGCGCGGGCAGAAGATCGGCTATCTCCCGCAAGCGCATGAGATTGCTTGGGACGTGCCGGTGCGCAGCCTCGTCGCGCTCGGGCGGATGCCGCATGGCGATAGCGATCCGGCGCCGGTTGCGGCCTCGCTTGCGGCGCTCGACCTCCAGAGCTTTGCCGAGCGCCGGGCGCAGTCGCTATCGGGTGGGGAGACCGCTCGCGTGCTGTTGGCGCGGGTGCTGGCGGGCGAACCTGCATGGATCCTCGCCGACGAGCCTCTCGCTGCACTCGATCTTGCGCACCAGCTCGCATTGCTCAGGCATTTGCGCAGCGCGGCGAAAGCGGGCGCGGGCGTGGTGCTGGTGCTGCACGATCTGGCGCTGGCGATGAACCATGCGGACCGGGTGGTGGTGCTCGACAAAGGCCGCGTGGCCGCCGACGGCGGATGCGAAAACGCGCTCGCCACCGAGGTGGTCGAGCGCGTCTGGGGCGTTACCGCCCGCTGGATCGGCGAACCGGGCCAGCGGGCATTGGTGACGTTCTAGCTACAACGTCGATTACTTCGACGGCGTTTTCATCAGCCCGCGATCCTCAAGCAGCGGCTTGGGGCTGGGCGCATGGCCGGTGAAGTTTTCGAACATTTTGTAGTAGTCTTGCGTCGAACCGCGGCTGAGCACGGTATCGCGGAAATGCTGGCCATTTTCGCGCGTCAGCCCGCCGTGGGCCAGGAACCAGTGACGGCTGTCATGGTCCAGCATCTGGGTCCACAGATAGCTGTAATAGCCCGCCGAATAGCCCACCGGACTTGAGAAGATGTGGTTGAAATAGGTCGAGCGGTAGCGCGGCGGCACCAGCCCGATTTCCAGCCCCGTCTGCTCCAGCGAGTTCTTCTCGTAAGCGTCAACCTTGGCCGGCGTGTCGATCGCCTTGGCCTGATCCGGCGAGAGCGAATGCCACTTCATGTCGAGCAAGGCGGCCTCGACCGTCTCGCCGAACTCATAGCCCTGGTTGAATTTGGACGATGCCTCGATCTTGTCGACCAGCGATTTGGGGATCGGTGCGCCGGTCTTGTAGTTCTTGGCATAATGTTCGAGCACCTTGGGGTAGCTCGCCCACATCTCGTTGACCTGGCTGGGGAATTCCACGAAATCGCGCGCCACATTGGTGCCCGAAAGGCTGGGGTATTTCTCGTTGCCGAAAAACCCGTGCAGCGCGTGGCCGAATTCGTGGAACATCGTTTCGGCCCAGTCGAAACTGATCAGCTGCGGCTCGCCCGCGGGCGCCTTGGGGATGTTGAGGACGTTGTAGATGACCGGCTTGTCGCCAAACAGATGGCTCTGTTCGACGAAATTGCTCATCCATGCCCCGCCGCTCTTGCTGGCGCGCTGGTATGGGTCGAAATAGAACAGGCCCAGCTCGCTACCGTCCTTGTCATAGACGGTGTAGACCCACACGTCCTTGTTGTAGACCGGGATATCGGTGCGGCGCTTGAAGGTCAGGCCGTAAAGCTGGTTGGCGGCGTAGAACACGCCATCTTCCAGCACGCGGTGAATTTCGAAATACTGCTTCACCTCGTCCGGATCGATGTCGAACTTGGCCTTCTTGAGCTGGTCGGAATATTTGAACCAGTCCCACGGCTTGACTGTGAAATCGCCGCCGTCCTGCTTGATCACCTTGTCGAGCTCGGCAGCTTCGCTGCGCTGCGTCGCGGCGAGGGGCGGCACCATCTGGTCCATGAAGGCGAGCGCGGTCTTGGGGTTCTTGGCCATGCGATCCCACATGACATAGGTCGCCCAGTCGGGATCGCCGAACAACGCAGCCTTTTCGGCGCGCAGTTGGACGATCTTGGAGATCAGATCGCGCGTATCGTACTGGTTGCCCTTGTCATCGCGGTAGTAGCTGGCATCGAACAGCTTCTTGCGCACATCACGGTTGTTGAGTTCCGCCAGGGCAGGCTGTTGCGTCGTGTTCTGCAAGGTGATCAGGTATTTGCCCGCCATGCCCTTTTCAGCGGCAGCCTTGGCGGCGGCCTGGATTTCGGCGTCCGACATGCCAGCGAGGTCGGCCTTGTTGTCAACCACCAGCGCACTGGCGACGGTGCCGTCGCGCACCATCTGGCCGAATTGGGTGGTGAGCTTGGACAGGTCGGAATTGATCGCAACAACCCGCTCGCGCTGGGCCGGGGTCAGCTTGGCCCCGGCATGGACCATCGCCTTGTAGGTGTGTTCGAGCAGCTTCATGTCCTCATTGTCGAGGCCCAGCTGCGCGCGCTGGTCATAAACCGCCGAAACGCGGGCGAAAAGCTTGGGATTGAGCATGATCGAGTCCGAATGCGCCGACAGTTTCGGCCCCATCTCTTCGTCGATCTTGTCGAGGCCCGGCGTGGTATCGGCGCTGGTCAGCGCGCTGAACACGGCGCTCACCCGGCCCAGCATCCGGCCCGATTTCTCGAGCGCGACGATGGTGTTGTCGAACGTCGGTGCGGCGGGATTGTCGGTGATCGCCTTCACTTCGGCGGTCTGGATCGCCATGCCCTGCTCGAAGCCTGGGACATAATCCGATTCCTTGATCTTGGTGAAATCGGGCGCGTGGAAGGGCAAATTGCTTTCCTGCGCGAACGGGCCGGTGCCCTGCGGAATCGCGTCATTCGAAGCGGTGGTGGGGGCGGGGGCGGCAGGTGCTTCGGCCATCGCGCTATCTCCAGAGGTCGTCATGCATCCGGCAAGGAGCGTGGCGGCGAGGGCAGTGGTGGCCAGAATGGGGGCCTTCATTCATCTCTCCATATCAACTGACGGGCAGCGGCGCGGTTTCCATGACGATGCAAGGACAGCCGCCGGGCCCGGGGAAGAAGTAACAGTTTTAACAATTCCGCTTGAACAGGGGATGAGCATGGATTGCAAGGGTGGACGTGGCCGTTCGTCGATCAGTGACGGTGCTTTATCAACTGGCGGAGAGGCGGTAGCGACATATGGTTTCGTACCTTGCGCCTGCGCTTTCCAGATGGCTTTCGACGAGATCGAAGTTATCGAGCGTCCAAGGCTCGCTGGTCAGCGCAGCGTGCGCGGCAATGAAGCCGGCGGGCGATGCACTGGCGGAATTGAGCCGGGCGAGGGTGATATGCGTCGCAAATCGGCGCGTTTCCGGTGCCAGCCCGGCCTTGCGACAGGCCCGCTCGATCCGGCCCTGTAGCACCGCGAGCGGCTGCGAGGCGGTCACGCCCGCCCACAGTGTATGGGGTTTGCGCTTCTTTTCGAAATGGCCAACGCTTTCGATCGCCAAAGGAAAAGGCGCGGCGCGCACCCGATCCAGTTCGGCGGCAAGACCCTCGGCCTGTCCTGCATCGATTTCGCCGATAAAGCGCAAGGTGAGGTGGAGTTGCGCATCGTCCTGCCAACGCGCCCCCGGCAGCGAATGCATGGTCGCGATCAAAGCTTCACGGATTGCCGGGGGTGGACGGTGGGCGACGAACAAGCGATGCGACATCACACGAACTTAACGTGTCGACCGGCTCGCGTCATCCGTACCGATTGCGTGAACTCAGGTGGACAGGATCTGCTTGGCTTGCCGGCGCTTGAGGAAGGAAGGGCGCACATTGAACGCCTTGCGCGCAGCCTCCCGTGCGCGGCGCAAATCTTCGCGGGCTCGTTCCTCACGCTTTGCGGCGCGTTCCTGCGCAGTGGCAGGCGCGCGCGCCGGGGTATCCAGCGGGGTGTAGAGATCGACGATCAACTGACGAATCTCGTCATCGACCGGACTGTCTCCGGTCGGTTTCTGATCGAGATAAGCGTCATCGAACACGGCGCGAAAATGCTCCATTGCCAGGCTTCATTCAGAGGGAAGCGGGTGGCCGGGAGGTTTGCCTCCACAGCCGCTGGACTTCCCCTTATTCATCCCAAACAATGCCGAAAACCGGAAAAAGGTCCGCGATTGATCGCAAATGAGCCAGCGATGACCAAGTTTTAACCTCAGGCCTAACGGTCGCAATAGTCGTAATGACCACTCTGGCACAGGCGCACTGCACGCCGCCATTCGGCCATGCGACGCTCGTATTCGGCTTGCTGGCGCGGATAGTCGCGATAGGCTTTCCAGCCTTCCGCCTGCCGCGCATCGCGCTCGCGAACATGGTCGAGCTGGCGCAGATTGAGCTCGCGGATCGCCGCGCGGTCGCGCTCGCGCGCCGCCTTGCTTTTCATCGACGGATCGTTGGGATCGTCGGCCCGCGCAACGGTGCCAGCGGTCAAAAGGCCGAGAGCCAAGGCTCCGCCAAGCAGTTTCATTCCACGCATTGATTGTGACCCTCCCGGATAATCGATGGGTCCACCACACCCGGGAGGGTTACTATCGGGTAAATTCCTAAGCGGACCTTAACAAGCTGGAGCCTACGGCATTTCCGGTTGCCCGAATTTGCGCGCAGGCTCCGGCCTGAATCACCAGATATGCACACGCTTGTCGGGCGGGATATACATCGCATCGCCGGGCTTCACGTCGAACGCCTTGTACCAGTCGTCGATGTTCCGCATCGCGGTGAGCGTGCGATAGCGCGCCGGACTGTGCGGATCGGTGGCGACCTGGTTCTTCATGGCGTCTTCGCGCTGCTTGCTTCGCCACACCTGCGCCCACGACAGGAAGAAACGCTGGTCGCCGGTCAGCCCGTCGATCACCGGTGCGGGTTTGCCGTCCAGCGAGCGATGATAGGCATCGAGCGCCACGGTCAGGCCTGCAAGATCGGCGATGTTCTCACCCATGGTCAGCTCGGGATTGATCTTCACCCCGGGATTGTCGTCATAGGCTGCGAATTCGGCACCGTATTCCTTGGCTTTGGCATCGAAGCGCTTGGCATCTTCCGGCGTCCACCAGTCGTGCACCGCGCCATTGGCGTCGATCTTGCGGCCCTGATCGTCGAAGCCGTGGCTGATTTCGTGCCCGATCACCGCGCCGACCGCACCGTAGTTGACCGCCGGGTCCGCCGCCGGATCGAAGAACGGCGGTTGCAGGATACCCGCCGGGAACACGATCTTGTTTTCCAGTCCGCCGTTATACGCGTTCACGGTCTGCGGGTTCATACCCCACAGCTTGCGGTCGACCGGCTTGCCGAGGAAGCTCATCTGGTAGGCAGCGTTGAACTTGCCCGCGGCCTCGGCATCGGCATAGAGGTTGTCGGTGATGGTGAGGCCCGAATAATCGCGCCACTTGTCGGGATAGCCGACCATCACGCTCATCTTGGACAGCTTGTCGAGCGCCGCTTCCTTGGTCGAGGGGCTCATCCAGCTGTTGCCCTTGATCCGGTCTGCCATTGCCAGCTTGAGATTGGCAACCAGATCCTGCATCTTGGCCTTGGCCGAGGGCGGGAAGTATTTCGCCACATAGGCCTCGCCGACCAGCTCGCCGAGCGAACCGTCGACCATCGACACGGCGCGCTTCCAGCGTGGGCGTTCTTGCGTCACGCCCGACAGCGTGCTGGTGAACTTGAAGCGGCTGTCGACCATCTTCTTGGTAAGATAGGGCGATGCCTGGCTGGCGATATGGAATTCCTGCCACAGCTTGAGAGTTTCGAGCGGGGTGGAATTATACAGCTCGGCCAGCGCCTTGATCGCCGTGTTCTCTCCCGCGATCAGGCGTTTTTGCGGCGGGATGCCGGCACCGGCGAAATACTGGTTCCAGTCGACGCCAGGGGCATAGGCTTCGAACTGCTCGGTCGAATAGGGATTATTCAGCAGCTCGATCTGGCGCTGCTGGTCGGGCTCCCAGCTCAATTGCGCGACATAGGTTTCGAACGCCATGATCTTTTCGGCGGCTGCCTTCGGATCGGGGGTGCCGATCGCTTTCATGGTCCGGACGATATAGGCGTTGTAGGCCGCGCGCTGCTTGGCGAATTCGGCCTTGAGGTAATAATCGCGATTGGGCAGGCCCAGCCCGCTCTGGCCCATGTAGAGCACGTTGAGGTTGGGGTTCTCGGTGTCGGAGCCGACGCTGTAATCGAACAGGTCGATGCCGAACTTGCCATTGGTTTCGGCCATGTATTTGGCAAAAGCGCCCTTGTCCTGGATCGCTTTCACCTGGTCGATATCTGTCATCAACGGCTTGAGGCCTGCGCGCTCGACCGCCTTTTCATCCATGAAAGCGCGATAGAGCTTGCCATATTTGCTGTCTGCAGGCGCGGTGGTGATGAGGTTCTGAAGCTCCTTCTGCACACCTTCGTAAAGCTCGTAAAATGTGCCGGTGGAGGCGCGGTCGGCGGGGATCTTGGTCTTCGCGAGCCATGTGCCGGAAGCATATTTCTCGAAATCGTCGCCCGGTTTCACATTCAGGTCGCGAGCCGTGAGATCGAGCCCGAATTCGCCGATCTTGGGATGACCGATAACGACGATCTGATTGTTGGCTGCTGCTGCGGCCGGAGTTGTGGCGTCCTGCGCATAGGCGGCAGGAGCAGCCGCGAGCAAGGCACCGGCCAAGGCAGCGCTGCCCAGTGCGCGGGCGCGCAAGAACGTGGTGAATGTGGTCATGAAGAGTGATCCCCGATTAACAATTGCGCGCCTGTCTAGCGGAAAACGTCAAGAATGGCAGGGTTTTCCACGAACGACAGACTGTGCTCTGCGGACGGTTAGGCGGCGTGGACATTCGGACTGACACTCAGGACAGCTGAAAGGCAGTCACAGAATCTATGCCGGCAACGATTAGCAAGTTGTTCGGTGTGATCGCTAGCATGCCGCTTACTGGCGCTGACCAAACCATCTTTCGCTCGGAAGATTTGAGATCAAAAGCATATGTGTCGGTTTCAGTGGATACGAACAGCAGGTTTTCTGTTACAACGACGTTGTTCCGTAGATTTCCGGACCCAGGAATTGGAATTGACCAAGCTACGCTGCCATCTTTTGTGTTGATCGCGTCAATTGCTCGGGAATCACTCCGTAGTGCATAGATGAACCCATTTGATAACGCAGGATGTGCTATATATTGCTTAGCTGTTTTCCAAACTGCCTGTGTTGAAAGCGTGGAATAGCCGATTATAGCATTTGCAGAATAGGGCCACGCGCGTGTTCCATTCATTCCGTAAATGCCGCCTGATCCGTCGAGCATGAGCGCACTCTCCCAGCCGTATTCGCCTCCAGTGAAATATTGATTTTCCAAGGTACGCTTAAGGACACCGGTTGTTGGATCGAATAAATCGACGCCTCTTCCTGCATAGTAATAAACAGAATCGCTATCTACCGCGACTGACTCTCCATCGGTTATGCCGAAGCTGCCGTAACTCTCCCAAAGTTTTGAACCGGTGAGCGCATCGTATCCGAAAACTTGATCGCCATAAAATCCGGCCGCCACGTACATTTTGCCAGCGTGAATGGTGGGTTGCATATACTCACCATATTGTGAAGAAAATTGGTTTTTATATTTAATCGATCCGTCCGATTTATTTATGAAGTATATTGGATTGGTGTTGGTAGATAGATCGATGCCGTTAATGTAAAGCATACCCCCGTTTAGCGATGCGCCCGAAATACTGTTGTGGATTTTAAGCTCATTGTCCCACACGGGCTGGCCATTCGATGCGTCGAGCCGAACAACTCGATCGGCCACATCTGCGGTGGCTGGAATGTCATCCTTCCCTTCCACGACGTAGACAGAGTCCACGTCTGCTGAAACCGGACGAGCGTCGAGCCCAGGTGCAACCTTCCAAGTCCAAGCTTGTGCAATTTTCTGGGCATCATAACGGGCGGCAACATATCCCGTGTGTCCGCTGTTCCGTTGAAACATCGCCCAATCCTTGAGTTGGACGTCCAGGTTGACTGTAAAAGTCTGTGTCGACCCTGGATAAACTGTCGCACAGGCAGATGATTTGCACAGGCGGAACGTGACAGTGCTGGTCGACTTGCCGCCCGGTGCGAAATCTGATGTCTTTAAAGCGACGTCGAATTTCTGGCCTGAGGCGGTCGGTGTGCCGTCGAGCGCATAGCGCTTGCCATTTATGGCCACGTCCGGAACGACAGGGTCGGAACTGCTGCCGGTATAGGTTGCCATAAAACCAAAGCTTGCGGTTTCGCCCTCCGCAACAGTCACATCGGTCGATGATTTTGACAAGGTTACCGCCAAGGTTGGAGGTGGGGCTGGCGCATTGGTCGATGGGGTGCTTCCGCTTTCACCCCCGCATGACGACGTGAGAAATGCGGCGGTGCTCACCGCCGTCAAAAGTGCGACCCTCATGAATAATACCCCTCGTTTGCCAGCTATTCTGCCAACCAATTGAAACTCTGCTTCAAAATATTGTGGGTCACAATGGCATAAGCGACGATTGTCCCACTTTTCTACGGTCTGTTGCAATCCGGCAGGACGCTAACCACTTCGTCGATGTCTGCCAGATGGTGTGCATGCCATCGCCAGTCGCCCTTGACCTACACGAACATTTGCGGAACATCGCTCTTCATGGCACTCACCACAATCTCGGTTCGCGGCGCGCGCGAGCATAATCTCAAGGGCGTCGATATCGACCTGCCGCGCGATGCGCTGATCGTCATCACCGGCCTGTCTGGCTCGGGCAAGTCCTCGCTCGCCTTCGACACCATCTATGCCGAAGGGCAGCGGCGCTATGTCGAGAGCCTCAGCGCCTATGCGCGCCAGTTCCTCGAGATGATGCAGAAGCCCGATGTCGAGCATATCGACGGGCTCAGCCCCGCAATCAGCATCGAACAGAAGACGACCAGCCGCAATCCGCGCTCGACCGTGGCGACCGTCACCGAGATTTACGACTACATGCGCCTGTTGTGGGCGCGGGTGGGCATTCCCTATTCGCCTGCCACGGGTCGCCCGATCGAGGCGCAGACCGTCTCCAACATGGTCGACCGGGTGATGGCGCTTCCGGAAGGGACGCGGGCTTACCTGCTCGCCCCGGTGGTGCGCGGACGCAAGGGCGAATACCGCCGCGAGCTGGCCGAATGGCAGAAGGCGGGTTTCACCCGCGTGCGCATCGACGGCGAGATGTATCCGATCGAGGAAGCCCCCGCGCTCGACAAGAAATACAAGCACGACATCGAAGTGGTGGTGGACCGGATCGCGGTGAAGGAGGGGATCGAAACCCGCCTGGCCGACAGTTTCGAAACCGCGCTCAAGCTGGCCGAAGGGTTGGCCTATATCGACCTCGCCGACGGTGTGGTGCCGGGGCGCGAGGGCGAAGAGGAAGCGGGCGGCGCGATGAAGGGCGCCGGCATTCCCGCCAACCGCATCGTCTTCTCGGAGAAATTCGCCTGCCCGGTCAGCGGCTTTACCATCGAGGAGATCGAGCCGCGGCTGTTCTCCTTCAACGCCCCGCAAGGCGCATGCCCGACGTGTGACGGGCTGGGCGAGAAGCAGCTGTTCGATCCGCAGCTGGTGGTCCCGAACGAGGCGTTGACCCTCAAGAAGGGCGCTGTGGTGCCCTGGGCCAAGTCCAACCCGCCGTCCCCCTATTACATGCAGGTGCTCGCCAGCCTCGCGAAGGAATTCGGCTTTAATCTGGACACGCCCTGGCAGGATCTCGCGCCCGATCATCGCGATGTGATCCTCCACGGCACCAAGGGCAAGCGCGTGCCGCTCACCTTCAAAGACGGGCGCAAGGAATACACCGTCCAGAAACCGTTCGAGGGCGTCATCGGCAACCTCAACCGCCGCCTGCTCCAGACCGAGAGTGCGTGGATGCGCGAGGAGCTGAGCAAGTTCCAGACCGCGCAGCCGTGCGAGACCTGCGGCGGCAAGCGCCTGAACGAGAAAGCGCTGGCGGTGAAGGTGCCCGGCCCGGACGGCCCGACCGATATCGCCACGCCCACCAAGATGAGCGTGTCCGATGCCAAGCACTGGTTCCTCGCGCTGCCCGATCAGCTGTCCGAGACGCAGGGGCAGATCGCCCGCGCGATCCTCAAGGAGATCAACGAGCGGCTGGGCTTCCTCGACAATGTCGGGCTCGATTACCTCAACCTCGACCGGACCAGCGGCACGCTATCCGGGGGGGAGAGCCAGCGCATCCGCCTCGCCTCGCAGATCGGCAGCGGGCTGTCGGGCGTGCTCTACGTGCTCGACGAGCCCAGCATCGGCCTCCACCAGCGCGACAACGACCGGCTGCTGGAAACATTGAAACGCCTGCGCGATCTCGGCAACACGGTGATCGTGGTCGAGCATGACGAGGACGCGATCCGCGCCGCCGATTACGTGGTCGACCTCGGCCCCGGCGCGGGCGTCCACGGGGGCGAGGTGGTCGCCGAAGGCACGCTGAAACAGGTGCTCAAGTCGAAGAAATCGCTCACCGCCGATTACCTCACCGGACGGCGGCAGATCGAGGTGCCGGCCAGGCGCCGCAAGGGCAACGGCCACAAGCTCACCGTCCACGGCGCGCGGGCGAACAATCTGCAGGACGTCACCGCCTCCATCCCGCTCGGCACCTTTACCTGCATCACCGGCGTCTCCGGCTCGGGCAAGTCGTCCTTCACCATCGACACGCTCTATGCCGCCGCCGCGCGCACGTTGAACGGCGCGCGCGTGATCGCGGGGCCGCACGACAAGGTGACGGGACTCGAATATTGCGACAAGGTGATCGAAATCGACCAGTCGCCCATCGGCCGCACCCCGCGATCGAACCCGGCGACCTACACCGGCGCCTTCACCCAGATCCGCGACTGGTTCGCGGGCCTCCCCGAAGCGCAGGCGCGCGGCTACAAGCCGGGGCGTTTCAGCTTCAACGTCAAGGGCGGCCGGTGCGAGGCGTGCCAGGGCGACGGGCTGATCAAGATCGAGATGCACTTCCTGCCCGACGTCTATGTCACCTGCGAGGAATGCCACGGCAAACGCTACAACCGTGAAACGCTGGAGGTGAAGTTCAAGGGCCACTCGATCGCCGACGTGCTCGACATGACGATCGAGGATGCGGAGGAATTCTTCAAGGCCGTCCCCCCGATCCGCGACAAGATGCACATGCTGAACGAGGTGGGGCTGGGCTACGTCAAGGTGGGCCAGCAGGCGACGACGCTTTCGGGCGGGGAGGCGCAGCGGGTGAAGCTCGCCAAGGAACTCGCCCGCCGCTCCACCGGGCAGACGCTCTATATCCTCGACGAGCCGACGACGGGCCTCCATTTCGAGGACGTGCGCAAGCTGCTGGAAGTGCTGCACCGGCTGGTGGACCAAGGCAACAGCGTGGTGGTGATCGAGCACAATCTCGACGTGATCAAGACGGCGGACTGGCTGCTCGACCTCGGCCCCGATGGCGGTGTGCGGGGTGGCGAGGTGGTGGCGGAAGGGACGCCCGAGGAGGTGGTGGGGAGTGAGCGAAGCTACACCGGCCAGTATCTCAAACCGTTGCTGGGGCGGGCGACCCGGAACGAGCCTGCCCCGGCGTAGGCCGGAGGCAGTTGCTGGGGCTGAGGCAAGGTATGCGGCGGGCGAGTCGCGCATGTAAGTGCAGGTTGCCTAGCTAAGGGGCTCAATTCAAAAGCAGAAGATTAGGGTCCGGACTCATTAGAGCCACCATGTGACGAATGCGGCGATGGCGATGGATGCCATGAAAGTCTTGATGTTGCGGTCGAAGCGAGTGGCGACGCGGCGCCAATCCTTGAAGCGACAGAACATGCGCTCGACGACATTGCGCTGTCGGTAGATTTGCCGATCGTGCTCGATGTGCACCTTGCGGTTGGACTTAGCCGGGATGACCGGCGTGGTGCCGCGCTCGATCAGCCAGGAGCGCAAGGCATTGCTGTCGTAGCCCTTGTCGGCGACCAGATACTCTGATGGCGGCATGGCATTGATCGCCAGTATGGCGACCTTGGCGTCATGTGTATTGCCAGGCGTCAGCAGGAGGACGTGTGGGCGACCTTTCTCGTCGCAGACGGCATGGAGCTTGGTGTTACGCCCGCCTTTGGTGATGCCGATACCATGAGCCAAGGCCCCCCTTTTGCGCCTCCGGCGGTGGGGTGGACCTTGATGCAGGAACTGTCGATGAAGAGCCTGTCCGGGACGCCATCGACCCCGGCGAGCTGGGCGAAGATCCGTTCCCACACGCTGCGTTCGGCCCAGCGCCGGAAGCGGTTGTAGAGCGTCTTCTTCGGCCCGTAGACATGCTCGGGGCAATCGCCCCAGCGGCCACCGCTCTTCAGAGCGTGGACAATCCCGGAAAGCACGCGCCGGTCATCAACCCTTGGCATCCCGCGCGTATCGTTCGGCAAGAGCGGCTCGATCCGCGCCCACTGCTCATCCGAAAACCAGAAGAAATCCGCCATCCACCGTGCCTCCTCGCTGGAGACACCTGAATCACATTGCAGCGCCGGTGTGAATCCCGTTTATGGGTCCCGACCCTAGTCACGCCCATGGCGCGGCAAGTCTCGCTCCGCTGGCGCAAGCGGGAGAGGTTGGAGGTGGGCAGGAGGGGCACCACACCATCTTCGCGCCGCGTCGCCAGGCCGATTTCCTCGCCAGCCTTGCGCTCAATGGCAATGTCCGGCTCGCCTGTTGCGCGGCCAGTGTCTCCGCGCAGACGGCTTACCGAGCGCGGCGGGCTTCCCCGGCGTTTGCGCGGGCGTGGGATGCTGCGCTGCTTTCCACGCGCGACCATGCCGAGCAGGTGCTGGCCGATCGCGCGATCAACGGGGTGGAGGAGGAGGTGTTCTATCATGGGGAGGAGGTGGCGCGGCGCAGGCGCAATTCCGACCGGCTGCTGCTCGCCCATCTCGCGCGGCCGGACCGGATGGCCGAGCGGCCCGAACTCGGGCAGGCGCTCCCGCAGCTCGACGCCCAGATCGAGGCGCTGCGGCGCGGGGAGGCGCTGGTGGAGGCTCCGCGCGCAAATTTACCCCAGGACCGTGTTCCATGTGTTTCAGATTCTTGGGATTCCCCCCGCTGCTCCAACAGCCTGCTCGACGGGCTGCCCGATGTCGAGGTGCGGCTGGCGGCGATGAATGCGGCGCGGCCCATGGGTGAGCCTTTGCCCGAGGATATGGCGGAGGCGCAGGACTGGGACGAGGTCGAGGCGATCGAAGCCAGCCAGCTCGCCGCCTATGAGGCCGAGGTGGAGCAGTGGTGGACCGTCACCAGCGAAGACCAGATGCTCGCGATGATGGACGCGCAATGGGCGCGCGAGGACGGGGAAGGGCGAGGGGAAGGGGAATGGGAAGTGGTGGGGGACTGAGGGTATTTGCTGGCGACTGAGCGGCGCGAGGCATATCAGCTTCCGAGCAATTCCAGGTCCACCTTGCCGCTACCGCGTCCAACCAGGCCGATCTCGGTTGCGGCGGCGCGGGAGAGGTCGATCACGCGGTTGCCGTGGTACGGCCCGCGGTCGTTGATGCGGACCACCACGCTCTCGCCATTGGCCACGTTGGTGACGCGCACCCGGCTGCCGAAGGGGAGCGAGCGATGCGCGGCGGTCAGCTCGGTCATGTCGAAGCGTTCGCCGCTGGCGGTCATCCGGCCGTTGAACTTGCGGCCATAGAATGACGCGGTGCCGGTGCCGAGGTCCGTGCCGGATACGTCGTCACCATCGTCGGTGGCGCTAGCGGTGGCAACGGGAACCGCCTGGTCAGGGAGCTGTTGAGTCCCCGTAATCCCCTGCGCGGCAACGGCTTGGGGAGCGTCGACGGCTGGCGTTTCGGTGTGACCGGGCACGGACGGCAGGATGATTGCGAGCACCACCGCAAGGCGGCGCAATTGTTTGGTGGACATCGAAGCTATTCCTCCCTTGCGGTGCCAAGGGTGATAGCCGCCGAAAATGGACGAGTCCCTAGTCCGGGGGGCGCTGGCCCCATTACTGCCACAGTTCGTCGTGGAGTCCCGGAACGCGACAGGTGGGGAGTGAACGGGCCTTTTCCTACCATCGCTGGGATGGCTCAACTCGTCGCAGCGACCCTCCGCGACTCGATTCGCAAGCGGGGAAATGGCGGAATTGGAGGCTTTTAGAGGGGGCGTCGGCGCGATGAACGGCGGCGCTCAAACAGAAAATGGGGCCGACATCGCTGCCGACCCCACTCTCACCGATGCGTGGTCATGTGCCCGAGGGCGCGTGAACTTGGCATCCGGCGTTTCCCCGTTCCATCGCGAGCAAGTCGCGTCGGATCGGCTATATCACCGGCGCTCGCACCGGCATCCGGACCCACCCTCCTTCGGGCTTTTCCTTCCAGCTCGCGTGATCCGAAGATCCGCGCCACTGTCCGGCAAGCACCCGTTCTCGACAGGCGGCTCCGCGGTCAGACTGGCCTTGGTGGCCGGGCTTCCGTCAGGTTTGTGCCGCTCCGATCCGAGGACCGATACGGACGCCCCTTCCTTCCATCCAACCGGACAATCCGGCCCGTTTCGAAAACTTTTGGCGCATCCTTTTCAACGGCATTTCCGCATTGGACCGAAGTCCGCTGGCAGACATGCCTCCAAGGCTGCGTGGACAGGTTTTCTCCACGTCTTTCCGGTTTGAAATCTATTGAAACATCAGGTTGTTAAACCCTCAATCCCGATACAATCTCATTCCGTTCCGATGATTTGAAGCTGCGCCTTCAGTGGCGAATTGGCAAGCGACGCAAGCCGCGCTTATCCACCGCTCGCCGTTTTTGCTGTGGAGGAGAGTGGATAAGTTCACCACTCGTCGCAAAATTGAAATGAAGTTATCCGAGATCGCGCTTGGCCAGCAATTTAAGCCGCAATGCGTTCAGCTTGATGAAGCCTTCGGCATCCTTCTGGTCGTAAGCGCCGGCGTCGTCTTCGAAGGTCACATGCGCTTCGGAATAGAGCGAGTGCGGGGATTTGCGGCCGACGACGCTCGCCAGCCCCTTGTAGAGCTTCAGCCGCACCGTGCCCGAGACCTTGTCCTGGCTATGGTCGCAGGCCGCCTGCAGCATCTCGCGCTCGGGGCTGAACCACAGGCCGTTGTAAACCAGCTCGGCGTAGCGCGGCATCAGCTCGTCCTTGAGATGCGCGGCGCCACGATCGAGCGTGATCTGTTCGATCCCGCGGTGTGCGCGGGCGTAGATCTCGCCGCCGGGTGTTTCATACATGCCGCGGCTCTTCATGCCGACAAAGCGGTTCTCGACCAGATCGAGCCGCCCGATGCCATGCTTGCGGCCAAGCTCGTTAAGCGCGGCGAGCAGGGTGGCGGGGCTCATCGCTTCGCCATTGACCGCGACGCCATCGCCGCGTTCGAAATCGACCGTGATATATTCGGGCGCGTCGGGCGCATCCTCTGGGTTGACGGTGCGCGAATAGACATAGTCGGGCGTCTCTTCCCACGGATCTTCGAGCACTTTGCCCTCGGACGAGGTGTGGAGCATGTTCGCATCGGTCGAGAAGGGGCTTTCGCCGCGCTTGTCCTTCGGTACCTGGATCTGGTGCGCTTCGGCCCATGCGATCAGCGCGGTGCGGCTGGTAAGGTCCCATTCGCGCCACGGAGCGATGACGGTAATGTCAGGGTCGAGAGCGTAGGCGCTGAGCTCGAAGCGTACCTGATCGTTGCCCTTGCCGGTCGCGCCATGGGCGATGGCATCGGCATTGGTTTCATGCGCGATCTCGACCAGCCGTTTGGAGATCAGCGGACGCGCGATCGAAGTGCCGAGCAGGTAATCACCTTCGTAGCGCGCGTTCATGCGCATCATCGGAAAGACGAAATCGCGCACGAATTCCTCGCGCAGATCCTCAATGAAAATGTGTTTCTCGGGGATGCCCATTGCGCGCGCCTTCTCGCGCGCTGGGCCAAGTTCCTCACCCTGTCCGAGATCGGCGGTGAAGGTCACCACCTCGAGCCCGCGCTCCACTTCGAGCCATTTGGCGATCACCGACGTATCGAGGCCGCCGGAATAGGCAAGGACGACGCGTTTGATATCGGACATGGTGCAGGCTCCGGCAGGAATGGGGCGGATGGGATTTCGGCGAGCGCCCTAGGACGCAGGTGCACGCGGCGCAATGGTTCTCAACCGCGCGGGCAGCAATATGCCCAATGCGAAGGCGCGATAGATATAGCTCAAAAGCATGGCTGCCCACAGGCCGGTCGCACCCCAAGGCCTGAGCGCGAGATCGGTGGCAACATAGAGTGCAGTGGCAGCCAGCGCGGCGTTGCGGAAGGCGCGCGACCATGTGGCGCCGATATAGATCCCGTCGAGCAGCCATGCGGGCATTCCTGCCAGCGGTATCAATGCGACGAAGGCGAGATAGGGATAGGCCGCCTGACGCACGGCCTCATTAGTGGTGATCACATCGATGATCGCCCCGCCGAACAACACTATGGCAAGCGCGAAGATTGCCCCAGCCGCCAGCGAAAATTCCCCTGTCAGCCGGATTGCGCGCAGCACCTCTGGCCGGTCGCTGCGACCCACTGCCGCGCCCACGCGCGCCTCGGCAGTGAAGGCGAAGGCGTCGAGCACATAGGCGCTGACCGCGACGAACTGATCGAGCACGGCATTGGCCGCCAGTTGCTCCGTGTCCAACCGCGCTCCGCCATTGGCGAACCATGCGAACAGGAACAGCAGTGCCAGCGTGCGGACCATGATGTCGAAATTGACGGTGAACAGCCGCTTCAGCTTCGCGCGGTCGAACAGCAGCGCATAATGGCGCAGGCGCGCGAAATTCACCCATCCCCCGACATGCAAGGCAATCGCGATCCCGCAAAAGAGGGCGAACCATTCGGCAATCGCAGTCCCGGCAGCGACCCCGCGCGCACCCCAGCCGAGACCCCAGACGAACCAGATATCGAGCGCGATATTGGCCGCATTCATCGCTATCTGGAGCGCCAGCGCGGCGCGCGTCCGCCCCAGGCCGAACAGCCAGCCGAGAAGCGCGAAAAAGCCCAGAGCGGCAGGCGCACCGAAGAAACGCACCGAGACATAGCCATGCGCGGCGTCGGTCAGCTTCTCCCCACCGGCGAGAAGGGCGAAGGCGCTTTGCGCCAGTGGATATTGCAGGAAGACAAGGGCGAGGCCTACAACATGGCCGATCGCAAGTCCGCGCACCAGCATTGCGTTGGTTTCATCCCGATTGTCGCTGCCATAGGCCTGGGCGGTCATCCCGGTCATGCCCATGCGCAGGAAACCGAACGCCCAGAACACGAAGGTGATGACAACCGAGCCGAGCGCCACTCCGGCCAGCGCCACTGCATCACCCGTGCGGCCGATCACGAAAATATCGACCATTCCGACCAGCGGGATGGATGCCTGACCCAGAATGATCGGCCATGCCTGTGCGAAAATCGCTCGGCGGGTGAGGGCGGGGCGGGTCATGTGGACGCCTTAATCAACGCGCTTGAGTCATACCACCAAGCGTGGCACGAAATCGCCATTGCCGATGCTGCGCGACAATCGCGCTCGGCCGATATTTTGGAGAGGACCACCATGAAACCAACCCTTTTGCTTGCCGGTGCGGCTGCGCTGGCCATGACTTCCGCCGCGCAGGCCGACGAAGGTATGTGGACATTCGACAATTTCCCGACAGCGAAGGTGCAGGCCGCCTATGGCTGGGCCCCGGACAAGGCGTGGCTTGATCGCGTGCAGGCCGCAGCGGTCCGGCTGACGGGTGGATGTTCGGCGAGCTTCGTGTCCTCAAGCGGTTTGATCCTTACCAACCACCATTGCGTCGCCAGCTGCCTGTATGACAATTCGACTGGCGAGAACGATCTGCTCAAGAACGGCTTTCTGGCAGATCGCCGGACGCTCGAAAAGAAATGCCCGGGCCAGCAGGCCGAAGTCGTCACCAAGATCAGCGACGTCACCAGTCAGGTGAAGGCGGCTTACGCTGGGCTCGACGGAGAGGCCCTGACCAAGGCGCGCGATGCCAAGTTTGCCGAGATCGAAAAGGCGGGCTGTCCCGACACGGCCATGACCCGGTGCGAGGTGGTGACGCTGTTCGGCGGCGGGGAATACAAGCTCTACACCTATCGCAAATACTCCGATGTCCGGCTGGTGTGGGCGCCGGAAGACCGGGCTGCGACTTTCGGCGGCGATCCGGATAACTTCAATTTCCCGCGCTATTCGCTCGATGCCAGCTTCCTGCGCGCCTACGAAAATGGCAAGCCAGTCGCGACCCCGCAGCATCTCAAGTGGGAACCGCGCGAACCGAAGCTGGGCGAGCTGACTTTCGTTGTCGGCAATCCGGGGTCGACCAGCCGGCTGTTCACCGGCAGCCAGCTCGCCTTCGAGCACGAGGTGCGCTTGCCGATTACCGTGGCGGTGCTGTCCGAACTGCGTGGACGCCTGATCCGTGCGATGGAGGAAAGCCCCGAGAACGAGCGCGAAGGGCTCGACATGCTGAACGGCGTCGAGAACAGCCTCAAGGTTTACATCGGCCGGATGAAGGCGCTCAACGATCCGGCCTTCACGCAAAAGCTGGCCGATGCCGAAACCGAACTGAAGCAAAAGAGCAAGGGCAATGCCGAGATCGGCGACCCCTGGGCCACCGTCCAGAAGGCGGTGAATGCCTATCGGTCCCTGTATCTGCCCTATCGCTTCACCAATCCCAGCGGCGAGCTTTACGGCTATGCAGAATCGCTGGTGATGGCGGCGCAGGAACGCGCCAAGCCCAATGCCGAGCGGTTGCCTGGATATACCGACAGTGCTCTGCCGTTGCTGGAAAAGCGTGTGCTCGATGAAAAGCCGGTCTATCCCTGGTTGGACGAGCTGATGATGGAATGGAGTCTCAGCAAGGCGCGCGAATATCTCGGCGTGGACGATCCGGACAGCAAGCTTTTGCTGGGTAAGGAAAGCCCTGAGGAACTGGCCAGCAGGCTGGTCAACAACACCAAGCTGGCCGATCCGGCCTATCGCAAGCAGCTGTGGGAAGGCGGGCTGGACGCGATCAAGGCATCGGACGATCCGATGATCCAGTATGCGCTCAAGCTAATCCCGCGCCAGCGCGAGTTGCAACAGGAAGTCAACGCGCAATATGCCGGGCCGCTGGCGATTGCCGGGGGCAAGCTCGCCGATGCGCGCTTTGCCGCCTATGGCACTGATCTCTACCCCGACGCGACCTTCACCCTGCGCATCAGCTACGGCAAGGTTGCGGGCTGGATCGAGCGCGGCAAGGAAGTGCCGTTCCAGACCACACTGGGCGGCACGTTCGACCGCGCCACCGGATCGCCGCCCTTCGACCTTGCCCCGGCATTCGCCAAGCATGAGAAGGATATCGATCCCAACGTGACCTATGATTTCGTCACCACCAACGACATCATCGGTGGCAATTCGGGATCGCCGGTGATCGACCGTGCGGGCGGCGTGATCGGCGCGGCCTTTGATGGCAACATCAACTCGCTGGGCGGTAATTATGGCTACGACGGCAGCGTCAACCGCACTGTCGTGGTCTCTACCGCCGCGGTGCAGGAAGCGCTCGAGAAGATCTACCCGGCGCCGAATCTGGTCAAGGAACTGGCGGCGAAATAACCGCAACTCGGGGGCGTGCTGCGGCGCGCCCCCGCTTGTTTAGCGCAGCTGGCTGTCCTTGCTGCCACGCCGGTTGATCGAGGAATGCGCAATCGCGCGGTCACGGCCCGATTGGCAGGCGATGCAGGTCTTGACGCCGGGTAGCGCATTGCGACGGCGTTCGGGGATTTCTTCGCCGCATTCGACGCAATATCGCTCGCTTTCGCCCTGCGGCATCCGCGCTCTCGCGGCGCTCACAGCGTCCGAAACAGTATCGTCGATCTGGTCCTGAACCGCGCCATCACGCGCCCATCCACCTGCCATGAGGCCATCCTCCTTGTGTCACCCAAGATGGCGACGAGGATGGATTCTTCAAGCGCCGCGGTGGCTTAGACCACGCGGCCGCCGCTCATCTTGGCTTCGGCTTCGGCCATGTACCCACGGCTCAGCGGCAGGGTGCGGCGATTGCGGCTGAACTGGAGCTGGTAATTGCCCATGCCGCCATTCTCGAACGCGCCGGTCGCCCCGGCGAGGTAGAATGTCCACATGCGGAAGAACCGCTCGTCGTACATGGCGACGATCTTGTCCTTGTTGGCCAGACAATTGTCGTACCATGCGCGCAGGGTAAAGGCGTAATGCAGCCGCAACGTCTCGATATCGGTCGCGATCAGGCGGCTCTTCTCGCTCGCTTCGACAGTCTCCGATAGCGCAGGGATATAGCCGCCGGGGAAGATGTACTTGCGGGTGAAGGCATCGGTCGTGCCCGGAGTGCCGAAGCGTCCGATCGTGTGGATCAGGGCCACGCCATCGTCGGTCATCAGGTTGGCGCAACAGCGGAAATAGGTCTCGAACTGGCGCTGTCCGACATGCTCGAACATGCCGACCGAAACGATCCGGTCGAACTTTTCGCCACGTTCGGCAAGGTCGCGGTAATCGACCAGCTCGAACTTGACCCGGTCGGCGACGCCTGCCTTCTCGGCGCGTTTCTGTGCGAGGGCGAACTGCTCCTCGCTCAGCGTGATGCCGAGCACGGTGACATCGGCATTCTGCGCGAGATAGATTGCCATGCCGCCCCAGCCGCATCCTATGTCCAGCACGCGCTGTCCCGGCTTGAGGTCAAGTTTCGCCGCGATATGCGCCAGCTTGGCCTGCTGCGCCTCCGACAACGTTTTTACGCCTTCGGGCCAGTAACCGCAGCTATACTGCATATATTCGGGGTCGAGCATCAGCTCGTAGAGTTCGTTGCCGATGTCGTAGTGATGGCCGACGTTCTTCTTGGAGCTGATCCGGTTGTTGACCTGCTCGAACGCGAAAGCGGCGGAATTGGCAAGCTTGCGGCCGAACGAGGGCAGGCCGACGTCGCCACCTTTGTCCCACGGCGAATTGGCCTGCAGCAGCTCGACCAGCTGCATCACGTCGCCGTGCTCGAAATTCAGGCGACCATCCATGAAAGCTTCGGCTGCGCCCAGTGCGGGATCGAGCACGATGTCGCGTGGCACCTTCTTGTCGGTGAAGCGGATCGCGACGTCGGGATAGCCATCGACGACCGAGCCGTAGATGCGCTCATCCCCGTCGGCGAAAAACACTTCGAGTGTGCCAAGTTTGACGGCGTGGCGCAGGAAGCGGTGAATCAGTGTCTTGCTCATAAGCGGACCTCTAGGAGGGGATGGCGATGATTACCAATGGGAGTTACGAAGAAACGCCGTCAGATGCCCGCGTACCACTGGTAACCGGCAACATCCTCCCAATAACCGCCCTTGCCGCCGCCGATGTTCGCAAGGCTTTCCACCGCCTCAATTCCCGTCAGATATTTGGCGTGCTTATAGCCTAGCTGGCGCTCGACCCTGAGACGCAGCGGCGCTCCGTTGCGGACCGGCAGCGGAGCGCCATTGAGCATATGGGCGATGATCGTCTGCGGGTGATGGGCATCGTTGAGGTCGATGCTCTCGTAATAAGGCGTACCGCGCAGTTCGTCGGCGCAGCGCAGCACGATGTAGCGCGCACGCGGATCAAGCCCCGCCATGTCGAGGATCGTTTTTAATTGCGGCCCGGTCCACTGGCCGATGGCGCTCCAGCCTTCGACGCAGTCGTGGCGCGTGATCTGGGTGCGTTGGGGCAAGGCGCGGATTTGATCGAGCGAAAGGCTCATCGGCTTTGCGACAAGGCCGCGTATGTCGAGCTGCCAGTTGGCAAAGCCCGCCGCCGCGTGGGCCGGGTAATCGCCGTTGGTTGGATCGGTCGAACCATTGCCGCGGAAGAACGGCGAGATATCCTTCGGGCTGAATTCGGGCACCAGTTCCTGCGACGGATTGAGCAGCCGCTGGGCTTTCATCTGCAAGCTGTCGGCAGCGCCCAGCACGCTCGACCCGGCCTTCGTATTGGCGATCTTGTCGCAGCCCGCCAGCAGAGTTGCGCCGAGCCCGACCAGCAAGTTCCTACGCTTCATCGCGGTGCCCTCCATCGATCATCGCGCTGATCTGTCGTCTCGGGCCGGACAGCAGGACGAGCAGGATATGGATCACGAAAAAGCCGACTATCGACCATGCGAAGATAAAGTGCAGCGAACGGGCCGACTGGCGACCACCCAGCAATTGCACCAGCCATCCGAAACTCGGCTCCATTCCCGGGCTGATCGCGATGCCGGTGGCGATCATCATCGGCAGGAAAATGCCCAGCACCACGCCATAGGCGAGCTTCTGGAGGAAATTGTATTTGCTCCCGACATCGTCGAAATTGAGTTTGAGATGTTCGACCACATCGTGCCAGATGTTGGCAGGGCGCCATTCGCGCTTGCTGGTGGCGATATCGCGGCGAAAATGGCGGTTGGCGAGCATCGCCACCCACATGAACAGGAGCATCAGAGCAAAGCCCCATGCCGCGAGAATGTGCCAGGCGCGTGCCTGCGCGAGATTGTAATAGCCGGGGATCACCATCCAGTCGGGAAAGCGCGGGACCGAGAGCCATTGCTGTCCCTCGGCAAAGCCCCATTGCCCCCAATAGAGACGCGGGTGTGCGTTCGAAATCGTGAGGCCTGACATGAACAGTACCGTCACGAAAACGAGGTTCAGCCAGTGCCAGATACGGGTCGAAAGCGCGTGACGTTTCATCCGTCGTTCCCCTACAAAGCGCGGGCAAGATAAATCACGTCGCGGTCCTGGTCGAGCAGATGCTGGCCGCTGTCCACGTACAGCGTCTGTCCGCTGGCGAGCCAGCCCTGCGCGAGGAACAGCGCCGCTTCGGCAACTTCGTCCGGGCCGGTCTTGCGGTGGAGCAGGTTCAGGCGATGGGAAATCTCGGTTTCTTCCTCGCTTTGGTCGTGGCTGCGAAGGATTGCGCCCGGCGCCAGGCCATAGACACGGTCGCGCGGGTCGTCCTGTGCCTTGGCCAGCATCGCGATGGTCGATCCGAGCGCGTGCTTGCTCATCGTATAGCTGAAGAAATCGGGGTTAGGGTTGGCCAGCTTCTGGTCGGTGATCTGGATCACCCGCCTGCCACCTTTCGCCCGTGCGGATACAAGGAAACGCTGCGCCATCAAGGTTGGCACCCGAGCGTTGACAGCTATCGCCTTTCGATGGACCTCGGGATCGAGCGCCTCGGCAGTGTCCGAGGTGAAAATGCCCGCCGAATTGATCAGCACCCGCCAGTCTGTCAGCCGTGAAGCGCAATCCTCGATCATTGCGGTGGCCGCCGTGTCGTCGGACAGCTCGCAAGAGACTGTTTCCGCACTATCAAGCTCATGCGCCAGAGTTTCAGCCTCATTACGCGAATGGCCATAATGGATGACCACGTGCCATCCCGCTTTCCCAAAGCTGCGGGCGATCCTTGCGCCCACGCGCTTGGCGGCCCCCGTTATCAATACAGAAGGTCTGTCGCTCATCGCTTGCGATTGAGCACATTGCGCGCGCAAGGGGAAGCGTCAGTGCATATAGAAACGCGCCGCCACCCTTCGAAAAGAATGACGACGCGTCCTGCGACCCGAAAGGATCGGATGCTTCGTTTAAATCAGCGGCAGACTGTCCGACCGCGATCGATCGAGCGGCCCAGAAGCGCACCACCGGCGGCACCAAGAATGGTCCCGGTTGCTCGATCGCCGTGGGTGTCGATAGCGCGGCCGACCAATGCACCGGCTGCGAGGCCTACCAGCAGCCCGGTCGTGCCATCCGAACGGTGGCAGTAATAGCGACCGTCATTCCCGCGCCAGTAACGCACACCGCTGTGCGTGGTGTGATATTCGTGGTGGTGACGGTCATAACGCTCACGGTCATGCGCATGCTTCCCGTGGGCCGGAGCCCAAGGCGGCGGATCGGCGAGTGCCGGAGTGGCGGTGGTCGCCAGCATGGCGGCGGAGGCTAGTGCCAGAGAAAGTTTTTTCATTGTTTTCAACCTCTGTGATGCAACATTTGATACTACAACGGCAAAGGTCGGGCTCAGGTCCACAACGTCCGATGAACGGATATCGCTAATGCGTATTTCGCGGTGAGGCGGTGTGCAGGAGCGCCGAATTGTCTGGTCGGGGCGTCGATCTTCAGAGGCGCTCGGCGCGTTTTACAGCGCGTTTGCGCCAATCCGCCCCAAGAATCGCAGAATCCGCCAATACGGTTATTAACGCGCGATCGGGCGTACCTGCAGGATCGGCCAGAGCGGTGAAGATTGCAGCTATGGATATATCCGTTGCCGCCTCTTCGAGCGGCTCAAGCATATCGCCCGCTTTTGCCTCGCCCTCTTCCAAGACCCTGAAATACCAGCCGCAACGCCCGCTTTCGAGAATCGCCTTTACCATGCCGGAATAACCGAACCGGCGTTCGATGGTGGCGCAGGGCATTCGCGGTTGGCTCACTTCCAGCACCGACGAGCCGAGCCGGAAGCGTTGACCGAGCCTTACTTCGCTCTCGACAATCGCGTCGACAGCAAGGTTGCTGCCGAACGCGCCGGGTTCCTCTAGGGCCGGATGATCGCCGATCGTTTGCCGCCAGAATTCGCGATGGGCGAGGGGGTAGAGATGCACAGCCATGTCGGGGCCGCCATGGTACTTTGTGTTCACCTGCGTGTCGCCTGCAAGACCGAGGTAGGTCATGTTGACGGAGCCGTGACGCGGCACCTTGGCGATCGCGCTGGTCTGACCACCGGGTAACTTGGCGGGCTTGCCCGCGCAAAGGGCCGAAACGATATAGCCGCTCATTGCTCTTTCCTTACCGCCAACGCCAACCAGTCGCGCAAGGTCCCGTCCGCACCTTCACCGCGAAACTGCTCGCTCTCCACTATGGTGAAGCTTGCCTTGCGATAGGCATCCTCTAGCCAAGGCCGGTCGGGAAAATTATTGAGCCGTCCCAGCAAGTCGCGCCCTTCGCCATCGCCCAGCTTGTAGCTGGCAAAGTGCCAGGCGCCCGGCTTGAGGGCGCGATGGATGGCGCCCAACACAGCCGGAAGATCAATCCGAGCGACGTGGAGCAGGCAGGCGTTGGCCCAGACGGCGTCATAGTCTGCCTCGGCGTCGAGTTCGTCGAAACGCATGCGACGTACGGCGATGCCGAAACGCTCGCGAGCCTTCGCGGCCATTGCGGCGCTCCCGTCTGTCGCATCGACAACAAACCCTCGTTCTATCATCCGCGTGGTATCGCGACCGCCGCCGCAGCCCAGTTCAAGGATCGTGCAGCCGGGTGCGAGTCGGTCTAGAAAACCATCGAGATGGCGGCTGGGGCGTTGCCCGAAGCTGGTCGTGTAGTGCTGCGCCTGCTCCTCGTAGAAAGCGAGGGTGGCGGGATCGCTCACGCTTCTGCGCGCCCCACCTCGGCTGCCTCGCGATCGAGTTGCGCGCGGCTTTTCTTTTCCGCGGCGGTCTTGAGCTGGCCGCAGGCTGCATCGATGTCGCGCCCGCGAGGAGTACGCACCGGCGCCGAGATGCCGTGTTCGAACACGATGTCTGAGAAGCGCTTCACCCGTTCCGGCGTCGAGCACTCGTAAGGCGCACCCGGCCACGGGTTGAAGGGGATCAGATTGACCTTGGCTGGCAGTTTGTAGTGCTTGATAAGCCGCACCAGCTCGCGCGCGTGCTCGTCGCTGTCGTTCTTGTCCTTCAGCATCACATATTCGAATGTGATGCGCCGCGCGTTGGATGCGCCGGGATAGGCCGCGCAGGCCGCGAGCAATTCCTCGATACCGTATTTGCGATTGATCGGCACGATCTCGTCGCGAATTTCCTTGTTGGTCGCGTGGAGCGAGACCGCAAGGTTGACGCCGATCTCCTCGCCGCAGCGCGCCATCATCGGGACAACACCGCTGGTCGAAAGGGTAATGCGGCGCTTCGACAGGGCCAGCCCATCGCCGTCCATCACGAGCTTGAGCGCGTCGCGGACATTGTCGAAATTGTACAGCGGCTCGCCCATGCCCATCATCACGATATTGGTTAGCAGGCGCCCGTCGGCAGTATATTCCGCCTCATCCGCATCCTCGGCGAAGTCCATCTTCCCCTTGGGCCATTCGCCCAGCGAATCGCGCGCGAGCATGACCTGCCCGACAATTTCGCCCGGGGTTAGATTGCGCACTAGTCGCATCGTGCCAGTGTGGCAAAAGCGGCAATTGAGCGTGCAGCCGACCTGGCTGGAGACGCACAGTGTCCCGCGATCGGCATCGGGAATGAACACCATTTCGAACTCGTGGCCATCCGCCGTGCTGAGCAGCCACTTGCGCGTCCCGTCATTCGAATGCTGGGCTTCGACCACATCGGGCCGACCGATCACGAACCGTTCGGTGAGCCACGGGCGCATCTGCTTGGCGATGTCGGTCATCGCTTCGAATTCGGTCACGCCGCGATGATACAGCCAGTGGAACACCTGCTTGGCGCGTAGCTTGGCCTGCTTGGCATCGAGACCGGCAGCCTCGAAAAGTTCGCGGATGCGCGCCTTGGGCAGTCCGATCAGGTCTACGCGACCATCGGCACGCGGCGTGATGTCGCGCGCGACGGGGACCGGATCGATCTGTCCGGGAATGCTCATCAACTGTGTGTCTGCCATGGGAGCGGCGCATATAGAGCCTCTCGGCGCAATTATCCAGCACGCTGGGCGGGCAACGGTTGGTCGCAGGATTTGGGAACCTGCATTTCGCCGCTGGATCGCCACCGTTTGGCGCAAGAATGTTACTGGTTTGCAACACAAACCTGTTGTGGGAGGTTAATGAAACTATCCCCGCTGCGATCCATTCTCCATCTCACCGGCGCCTGAAAACGCCGCGATTTATGGAAATGGAGTACCAGAAAATGAAGACATCAGTCGCACTTATCGCCCTCGCTACCGTGGCCGCAACGGCTACGCCCGCCATGGCGCAGGCCAACCGCGAACCCTTCACCGGCGCGCGGATCGGCGTGGAGGCTGGTTACGATCACCTGCGTTCGGGCAGCAGCGTCGACAATGACACTTCGCGCGATCTCAAGCAGTCGATCGATGGCGTCGAATATGGCGCGACCATCGGTTACGATGCGGCAGTGACACCGAAAGTCCGTATCGGCGCCGAGGCCTCGCTCGCCGACAGTTCCGCCAGCTGGGACAACAACAATGGTGTGCCCAACACGTTCAACCTGGGTCACGTCCAAGCCGACCGGGATATTTATGTCGGTGGCCGTGTGGGCTATGTGACTTCGCCCAAGACCATGCTGTATGTGAAGGGCGGTTACACGAACACCCGGTTCGGCCTCGAAGGCACTGACGGCACCGTCAGCGCCACGCAACATCTCGATGCCGACGGCTATCGCCTAGGTGCAGGCGTTGAATACGCCATTACGCCGAACGCCTATATCGGCGCGGAATATCGTTATTCGCACTACACCAACGCGAACTTCGACTTCGAAGGTAACACTCCGGATTCGAGCAGCTTCAACATCGACACCGACCGTCATCAGGTCGTGGCGACTGCGGGCTTCCGCTTCTAAGCTAGAATTCGAAAATCAGGGCGGGGGCGGGATCTTCGGATCTCGCCCCCTTCTTTTTGCTCAGCCTATTGAGAATGATTGGAACAACCAACGCTGGCTGCGTCCATCGCACTGGCTGCGCCCGTCAGAGCGTAATTGTCCCAATAGCGCTTTCCGGCGCTGTCCGTAGCGAAGACCGTCATCACCGGCTGGCTGCGCATTGCGGCGAGGATCGCTGCATTGGAGCGTTGATCCTGTGACCATGCATCGACACCGCTTCCGACAAGGGCAAAATAGCGGCCTCCGAGTTTCAGCGTAATGCTCCGGCCGGATTGCACCTTGCGTGCGAGGCGGAAATGCACTTGCCCCCGAACATTCTTTTTCGGCCAGGTACCGATTGTGACGAACGGCTGGGTTTCGCTCGCGTGCTTTGCGGGAGACGGCATCGAAATCGCATAACAGCGCGGAACAGCGGGATCGCGAAACGCAGCCCACGTCTCGAACACGCCAAGGCTGTCGCGTGCGAACGCCGGGGCTGCCATGCAGGCGATGGCGACTGCGCCCCAAAAGGCAGCCGACTTAGCCATAGGCAATCGACAGCACTTCCCATTCCTTGATCCCGCCGGGCAGGCGTACACTTCTCAGATCGCCAACCGATGCCCCCCTGAGCGCGCGCGCCAGCGGACTCGACCAACCGATCCGTCCGGCGCTGGCATCCTGTTCATCGTCACCGACGATCGTCACGGATTTCTCGGTATCATCCTCGTCGACCAGCGTCACACGGGCGCCGAAGAACACGCGGCTCTTGTCCGGCTGCGCCGCCGGATCGAGCACCCGGGCAGCTTTCATCCGTTTGGCGAGGAATGCCAGCTCGCGATCGATCTCGCGCATCTTCTTGCGCCCGTAGAGATAGTCGCCGTTTTCGCTGCGATCGCCATTGCCCGCAGCCCAGCTGACGATCTCCACGATCAGCGGCCGCTCGGTGCCGAGCAGGTGATCGTAACGCGACTTGAGCGCTGCATACCCCGCCGCAGTGATCGGATGCGATGGTGGCTGGCCGGACGCCAAGCTCACTTGCCCCGCGTTGCTAGCCATTCCTCGAGCCATTTGATCGAATAATCGCCCGATTGCACATCGGGTTGCTCGATCAGTTCCTCGTGCAAGGGAATGTTGGTCTTCACCCCTTCGACGACCATCTCGCCCAGCGCACGCCTCAACCGCATCAGGCAGCGCTCGCGGTTGCGACCATAGACAATCAGCTTGGCGATCATGCTGTCGTAATAGGGAGGGATGCGATAGCCTGCGTAAAGCCCGCTATCGACGCGCACATGCATTCCGCCTGCCGCGTGATAATACGTTACGGTGCCGGGGCTGGGCGCAAAGGTCCAGGGATCTTCGGCGTTGATGCGGCACTCGATCGCGTGGCCGGTGAAGGTGATCTCGTCCTGCGTGACCGACAGGTCCCTGCCTTCCGCAATGCGGATCTGTTCGCGCACCAGATCGATCCCGGTGATCATCTCGGTCACGGGATGTTCGACCTGCAGGCGGGTGTTCATTTCAATGAAATAGAACTCGCCGTTCTCCCACAGGAACTCGATCGTGCCCGCACCGCGATAGCCCATGTCGCTCATCGCCTTCGAGACGATGCCGCCCATGCGGTCGCGCTCTTCGGGTGTAATAACCGGGGAGGGGGCTTCCTCCAGCACCTTCTGATGGCGCCGCTGTAGCGAACAGTCGCGTTCGCCCAGATGCACGGCATTGCCGCGCCCGTCGCCGAACACCTGGAATTCGATATGACGCGGATTGCCGAGATACTTCTCGATATAGACGGTCGCATCGCCGAAAGCTGCCTTGGCCTCGCTCCCGGCCTGCTTCATCAACGTTTCGATCTGGTCTTCGCTGTTGCAGACCTTCATGCCGCGGCCGCCGCCGCCGCTCGCCGCCTTGATGATGACCGGATAACCGATCTCGGCGGCAATGCGCTTGGCCTCGTCGTAATCGGATACCGCGCCGTCCGAGCCGGGCACCAGCGGCAGGCCGAGCTTGCCGGCCGTGCGCTTGGCCTCGACCTTGTCGCCCATGGTGCGGATATGTTCGGGCTTGGGGCCGATCCAGGCGATGTCATGCGCCTCGACGATCTCCGCAAACTTCGCGTTTTCAGAGAGGAAACCGTAACCTGGATGGATCGCGTCGGCGTGGCTCACTTCGGCTGCCGAAATGATGTTGGCGATGTTGAGATAGCTTTCGCCCGCGGGCGGCGGGCCAATACACACCGCATGGTCGGCCATGCGCACATGCATGGCATCGGCATCGGCGGTGGAGTGCACCGCGACCGTCTCGATCCCCATTTCCTGCGCAGCGCGATGGATGCGCAGTGCGATTTCGCCGCGGTTGGCGATCAATATCCGTTGAATACCCATTGATCGTTCCGTCTTCAGCCGATGACGACCAGCGGCTGGCCGAATTCGACCGGCTGGGCATTTTCGATCAGGATCGCCTTGATCGTCCCGGCCTTGTCGGCGGCGATCGGGTTCATGACTTTCATGGCCTCGATGATCGCGACGGTATCGCCTTCCTTCACGCTGTCGCCGACCGACACGAAGTTGCGCGCGCCGGGGTCAGGAGCGAGGTAGGCGGTGCCAACCATGGGCGAGGTGAGCGCGCCAGCGACGTCGGCAGTGGCCGAGCTGTCCGCTCCAGGTGCTGCTTCCGGTGCTGCCGGAGCCGGTGCCGTGGGTGCTGCAACCGGCATCGGTGCGGGCATCGGCATGGTGGCCACACCACCACGGGCGACGCGGATCTTGCGATCGCCGTCTTCTACTTCGATTTCGCTCAAGCCCGTTTCGGCGAGCATTTCGGCGAGTTCGCGCACGAGGCCGGTGTCGACCTCCATGCCGCCCTTGCCGTTTGCGTTCTTGCTGGTCCCAGCCATGATGATCCCTGTATTGAGTTTGTGCCGCGCCTATGCGCGTGTGCGCTCGGGCTGGCAAGGGGGCGGGGCGCCCTTCAAAGTGCGGCGACCTTATCCAATGCTACGCGATAGCTGTCCGGACCGAGGCCTTGAACGCAATCGGCGGCAGCCATTCCCACGTAGGAAATATGGCGGAATTCCTCGCGTTTGGAGGGGTCGGACAGGTGCACTTCGATCACCGGCAGCTCTATGGCGCGGATCGCATCGAGCAGGGCAACGGAGGTGTGGGTATAGGCGCCCGCGTTGAGCAGTACCGCTTTCGCACCGCGCTCGCGCGCCTCGTGCAGCCAGTCGACCAGTGTGCCTTCATGGTTGGTCTGGCGCATTTCCACGCTCAGGCCGAGAGCGGCACCCTGTTGTTCGAGCATTGCACCGATCTCGTCGAGGGTGGTGCTGCCGTAAATTTCCGGCTCGCGCAGGCCGAGCAGATTGAGGTTGGGGCCGTTGAGGACGAGGACGAGCGGTTTCATGCCGCTCGTCTAACGCCAGATGGCCCTAGCTGTCGACGCCTTTGATCTTTCCGATCTGGCGTGCGGCGGTGTAGCCGAGATATCCGGTGCCAAAGAGCGCGTAGAGCGAGTCCGGTAGCGCGGACAAATACGCTGTCATCCCGGCACCTATGGCGCTGGCCTTGGTGGGATCGAAAGCAGCGATCACGCCCATCGGTACCGACAGCAGGATCAGTACATAGATGACGTAAAGAAAGGAGGGGCGGGCGCGGCTGGTCCACGGATCGGTCGATTTTGCCTCGGCCACGATGGCCGACAGGCGTGCTTCGATCAGCTGCATTTCCTGCGACCCCTGAAGCTGGAGCAATTCAAGTTTCGCTTTTTCCCGAGCGGCCTTGTCGGGGATGATTTTGTCGATGATCGAGGCGATTGGACCGATAAGCGATTCGAGGACGGGCATAGCTGGTTCCTTTCGGATTGATCAGCTAACCAAAACGGTTCCTGTAGGAAATGGGCCGTGCGGAGGCGTTTAGGCCGCGCGAACGCGCTTCTTCGCCAGTATCCGCTCGTAAAGTGCGAAAAGCTCTTCGAAATGATCTTCCATGTTCCGCACATGATCGCGCGGCGGCACTGGCGCAAAATGCGGAGGCAGGCTGAGGATAGCGCGCACTGCATCGTCGGCATCGATTGCGCGGTATTGATAAGGCCCGGTAGCGAAATCCGACGCTCCGCCGCGATCCGGGGCGATCACCGGTATGCCCGAAGCGCGCGCTTCGGCGGTCGTCATGCCAAAGGTTTCTGCCTCGCAGCCGTGCAGCAGGGCATCCGCACTGGCGAGTATGGCAGCAAATCTTTCGCGGTCGCGAACGGGCTTGAACAGGCGGATATGCGGATTGCCTGCAATGGCGCGGACGATCTTGGCATGGGCCCGCCCCTCGCCGAAGATAACCAGGCCCAACGGCCGGTCGCGTCCGGCGATCGTGGCCGCCTCGACCAGCATCGGGACGCGTTTCTCGGTCGCCAACCGTCCGGCCACCACCAGCAAGGTTGCTTCCGGCCCGAGTGCGCATTGCTCAAGCAGTTCGGCGCGCAAGCCTTCGTCGCGCCGGTCGGGAGAGAATGCACCCGATTGCACGCCCATGGGGATATTCACGACATGCCCGACGCCGCCTTCCGTCATGCGGGTGGCAAGGTGAGAATTGGCGCAGACGACCGCTTCGAACGTGCGCCCGAATTCGCGCAGGCGCTGCCAGAACCAGTCAAACTGACGATCGACCGTGTCGGGTTTGGCGAGGCGTTCAAACCAGCGATAGGCGTGGGCGGAGAGCGGCTCGGAATGCATGATCATCGCCTTGGGCACGTCCGGTCGCCACTCCTTGGCGATCATTGCGCTGCGCCACGGCGACGACACTTCCACCAGGTCCGGTTGCAGGCGGTCGAGCGCTTCGTGCACAGGGGCTGCATCGGTGAAGGCGAAGTACTTGCGGTCGAGCGGAAAGCGCGCCGCAGGAACGGTCACTATCCGGGCATGAGGGCCGCGCTCCTCGACGCCAGCTTCCTCATCCGGCGCGAGAATGGTGATATCCTGGCCAAATTGTTCGGCGAGCGCGAGTTTCTGGTCCACATAGGTGCGGATTCCGCCCCCATGTGGAGTGTAGAAACCGCAGACATCGACAATCTTCATGCCGGTTAGTCTGCCTTGCGAAGTGGCCTCATGCCAAGCCCGCGCTGGTAGTTCATCACAACTTCGAGGCGAGTCAGCCCGGAACCGGCGGCGGCGCTGGCCTTGTCGGCGCTCGGCTTGCTCCATCCAAGCTTGGGATTCCCGGCAAAACCGATGCCATCGACACGCCAGCCGAACTTGCGGTTCGAATCGCGATCATGGAGCACCATCACCGAATAGCGGCCCGGTGCAGGCACGCGGATACACAATTCGGGCGTACCCGTGGCAGGCAGGGCCTTTTCCACCCGACGGAAGGTCTTGCCCTGTTCGATCAGCTTGTTGTCATCGGCCAGAAAGTCGTGATTGTTGTCGGGATAAACCTCGACCTTGATAAGGCCGCGCCGGTCCTTGAGCCCTTCGACATCGATGAGGAAGGCGGGGCCGGTTTCGCCCGGACGACAGGCACCTTCGGCCTTGCCCAGGTCGGGGGTCGAGGGGATATGCGTTGCCGCTGCGAGAAGGGGCAGCATGGCGACAACCATGAGGTTGCGGGTCATGTTCTGTCTCCTTTAACGAGATCGTAAAGTCCGAAAATCAGCGCCAGGATCAGATGGGTGCTGAGGATCAGCGCTGCCATCATCGCCATAAGCGCGGCGATTTGTACGTCCTGTCCAAGTGCCAGCACGGCAATCCCTGCAAACACCACGTCCTTGTTCGGCACGAACGGCAGACGCGAAACCAGCAGGCGAATTGCGGCCAGCACCAGCCACCATGCCAATTGGACGTCGGGAAGCACCAGATGCCAGAGCACCGCCGAGAGCACGGTCGTGGCGATGATGCGCAGATTGTGCATCCCGAAGACCATCCACAACTCGCCCCGCTGGAGCGAAAAGATGGTCCGACGCCAGAGCATAAGCGCCAGCGATGAACCCACGACGAACGCCAGCGACCAAGCGATAGCCGAAGCATGGTCGTGCAGCGGAAGCAGCGCGAGATAGGGATATGCCAGCGCGATGAACAACAGCGTCATGATGTTGCCGGCCATGGCCGACATGATCGCCACGTCCTTCACTGCACCGAAAGGTGTCGCTTCGATCGGCAGATTGCGCCGCGCCCAGGTGTAGAAATAGACCTCGCCCAGATAGCCGAGCAGAAGTTCGTTATAGATGAGCTTGCGCAACAGGGCCCAGAATGCCCCCAGCCCTGCGTGCCATAGGCGCTGGAAGATCACCATGTCGATGAGTGGCTGCGCGAGATAGCTGATTGCGAACACGATCCAGAACAGCGGCGAGCTGGGGATCAGTGCGGTGATATCGTGCAGGTCGAGGGTGCGCGCCTGCCAGACCGCGGCTGCGAGTACCGAAACCGACAGTGCCATGGTCAGCAGCCGACCCCAGTTGATGCCCCTTACCTTGTCGTTCGCTTCGAGCGCGAAGCCGTCGCGTGGCGGCACGGTGGCAAGCTGTTCGGTCATGGCGATTTCGGATTTGTCCTCGTTCAACACGGGCACTCCCGTGGAACTGACAGGAGAGGATCGCAACTGGCGATGGATGAAATGAAGCGCAAGCTGTTCCCGTCCGACCGCGCTTGTTGCCCGGCTGGATAAAATCGTCTGGCTTGATGGCCAGTGAATGAACCATGCACGCTCATGCGCGCAAACTTCGCCGGGGTGGCGATGAAATCAGTCTTAGCGATCCGCATGAACCTGGCGTGGCGAAATGAAGCCGCGCTCCCTCCTAAAATTCCCCACGACCTAGCTTGTCAGCAGGTCGCGATAGCGTCCGATCCTGCGCCCCTTGGTAAACGACGCGAGCGTTTTGTCGATGCTTTCGAGTATCGATTGCTTGGTAATATCTCCCGGATGCACGGCAACACGCACGGTTTCCAGCGGTCCGAGCGCAAGCCTTCCGGCGGCAGCGGCAAACAGTGAGGATGCTGTGCGCATTCGCGAGCGGCTCGCCCAGGTGATGACCGGCCCGCGGGCCACAACTTCGTCGGTTTCCGGGCGCCACACCTTCATGTGATCCTCTGCCAACGCGAAACCGTTTTCTGCCAGCGCCTCCATTGCCCCTGCGCCGTAAAGCCAAGCCGGGGCGATGAAACCCGCCACCGGCTTGCCGATGATATCCTCGATCAGTTTGCGCCCCTCGCTCATGCGAAAGCTCGCATCGCCTTTGGTCAGGCCGAGGAATTCGCCTTCGCTCGCGGTCATATGCTTGGCCTTGAGCGCGGCGATCCCGCTGTGTTCGGAGGTGTCACGATGGAACCAGCCGTGCAGGAAAATCTCGATCCCGCTGTCCGACCATTCGCGCAACCGACGCGCAAAACCGGTGTTGCCGACGATCGGGTACTTTCCCCAATGATCGGGTACCACCAGCATTGCGTAGTGCGGCCCGCCGAGATGGCGCTCGAACATACCGGCCAGCTTTTCGACCGCCGGGACGGAGCCGGGATGGACGTCGTGGATCGATGCCAGCAGCCGCCGTGTCGATTGTCGGGATTGGTCAGTTGCGGTCATGCACTCCAGACCGATGTGATGGTCGATGAGCAATGATTTAGGGAATGGCAGCGGTCAAAGCAATTGCAGTGCCGCAATCGGCCTTGAGGGATGCGGGCAATTGGCGCAGGTCTCCGGTATGAAAAACGGATATGATGCGCTCATTATCGGCGGCGGACACAATGGGCTGGTCTGCGCCTTTTATCTCGCGCGCGCCGGTCTTCGGGTACGAGTGCTCGAACGGCGCGATGTGGTCGGCGGAGCGGCGGTGACAGAGGAATTCTATCCCGGGTTCCGCAATTCCACCGCCAGCTATACCGTCAGCTTGCTGCGTCCCAAGGTGATTGCCGACATGAAGCTGCATGATCGCGGCCTCAGGATTGTCGAGCGCCCGATCAGCAATTTCCTCCCCTTCGACAACGATTATTTGAAGCTTGGTGGTGGCACGGCGCGCACGCAGGCTGAATTTGCTCGGTTCAATCCGGGCGATGCTGCGGCCTATCCCGCCTATGACGCTGCGCTCGATCGCATGGCGCAGGTGATGCGTGACCTTGCGCTGGAAACACCGCCCAACGCCGGCGGCGGTTTGCGCGCCTTGCTGAGCGGGGCGAAGCAGGGATGGCCGCTGGCGAAGCTGCCGATTGCCGCGCAACGGGACCTGCTTGCGATCTTCACGAAATCAGCGCGCGATTTCCTCGATGGCTGGTTCGAGGATGACCGGATCAAATCGGCTTTCGCCTTCGATGCGGTGGTGGGCAATTATGCCGGGGTCTCAACGCCGGGATCGGCCTATGTCCTGTTGCATCACGTGTTCGGGGAGGTGAACGGAAAGCCCGGCGCATGGGGCCACGCCATCGGTGGCATGGGGGCGATCACGCAGGCGATGGCGCACGCTTGCGCAGATGCCGGTGTCGAGATCAGTCTCGAAGCGCCCGTTGATCGCGTGCTGGTCGATGGTGGCAACGCTGTGGGCGTGCGGCTCGACAGCGGCGAGGAGATCGCCGCGGGCATTGTCGCTGCAAATGTCGGCCCGGCAATGCTCTATAATCGCATGGTCGACGCGAGCGAGCTGCCCGCAGATTTTCGCTGGCGGATGACGCAGTACAAGGCGGGCAGCGGCACATTGCGGATGAATGTGGCCTTGTCCGAGCTGCCCGATTTCAACGTCTTGCCGGGCAAGGTTCAGGCCGAACATCACGCGGCCGGAATCGTGATCGCGCCCGGCCTCGACTATATGGACCGCGCATACGACGATGCGCGCGCGCATGGCTGGTCGAAAAATCCGATTGTGGAAATCTGCATTCCCTCGACGCTGGATGACAGCCTTGCACCGCCGGGCGCGCATGTCGCCAGCCTGTTCTGCCAGCAATTCGCGCCCGAGCTGCAAGGTGGGTGTTCATGGGACGATTGCCGCGAGGAAGCCGCCGATTGCGTGATCGACACGGTTACGCGCCACGCGCCCAATTTCAGATCGGCGATCATCGCGCGCCAGATTCACACACCGCTCGACCTGGAACGCAAGTTCGGTCTCGTCGGGGGCGATATCTTCCACGGCTGCATGGGGCTCGATCAGCTGTGGGCGGCGCGGCCAGTGCTGGGACATGGCGATTACCGCGCACCGGTTTCAGGGCTTTATATGTGCGGATCGGGCACGCATCCTGGCGGCGGTGTTACCGGTGCGCCGGGCCACAACGCCGCGCAAGAGATCCTGCGTGACAACGCGCGGCCACGCTGGCTGCGGCGCAAAAGGGCGGATTGAGGGGGTAAAACCACTGGTCGGGACGAGAGGATTCGAACCTCCGACCCCCACACCCCCAGTGTGATGCGCTACCAGGCTGCGCTACGTCCCGAGACCAGTGGAGGGCGGGCCTATAGGCGGGGCTTTTGCGCATGGCAAGCACAGAGCGGCGAGCCACATTGCCCTGCCGCCACATTGCTGCTAGGCGCGCTCGCCAATGCGATCCCAACGGTTGCTCCATCGCGACGAACGGTGGATTTCCCGCGGGATTTGCGTGTTATCCGAAACAACTCGACAGGCCTTTTTCACAGATGCTCGACATATTAGCCGCCGCTGCCGGTGCCGCCACTCCGCCCGCATGGGTAACCTGGGCGCCGATCGCGGGCATGGTCGTTATTTTCTGGTTCCTGATCATCCGCCCGCAAATGCGCCAGCAGAAGGAGCATCGCGAACGGGTCGGCGGCCTCAAGCGCGGTGACGAAATCGTGACTGCCGGTGGCATCGTCGGCAAGGTGACCAAGGTCGACGAGGTCTATGTCGAGGTCGAGATTTCCAAGGGCGTCAAGGTGAGGGCGGTCAAGCACACCATCACCGAGGTCCTGCAGCCCGGCGGCAGCCCGGCGGCGAACGACTGAGCGCGCGGAAGAGGCTGGCACAATGCTCGATTTCCCCACCTGGAAGAAGGCGTGGCTGTGGTTTTTGGTGGCGATCGCCGCACTGGCTGCGGTCCCCTCGCTGGTCAGTATAGCCGGTGTCGGCTGGCCCGCCCATCTGCCTGATCCCGAGGTCAATCTCGGCCTCGATCTGGCGGGCGGCAGTCACATCCTGCTGGAAGCCGACCCTAACCAGGTCGCCACCCAGCGGATCGATTCGATGGCCGAATCGGTGCGCAATGCGATGCGCGAGGCGAGCCCGCGTATCCAGATCGGCGATATCTCGACCCGTGGCGGCCAGTTGAGCTTTATGGTCGCCAATCCGGTCGACCTTGATCGCGCGCGCGAACTGTTGCTCCCGCTGGTCAATGGCACCGGGATGACCCGCGAATGGTCGCTGTCGGTGGTCGATGAAACGCGCTTTGTGCTCAAGCCGACGCAGGCCGCGCTCGACAAGGCGGTATCCGATGCGATGGACACTGCGGTCGAGGTGGTGCGCAAGCGCATCGACGCTCTCGGTACGCGCGAGCCGACGATCATCCGCGAAGGCGATACCCGCATCGTGGTGCAGGTGCCGGGCCTGCAGGATCCGACGCAGCTCAAGAAGCTGCTCGGACAGACTGCGAAACTCGAATTCAAACTGGTCGACACGACGGCGCTACCGAGCGACATCGCCAAGGGCATCGCCCCTCCGGGGGATGAGATCGTGCCCTTCGTTGAGGGTGCACAAGGTCAGGGCAGCGCGATCGCGGTCAAGCGGCTGGGCGGAATTCGCGGTGACAACCTCACCAACGCGCAAGCCGGGGTCAATCCGCAGACCAATGAGAATATCGTCAACATCCAGTTCAACCAGCAGGGCGGCAAACGCTTCGCCGATCTGACCACGCAAAACGTCAACAAGCCTTTCGCCATTATCCTCGACGGCAAGGTGCTGTCGGCTCCGAACATCAACGAGCCCATTCTTGGTGGCTCGGCGCAGATTTCCGGATCGTTTACCGCAGAAAGCGCCAACAGCCTCGCTATCGCCTTGCGCTCGGGCGCTTTGCCCGTCGATCTGAAGGTGATCGAGGAACGCACTGTCGGTGCAACGCTCGGTGCGGATTCGATCCATCGCGGCCTCGTCGCCATGGGGATCGGCACCGGCCTGGTTCTGCTGTTCATGGTGGCGACCTATGGCCGGTTCGGAGTCTACGCGGATTGCGCGCTGGTGCTCAACGCGCTGATGATTCTTGGCATCATGGCGATTATGAACACCACTCTGACTTTGCCCGGTATCGCCGGCTTCGTGCTGACCATCGGTGCCGCGGTCGATGCCAACGTGCTGATCAACGAACGCATCCGCGAGGAGCGCAAGCGTGGTCGCCGCGTCATGCAGGCGGTCGAGTTCGGCTACAAGGAAGCGAGCCGCGCGATTTACGACGCCAACATCACCAACGTGATTGCCGCTTTGCTGCTGTTCCTGTTCGGTCAGGGGCCGGTCAAGGGCTTTGCCGTCGTGCTCGTCATCGGGGTGATCACCTCGATGTTCACTGCCGTTACCATCACCCGCATGTGGGTCGCCGGATGGCTGCGCAAGACGCGCCCGAGCGATCTGCGTATCTAGGGGCGGGGAGGAAATATCATGCGCTTGCTAAAAATGGTCCCCGACGACACCAACATCCACTTCCTGAAGTGGCGGCTGCCGTTCTTCATCGTCAGCGCGCTGCTGATCGCGGCGAGCTGGGCACTGGTGCTGACCCAGGGCTTCAATTTCGGCGTCGATTTTGCCGGTGGCGTGGAAATCCAGGCGACTTTCACCCAGAGCAAACAGGCCCCGGTGGCCGAATTGCGCAAGGAAGTCCGCAGCCTTGGCTTTGGCGATCCGGTGATCCAGCGTTTCGGCGCGGATAACCAGGTCTCGATCCGCATGAGCTTGCCCAAGAATATCAAGGGCGACGATGCGGCGGACAAGATGGCAGATCAGGTGGTGAACAGCCTGCGCGCCAAATTCCCCGATTTCCACCGCGACTACAAGGGATCGGTTTCGGGCAAGGTGTCCAGCGAGCTGTTCTCCAAGGGGCTTTACTCGCTGCTCTTCGCCATGATCGCGATTTCGATCTACATCTGGGTGCGGTTTGAATGGCAGTTCGGTGTGGGCGCTTTGCTGGCGCTGTTCCACGACGTCTCATTGACGTTGGGAATGTTCGCGCTGACGCAGATGGAATTCGACCTCAACATCGTCGCCGCGATCCTGACGATCATCGGCTATTCGCTCAACGATACCATCGTCGTGTACGACCGCATCCGCGAGAATTTGAAGAAATATCGCAAGATGCCGCTGCCCGAGCTGCTCGACCTGTCGGTCAACGAGACGCTGGCCCGCACGGTGATGACGTCCGCCACCATGCTGATCGCGCTGATCCCGCTGCTGCTGTTCGGCCCGCCGAGCCTGTTCGGTCTGACGGCTGCCATCACGTTGGGCATTTTCGTCGGTACCTACAGCTCGATCTACATGGCGGCGCCGCTGCTGGTGTGGTTCGGTGTGACCTCGCACAGCTTTGTCCCTACCGAGACCGCGGCAGAGCGGCAGGACCGGATCGCTCGCGGGGAGGCTTGAAGGTAACGGCGGGGAAGTATTGTCGTGACTGGCCAGACGGGGACAGGTGGCAAATGCCAAACCGACCCCGCTCTGCGCTGAAGCCTTTCAGAGACGCGAGCTCTTGATGCAATTTGCGCACAGCGCATATGGCCTTTCATGACCAGCTATCATTCGTACCAGCCAGCCGACGGGCATCGCCTCGCGCATGACCCGCTCAACGCCATTGTCGCACCTCGACCGATCGGATGGATATCGACCACCGCGACGGACGGTTCGCGCAATCTGGCGCCCTATAGTTTCTTCAACCTGATCAACTACAGCCCGCCTCTGGTCGCCTTCTCGTCGACCGGGTGGAAGGATTCGGTCGCCAATGTGGAGGCCACAGGGGAATTCGTCTGGAATCTTGCCACCATGCCTCAGGCCGAGGCGATGAACGTTACCTCGGCGAGCGTCGATTCCTCTGTCGACGAATTCGAGCTTGCCGGTCTCGGCAGCGTGCCATCGTCACTTGTGAAGCCCGACCGCGTTGCAGGGAGCCCGGTCCAATTCGAGTGCCGCCTGACGCAGCTTATCAGGCTCACCACTAAGGAAGGGCGCGAGCTGGACCAATGGTTGGTGATCGGCGAAGCCGTTGCGATCCATATCGATACCGGCATGATCGAAGCCGGGGTCTACCAGACGGCACTGGCACATCCGATAATGCGCGGCGGCGGGCCGGCAGACTACTTCGAAATCACCCCGGATCGCCTGTTCAAGATGAAACGGCCCGGCTGAAACCTTGCATCAGTCCGCCATCACGACGCGCTAGAGCCGCTGAACCAGCATTTCCGCGACTGCGATCCATAATCATTGACCTGAATCGCCAATGGCGACAGGAACAGTTTCTCTGCATTGTTTGCAGAGGATTGAATTGTAGGGGGAATAATGAAGAAGATACTTGTGGTCGCCGCTGCTTTTGCGGCCCTTTCCGGCTGCGCGTCGACTGGGAAGGTGCTCTCGAAAGAGCCGACGGAGGTCTACCATTCGGACCATTCTGTCTCGGCTGTTGCATTCTGCTTGGCGAATAGGAACAACGTTCCGGTTCTTGATCGTCCGGATGGCTCTAAGGTTGTCCTGCTCAAAAATGGATACGGCGGTGTTTCGCTGGCGTTTTCCATCTATCCCGAAGGAGAGGGAAGCCGCATTGAATACCGCAGGCAGTTCGGGACCATTGGAGGCCAATGGAAGAAATGCGTTGGTCTTGAACCTTGGAAAGATGATTTCTGATCTGATCCATCGCATCAATCAATTATATGCAACAAGCCATTTTTAACCGGCTTTCCGAGCAATGATGCGACTTAACAACTACTTTTGGGCGAGCTGGATTGCAGATGAATGGCTCCCCATTTTCTGGATTTCTGGCTGGTAGCAATAGTCAGGATCGGCAGCATCAAAGCCGCCGCACCAGCATTTCTGCGACTGCGATCCATGGCGGATTGTCGATCACTTGCTGCTTTTCGCCATGGCCGGGAGGGAGGATGCCGACGAGGTTTTCGCGGCGATCGATAAGGCGACCGAAGGCGAAGCGACCGGCTTTGCGCGGGACCAGCACGTCGCGATTGATGGCACGGGCGGTGTCTTCCGGGGGCAGCTGACGTAGCCACAACTGGTCGCCGGGGCGGTATTCGCCGTGGGGATAATCCACTTGCAACACCACCAGCGCACCTTCGCCGCCAAGCGCAGTAGGAGGCAAGGCGTCGCGCGGGCTGGCCAGCGCTTCGGGGCCGGTTGCCTGCAATGCGGCGACGATCTGCGGATGTTCGCGGTCCTCGCCGCGCACCAGCATTTCGGGATCAACCCCAAGCGCCGCGCCGATCCGCTCCATCCATTTGAGCGAGAGATTGCGCATCCCGGTCTCGAGCCGCCCGACGGTTTGTGCGGTGGTTGGTGGGACGCAGGCTTCGGCAAGCTCGGCAAGGGTCATGCCCTTGTCCTTACGAATTGTCCGGATACGGTTGATCATTCGCGCCCTCACTAACCGATTTGGTTTATCCGCTTTCCTACATCGACCACGCTTTTGCAAGAGTGCGGGGAAGGAGAAACGCCATGAAACAGCATCTGGTCGAACGCGAACTGACGGTGGAGGGGCCACGACGGGGCGGTAGCGTGACAGGCAAGCGACGCACGGTGACGATCAACCTTGGCGAATCGCCGCTGAGCTGGCTCAACGCGCGCGGGCATCTGAACGACCGCCTCTACCATGCGGGCGAAAGGCTGCGGGCGGATTACGAACGCGCGCAGCTGGCACCTTCGGTCACGATGCGGTGGGACCCGGTGCGCATCAACGGCGGGCCGGATGCCGGACTATCGCCCAGCGAGCGGCAGATTGCGGCCAAGGCGCGCTTCGATGGCGCCATGACGTCAGCAGGCAGTGGGTTGTCCGATATATTGTGGCGGGTTGCCTGCGCGGGCGAGGGTCTTCCGGACGCCGAAAAGGCGCTCGAATGGCCCGCGCGCTCAAGCAAGCTGGTGCTGCGCCTTGCGCTCGAACGGGTGGCCGATTTCTACCGCATCGTCTGAGAGCACATTTTTGCTTCAGGACCGTGTTCCATGTGTTCCAGATTTTTGGAGATGGCGAAGGGAGGTGCCTACATCCGCTCCGCAACGCGCTGGCGCAGTTCGGGCAGCACTTCGGCTTCGAACCAGGGGTTTTTGCGCATCCAGCCCACGCTGCGCCAGGCGGGGTGGGGCAGGGGAAAGACGCTTGGCAGGAAGTCGCGGTAGTGGCGTATTCTTTCGGTCATCGACAGCTTGGCGGCGTCGGGCAGGTAATGCGCCTGCGCGTAGCTGCCGACCAGCAGAGTCAGCCGGTCTTGCGGCAGCAGCTCGAAAATCCGCTGGTGCCACAGGGCTGCGCATTCACGGCGAGGCGGTTTGTCCCCGCCGCTGGCTTTGCCGGGATAGCAGAACCCCATCGGTACCAGCGCGACCTTGGCCGGGTCGTACATCTGATCGCGGCTCAGCCCGGTCCACTCGCGCAGCCGGTCCCCGCTGGCATCGTCCCACGGGATGCCGCTGGCGTGGACTTTCGATCCGGGAGCCTGTCCGACGATCAGCAGCCGCGCCGTAGAAGAGAAGCTGACCACCGGGCGCACGCCATGCGGCAGGTGCTCGGCGCAAACGCGGCAGGCAGAAATCTCTTCAGCGAGCCGTTCGCTCACCCCTCGACCATCTCGGCCAGCTCCAGCCAGCGCTCCTCCGCCGCGTCCTTCTCGGCCCGCGCATTTACGAGTCCCTTGGTGAGATTGGTGAATTTCTGCGGGTCGCGGGTGAACAGTTCGGGGTCGGACAGCATCTGCTCGCCGCGCGCAATCGCTGCGTCCAGTTCCTCGATCCGGGAGGGGAGGAGGTCGTAATCGCGCTGGTCCCTGAAGCTGAGCTTGGTTGCCTTGGGCGCGGAAGGCGGCGGGGTGGGCGCGGGGGCGGCGGCCTTCTCGCTGCGCTGCTTGCGTTCGACCGGGGCGCGACGCTTGGCCACCCAATCCTCATAACCGCCCGCGACCACATCGACCCGGCCCGATCCGTCGAGTCCCAGCGTCAGCGTGACCGTGCGGTCAAGGAAGTCGCGGTCATGGCTGACGATCAGCACCGTGCCCTCGTAATCGGCGATGACCTCCTGCAGCAGGTCGAGCGTTTCGAGGTCGAGGTCGTTGGTCGGCTCGTCGAGCACCAGCAGGTTCGAAGCCTTGGCGAATTCGCGTGCCAGCAGCAGGCGGCTCTTTTCGCCGCCCGACAGGATGCCAACCTTGGTATCGACGAAACCCGGATCGAACAGGAACTCCTTGAGATACCCTTGCACATGCTTGCGTACCCCGCGCACGTCGATCCAGTCGCCGCCTTCCGCAAGCACCTGCCGCACGGTCTTGTCGGGGGCCATCAGGCGGCGCTGCTGATCGATCATCACGCCGGTCAGCGTCTTTGCGATCTCCACCGTGCCGCTGTCGGGCGCAAGCTCGCCGGTGAGCATCTTGAGCAGCGTGGTCTTGCCCGCGCCATTGGCACCGACGATGCCGATTCGGTCGCCGCGCTGGATGCGCAGGGAGAACGGCTTGATGATCGTCCGGTCGCCGTAAGCCTTGGTGACGTTCTCCGCGACGATCACCGACTTGGACTTGAAATCCTCCTCGGTTGCGAGCTTCAGCTTCGCCGTGCCTGCGCCTGCAATCATGGACGCGCGCTGAGCACGCATTTGCCACAGCTTTTCGAGCCGACCCTGATTGCGCTTGCGCCGCGCGGTGACGCCGCGTTCGAGCCAATGTGCCTCGATCTTGAGCTTGGCGTCGAGCTTTTCGGCGGCGCGTGCCTCCTCGGCATAGACCTGCTCTTCCCAGGCTTCATAGCCACCAAAGCCGACTTCCTTGCGCCTCAGCGCGCCGCGGTCGAGCCACAAGGTTGCGCGCGTCAGCCGCTTGAGGAAAGTCCGGTCGTGGCTGATGACGATGAACGCGCCCTTGTAGCGTTCGAGCCAGCCTTCCAGCCATTCGATCGCAGCCAGATCGAGGTGGTTGGTCGGCTCATCCATCAACAGCAGGTCGGGCTCTTGCGCCATCGCGCGGGCGATTGCTGCGCGGCGGCGCTCGCCGCCGCTCGCGCCTTCGACACCGCGGGACATATCGATGCCAAGCTGTCCGGCGATCGCCTCGACCGCGTGCTGTTCGGGCGCGTGCTCGCCTGCCAGCGCCCAGTTCATCAGCGTGTCGAAGCCGGAGAGATCAGGGTCCTGCTCGAGCACGACGATACGCGTACCCGGCTTGACCTTGCGCAAGCCGCGATCGGCCTCGATCCGATTGTCGATCAATCTGAACAGCGTCGTCTTGCCTGCACCGTTGCGGCCGATCAGCGCCAATCGGTCGCGCGGGGCGATATGCAGGTCGAGGCCGCCAGTCTCCGGTGCGCCGAACAGCCAGCGACCGCCTTGCTGAAGGCCGAGCCCTTCCCAGGAAAGAATTGGAGGTTGTGCCATGGGCCGCGCGAGTTAGGCTTTCCTGAAGCCCGGAACAAGCGGGTTCATGCTTGCGTAAAGCTGCTGCGTAGACAAGCACGTATCTTTGAGGAGGATTTTTCGATGAAGACAGCTCTCTTGCCCGCAGTTGCCACGATGGCACTCGCAATCCCGGCAGTCTCACCCGCAATGGCAGGCGATATCCAATTGCAGGCGCAGGGACCGCTGGTAGAGCTTTCGGTGACCGAGACGGTCAAGGCCAAGCCCGATATCGTGGATGTCAGCGCCGGTGTAACATCGCAGGCTCCCACCGCGGTTGCCGCGATGCAGAAGAATGCACAGGCCATGGATGCGGTGATCAAGAAGATCAAGGCGCTGGGCATCGCCAGCGACGATATCCAGACCAGCGGCATCAATCTCAATGCCCAATACGATTATGACCGCACGAACCAGCGTCAGGTCTTCAAGGGCTATCAGGCATCCAACCGCGTCAGCGTAACGCTGCGCAAGGTGCCGGAGACGGGCAAGGTCCTCGATGCTCTGGTTGCCGCCGGGGCGACCGATATCAATGGTCCGAATTTCTCGATCGACGATGACACCGCACCACGCAATCAGGCGCGCAAGGCAGCCTTTGCGAAGGCCAAGGCTCAGGCTGAGGAATATGCGAGCTGGGCGGGTTATACCGGCGTTCGCCTGATGCAGGTGAGCGAATCGGTGAGTGGCGCGCGTCCCATGCCCATGATGCGGATGAAGATGGTCGCAGCGGAAGCGGCCCCCGCACCGCCAACTCCGGTCGAACCGGGGCTTGTAGGAACTTCGGTGACGGTCAATGTGACGTACGAAATGACGAGATGACGACGCTTGTTTGCCTGAACCGGTGTCGCGAGCAATATTCAGTCGGTGTTCAATGGTTTGCTGGCAAGAGACCGATATGACCCGCTCGCGAGCCTTTTACCGCCTTCTTGCAGTGCCCATTTTGATCGGCGCGACCATTGCCGTGCCATCCGCTGCGCAGCAGCAGCGCAGCGATCAGGGGCAGGCTCGCAAGGAATTGCGCGCAGGCAACATCCTGAATTCGCGAGAAATCGAGGCGCGGATCCTGCCGATGATGGGCAATGCCGAATATCTCGGTTTCGCCTATGATCCTACCGCCATGGCCTATCGCCTGAAATTCATCCGCAACGGCCATGTGCTGTTCGTGGATGTCGATGCGCGGACTGGTAGAATTATCCAGCGGAGCTGGTGAGGGAAACCAGCCAGTGCATTGACGCGTTGTGGTGATAGGCCCAATTCAACGGTCTGCAATTTTTGAGGGATAGAACCTTTCATGCGCATTTTGATCGTCGAGGATGAACCGACACTCGGCAAGCAGCTCAAAACCACACTGGAGCAGAGCGGCTACGCGGTCGATCTGTCGGTCGATGGCGAGGATGGGCATTTTCTCGGCAGCACGGAAGATTACGACGCCGTGATCCTCGATCTTGGTCTCCCTGAGATCGACGGTCTGAGCGTGCTGGGTATGTGGCGGCGGGAAGGGCGGACCTTCCCGGTGCTGGTACTGACAGCGCGTGACAGCTGGTCGGACAAGGTGGCCGGGCTCGATGCGGGTGCCGACGACTACCTTGCCAAGCCGTTCCAGACCGAAGAGCTGATCGCGCGTTTGCGCGCACTGATCCGTCGCGCTTCGGGCAATACGAGCAGTGAACTGACCGCAGGCGACGTGCGCCTCGACACGCGATCCGGTCGCGTCACCCTGGCCGGCGAACCAGTCAAGCTGACGGCCCAGGAATACAAGCTGTTGAGCTATCTGATGCACCACAAGGGCAAGGTCGTCAGCCGTACCGAACTGATCGAGCACATTTACGATCAGGATTTCGATCGCGATTCGAACACGATCGAGGTTTTTGTAACGCGTATCCGCAAGAAGCTGGGTGCGGAAATCATCACGACGATCCGTGGACTTGGCTACAGTCTCGACGACCCCGCCGACGCTCCGCGCGCCTGATCGCAGCGTTCCGGACGCTGGCGATGCGCCGAACGGCGCTTTGCTAGGCGAGGGCGCTGTGCCAGAGCAGGCAGGGTCCGCACCTGTGCGAGAACGGCGCAAGAGCAGCCTCGCAGGACGGATGATGGCGATTGCCGCTGGCTGGATCCTGATCCTGTTGCTGGCAGGCGGCTTTGCGCTGGATCGGACCCTGACGCGGCTGGTCGAGGAGAATTTCGACAACCAGTTGAATTACATGCTGACCGCCATGATCGCCTCGGCGGAAGTCGATGACAATGGCGATGTCTATTTCAACCGGCCACTGGGCGACCAGCGCTTTCTTGAGCCGAATTCGGGACTATACTGGCAGATCAGCGGCAAAGGCCATGATGACTGGCCAAGCCGGAGCCTGTGGGACCGCTCGCTGAAATTGCGCACCGACCATCTCGACGACAAGACGCATATCTACAACTCGAACCAGTTTGCCGATGAGCCGCTGAGGATAGCGGAACGGTCGGTCTATTTACCCGGCAGCAAGACCAAATGGTGGTTCGTCGTTGCTTCCAGTCGAGAGGAGGTCGATCTCCAGATCCGGCGGATCAGGTCGATTTTGGCCTGGAGTTTCGCGGTCCTCGGTCTGGGGCTGTTTGCAATGGCCTTTGTCCAGAACTGGATTGGCCTTGGACCTTTGCGTCGCGTTCGCGCGGCCATTCAGGATTTGCGAACGACGGGAGCAAACCGGATTAACGAACCCCTGCCGCTCGAGGTCCAACCGCTGGTGGACGAGGTCAACGCGCTGCTCGCCCATTCGCAATTGCAGGCGGAAGAGGCGCGCACCCATGCTGGCAATCTCGCCCATGCACTCAAGACTCCGCTGACCGTGTTGACCAACGCGGCGACTGCCCAGGCTCCCGACCTCGCCGATACGGTCATACGCGAATCGCGTACGATGAAGCGCCACGTCGATCACCATCTAGCGCGCGCTCGTGCAGTGGGGCGTCGTGCGGTTGGGCACGCGCACACGTCGGTGTGCGAGAGTGCTCGCGCGGTTCGGCGTGCGGTTGAGCGGCTATATCCCGACACGCGGTTTGACATCGCAGGGAGCGACACAGCGCGCGTTTCGATCGAGCGTCAGGACCTTGACGAATTGCTTGGCAATCTGATCGAGAACGCCGCCAAATATGGCGGCGGAAGCGTATTCGTGACGATCGATGCGGAAGCCGGTTCGAAAAACTGCGTGATCTGGGTTGAAGACGACGGGCACGGCATCCCCGAGACCGAGCGCGAACGCATTTTTGATCGCGGTGCGCGACTGGATACCGGCAAGCCCGGAACGGGACTCGGCCTTGCGATCGTGCGCGACGTTATAGAAATCTACGGCGGATCCGTCAGTCTGGGCGAAAGCGAGGATCTTGGTGGTCTCTTGGTAAAGCTTATCCTGCCTAGGAGTGATTAACTCAGACAAAAGAAAAGGGCCGAAAATCGGCCCTTTTCAAATGCAGGATTAAGATAATCAGGCGCTTACTGGATTGTTGTTGTTGCTACCGCTTGAAACCGCAATGCCAATCGTGAGGGCTGCGAGGGCAAACAAAACGCCCACAGTCGCTCCCGAACCAATCGAGTTTTCACCTGAAATCGGCGCAGCGGCCCGGTCGGCAGCAATTGCCTGACCGGCTACTGGCATGGTTGCGAGGGCCAATGCAGTCCCGGCAAGTGCAATCTTTCCAATTTTCATAATATGCGTCCCTTTTCCCTGACAGAGTAATCTACATGAGCGAGAATTCGACGAACCTCAAGCTATGCAAGGATCTTTTTGGTAGAAATCGCCTGATACCTTAATTCCGCAATTCTTATTCGGACTGTCTTGCGGTTTCATGATGGCGAATGACTTCATCGATGACGAAGCGCAGGAATTTCTCGCCGAATTCCGGATCAAGGTCGGATTCGGCCGCCAATTGTCGCAGGCGGGTGATCTGCTCTTCCTCACGCTTTGGATCGGCCGGAGGCAGGTCGGTCCTGGCCTTGTATTCACCCACTGCCTTGGTGATGCGGAAGCGCTCCGCGAGGATATGGATCAGCGCTGCGTCGATATTGTCGATGCTGCGTCTGAAGCCAAGCAGAGTTTTATCCTGAACACGGATTGTCGGTTCGGAATCGGGCGAAGCGAATGGGGCGTCAGAGATCATTGCAACAGGCTAGCAATGTTTGCGGCCTTGCCAAGTATCAGCGCGGAGGCCATTTGAGGCGCACAATGACCGCCGAAATTATTCCTCTGCCGCGCAAGGACGCACCCGAACCGTCGCTCGATGCCATGCTCGCTCTTACGGCGACCGGCATGAATGCTGTCAACACGGTGATCCTCGATCGGATGCAAAGCCAGATCCCGCTGATTCCTGCGCTTGCCGGGCATCTGATTTCGGGTGGCGGAAAACGCCTGCGGCCTATGCTTACTCTCGCCGGTGCCGAACTGGTCGGGTACAATGGCGCGCGCCACTACAAGCTGGCTGCCGCTGTCGAGTTCATTCACACCGCCACCTTGCTGCACGACGATGTCGTCGATGGCAGCGATTTACGGCGCGGAAAGGCAGCTGCGAACATCATTTTCGGTAATCCCGCGACTGTGCTGGTAGGCGATTTCCTGTTCAGCCGGGCGTTCGAGCTGATGGTCGAGGATGGCAGCCTCAAGGTTCTCAAGATACTCAGCAACGCCAGCGCCGTAATTGCCGAGGGCGAGGTCGATCAGCTTACCGCGCAGCGCAAGCTGGAAACGAGCGAGGAGCGTTATCTCCAGATCATTCGCGCGAAGACTGCGGCGTTGTTTGCCGCGGCGACGCGCATCGCGGCGGTGGTGGCGGAATGCGACGATGCCCAGGAGCAGGCGCTCGACGAATATGGCCGTAATCTTGGTGTCGCTTTCCAGTTGGTCGACGATGCGATCGATTACGATTCGGAAGCCGCGGCGATGGGCAAGACGCGCGGAGACGATTTCCGTGAAGGCAAGATGACCTTGCCGGTGATCCTCGCCTATTCGCGCGGCGACGATATGGAGCGCGTCTTTTGGCGCGAGGCTATCGGCGGATTCCGGACGGAAGATTCCGACCTGGAGGAAGCTATCGCCCTCATTCACCGCCACGACGCGGTGAACGACACGCGCGAACGGGCGCGGCACTTTGCGCAACGAGCGATAGATGCGATCTCGATTTTTCCCGATGGCCGCGCAAGACAGGCGATGACCGAGGCGGCGATGTTTGCCGTTTCGCGAGGCTATTGATACTCCATTCGGGCAATCACGCGTCTGGTGCTGATGGCATAACCAGGACCGATCGATGACGGATCTGCCGGTTCTTGCCGTACTGGACGATGTGCTCGCAGCATTGCGAGGTACGGGCGCTGGCGTGCTGATCGCGCCGCCAGGGGCGGGCAAGACCACGGCTGTCGCTCCGGCACTTCTCGATCAGGAATGGTGTTCTGGCACGATACTCCTGACCAGCCCGCGCCGCGTCGCTGCCCGCGCGGCAGCAGAACGGATGGCCGAATTGATCGGGGAAAAGCCGGGTCAGACCGTGGGTTACATGACCCGGCTCGACAGCAAGCTGTCCGCACAGACACGGATCGTGGTGATGACGGAGGCAATCCTCGTCAATCGCCTGCTGGATGATCCCGAACTTTCGGGTATTTCGGCGATCCTCTTCGACGAAGCGCATGAGCGCCATCTCGATAGCGATCTGGCGCTCGCGCTCGCGCTAGAGACCCGAATGGTGCTGCGCGAAGATCTTCGCGTTCTGGTGATGTCGGCCACCATCGATGGCGGGCGGTTCGGGCGCTTGCTGGGCGAAGATGCACCGGTGGTCGAGAGCGTAGGCAAAGCCTATCCGCTTGAGATGCGCTGGCTGGGTTCCTCGCCAGCGGCGCGAACCGAAGACGCAATGTGCCAGGCAATCATGACTGCCTGGCGCGAAACAGATCGCGATATCCTCGCCTTTCTCCCCGGTGTTCGCGAAATCGAGCGCACACGCGAAAGGCTGGTCGACCGCCTGTCTGACGTGCCTATCCTGCCGCTGCATGGGCAAGTCGACCCGGCAGCGCAGCGTGAGGCGATCCGGCTTGACCGGGATGGACGGCGTCGGATCGTGCTTGCCACCTCCATCGCCGAAAGTTCGATCACCCTCGACGGTGTCGGCGTGGTCGTCGACAGCGGCCTCTCGCGCCATGCGGAGTTCGACAAGGCAGCTGGTACGACCCACCTGGTGACGCGTAGGGCAAGCCAGGCATCCGCTGCCCAGCGTGCCGGGCGTGCTGCGCGACAGGGACCGGGGATCGCCTATCGTTTGTGGGAGGAACACGGCCACGCCGGTCGTCCGGCATTTGACGAGCCGGAAATCGTCACTGCCGATCTTGCCGGTCTATCGCTTGCGCTCGCATCTCGTGGGACGGGCGATCCCACCCAGCTCCCGTGGCTCGACTTGCCGCCAGCATCTTCGCTGGATGCAGCGCGTCGCCAGCTGACCAGTCTCGAAGCGCTCGACAGCGCTGGGAAGATTACGGCCTTCGGGAAAGCGATGGCTGCGATGCCTATGGATCCGGCGCAGGCTGCGATGGTGCTGCATGGGTCACGGGCAGGGCAATCGGATCGAGCCGCGCAAATCGCCTTACTGGTTCAGGAGCGCCGACTGGGTGGGGCCGAAGAAGATTTGATCGCACGCTTGCACCGCTGGGATGCCGACCGTGGGTCGCGTGCTGCGGCATCGCGCAAGTTGGCTGCGGGCTGGGCACGGCGTGCAGACAAACTGGTTGCCGAGCAAGCTGCCGAAGTTCGAGGAGATGCGATTTCACCCGCACTCTTCCTGGCACTGGCACGCCCGGATTTCATTGCTCGGCGGCGGCCCAACAGCCAGTCCGAGTGGATTTCTGCGGGCGGCCGAGGGTTTGTAATCGATCCGACTAGCCCGTTGGCGCGAAATGAATGGATCGTGATAGCCGATGCGCAGGGAAGGGCCAGCGGCAGCGTGGTAACATCCGGTGCGGCCTTGGAACGCGACGACATCGAGCGACATCTGGCGCACCGAATCCAGAGCCAGTCTATTCTGCGCTGGAATGCACGCGAAGAGCGTGTCGAGGCGCGGGTTGAACGGCGGCTGGGCGAGATTGTTATTGCCAGCGGGCCTGACCCTTCTCCGAATACGGGCGATATTGTGGATATTCTCGTGGATAAAGCTGTAGAGAAGATGTCCATTGTTTTGCCAGACAATCTTCTGGCGCGTGCTCGATATGCGGAAATCGATGCGCTGACCCCAGAGAAGCTACGCGATACGGCCCGTTTTTGGCTTGCGCCATTTCTGGAAGGAAGGCGCGATATTGGCTTGCCTCAGGGACAAATAGCCGACGCACTCCTTAATTCGCTCGATTGGGAGCAGCGCAAGCGAATGGATAATGCTGCGCCGAAAGAGTTCGTGTCCCCAGCAGGCACTCACCACGCCATCGATTACACCGGCGAAGACGCACCCTGTGTCGAAGTGCGCGTGCAGGCGCTGTTCGGTCTCGATCGCCATCCGAAGGTCGGGTCCACACCGCTGCTGATCAAGCTGACTAGCCCGGCTGGGCGTCCGGTGCAGGCTACGCGCGATCTGCCCGGTTTCTGGCGCGGCAGCTGGGCCGATGTGCGCAAGGAGATGAAGGGGCGCTATCCCAAGCACCGCTGGCCAGAGGAGCCATGGACCGAGCGACCCAGCCTGAAAACAAAGAACGCCTTTTCACGCGAGGCGAGCTGAATTAGGGGGATCGGCCATGGCAGCACGAATCTATCAAAAGCCCAAGAACGCGATGCAGTCGGGCAAGGCCGGGACTGGTGACTGGGTTCTGGAGTTCGAACAGTCCGAAGCGCGTCGGGCCGATCCGCTCATGGGCTGGACCGGAAGTGGCGATACGCAGGCGCAGGTGAGGCTCACCTTCCCCACGAAGGACGAAGCAAAAGCCTATGCGGATAAATACGGCATCGCCGCCCGAATCCATGCAACGCCGCCCAAGTCGCTCAAATTACAGGCTTACGCGGATAATTTTCGCTGAGTTGATTTTTTAGCCCGAGACCGCCATATGCCCTTCCGGGAGTCGGTCGGGCGCTTGCGTCCGCCAACCTGGTCAGGTCCGGAAGGAAGCAGCCACAACGGGTTGCGGCGGGTCGGCCGGCTCCTTTTTCATGTTTTTCGGATATCAGCTGCCAGCGGTTGCGCCTCGCATTCGCTGGCGAGCTTCATTGCGAGAGCCGGTGGCGGGAATAACGCCAGCAACTTTGCCCAAGCCCCAGTCCGGCATATTCCCATAGATCGTCTCGTAGCCATTCGCGGGAACGAGATAAGTCTCGTGGAAGATTCCCACCGAACCATCCGATCCGATCGCTTTGTTGAATGCCAGCCATGCGGGCCAGTGCTTCTGCTCGCGGTCGCGGGCGTAGGTTTCGAGGCTGTCGAAATCGCGCCAATATTGCACCAGTAGTACGGTGCGAAAGCCCTGCCGGAGAGTTTCCGCGCCCAGAAAGCCGCTGTCCGGGCGGCTCGCCAATTCCTCGATCATAGGTCCCATTGCGCGCGCAACCGGCACCCATTTACCGAATTGGAACAGGCGATTGACTCGCATTCCGATGATGAAGACCACCAGCGGGTCGGTGAAATCGGCGGTGAACCTTCCGTCGCGAACTTGCATCTTCGATATCCCTCCCGAGCATCAGACTCCCGCGCCCAGCGCCAAGTTTATCACATCTTCGCCGTCCGGCACGCATGACAATCGGGCTTGCTTCACCTACCTAATGCCCATGGGCGATTCACCGGACAACCCTGAAGGTCTGCCATGGGCGGATGACGACAAGGATCAGGCTGTCGAGCCTCGCCCGACCTCTGCCGAACTGGAGGCGGAAGGGCAGTCCAGTATGTTTGGCGGGCCTGCCGAGACGCCCACGCCCGAGGTGACGGAAACACCTATCGAAAGGCTCGGCACGCCCTCGCAATCGCCGGCGGCTTCTGGCGCTCTGCCACCCGATACCGGGCAGCCTTATCGCGTACTGGCACGCAAATATCGCCCGCAGACCTTTGCAGAACTGATCGGTCAGGAACCGATGGTGCGCACGCTCGCCAACGCAATCAAGCGCGATCGGCTGGCCCACGCCTTCCTGATGACCGGGGTGCGCGGGGTTGGAAAGACATCGACGGCGCGGCTGATCGCCAAGGCGCTCAATTGTATCGGTCCCGATGGCAATGGCGGGCCGACGATCGATCCTTGCGGCGTGTGCGAACCGTGCCGGGCGATCGCCGAGGGCCGCCATATCGACGTGATCGAGATGGATGCCGCCAGCCATACCGGCGTCGATGATGTGCGTGAGATCATCGAGGCGGTGCGCTATGCCGCTGTGTCGGCGCGCTACAAGATTTATATCATCGACGAAGTGCACATGTTGTCGCGCAACGCGTTCAACGCCTTGCTCAAGACGCTGGAAGAACCGCCCGCGCATGTAAAGTTCCTGTTCGCCACGACCGAGGTCGACAAGCTGCCGGTGACGGTTCTGAGCCGCACGCAGCGTTTCGACCTGCGGCGTATTCCTGCCGAACAACTCGCCAGCCACTTTGCGGAAATTTGCGAAAAAGAAGGGGTCGAAGTCGAGGACGAGGCGCTCGCCATAGTTGCATCGGCCGCGGAAGGATCGGTGCGCGACGGGTTGTCGATCCTCGACCAGGCGATTGCACATGCGGATCTCGATGCGGAAGGCGAGGGCGGCCACCCGCTTGTGACCGCCTCCCGGTTGCGCGACATGCTCGGGCTGGCCGACAAGGGTGCGCAGCGGCGGCTGCTCGAGCAATTGCTCGACGGCGATTCTGCCGCCTTGCTCAAGGCGATTGACGATCAATATGCGCTAGGCGTCGAACCTTTGGCCCTGATGCGTAGTGTAATGGATCTCGTCCATCGCGTAACGGTTGCACAGGTTAGTGGAGGCGATGCCGACGCTCCGTCCACGGAAGAACGCGATGCGCTGACGAATTTGGCGCAGCGGCTGTCGGCTGGACAATTGCATCGTCTGTGGCAGTTGCTGCTCAAGGGCCATGACGAGGTGCGTTTGGCGCCCGACCCGCTGGCGGCATTGCAAATGGCGCTGCTTCGTGCCTTGCACGCTGCCGATATGCCCGATCCGGGAAAATTGGCGAAACGGATCGAAGAGCTGGCAACAGTCATCCCTGCTACTGGCACTGTGCCGGGTTCTTCGGGATCACCGGAAACGGCTCTGGCTGGCCCTGTCGCAAACAAGCCTGCGGTGGCGTGGGAAGCGCTTGTGGAGCAGGTCGAGGAGGCTGGGCAGCATCTTGCGGCGAGCATCATGCGGTTGCAGGTTCGCCCGGTGACGGTCGAGCCGGAACTGCTGCGCTTCAGTCGCTCGGCGGAGTATACCGATGCCATCGAACCCGTGCTGCGCGATGCCCTGTTCTCTGTGACTGGCAAGCGCTGGATCATCGAGCAGGTTACCGACGCGCAAGAACGCTATTCGCTGGCAGAGCGCGAGGAAATCGCCCAGCGCAATGCCGAAGAGGAAAGCCGTAGCCATCCGTTGGCGATGGCCGCGCTGGCGGCATTCCCCGATGCCGAGTGGGTTGAACCAGGCGGCGGCCCCGGTGCCGCGGCGACGAAACAATGGAGACGAAACGCATGAAGTCGATGGAAGAAATGATCGCCGCTGCCCAGCAGGCTGCCGAAACGATCCAGAAGCAGATGGGTGAAACGCAGGCCAAGCTCGATACGATCGAGGTTGAGGGCAGTGCCGGGGGTGGGCTGGTCAAGGTCCGGGCAACGGCACGCGGGCGTATTCTCGGTGTTTCGATCGAAGAAAGCATGATGAAACCGGAAGAAAAACAGATCGTTGAAGATCTCGTTGCCGCCGCATTCAACGACGCGCGCGACAAAGCTGACCGCAAATCTGCAGAAGAGATGGAAAAAGTTCAGGGGGGACTAGGGTTACCCCCGGGTCTTGACTTGCCGGGGTTTGGATGATCGAAGCTTTTTTGATATAAAAAACACGGGTCCGTTTAGGATTATTATGGCTTCGAAATATTCTTTACATGATTCTGAACGTCGCCAGGAAGAGCGACGCAATCTACTCTTTGCGACCACCGGTGCAGCTGAGAATGGCGAAGAAGGGCCTGTTCTGGTGCGGGATATCTCCTCGCAGGGGATATTGGTCGAAACCGATGAAGCACTGCCGCTGGGTACGGCGCTCGAACTCGAATTGCCCGGCGCGGGGCGGGTAAGTGCTAGGGTCATCTGGCAGGGTGAGAAGCTTGCCGGGTGCCGACTCGAAGGCACCGTTTCGCAGGACACTATCGATGCCGTGCGGGAAAGTGGCGCGGCTGCCCATGCGCGGAGCGAAGAAACGCCCAGCGAACCGAGGGCAAGCGCGGCTTCGAGTCTCGCCCGCAGGTTGAAGCAATTGCGTCTCGATCGCGATCTCACGCGTGCGGAGCTGGCGGAGAAATCGGGCATCAGCACACCCAGTATCTGGGCATGGGAAACGGGCCGCACAGTTCCGCGCCTGCAAAGTCTCGAGATATTGGCCAAGGGGCTGGGTGTTCCTGTCACCGAACTGCAGATCGGCGGCTCGCCCGGGATGCTCGAATCGATTGGTGGAATGGTCGAGAGTAACGAGGACGGTATGGATTTGCGTTCCATCCGGCTTGCGGAGCTGGTTGAGGCAAGCAAGATTCAGATCGCCATGCTGGCCGGTACCACGCCGGATCGCGTCGCGATTTCCATTACCTTGTGAACGATTCGCAGCTGCCTGGGCGCGAGTGGTCAGCGACCGGGAAAGCTGCCCTGCCGTTCAGGCAATGAGTTCCGACGAAGAGTGGGAGCCTTCCACAGGCTAGGGCCTTTGCGGCATTGCGGCATAGCCGGGCAGTTCCCATATCTGTGTCCACACAAGACGTGGCGCTTCACCGCGCAATGATCGGACGGAATACACATGGACAACAGCTTTCCCCTTCTCCCCCTGCGCGACATCGTGGTTTACCCCGGAATGGTGGTCCCACTCTTCGTGGGCAGGGCGCCTTCGGTTGCTGCACTCGAGGCGGCGATGGAAGGCGGCAAGGAAATCTTCCTGCTGACCCAACTCGATCCGTCGTGCGATCGTCCGGGTGAAGAGGACCTCTACGATTTAGGCGTCGTGGCGCAAATCCTGCAAATGCTGAAGCTGCCCGATGGCACGGTGCGGGTGATGGTGGAGGGGACCAAGCGGGCCAAGCTGGAAGAATTGGTCGAGGCGAGCGGTCATGTGATCGCACGCGTCACCTATCCGCAGGAGCAAACTGCCGCCGGCAGCGAGGTTACCGCCATGATGCGGCAGGTGGTCGAGCATTTCACGGAATATACCAAGCTCAAGAAGAGCGGCAGCGAAGAAAACGATGAAGCGCTCAAGCAGATCGATGACGCCGCAGAACTGGCCGATACGATCGCTGCGGCAATCACCATCGGCGTTGCCGACAAGCAGGCCGTGCTGGCCGAGCCCAACCCGCTGCGGCGGCTCGAAATGGTGCTGTCCTTCATGGAAGGCGAGCTTTCCGTGCTTCAGGTCGAGCGCAAGATTCGCGGGCGGGTCAAGCGCCAGATGGAGAAGAACCAGCGCGAATATTATCTCAACGAACAGATGAAGGCGATCCAGAGCGAACTCGGCGGTGACGACGAAGATGGCAATGAAATCGCCGAACTGACCGAGAAGATCGGGAAGACCAAGCTCAGCAAGGAAGCGCGCGCCAAGGCGGAAACCGAGCTCAAGAAGCTCAAGGCGATGCAACCGATGAGCGCCGAAGCGACGGTGATCCGCAATTATCTCGACGTATTGCTCGGCTTGCCATGGGGCAAGAAGAGCAAGCTCAAGAAGGATCTGGGCAAGGCTCAGGACGTGCTCGACGCCGATCACTTCGCGCTCGAGAAGGTCAAGGATCGGATCGTCGAATATCTTGCCGTTCAGGCGCGCACCAACAAGCTCAAAGGGCCGATCCTCTGCCTCGTCGGACCTCCGGGTGTGGGCAAGACCAGCCTCGGCAAGTCGATAGCTCGTGCAACGGGTCGTGAATTCGTGCGCCAAAGCCTTGGCGGGGTGCGAGACGAAGCGGAAATCCGCGGTCACCGGCGGACCTATATCGGCTCGCTGCCGGGCAAGATCGTCACCAATCTGCGCAAGGCGGGCAAATCGAACCCGCTGTTCCTGCTCGACGAGATCGACAAGCTGGGGCAGGATTTTCGCGGCGATCCCGCATCGGCGCTGCTCGAAGTGCTCGACCCCGAACAGAACGCGCGCTTCCAGGATCATTATCTGGAGATCGACATCGATCTTTCGGATGTGATGTTCGTGTGCACCGCGAACAGCCTCAACCTGCCGCAACCTTTGCTGGATCGGATGGAGATCATCCGCCTCGAAGGCTACACAGAGGACGAGAAGGTCGAGATTGCGACCCGCCACCTGCTGCCCAAGCAGATCGAACAGCATGGCCTGAAGGACAGCGAATTCGAGCTGACCGAACCGGGACTGCGCGACCTCATCCGCTATTTCACGCGCGAGGCCGGCGTGCGCACATTGGAGCGTGAGATCGCGCGACTTGCGCGCAAGTCGCTGCGGCGTATCCTCGAAGGCGAGGCTGAAAGCGTGACGATCACGCCTGAGAACCTCGCTGACTTCGCCGGAGTGCGCAAATTCAAGCATGGCATGGGCGAAGACGAAGCCCAGATCGGCGCAGTTACCGGTCTTGCATGGACCGAAGTCGGCGGCGAGCTGCTGACGATCGAAAGCGTGACCACGCTGGGCAAGGGTGAAATCAAGACCACTGGCAAGCTCGGCGAAGTGATGAACGAAAGCGTTGCCGCCGCCTTCAGCTTCGTGAAGGCGCGTGCACCTGCTTACGGGATCAAGCCGTCGATCTTCCGGGCGCGCAACATTCATATTCACTTGCCTGAGGGCGCGGTTCCCAAGGATGGGCCGAGCGCGGGCGTGGGCATGGTGACGTCCATCGTATCGACGCTGACCGGCATTCCGGTTCGTCCCGATGTTGCGATGACCGGTGAAGTGACCCTGCGTGGCCGGGTGCTGCCGATCGGCGGGCTCAAGGAAAAGCTGCTTGCGGCCCTGCGCGGTGGAATCACCACCGTGCTGATCCCGGATGACAATGTGAAAGATCTGGCCGAGATACCTGCCAATGTGAAAGAGGCGCTGATGATTATCCCGGTCAACCATGTCGATGAAGTGCTCGAACAGGCGCTGACCTCGCTGCCCGAACCGATCGAATGGAATGAGGCGGACGATTTGTCGAGCCAGCCGGGAGCGGCGCAGGGGTCGTCCTCGACGGGAATCGTAGCGCACTGAGAATCGGCTACGGATGATTGCCGTAGGGCGGGTCCAAACCGCAATTTCGCTACGGAATTAGGCTCTGAGAGTCACCCATTTCTGTGCGTGGGCTGGATTTGCGTCCGATTGTGCGGCTTTTTGGGCCGGAATTCGCAAATCCCGCCCATTTGGCTTTGACATGGCGTGGAAAAGTCGGTCAATTCGCGCGCTTGAACGCCGTGAGTCACGCGCAGTTGAAACCAAACAGACTATAAGGGGGCTTCCCAGATGAACAAGAATGACCTGATCGGTGCCGTTGCAGACGCTAGCGGCCTTTCGAAGAACGATGCCGCGAATGCCGTCGAAGGCGTTTTCGACTCGATCTCGAATGCGCTGAAGCGTGGCGATGAAGTGCGCCTGGTCGGTTTCGGTACGTTTTCGGTCGCCAAGCGCAAGGCTTCCACCGGTCGCAATCCGCGTACCGGCGAGCCTATGCAGATCAAGGCTTCGAACCAGCCGAAGTTCAAGGCCGGCAAGGGCCTGAAGGACGCCGTCAACTAATTGACAATTCCGGGCGCTTGGCCGCCCAACCGGTCGATTGCGAACGCCGCGCCGCCAGCAGGTAGCGCGGCGTTCGTCGCATCCGGGCGTTTTTGTCAGTCTTGGCTTATGCGTTGTTACGCGCGCGCACCGCATAGAGCGCGATTGCGGCGGCATTGGAGACATTGAGGCTCTCGATCGCCTCGCCTATCGGCAGCCGAGCGAGGGCATCGCAATGGCCCCCGATATTGTGCCGCATTCCCGGCCCCTCGGCGCCCAGCACCAGTGCGACCGGACCGGCGGGTAGCGCGTCGGCGAGCGTATCCTGCGCTTCGCCAGCCAGCCCGATCCGCCAGTAACCGGCCTCAGCTATCTCTTCCAGCGCGCGGGCTAGGTTGACCACCTTGACCCATGGCAGGACTTCCAGCGCGCCACTCGCCGCCTTGGCAAGCACACCGCCTTCGGTCGGCGAATGGCGATCCTGCGTGACCAGCGCCGCAGCACCAAATGCCGCGGCCGACCGCATGATCGCTCCGACGTTATGCGGATCGGTCACCTGGTCGAGCACGACCAGCGGCCCGTCGGCGCGAGCATCCATAACCTCGTCCAAGAACAGGTCGTCGAGCGGTGCGCATTCGAGCACCAGCCCCTGATGCGGGGCATCGCGCGATACCAGTCGGTCGAGATCTGGATTGTCTGCGTATTCGACCGGAAAATCAGGCGGCAGTTCCCCATCGAGCCCGGCGATCGCCTCGCGCGTGGCCCACAACTTGCGATGGCTGCGGTCGGGGTTCTTGAGTGCCGCTTCGACCGCGTGGCGACCCCACAGGCGGACCTGCCCGGTACTGGCGCGACCGCTGCCGCGCCCGCCCTGCATCCGCCCGGCGCGGCCACGAAGGGCGCGTTTGCGGCCCGATTTTGCCATCCTTGTTCTCCAGAATTACTATTGGTGGCGGCTCCTGCCAGTCCGGCCATTGACAGGCAAGCGCTGCTTCGCCAAAGGGGCGCCTCTCGGCGGGTGGCCACGACTTCGATGGGCCACATTTCAGCACCGTTGGCAAGCCAAGTGGACAGGTGGCCGAGTGGTTAAAGGCAGCAGACTGTAAATCTGCCCGCGCAAGCGTACGCTGGTTCGAATCCAGCCCTGTCCACCACGGCCTCCCCAGCTTCTAAGCTGCCTTCAAGGCAGGGCCACTCTCTTTGTCCTGTTAAACGGCGCGGCCTCAGGGCGGCGCAAACTGGCTCGATGGCAAGTAACGGCGCTTTGCCTTTGGTTCTGGTCCAGCGGAGGTAGAGGCAGTCAGAAGCGGAATGCCCGGCTTTGCAGCGTGCGATCGGTGATATGGCGTGCGGTGCTCTTTAGCGCTGTTGAAACGCCCAGGCATGCGGACGTCAGTGTGGTGGAGGAATTGCCCGTATCGAGTGGCAACGGGGTGGGTGCGTCATCGATATCGGGTGACAGTTCGTCGTGGCCAGGTTTTCGTAGGCGCCCGATGACGTCTTGCAGCGAGGCTGCAGCCGCAACTGCATGATTTGTGGCGTGTTCGCCGCCCGCGCTGTCCATATGGCGTACCGCGAGCGCGATTTCGTGCACCCAATAGCTGGTCAGAACGAGCTGGCGGCTGATATTATCCCTTTGTCCGCTGGCGCGACCCAGCGGAATGAAACGCAAAGGTTCGAGCGCGTCGCGCAAACTCGCAAGCTTGGCTTCGAAATCGTGCACGGCAGCGGTTAGTTGCAAACGATCGAGCGGGCCATCGGGCATGGCCGCCTTCAGCACCGAAGCGGTCGCTTCAAGCAGGGCGTTGAACTGCTCGCGGGCGTGTGCGGCGGTGCTCTTGGGCAGTACCAACGCCGCAACCAGAATACCCGCCAGCGCGCCGATGGCAGTTTCCTCCAGCCTCAGTAGCATCAAGGTGTCGGAGAACCGCCCCATTACGGAGAACAGCAAGGCTACAGTCACGGTGATCCAGAATGCCATCCAGGTATAGGATTGAACAAAAGCGTAAAAGATGAAGAAGATAGCGACCGGCATGAGGGCCAGAGCGAGCTGGATATTACCGCCGAGTAACCAGACCAGTGCCATCGCGACCAGAATGCCGGCCAGCGTGCCCAAGGTCCGCTTTAGCGATTTGGCCAGCGCTTGCCCTCGCGAATAAGTCCCGGTGAACATCACGAAGACCGTGATCACAGCCCAGTACCAGCGATCGGGAGAAAGCATGACGCCGCCGACGATCGCGAGCGCGGCGGCAGCGGCTGGCTGAATGCCGAATCTTAGCTGTGCTTCGACACGAGCTTTCGACGGTGCCGCATGTCCCTTTGCGGCGGCGAGGTCAGGGGACAGGCGAAGAGTGCGCTCGAGCTCGGCGATGGCTGAGGCTATCGACGTAACATCGGCATCGTCGGGAAGCGGCGTGTAATGCGTCAGCGCGCTTGCCATTTCGGTGAGGTCGTGCCGCATCTTGTTCGAGCTGATTGTCGTCGAATCGCGTTGCAATTGCAGCGCAAGGCGTTCGGCCAGGACCAGCGTTGCAATGAGCGCTTCTGCCAGCGGTCGATGCGCAAGGCGCCCCCCGGGGAGGTTTTCGAGTTCGGTTTCGGCGATAGTGACTGCGCTTGCGACACGTGCAAGGTCTCGCCGCAGGCGAGGCAAGTCCCGAGTCCCACGGAAATCCGCAGCCGTTACCAGAAGATCGCTCATGCGCATCCTGATCGAGCCGACCGACCATCGCATGCGTCGCCACGGCCTATGCGGCACGACAAGTTGATGGACGATCAAGGCCGATGCTGCGCCAATCGCGACGCCCGCCCATTGCCAGTGCAAGGTGGCCATATCGGGTTTGAGGAAGGACCCGAAGAAATAACTCACATTGCCCGCCAGCCCGGCAGGAATCCACGCTCCGCCATATTGCCGCATGTAAGCCGCCAGGCCTATCACCGCGACAAAGACCAGGTGATTGATCACGGCACCGTGGAGCAGCGCCGAAAGCGTAAACATAGCGCCTGCCGATGCCGAGAGCGCAACGATATTACCGATACGGGCGCGCACTTCGTCATCGCTGATCGTTGCACAGCAGAAAACGGTGACCGGGAAGGCTATAAGAAATGCCGCAATCGGGACGCCGAGGGCCTGACCCATGAGGAATACGCAAGCCAGCGTCAGCACGAAGGCGAACATAGCCCGAGCGCCGCGAGCCGTTCGCAGCATACCAGGGTCGGTTCGAACCAGTCTGCGCCGCGCGTGCGGTGGCAGGGCATTCACGACAAGAGTCAGGAGCGTCGGCATTGCCGGACCGATAAGCCTGCGATGCCAGTTCCGCTACTCTCTAACTGGCGAGAACAGGTGTTTGCAGTGGCTTAAAAAGAGCCCGTTCGGCGAGGGACTACGCGGGCAGGGATTCCGGTGTCTTGCTGAAAGAAGGCGAGGGCTGCGGCATTTGCGGCGTGACTGGTGATGGAAGTAAGTCCATCAAGATCTTTTCTATCGCGTGTTCTTCATTCGTCGCGTGAATTTGGCGCGCGTTCGGCGTTACGGACAGCACTTTGATGAGCGGCTTGGCGACAGGGCCATCGGCGATCAACCGCCAAGGCGTGGGCAATTGTTCTGTTGCGCCTGGGCGCCAGCCGGCGAGCGGATTGGTGACGCGAGCCGCTCGATAGCCGTTGACCTCGCACCATGGCTTGTCGCCGGGAATGAATCCGCTGTAGTCGTAGGAAATGCCAGCATTGAATATCCCGGGCACAGCCTGCGCGAGCGTTGCATAGACAACCGTTCCGCCAAGACCGTGACCAGCCAGCGTTGGCTCGATGTAATCCGACCAGCCGAAATCGCGTTGCGTCTTGCGGGCCACCGCCATCAAGGGCTGCACCGGATGGATGCAAGCCGATCTGCCTTGGCTGAGTTGCGCAAGGAAGACACTGGTGTCGATTCCGGCGACAGCATATCCCGATTTCGCCAGATTATGCACGATACGGTCTGCGGCGTCGGTCCAACCACCCTGGTCCGAAAAATAGATGACAAAGCCCTTGGGCGGACCGATCGGTTTGAGAATGCGCGCCGGTATAATGGTCACATTGCGATCATGGCGAACGGAGGTTGCCACCGACGCGTCCTTGTCGCCATACACCTTGAAAATCCCAAAGCCCGCAAGCGCGCAAACCAAAACAGCAAGAGCAAGGTGGGTAAGCTTCATTCGGTGATGGTTCCAATCCAATCGGAACGTATAGGGAGCAAGTGCTTGCAAAGCGCTGGAGCAGGCATGACAAAGTGGTAATTATGGACCGGCGAACCAGTCAGCTACGGATAACGAGCCTTATATGAGTCAGAAAATTCTTGTCGTTGAGGATGATGAGGCCACCGCCGCGTTCATTACGCGCGGGTTGGACGAACATGGATTTACCGTCGATAGGGCTGACAATGGCCGCGACGGACTGTTTCTGGCGACGGGCGGCGATTATGATGCGCTGGTGCTCGACCGGATGTTGCCGCAAATGGACGGAATGGCCTTGCTCGCAGCCCTGAGGGCAGCCGATATCCAGACTCCGGTGATCATCCTGTCGGCTTTGGGAACGCCGGACGACCGGGTGGATGGCCTTGAAGCCGGCTCGGACGATTATCTCGTCAAGCCCTTCGCCTTCGCGGAATTGTTGGCGAGGCTGAAGCTGGCCATCCGCAAGGCAGGGAGCAATGGATCGAAAGCGGTCACCCAATTGAGCTGCGGCGATCTGGAGATGGATCTGTTGTCGCGCAAGGTGAAGCGTGGCGGCGAGAGCGTGGAACTGCAACCGCGCGAGTTTCGCTTGCTGGAATTCCTGCTGCGGCATTCGGGTCAGGTGGTCACGCGCACTATGCTGCTGGAAGGTGTGTGGGATTTCCACTTCGACCCCGGCACCAATGTAATCGATGTCCATATCAGCCGGCTGCGCAAGAAAATCGACGAAGGGCACGATCAGGCGCTGCTGCATACGGTGCGTGGGGCAGGCTACCGCCTCGGCCTGCCCGACTAAATGCCGCGCTTCAACCTGTCGAGTTCGACCAAGCTCGCTGCATTGCTGTTTGCGGCGGTGTTCCTGCCGACGCTTGTCATGCTCGGTTTCATGAACGTAGCGAGTGCGCGTGCCTTGGCGGTGCAGCAAGTGGAACTGGTCAACGAGCTGCGCAACGATCTCGTCGCCCAATACCAGAGCGCCGGGCCGCAGGGGCTGACCGAAGCGGTGCAGGATCGGCTGGCCCTCGACCCGCATGGCAATGAGGTCATCGCATACGCCGATCCGACAGGGCATGTGCTGGTTGGCAATCTCACCAACTGGCCGTCGATCCCGGCAGGCACGATGACGATTGCGGAAATGCGCCGCGCGGATGATCCGACGCGTAAGCCCGCGTTGCTCAGCGTCACGATCCTGCCTGACGGTTCGCGGCTGGTCACCGGGCATGTAACAGGTGCGACCGCTCAGCTCGATTCAGCCAATCGGGCCGGACTGCTGCTTGCCGCATTGATTGCCGGGCCTTTGTCGCTGGCGCTTGCTTTCATCCTCGTGCGGATCATCGAACGTCGTGCGGAACGGATTGCGCGTGTGACGGAGGCGTTTGGCAATGGCGATTTTACCCGTCGACTTCCGGTAGGGTCGAGCGGGGATACATTCGACCGTCTGGCGCGAACGCTCAACGCCATGCTCGACCGGATCGAAACGCTGGTCGGAGAATTGCGCCTTGTGACCGACAGTCTGGCCCATGATCTGCGTTCTCCGGTTACGCGGTTACAGGCAGCAGTCGAACAGGCGGCGAGCAAGGCGCGCGATCCTGACGCGATCGACGCGCTGCAACGGGCCGGTCTGGAAGCCAATGCGTTGCAGGGCATGTTGTCGACTGCCTTGCAGATCAGCCGGGCCGAGGCGGGGATCGGGCGTGATCGCTTCGTTCCCGTGGCGTTGGATGAACTGCTCGGCGAGCTTGAGGAAATTTATGGACCAGTGGCGGAGGATGCCGGGTTCAGGCTTCACGTTGAGGCCGATGGCAACCAGCGTATGATGATTCACCGGGAGCTGATGGCGCAGGCGCTCAGCAATCTGGTGGATAATGCACTCAATTATGCACATGGTGGGCAGGAAATCCGCCTGGCCGCGCATCGCGAGGCGGATCAGCTGGTTATTTCGGTGCGCGACGACGGACCCGGTATTCCGGAAAATCGGCGCGCCGAAGCCTTGCGTCGTTTCGGTCGTCTCGACCCGTCACGCCATGAAGCCGGATCGGGTCTCGGGCTCGCCTTGGCTGAGGCGGCCGCGCGTCTGCATGGAGGTAGGATCGAACTGGGAGATGCGGAGCCGGGCCTGATCGTCAGGATCATCCTGCCGAAAAGCCTTCTGAAAAGCGCGGCTTAGTATACTTCTTTCAGGTCGGTTCCCCTTGGTGCGCCAAGGAGGGGGACTGCGTCAGCCGAGGGGAACCGCCAGGAAGTGCCGCTGACCACCGCGATCGATGAGCAGCAGCGCGGTATCGTTCTGGGTCTTTCCGAGCGCGCTCGCCAAAGAGCGCCCGTTGGTCACCGGCGTATTGCCTACCTGTTCGATCACGTCGCCTGCTGAGATACCGGCATGGGCCGCCGCGCCATTGGGATCGATGTCGGTTATGAGCGCGCCCTGCGTATTATTGGCCAGGCCCAGTTGTTGCCGGGCCTCACCGTCGAGGGGGGACACGGTGACACCCAGCTTGGGCGCTGTTTCGCTTCCGCCGTTGCCCGAAACTTGCGTTTGCGCGTTTTGCTGCGATGGAAGCCGCGCCATCTTTACGGATATATCCTGCTGGCGTCCCTGACGGATGATAGTCAGTCTGGCGTTGGAGCCGATTTTCGCCTGCGATGCATCCATGCTGAGATCCCGCGCTTGGTGGATCGTCTGGCCATCGAAGCCGGTCACGATATCGCCGGTCTTTAGCCTGCCCGCGGAAGGACCATTGGGATCGACTTGCGCGATGATAGCGCCTTCGGCCTTGGTCAGACCGGCGGCTGCGGCGATTTGCGGTGTAACATCCTGAACCGCTGCGCCGAGCCACGCCCGCGTCACCTTGCCGTCGCGCAGGATGTCGTTGACCACTTGGATGGCGGTGTTGGATGGGATTGCGAACCCGATGCCTACGTTGCCGCCGCTGGGCGAGAAGATCGCGCTGTTTATGCCGACGACTTGACCCGAATAATCGAGCAAGGGTCCGCCGGAATTGCCTTCGTTGATGGGGGCGTCGGTCTGGATATAATCGACATAACTGGAGGTGCCCAGCGAACGACCGCGTGCAGAGATGACCCCTGATGTGACGGTTTCGCCGACGCCATAAGGATCGCCGATCGCGATCACCGGATCGCCGACGCGGATCTTGCTGGAATTGGCAAAAGTCAGGGGAGCTGTTGCCGGAGTCTTATCCACATGGATGACGGCCAGATCGGTGGCCGGATCGGTGCCGACCAGCTTCGCTTCGGCGATCGTCTTGTCGGAAAATTCAACGGTAAAGCGCGTGCCTCCATCGACCACGTGGTTGTTGGTCAGGATGTCGCCCTTGGAATCTATCAGGAAGCCCGAGCCCAGAGCTTCAGTATGCTCGGTCTGCCCCTGCTGCACCTGCGGGCCCATGAACTGACGGAAGAATTCCCCCATCGGGCTGTTGCCGAAGGGATTGCCTCGCATACTGACCTGTTGGGGCGCTTCGTCGACGGTAATGGTGACGACCGAAGGTTCAGCCTTCTGCACTATATCGGCGACACTCTCCCCGCCCGCCCATGCCGCCGGATGTGCGGCGATCGGAGCGTCGGCCGCATGGGGCAGCAGCGGCGAGTTGGGAAGTATGGGCGCAACGGCCCATGCCGCTCCGGCTGCCACAACCGCTGCAGCGGCTACAGAGACGACGAGAGTTGTCTTGCGATTAGTCATTGCGACCTGACCCGCTGATATATCGTTGAGTATCCAGTTATCTCGTCGGCGCGGGCCACTCATGGAGGGGGGGATGATGGCGCCGCGCCGACGGACCCCGCTTTTATGCGGGATTTGTAATTTTTGCCTTCAGTGCGACCGAAGGGCTTTGGCGACTGGACCGGTCAGCAAATCATTTTGCACGGCCCGTCCGGTGGAGGAGGGGGACTGCCACCGATGTGGAAGCGCTGTGTGGAGCAACTTCCCGGACCGTGCAAAATGCATTGGTGCATAAAGCTATTGCCGTATTTCCAATCTTGCGACCGTGTCGGCCACGAGGAGTTAAGTAGGCGCGTCAGGTTTGAATCGCGATTTCCGCCACATTACAACTTGGACAGGATTGCAATTTTCCTGCCCTCCCAAACTTGCGGCAGCACGTCGGTGCCAACGCTTGCCCGGAATCGGGGTTGGGCGTAACCACCTTCGATGGAATACACTAATCACCCCGTCATCTCGGCGACCGGCCTGTTTACGCCGCGCGAAACGATCACCAACGCTGAACTGGTCGAAAGCTACAACAACTATGTTGAGCGTTATAACGACCGACATAGCGACGCTATCTCGCAAGGCGAGGCCGAGCCGCTACAGCCCAGTTCAGTCGAGTTCATAGAAAAGGCGAGCGGTATCAAAGCGCGCCATGTCATCTCCAAGGCGAGCGTTCTTGATACAGAGACAATGGCGCCGCGTTGGCCCGAGCGCGGCGATGACGAATTATCGATCATGGCCGAAATCGGTGTCGCCGCTGCGCGCGATGCACTCGCCGCTGTTGGGCGCGATCCCGCCGATGTCGATGCAGTACTGTGCGCAGCGTCCAATATGCAGCGGCCCTATCCCGCCATGGCGATCGAGATCCAGCAGGCGCTGGGTATCGACGGCTTCGGCTTCGATATGAATGTCGCCTGTTCCTCAGCCACTTTTGGTATCCAGACCGCCGCCGATTATATCCGCGCTGGCAATGCGCGCAGTGTGCTGGTGGTCAGCCCGGAGATCACCAGCGGCCATCTCAACTGGCGCGATCGAGACAGCCACTTCATCTTCGGCGATGTCGCCACCGCAGTGCTGGTCGAGGACTCAGCCATGGCTCCGCGCGAGCATTGGGAAATCCTCGGCACCAAGCTGAAGACGGTGTTCTCGAACAATATCCGCAATAATTTCGGCTTTCTCAATCGCGCTCATCCTGAAACGAGCGACGCGCCTGACAAGCTTTTCGTCCAGGAAGGCCGAAAGGTGTTCAAGGAAGTGGTGCCGATGGTTTCGGCCATGATCTTGGAGGAAGCGGAAAAATTGTTGATCGATCCGCAATCGCTCGACCGGCTGTGGCTGCATCAGGCCAATGCGGGGATGAATCGGCTGATTGCGCAGCGTGTGCTGGGTCACGAGGCGAGTGCGACGGAAAGCCCGACCGTGCTCGATACCTATGGCAATACCTCGAGCGCGGGTTCGATTATCGCCTTCCACCTCCATCGGTCCGACCTGCTGGCAGGCGACGCGGGACTGATTTGCAGCTTCGGAGCGGGCTATTCGGTCGGTGCGGTTTTCGTCCGCAAGGTGGCATGAAGCGAGTGCCGCGCTTGCTCCCTCGAGCGGCTGACCCTAAGTGATGCCGATGGCAGGTGATTTACTCGATAACCGTGGCCGGGGCGACGCGCACTGGAACTGGCCCTCTATCCACCCTGAAGGGCGCAAATTCGGCCTGATCGCGGTTGCGATCAGCCTGCTGGTGCTGCTGGTGTTCGGCTGGGGGCCGATCGGTTGGCCGCTGCTGTTCCTGTCGCTGGGCGTATTCGCCTTTTTCCGCGATCCCGAACGCGTCGTCCCACAAGGCGATGATCTGATCGTCGCGCCGGCAGACGGCATGGTTTCGCTGATCATGCAAGTCGATCCGCCGGAGGAGCTGCGGGTGGACGATGGCAGCGGGATGGGCGGACTTCCTGAAGGCCAGGTGACGCGCATCTCGATTTTCATGAGTGTGTTCGACGTTCACATCAACCGGTCCCCGATTGCGGGAGTTGTGCGTCGGGTGGTCTATATTCCGGGCAAGTTCCTCAATGCCGATCTCGACAAGGCGAGCGAGGACAATGAGCGTCAGCATTTTCTTGTTGAGCGTGCCGATGGGCTGCGGATCGGCTTTACCCAAATCGCAGGTCTGGTCGCGCGGCGGATCGTGCCGTTCGTCAAGCCGGGCGACATGGTCGGCGCGGGCCAGCGGGTAGGCTTGATCCGATTCGGCAGTCGGGTCGATGTGTATTTGCCTGCCGGTACAGATGCGAAAGTCTTGCTGGGCCAGCGTGTCGTTGCGGGTGAGACGATCCTTGCCGAGGCGGGGGCGCAGAAGCTGATCGAGGGAATCAAACAATAGTGGCAGATTCGTTCGATCGAGCACGGCTCGGCCCGAAAGCCGCCGAGGATGAGGAACCTAGTTCACGTCCTCCACAGGCACGCGGACTGCCGCTTCGGGGTTTGCTACCCAATGCAATTACCGCTGCAGCGCTGTGTTCCGGGCTTACCGGGATCCGATTTGCGATTTCGGGCGACTGGCATGAGGCAGTCTTCGCCATCATTCTGGCCGGATTGCTCGACGGCATCGATGGGCGCATCGCGCGGCTGTTGAAGGCGCAATCGCGGTTCGGTGCCGAGCTCGACAGTCTGGCCGATTCGCTGTCTTTCGGCACTGCTCCGGCCATCGTGATCTATCTGTGGAGCCTGAGTGAAGCCCCCCGGATCGGATGGTTTGCCGCGCTTGCCTTCGCCGTGTGCTGCGCCCTCCGTCTTGCTCGTTTCAATGCGCAGATCGATGTCGACGAGCAGCCCCACAAATCGGCCGGCTTCCTGACCGGCATTCCTGCCCCGGTCGGGGCAGGTCTGGCTTTCTTGCCATTTTATCTGTGGCAGGCGACAGGTGAGGACTTGTTCCGTAACCCCCTGCTGGTCGGAATATGGATCGCGATGATCGCACTGTTGATGATTTCGAACGTCGCGACATTGAGCTGGGCATCGCTACGGCCCAAGCGCAACATCCGCCTTTGGCTGATTGCCTTCGTCGGAATGATGTTCGCAGCGCTTTTACAGGAGCCTTGGTGGACACTGGCAGTGATCTGCTGTGGTTACCTGGCACTTATTCCCTACAGCTTCATCCGGTATGCAAAGGTCAGGCGGCAGCGCGCGTCAGCTGCTGCGATTTAGCGATCGGGCGCGCAATGGAAACTGTAGCCTGACGGATCGGGCGAGGGCGACAAGACGTCGGCTGTTCTGCTTCACAAGCCTTGGAAGTCGGCGGATATAGCCGACGATATGCCGAAACCCAGCGCAGCCCCGAATCGGCCAGCGCGATTGCGCTGAAGAATGCAATACCGGTCAAAATCATCGGAAGCAGAAAAGCGATCATGGTTTTACTCCCTTGAACTGTCAGAAATTGGAACGCCAACGTTCGGTGTATGTTCCATGTTCCGTTTGTGTTCCGTGATGTCAAGGCAAATGTTCGTGCAATGTTCCTTTTGCGCATGAAATAAGGAATGGATATTTGGATGCGATGGTATTAAGGGCCGTCGCCGTTCGCCGAGTCTATCGCGGTCATGCGAAGCGAGGCGGGCAAAATTCACATGGAAGGCGCACATAACCGGTGCCCTGGGCGCAAGCCGCCACGGGTTCCCTGCTTTCCAGAGGTCGAACCGGAAAGGAATTTACCTATGGCGGCTCCTACCGTCACGATGCAGCAATTGATCGAGGCCGGCGCTCACTTCGGCCACCAGACTCACCGCTGGAACCCGCGCATGAAGCCCTATATCTTCGGGGCGCGTAACGGCATCCATATTATCGACCTGTCGCAGACCGTGCCACTCATGGCGCGCGCGCTCGACTTCGTGGCCGACACGGCCCGCGCGGGCGGCAAGGTGCTGTTCGTTGGCACCAAGCGTCAGGCGCAGGAGCCGATCGCAGAGGCCGCACGCGCTGCTGGCCAGCACTTCGTCAACCATCGCTGGTTGGGCGGAATGCTCACCAACTGGAAGACGATCAGCCAGTCGATCAAGCGCCTCAAGACGCTTGAAGAGCAACTTTCGGGCGACACCTCGGGTCTGACCAAGAAGGAAGTGCTCCAGCTCACCCGCGAGCGCGACAAGCTCGAATTGTCGCTCGGCGGTATCCGCGACATGGGCGGCATTCCCGACGTCATGTTCGTGATCGACGCCAACAAGGAAGATCTCGCGATCAAGGAAGCCGGCGTGCTCGGCATTCCCGTTGTTGCGGTGCTCGATACCAATGTCGATCCGAACGGTATCGCTTTCCCGATCCCCGGCAACGATGACGCAGCGCGCGCAGTGCGCCTTTATTGCGACGCCATCAGCCAGGCAGCCCGTTCGGGCCGAGGCGAAGGTGTGCAGGATTCGGGGCGTGACGTCGGTGCGATGGAGCAGCCGCCGGTCGAGGAAGCCGCTGCCTGATCGCATTCCGGGCGCGTCATGCGCTTGTAATGCCAGCTATCTACGCGCCGGGCAGCTTTTCGCCGCCCGGCGTCGCAACCGATCAGAATTTGAAGGAAATCAATCATGGCGAATTTTACCACCGCCGACATCAAGGCTCTGCGCGACCGGACCGGCGCAGGCATGATGGATGCCAAGAAGGCACTCACTGAGGCCGATGGCGATATCGAAGCTGCGGTCGACGCTCTGCGTGCAAAGGGCCTCGCTACGGCGCAGAAGAAGTCCAGCCGCACCGCTGCTGAGGGCCTCGTCGGCCTGGCTGTCGAAGGCACCAAGGGCGTTGCTGTCGAGGTCAACTCGGAAACTGACTTCGTTGCTAAGAACGACCAGTTCCAGGATTTCGTCCGTAACGTGACGGAAACTGCACTGAAAACCGGTACGGACGATGTCGAAGCGCTCAAGGCGGCTACCTATCCGGGTGGCGGCACTGTCGCGGAAAAGCTGACCGATTCGATCGCCACGATTGGTGAGAACCAGCAGATCCGCCGGATCAAGAACGTTGCTGTCGATCAGGGCGTTGTGGTCGCTTACGCGCACAACGCCGCGGCGGCCAACCTCGGCAAGATCGGCGTCCTCGTCGCGCTCGAAAGCGCAGCGAGCGCCGACGTTCTCGAAGCACTGGGCAAGCAGCTTGCGATGCACATCGCCGCCGCATTCCCGCTGGCGCTCAACGCCGATGGCCTCGACGCCGAGCTGATCGAGCGTGAGCGTTCGATCGCGCGCGACAAGGCTTCCGAGAGCGGCAAGCCTGAAAACGTGCAGGAAAAGATGGTCGAGGGTGCGGTGGCGAAGTTCGCCAAGGAAAACGCGTTGCTCAGCCAGCTGTTCGTGATCGACAACAAGACCCCGATCGCCGATGTTGTTACCAAGGCTGGCAAGGACGCCGGCTCGCCGATCGTGCTGAAGGATTACGTCCGCTTCCAGCTCGGTGAAGGCATCGAGAAGGAAGAGAGCGATTTCGCAGCGGAGGTCGCCGCCGCAGTCGCTGGCTGATGCTTCCTGCAATTTTCAAACCCCGCGTCGTGAGAACGGCGCGGGGTTTTTCGTGTCTGCCGCCCTTGGCAGTATCGCGCACAAGCTTTAAGGCCGCGCAATCCAATTCAAGTCCCCGTGAGAAAATCGCAATGCCCATGCCCCCGATGAAGCGCGTCCTGCTCAAGCTCTCGGGAGAGGTGTTGATGGGCGATCAGCAATTCGGGATCGATCCGTCCTTCGTCATGGAACTGGCCAAGGAAGTGAAGGCGGCCAAGGATAACGGCCTGCAGATTTGCCTCGTGATCGGCGGCGGCAACATCTTTCGCGGTATGGCAGGCGCGGCGCAGGGCATGGACCGGGCGCAGGCAGACTATATGGGGATGCTGGCGACGGTCATGAACGCGCTGGCGATGCAGAATGCGCTCGAACAGATCGGCGTACAAACCCGGGTTCAGTCTGCCGTGCAGATGGATCAGGTATGCGAGCCGGTGATCCGTCGCCGGGCCGAACGCCATCTGGAAAAGGGCCGGGTGGTGATTTTTGCGGCCGGTGTCGGAGCGCCGTATTTCACCACAGATAGCGGCGCTGCGTTGCGAGCGGCGGAAATGCGGTGCGATGCGTTGCTGAAGGGTACCAGCGTCGATGGGGTTTATGATTCAGACCCCAAGAAGAATAGCGACGCAAAACGTTTTGATACAGTAACCTATGATAAGGTTCTGGCAGACAATTTGAAGGTTATGGACGCATCTGCCGTCGCATTGTGCCGTGATAACGGCATTCCGATTGTGGTCTTTTCGATCCGCGAAAAAGGCAATCTGGAACGCGTGCTGGCGGGCAAGGGCGTTCAGACCATCGTTCAGAGCAATTAGAATAGCAGAGGAAGCCGGTCATGGCGAAATACGACAAGAGCGATATCGAGCGCAGGATGCAGGGCGCGGTCGAAAGCCTCAAGGGTGATCTGTCCGGTCTCAGGACCGGTCGCGCCAATACCAGCCTGCTCGATCCCGTCGTGGTCGAAGTCTACGGCTCGATGATGCCGCTCAACCAGGTGGCCACCGTCTCGGCGCCCGAGCCGCGGATGCTGAGCGTGCAGGTGTGGGACAAGGCCAATGTAACGGCCGTGGAAAAGGGCATCGCCAAGGCCAATCTTGGACTCAATCCGATGATCGACGGACAGAATGTTCGCCTGCCTTTGCCCGACCTGACCGAGGAGCGCCGCAAGGAGCTGGCCAAGCTCGCCGGTCAGTATTCGGAACAGGCCAAGATCGCTATCCGCAACGTCCGGCGTGACGGTATGGAAGCGCTCAAGGAAGACGAGAAGAAAAAGGAAATCTCCGAGGACGACCGCAAGCGGATGGAAGACGAAGTCCAGAAGCTGACCGATAAGTATGTCGCCGATGCTGAGAGTGCTGCGCAGGCCAAGGAAAAGGAAATCCTCACCCAATAACCGGGTGATCGACCGCTATGTCAGGTAAAGTCGCCCGCGCGCGTCACGTCGCCATCATCATGGATGGCAATGGCCGTTGGGCGCGCAAGCGGCATTTGCCGCGCATCGTCGGCCATCAGCGCGGGGTCGAGGCGGTGCGGCGGCTGGTACGCGCTGTTGCGGGCATGGATCTGGAATGCCTGACGCTTTATGCGTTCTCGAGCGAAAACTGGAAACGGCCCGAGGACGAGGTCGATCATTTGATGAACCTGCTGCGCAAGTTCATCAAATCAGACTTACCGGAATTTCTCGAAAACGGTGTCAAACTCAAGATAATCGGCGATTATCATAGCCTCGCATCGGATATCGTCGATATGATCGAGGATGCGATGGAGCAAACCGCTCAGGGTGTGCGCACGCTGGCGGTTGCGCTCAACTATGGCTCGCAGCAAGAGATCGTCCGCGCTGCCACGCTGGCCGCGCAACAGGGTTCGATCACGCCGGAATCGCTTGAGCAGAACCTCTACACGGTCGATCTACCACCGCTCGACCTGTTGATCCGCACCAGTGGCGAGGTGCGCCTGTCGAACTTCCTCTTGTGGCAGGCTGCCTATGCCGAAATGATATTTACCGATGTCCTGTGGCCCGACTTCACGCCGGAGCATCTGCAGACTTCGCTCGACGAATTCGCATCAAGGGAGCGCCGTTATGGAGGCCGGTGAGAGCGTTCCTGTCCCAGCATCGGTTGCGCGCAGCGATCTGCCGGTCCGGGCAGCGTCGGCATTGGTCATGCTCGCCATTGCGGCCTTCGTGCTGTGGGCGGGGGGAATGACGCTTGTCACCTTTATCATCTTGGTGACGATTGCCTGCTTTGTGGAATTCGTAAGCCTCGTGGTACGCGCCACAACCAGTTCACCCGAGCGCGCGCTCGGCATTGGCTTCGGCGCAATTTACATCGGGCTGGCGGCCCTTGGATTGATGAATTTCGCGCCGCTTGAGATTTGTGCGATTCTCGGCATCGTCGTTTTCACCGACACCTGCGCTTATTTCTCCGGCCGGACGATCGGCGGGCCCAAGATTGCTCCGTCGATCAGCCCGTCGAAGACATGGGCTGGCCTTGTCGGCGGGATGATCGGTGCGGCTGGCTGGGCGGCGCTGGTCGGATACGGGTTGCCGAAAATCGCCTTTGAGCCGCGCATTCACGGGCATGTCGCCATCTGGGCAATCATTGGCTCGGGGCTCGCGGTACTTGCCCAGATGGGCGATTTTTTCGAGAGCTGGCTCAAGCGCAAGGCGGGGGTCAAGGATTCATCCCGCCTGATACCGGGACATGGCGGCGTGTTCGACCGCGTCGACGGCCTTTTGCCAGTTGCGATTGCGGTTGCACTGATTGCGCAGGCGGCATGAGCAAGCGCTCGCTATCCATCCTGGGTGCGACCGGTTCGATCGGCAAGTCGACGCTCGACCTGATCCGCCGCAATCGCGACGCATGGGATGTCGTCGCGCTGACTGCCAATTGTCAGGCGGCAGAATTGGCTGCGCTGGCCCGTGAATTCGATGCAAAGGTAGCCGTGGTCGCCGACGAAAGCTGTCTGGCGGACCTGCGCGATGCGCTTGCCGGAAGTGGTATCGAGGCACAGTGCGGACCGGCAAGCTTGATCGAGGCAGCCTCGCGCCCTGTCGATCTGACCGTTGCGGCGATCGTCGGCTGTGCGGGATTGGCGCCCACTATGGCTGCGATAGAGCAGGGGCGCAGCGTCGCTTTGGCGAACAAGGAATCGCTGGTGTCGGCGGGTGACATTCTGACTGCGGCTGTGAAACGCAGTGGCGCCACCTTGCTGCCAACTGATTCAGAGCACAACGCGATCTTCCAATGCCTTGCCGGAAATGAGCTGGCGGACGTTCGCTGGATCACGCTTACCGCCAGCGGCGGTCCATTCCGGTGCTGGAGCACGGACCAACTGGCATCGGCGACACGCGAGCAGGCGCTCAAGCATCCCAATTGGGACATGGGCGCCAAGATCACGGTCGATTCGGCCACGATGATGAACAAGGGGCTGGAGTTCATCGAAGCGCATTACCTGTTCCCGGTCGGTCTCGACCGGCTGCGCATCGTGGTCCACCCGCAAAGCATCATCCATTCGATGGTTGAATATCGCGATGGTTCGACGCTCGCCCAACTCGGTCCTTCGGACATGCGAGTGCCGATTGCCTCTTGCCTCTCATGGCCGGAGCGCATGGATACGCCGTGCGCGCCCCTCGATTTGCCCGCAGTCGGCCAACTGACATTCGAAGCACCCGACGAATCGCGTTTCCCGGCGACTCGGCTGGCGCGCGAGGCGATTCAAGCGGGCGGAGCTGCGCCGGCTATCCTCAATGCTGCCAATGAGGTTGCTGTTGCCGCATTCCTCGCAGGTCAGATCACATTCACCAACGTGGCATTAACTGTGGCCAGGGTATTGGACGCGGGAAATTTACCGCCCGGGCCGCGTTGCGTTGAAGAGGTGCTGGAAATCGACAGCGAAGGCCGCCGTCGCGCAAGCGCAATTCTGGAGATGAGCTGACTTGGACGCCTCTATTCCTTTTTGGATGTATATCGTCGGGTTCCCGCTATTGCTGGGGCCGTTGGTGACGGTGCACGAACTGGGGCATTATCTGGTCGGGCGCTGGTTCGGGGTTCAGGCACAGGCATTCTCGATCGGTTTCGGCAAGGAAATCCTCGGCTGGACCGACAGCCGCGGAACGCGCTGGAAGCTGTCGGTGCTGCCGCTGGGCGGCTACGTTCAGTTCAAGGGGGACATGAACCCTTCGAGCATGCCTGAGCGTGCCCCTGAAAAGCAGGATTTCGATGGCACGTTCCACAATGCCTCGCTGTGGAAACGGGCGCTGATCGTGTTGGCAGGACCGATGACGAACCTGGTGGTCACGATCCTGATAATTGCCGGTTTTTTCACTTTGATCGGTAGGCCGGTGCCGGTTTCTCCCGAGCGCCAGCTGACTATCGCCAGCTTCACCGACACATCGCCGGCGCGCAAAGCCGGGCTGAAGTTAGGCGACCGCATCGTCGCGATCGACGGCAAGACGATGACCGATTTTCGCGACGTCCAGGACGCAGTGATGCTCTACCCGGACAGGACGCTGGGCATCACTGTCGAGCGCGACGGAACGGCGCGTACAATCGATGTCACGACCGAGAGTTTCGAACAGAAGGATCGGTTCGGCAATCTTTCAAAAATCGGCCTGATCGGGGTCGTGCCCGAGGGCGTAAAATTCGATTATCGTCCGGAAGGTCCGATCCAGAGCGTGATATCGGCTACCGAATACAGTGCAGATATGGTGCGCATGATGGTAACCGGAATCGGTCAGATTTTCACCGGAGAGCGTTCGGTCCGCGAGTTGGGAGGCCCGGTAAAGATCGCCAAGTTCTCGGGCGAGTTCCTGAGTCTTGGCCCACTGGCCTTCCTCAATTTTGTCGCACTGATCTCAATTAACTTGGCATTCATTAACCTCCTGCCAATTCCCGGCCTCGACGGCGGGCACCTGGCATTCTACGCGGCTGAGGCAGTCCGTCGGAAGCCGGTTGGGCCACGTGGTCAGGAGATGGCGTATCGCACCGGCATGGCTCTCGTGCTCATGTTGATGATATTCGTCACCATAAACGACCTGGTGAGTTTGCCCGTCTTCGGGAATTAACCGGGGAAATGGCGCGGAGGGTCCGCAGAAAGGTCTGCCACTAAGCTTGATTGCGCGGCCCGGTTGGGGCACAGGGCGGCCTTCGCCGCCTGAGCTGGCCGACCATGAACGTGCTTGACGGTGGCCGACCTTCCGGGATCAAATTTGTGAGGGACGGGATTTCCTTGTCGACACCCAATAATGTGATGGCCTCTGTTGCAGCGGCAAAGCCGGTTGCCAGGCTTGTTGGCGCACTCCTCGCCGGGACTGTACTGGCTGGCGCTCCCGCTCTGGCTCAGGCGCAGGACAACGCTACTCCTGCGGCTCAATCAGCAGCTTCCGCGCCCGCATCCAGTCAGGCTGCGCCTGCACCGGCTCCTGCGGCGATCGAGACGGTAAAGACGATTTCCGTTGCTGGGGCCGAACGGCTCGAGCCGCAAACAGTGCTATCCTATATTCGCCTGCGCCCGGGCGATGTCTGGACCGAAGCGGCCGGTGACCAGGTCCTGAAGGACCTTTACGCCACCGAGTTGTTCTCCAACGTCAGCGTGGCTTACAAGGACGGCAACGTCACGATCACGATCACCGAGAACCCGGTGGTCAACCGCATCATTCTTGAGGGCAACAAACGCATCAAGAACGACAAGATCATGCCGGAGATCAAGCTTTCACCGCGGCAGATTTTCACCCGGTCGAAAGTGCGTGCCGACGTTGATCGCATCATCGAGCTTTACAAGCGCCAGGGGCGTTTCGCGGCCACGGTTGAGCCGCAGATGGTCAAGCTCCCCCAGAACCGCGTGGACGTGGTGTTCGAGATCAGCGAAGGTCCCAAGTCCAAGGTTCGCCAGATCAATATTATCGGCAACCACGCTTTCTCCGACAGCAAGCTGCGCGGCGAGATGGTCACCAAGCAGGCGCGGTTGACGACCATCTTCAGCTCGAACACCAGCTATGATCCGGATCGCCTCGCATTCGACCAGCAGAAACTGCGCCAGTTCTACCTGACGCAGGGATATGCCGATTTCCGTGTGGTTTCGGCCGTAGCGGAACTAACGCCCGACAAGCGTGACTTCATCATCACCTATGTGGTGGAAGAAGGTAAGCGCTACAAGTTCGGCAAGGTCAATGTGAAGAGCGAGCTGCGCGATTTTGACGGCGAACGGTTGGCCAAGACGCTGCCGATGAAGACCGGCGATTGGTACAACGCCAAGGAAGTTGAGGATACGGTTGATCGCCTGACCGATCTGGCCGGAACCTTTGGCTATGCCTTCGCCGATATCGAACCGCAATTCCATCGCAATCCCAAAGACTTGACGATGGATGTCACGTTCGACCTCAAGCAGGCGCCGAGGGTCTATGTCGAGCGGGTTGACGTTAACGGCAATACGCTGACGCAGGACAAGGTGATCCGCCGGGAATTCCGCCTGGCCGAAGGTGACGCCTTCAACACCTTGCAGGTCAAGCGTACCACGGCGCGCATCAAGTCGCTGGGTTATTTCCAGGAAAACTTCGAGGTCAGCCAGAAGCAGGGTTCGTCACCCGACAAGATCATTCTCGAAGCCAACGTCGAGGAAAAGCCCACTGGCGAATTGCAGTTGTCGGCGGGATTCTCCTCGCTGGAAAGCTTCATCCTTCAGGCTTCGATCAAGCAGCGCAACTTCCGTGGTCGAGGCCAGACTGTCGGCCTCAGCGTCAATTACTCGCAATACGGCAAATCGGCGCAAGCCAGCTTTGTTGAACCCTATCTGTTCGATCGTAGCATATCGCTGGGCGTGGATGTCTATCGTAAGGATTACAGTAACTTCAACTTCCTCAACAGCAGTCGTAATACGACTTTCCAGCAGACCACGACCGGTGCTTCGGTCAGGCTGGGCACGGCGCTGACCGAATATGTTTCGCTGATCGGCAGCTATACGCTGAATTACGATCAGGTGACGCTCGATCCGTTCACCTATTTCACCGATCGCCAGAACCCACCTCTGCAACAGTGCGATCCCTTGCTTGCGGGTCGTTATCTCTGCGATGCGCTCGGTAATCGCCTGAGTTCGATCCTCGGCCTCACCCTTGCCATGGATACGACGGACAGTCGCCTGCGTCCGACGCGCGGTCGCAACGCGTCATTGACGGCGCAATTCGCAGGTCTGGGTGGCGATGTTAGCTATCTGCGTATCCGCGGTAGTGCATCGCAGTTCTGGTCGATTGGCAGCGGTTTCGTGTTCTCGCTGCATGGCGAGGGTGGTGCAATTCGCAGCTTCAAGCATCGCAACGAGCCGGGCGTCGACGACGTTCTGCTGACCGATCGCTTCTTCCTTGGCGAAGGGCAGTTCCCCGGCTTCGATATTCGCGGCCTCGGACCTCGCGTCCTGCGCTATCCGATTACCGGGATCGACAGCAACGGCGATCCGATCCTGAACACGGACAGAAACAGTGTCGGTGACGATGCCTTGGGTGGCGATGCCTATTACCTCGGCAAGGCAGAACTTGAGATTCCGCTGGGAAGCGGCGCGAAGAACCTCGGGATTCGTCCCTCGCTTTTCCTTGCGGTGGGATCGGTCTTCAATGTTACCAGGCCAATTCTGCAGCAAAGTCCGTATCCAAACGGCACCAGCATTCCGATCTATGATACAAATGGTAATCAGCTCTATCAGCAGGTTGACGCGGCCAGCCTCGACGCGAGTGGAGCCTGTGTTCCGTCCGCCACCTCCCAAGTCACGAATGCTATAAACCCGAACCCGCCCTCCTGTCTTTCGAGCAACCAAAACACTGCTTTGTCCAGGACGCTCGCAGGGCCGTTCCAAGAACAGTTCCTCGGCGATAGTCCGTCGCCGAGAATTTCTGTCGGCATCGGCATCAACTGGAATTCGCCTTTCGGTCCCCTGCGGATCGATATCGCCAAGGTTCTTCGGAGCCAGCCGGGCGACGACACCAAGACTGTTTCGTTCAATGTAGGAACCCAATTCTGATGAAACTTCTCCCAAAAACCACCGCGCTCGCCACCGTCGCAGTCGCAGCTGCCGCAATCGCGATGCCTGCAACTGCGCAGGTCAACGGCATCGCCACCAGCAGCCCCGAAGTTGCAATCGCCAAGTCGCAAGCACGGACGACTGCTTACGAGCAGATCGGCAAGACCTACGACGCGCAGATCAAGCAGATCGGCCAGCTTCGCCAGAAGATGGCGCAGGATCAGAAGGCCCTCGACACGAACAACGACGGGCAGATCTCGAACGAAGAGGCGAAAGCCAAGCCCTCGATAGTCCAGCAGCTCCAGACGACGGAACAGCAGGCCCAGACCCTGTCGCAGCCGATCGCCATGGCGCAGACCTATGCCCTCGAGCAGATCATCCAGCAATATGCGGCGGCGCGCCAGCAGGTCATCAGCCAGAAGAACATCCAGATCATGCTCAACCCCGATGCGGTCGAATATGGCCCGCCGACCATCGACGTGACCGATGACATCGTCGCAGCGCTTAACCAGCGCGTGCCGTCCGTGACCACCACCCCACCGGCCAACTGGCGTCCGTCGCGTCAGGCCGCACAGCTTCGCGATTCGGTCCAGAACCTGCTGATCGCTGCGGCGCAGCAGCAGGCCGCGCAGCAGGCGGCGACGCCCACGACGGGTTCGACTTCGGCCAAGCCGACCGGTCGCTGAGCGAGGAACAGGCAATGAGCGATAGCGAAAGCGGTTTCGACGTTCGGCGCGTGCTGGAAGCGTTGCCGCATCGCTATCCCTTGCTGCTGGTCGACCGCGTGGTGAAGCTGGAGCGCGATGAGCGTATCCATGCGATCAAGGCGGTCAGCTTTAACGAGCAGTTCTTCCAGGGTCATTTCCCCGGCTCACCGATCATGCCCGGAGTACTCCAGGTGGAGGCGCTGGCACAGGCCGCCGGTGTCCTGGCGGTCGAGACGCTGGAACTGGCCGGGTCTGGCAAGCTGGTCTATTTCATGGCCATAGAGAACGCCAAGTTCCGCGCGCCCGTGACGCCGGGGTGCCTGCTCGATCTGGAAGTCGAATTCGTCCAGAAGCGTGCGCGCGTGTGCAAATTTGCGGGCAAGGCCAGCGTTGAAGGCAAGGTGACGTGCGAAGTGCAGTTCACCGCGATGATCGCCGACGCGCCTGACCAATAGCGCGGATTTTCTCGTTACGCTTGCAATTCGGATTTACGGGCGCTAAGCGGCGCGCCTTCCCACACACAGCTGGACCGGTCGGAACCGTTCCGAGCTTAGGAGACTTGAGCCATGAAGGCTGACGGACATCCCGATTATCACACCATCACGGTCAAGATGACCGATGGCACCGAATTTCAGACCCGTTCGACCTGGGGCAGCGAAGGCGACACGCTGACGCTCGACATCGACCCCACCAGCCATCCGGCGTGGACCGGCGGTAACCAGCGTCTGCTCAACGAAGGTGGCCGCGTGGCCGCGTTCAACAAGCGTTTCGGCGGGCTCTCACTCAAAAAGAAGTAAGCGCCGCTTTCTTCACGAAATTCACGAAGGGCGGTCCATCGGGCCGCCCTTTTGCTGTTAGCCCCAAGGCTTTTCGCGATACCATTTGGTGATCACGTATTTCACGCCCTTGCGCACTTTCATGCCGTGATGGAGCGTGTTGGGGTTGATGCTGCGGTCGGGTCTGCGGTTGTTCCAGCACAGCAGTTTTCCGGCCTCGGGCTGGAAAGTCTTGCCGATGCATTTGAAGCGTGTCGCGCCTCCGGCCTCGACTGCATTTAGATAAATCATGAAGGTCCAGCTACGCTGCCCGGCAACCGAGCAATAGCGGTCCCAGTCATTGCCGCCGGGAGTGAAATAGTCGCAGTGCGGCTTGAATTCCTGCCCCACGATATAGCGTTGCCCTTGAACCGGCTCGCCATAGGCAGGATCGATTCCCGAAAGATTTTCCAGGCGATGTTCGAGTTCGCGAACTTCGGGCAAGTCGGGCGAAAGATCGCAAGTTTCGCTCGTCCGGAAATATTCATCCCCATTCGCGTCCGCGAGTGTCGAGGGGCGTCGCTCCGCCTCGATCTTCTGGATCAGCGAAGCGCACAAATCGTCATCGAGGAAGTTCCGTAGTTGAAAAAGCTCCAGCCTATCGCTTGGGACGCGTTGCACCCCGCCGTGGGAGAGCAATCGGTCAGCAGAAGATTCGCCCGGTTCCAGCATCGTGCAAAAGATAGGCACACCGGCGCGCTGGACAAGCGTGGAAAGAATCTTGCGCAAAGACCGCGTTATGCGAGTTTTCACTTTCCTTGTGAGCGCTGTTGTGTAACAGGCTCGCCCCGCTCGATGTGGCGCTTGACGGCGCGCAAGCGGGCATTATCAGCCCCTCACACGTCGCGGCGTCAGCCGTGCCGGGGCATGTGGCGATCGTAGCTCAGTTGGTTAGAGCGCCGGTTTGTGGTACCGGAGGTCGCGGGTTCGGATCCCGTCGATCGCCCCACTTTCTCCGGGAAAATTTACGCTGGCCTTGCGTGGGCCGCGCAGTGCTGGAGCACCAAATGACGGCCTTCTGGACCGAACCCGATTTCGACGATCACGAAATGGTGGAGCTGGTGCGCGATCCGCGTTCCGGGTTGACCGCGATTATTGCTCTGCATTCGACCCATCTCGGCCCTGGCGCGGGTGGAACGCGGTTCTGGCATTATGCCGACCCCAAGGACGCGATGCGCGATGCTCTGCGGCTGTCGCGTGGCATGAGCTACAAGAATGCCATGGCTGGCTTGCCGATGGGTGGGGGCAAGGCGGTAATCCTCGCTGACAAGGCTCGTACCAAGACACCGGAACTGCTTGCTGCGTTTGCCGATGCGGTCCAGGCTCTGGGTGGCCGTTACGTAACGGCCGAAGACGTCGGCATCAGCGAAGCCGATATGGCGAAGGTTGCCGAGCGGACCCAGTTCGTCTCTGGCCTTCCGGTAAAGGGCGAGCATGCCGCCGGCGGCGATCCGGGGCCGTTTACGGCGATGGGCATCTATCACGGGATCAAGGCCGCAGTTCGCCACAAGCTCGGTCGTGAGGATCTCGACGGCGTGCACATTGCGATCCAGGGGACCGGGAGCGTTGGCGGTGGCGTCGCGCGGTTGCTGGCCAAAGACGGCGCGCGGCTCACTATGTCTGACATCAACGAGGAACGAAATGCCGCTCTAGCCAGCGAACTCGACGCCGATGTGGCGTCGCCCGATGCGATCATGAGTGTGCATTGCGACGTGTTCAGCCCCAATGCGCTGGGCGCGATCCTTGACGATGCCGGGATCGCCCGGCTCGATTGCCAGATCGTGGCGGGTGCGGCGAACAACCAGCTGGCCCGTCAGGGGCATGGCGACAAGCTCTTCGAACGCGGCATTCTGTATGCGCCCGATTACGTCATCAACGCCGGTGGCATTATTTCGGTGACGCTCGAATATCTCTGCCGTGAAAAGGGCCAGCCTTGCGATATCAACGAGGTGCGCAAGCGCATCGCGCAGATTCCGGGGCGTCTGGAGGAAATCTGGCAGGAAAGCGCCTCTACCGGCGTATCGCCCGACCGCGTCGCCGATCGGATGGCGCAAAACCTGATTGGGCGCTAAGTCACTGCGCCTTTAGCGCTACTCAACAACCGGCGGATTAGCCGCGCGAATCCCTTGCTCCGGCAGGCATGGCCTGCCATTGCGAGGCCGGACGGTCCCATGCACGGTTTTGCCAATCCCAAGCGGTTTCTCGCACTCGCGCGCTGGCTGACACCCTTGTGTCTGGCGAGTGGCCTGTTGATTTGCGCCGGTGCATTGGGTTGGGGCCTGTTCGAAGTTCCGCCAGACCAACTGATGGGCCAGACGGTGCGGATACTGTTCCTGCACGTACCCTTTGCCTGGCTGGGCATGGCGGGATGGAGCACACTCGCGCTGTGCAGTATGATTTTTCTTGTCTGGCGTCATCCTCTCGCAGCATTGGGAGCACGGGCAGCAGCCGCACCTGGAGCCGTGTTCACTGCGCTGTGCCTCATCACCGGTTCGATATGGGGCCGACCGACCTGGGGTACGTGGTGGGTGTGGGACGGACGCCTGACCAGCATGCTGGTGCTGTTCTTCCTTTTTTGCGCCTATATCGCCTTGGCCGGTGCGGCGGAGCGTGAAGGAGTTTCGCCGCGCATACCCGCCATTTTCGGACTGGTGGGTGCGGTCAATCTGCCGATCATCAACCGCTCGGTGGTGTGGTGGAATTCGCTGCACCAGCCGCCCAGCATCACCATGGGCAAAAGCGCGATCGATCCGGTTTTTCTGGTGCCATTGCTGATTTCGACCCTTGGTTTCACGCTGATCTTTGCCGGTGTCGTGCTGGCCCGAATGCGGGCCTTGCTGGCCCATACTCAGGCCGAAGCGCGTTTGCGGCGCAAGGCGATGGAGGCGGCTTGATGCGCGAGCTGATGGACCAGTGGCATTTCGTGGCGGCCGCCTACGCCGTTGGCATTATCGGTACGCTTGCCATGGTGGGGTGGAGCTGGCTGTCCATGATCAGGGCCGAAGCGCGGCGTGACCGGATACGTCGCAAATGAGCGCGCTCAAGCCAAAGCACCAGCGGCTCGTGCTGCTCGGGTTTGCCTTGGTGGCTCTGCTGGCTGCGGGGCTTCTGGCCGCATGGGCGCTGCGCAATCAGGCGAGCTATTTCTACCTGCCCGATCAGATGAAAGCGAACCCCCCAGCCGTAGGGCAAGCGGTGCGGCTTGGCGGAATGGTGGAGAAAGGTTCGCTCAAGACCTTGCCAGATGGCGTCACCATCGACTTCACCGTCACCGGGCGCGGCAATGCGCAAATTCCGGTGCGCTTTACCGGGATCGTGCCGGACCTGTTCGAAGAAGGATCGGGTGTGGTCGCGGAGGGTCATCTCGCGCCCGATGGCGTGTTCATCGCCAGCACCATCCTTGCCAAGCATGACGAGAACTATGTCCCGCGCGAGATGCAGGGCATGACCGACACGAAGGCTGCGAAGATGGCTGAAAAGACCACGGTCGGCCTGCAATGATCGCCGAACTAGGGCTTGCTGCATTGTGGATGGCAGCCGCGCTTGCCATTCTGCAAGTGGTCACCGGACTGCTCACCGTTTATGCCGGACGGGGCGGATCAGATGATAGCGTGCTGCCCGAGATCGCCCGGCTGACGCGACCCTCTGCGGTGATGCAGGGGCTGCTGACGATCTTCTCATTCGCCATGCTGCTGTGGGTCTTTGCGATCACCGATCTCTCGGTCCGGCTGGTGGCGGAGAATTCCCATTCGATGAAGCCGCTGGTGTTCAAGATTGCCGCAGCCTGGGGCAATCACGAAGGCTCGATGCTGCTGTGGGTGACGATCATGTCGTTGGCCGGGGCGCTGATCGCGCTGGTCGAGCGCCGTCTTCCCGAACGCACGATGCAGGCTACCATTGCCGCGCAAGGGCTGGTTGCGCTAGGTTTCTACGCCTTCCTGCTGCTGAGTTCCAATCCCTTCGACCGACTGACGTTTCCGGCGCTTGAAGGGGCAGGGCTCAATCCGCTACTGCAAGACCTCGGGCTCGCCTTCCATCCGCCGACGCTTTACGTTGGGTACGTCGGGCTTTCGATTGCGTTCAGCTTTGCGGTGGGTGCCCTTTTGACGCGCGAGGTTACCCCGGCGTTCGCACGTGCGATGCGGCCCTGGATCCTGGCTGCGTGGATTTTCCTGACGCTGGGGATTACTGCCGGGTCGTACTGGGCCTATTACGAACTGGGCTGGGGCGGCTGGTGGTTCTGGGATCCGGTCGAAAACGCCTCGCTGATGCCGTGGCTCGCGGCGACTGCCCTATTGCATTCGGTTTCGGTGCTGGCTGCACGCGATGCCTTGCGCACCTGGACGATCATGCTTGGCGTGGTTGCCTTTTCGATGAGTATGCTGGGGACGTTCCTCGTTAGATCGGGTATTTTGACCAGCGTCCATGCCTTTGCGGTCGATCCCCAACGCGGCACTTTCATCCTTATATTGCTGGCGCTGTATATCGGCGGGGCGCTGCTGCTGTTCGCGCTGCGCGCAGGCTCGATCGTCGAGGGCAAACGCTTTGCCGTGGCCAGTCGTGAAGGTGCGCTGGTGTTCAACAACGTCATGTTGAGCGCAATTCTCGCGATCGTCCTGCTGGGGACGCTTTATCCGCTGGTCACCGAAGCATTTGGCGTGCGCGTCTCGGTCGGACCACCCTATTTCGATCCGGTGTCTGCGATCTTCGTCATCCCGATGTTGCTGGTGATGATGGTTGGGCCGCTGCTGCGTTGGCGGCAGGATTCGGCTTCGCGGATCAAGGGCCAACTCCTGGCGATTCTCGCTGCGTTGGCGGTGGGCATAATTGTGGTCGTGCTGATTGGCGGGGTCCATGTCCTGCCGTTTCTTGGCCTGGTTCTGGCATTGGCTCTGGCTGTTGCCAGCCTGTCGCCACTCAAGGGTCGCAAGCTGCGCCGCGTGCCCCTGTTCACCTGGGGGATGGTGCTCGCGCATTTCGGGATCGCAATGGCACTGTTTGGTATGGCCTCGGACAGCGCGTTTACGAAGGAAAAGCTGACTGCCGTCGGCGTCGGCGAAACCGCGATGGTCGGGCCATGGTCGGTCAAGCTTGATGGCGTGGAGCCGGTCGCCGGGCCCAACTGGACGGCGATGCAGGGCAATCTAACGGCGAGCTATCGTGGAGAGCAGCCCATCACGCTGACCCCGCAATCGCGCAGCTTCTGGGCACCGCCGCAGCAGACCAAAGAAAGTGCGCTGTCAACGCGCTGGAACGGCCAGCTTTATGCGGTCATCGGAGAGCAATCGGCACAGGGACGTTGGCAGTTGCGGCTGTGGTGGAAGCCCTTCGTGATCTACATCTGGCTGGGCGGCGGTCTGGTCGCGCTGGGCGGTTTGCTATCCTTGATCGGACGCATGATGGCAGATTTGCGCCTGCGGATGGCCAAGCGCAACCGTGCCCTGCGCGCCGGGGAGGCCGCAGCATGACGCGCTGGCGGCTCTGGATCCCGCTGCTGCTGTTTGCAGGTTTTATCGGGCTGGCGGCCTATCTCCTGCCGCAGCCGAAGGACGATTTCGTCCACAGCAGGATGATCGGCAAAGCCATGCCGTTCTTCCAGCTTCCTCAAGCCTTGCCGGACAAGCCGACTGTTACCAGTGCGATCTTTGCCGATGGCAAGCCGCGGCTGCTGAACATCTTTGCCAGCTGGTGTGTGCCCTGCGCCGCCGAAGCTCCGCAGCTCCAGCAATTGCGACAGGCAGGCGCGACAATTGTCGGGGTCGATATACGCGACCGATCTGAAGACCTCACCCGGTTCCTTGCGCAAAATGGCGATCCCTATCAGGCGATCGGGGCAGACGATGTCTCGCGGGTCCAGTTCCTGCTCGGCTCGTCCGGTGTGCCGGAAACCTTCGTGATCGATGGTCACGGCGTCATCACTTACCAGCACATCGGCGATATTCGCGCGGACGATGTGCCGATGCTGCTTGCCAAGTTGCGCGAGGCGGGAGCGTGAAGTTCGCAGGCTTCTTGCTGTTCGGCGCGGCGATGACGTCTTCGCCACTCATGGCGCAGGACCAGTTACCCCCTGCGCCCTATGCCTATCGCCAGCTATCCGATCCGAAGCTGGAAGCGAAAGCTGAGGCGTTGATGGGAACGCTGCGCTGCCTGCAGTGCCAGAGCCAGTCGATTGCCGACAGCGATGCACCGATTGCCGGCGACATGCGCAGCGAGGTGCGGCTGCGCATTGCGGCAGGCGAAGATCCCGAGGTCATCCGCCGCTGGCTGATGGAGCGCTATGGCGATTACGTCAGCTACAAGCCCGAAATCAGCCGCACGACATGGCCGCTGTTCGCGGTGCCCTTGGTCCTGATCCTGCTGGCTGTCGCAATCGTCTGGCGTAGAGTGGGGAGGCCTTCATGATCTGGTGGCCGTTCCTGTTGCTGGTCGCAGCGGCATTCCTGATCGCGGCGTTGGTGTTTCGGTTGCCGCGTTCGGGATATCCGCTGTTCGGCGCGGCGTTGCTGTTCGGATTGTCCGGCTACGCGCTTCAGGGAAGCCCAAGCGAGCCATCCTCGCCCCGCGTCGCGCAAGAGCGCGATGCATCGACCGGTGGTTTGTTCGTCGACGCGCGTCGGCGCTTTTTCGATCCTCAGTCGCTGCCGTCGCCCTATATCGTGACCGCCGATGCCTTCGCTCGCAAAGGCGATTTTCAGGATGCAGCCAATTTCGCCGAGATCGCGGTCTCGGAAAATCCGGGGGATGCGGAAGGCTGGGTCGCGTTGGGTAATGCGTTGACCGAACATGCTGAAGGCCATCTCACTCCAGCTGCCCTGTATGCCTATGGCAGGGCGCAGACTCTGATGCCCGGTAATGGTGCTGCCCACTATTTCCTGGGCCTTACCATGTTACGCGCCGGTCAGCCTGAGGAAACGCGCAAGTTGTGGACGGAAGCTTTGGCGGCCGCGCCCAAGGATGCGTTATGGCGCGAGGAGCTTGCGGCGCGGATCGTGCAACTCCAAATCATGCTCAAACAACAGCCCGGTTCATAATCATTGCGAGCATCCGCGCGGAACCGTCAACAAGATCCGGGCATTGCGGCATGGTGGAGGGGCTGCTATCCGCGCGCCTCGCAGCGAACATGGCATCGCAAGCGACAGGGAAAGCCAATGAAACAGGGTTTGCGCGCATAATGACGGATTTGCCTGCGTCTCAAGGCGAACTGCCCGGTGACCCCGTGGCTGTTTCCGGCACTCCCGAGCAATCCGATCATGGCTCTGACCATGGTGGCAGCTCGCAGGCCGCGCTCACTGTTGCAGCGGTCGGTGTCGTCTTTGGCGATATCGGCACCAGCCCGCTCTATGCTTTCCGCGAGACCTTTCTCGGTTCGCACTCGCTGGCGATCGACAAGCTGCATATCTATGGCGTCGTTAGCCTGATCTTCTGGTCGATCCTGATCATCGTGTCGCTGCAATATGTCACCATATTGATGCGCGCGGATAACAAGGGGCAGGGCGGGACGCTCGCGCTGATCGCGTTCCTGTCGCGTCACATCAAATCGCCGAAATACGGCTATCTGGTCGTGATCTTGGGCGTTTTCGCGACCGCGCTGTTCTACGGCGACAGCATGATTACGCCCGCAATTTCAGTGCTTTCGGCGGTCGAAGGCTTAACCGTCGTGAACGATGGATTGGAACCGCTGGTTATTCCCATCGCGCTTGTCCTGCTGATCTTCCTGTTCCTGATCCAACGGCGCGGCACAGCGACGGTCGGCAGGCTGTTTTCGCCGGTCATGATCTTTTATTTCGCCACGATTGCGGTGCTGGGTGTCATCCAGATCTACCACAACCCCTATATCCTGCAGGCATTGAACCCGTGGTATGCGGTGCAGTTCTTCCTGTCTGACGGGTATATCGCCTTCCTCGCACTCGGCTCGGTCGTGCTCGCCGTGACTGGCGCAGAGGCGCTCTATGCCGACATGGGCCATTTCGGAAAAGGCCCGCTGCGCATGTCGTGGTTCGGCTTTGTCATGCCGTGCCTCCTGCTCAATTATTTCGGGCAGGGCGCGATGATTGCAGCGATGGACCCGGCGCAGACCGCAACCGCGATGGAAAGCCCCTTCTTCACCATGGCACCCGACAGCTTGCGCTTGCCGCTGGTGATTCTCGCCACCTGTGCGACCTTCATCGCCAGCCAGGCGGTAATCTCGGGCGCGTTCTCGATCACCCATCAGGCAATCCAGCTCGGCTTCATTCCCCGCCTCTCGACCGAGCACACAAGTGCGGCGGAGCGCGGCCAGATCTATATTCCCTTCGTCAACAACGCGCTGATGATCGCGGTCATCATCCTCGTGCTGATGTTCGGCAGCTCGACCGCGCTCGCGTCGGCCTATGGTATCGCGGTGACTGGCGCGATGTTCATCGACACCTTCCTGATGGGCGTGCTGCTGATGGCTGTGTGGAAGTGGAAATGGTATGTCGCCATACCGGTGTTCCTGGTGTTCTTCTTCGTCGACGGGGCTTACTTCTTTGCAAACCTGCCCAAGGTTCCAGATGGCGGCTGGTTCCCGCTGCTGATCGGCGCCATTGCCTTCACCTTGTTGACCACATGGGCGAAGGGCCGCCGCCTGATGCGCGAACGCATGAGCGAGGTTGCACTGCCAATCGGCATTTTTGCCAAGTCCGCCAAGAACAGCGCCACGCGCGTTCCCGGAACGGCGATCTTCATGGCCAGCCAAACGGGCGGCGTTCCGTCGGCTTTGCTGCACAATATCAAGCACAACAAGGTGCTGCACGAGCGTGTGGTGATCCTGACCGTGCTGATCGAGGATGTGCCTTACATCAACTCGCAAAATCGCTGCGAGGTGCAGGAGCTGGGTGATGGGTTCTATCGCACCGTACTGCACTATGGCTTCATGGAAGAAACCGATGTGCCTGAAGGCCTCAAGCTGATGGAACAGTGCGGCGGCGAGTTCGACATGATGAACACCAGCTTCTTCCTGTCGCGACAGACGCTGATCCCGGCGGAGCACCCTGGTATGCCGATCTGGCGCGAGAAGCTGTTCGCATGGATGCTGCGCAATGCGGCGACCGCGATGGAATTCTTCCGCCTGCCGACCAATCGCGTGGTCGAACTCGGAAGCCAGCTCGAAATCTAGCTCATTCGCCGGTTGGCGGCTGGTCCTTCATCACCTCGTCCTTGTCCTCGATGGCAAGGCCATGGCGCAGCAGCATCGGCAGCTGGGTGAAAGTGAACAGGAAGCTCAGCGGCATGAACACCCACAGCTTCGCCCATAGCCAGTCCTCGAAACTGAGCTGAGCGCGCAGGACTTCGTTGAGTGCAGCAAGGAAGAAGAAGAAGAACCCCCAATTGCGCGACAGCTTGAGCCAGCCGGCCTGATCGACGCCTTCGAAGGCGGCTTCGAGCAAGGTTTGCAGCAAGGCTTTCCCGCGCAGCCATCCGCCGACGAGCAACACGCCGAACAGCAGATAGATCGCGGTCGGCTTGAACTGGATGAAGCGTTCGTCACGCAGCCAGATGGTCAACGCGCCGAAGCCGACGATCAGCGCCGTCGAGAGCAGCAGCATTGGCGAAACCTTGCCGAACTTCCACTTGGAAAAGGCCAGCGCTGCAACGGCTGCAACCATGAACGCAATCGTGCCCTTGATGACGGCGGCGATCTGTTCGAGCGGGGCATGTGCTGAGGGCGAAGAAAACTTGTAGACCGCCAGAAAGACGATCAGCGGTCCATAATCGACCGCGATATTGAGCCAGCCGGTCTTGGGTTTCGTGCTCGTCGTTTCGTTCGATGCTTCGGACATCAGGCAACCCCTGCAATAACGCGCGCGACGAGATCGGGATCGAAGGGCCGCAGATCGTCGATTTTTTCGCCGACCCCGATGGCATGGATCGGCAGTCCGTATTGCTCGGCCGCGGCCACCAGCACGCCGCCGCGCGCGGTTCCGTCGAGCTTGGTCATGACAAGGCCGGTCACTCCCGCGACCTCTTTGAATACGTCAATCTGGCTCAAGGCGTTCTGTCCGTTCGTGGCATCGAGCACCAGCACGACATCGTGCGGGGCTTCGGGATTGAGGCGGCCCAGGACGCGGCGGATCTTCGCCAGCTCGTCCATCAGCTCGCGCTTGTTCTGCAATCGCCCAGCTGTATCCACGATGAGTGCATCAGTTCCGCGGTCGGTCGCGGCTTTGACCGCGTCGAACACGATACTGGCCGGATCGCCGCCTTCCGGGCCGCGCACGATGGGAACGGAGATACGGTCGGCCCAGGTGGCGAGCTGTCCGATGGCTGCGGCGCGGAAAGTATCGCCGGCGGCCAGCATAACCGAGTAATCGTCTTCCTGGAACAGATGCGCCAGCTTGGCGATGGTCGTGGTCTTACCGCTGCCATTGACGCCGATCACGAGGATCACCTGCGGACGCGGGAAGGCGGTAATCTCGAGCGGCTTGGCGACCGGGCGCAGGATCGTGGCGATTTCCTCGGCCACCGCTTCCTTGAGCTCGTTCGCGCTGATTTGCAGGCCAAACCGCTTCTCGGCCAGCTTCGCACGAATGCGCGCGGCAGCGGACGGCCCGAGGTCGGACATGATGAGCGCATCCTCGACATCGTCGAGCGTCGCATCGTCGAGCTTGGCGGTGCCGACGACCCCGGTAAGGTTGGTGGCGAGGCGTTCCGACGTCTTGCGAAAGCCGCCAAACACGCGTTCGGACCAGCTGGGTTCGCTCATGTCAGCAGATCATCCTCGATACGAGTTGGGGTGAGGGTCATGATGGTTCCCGGGGCTATCCCCGGCGTCGCGACCCTGGCGAAGTTTTCGGCATAGCCGGTGCCGTCCCTTTCGGCGAGCACGGTGCAGGGCTTTTCGACGAGCGACGCCATCCAGTCTGCGCGCAACTTCGCCACGGTCTCGCGCAGTTGCGCTGCACGCTGGCGAATGAGGCGCCTGTCATGCTGCGGCATTCGCGCTGCAGCAGTGCCGGGACGCGGCGAATAAGGGAAAATGTGCCCGTGGACGATCTTGAGCTCTTCAATAATCGAAATGTTCTGGCGATGGTGGTCGTCACTTTCGGTCGGGAAACCGGCAATAAGATCGGCACCGATGGCGAATTCGGGCCGGTGTTGTTTCAGCCTCGCCACCAGATCGATTGCATCGCGGCGCAGGTGGCGCCGCTTCATGCGTTTCAGGATCAGGTCCGCACCATGCTGTAGCGACAGGTGCAGGTGGGGCATGATGCGTCCTTCGGTCGCGAGCAGATCGAACAGTAGCGGATCGATCTCGATCCCGTCGACCGATGAAAGGCGCAGTCGCGGTAACTCTGGAAAACGCTCGAGGATCGCCGCGACGAGCGCGCCGAGCCCGGGCTGGCCCGGCAGGTCATGTCCCCAGCTGGTCAGATCGACGCCGGTGAGGACGATTTCGGCTGTGCCGATCTCAAGATGACCTTCGATAGCGCGCAAGGCTTGGGCGATGGTCAGGGATCGACTCGTTCCTCGGCCTTGCGGGATCACGCAGAAGGCACAGGCATGATCGCAGCCGTTCTGCACCGCTACGAAGGCGCGTGTGCGGCGCTGGGGAGCCGGCTCCTGAGCCTCTGCTGCATTCCATGCGCGGGGATCGAGTTTGGCTGTGTTGGGCACCAGCCCGTCCACTTCCGGCATGGCAGCCAGCTGGTCGCGCTCGATTTCCGCTGCACACCCCGTGACGATTAGCCGCGCATCGGGCCGCGCCCGTCGCGCGCGCCGGATTGCCTGCCGGGTCTGGCGCATAGCTTCGCTCGTCACCGCGCAACTGTTGATGACGATCAGATCGCTCTCCGAAGCGAGGATCTGGCGCATTCGTTCGCTTTCGGAAAGGTTGAGGCGACAGCCCAGCGTGACGATTTCAGTCGCCGTCACGAATACTCATCCCACTCGAATGACCCGCGAAAGCTTTCGGCGGCGGCACCCGTCATGACGATCGGGCCGCCGTCATGCCATGCGATTTCCAGCTCACCACCGGGCAGGGCGACGGTGACGGAGCGGTCGACAAGCCCGCACCGCATGAGTGCCACAGCGGTTGCGCAAGCTCCCGTGCCGCAAGCCTGCGTTAGGCCCGTACCGCGCTCCCACACGCGCAGGCGGATGCGCTCACGGCTTTCCACGGCGGCAACATTGACGTTCACCCGCTCGGGAAAAAGCGGATCGTTCTCGATCAACGGACCCAGACGGTCGAGTTGAACCGCGTCGCAGTCTGACACCGCGAACACGACATGCGGATTGCCGACATTCACCGCACCGGGGTTTTCCAGTTCTTCCCAGGCCACGGGCATGGAGAGCGTGTCCATGGCATAGGCGAGCGGCACGTCCTGCCATTCGAAACGCGGTGCGCCCATATCGACGCTGGCCACGCCATCGCCGGGCGTCACCCTGATCAAGCCGCCATCTGTCTGGACGGCAGCGGGTTCTCCAATCAGCATCGCGATAGCACGGCTGGCGTTACCGCAGGCGCTTGCCCCGCTGCCATCGGCATTCCAGATGCTCATCCGTGTATCGGCTGCGTCGTCTTCTGAAGGGTCGAGGCGGATCACCTGATCGCAGCCTATTCCCAGCCTGCGATCGGCCAGATGACGCGCAACGTCAGCGGTGAGCGCCGGGATTTCACACTCGCGCGCATCCAGCACGACGAAGTCGTTCCCTAGGCCCTGCATCTTGATGAACGGAACGCGCATAGCGGCGCGGCTCTATGCGTGCGGGCTTGCCGCGTCCAGCCTCGTCAAACCTATCCGGCTTTTTGCGAGCTGTCTGTGACCTTGCCCGGACCGAAATCAGCGTCGTCCTGATCGTCGCGATGGTCGGCCAACATGTTGAGATCCGCCAGCCGTTTCGTCACCTGCTCCGCTGGCTCGGGCCTACCGTAATGATAACCCTGGCCCTTGAGCCTGCCCAGCTTGCGCAATGAAGCGAGGATAAAGTCGTTCTCAATACCTTCTGCGGTGACCGGCAATTCAAGGTCCGCACCCATCGAGATGATCGCGCTCACCAGCTTGCCGCCTGCACCGGAATGCTTGAGCTCGCGGACGAAGCTGCGGTCGATCTTGAGCCGGTCGAACGGCAGCGAACGTAGCTGTGCGAGGCTCGAATAGCCGGTGCCAAAATCGTCGAGGCTGACGCGGATGCCCTGATTGCGCAGGCTTGTGATCGTGCTGCGAACCATGCCGATGTTTTCGTGCAGAGAACTTTCGGTAATTTCGATTTCCAACCGCGAGGCGGGAAAGTTGTGCTCGACCAGCAGTTTCAGCAGCTTTTGCGCGAACCACGGGTCGCGTAGCTGGATCGGCGAGACATTGACTGAAAGCGTGATCCGAGGATGCCACATCTTGGCGTGTTCGAGCGCCTGAATCATCAGCTTGCGGGACAGTTCCTCGATCGCGCCGATCTCTTCAGAAATCGGGATGAAGATATCCGGTCCGACAAGACCCAACTCGGGCGATTGCCAGCGAGCGAGCATTTCAAAGCCGACCAGTTCCCCCGTATCGAGGTCGATCTGCTGTTCGTAATAGGGAATGAACTCACCGTTCTTGAGACCGCGACGGATGCCGGCTTCCAACTCTCCGCGAAATTTCAGTTCAAATTCCATGGAAGGTTCGAACCAGAACAGACGGTTTTTCCCCTGTTTCTTGGCCTGATACATGGCGATGTCAGCCTTGTGCATCAGTTCGTCACAGGCGATCGCTGGATCGTCCGACAGCTCCAGTCGTGCAGAACTGGCGATCCCCATTGAAAGTGTCATTTCGATCGCGCCGCCCAGAATCTCGATCGGTTGACTGACGACCTCGACCAGCCTTTCCGCAAGTTGATCGATCCGCAATTGTTCGTGACGGCCATAAGTGATCACGCAGGCAAATTCGTCTCCGCCCAGACGTGCGAGAACGGCATCGCGCGGAAGTTCGTCAGCCAGCCGCTGACTGGCGGTGAGCAGAACAGTGTCGCCCAGTTTGTGCCCATGCAGGTCGTTGATCTGTTTGAAATTGTCGAGATCGATCTGGAACAACGCCAGCACTCTTGCGGAATCACGCGCCTGTTCGAGCAAGGCACTGGTCGCCGGAATGAAGCTGCGCCGGTTAAGGCAGCCGGTCAAAGGATCGGTGTTCGCTTGGCGCTTGGCTTCTTCTTCCGAAGCGCAGCGCTCGGCCAGCTCGAGCATCAGAGCCTTGTAGCGGCTCCAGCCAAGCAGGATCAGCGCGATATTGAGAAGCAAAGCGTTGGCGAGGACCAGGTCTGGCTTGGTCGCCCCGCCATGCCAAGCCTTGATGATCTGAGGGAAAATCGTTCCTGCAGCCGCTACGAACAGCAACAGAGACGTGATCGCGATACCCAGAACGATAACGTCATTCTTAGGATCGCGGACCGCAAGAAAGTGGCCGCGAAATCTTTCCAGCACAGATTTCCGATTTGCGGACAATAGTCCCCCCAAGGCTTGTCAGAGCATCCTTGCTACGACCATGTTGGCTAAGAAGGCGTTAATCCGGGGTACGATTTAGCTTGCACAAGGATACGGAAACGCGGCTTCGCCCCGTCGCGCCCACGAAACCAAGGAAACGAGCAAAGAGTTATGTCACGACACTGGCTGATGAAATCCGAACCTGACGCTTACAGCTGGGATGATCTGGTGGAGCAGGGCGAGGGCATCTGGGATGGGGTGCGCAACCACCGTGCGAAGAACAATCTTGCAGCGATGCAAGAGGGCGATACTGCATTCTTCTACCATTCCAATATCGGCCTCGAGATTGTCGGCGTGGTAGAGATCAGCGAGGGAGGGCTGACCGATCCGACCGATCCCACAGGCAAATGGGCGGCGGTGAAAGTCAAGCCAAAGCAGAAATTGCGGCATCCGGTGACGCTCAAGCAAATCAAGGCGGAACCGCGTTTGGCCGATTGTGAACTGGTTCGTCAATCGCGCCTGTCAGTTGCGGAAATCACGCCTGCGGAATGGGAGGTCATATTAGAGATGTCAAAAGGTTGATGCCGCAGCGCGGAATGGCTCAAACGGAGCACATTTTGTCGGCTTAGTGACAATATTTGGGATCGATCGAGGGTTGTTTCCGTTGTTCTTCCAAAGGCCTGACATTGTGAAAGGCTATTGGAGAATTGCAATGGGTGAACTTGTAGACAAGATCAAAGGCAACGCCAACGAAGCCGCCGGAAAGATCAAGCAACAGTCCAACAATCCTGAAACCCGCGCGGAAGGGCAGGCTCAGGAAGCAAAAGGCAAGGGTCAACAGCTCAAGGGCAAGGTAAAAGGCGCTCTTGGCGACGATATCTGAGCCGTAGCAACCGAACAACAAAGGGGGCCGTCCAAGTGGGCGGCCCCTTTCGTATGGAGCTTACGGTTTCACCTGTCGCAGGCCGCTGATGCTCGCTCCGCTGGCCGCAAGCTGTTCTACGTCGATCAGGCAGTGAAGCACGCGCAGGCCTGTGCGGCCCTTTGCCTCGACCAGAGCGTCCGTGAATTCGGCTGTCGTCCGGATCTTTCGCGACCATGCACCGTAGGCCGCGGCCAAAGCGGTGAAATCCGGGTTCTTGAGCTGGGTTGCGGAAATACGCGTGGGGAATTCGCGTTCCTGATGCATTCGGATGGTGCCATAGGCGCCATTGTCGATGATCACGACAATCATGTCGCAATCATGCTGGACTGCGGTCGCCAGCTCCTGCCCGTTCATCAGGAAATCGCCGTCGCCCGCCAACGCCACGACGGTACGGTCGGGTAATCTGCGCGCCGCAGCTACAGCAGCGGGCACTCCATAGCCCATTGCACCGGCAGTTGGTGCGAGCTGGCTCGGAAATCCCTCGTACTTCCAGAAGCGGTGCCACCAACCGGAGAAGTTACCCGCTCCGTTGCAAATGACCGTATCGGCAGGAAGCGTATCGCGCATCGCCTGGACGCACATGCCAAGATCGAGCGCATGATCGTTGGGCTTGGGCGTCGTCCATTCCAACCATTCGGTGTGGGCTTGCGCGCCGGCGTCGAACGAGATGACATCGTTTTCGTCCCAAAGTGCGGCGCTTTCTGCAAACTCGTCCATGCCCGCACAGATCGCCAGATCGGCGGGGTAGACACGATTCAGCTCGTCCGGATCCGGATGAACATGGATCAGCTTGCGATCCGAACCGAGGATCGGCGGAATGGCATACCCATCGGTCGTCGCTTCCCCGAGCCGCGCGCCGACCGCGAGGATCAGATCGGCCGATTTCACCCGCTCGACCAACTGCGGATTGGGCCCGTACCCAAGATTGCCTGCGTAGACCCGAGCCGAGGGCGAAATTGCGTCCTGCCTTCGGAATGCGGTCGCAACCGGAATGCCTATCCGTTCTGCGAACAGCTGGAAATACTCACGCGCCTTGGGATTCCAACCTGCACCGCCGATGATCGCAACCGGCGATGCTGCATCGCCGATCAGCGCCATCATGGCCTGCATCGCGTCGGGACATGGTGCCTGAGCGGGGCGGGTTACGAAAGGGCGAGGAGTTCCGGGAACGTCTGCCTCTCCGAGCATATCTTCCGGCAGAGCCAGCACGACCGGGCCGGGACGACCGGAAATGGCCGTGGCATAGGCTCGTGCGATATATTCGGGGATCCGCTCAGCACTGTCGATCCGAGCCGCCCATTTGGAGGTCGGGCCGAAGAATGCTGCGAAGTCCAGCTCCTGAAACCCTTCACGATCGCGCATCGAGGAATCGACGTCTCCGACGAACAGGATCATCGGCTGCGAATCCTGGAACGCGACGTGCACACCGATGCTGGCGTTGGTCGCCCCCGGACCGCGGGTGACGAAGCACACGCCCGGCCGTCCGGTCATCGTCCCGTCCGCACAGGCCATGAACGCCGCGCCGCCTTCCTGACGGCATGTGACCACGTCGATCCGATCTTCCCCGTGCAATGCGTCGAGCACGGGCAGGAAGCTTTCGCCCGGAACTGTGAAGATACGGTCGCATCCCTGTTCGATCAGGCAGTCGACCAGCAGGCGCGCGGCACCGGGCGTAGGGCGGGGAGATCGGATTTCGCTCATCGCGGGCAAGTAGCGGGCGCTTTGCGACATGACAATCACCACCAATGCTATGGAGGTTATAGGCGGACCAAGGCGATTACTGTCCCGCCGTGGGGCAGCTCCGAAATTGGCCGGAGCGGATTGGTTACCAGCGGGTTAACGCGCCATTGACCGATAATAATTGGAGGGCGCAAACATGAGACGATCACTGGTTCTAACTGACGAGGCGGCGCGGCATCCTTTCCGTGCGCGATTGCCGCAGCACGTGCGCACCGGACCGCTCGTCAGTATCGCAATGCCAAGCAATTGGCGCCTGACAGCTGGTGATGTGCGCGGGTTTGCAACCGCGTATTTCGCGACTTTCGCCGCAGTTCTCGCGTTTATTGCCTGATTGCGCTTTTGGCTTCGTCTTCGGCCTGTTCGACACGGTAGAGCCGCAAGGCGAGCCAGGCCGAAACGAGGCACATCGCTGCGCTGAGCAGGAGATGTTCCGTGATCGGCACGCCCGCTGCGGTGAGCCCTACGGCGAGCAGTGATCCTCCCACCATCGCACCCGAATTGACGATATTGTTGGCCGCGATGGTGCGGGCGGCGGTGTCGGAGGCGACTTTGGTGGTGAGAAAGGCGTAGAGCGGCACCACGAACATTCCGCCCGATACGGAAATGCCCAGCAGCATTAGCATTAGCAATGGTGCGTGCGGGTGGGTGATGAAGGCACTCACATCGAGCAGTCCTTCGCCCGGATAGTGCTGCCAACTGCGGGCCACGAAATAAAACCCGACAACGAACACTCCCATTATGATGACTGCCAGAGGCGAATAACGTGCGGAGACTACGCCTTTGAGCAGCGCGTTGACGGCCACCGATCCGATCGCGACCCCGACTGAGAAGATCACAAGAAACAGGCTGGCGACTTCCTTGCTCGCCATCAGCGTGTTTTTGGCGAGCGGGGGGAACTGGATGAACAGCACCGCACCGATGGTCCAGAAGAAGCTGATGGCAAGGATGGCGTAATAGACTTCCTTGTTGTGCATGGTCGCCCGGATCAGCCGAACGGAGACGATCATCTGATCGACCAAGCCAACCGGAATGAAAGCAACGATCCTTATCAGCCAGTTGCGGTGCTTTTTGAAGAATGGTTCGAGCAGCGGCAGGTGCATTTCCTCATCACCCTGCGGCGGAGCAGAAGGCACCTGTCGCGAAACAAGATAACCGATCACCGACGTGCCCAGTATGCCCAGCGCCGCGACTTCTACCGGAATCCAGCCTGCCAGAATCGTGCCGACCAGTATCGCCATGTAGGTGCCTGCTTCGACCAGTCCGGTGCCCGAAAGAACCTCTTTCTTTTCCAGATGCTGCGGCAGGATGGCGTATTTGATCGGACCAAAGAAGGTCGAATGCACCCCCATCGCGAACAAAGCGGTGAGCAGCAAGGGAATCGCCATATCCGCCAGCAACGGATGCGGGGCGACATAGCACTGCGGTAAGCCGCGAGCGCATTGCACCGACTGCCAAGAAATCAGCAACCCCGCCGCACCCACGCTCATGATGGCGATCTCGCAAGCCTTGATGATGCGGATGATCTTCGCTTTGTCGCGCAGATCGGCCAATTGTCCGGCGATGGCGGAAAGCAGGAAGAAGGGCAGGATGAAGATGCCCGACGCGATTGCACTGAACTGCGCCTCGCTCGCTTCGGAATTATAGACCGAATACACCACGAACAGGACCATTGCGGTCTTGTAAAGGTTGTCGTTGAAAGCATTGAGCAGCTGCGTCACGAACAGCGGCAGGAACCGCCGTCGGGCGAGCAGGCTGGTAGCGGTCGTCATCAGCTGGCAACCCGTGTGTCGCTTAGCGGCATGAGATTTGCCCTAGCACCGTGCCCGCCACGAACAAGAGCATAGCTTGGACTTTTGCTCTGGCGATGCGGGCGCTAGGGAAGGGTTGATGTTGACTCTACCGAATATTCTCACGCTTTCGCGAATTTTCGCGGTGCCGATCCTGGGCTTCTTCCTGTGGTGGCCGGAATGGCACCTCGGCTATGGCATCGCTTTCGTGCTCTATTGTATCATCGGCTTCACCGATTACCTCGACGGATATCTCGCGCGAGCACAGGGGACGGTGTCCAAGCTGGGCCAGTTCCTCGACCCTATTGCCGACAAGATCATGGTCGCCGCGGTGATCCTGATCCTCACCGCTCAGGGCTATCTGCGCGGGCCTTATGTCGGCGACGCCCATGTCATCGCCGGGCTCATCATTCTGATTCGCGAAATGGCGGTTTCGGGCCTGCGCGAGTTTCTCGGTGGCCTTCAGGTGTCGGTGCCGGTTTCGAAGCTCGCCAAGTGGAAGACGACGTTTCAGCTTATGAGCTTGGGGGCGCTCATCCTTGGCGGCGCCGTAGAAGGTGTCCCGTGCCATTCGGCGCTGGAATATTGCGGCACCTTAGGCGATCAGTGGATCCATCTCGTCGGACTCACAAGCCTTTGGGCAGCCGCGGTCCTGACCTGCATTACCGGGTGGGATTATCTGCGTGTCGGCCTGAAGCACATGGATTGAAGCGGCGGACTCCGCTCGTCCAATCCTAGCCCCCGTTAGACGCATTCGGAACCGACGAAGCCAGCATTTGTTCATGCTGCACTGGCGAAGGGGCGCCACAGGGGCGTTGCCGCAATTGGACGAACAGGAAGGGCGCTGGTCTTGCGCAAATTGGGAATCATCGGGGGTTTGAGCTGGATCGCCACCCGTGCTTATTACGAGTTGATCAATCGCGGGATCCAGAAGCGGTCAGGCCCAACGGCGAGCGCCCCGCTGTTCATCGAAAGTCTCGAGTATTCGCAGCTTTACGCCCTCAAGGACGAAGAAGGCTGGGATCGCGCCGCCGCACTCTTGATCGAGAGCGCCCAGCGCCTCGAGCAGGCTGGCGTCGGCGCGTTGATTATTGCGGCCAATTCGATGCATCGCGTCTTTGACCAAGTGAGCGACGCCGTCGGCATCCCCATTCTCCACATCGCCGACGCCGTTGGAGAGGATCTTGTACGCGCCGGACAGACCGATGGCGTGGTATTGCTCGGCACGCGTGCTGTCATGACCGAAGGTTTCTTTCGTCAACGCATCGTCGCGAAGGGAATCGACTTGCTGGCACCGGACCCGGACGATGCGGAGATGGTCGATTCGATCATCTACAAGGAACTGATGCTGGGCAAGGTGACCCGTGGCGCCGAAAGGGCGCTCAAGACGATCATCACTCGCAAGGAACAGCAAGGCGCACATTCGGTCGTTCTCGCCTGTGCCGAGCTCGATCAGGTCGTGACCACCAACGCCAATGTCATGCCGGTGTTCGACACCACAGCGAGTCACTGTCGGGCGGCAGTCGAATGGATTTGCGCCGACGCCGTTTAGGATATGTGCGGAGTCAGCCCATGCAGGCCTGCGAACGGCAGTCTTTCGCGCTTCCGGTGCTCACACACCAAAAGTATGCTGCGCTCCGGGTCGCGTAAGCCCACCATTCTCCGCTCCGCCTGAACTGAATCCCCACAGACCCTAGCGCGAACAGGGGTTTTTCGTTAGCCGGTGCGGCAATGACGCTCGCTCGCTACGCCTCCATTGCCGCCGCCACCCGCGGGCGCGAATTCGCTGAAGCTGGGGCGCAGAGCCGCGGACCCCGCAGCGCATTTCAACGCGATCGCGACCGGGTGCTCCATTCGATCGCCTTCCGTCGGCTGAAATCCAAGACACAGGTGTTTATCGCGCCCGACGGAGATCACTATCGTACGCGACTGACGCATAGTCTCGAGGTAGCGCAGATTGGGCGGGTGATCGCGCGTGCGCTGGGACTCGACGAGGATCTGACCGAGGCGCTGTGCCTTGTTCACGACATCGGCCATCCACCTTTCGGCCATGCCGGTGAAAAAGCTTTGAGCGATGCCATGGTTCATGCTGGTGGTTACGATCACAATGCCCATGCGGTTCGGGTCGTTGCTCGTCTGGAGAGCCCTTATTGCGATCACGAGGGCCTCAATCTGAGCTGGGAAATGCTTGAAGGGATGGCGAAGCACAACGGCCCGGTGGCGGCGGCCAATTGGGCGCTGGCCGATGTTGACCGGGCTTTCCCCTTGTCGCTTGGCCAGTGGCCCTCGTTGGAGGCGCAGGTCGCCAATCTCGCTGACGACATTGCCTACGACAATCACGACATCGACGATGGCCTGCGCGCGGGATTTCTCGATCTGGACGAGCTGCTGTCCCTGGACATGGTGGCGGACCTCTGGCGTGCGGTAGAGCGGCGTCATCCGCATGCGCCGCGCGATCGCCAGTTGCGCGAACTCGTGCGTGACCAGATCGGTGTAATGGTCAATGATGTGATCGCGCAGACCGCCCAAGCGGTGGAAGGCTATTCGAGCGTGGAGGAGGTGCGCGACGCCGGCAAGGCACTTGCTGCCTTTTCGCCTGACATGGGACAGGCGGAGCGCGCTCTGAAAGCATTCATGTACGACAGGCTCTATTATCATTCCGAGCAGATCGCCACGGCGGAGCGTGCACGCGATGTAGTCGCAAGGCTGTTCGTCGCCTATCGGCAGGATCCGACGACTCTGCCCGACGAATGGCTGGCAACTCTGCCGTCCGGCGATCCTGAGCGAAGCCGCCATATCTGCGATTTCATTGCCGGGATGACCGACCGCTACGCAATCGACCAATGCGCGCGGATCTATGGCCGGGTGCCGGATGGCCTCAGCAATGTCTGAGCCGATGAGAGTCGCGCTCGTCGGCGCGACGGGCCTCGTCGGCAGAAGCATCGTCAACGAATGTGTCGGACGAGAGGACTTGCGTCTCGGCGCGATCGCCCGGCGGGAGATGGCATTGCCACGCGGTGCACGCATGGAGATGTTCGTCGCAGACCCGGCGCGATGGGGCGAAGTGGTTGAATCGCTGAAACCGCAGGCGGTGATCTGCGCAATTGGCACCACCTGGGCGAAAGCAGGTCGCGACGAGGGTGCTTTCCGCAGCGTCGATCATGACCTCGTGCTTGATTTTGCCGGTGCCTGCCGCAAGCTGGGTGTCAGGCGGTTTGTTGCGGTGAGTTCGGTTGGGGCCGACGCGCACTCGAAAGGCTTCTATTTGAGAGTGAAGGGCGAGACCGAAAGAGATCTCGCAAAACTCGGCTTTGAACGGCTCGACATCCTTCGACCGGGTTTGCTGCGTGGCAGAAGGGATGGAGATCGTCGATTCGCGGAGCGAGCCGGAATAGTGCTCAGCCCGCTCATCAATCCGTTTCTGGGTGGGCGTCTGCGACGTTATCGCGCGATCGATTCCCAAACCGTGGCGCGGGCGGCTCTTTATCTCGCCATGCGTCCCGTACGCGGACGTTTTGTCCATGAAAACGCAGAAATCCTTCGGGCTGCACGTCACCTGCCGGAACCGGTTGCGATTCCGAACTAGCGCTGGACATGCACAGCACTCGCGCCATGATGGATCAGGCGATTGCGCCGGTAAACGAGCGCAACGGCGGAGAGAGCAATGTCCAACGAGCAACCCATGTTGAGTTTCGATGCGTTCATTCGTCACTGGGCGAAAGAGAAGCCCGACGAGCCCGCGCTCGAACAGGGCGACGACCGAAGCAGTTTTGCCGATCTTGAGGGACGAACGGCAGCAATCGTCACATTTCTGCAGTCGCGAGGCTTACGCAGGGGCGACCGGATCGCGTGGCTGGGCAAGAACTCGAAGCTCTATTTTGAACTGTTCTATGGAGCTGCGCGGCTTGGCGTTGTCATGGCTCCGATCGGCTGGCGGCTGGCAGCGCCGGAAATCGCCCATATCCTCGGCGATACCGGGGCGAAAATCCTGCTTTTGGGCGAGGGATTCGAGGACGTGGCCGGCAAAGCCTGTGCGGGGCTGGCCACTCAGCCCGCGGTCATCACTTCCGCTCAGGCAGCACAGCACATCGCACAGGCACAGCCTGCCGATTTCGATCCCGCGGGTCCGGATGACGCGGTCCTGCAACTTTATACCAGCGGGACGACCGGCCACCCCAAGGGGGCCGTCCTGTCCAACCGAAACCTGTTCTCGCTGCGTGTCCCGGCCGAAGATGCGGGCCAGCCATGGTCGCATTGGGATGAAGGCGAGGCAATCCTGATCGCCATGCCCTGCGCGCATATCGGTGGGACCGGCCTTGGTATCATGGCATTGGGAGGCGGCGTGCGCGCCATTGTGCAGGAGGAGTTCACGCCTGTCGGTGTCCTCGAAGCTTTCGAGCAAGGGGTCACACGGATGTTTATCGTTCCAGCCGCCTTGCAGATGGTGGTGCAGCATCCGCGGGCGAAGAACACCGATTTCTCGCACGTCAAATACGTTCTCTACGGTGCAGCACCGATCCCGCCCGACCTGTTGCGCGAAGCTGTCGAGACGATTCCAAACGCCGGTTTCCTGCAATGCTATGGCATGACCGAAACCACCGGCACCATCGCCGTGCTACCGCCCGAGGATCACGACCTTGCTGGAAACGACCGGATGCGTTCGGCGGGAAGGGCAGTGCCTGGAGCCACGATAAAGATCGTCGACGAGGAAGGCAGGGAAGTTCCGCGGGGCGAGGTGGGCGAGGTGATCGTGCGTTCTCCCTCTAATATGATCGAATACTGGAACCTTCCCGAGGCAACCGCAGCATCCCTCAACGACGGATGGATGCGCACCGGCGATGCGGCTTACATGGATGAGGACGGGTATGTTTTCATCCAGGACCGCATCAAGGACATGATCATCTCCGGTGGCGAAAACGTCTATCCCGCGCAGGTCGAAAGCGTGATCTACGGGCATCCCGCGATTGCGGAAGTGGCTGTGATCGGTGTGCCGGACGATACATGGGGTGAAGCGGTCAAGGCTTGCGTGGTCCCGCGCGAAGGGCATGACATTGATGCAGAGGAGATCATCGCCTGGGCGCGAGAGCGGTTGGCGGCGTTCAAAGTGCCCAAGACGATTGACATCATCCCGGCGATGCCCCGCAATCCATCGGGTAAAATCCTGCGCCGCGAACTGCGTGCACCCTATTGGGAAGGGCACGAGCGGCAGGTCAATTGATTACATACCCAAACGGCCTCGTCCCAGTGGGGCGAGGCCGTCGTACAACACCGTTAAGTCGGATCAGTTGATGGCGTCTTCGCCGGCCTGTCCGACGGATTGGATATCTTTACCCGCCCCTTTGACGGTGGCGCAGGCGGTGGTGGTCAGCGTTATGGCAGCCAAACTCAGCGCTACGAGAAGTCGACGCATGACTATATCCCTTCCTCTTAGGCACACGAAAATGTGCAATCACGCAGATTAACTCGACTCCGGCGGGAGGGTTCCCGCCAGCGCCTTGGTCTTGTGTAGCACATGTTCGCGCCAGGTAATCACCAAACCCGCAGCGATGATCAACGGCGCTCCCAGTGCAAGCATGGCGGGAGGCAGTTGATCGAACACCAGCCAGCCATAAATCGTCGCCCATATCAGCGCGGTGTAATCCATCACGATGATCGTCGCCGCGGAGCCAAACCGCAGCGAACTTGTAATCAGCATCTGTGCAGTTGCTCCGGAAACAGCCATTCCCACGATGATGAGCCAGGTCGTCTGGTCATGTTGCGAAGCCACGAACGGTAGCGCCAACGCAAGCAGCGGAGCTGTAAGCCCTGTGAACCAGCTCACGATGGCAAAGGGATGCTCGGTGCGATTGAGATCCTGAATCTGGAAGCTGACCACTGCCACCAGCAGGGCGGCGATCAGGCCGACAGCGACGCCAAACGGGTCGACATGGCCGATGTTGCCCGTCGGTTGGAGCACTACCACGACGCCTAGGAACCCCAGCGCTACCGCGCTCCAGCGATAGACGCCCACCTTTTCGCGAAACATGAGCACGGACAGCAGCACTGCAAACAGAGGCGTCGTAAAGCTCAGTGTCGTCGCCTCGGCCAGAGGCAGGAGGGTAAGCGCGCCATAGACGAAACCCATGCTCACGATGCCGACCACTGCACGCCTGACATGTGCCGCCACCCGATTGGTGCGCATCCGATGAATGCGCCCGAGCGTGGCCAGCACGCCGATGACGATCGGAAACGTCAGTGCCTGCCGCCAGAACAGCAATTCTATCAACTGTACGCCATGCAACGAAGCGAGCTTGACCATCATCGCCATGGTCGACAGAGCCAATGCGGTCGCCAGCCTCAGGCCGAGCGCCAGGAAAGGGCGCGGTTGGGCGATCGATCCATCCATTACCCTGCGCCTTAAATCGCCGTACCTCGCGCGCAAGCATTGTCGCTTGCCACAAGCGCACCATATGGCCCGCGATGAGCGATTACCTGCCCGCCGGATTGCGTTTCGCAAGCGACACCGAATGGCTCGCGCTGTGGGGTGCAGGGTTTATCTTGCTCGCATTGCTGGCGCTGCTGATGGAGCGCCGCAGGCATCGCCGCAACCGGGTCCGGCGACCGGACAATGTCGGCTGGGTGCCGTGGACCGGCATGTTCCTGTCCTGCGCAATTGTCGGCGGCGGCATGCTAGCCGTCACCTTGCCTAAATTACTTGGGCACTAGGGTTCAGAGACAGGCTTCGAGGTAGGCCTGATCAAAACCGAACTGGCGCGCTTTTTCCAGCGTGTATGGGCGCAGGCCGGAGCTGCGGAACTCGCCCAAGATCTTGCCGTCCTCGCTCTCGTCGAGATATTCGAACTTGAACAGCTCCTGGGTGACGATCACGTCGCCTTCCATCCCGATCACCTCGGTAACGTTGGTGGTGCGGCGCGAACCATCGCGCAGGCGCTTGACCTGAACGATCAAGTCGACCGATTCCGCGATCTGGCGGCTGATGGCTTCCTTGGGGATCTTGATGTCGCCCATCAGGATCATGTTTTCCATACGACCGAGACATTCGCGAGGGGAGTTGGCGTGCAGCGTGCACATCGACCCGTCGTGGCCGGTGTTCATCGCGGCGAGCAGGTCGAAACACTCCGCGCCGCGAATTTCGCCCAGGATGATACGGTCGGGGCGCATACGCAGGGCGTTCTTCACAAGGTCGCCGATGGTGATCGCACCCTGACCTTCGAGGTTCGGTGGGCGGGTTTCGAGCGGCAGCCAGTGCGGCTGTTGCAAACGAAGTTCGGCCGCGTCCTCGATCGTCAACACGCGTTCGCCTGGGTCGATCATCTTCGACAGGGCGTTTAGCATAGTCGTCTTACCCGAACCCGTACCGCCCGAGATGACGATGTTCATCCGGCAGGCACCGGCGATCTTGAGCGCGGTCGCCATCTTTTCGCTCATGGAACCGAATTCCTTGAGCATGTCGATGGTGATCGGTTTCTCTGAGAATTTACGAATCGAGATCGCGGTACCGCGCAAGGATAGCGGCGGTACGATCACGTTGACGCGGCTGCCGTCCTTGAGGCGCGCGTCTGCAAGCGGCGTGGTCTGGTCGACGCGGCGACCGACCTGATTGACGATGCGCTGGGCGATCTGGAACAGGTGCTGTTCGTCGCGGAAGCGGATCGGGGCAATCGTCAGCTTGCCCTTCTTTTCGATGTAGGTCTGGTCCGGGCCGTTGACCATGATGTCGGACACGTCAGGGTCGCTCAGCAATTCCTCAAGCGGACCGAAGCCAAGCAATTCGTCGACAAGCACTTTCTCGAGCGCGAACTGCTCGCGCCGGTTGAGCGTTACCTTGAGCTCGGCCAACACTTCGAGGATGATCGGGCGAAATTCTTCGGACAATTCATCCTTGGTCAACGTAGCAGCGGCTTCGGGATCGACGCGCTCGAGCAGGCGCGGAAGCACCTGTTCCTTGATCTTGTGTACGCTCGCTTCGAATCCACCAACTTCGGAATTGGTCGCGTGGACCGCATTCATGCGGTCGGTGAGTCGCGACATCGCGTCTTCGTGACGACCTGCCCCGACGGATCCCTGATTGTCATCGGGCAGTGGCGGGAACTGTTCCCCGCCATCGTCGCCCTCGGTTTGAGGAGATCGCTTCGCAGTGCCGCCTTGCATTGGACGCGCGACGCCGAACTGCGGACGCGCACCGGGCGCCATGCCGGCAGGCCCGTTCTTTCGTCCGAATGCGCTCATGCCAGTTGAACCCCCGCAAGTAAGATCATGTTCGGCAACCACCCGTAAACTACGGCAGTTGCTCGGTCTGTGACGTGGTGAATAAAATCGAAACCTTGATTTTTTCCTAAGCCCGAAGGCGTCGGCGTCCCGGATCGATCGGCGCGGGCGTGGGCGCTGGCCTATGCTACCATCGTGACCTGCTCGATTTTTCTGCTAAACGGCGGCCAATTCGAACATCAGGATCAGATTGAATGTGTGGAATCATCGGTATCGTCGGCGAGCAACCTGTCGCCGAGCGGTTGGTCGACGGGCTGCGCCGCATGGAGTATCGCGGCTATGACAGCGCCGGCGTATGTACCATACACGAAGGGAAGTTGATCCGGCGTCGTGCGTCCGGCAAGCTCAACAATCTCGTTGCCGAACTGGCGGAGCGTCCTGCGCCGGGATCAATCGGCATTGCCCATACCAGGTGGGCGACGCATGGCGCGCCAACCGCTGCCAACGCGCATCCACATGCCACGGAAGAAGTGGCTCTCGTTCACAACGGCATCATCGAGAATTACAAGCCGTTGCGGGAGGAATTGCTGGCTGAGGGACGCAAGCTCGAAAGCGAGACAGACAGCGAAGTGGTGGCGCATCTGATCAGCCGTGAGGTCGAAAACGGCGCATCGCCGCAAGCAGCCGTGGCCGCTGTGTTGCCACGCCTGCGTGGCGCGTTCGCTTTGGCAATAGCATTCCGCTCACATCCTGATCTGCTGATCGGGGCACGACTCGGGTCACCGCTGGTCGTTGGCTATGGCGAGGGCGAGATGTACCTCGGTTCCGACGCACTTGCGCTGGCTCCGCTGACGCAGAAGATCAGCTATCTGGAAGAGGGCGATTGGGTCGTTCTGACTCGCGATGCAGCCGAGATTCACGATCTCGATGGCGCTATTGTCGAGCGCGTGGTTACGACTTCGGGCGCATCGGCGGCTGCGGTGGAGAAAGGCAATTACCGCCACTTCATGCAAAAGGAGATCTTCGAGCAGCCGACCGTCGTCGCGCAGACGCTGCGCTCCTATGTCCACCAGGTGGACAACACCGTCGCGCTGCCGCAGTTCGATTTCGATATTTCCAGCGTGCGGCGGGTGACGATCGTCGCCTGCGGCACGTCCTATTACGCCGGCATGGTCGCCAAATACTGGTTCGAACAGTTCGCGCGTGTTCCCGTCGACATCGATGTCGCGAGCGAGTTCCGCTATCGCGAGCCGGTGCTGGAAGAGGGCGGGCTCGCGCTGTTCATCAGCCAGAGCGGCGAAACCGCCGATACGCTAGCGGCGCTGCGCCACTGCAAGGAGCATGGCCAGACCATCGCGGTGGTGGTCAATGTCCCGACCAGTTCGATGGCGCGCGAGGCGGACCTGCTGCTGCCGACCCATGCCGGGCCGGAGATCGGTGTCGCCAGCACCAAGGCTTTCACCTGTCAGCTGGCGGTGCTGGCCGCTTTCGCCGCCCATCTCGCGGTCAAGAAGGGGCGGCTGACTCGCGAAGAGGAAGCCGAGATCGTGCGCCATTTGTTGCAGGCCCCGGCCTCGCTCAATGCCGCGCTCGACCATGACGATGATATTGCTGCAATGGCGCCGCTAATCGCGCCGGCGCGCGACGTGCTTTATCTTGGGCGCGGGCCGGACTTTCCGCTGGCGCTGGAAGGCGCGCTCAAGCTTAAGGAAATCAGTTATATACACGCCGAAGGTTATGCGTCGGGTGAGATGAAGCATGGTCCGATCGCGCTGATCGACGAGAACGTGCCAGTGATCGTGTTGGCCCCGTCCGGACCATTGTTCGAAAAGACCGTTTCGAACATGGAAGAAGTTCGCGCTCGCGGCGGCAAAGTTGTGCTGATTTCGGACGAGCAGGGTCTGGCGGAGGCGGGTGAGGGCTGCCTTGCAACGATCCAGATGCCGCAGGTGCACCCGCTTATTGCGCCGCTGGTCTATGCAATTCCAGTGCAGTTGCTGGCCTATCATGTCGCCTGCGCCAAGGGTACTGATGTCGATCAGCCCCGCAATCTCGCCAAATCGGTGACGGTCGAATAACCGGCTGAAGGGAAGCGAAAACTATACCGACAAGACGGTGAAAGGAATGTCACGGTCGCGCGAAAGCTTTACCGGCAAATAACCTTTGTTGCCTATAGCCTGCGTGTGAACGCAAAACGCCATTCCCTTTTCGCCGCCGACGAGAGGCTGCCGATCCTGTCGCTGCTTGGCTTGCAGAAGCCAGGCGACGCGGCAGATTGGTCGCGTCTCAATTCGCTGCAATATGCGATGCTGTCCGATCGTAGGTTCGTCCGCTTTGGGCTGCATCTGCTGGGAATCGTCTTCTACGCCCTGTTCTATTATGGACATGCCCCCACGCCTCTTCTGGCGATATGGGCGGCTGGCGTTCTGGCTATCTCGATCCATAGCATGCATATCGACGGTAAGCTGGCCGAGGTGCAGGCGCGTTCCCTGTCTCGGACGGAGTTTGTGCATCATACCGCCAATGCGCTGGTCAAGGGACTGATCTGGGCTGCACCGGCAGCGTTATTGGTTCCGTACGCTGACAGCGCAACAAATGCCTGGGCATGGTCGTATGTCGCCATGCTGGCACTTGCAGCGGCGGTCAGCCGTCACAGCGCTCCGCTTGCTTCAGTAATATTCTGTGCCGTAGTTACTTGCGGCTGGGGGGCGGGCATCGTCGCCAGCGGCCATGCCAGCTTCGCAGCGGTGATCGTCCTGACGGGACTATTTTGCGTTATGGGAACGCTTGAGGGCGCGCTGGCCACCTATCAGGCGCGCCTCGCCGAAATGGGCATGGACGAGAAAAGCCAAGTCGTCTCGCTCCTGCTCCGTGAATACGAAGACAGCGATGCCGACTGGCTGTTCCAGCTCGACAAGAACCGGCGACTGCGATCGGTCTCGCCAAGGCTGGCTTTCGCTCTCCGGCGCGATCTCACGGAGCTCGAAGGGGTCAGCTTCATCAAACTGATTTCCGGAACAGCGTGGGAAACCGGCAAATTCTCAAGCAGCGTGCACCTTCTGGCGGAAAAGCTGAAGGATAGAGAGAGCTTTTCCAATCTCGTCGTCGAGGTGCAGATTGGCGGTGAAAGACGCTGGTGGGAATTGTCGGGCACGCCGATGCTTGACGAAAACGGTGTCTATGCAGGGTTTCGCGGTGTGGGCTCGGACGTGACTGCCCAACAGGAATCGTCGGAAAAAATCGCCTATCTCGCGCGTTATGACACGCTCACCGAGCTTCCGAACCGGCTTATGCTGCACGAGGCACTTGGCGATGCGCTCCGCTATGCGGAAAAATGGCGCTCGCGCTGCGCCTTCCTCATGATCGATCTCGATCGCTTCAAGGCGGTCAATGATTCACTCGGCCATCAGGTTGGAGACAGGATGCTGGCCGAAGTGGCCAAGCGCCTGAAGGCGCTTATGGGCGAAGGTCAGCTTTGCGGCCGACTCGGCGGCGATGAATTCGGCGTGGTCATCAAGGACGCCGCCGAAAAATCGCAGATCGAGAAGCTGGCGCAATCGATCATCGTCCGCCTGTCCGAGCCCTACAAGATCAACGATCATCTGCTTTACGTCGGTGCCAGCGTCGGGTCTGCCATCGGGCCGCGAGATGGGCATTCGGTCGAGGAACTGATGCGCAATGCCGACCTTGCGCTCTACCGCTCCAAGGATGCGGGTGGCGGGGAGTACTGCGAGTATGAACCGACGCTCCACGCATCGGCGGAAGAGCGGCGCAAGCTCGAGCTTTCGCTTCGCAATGCTTTAGTGAACAACGAATTCCTGCTCCACTATCAGCCAGTAGTCGATGCGGTGACCGAGGAGGTCGTCAGTTTCGAGGCGCTGGCTCGATGGCACAGCGCCGACCACGGATTCGTCAGCCCAGGCAAGTTTATTCCGTTGGCTGAAGAGACGCGTCTGATCGTTCCGATTGGCCAATGGGTCCTGCGTGAGGCGTGCGAGGAGGCGGCGCGCTGGCCGGGCCATGTGAAGGTGAATATCAACGTTTCGCCCGAACAATTGATCGAACCCGATTTTGCTGCTTCGGTCGTGCGTGCACTGGCCCAGACAGGCCTGGCGCCCGAGCGGGTCGAAATCGAAGTTACCGAAAGCGTTTTCCTGCGCGATGCAGGTATCGCGCGCCGGGCGCTGGAGCAGGTGATGGCGCTCGGCTGCCAAGTGGCGCTCGACGATTTCGGCACCGGCTATTCCTCGCTCGGCTATCTCCGCAAGCTGCAATTCTCCACCATCAAGGTCGATCGCAGTTTCGTACAGGGCGCGTCACAGCAAAGTGCGGAAAGCCTTGCGATCATCCGTGCGGTCGTTGCCATGGCGGATAGCCTCAAGATGACCACTACAGCCGAAGGTGTGGAAACGATTGAGGAAGCCGAAATGATCCGCAGCATGGGCTGCACCAAGATCCAGGGGTATTATTTCGGTCGACCGATGACCGCCGAAGAAGCACGCAATTTGATCCGGCGTGAAGATTTGCGCAAAAGCGCCTGATAAAAAATGAAATTCAGTTCTGACGAGTAAGTTCAGGCAGAGACCAGTTCGCCGATCAGGCTTTCAAACAGCGCGCGGCCATCAGTGCCGCCATGTGCCTGCTCGATCGCCCTTTCGGGGTGCGGCATCATCCCCAGCACATTTCCCGCTGCATTGAGCACTCCGGCGATCTGCCGCTGCGAACCGTTGTAATCTTCGGAATATCGGAACGCGACACGCCCTTCGCCTTCGAGCTTGTCCAGCGTTTCGTCATCGGCGAAATAATTGCCATCGTGATGGGCGACGGGAATGGAAATCAACTGCTCGGCATCATAACGAGCGGTGAACAAAGACTGGTTGTTCGTGACCGTCAGCTCGACATCGCGACAAATGAAGTTCTGACGCGCGTTGCGCATCAGCGCGCCCGGTAGCAGACCCGCTTCTGTCAGCACCTGGAAGCCATTACACACGCCGAACACCGGAACGCCGCGGTCTGCTGCGCTTACAATGGCGCGCATGATCGGGCTATTGGCCGCCATCGCGCCCGAGCGCAGGTAGTCGCCGTAGGAAAACCCGCCGGGAAGCGCGATGAAGTCCAGCCCGTCAGGCAGGTCGGCGTCACCGTGCCAGATTCGCAGCGGTTCCTGACCCGATACGATCCGTAGCGCCTCTGCCATGTCGCGGTCGCAATTAGAGCCGGGAAAGGTGATGACAGCGGCGCGGAAGGTCATGATTGCACCCTTTCGATGCGGTAACTTTCGATCACCGTATTGGCGAGCAACCTTTCGCACATCTGCTTGATCGTATCGTCATCGGTGTCGTCGTCGACATCGAGTTCGATCATCCGTCCGATCCTGACATTGCGCACGCCGGAATAGCCGAGACCCTCCAGCGCGTGGTGCACCGCGCGTCCCTGTGGATCGAGGACACCGGGTTTGAGACTGACGAGAATTCGAACGAGCATTGCGGGCGCGCCTTTCGCTTTGCGGGTGGGGCCTTTGCGCGCGCCTATGCCGCCACTGCTGTCCGAGGGCAAGCGGTGGCGGCATGGCGCTGTTCAAAATAATGTCGGCAGCCCAACCGTGCGAATGCTCAGGAGGATGGATCAGCCTTTGCGCCGGGCTTTGGGAGGATTGAAACTTTCAGCTCTTTCTTGCCGGTCAGATACTCTTTCGCGGCCGCCTGAAGCATTACCGGCGTAACCGCCTTCACCCGCTCCGTGATCGTGCGATACCGGTTCAGTCTGTCGGCACGCAGCTGCGCCTGGCTCAACACCTGCAGCCACCAGCCATTCTCGCGATGATTGAGCGCGATTTTCTCAAGCAACGGCCGCCTTGCGCGGTTGAGCGTGTCTGCGTCGATGGGCTTGTCGCGCAATCCCGCGGCAATCTTGTCGACCGCGGCGAACACCTCCTTCGCATCCTTCGGGGCCACGACGATCGAGGCCGCCATAGTCCCGAAGCCCTTGTATGTGTCGGAGGTGTTGGAGCTTGCATTGGGCGAATAGGTTGCCCCCAGACGCTCGCGTACCTCGTCGAGCAATTGCAGCTCCATGACCTGCGCCAACAGCGAGAGCGTGGCATCGCGCTGCGGGTTGCTGTCGTCGGTCGTCGGCCAGTAGACCTGCACCAGCGCCTGATCTGCCGCACCTTGATGGTGCAGGGTCACGGGAGCGGTGTCGCTGGTGTAGCTGGCCTGACGTGCAGCGGCGAAAGTCCCGAGCTGTGCTTCGCGAGCGGGCAGGGCGCCAAAGCTCTTCGCTACGGCGTCGATTACTTGCTGCTCGTCGATAGCACCTACGACAGAAATCTCGATCGGGGCATGGCCGAGTTGTTCGGAGAGCGCCTGCTTGACCTCGGGAATGGTCACCGCCTCGAGCGCAGCCTTGTCCGGCATCCCGAAACGCGGATCGCCATTGGCAACGATCTTCGGCACTTCGAACTGGGCGACCCCCTGCGGCGTGGCGCGAACCTGCGCGAGGAACGGTGGAACCAGCGCCTGCCAGCGGCTGAGCGCTTCGGGACGATAGCCGGGATCGGTAACGTAAGCGGTGCTGACGTCGAGCTGCAACGGCAGATCGGTCATCGTGGTGGTGCCGGCGATCTGGAACGCGTCGTCACCAACGCCGATGCCATATTTGATCTGCCGCCCGGCGAGGATCTGCTGGAGATCGTCGTAGCTGTGCTTTCCGGTTCCTTCGGCAGCGGACATCGCCCCGGTAAAGATCGCGACTGCGCTCTTGTCCTTGGGAATGGTCAGTTGCCCGGAACCCAGCCGGATCAGGTAACGCACCTTGCCCTGCTCGAAATCGGTCTTCTTGAGATTGAGCCGGACATTGTTGGCAAAGCGGATTTCGCGAAAACCGAGATCGGCGACCTGCTTGTCGCTCACAATCTTTCCGGGCGTGCCGAAATTGGTGTAGCCGAAGCTGGTTTCGACCGCCTCCTTCGGAGCACTGACCGGGGCTTGCGCGTCGGCCTCATAGGTCGCCAGAATTGCTGCATCGCCGCCTTCGACCGGGGTCTTGGTGGAAACATGCACCAGCGGGCCGGATCCGGCGAATTGCTTGCGCATCGCTGCATCGACTGCATCCGGGGTGATTGTTGGCAGCAGCTTTTGAAACAACTCATATTCGGTCTTCGGCGCGACGAAGATATCCTGATCCTGCACGGTATCGAGAATGCCGTCAGCGAGAGCCTGATTGCGTCGGGTGTCCTGCTGTTCCGCTCCGTTGCGAAACTTGGTCGCGAAATTGGCCAGCTGTTCCTTCAGCTCGCCCTTGGTCACGCCATATTGCAGCATTCGGTGCATCTCTTCGGCACCGGTTTTCAACGCATCCTTCCAGCTATCCGCGCCATCCTTGGCCTGAATCTTGATCGAGGCCTGCTTGGCGACGTCGAAGAAGTCGCTTGCGCTGGCGCCGCCGCCGATGATTGCCGAACCGGGTGCATTGGCGATCCTCTGGATGCGACGGTTGAAGATCGCAGTCCCGAGTTGGAGCAACAGGTCGTGCTGGAACTGGGCGATCGTCGCAGGCTCCTTCACATAGGGCTGGAATCGATCGATGCTCACAATCACTGGCACGCCGGGATCGACAAAATTGCGGGCTGCCGGCCCACGACTGAAATCGATGCTGCCCTTATCGGGCTTGACCAGCGCAGCAGCAGGCTCTTTCCAGCTTGCAAACTGTTCCTTGATCTTCGCTTCGACCGTGGCCGGGTCGATATCGCCGACGATCACCAGCGTCGCGTTATCGGGGCGGTAATATTCGCGATAAAGCTTCTTGATGACATCGGGCTTGAAGGTGTCGATGTTTTCGTCGGTGTTGGGCGCGAGCAGTTTTTGCGAATAGTTGGAATGCGGGACGATGAAGTCGAAGTAATCCTTGATCCGCCGCCGCGCAAAAGTGTTGCGGGTGCGGTTTTCGGACTGGATAACCCCGCGTTCGCGATTGATCGCATCGGGTGCGAGCGTCAGTTCGGAGGCGGTTTCGCGCATGATCATCAGCGCGGTACCAAGCAGCTTGGCATCGTTGCGCGGCAGGTCGAGCTGGTAAATGGTCTGCTCGAAACCGGTCGAGGCATTCGTGTCAGCACCGAAAGCCAGCCCGTCGCGCTCGAGCAATTTGACCAGCTCGCCTTCCGGAATATGCGCCGAGCCGTTGAACGCCATGTGTTCAAGGAAATGCGCGAGTCCCGCTTGCGCCGGAGTTTCGTCGATGAACCCGACATCAAAGCCCATCCGCACCGCCACCGTCCCCTTCGGGGTGGCGTTGTGCATGATCGCGTATTTCATCCCGTCAGGCAGGACGCCATAGCGAACATTCGCTTCGGCGGGGATATCGTAGACCGGAAACCCCCAGCCAGTCTTGCCGGTGGGCTGGGCAACACGACTTTGGTCATCCGATGTCGCTTGCGTGGGCGTTGCGGGCGCGTCTGCATGGGCAGTTGCTGCCGTCAGTCCAAGAGCAAAAAGGGAGGCTGCGCCAAAGAGGCGATATGAGTGTCTGGCGTTCATGTCCGACCTATTGATGTTGTGGGAAGAATTGCAAGGCGATGGTACCATGCATCGCCCACCGCACCAGCACAACCCTACAATGTCGGAAACGGGTCGGCGATCAGCTCTTTTTCGGTTTGGTGCCGCGCAGACGTCCGCGATGATGCGCCAAGTCGAGCACTTCGCCGGGACCGCTGTCGTTTTCGCTCAGCAAGCCGAGGCGGCGTGCGACTTCGCGATAGGCATCTTCCTCTCCGCCGAGGTCGCGGCGGAAGCGATCCTTGTCGAGCTTTTCGCCAGTGGTCATGTCCCACAGACGGCAGCCGTCTGGGCTGATTTCGTCGGCCAGGATCAGGCGCGAATAATCGCCATCCCACAGCCGCCCGAATTCGAGCTTGAAATCGACAAGGCGGATATTGATCGCCGAAAACATCCCGCACAGGAAATCATTGATGCGGATCGCCATGGAAGAAATGTCCTGCATTTCCTCGTGGCTGGCCCAGTTGAAGCAGGCGATTTCCTCTTCCGACACGAGCGGATCGCCGAGACCATCGTCCTTGTAGCAATATTCAAGCAGCGTATGCGGGAGCGTCTCGCCTTCGTCGATTCCAAGCCGCTTTGTGAGCGAACCGGCGGCGACATTGCGCACGATCACTTCCAGCGGCACGATCTCGACCTGCCGGATGAGCTGCTCGCGCATGTTCAGGCGGCGGATGAAATGTGTCGGAACGCCGATGTGCGAAAGGCGCGTGAAGACGAATTCGCTGATCCGGTTGTTGATCACGCCCTTGCCGTTAATCGTGCCGCGCTTCTGCGCGTTGAAGGCTGTGGCATCGTCCTTGAAATACTGGATCAGCGTGCCCGGTTCGGGGCCTTCGTAAAGGATCTTGGCCTTGCCTTCGTATATCTGGCGGCGACGCGACATTGGCGGCTTTCCTCGGATCGAATTCGGCTGCGCGGGCGCAGGCGTTTGAGAGTTTGCTCGCAGACGTCTGCGAAGGTGGCGCCTTTAGCTCGATCCGGCGGGCAAGGCAACGAATCCGGAATGGCTGGTCAGGAAGGGGTAGAAGGGGCAACGCATTCGGCATCGCTGCTTTTCAACCTTGCGATCAGCCGTCCGATGGTTGCACGCTGGATCAATACTGAAAACATAACGGCAGCGAAGGTCGCAGCGAGCAGCAGGTTGCGCGTATCGCCAACCGGCAACGACAGTGCCAGCGCGATCGAAATGCCGCCGCGCAAACCGCCCCACCACAGGATTCGACCGCTGCCCTGATCCGACAGGCGCGTGTGTGGTACAAGCTTGGTCGTGATAGTGACGGAAATTCCCCGCGCGACCAGCGTGGCTGGAATGGCGAGGAGGCCGATCAGCACTTGCGGCGCGCCGGGTGTCAACGCGATCAGTTCTAGGCCGATCAGAAGGAACAGCACCGAATTGAGTAACTCGTCGACCAGCTCCCAGAACTTGATGACATAGTCGCGGGTCAAGTCGCTCATCGCATGGGCGACGCCCTGGTTGCCGACGATGAGCCCGGCCACCGCCATCGCCAGCGGACCGGAGAAATGCAGCTGTGCAGCCAGCGCGTAACCGCCCATGACCACCGCCAGCGTGATCAGCACTTCCAGTGCATATTCGTCCATGCTTTTGAGCGCATAATAGCCGGTCCAGCCGATCGCGGCGCCCAGCAGTAATCCTCCGCCCGCCTCGAACGCAAACAGCCTTGCTCCTGATGCGAGAGAAAAGTCCGTGCCCGTCACCGCCGCGTCGAGCAGGATAACGAAAACGACGATCCCGACCCCGTCATTGAACAGGCTTTCGCCAGCGACTGCAGCCTGGAGGCCTTCGGGTACTTTTTCCTGCTTCAGCACACCAAGAACCGACACCGGATCGGTTGGGGAGATCAGTGCGCCGAACACGAAATACCATACCGGAGGTAAAGTGATTCCGATCAGTACCGCGCCGCCCCAGATGATGAAGCCGACTATCAGCGTAGAGATGATCACCCCGGCAGTCGACAGCAGGAGCACCGGAAGCCAATTGCGCTTGAGCGGGACCAGATCGACATGGAGTGCGCCTGCAAACAGCAGGAAGCTAAGCATGCCTTGCAACAGGGTGTCGGTGAAGTTCAACCGCTCGAGCAGCCCGGCGACCCAATAGCCCAGAGACACGCCGGGAATGAGCTTATCGGCAAGAACCAGCCCGATCGCCAACGCGGCGCCCATGACCGTCAGGCCGATGACATGCGGCAGGCGAAACAGCTTGTGGTTGATGGTGCCCAGCAGAGCGGAGGCAACGACCAGCAGCGCAGCCAGATCGAATGGCGATAGGGCATAGGGAGAGGCGGATGCGGCGTGCATGGCACAAGGCCATCGCATGTCCGTTGTAGCAGGGGAATAGCTAAACGCCCCTTTGCCAAGGCCAATTCGCCGGACACTTGGCCCGGTCGGACGCGTCCGATCAGTTTTTTTGGGAAACCTTGCGCGCTCAACCGTTAATCGTCGTATAATGGCTGCGCGTTGCGGAGTCGATATTTGATCCGCAACCGAAAGGCTTGAGGTGGGAAGGCAGAAATCATGGATGATCGGGATCTCGCAGTATCGCGAAGAGGTGTTCTTGCAGCTGGCGCGGCATCGGTCGCAGTGAGTCAGGTTCCCCTTTCCAGAGCGGGCGCGGCGGATTCGACGGCAAAGCCCGCGCAACAGGCGGTCAGGCTGTCGGTCAATGGCAAGGCCCATGATCTGACGCTGGATACGCGGACAACGTTGCTGGACACGCTGCGCGAACACCTCCAGCTGACCGGGACCAAGAAGGGTTGCGATCATGGTCAGTGCGGTGCCTGCACCGTCCTTGTGAATGGTCAGCGCATCAATTCATGCCTCAGCCTGGCAGTGATGCATCAGGGCGACGAGGTGACGACGGTCGAGGGCTTGGGAACGCCGGACAAACTGCATCCGATGCAGCACGCGTTTGTCGAGCATGATGCCTATCAATGCGGCTATTGCACGCCCGGGCAGATATGTTCGGCGGTGGCCGTGCTGGACGAAATTCGTAAAGGCGTTCCGAGCCATGTGACGAGCGATCTCACGGGCACGATGCAACCCACGAATATCGAAATGCGCGAGCGGATGAGCGGCAATATCTGTCGCTGCGGCGCCTATTCGAACATCGCCGAGGCGATGGCGCAAGTGGCGGAGGGCTGAGGACATGCGCAGTTTCACATACCAACGCGCCGAAAGTGCCTCGCAAGCCGCGGCAGCCGTGGCGGCGACCCCGGGCGCAAAATTCATCGCGGGCGGCACGAATTTGCTCGACCTGATGAAGCTTGAAATCGAGACGCCTACGCATCTTGTCGATGTGCAGGACACCGGCCTCGACCGAATCGAAGACACGCCGGAGGGCGGTCTGCGCATCGGCACGCTTGTGTCCAACACCGCGCTTTCCGCAGATCAGCGCGTCAGGCGCGATTATGCGGTGCTGACCCGTGCAATTCAGGCAGGTGCCAGCGGGCAATTGCGCAACAAGGCGACGACCGGGGGCAATCTGCTCCAGCGCACGCGTTGCCCCTATTTCTACGATCCCAACATGCCATGTAATAAGCGCAAGCCCGGCGATGGCTGCGCGGCGATGAAAGGCTATTCGCGCCAGCTTGGCGTTATTGGCACATCGGAGTCCTGCATCGCGACCTATCCCGGCGATATGGCGGTCGCGTTGCGATTGCTCGATGCGGTGGTCGAGACGGTCAAGGGCGACGGCACTGCGCGGAGTATCCCGATTGCCGATTTCCATCGGCTTTGGGGCGACCATCCCGAGCGCGAAACAGCGCTCGAACCGGGCGAGATGATCACCCATGTCGTGCTGCCCAAGCCGCTCGGCGGAAAGCACGTCTATCACAAGGTGCGCGACCGCGCGTCTTATGCCTTTGCGCTGGTTTCGGTCGCTGCGGTGATCCAGCCCGATGGCACCGGAAGGGTGGCTTTTGGCGGCATGGCGCCAAAACCGTGGCGTGTTGAGGAGGCCGAGGCTCTGTTGCCGCAAGGCGCATCTGCCGTGGTAAAGCGCGCCTTCGCCAATGCGAAGCCGCGTTCCGACAATCGTTTCAAGCTGGCCTTGGCCGAGCGCACGCTTGCGGGAATTCTGGCCGAGGCAAGGAGCTGAGCGATGGAATTCAACGGACCTTCTCAGGACGCAATTCTCACTGATCCGAAAGTGATCGGCAAATCGACCCGCCGGATCGATGGACCGCTCAAGACGACCGGAACCGCGCCTTACGCTTACGAGCGGCATGATGTCGTCCCGAACCAGGCCTACGGCTATGTCTTGGGTGCGGGCATCGCCAAGGGACGGATCACGGCGATGAACCTTGAGGACGCGCGTAAGGCACCGGGCGTGATCGCGATCGTTGCGGCGACCGAGCACGAGCCGGTTGGCTCCAGCGATTTCAACCATGCGCCATTGTTTGGTGGGCGGAAGATAGCGCATTATCATCAGGCGATTGCTTGCGTCGTGGCGGAGACCTTCGAAGAGGCAAGGGCTGCAGCGGCCATGATCCGGACCAGCTACGAGCCGGAAGATGGCACCTACGATCTGGCCAAGGTCGCGCCCAGTGCCGAGCTGGAAAAGGGCGGTTGGGGTGATGCGCGGAGCGATCGCGGCGACTTCGAAGCCACTTTCGGTGCTGCAGCGGAAAAACTGGACCAGCATTATACCACGCCTGACGAGAGCCACGCGATGATGGAGCCTATGGCGACCATTGCTGCTTGGGATGGTGACAGGCTGACGGTCTGGACTTCGAACCAGATGATCAACTGGGGCAAGGAATCGCTGGCCAGCATTCTGTCGATTCCCGAGGATAAAATACGCGTCGATTCGCCCTACATCGGGGGCGGTTTTGGCGGAAAACTGTTCGTTCGGGCCGACGCGGTGATGGCTGCACTTGCGGCGAAGGCCGCTAAACGCCCAGTGAAGGTCATGCTGCAGCGTCCGTTGATCTTCAACAATACGACACACCGTCCGGCGACGATCCAGCGGGTCCGCATCGGCACCGACAAACAAGGCCGCATTCAGGCCATTGCGCATGAATGCTGGTCTGGAAATATCACCGGGCAGGACGGTGAGAACGCCACTGCACAGACCAACCATATGTATGCCGGTGACGATCGGATGACGGCATCCTACGTCACGCAGCTCGACCTTCCCGAAGGCAATGCAATGCGGGCACCAGGCGAGGCACCGGGTCACATGGGTCTCGAAGTGGCGATCGACGAAATGGCGGAAAAGCTCGGGATGGACCCGATTGAATTCCGTATCCTCAACGAACCCAAGACAATGCCCGCGCATCCAGATCGTAAGTTCTCCGAACGTCATCTCGTGCGCTGTCTGCGCGAAGGCGGGGAACGGTTCGGCTGGTCCAAGCGACAGGCAAAACCGGCCAGCGTATCCGATGGGCGATGGCTGGTTGGGATGGGCGTTTCGGCAGGCTTTCGCGGGGCACCGACAACCAAATCTGCCGCACGCGTGGCGCTTGACGGGAATGGCGGGGCAAAAGTCACGACCGACATGACCGATATCGGCACAGGCAGTTACACGATCATTGCTCAGACAGCCGCCGAATGTCTTGGATTGCCGCTCGAGAAAGTTTCGGTGGTGCTGGGCGATTCCGCATTTCCCGTATCATCCGGCTCCGGCGGCCAATGGGGCGCGGCAAGTTCTACAGCAGGGGTCTATGCGGCCTGCATCGAACTGCACCGTTCCATAGCGCAAAAACTCGGCATCGACCCGCAGACCATCCGTTTCGAGGATGGTCGTGTAATCGGTGCAGGTAAGACTGTACCCCTGTCCGATCTCGGCCAGCTTGCCGCGACGGGCGAGATCGACTTTGGCGATTACAAGAAGGGTTATGACATCGGCACGTATGCCGGCCACTTCTGCGAGGTCGGAGTGGATCGCTATACTGGCGAGATTCGCATTCGTCGGATGTTGGCGGTGTGCGATGCAGGCCGGATTCTCAATCCACTGTCGGCGCGCAGTCAGGTTATCGGCGCGATGACGATGGCGGCAGGTGCAACACTGATGGAGGAGCTCGCTGTCGACAAGCGTTTCGGTTACTTCGTCAATCACGATCTGGCCAGTTACGAAGTGCCGGTTCATGCCGACATCCCGCACCAGGAGGTTGTATTCCTCGATACGCCCGACCCTTACAGCACGCCTTTGCAGGCAAAGGGCGTGGGCGAGTTGGGAATTTGCGGCCCCACGGCAGCCATCGCCAACGCGGTGTACAATGCCACGGGGATTCGTGTGCGCGAATATCCGATCACGCTCGACAAGATGATTGACCAACTTCCACAGGTTTGACGTCGCTATTTTGGTACAACTTTCCTGTTTTTCGGCAGGAGTCGTCGTTGCTTTCGGCTAGCGTCATAAAAGAGTCACGGAACACCTGTTGAGCCGGGGGCTACCCCGGGTCTAAGGAGCGCTTGGTCGTTCCAGGGAGAACACGTGTGAACAAGTTGATGATGGGCGCCTTGATGGGCGCGTTCCTGCTGGCGGGTTGCGGAGCGAAGACGACCGATAATGGCGCGGTTTCGGGAGCCAATGGCTCGTCGAGTGCGATCACGGGTGCAGGCTCGACCTTCGTTTATCCGGTGCTGTCGGCGTGGTCCGCCGATTATCTCAAGGCCAATGGGGTCAAGGTCAACTATCAGTCAATCGGCTCCGGGGGCGGCATCAGCCAGGTAAAGGCCGGGACGGTCAACTTCGGGGCGAGCGATAAGCCGCTTTCGCCAGATGAACTTGCCAGCGCGGGACTCGCGCAGTTTCCGATCATCATTGGCGGGGTGGTGCCCGTGGTACATATTCAGGGCATCAGCAAGGGGCAGCTCAAGCTGACCGGATCGTTGCTCGCGGATATTTATCTCGGCAAGCTTTTGAAGTGGAATGACCCGGCGATCGTGGCGCTCAATCCGGGCGTAAAGCTACCCGATGCAGCGATCACTGCGGTCCATCGCTCCGATGGATCGGGCACGACCTTCAATTTCACCCATTACCTCAGCCAGGTCAGTCCTGCATGGAAGGCCGGCCCTTCGGAAGGTACTTCGGTCAACTGGACGGGTGGCGTCGGCGGGAAGGGCAACGAGGGCGTTGCGGCTTACGTGGACCAGATTCCCAATTCGATCGGTTATGTCGAATACGCCTATGTGGTTCAGAACAATATGGCCTGGGCTTACCTTCGGAACGCAGCGGGTAATTTCGTTGCCCCCAGCGCAGCGAGTTTTCAGGCTGCCGCGGCGAGTGCCGATTGGACAAACGCAAAGGAATTCGACCTGGTGATGACCAATGCGCCGGGCGCGCAGGCATTCCCTATCACCGCCTCCACTTTCATCCTGATGCCGAAGAATCCGTCGAACAAGGCGGCTAGCGACGCTGCGCTGAAATTCTTCGACTGGGCGCTGGAGAATGGGAAGCCGCAGGCGGCCAAGCTCGATTACGTTCCGCTGCCCGATGCGCTGGTGAAGCAGATCGAGGACTACACCAAGGCCAATATCAAGTAATGGACACGACCGATCCCTCGAAGCCGCAAGCCGGGCCGAGCGGGGATCCCGATGTGACGGATCGGCGCGCCGACACCGAATTGGGAATCGCAGGCACGACCATGAGAACGCGGGGCGTTTGGCCCGAGCGCCTGTTCCACGCCTTCACGGGCGGTGCAGCGTGGTTCGTTCTGTTGATCCTGTTGGCGGTCACCTACTCCATGGCGTCGGGTGGGTGGCTGGCCTTCAAGACATTCGGCTTCGCATTCGTGACCAGCGACAAATGGGACGTGGTCAATGGCCAGTTCGGTGCGCTGGTGCCGATCTACGGAACACTGGTCACCTCGGCGATCGCGCTGATCATCGCGGTTCCGATCAGCATCGGTATCGCCTTGTTTCTCACTGAGATCGCTCCGGCATGGACCCGCCAGCCAATCGCGATGGCGATCGAGCTGCTCGCCGCCGTGCCCAGCATCATATACGGCATGTGGGGCCTGTTCATGTTCGCGCCGTTCATGGCGACGCATATCGAGCCATGGCTGAACGATCATCTGGGCAGCGTACCGATTATCGGCCCGCTGTTCACCGGTCCCCCGATTGGTATCGGGATGCTGACCGCAGGGATCGTGCTTGGGATCATGGTCATCCCGTTTATCGCTTCGGTTGCGCGAGATGTGTTCAACGCGGTTCCTGCATCGCTACGCGAATCGGCGGTTGCGCTCGGAGCAACGCGTTGGGAGCGTCTGTGCCACGTAACTCTCCCGCATACGCGCTCGGCCATCGTTGGTGCGATCTTCCTTGGGCTGGGTCGAGCACTGGGCGAAACGATGGCGGTGACATTCGTGCTCGGCAATGCGCATGATCTATCTGTATCCCTGCTGATGCCGAGCAATTCGATCGCCGCTGCAATCGCGAACGAATTCACAGAGGCCGACACTGCGCTTTATCGCAGCTCGCTCATCGCGCTGGCATTCATGCTGTTCGTGGTGACCTTCATCGTGCTCAGCATCGCGAAGCTGATGCTGGCCCGGGTGGAGCGTAACATGGGGCGGACTCACTAACATGAACTGGATCTATTTTCGCCGCCAGTTTATCGACCGCACCGCCTATGTTTGCGCCGCGCTGGCGACGCTGTTGGGCCTCGTGTTCCTGTTCTGGATTTTGTGGACCACCATTTCGAATGGCGTATCTGCAATTAGCCCCAAGCTGTTTACCGAGATGACGCCACCTCCGGGCGCGGAGGGAGGGCTGCTGAATGCCCTGTTCGGTAGTGGCGTGATGATTCTGATAGCGATAGTGGTAGGCACGCCGATTGGCCTGTGCGCGGGCGTTTATCTGGCCGAGCATGGCCGCCATACGCGACTGGCGAGCGCGGTGCGGTTCGTCAACGACATCCTGCTCAGCGCGCCCTCGATCGTGCTCGGCCTGTTCGTCTACGAGTTGGTAGTCGTTCCGATGAAGCATTTTTCAGGCCTTTCCGGCGGTCTGGCGCTGGGCCTCATTCTTATCCCGGTGGTCGTGCGGACTAGCGACGAGTCCTTGCGACTGGTGCCGGACCGGATGCGTGAAGCCGCCTTCGCTTTGGGCCTGCCCCGCTGGAAAGTCAGTATGCAAGTTCTGTTCAAAGCGGCCATGAGCGGTATTGTCACAGGTGCCCTGCTGGGCGTAGCACGCATCAGCGGAGAAACTGCGCCGCTGCTGTTCACGGCGCTCAACAATCAATTCTGGAGTTCGGACCTCAACGGACCGCTCGCGAACTTGCCTGTCGTTATCTTCCAATACGCCATGAGCCCCTATGACACCTGGCAATCGCTCGCCTGGGCGGGTGCTCTCATCCTCACCACATTCGTGCTCGTGCTCAATCTGGTGGTCCGTCTGTTTGCCAATCGCAGGGTATTCAAATGAAACCCCAGGACACGCCGATCAAAAATTCTCTTATCAGCACACCTGAACCGTCTGAGTCCAAGGTGCCGGCCGGGAAAAGCGTGAAGATCGATATTCGCGATCTGAACTTCTACTATGGCAAGAGCCAGGCACTGCATTCGGTCACGCTGCCGATCCCCGATTACGCGGTGACAGCGATTATCGGGCCGTCGGGGTGCGGCAAGTCGACGCTGCTGCGTACGATCAACCGCATCTATTCGCTCTATCCCGAACAGCGGGCCGAGGGCGAGATCCTGATCGACGGCAAGAATATCCTGCGCAAGGCGGACCTTGCCGATCTTCGCCGCCGGGTAGGGATGGTATTCCAGAAGCCCACGCCCTTCGCCAGTTCCATCCGTGCCAACGTGGCCTTCGCGCTGTCCTATTACGAAAAGCTCGCCAAGTGGGAGCAGGACGAACGGATCGAGCAAGCGCTGCGTCAGGCGGCCTTGTGGGACGAGGTGAAGGACAAGCTCAACCAGAGCGCCCTGTCGCTCTCTGGTGGCCAGCAGCAGCGACTGTGCATCGCGCGCACCATTGCGGTACGGCCAGAAGTGGTGCTGTTCGACGAACCGACCTCCGCGCTCGACCCGATCTCGACTGCGAGGATCGAGGAATTGCTGCATGAGCTGCGCGGCCAGTTCACCATCGTCATCGTGACGCACAACATGCAGCAGGCAGCGCGCGTCTCCGACAAGACCGCGTTCTTCCACATGGGCGAACTGATCGAATTCGACGATACCTCGCGGATATTCACCAATCCGTCGGTTGCGCGCACGCAGGACTACATCACCGGTCGTTACGGCTGAGTTTGTGAGAACTGCGCGCTAGCATCGCGACCAGACTTTGCACCATTCCAACACTGTGAAAAAATGGTGCCCAGGGGCGGGATCGAACCACCGACACTGCGATTTTCAGTCGCATGCTCTACCAACTGAGCTACCTGGGCCCTTGCACTCTGGCGGCGACCGAAGGCCGGCGAGCGACGGGAGGGCCGCCCTATGGCGAAGGCTCCGGCCTTTGGCAAGGGCCAATTCGGCCCGAGTGTCAGTCTTCCCCGCGATCGATCACTTCGCGAGCAATCTCCTCTGGATTTGCGGGCCGTCCCGGCACTGCATAGCCATCGCCGAACCAGCGCGAGAGATCGCGGTCGCGGCAGCGCGACGAGCAGAAGGGGGCGAATTCGTCCGAGCGCGAGCGCTTGCAGATCGGGCAGGGTTTGGAGGTGTCAGCCATCGACAACGAGCTGGGCATGGGGTGCGGTGAATGCAAGCCCGGTGTCCTCGCGCAGTCGGATTCGAAGGCCGCTGCGCCGTGCCAGTGCCTCGATGTCGTCAGGTCTCGCGAAAGACTTCAGCGCAGGCGCAATTGCCAGCTCGATAATTCCCGCACCGTTCAATCCCTCGGCACGACGCAGCAGCCTGTGCCACACCATTCGCCCACGTTGCCAAGATGCAAGCTGGAGCAGGGATGGGCGCTCGAGCCGGGCAACGATCTGGACGAGTCCGAAACCATTGATCGCAGTCCGCTCGTGCGGCCAGCCCACCAGTACTTGATCGAGAGCCTCGTCGAGCGCCTTGCGATCCGCCTTGTCCGCCAAAGTGGGGAAATCTACCGCGATGGACCCGCCGACGTCGAACCGATGAAGGGCATCGGCGAGAGCCGGGATGCCGACTGGCGTCATCATTCGAGGTGACAGCGCTCCGTCGATATCAATTGCGGTGAGCGCAGGGGTAGGGGCGAACAGCAAGCAGCCGCCTGCAAATTCGGTTCTCAGGTCAAGTGCCTCACCGATCAATTCATCCCAATCGCAAGCAGGAAAGCGCCGCACGATCCTGACATGATTGCCCCCGGATGCCAGCGTGTCAGCCAGCGAGGGCTGGTAAGGTTCGGCGTCCGTTGGGCGACCCTGCGCCAGTTTCAGCCGCCCGCGTTCGGCAATCGGTGCGCGGTGGATGACAATTCGCAATTGCGCACCTTCGGAGGCGGCTTTTGGCAGGCGGTCCACAAGGATCTCTTCCCCGGTTGAGGTTTGTGCCAAACCGCGCGGTCCCCCCGCGGTGCGTGATATCAGCTTGGCATCTATCACCGTGCCTGCACTCAGCGTGCCAAGCAGATGGATACGCGCATGGGTAATCCGCTCGCCAGCCAGCCGGATCGCGCGGTGTTCGCCGATCCCCTGCTCGACCAGCCACTCAGCCAAGCCGGAAGCCTGACGATTGCAACAGAATGCGGGTATCGTAGAGCGGAAGGCCGACGACGCCCGAATGGCTTCCCTGCATCCATTCGATCAAGCTCTCGGCCAGGCCCTGGATGGCATAACCACCGGCCTTGCCATGCCACTCGCCGCTGGCAATGTAATGCTCGATCTCTTCGGTGCTGAGCCGTTTGAAGCGCACGACACTTTCGCTCAGACGCTCGCGGAGCGTGCCGTCCGGCGCGCGCAGGGCGATGGCTGACAAGACGCGGTGCCGGCGCCCTGAAAGCAGCGTGAGGCATTTGCGTGCTGTGGCTTCGTCTTCGCCCTTGGGCATAATCCGGCGGCCAACGGCGACCACCGTGTCACCGGCCAGCACATAGCCGGTTTCGTCGACCGCGCAGGCCTTCTCGTGCGCCATCCGCCGGGCATACGCGCGCGGTAGTTCGTCCTTTTGGGGGGTCTCGTCGATCTCTGCCGGGACGATCGCTTTCGGTTCGATCCCGAGTCGCACAAGAAGATCGCGCCTGCGCGGGCTGGCCGAAGCGAGGATCAGAGCGGGCGCGTCCATCCGCGCGCCACCTTATTGCGGGCCGGGGCCGCCGCGCCCGGGCATGAAGCGATAGGTGATGCGCGCCTTGGTCAGATCGTAAGGCGTCAGCTCGCAGAGAACCTCGTCCCCCACCAGCACGCGAATGCGATTCTTGCGCATTTTGCCCGCCGTGTGGCCCAGCACCTCATGGCCATTTTCCAGCTCGACCCGGAACATAGCGTTCGGCAGCAATTCGACCACGCGCCCACGCATTTCGAGGAGCTCTTCCTTGGCCATATAATCCTTTTTTGCTTGCAACCGTGAATCTCAGGCGCGGCGCATAGCGGCAGTGAGGGCAAAAGGGAAGCCTGCGCGCCCGCAACGCGCGAATTCCGATCAAGCAGCCACGCCAGTCGACCAGCGACATTTTGTTACACGACCAAACCTTGTTCTTATGCGTTACATTGCGCAATGGATGCCGAACACCGGGTGGTGGGGCCTGAAATCATCTGGAGTTGCCGTTTTGCGTTTTGCCCCCGCCGTGTCCCTGATCGCTCTGATCATCGCCTCGCCATCGCTGGCCCAGACCGCTGAGCCAGCCGGAGCGGCTGCGCAGGCCGCTCCCGCTCCGACACCGACTGGCAACGATACGGTTGGGTCCGAAATTATCGTCACCGCGCCGAGGGCAATTCAGGGCGCGGTTCAAACATCCAGCGCTCCGGTTGTCGAGCTCGATGAGCAGCAGGTTCAGTCCTACGGCGCAAGTTCGATCCAGGATCTCATCAGCCAGCTTGCGCCGGAAATCGGATCGGGCCGTGGGCGGGGCGGGCGTCCCGTGTTCCTCGTCAACGGTCAGCGGATTTCCAATTTCCGCGAGATTTTTCGCTATCCTCCCGAAGCGATCAAACGACTGGAGATCCTGCCGGAGGAAGTGGCGCTGAAATACGGCTTCCCGCCGGACCAGCGGGTCATCAATTTCATCCTGAAGGATAATTTCCGCAGCTTGTCTGCCGAGGTTGATTATGGTCGCGCCACGCAGGGTGGAGGGGCCAAGAGCGAGTTGCAGGCGTCGCAACTCGCGATCAATGGCAAGTCGCGACTGAATGCCAGCATCGACTATAAGCACACCAGCCCGATCACCGAGGCCGAGCGCGATGTCGTTCAGACACCGGGCAGCGTCCCGACCCTCGCCAGCGATCCCAACCCAGCCGATTTCCGCTCACTGGCTGCGAAGGACTCCACGCTGGAAGTCGATTTCACCAGCACCAACGGGCTCGGCAAGGATGGTGCGGACGGGCAGTTCACGATCAACACGCAGGTGATCCACGAGGATACACTGAACCTGTCGGGACTCGACCTCGTGACCCTGACGTCACCTGATAGTAGCAGCGCGAGGCGGGCGATCGATGCGAAACCGCTGACCCGGCAAACGCTGACCGATACATATTCGCTTGGCAGCACCTTCAACAAGAATCTTGGTGGATATCAGTTCACCACGACGCTCGATTCCAGCTACACATCGACCGATAGCCGAATTGACCGGTCACGCACGCTGGACGATCCGGCGGTCCAGGCATTGGTCGACGCTGCACAGGCCGGAACCTTGGCAATCAACGGCGATCTGCCAAATGTGCCGCGTCTCGGCTTCGACCGTGCGCAGAACCGTGCCTATGACGTTGCGCTCAAGTCGACGCTCATTGGCAACCCTTTTGAGCTTCCCGCCGGAGAGGCCGATGTCACGCTCAATGCGGGCTATGACTGGAGTCGCAACGAAAGCACCGACACGCGGCGTCTGGCTGGCGACAACGCATTGATCCGCGGCGACCTGAGCGCGGGCGCGAATATCGGCATCCCCATCGCCAGTCGCAGGAACGACGTCCTGTCGGCAATCGGCGATCTGACCTTCAACCTGTCGGGCGGATTCGATTACTTGTCGGACTTTGGCACGCTCGGCAACTGGACCGGTGGGCTGGTATGGAAGCCGTCGAAAAGCCTTACCCTTCAGGGAGCGTATATCGAGCGCGAAACCGCGCCGGGCCTGTCGCAACTGGGCGGCCCAAGTCTCATAAGTTACAATGTCCCCGTCTATGATTTCCGTACCGGGCAGACGGTGTTGGTGACCCAGACCAGTGGCGGCAATCCCAATCTCCTTCCCGAGCACCAGCGCGATTTCAAGCTGTCGGCGAATTACGATCTGCCGTTCCTCGACCGGGCCAATATTCTCGTCGAGTACTACCACAACCGTTCGAACAACGTGACGGCATCCTTCCCGCTGTTGACCCCGGCGATCGAGGCGGCATTCCCCGACCGGGTGACGCGCGATACCAACGGGCAATTGCTGGCAATCGATGCGCGCCCCGTCACCTTTGCCGAAACACGCAGTGACCGAATCCGCTATGGCTTCAACCTCTTCGGCAAGGTCGGCAAGCCTTCGCCAGAAGAGCAATCGGGCGGCGGACGGGGCAGGTTCGGGCGGTTGATGTCTGCCGCGCGGCCCGCTGGCGAAAGCAATGGACAGCAACAATCGGGAAGTCGCCCCGGTTTCGATCCACAGCGCTTTGCGCAGTTGCGTGAGCAATTCTGTGCTACTCCGACAGGGCAGGTTCCAGACCTGTCCGCGCTCCCGCAGCAGATGCAGGACCGGTTGAAGGGCGCCGACGGCAAACCCGATCCAGCCAAGATCGCCGCGATGCGCACGCGGTTCTGCAGCGCGGATGCCGCACAGCGGTTTGATCCCGAGAGATTTGCGGCATTGCGCAAAGTGCTGTGTCAGGATCCGGGCAAGAAACCTGACCTGTCCACCCTCCCGCCAGGCCTTCAGGCGCGGTTGAAAGGGCCGGATGGCAAGGTCGATCCGGCAAAGCTCAAGCAGCTGGAAAGCAGGATTTGTGCTGCCCCCGGCCAAGGCAACTCCGGTTCCGGAGAGCAGCAACAAGCTGCCCGTGGTTCGGATAATGGCAGCCGGTCGTCGGGTGGGCGCGGCAACCGGGGTTTCAGTCGGGGCAATGGACAGGGGCGGTGGAGCCTGTCGTTCTACCACACCATCAATCTCGACAATTCGATCCTCGTCGCGCCCGGCGGTCCTACGCTCGACCTGATGAATGGTGACGCCACCGGATCGTCCGGAGGCGTCGCGCGGCAGCAGTTCGAACTCGATGCGGGGCTATTCTACAAAGGCATCGGGACGAGGATCAGTGGTAACTACTCAACCGGCACGACAGTTCAGGCATCAGGTGTTCCGGGTTCAAGCGATCTCCACTTCGGAGGTCTGGCGACATTCAATCTTCGGTTGTTCGTCGCGCTCGACCAGCAGAAATGGTTGGTCGGGGACAATCCCGGGTTCCTCAACCATGCTCGGCTATCCTTGCACGTTAACAACATCTTCGATGCCTACCAGAAGGTGACCGATGCCAATGGCGTGGTGCCGATCAGCTACCAGCCCGCACTGCTCGACCCATATGGCCGCTTCGTGAAGATCGAATTCCGCAAGCTGTTCTGAGCGGGGGTCATTCCTGTTCGACCAGAACCGGTTCCGGCTCCTGCCTGGCTGCAAAGAAGTAGAGCAGCGTGCCACAGGCAAAAATCGCGGCGAATGCTTTCCACGCCTCAGCCTCAGCGAAACTCGAAACCCATAGCGATCCGGCAAATGCCGCGATCGCCATGGCCGAATGGAACGGGCGGAGCGTACCGTCACGCAGTTCCAGCACCGGCAGAGCGGCGGAGCAGATAAGGTAGGTCACAAGCCGGACCAGCGTGCCGGCAACGGCCAGCACGGCGAAGCCTTCCCAAAGACCGAAAGCGATGGCAGCCAGCCCTGTGAACAGGATTGCATAATCGGGTGTCCCGAAGCGTGGCGAGACGTGGGTGAACCAGCGTGGCAGCATCCGTCTTTCGCCCATGCCGAAGGCAAGGCGTGGCAGGGTGGTGTTGCCCGAGAACGTATTGGCCGCCGTGCTGAACACGGCCGCGATTACCAGAGCGATTCCGCCGATATGGCCCATTGCCGCGCGCCCCGCGTCCACCAAGGCATTGTCCGACGCGCCGCCAGTCAGCTGCGGCATCATCGCGACGTAGGCCCATATCACCGCCATGTAGAGCAGGGTCACTGCGCTGACCATCGTCACCAGTGCGAGCGGGATAACGCGCTTGGGATTGCGTACCTCTCCTGCCGCTTCGGCAACGCTCTCGAAGCCGATAAATGCATAATAGGTGAGCAGGATGACGTTCTCGCCAAGGTTGAATTTCGGCACCGCAAAGGCCGCTTCCGGGTTGCCCGCAAACAGGGCAGCCACCACCAGCGCGCCGAGGGGCAGCAACTTGATCGCGGTCATCACGCCCAGCGTACCGGCGGCAAAGCGTAGGCCCACCAGATTGATCACCATAAACAGGATAAGCGAGAGGATGGTGGCGATTTCCTGCGCAGCGGGATTGTTGAGCGCAGGCATCAGCGCGGTGGCATAGGCGACCATGACTTGTGTATTGGCCGCTGCCGTGACGATGTTGGACGCATAGCGACCCCATCCCGCCTGGAACCCGACGAAACGCCCGAACGCCGCCTCCCCATAGAGAACCGGCCCGCCACTGTGGGAGAATCGCGTGGCAAGCCAGGCGTAGACCAGCGCGATCGGCATGAAGAGAATTCCGCCCAGCAGCATCAGCCACGGTGCAAATCCGCCCACCGCTGCGGCGAGCAAGGCCGGAACGGCAAAGATGCCCGCACCGACCATCCCGTTAACCGGGTAGAGCGCCGCTCCCCAGAAGCCGATCGTTCGGGCAGGTGCCGCTGGCTTATCCATTGCTGCTTGATCGATTGTTCGCGCTCCCCAGACAAGCCTCTGGGAAAGTCTTATCAACTTGTCTGGAAATTGAAGAATGTTTTCCGCAGCGGTGAATCCTGTGGCGTGAATAGGAAATCAACCTGAACCAGATGTCCCTGAATCCGCGTATGTCCGGAAATATCGAGGGGAACGAAGCCGTTGTCCTGCATAAAGGCCAGCACCTCCAGCATGGTCGGCGCACCTTGGTTGTATGCCATAACCGCAGTCTCTAGCTGGACGAGACCAGAGCGTTGCAGCGTTTTGCGGCCACCCTTGAGAATTTCTATTTCGGCTCCCTGGGAATCGATTTTGAGAAACAGATTCTCGCCTGGAAAATCATCCGCGACATCGTCGAGCATCGAGAGGGTAAAATGCTTTGCTTGCCGGGGGGCATCGCTGTTTTCTTCCAGATACGAAGAGCCTGTGCCCATTTCGTAAAACGTAACCGCTTTGCCTGATTCAGCGCCGAGCAAGCACGGCGCGAGCCGGGTGCGGGGAAGCTCGCGGCATACTGCCTGGAGCTTCTCCTGCCGGATTTCTTGCGGTTCGACCATCAGGCTGGCAGCGGCAGGAAAAACCTCTCGCGTCGAACGGGTCCATCCCCCTTCATAGGCACCGATGTCGATAATGCCGTCGGGTCGAAAGCCGCGCTCGGCGAGCCTATGGTAGGCCGTCGCTTCTTCGTCGTGCTGTGAAGGCTTTTCCAGCAACCTTTTGAGCAATCCCGTTAAATGCATCTCACCCCCAGCTCAAAAATCAACTCAATCAAGGTATACCGCCATTTGTCCTGGAGGAAAATCCTGTCCCGCGATCCCGACCGAAACAGGACATTTGCAATCCTCCTCGACTGCCCTAGCTATCTCGGCATGTCCGATACCAAGGCAGGCACTCCTCACGACCCCCGCGGTCAGGAACGTTTCCTCGAAGAACGCGCAACCTATACCGTCGCCAGCGCCCAGCCTGACCTCGAAGCGGGAGTGGCGGCAATCCGCGACACGGTGAAGACACTCAAGCCCAAGCCGGGCGTTTACCGGATGCTCGATGCGCGTGGCGATGTGCTCTATGTCGGCAAGGCGCGCAGCCTGAAGGCGCGGGTGGCGAATTACACGCAGGTCAACGCGCTCTCCAACCGGCTTCAGCGGATGGTCAGCCAGACCAGGCGGATGGAGATCATCACCACCAATTCCGAAGCTGAGGCGTTGCTGCTCGAAGCGCAGCTGATCAAGCGCTATCGCCCGCCGTTCAACGTGTTGCTGCGCGACGACAAGAGCTTTCCCTTCATCCTTCTGCGTTCGGACCACGCGTTCCCACGGATCATGAAGCATCGCGGCGCGCGGCGGGCCAAGGGCGATTACTATGGTCCCTTCGCCAGTGCGGGCAGCGTCAACACCACGATCAACGCTTTGCAGAAACTGTTTCTGCTGCGCAGCTGCACCGACAGTTTTTTCTCGCGTCGCGACCGGCCCTGTCTGCTCTATCAGATCAAGCGCTGTTCGGCTCCGTGCGTCGGGCGTATCGACGAGGCTGGCTATCGCGAACTGGTTGGCGAGGCGAAAGATTTCCTCTCGGGCAAGTCATCCGCGGTTCAGGCCAAGATAGAGCAGCAGATGGCCGAGGCTGCGGGAAACCTCGATTTCGAGACTGCGGCGATATTGCGCGACCGGCTACGCGCGGCGACTTTCATTCAAGGGAGCCAGGCCATCAACGCCAGCGGCGTGGGCGATGCCGATGTCTTCGCGCTGGCGTCGAAGGGCGGGCAGGTGGGCATCCAGGCGTTCTTCGTTCGCGGCGGGCAGAACTGGGGCCACCGCGCCTTCTTTCCCAGTCACACGCAGGATGTCGAAGAGCCGCAGGTGCTCGCCGATGTGCTGCTGCAATTCTACGAGGAAGTCCCGCCGCCGCGCCTGATCCTCGTCGATCGCGAGCTGGAGGAACAGGCGCTGGTGCAGGAAGCCTTGTGTGAAGCCTCGGGCCATCGGGTGGAAATCTCGGTCCCGCAGCGCGGCGACCGGCGGCGGTTGATGGAGCAGGCGAGCCGAAACGCGGTCGAGGCGCTCGAGCGGCGGCTGGCAGAGAGCGGCACCAAGGCAAAAATCCTGCGCGAACTGGCCGACTTCTTCGAGCTGGGCGAGGTGCCGCAGCGGATCGAGGTGTACGACAACTCGCATATCCAGGGCGCCAAGGCGGTTGGCGCAATGGTCGTGGCCAGCCCCGAGGGGTTCGAGAAGGGTCAGTATCGCAAGTTCAACATCCGCGAGGCGCAGACCAACGACGATTTCGCGATGATGCGCGAGGTGATGAAACGGCGGTTTGCGCGCGCGCTGGAGGAAGATCCGGAGCACGAGAAACAGGGCGTGTGGCCCGATCTCGTGCTGATCGACGGGGGCAAGGGGCAGATGTCGTCGGTGCGGGACACGCTAGAGGAGCTCGGCATCGAGGATGTGCCGCTGATCGCCATCGCCAAGGGGCCGCATCACGGGCGCGAGGGGCGCGAAGTGTTTCACTTTGCAGATGGACGCGAGAAAACGCTGCCGGTCAATTCACCGCTGCTGTTCTACCTCCAGACGCTGCGCGACGAGGTTCACCGCTTCGCGATCGGTGCGCACCGCGCCAAGCGTAGTCGCGCCATCACCGCCTCTCCGCTCGACGAGATACCCGGCATCGGCCCGGCGAGGAAGCGCGCCCTGCTGCTGCATTTCGGCACAGCGGGCAAGGTGCGCGCGGCCGCGCTCGACGATCTGAAACGTGTGCCCGGCATCAGCGATGCAGTGGCCCAGCAGATCTACGATTTCTACCACGCAGGCGGGTGAGGGCGCTGCCTATTCCCGCTTCAGATCGAGGTCGTGGAAGTCGTAGCTGAAATCGGTGATGTCGCTGATCGCTTTCATCTTGATGCCGACTGCCTTGCCGTCCTTGACCTCGAAAGTGACGAAGGCGTCGGCCTTGATCGTCCGGTTGGGCCAGATCGCCGCAAAGGTATCGCCATTGAACGGCGTCAACGGCCCATCAAGCAGCTGCGACCGGCTCATGTCGATGTACAGACCCTTGCCCCGCTTGCTGATAGTCACCGTGCCATACCAGGGATCGCGATAGGTGCCGGTATATGCGTCGATCGGGAGACTGGGCTTGGTCGCATCCTTGGGCGGACTGATCGCCTTGTCTACCGCCGCGCGGGCCTCAGTATTCTCCTTGTCATAGGCGGCGATGGCCTTGCCGATGAGGTCGGGCGCGTTGCTGCCCTCGACGAGGTCGGCGGCGATCTGGCGGGTCCATGCGCTGGGCGTGCTGAGATAATCGTTCGACGAGGCGAAGATGACGATCTTTTTCTGCGGCAGGATGATGAAATTGCTCGTCACCCCCGGCGCACCGCCAGAATGGCTGACGACGGGCGTACCGTCGAGCTGCGAGAGCTGCCAGCCCAGCGCATACATCTGCAAATTCGTCGCCCCGCCGCTTGCCGGGATGATCCCGCTGCCGGTCGGCGTAACGCCGCGCCACAGCATGTTCTTCTGCTTTTCGGAAATCAGCCGCTTGCCGTCGGCGGTCACACCGTCATCGAGCCAGAACTGGCCCCATTTCATCATGTCGTCGGCAGTGCACCAGATGCCGCCAGCCGAATTCCACGTCTTGGAAAAGGCCATGCGTGGATCGATCGGCGTGCCATGCGTGTCGCCCGCCGCACGCTCGTGCCCGCTGACATAGGATTGGCCCGGACGGATCAGTGACTTGTCGGCGGCGCAATCGTTCATCCCCACCGGCTTCAGGATCCGATTGGTGATGAAATCGGTCCAGCTTTGGCCCGATGCGCGTTCCAGGATTTGCCCTGCGACAATGTAGAGGAGATTGTCATACGCGTATCCATCGCGAAAGCCGGTGGTGGGACGCAGATATTTGAGCGCGTGGATCACGTCTTCGGGTGTGGCATTGCCATCCGGCCAGATGGTGAGATCGCCCGCGCCGAGCGGCAGGCCGGAGCGGTGCGTCAGTGCGTCCTTCACGGTGAAATGCTCGCTGACCCACGGATCGTACATCGCGAATTCGGGGATGTATTTGCGGACCGGATCGTCCCACGACAGCTTGCCTTCGTCGACCAGCATGGCCAGCGCGGTTGTTGTGAACGCCTTGGTGATGCTGGCGATCGGGAACAGCGTTTTCTGCGTTACCTTGCCCGGCTTGCCGTATTCGAGCAGACCGTGCGCGCCGGAATAGACGATTTTCCCGTCGATCGCGACTGCGCCGGTAAAGCCGGTTGCGTCCACACCCTTCATGATCCGCAGCGCTTCGGCATCATAATCGGGAGTTGCCACCTGCGTCTGAGCGGCGGCGGGAACCGGTTGGGCCTGTGCGGAAAGGGGACCCGGCATGGCAAGCGCCAGAGCCAGCGTTGAGATAGTAAGCAGGCGTATACGCAAGATATTGCCCCGGACAGTTTTCGGTGTCCGGGGGCTTAGGGCATGTGTTTGCGCACGCCAAGCATCAGAAGCGGGTTCGTAGCCGAACCGGTGGCTCGCCCGCAGCCGGTGTCAGCGGCTTTTGTGAGGAGCCTTGGATTTGTGCTTGCCACCGGGACGCTTTGCCGCGCCACCGTCTTTCTTGAAGGGTCCACCGTTTTTCGAGCCGTCACGCTTGCCGCGCGGACGATCCTGCCCGGACGGACGCGCGCGGACCTTGTCGCCCCCGTGTTGTTGGCCTCCGTGTTTCCGGCGATTTTCGCGCGCTTCGATTCTCGGCCCCTCGGGTGCAGCCTCGATTGCGATTGCATCCTGCTCATCGTCGCCCGATGTTGGCTGTGCCAGAGCGGCGGCAAAGCGCTTGGCAACACCACGGGGTATCTGGAACCAGCTTTCATGCTGCCCGATGCGAATGGCGCCGATCTCGTTACGGGTAATCTGCCCGCGGCGGCACAACAGCGGCAACAGCCAGCGCGGCTCTGCATTCTGGCGACGACCGATGGCGATGCGGTACCAGGTCACGTCTTCGAAGCCAGGGCGATGCATCGCCTTCTGCATGGCCTTGTGGCCTTCCGGTGTATTGGGCAGCAATTCTTCAGGTTGCGGCAATCTTGCGCGATGCGCGTGCACCAGTGCGGCGGCGATGTCGTCCGCCGACATCCTACCCATCAAATCGGATGCGAGGGCGCGGTCGTCGTCTTCAAACTCGACCGGGGCGGTGAGTTGCTCCATCAATCGTTCGCGGTCCCGCTCGGCAATGGCTTCGGCGCTGGGGGCGTCGATCCAGTCGGCGGAGATGTTCGCGCTGCGCAGCAGGGTTTCGACGCGGCGACGGCGATTGAAGGGGACGATGATTGCCGCCGTTCCCTTCTTGCCGGCACGGCCGGTACGGCCCGAGCGGTGCTGCAACGCCTCGGCATCGCGCGGGATTTCCACATGGATGACGAGGCTCAGCGAGGGCAAATCGATCCCGCGCGCGGCGACGTCCGTGGCGACACACACCCGAACACGCCGGTCACGCAATGCCTGCAGAGCCTGATTGCGTTCGGATTGCGAATGCTCGCCGGAAAGTGCGACGACGCCGAAGCCGCGTTCCTGCAGCGTCGCATGGAGGTGGCGCACGTTATCACGCGTGGCGCAAAACAGGATTGCCGTCTCGGCTTCGTGAAACCGCAGGAGGTTGACGACCGCCTTTTCTATTTCGGCCGGGGCGACGGTGATCGCCTGATAGGCGATATCGCCATGGCCGCGCTTTTCGCCAGCCAGCGCCAGCCGCAAGGCATCGGTCTGGTAACGCTGCGCCAGCGCGACGATGGGCCGCGGCATGGTGGCGGAGAACAGCAACGTACGACGAGTCTCAGGCGTCGCGTCGAGGATCGCTTCGAGGTCTTCGCGGAAGCCCATGTCGAGCATCTCGTCCGCTTCGTCGAGCACTACGCCGGCAAGCTGCGACAAGTCGAGCGCGCCGCGTTCGAGATGGTCGCGCAAGCGACCGGGCGTGCCCACGACTATCGCCGGACCACTCCGCAAAGCGCGGCGTTCTTTGCTCGCATCCATGCCCCCGACGCAAGTCGCGATCTTGAGGCCGACGCCTGCGTAAAGCCAACCAAGCTCGCGGCTCACCTGCAAGGCCAGTTCGCGCGTGGGCGCAACGATCAGTGCGAGCGGATGGCTCACCAGCGGCAGCTTCGTGGTTTCGTCCAGCAGTTGTTCTGACAGCGCCAGCCCGAACGCGACCGTCTTGCCCGAGCCGGTTTGCGCCGAAACGATAAGATCGCGACCTTTGGCCTCAGGCGAAGTGACGGACGCCTGCACGGCGGTAAGGGCGGAATAGCCGCGCTCGGCCAGAGCCTGACCGAGTACGGGCGGAAGATTTTCGAACGTCATAGCACTCACGGATAATCGCGGCGCTCGCACGCGGCGGTGGGGGGCAGGAGAGGCGGTGCGACCGATTTGCCGGACGAAGTCCGGTGAGGGGGCGAGGTCGGTCGTATACCGCGCTGGAACCGCCCATAGCGCAATTTCGTGGCCAGCGCTTCAATTATTTTTTGCGAGTGCGAAATGACCGGGCTTAGGAGCCGGAAGCCTCGCTTTTCCGTAAGCGCTGTCGCATCATGCCTTCCTGCGCGACGCTGGCTACAAGTTCGCCCTCACGATTGAAGATCTGACCCCGGTTGAAGCCACGCCCGCCGCCTGACCACGGACTGTCGGTGACATAGAGCAACCATTCGTCGGCGCGCGGTTGTTTGCCCTTGGGCGAGTGGAACCAGATTGCATGGTCAAGGCTCGCGCCGACCAGTTCGCCTCGCATCCATGACAGGCCGTGGGGCAGGGCAGCGGTGCCGAGCAGGGTGTAGTCGCTGGCATAGGCGATCACCGCGCGGTGTAGCGCAGGATCGTCTGGCAGTGGCGCGACGGTCCGGAACCAGCTTTGCGCGCATGGCGGCGCGGGCTCGCGGTTCATCCAGTGGAGCGGACCGACCGAGCGCATTTCGATTGGGCGGGGCCGCAGGACAAGCGCGCGCTGCGCCTCGGTCATGCGATCACCTGCGCGCTGTACGACCTTGTGGCGTTCGGCCATGTCGCTTTCCAGCTCTTCGGGCGGCGGCACGTCGGGCGTGGCCGCGTCCTGATGCTCCAGCCCGCTTTCAGGACGTTGGAAGCTGGCCGTAAGGTTAAGGATGGCGGTGCCGTCCTGTCGCGCGACCACGCGGCGATTGGTAAAGCTGCGCCCTTCGAAATCGCAGGCGGTCGCGTACTCGGTCGCCAGCCCTTCGGTGCCGCCACGCAGGAAATAGGCATGCAAGGAATGGGCGGTAAAGCCGTCGGGCGCGTCGGCCTGAGCAGCCTGCAGCGCCTGCGCCACGATCTGGCCGCCGAAGACACGGCCCTTGCCGCCTGGCTGAGGAATACCGGTGAACAGATCATTGCCTGCAGGCACGACCGTCAAAAGGCGAACCAGTCCATCGACAAGGGCTTGTGGGCTTGGCTGTTCAATCATGGCCACAGGCTTAGCGAAATGGAGGCAAAGAAAAAGCCCCGCCCGGCGAACCGGACGGGGCGTGCCTGCAATTCAAGGTTCGATCAGCCGACGGCGTGACCCGCCAAAGCCGCGAGCAGCAGCAGCGCGACGATATTGGTGATCTTGATCATCGGATTGACCGCCGGACCGGCGGTGTCCTTGTACGGATCACCCACCGTGTCACCCGTCACCGCAGCCTTATGAGCTTCGGAGCCCTTGCCACCGTGATTGCCGTCCTCGATGTATTTCTTGGCGTTGTCCCACGCGCCGCCACCGGCGGTCATGGACAGCGCCACAAACAGCCCGCCGACGATCACGCCAAGCAGAAGCGCGCCGAGTGCGGCAAAGCCGTTTTCCTGACCCGCGATCAGTGTGACCACGAAATAGACCACGATCGGGGCGAGCACCGGCAGGAGGCTCGGCACGATCATTTCCTTGATCGCCGCCTTGGTAACGAGGTCCACCGTGCGGGCATAGTTGGGCCGCGAAGTCCCCGCCATGATCCCCGGATCGGCGGCGAACTGATCGCGCACGTCCTTGACCACATCGCCCGCCGCACGGCCGACGGCGGTCATGCCCATCGCACCGAACAGATAAGGCAGCAATGCGCCCAGCAGCAGCCCGACGATGACGTAGGGGTTCTGCAAGCCGAAATCGACCGTTAGGTTCGGGAAGAACTCTTTCAGGTCGGTGGTGTAGGCGGCGAACAGCACCAGCGCGGCAAGCCCCGCCGATCCGATCGCATAGCCCTTGGTCACGGCCTTGGTGGTGTTGCCCACGGCGTCGAGCAGGTCGGTCTTCTCACGCACGCTGTCGTCGAGACCAGCCATTTCGGCAATGCCGCCGGCATTGTCGGTCACTGGGCCATAAGCATCGAGCGCCACGACCATTCCGGCGAGCGCGAGCATTGCGGTCGCGCCGTAAGCGATGCCGATAAGACCGGCGAGCTTGTAGGCGACAATGATACCCGCAACGATCACCAGCGTGGGCAGCGCGGTCGATTCAAGGCTGATCGCCAGACCCTGGATCACGTTGGTGCCGTGGCCCGTCTCCGAAGCCTTGGCGATCGAGCGGACCGGTCTGAAATTGGTGCCGGTGTAATATTCGGTAATCCAGATGATGAGGCCGGTGATGACCAGACCCACCATCGAGCACCAGAACAGGTCCATCCCGGTGAAGGCACCGAGGCTGGTCTCACCGGTGCCGATAACCGCACCCATGTCGCCAAGAGCGGTGTTGATCGCGAAATAGATCAGCGGGATCGACAGGACCGCGGTGACAAGGAAGCCCTTGTACATAGCGCCCATGACATTCGTGCCACCGCCCAGACGCACGAAATAGGTGCCGATGATGCTGGTAACGATGCAGGCGCCACCGATCAGCAGCGGCAATGCCATCATTGGCAGCAGCAGCGCGCCGAGGCCTTTGAGCAGCAATGCCGTCAGCACCATGGTAGCGCCCACGGTCACGACATAGGTTTCGAACAAATCGGCGGCCATGCCTGCGCAGTCGCCGACGTTATCGCCGACATTGTCCGCGATCACTGCAGGGTTGCGTGGATCGTCCTCAGGAATGCCCGCTTCGACCTTGCCGACGAGGTCGGCGCCGACGTCGGCTGCCTTGGTGAAGATGCCGCCGCCCAGACGCGCGAAGATCGAAATCAGCGATGCGCCGAATGCGAGCGCGGTCAGCGCCTCGATCACGGTGCGGCTGTTCGGGGCCAGCGCCATCGGGCCGATCAGAACGTAAAAGAACACCGCAATTGCCAGCAACGCGAGCCCGGCCACCAGCATCCCGGTGATCGCACCGGCACGAAAGGCGAGGGTCAGGCCCTGTTGCAGGCCCTTCTGTGCCGCCGCTGCAGTCCGCACGTTCGACCGCACCGATATGTTCATGCCGATAAAGCCCGCTACGCCCGACAGTATCGCGCCGATCACGAAGCCGACTGCGCTGATAGGCGCGAGGAAGATTGCGACGAGGATCGCGACCACGACGCCCACAATCCCGATCGTGGTGTACTGGCGCTTGAGGTAGGCCTGTGCCCCCTCCTGAATTGCCCCGGCGATTTCTTGCATTTTTTCGTTGCCGGCGCTTTGGCTGAGCACCTGGCGGCTGGTCACGAAGCCGTAGATCACGGCGAGCAGCCCCAGCGCTATGGATATAAGGACTAGATTCACGGAGTTCTCCCCCTGGGTTTTATCGTTGAGTTTATCTCTTCGGCGCAGGATGCGCCGCTCCCAAGGGGTGCAGGGTATAATGACAGCAAGAGGGCTGACAAGGGCCGAAACGTCGCGATTCCTGGCTCTGTTGAAAGATTCTAACCGTGAACGTAGCCAAGACTGTGCTTGGAGGTCAGAAATTCACCGTCCAGCGAAATGGCTGAACCGCCTTTGGCAACAACCGCGCCGATTCGATGGGCCGGGACGGGCGGTTGCCGATCCGGCGGGAAGGTGAACAGCAACTCATAGTCATCGCCCCAGCTCAGGCATTCGCGCCGTCGGTTGGGCTCCGCAACCGGAATGGCCTGCGCATCCAGCGCCAGCGTAACGCCGCTTGCCTCGCCCATGCGCCAGCCATCCAGCAGCAAGCCATCCGAGATATCCATCATCGCGGTTGCCTCAACGGCCAGCGCCTGACCTTCGGCAAGGCGCGGGCGCGGGCGACTGTACGCGGTGTGGTCGGCTCCGTTCCTGTCTCTGAGCGCTTCGAAGCCGAGCAGGGCCTTGCCCAGTGTGCCCGTCACGAAGATGTGATCGCCGACCCTTGCGCCGCTGCGAGAGGGAACCGGGCGATGGGTTGCGCGACCGATGGCGGTGCAGCCCCAGCTGCGCGGCCCTTGCGCAGCGATGGTGTCGCCGCCGAGCAGTGGGACGCCATATTCCGCGAGCACCTCGCCAAGACCGGCAAGGAAGCGTTCGTCGCCTGCGCCGAGCGTATGGCCCAGCAGCACACCGAGCGGTTCTGCGCCCTTGGCGGCGAGGTCCGACAAGTTCACCGCCACCAGCTTCCACGCAATATCAGCCGGGTCCTGCTCGGGCAGAACGTGGACACCCTCGGCCAGCACATCGTGGGTCAGGACGAGTGCTTCGCCGCCGAATTGGAGAACCGCGGCATCGTCCGACAAGCCGCGTGCAGCCGGATTCGTGGCCAGCGCGCGCAGGGCGGCGATGAAGGCAGGTTCGTCTATCGCCCTTTCTCCGTCGCCACCGCGTCGAGGATGCCGTTGACGAATTTGGCTTCGCGGTCGTCGAAGAAGGCCTTGGCGACATCGACATATTCGCTGATTGCCGAGGCCTTCGGCACGTCGGCGCGCGCGATCAGCTCATAAGTCCCGGCGCGCAGGATCTGCAGCATAGTCTTATCGAGCCGGGCGATGGTCCAGCCCTGCGCCAGTCGCCCGGTGAGAAGCACGTCGATCTCTTCGCGCCGCGCATCGACGCCGCGCACGATATCGTCGAAGAAATCGACTTCCGCATCGGCGAATTCGATATCCTCGATTGCGGTGCTGAGACGGTGCTGGTGGAATTCATCGAGCAAGCGCGTCAGCGCGGTCTTTTCCATCTGCTGCTGGTAGAGCGCCTGGACGGCGGCGAGCCGCGCGACGGATCGGGCTTGGGAACGGGTGCTTTTGGTCACTTCAGTCTCAATTTCACGGAAAGGGCATGGGCGGGCAATCCCTCGGCTTCGGCAAGGGCGACTGCGGCGGGGCCGATCGCGGCCATCGCGCCAGCGCTCGCATCGATGAAGCTGGTGCGCTTCATGAAATCGAGCACCGACAACCCGCTGGCAAAGCGCGCGCGACGCCCGGTGGGCAAGACGTGGTTGGGCCCAGCGACATAATCGCCCACCGCTTCGGGAGTATGCTGGCCGAGAAACACGCTGCCGGCATGATCGAGCAGGTCGAACAGTGCCTGTGGGTCTTTCACGGCCAGTTCGACGTGTTCGGCGGCGAGCCGGTTGGCGATGGGGATTGAGTCTTCGATCTGATCGACAATCACGATCATCCCGTGCTGTTCCCAGCTTGCCCGCGCGGTCTTGCCGGTGGCGAGCTGCATCAGCTGGAGATCGACGTGATCTTCCACTTGCCGCGCGAACGGCAGGCTGTCGGTGATGAGGATCGATTGACTGGTGGGATCGTGTTCGGCCTGGCTCAAAAGGTCGGCGGCGATCCATTCGGGATCGTTGTCCTTGTCGGCGATGACCAGAATTTCGCTGGGTCCGGCGACCATGTCGATTCCGACAACTCCATAAAGCTGGCGCTTGGCTTCCGCGACCCACGCATTGCCGGGGCCGGTCACCACATCGACCTTGGCGATGCGATTGGTGCCATAGGCCAGCGCCCCGATAGCCTGCGCGCCGCCGATCTGCCAGATTTCCTCGATCCCGCAGAGATGCGCGGCGGCAAGCACCAGCGGATTGGCCTCGCCCTTGCGCGTGGGCGTGGTGACGACCAGCCGCTTCACTCCGGCAACCTTGGCCGGAATCGCGTTCATCAAAAGGGAGGAGGGATAGGCCGCGCGTCCGCCCGGAACATACAGGCCCGCCGCATCGACCGGACGCCAGCGCGCGCCCAGCCGCATTCCGATATCATCGGTCCAGTCGCGGTCGCGGGGCAATTGGTCCTCGTGATAGGCGCGGATGCGATCGGCGGCGAGCTGGAGTGCATCGCGCGGGCCTGCGTCGAGCGCGTCATAGGCCGCGCTGCAGGTTTCGGGCGATATCCGCCAGTCGCGGTCATCGGTCAGCGCGTGGTCGTCGAACCGCATGGTGTATTCCACCAGCGCGTCATCGCCGCGCTCGCGCACTTCGTTGAGGATCGCGGACACGTCGCGTCCGATGCCGGGATCGCTCTCGCGCCGGTCGCGCACGACGCGGCGGAAGGTTGTCTCGAAGCCTTCGTCCGATGCCTTGAGGAACTGCATCAGGCCGCCGTTTCGCTGTCGGCATTGCGCCGGAAGGCTTCGACCAGCGCGGCGACACGCGGGTCGGTCTTCATCGCGGCGCGATTGGCGATCAGCCGCGCGGAAACCTGCATGATGGTGCTGGTTTCGATCAGCCCGTTTTCAGCCAGCGTGCGCCCGCTCGACACCAGATCGACGATGCGACCCGCCAGCCCCAGTGCGGGGGCTATTTCCATCGCACCGTTCAGCTTGACGCATTCGGCCTGGATGCCGCGCGCTTCGAAATGGCGACGGGTGATGTTGGGATATTTGGTCGCGACGCGCAAATGGCTAGCCCGTGAGGGCGTGGCTGCGCCAGATTCAGGTTCGGCCACGCAAAGGCGGCAATGGCCGATCGAAAGGTCGACCGGGGCGTACAGATCGGGGTAGTCGAATTCCTCGATCACGTCCGATCCGACGATGCCGAGCTGGGCCGCGCCATGCGCGACGAAGGTCGCGACATCGAAGGCGCGCACCCGGATCAGTCGCAAGTCTTCGCGCTCACAAGCGAACGTCAGCGAACGGTTGTCCTTGTCGTGGAAGGCCGCTTCGGGCACGACGCCCGCGCGAGCCATTACGGGCAGGGCTTCGTCGAGAATCCGGCCCTTGGGAATGGCGAAGGTCAGTGGCGCGTTCATATTGGCGTGCGAGATAGCAGCAGGAGGACAAAGGGCAATGGCCGTTGCGGATGTAAAATATAACGCGATCGATCCATTGGCCACGGGCGCTGATGCCATCGTGACGGCGTTCGAGAACCAGGTCGCCTATTGCCGCGACAACGGCGCACCCAATACTGCATTGATCTGTCAGGCCTTGGCCGAGATCGTTCCGGGCGAGCGCGGCGGCACGGTGATGCTGCGGATCCGTAAATGGGCCGGCCAGCCGCTGGCCGACGCGCTGCCGCTGAGGATCGCGGGCGGCCTGCACGCGATTTACCTCAAGGGGCTGGAGCCCGAGCTCAGTCCGATTTACGAAGGCCATGCGCCGACCGATGCAGCCGAGCGCGTGGCGGACGCGCTCGAACGGCACGAAGCTTTCCTGATGCCGTGGCTCGACGGGCCGCCGCAGACCAATGAGGCGGGGCGGTCATGGGGCTTTGCTGCGGCGATGCTGTGGCTGGGCGCGAAGGGTCTGCCCCGTCAGTTCGCATTGTGGGAGCTGGGATCGAGCGCAGGCATCAATCTGATGATGCGGCGCTATAAATTCGATCTCGGCGGGGTCGAGGTCGGCCCTGAAACCTCGCGGATGCGGATTACCCCCGAATGGCATGGCGATGCACCGCCTGCGGGCGATTTCGATATCGTCGAGGCGACCGGCTGCGACGTGGCTCCGGTCGACCTGACCGATGAGGCGCAGGCGCTGCGACTCAAGGCCTATATCTGGCCCGAACTGACCGAGCGTTTCGCGCGTTTTGATGCCGCGGTAGAGGCGGTCAACCGCTTTCCGCCGGAGATCGAGCGTTGTCGCGCGGGTGACTTTGTCGAGCGCGTGCTGGCACGCGAGCCGCAGCCCGGCGTGACGCGGATGATCATGCATTCGGTCGTGTGGCAATATATCCCGCAGGAAGAGCGCGAGCGGATTACCGCGATGATCGAGGATGCCGGCAAGCAAGCGACGGCGGAGGCTCCGCTGGCATGGGTATCGCTGGAAGCCAATCGCGACACCCACCGGCACGAGCTGATGGTGCGGTACTGGCCAGGTGGTGACGAGGCGGTGAAGCTTGCCACCGCCCATCCGCATGGGAGCAAGGTGAGTTGGGAGCGATGATTTCCCGAAGCATGAGTCCGTTCGTGCTCGACAAGCTCAGCACGAACGGGCTTGGAAATCAGGCGGTGCGATCCAGAAATGAATCCATCGCCGCATTGACCTTATCCGGCGCTTCCCACGGAACGAAGTGCCCGCAGTCACGCACTTCGACGAGGGTATAGTCTCGGATGATCTGATCGAGCCCTTCGAGATTCTCGGGCGGCAGCGCGAGGTCGTCCATCGCCCAGATCACCAGCGTGGGAATCGTCAACGGGGGTAGGGCGGGCTGCTCCCACCCGTCGGGCAATTCGAACGGCGCGTCCATCGGTGGGATGTCGATGGGGCTGGCACGATACCAGTTGAGCATCGCGAAGGCGGCGTCACGGTCCTGCCATTCCTCCATCAGAGCGGCGCGTTCCTCCGGCTCCATCACATCGCCGCTGTCCCAGCTCACTTCCTGCCGAAGTATTCCGATCAGTCCTTCTTCGCGGACGAGTGCGTCGTTGGCAGGATCGCGGAAGCCGCGCATATACTGGCTCGCCTCGCGCTGGACGCGGTTTGTGTACAGCAGCTTCTGGAAAATCGCCGGATGGGGAGCGTTGGCGACGATCGCGCGCGTGACGCGACCGTTCATTTGTCCGCCCAGCGCCACACCCCAGGCGATTGCGCCGCCCCAGTCGTGGCCGACGATGGTGAAGTTTTCCACGCCCAGCGCGTCGGCGAGCAGGAAGATGTCGCCGATCAGCTTGTCTGGCGTGTAGTCCTCCAAAGCAGGCGGTTTGGACGATCCGCGATAGCCGCGCTGGTCCGGTGCGATACAGCGGAAGCGGTCTGAGAAATGAGCGATCTGGTGGCGCCAGGTGCGATGGCTTTCGGGAAAGCCGTGGAGGAAGATCAGCGCGGGTGCATCGCGCGGCCCCTCATCCACCACATCGAGTTCAATCCCGTTCGCCAGCGTAACCCGCTTCTGCTCGCCCATATCAATCCTCCGCTTGCATTTTTTCCATGTAGCCGGACGCGACCATGGCCGCGACCTGATCCAGCAATTGATCGGGCGTACGGCGCATTTCGCCCATTGCCTCTTCCATGCCGCGCGCCACCACGATCTCACGCTGGTTGAGGGCAATGGCGTCGACGATGGCCTTGGCGGCATCGGCGGGCGGAATGCCGTTGTCGATTGCCTTGTCGCTGCGCCCGCGCGCGGTGCCATCGGCGGTCAGGGCGTTGCGGCTGACCTCGGTCGCGACCGAGCCGGGGCACACGACATGCACCTCGACTCCACTCTGCGACAGCTCTGCGCGCAGCGCATCGGCATAGCCGATCAGCCCGAATTTCGCGGCGCAATAGGCGGTGCGCATCGGTACGCCGACTTTGCCCGCGATGGAGGAGATGAACACCAGTCGCCCGCTGCCGCGCGTCGCCATGTGCCCGATCAACGCCTGGCTCGCGGCGATCTGCGCGGTGAGATCGACGTCGATGATGTCGCGATAAACGTGCATCGACGTTTCGAGGGCCGGACTGCGCTGGGAAATCCCGGCATTGGCAACGAATACATCGACGCCGCCGTGCCATGCGAGTGCTTTGGATGCGGCATCCTGCAACGCATCCTCGTCCCGCACGTCGAAGGGCAGGATCAAGGTTTCCGTGTTGAGATCCCTGGCCACTTCGGCCAGTCGCTCCTCGCTGCGGCCCGAAAGGATGATCCGCGCTCCACGCGATGCCCATTCGCGGGCCAAAGCCGCGCCGATGCCGCTGGAAGCGCCCGTGATCCAGACTGTCTTTTGCTCGAAACTCATGGGTAGCTCACCGTTTTTGGAACTTCAGGAAGGGGGATGAATTCGTCGTCGCCCGGGACCATGTCAAACCGGCCTTCGCGCCAGTCGCGTTTGGCCTGATTGATCCGCTCTCTGTCCGAACTGACGAAGTTCCACCACACATGGCGCTTGGTGGCGAAGGCTTCACCGCCCATCAGCATGACCCGTCCGCCATTTTCGGAAGTCAGCGTCATGGCATCGCCGGGCTTGAGCAGGGTCAGTTCGTACAGACCGAGCGGTGTGCCATCGATAGTCGCTTCGCCGCCCACCAGCATAACCGCGCGCTCGTCCGCCTCGGCGTCGACCGGAATCGCGCCGCCTGCGGCCAGCATGATCTCAGCATAGATCGTGTCGGCATAGGTAGTAGTGGGTGCGCGGTGGCCCCATAGTTCCCCCATGATCACCCTGGCCTTAGCGCAGCCATCCTCGACTATCGGTAGATCATCCACTGCCTCGAACGCGGGGTCGATCTCTTCGCGTCCGTCGGGCAGCGCCAGCCATGTCTGCATTCCATAAAGCTTCGGACCGGTAACGCGCTCGGTCTGGGGGCTGCGCTCCGAATGCACGATGCCGCTCCCGGCGGTCATCAGATTGACCTGTCCGGGACGGATGGTGGCGAAGCTTCCGATACTGTCGCGATGGTCTATCGCCCCTTCGAACAGCCATGTGACTGTTGCGAGATTGATATGAGGATGCGGCCGCACATCCATCCCCTTACCCAAATCGAGCTGCGCAGGGCCGAATTGGTCGACGAAAATAAACGGCCCGACCATCGCCAGATCGCGAGATGGGATCGCTCGGCGGACCTGAAACTGGCCGAGGTCATGGGTAACGGGGGTAACGGTCAGTTCGATGCTCATGTGTTTTCGAGCTCCGGATAGTGGCGGAAAATCCCATCGGTGTTGAACGCGATCCGTCGGTCGGATGCGCAATAGGCCTTGATCCCGTCAAGCTCGGCCACGGCATCATGGCACGCGACAAGCGACGGATAATCGCCTTCAACCTCGGCCATGCGCTGCGGAAACATATAGCGCAAACCTTCAACCAGCTGGAACAGAGAGGTATCGACGTGGCTCCATTTTGCGCCCAGCACGAACGGCCCCGAATTGGCGGACAGGGCATCCTCGAAATAGCCAAGAAACTTCGGGATGCGCTCTTCTCGAAAATGCCTCGCCGCGTCGGCGGCAGCGTGCTTCTGATCATCGTAGTAGAGACTGCCCGCAAGCGGATGATGCACGTTGTGGACCTCGGCTGCGACATCGCTGACGGTCAATTGCAGCATGATCAGCTCAAGGTCGCGATCCAAGTCGCCGGCGCCAAAGCCATGACGCTCGCCCAGCCATGCGAGGATGTGAGCGACCTGCCCAAGCGTCAGGCTGCCATCGTCGACATAGGGCGGGGCGAAAGGCCTGATGCCGGGCCGCTTGTCCATATCGGCAAGCAGTGCTTCCACACCGTCTTCTCGGGCGCGGTCACGATAGGGCACGCCCGCGGCTTCCAGCGCCAGTCGCACGAATTCGCCGCGACCTTGAATATTCGGCCAATACCAGAGGTGGTATGGTTTCTTGCTCATGGTGTTGGTGCCGAAGCCTGAATGGCCAGCGCATGGACGCGCTCACCCGGGATGTCGCCCAGCGCCTTGTTGACCATGCGCTGGCGCTCCAGACGGTTCTTGTCGGCGAAGGCGGGCGCTTCGATGACCACGGTGAAGTGCGATTCGCCGCTGCCATCGTCGCCGGCATGGCCGTGATGGCGCGCGCTGTCGTTGATGACTTCCAGTCGCGTGGGGGAAAATGCATCGGCCAACAGCCGCTCCATTTCCTGCTGGACGGGTCCTGTCATGCGGTCATTCTCCTTCTTTGCCCTTCACTAACGCGGTTTCCCTCCCCATCCTAATGCGAATGCGCCCGACAAAGTTTCATGGCCGGTATGAATCCCAAGGCAGACGATGCATGCACCCCAGTTGCAACGAACCGGGAGAATTCCGTGCTCCGGGCAGCAATGGCAGCAGCTTCGACGGACCGGGCGACTGGCGCTGGTTTTGCCTGGAACATGTGCGCGAATTCAATTCCGGCTACGATTGGTTCGAGGGTATGAGCGCCGAGGAAATCTATCACGCGCAGGCGCCCGGAGCGGGCTGGCGCACCGAAAGTCCCAGCTTCCGGTCCACGGCAGGCGTGGACGGCATGCCGCGTTGGGCCGACTTCGACGATCCGCTCGACGCGATTTCCGCTCGTGCTCGCGGGATCAAGAACCGCACCCAGCGCGAAGCAGAAATAGCGATGGAAGGCCGCTTCAGCCGAGAGGAGGCCAGCGCGCTGGAAGTCATGGGGCTGGGCAGCGATACCGACCGCAGGAAGCTGCGGCGGCGCTACTCTGAGCTGGTGCGACGCTACCACCCCGATCGCAATGGCGGGGACCGCAGCCATGAGGCGCGGCTGACGCGCGTGGTCGAAGCGTACCAACTGCTGCGCAAGAGCAACGCGATCGGGTAATCCTTTCGCATTGCCGCAGCCCAATTTCCTTCCTGCTCAACCGCCCATCATGGCTTGCCAGCGGGCACCGCTTTCGGCTCCATAGATCCTCGCGGCATCCTCACCTGAATAGAACGTATCGAACGCCTCCGCGCCTTCCGGCAGGACGACCCACGATTGCTTGGTGGCGGTGAAGATATGCACGTCGGGCGGGCAGGCGTCGGGATTGTCGAGGGTCCCGACCCGGATGAAACCAGCCTTTTCGCCAGCGCCGCCAAAATGGCTCCACAAGGCGACCTTGCAACTGGGGCAGTGCAGCACCGTCTGACCTTTGCCGCTGGCAGAGGGTAGATCGGTCCGCTCGGGCGCTTCGCCCAGCAGTTCGATCCGGTCTGTTTCGATCACGGCGTTGAGCGCGAAGGCCGCACCACTCTCGCGCTGACACCAGCTGCAATGGCAACAGTGTACGATGATCGGATCGGTTTGCAGCCGATAGCGAACCTTGCCGCAGTCGCAGCCGCCCTCATGTGTCGTCATGTTATGTTCCTGTTTAAATAGGGTCGGAACAATACAGGAACAAATTGTGAGGTCAATCGCGATCGGGTGCGCCCAGAGGGAAATAGTGGCGATAGGGTCGAGCATCGTCGACACACCGCGCAACGGCTGGCAGCGCGAGAATTTCCGCGCGCAACGAGGCGACACGGAGACAGTCCGCGGGAATGCGCTCGATCCAGTCGGCGTAGAAAAGTGACGGCGCCGCCGCGCAGGTTACGAGGCTGACATGCGGTGGCAGGCTGTTGTTCGACAGCCAATTTTCAAGCCAGCCATAGCTGCGCAAAAGGCCGTCCTTGCCCGCTTTGACCTGCATTGGATCGGGCGATTGAGCGTCGGCGATATAGGCGTTCACCACCAGCTGGCCAACATTCATCACGTAATTGTCGAAGAACCGATCCATCATCCGTGCGACCACGGCTTCGCCCGGATCGGCGGGGATCAGCGCTGCCGTGCCGGGATGATGGACAGCGAGATATTCGACGATTGCGGTCGCCTCGAAGACTTCAGTCTTGCCATCGATCAGCACCGGGAACTTGCCTGCCGGATGGGCCTTGGCGATGAACTCGTCTCCCGGCATGATTTCTCGGAATTCGAACTCTGTCCCATTGGCATAGAGCGGGATCAGTGCCTTCCATGTGTAAGAAGAGAACGGATGTCCGTAGAGTGTGAGCATCACCATGTGCCTACTGTCATCTTGCGCTGCCGCTCCATTTCTCTCGCGCTGGTGGCAGGGGCGGGCGCGAAATCGGGTAGCGGTGGTATGGCACCTCCCCGTTCATAGGTTGCGATGATCGTGCCCTTCCCGGTTACGCGATGAAATGTCATTCGCAACGCTGCGGGCACGGTTCCGTCGCCAAACAGCCGTTTGCCCTTGCCGATAATGACCGGATAGATCAGCAGCGTCAGCTCGTCGATCAGACCTTCGGCGAGCAGGGCGGGGTACAGCGTGCTGGATCCCTGGATGATGAGATCCGGGCCATCGCCCTGCCTGAGTTTCGCGACATCCTCGATATTCGACAGGCGATGGGTGTTCTCCCAATCGAGCGAGGACCCGCCGCGCGTCAGGACATATTTGCTGGCCTTGGTGAAAGCCTCGCCCATCGCCGCTTCCTCGCCTTCGACATAGGGCCAGTAGGCGGCGAAGATGTCATATGTTCGGCGGCCGAGCAGCAGATCGTACTCGCGCCCGAACAGCGCGCCGAGCGTGTCTTCCACGCCGTCGTCCCACATGCGGAAGAGCCAGCCGCCTTCGTCGAAGCCGACGGTTGTGTCTTCGCTTGGCCCGCCGGGTGCTTGAACCACCCCGTCGAGCGAGATGAAAGAAGCGGCGATGATCTTGCGTGTCATATCAGCGCCTTTCGTGCTGCGTTTTGTCAGCTTCGCCGTCGAACCACAGCAAGGTGGCGAGCTTGCCGTCAGTCATCCTGCTTCTCCGCGATCAGCTGCATGTCGATTGCCTTGGCCGCCTTGTAGGCATCGCGGGTGCGAACGCGCTCGGCATAAGCGGTGAAGCTGGCGCGTTCGGGCATCGAACCGAAACTCAGACCCCAGTCGACCTGGCTGCCGACATAGACGTCCGCCATGGTGAAGCGGTCGCCGCAGACGAAATCGCGGTTCGAGAGCATCCCGTCGAAAACGTCCATCGCTCGTTCGTAACTGCCGAAGCCGAGCATTCCCTGCTTCTGCGGATCGTCGACGCTCCAGCCCATCGCACGGCTGGTAACGGCCTGCTCGACTGGCCCTGCGGCGAAGAACAGGTAGCGGAAATAATCCGCCTTCTCCTCCTTGCGCGGGAGCAGGTCGTTCGCGGTCATTTCCGCGAGGTAATGGCAGATCGCGGCGCATTCGGTGATGGTGTGGTCATGGCCGCCGTGGTGGTGGACCAGCGTGGGCACCTTGGCCATCGGATTGGTAGCGACGAATTCGGAGGGTTTGTCCGCCCAATCGACCAGCACGGTATCGTAATCCGCACCTGCTTCATGCAGCGCCCAGCGCACGATCTGCCCGCGGCTCATCGGATTGGTGTAGAACGTGTATTCCGCCATTGCTTGTCCCCTCACTTGCGCGGGCCGACGAGGCCGATCGACGCGCCTTGCGGATCATGCGCGTAAACACTGTATTCGCCGCCCGGAATTTGCTGCGGTTCGCCGAGCAGCTGACCGCCGCTATCGGTCACTGCCTTGCAGGCGCGATCGATATCATCGACTCCGACGAAATACTGCCAGCGCGATCCTTCGCCGCCCGGTTGCGCCTTGCCGATGGCGCCGATCCCGCCGCCGTTTTGCTGGATAAACAGATAATCGCCCATCGCCCCCATCGGCATTGCACCCTCCTGCGTCCAGCCGAAGAGGCCGGTATAGAGTGAAACGGCGGCATCCTGATCGGTGGTCCACAGCTCGTTCCAGCGGAAATGCTGCGCCTTTTCGTAGTCGAACACGTCGCTTTTCGCGTCCGGATCGTCCGGCGGTGGAGAGGGGGCCATGAGATAGAATACCGCGCCTTGCGGATCGGCGACCATCGCCATCCGCCCGACGCCCTCCATATCGACCGGCGGCATTTGCACCGATCCGCCCGCCTTGCCCAGCGTAGCTATCGCGGCATCGACATCCGGCACATGGATATAGCCCAGCCAGCCAGCCCGTGCGCCGTTGTCGCACATCTCGCGCGTCAGGTTCAGCACCCCACCGGCAAAGCCTCCGTCGGAGCGGGTGATCATGCGATAATCCATATCGGAATCGCCGCTTGGCTGTGCGGCGATGTCCCAACCCACCACGGATTTGTAGAACGCGCTCGCGCCGTCGGCATCGGTGGTCATCAGCTCGTACCAGATGAACGCACCGCGATCGTCATTGTCCGCCATGTCACGCCTCTTTCTGAACGATGACTTCGAAGCCGCCCATGATCATACGCTTGCCATCGAATGGCATATCGCTGCCATCGGGCGCGCCGAATGTTTCCATGCGCGGGTCGGTCATCATTTTTTCGTGCGCCGCGTCGGCAGTGGCCTTGTCGGGCCAGCTCATCCAGCTGAACACGACCTTTTCGCCGGCCTTGAGATCGACAGCGCGACGAAAATCGGTGTGCTTGCCATCCTTCACGTCCGCTTCCCAAGCTTCGACGTGTCCGATGCAGCCATAGTCGCGCGCAATCGGCCAGAATTTCTCCGCCACCTCACGGTAGGCATCCTTGTTTTCAGCCGGGACGGGTACGATGAAACCATTCACATACATGGCAAGTCTCCCTCAATCCTTGTTGTCTGGCCTTGTTGTCCGGATGGCAGTCGAACGCGCCGAGCTGGTCGGTCAAGGCGCATCTTATACCAAACTCGCGACTCGCCGCGTGCCCTCAGCCTTGATTGTGATGACAGCTTGAGTTACCAAAGGCAACAATGAAGTTACTAAAAGAAACTAAAGCATCCAATCTCCATGGTCGCTGGTACGCCGATGCTTGTGGGACGGCTTTTGCGATGGAGCTTGTGGGCGAGCGTTGGTCGCTGCTTATCGTGAGGGAGCTGATGCTCGGTGCGCGGCGGTTTTCCGACCTTCGGGCAAGCCTGCCCGGAATTTCCGCCAAGGTGCTGACCGAAAGGCTGGGTACTCTGGCGGAGGCGGGCGTGCTGATCCGCAAGACCTTGCCGCCACCAGCGGCCTCGCGCGTCTACGAACTGACCGAGTGGGGCTATGCCGCTGAGCCTGCGATCCAGGAACTGGGGCGATGGGCGGCGCAATCGGCTGGGCATAATCCGATGCTACCGCTCTCGCCGGTTTCGTTGATGCTGTCGCTGCGGACGATGTTCGATCCCGCCAAGGCTGCCGGTATGCGTGCGCGGATCGGTTTCGTTCTCGCCGGAGAGGCCTTCCTCGCTGAGATGGCGGACGGAAAGCTGCCAATTCGGCGTGTTGACGAACCAAAGGGTGAGGCGATCTTCCATGCGCCAGAGGCACCCGTTCTGGCCGGGATATTCTACGCCAAATTGCCGATGGAGGAACTGGAAGATGAGGGCGCGCTGCGCATTGAGGGCGACCGGGACCTTGCGCTGCGCTTTGCCGATATTTTCGAACTGCCCGCCAAGCTGATCCGCATTTGATGGCTTTGCAACGCCGCAGATATTTCCCGTTTTTATAACGATTCAGCCAGAATTTCCGGTTATTCTCGAAGTTGGAGGTCGCCTTCCCGTACCATCCCGGACAGGGATTGGGCTGGGGGTGTTAAGGACGTTGGATCTACTGATGGCGAGTACAATGAACGAAGGTCAGGCTGCGCTGTCTTTCCTCAAGAAAAACAGTCTCGAACCGACTCCAGCGAATTATCGTCTCGCTTATCATTATGTGACCGAGACGAATCCTGCCGTGGTGCGCGCTGTCGATGAATTTGCCGCTGACGGAATGCGGCTGACTCAGGAAGAGGCGGATAGAATCGCAGAGAGTACGGGCTACCGTTCGCGTGGCGATCAGGCGCTGGAAGCGTCGCGCCATCAGGAACGGGAAACGGCCCGCGTCGTCGCCTCTATCGTTGAAGCGGCCATGGCAACCTCACGCATCACGCAGGACTTCGGGCGCGATCTGGCGCAACAAGGCGCAGCTATCCGAGAAAATCCGACCGCCGATCAGCTTGCGGAGAGCCTGCGTACCATTCTCATGCGTACCGACCAGGCCGAGCGCGATCTCAATGCGGCGAGCGCAGATGTGGCCAAGCTGCGCGAGGAGCTCGAACTGACGAAGCGCAAAGCCGAAACCGACGATCTGACCGGGCTCAGCAACCGCCGGGCGATCCGCAACGTCCTCGATGCCCTCGATTCCCAAGGCGCGGACTATTCCGTCGCGATCATCGATATCGACCATTTCAAGGCCATCAACGACGATTACGGTCACGATGTCGGCGATCGCGCCTTGCGGCACGTGGCGCGCTGCCTTTCGGAAACACTGGCAAATTGCGACGTTGCTCGCTGGGGTGGGGAAGAGTTTCTCGTTCTCTCGCAGGATCCAGCGGCCGAGGCGCTGGGCAAGATCGTCGACAACGCGCGGCTAGCGCTGGCCAAGTCCCAATTCACCCTGCGTGCCAATGATCCGCCGATGCGCGCGATGACGTTCTCCGCAGGTGTCAGCGGCAAATCGGACAACGCCGACAGTACGATCCGTATCGCGGATTTGCGTGCCTATGACGCCAAGCGCGCGGGGCGCAACATGGTGATTGTCGACGCGGGATAGTGCAGATTGACGACCGGCAATCGCATATGAACAGTCGAACCGACCAGCCGCGCTGTCCGGCCCTTTCGGGGCCTGAGCACGTCCGGTCTGGAGTGATCCGCTGTCCGCAGCGGCGGCTTGGCTAACCGCCAGCGTTCAGTTCATGCCGATCAGAACTTGATCTGCGACCAGATTCCGAATTCGTCGTAGGTGCCGTGATTGACGCCGCCGATCACTCCGTTGGATGTCGGGACATACGCGTTGTCGGCAGCATCGCGCTTGTAGACCAGCGCCAGATCGACGCCATCGACCACCGCATAGCTGAGCCCGGCGTTGAAGTAATTCTCCTTCGCGGCTGGGTTCGTATACTGGTTGGGGTTCACCCAGTCGTAGCGCCCGAAAGCGCTGATCCGGGGCGTAAAGGCATAAGACCCGAACACCGACCAGCCAGACGATTTGTCGGCCGCTGTCGAAGTTACATTGTTCCAGTTGTGCGCTTCGAAATATTCCGCGCCAAGGCGTATGCGCGAGCCGGTGTAGGCCGCCAGAGCATCGAAGCGGGTTGCCTGATGCAGCGTGTCGGGCTGGCCGCCGACGCTCTTGCCGAGCTTGCCGGTGTAACCGCCGACCGCGAGCACGACATTTTTGACCGGCTCCACGCTGATGCGGCCCGACAGATCGAGCGTATCGGAATTGCGACTGCGGGTCTTGTATCCCAGGCCATCGATGGCGGACACGGCGTAAGACACCAGCCCATTGCCAAAGGTTCCGCCGATATGGACGCCATAGTCGGAAGATGTGCCGTATTTCGTCCGGTCGATCATGACGTTTTCGACGTAGCGATAGCCATAGATGCCTTCGACGAAGGGCACCCAAGGCAGGTCTGCCGCACCGACCCGGACGACAAATGCAGGTGACAGCTTGGCCTGAAGATAAGCTTTTTTCACGTAAACGAGGGTATCGTTCGAGACTCCGTGGCTGCCGTAGCGGACGTCGGTCGTGAGATTGGCCGAGAACACTTTGTCGAACTGGTGATCGACCGACAGGTAGAAGCGCTTGAGATCGACCTGCGTGCCGTTCTGCGCGGTATCGAGCCCATCCGACTTCTGGTTGATCGAACTCAGGTTGAGATAGGCCTTGCCGCTGATCTTGGTGTTCCTGATCCATGCGGGGGTGTCGGAGCTTTTCCGCGCTTGGGAGGCGCTGGCAACCATCGGTGCGGCGGGCGCCGTTGCAACCGGTGAAGCCGTCGCCAGTTGCGGCGATTCGCTTGCCGGAGCCTGCGCCTGGGCCGCCACCGCATCGCGTTGCTTCTGGGCTTCCTCGAGCTGCTGGAGGCGAGCCTGCATCGCTTGCAATTGCTCCTGCAGCTTCCTGATTTCGGCCTGGGTCGAAGTCTCGCCCGTATCCTGTGCGAAAGCCGGACCAGAAGCCGCTGTCGACACCAATAGTGCAGCAAGAAAAATAGATCGCTTCACAATACACCCCGTCAATCAGTGGTTGCTTGGTCGAGGGGTCAGCTAAGCAAGTAATATGACGTTTCTGCGACTCCTATATGACGAAAATGAAAGGCTGGTTCGTTTCCGGTGATTGTCATTCAAACGTCACATAATAGTCATTAAACCGTCCCGGATCGCTCGTAGGGCACCGCTTGCCTTTCAATGGAGGAAAATTTGAAAAAGCTTGCTGTCGTAGCCGCCATGGCTGCTCTCACACTCGCCGGGTGCCAGAAGGCCAACGATACGGGTGCTACATCTCAACCTACTGCCGGAAGCACGCAGAAGGTGACCGGGGCAGGGTCCACTTTCGTCTATCCCGTGCTGTCCGCATGGGCGGCGGATTACTCGAAGTCGGAAAGCGTCCAGATCAACTACCAGTCGATCGGTTCGGGTGGCGGTATCGCCCAGATCAAGGCCGGGACCGTCGATTTCGGCGCGACCGACAAGCCGCTTCAGCCCGATGAGCTGGCCCAGGCCGGCCTTGCACAGTTCCCGGTTGTCATCGGCGGCGTGGTTCCGGTGGTGAACATCGCAGGTATCTCCAAGGGCCAGATCAAGCTTCCCGCAGCGCTGCTTGCCGACATCTTTGCCGGCAAGATCAAGAAGTGGAACGATCCTGCGCTCGAGAAAGCCAACCCTGGACTGACGCTTCCCGATGCCACGATCAACGTGGTCCATCGTTCGGACGCCTCCGGCACCACCTTCAACTTCACCCATTACCTGAGCCAGGTCAGCCCGAGCTGGAAAGCCGGTCCAGGCGAGGGCACTTCGGTTTCATGGCCGAGCGGCGTTGGCGGCAAGGGCAATGAAGGCGTCGCCGCCTACGTCAACCAGATCAAGAATTCGATCGGCTATGTCGAGTTCGCCTATGTCGTCCAGAACAACATGTCTTGGGTTTATGTGCAGAACGCTGCGGGCAACTATGTCGCGCCTAGCATCGCCAGCTTCCAGGCTGCGGCGGCCAGCGCTCAGTGGGATCCGTCAAAGGATTTCGCACTGGTCATGACCAACGCTCCGGGTGCTCAGGCGTACCCGATCACCGCCTCGACTTTCGTGCTGATGTACAAGCAGCCGAAGAAGGAAGCGGCGAGCAAGGCGGCGCTCAAGTTCTTCCGCTGGGCGTTCGAAAACGGTCAGAAGAAAGCACAGGATCTGGATTACGTGCCGCTGCCCGATGATCTGGTGAAGAAGATCGAAACCTATATGGACGCCAACATCAAGTAAGTTGCGCGGGATTTAATGACGATGGCATTCCGGCGGACGGGTTCCTGTTCGCCGGAATGCCACTTTTTCAATGCGCCGCCGGAAAGCCCTGGCGAAGGTTGGTGGAACGCTCGACGATGAAGGGGCAGCCCGCCATGTGGCGAGCGGCCCTTTCAACCCTGTCACCTCGCGTGTCGGTGGACAGGCGTGGTGCCCTTAGGCGTAGGATGGGGTCAGATTGGCCTTTGCGCGACGACGCATGCCATAACCCAGCATTCCGATCCCAACCAGCATCATCGCCCAGGTGGCCGGTTCCGGCACCGCACCTGCCGTAACCATCGAGGAATTGGCCTTCACGAATCCTGACTGGAATGGATTGACTGTGTTCACCCGGTACTGGTCCAGCACAGTGGCAAACAGATTGCCGTTTGTCCCGGCGGCGGTGTTGAAGCCCAGACCGTTTCCGCTGACAAACTGTCCGGTGAGATAATAGAAATTGTCCGCACCGAAAATCGTCGGATTAAGGCCAGTAATAGCTGACCCATTATAAGTCCCGGTGATGCCGATGATCTTTTGCGCATCGCGCCCGTTGCGCTGTACGGTCATGTCGTCAGTTGTCAGCGTTCCCGATCCGGAAAGGGGCTGACCGCCAAATAAATTGGTGCCGGAGAAATCGAAGGCGTAGTCCGCTGCTGCTGCAGGCGATCCAGCCAAAATCATTGCTATTCCGACGCTAAGTGCGAACTTCTTCATACCCATCTCCTGTTTCAAACGCTTAATCATCGAAAATCAATGACCTATTGTCGTACGGAGTGGGCAGGCAAAAAGACGCAGGTATAGTAAACATATAATTAAACCGCCCCATAATGGGACGTTATTTTCAAAAAGAGAACTGGATATTGTTGTCAGGATACTTGGTCGATCGCACCAATTTTGTGTGGGCGATCAACTTTGGCGGAATGCCCAGCGCAGGCTTTTGCCCATTCCCCAGGTGGCGGCTCTCGCGGGCAATGCGCCGAAGCGCGGTCGTTCCAGCCCGAGCATGGCGCGCGCGAAAGAGGGCAGGGCGGTTACCGCCTCCGCGCCCAGCACAGCCTGCGCCACGCCAGCTGGTCCGGCTGGGCGCTGATCGAGCACCAGCCGGGCGACTTCACGCGCTTCGGGCCGGGCGCTGAGATCCTTGCGCAATTCGCGAAAGATCGACTCCGCCTCGCGCCGGTCGAGCGGAACCGGATTGGCCCCCAGCGCCTGAGCGATTACCGCGAACTGCCGATAATATTCGTCTTGCTCGTGACCGGGCATATCGGGCCGGACATGACGCAGATAGGCGGCAAGGAAGCTGGTCGCCTCGACCACATGGACCCACGCGAGCACGCGCGGGTCGCGCGCGGAATAGGGTGTGCCATCGGGCAATGTGCCGGTGACAGCGCCATGGATACGATTGACCCTTTCGATAGCGGCCTCGGCGTCGTCGCGATGGCCAAATGTCGTCACCGAAATGAACTTGGCGGTGCGTCGCAACCGCCCCTGCATATCCTCGCGGAAATTGGAATGATCGAGCACGCCTTGCAGCGCGTGTGGGTGGAGCATCTGCAACAGCAGGCTCCGAACCCCGCCAACCATCATGCTGACGACATCGGCGTGGACCATGCGGATCGGCGAATCGCGCTCGAACAAGGCCTCGTCCGAAGGCGGGATCGGTTGCTCGCCGCTCTCGAGATCGTTGAACACTCCGCGCACGCGGTGGACCAGCATCTGCCTGATCGATTCGACAGGGTCGGTTGGTGGCATGAAAGCCAATATAGGCTTGGCGCGCGCCGGAGAAACCCTTAGGCCCACAGGCAATATGACTGATATGACCGACAAGACCTTCGAAGCCTCCGCCAAAACCGTTCTCCCTGCTCCCGATATCGAGGTATCGGTTCGCGAGGTTTTCGGCATCGACGTGGACTGGAAAGTGCCAGCCTTCTCCAAGGCTGACCAGCGCGTGCCCGATCTCGACGAATCCTACGTCTTCGATCCGGACACCACGCTCGCGATCCTCGCCGGATTTGCGCATGACCGACGGGTGATGATCCAGGGGTATCATGGCACCGGCAAGTCGACCCATATCGAACAGGTGGCCGCTCGCCTGAACTGGCCGTGCATCCGCATCAATCTCGATGCTCATATCAGCCGTATCGATCTGGTCGGGCGCGATGCGATCGTGCTGCGCGACGGCTTGCAGGTGACCGAATTCCGCGAAGGCTTGCTGCCCTGGGCGCTCCAGCATCCCGTCGCCTTGGTGTTCGACGAATATGATGCGGGTCGACCGGACGTGATGTTCGTGATCCAGCGCGTGCTCGAACAGCAAGGCAAGCTGACCCTGCTTGACCAGAACCGCGTGATCCGCCCCGATCCGAATTTCCGCCTGTTCGCGACCGCAAATACGGTTGGCTTGGGTGACACCAGCGGGCTCTATCACGGCACACAGGCTATCAACCAGGGCCAGATGGACCGCTGGAATATCGTTGTTGGCCTGAACTATCTGCCAGCCGAGACCGAACAGTCGATCGTGGAAGCGAAGAACCCCGACACCGACACGGCAGTGATTGCCAATATGATCAAGGTGGCCGATCTCTCGCGGCAGGGCTTCATCAACGGCGACATCTCGACTGTGATGAGCCCGCGTACCGTCATCACCTGGGCGCAGAACTATGCCATCTTCAACGACGTCGGCTTCGCGTTCCGACTCAGCTTCCTCAACAAGTGCGACGAGGAAGAGAGGATGCTGGTGGCCGAATATTACCAGCGTGTTTTCGGGACAGATTTGCCTGAGAGCGTTGTTAGTAAGAAATAGATTTTGTTAACTGTAATAACGACTGTCTATTATTGAAACAGTTGTAAATACAGAGAATCTGTTCATCCCTTTTTAACCATCCTTCCAGCGCATATGCTTTGCTACAGTCCTGTGCCTGGCGCATTTCTTTAGCAATCGGATCGCCGCAAAAAAGTCTCGACCGGGAATAGCAAGCGCTTTTCCCCGCAATTACTCTTGTGCGGAAGATTTATCATGCAGCCAATCGTAAAACTCGCCTGCGCCGCAGGCTTGCTGAGTGCAGCCTTGCCTGCTGCGGCAGCGACCAATGTCATAGCCGGAAACATCAGTTCGGTTACGGTCACGGGCAATTCGGGCACATTGCGCGCCGGGTCGCCTTGGGGACCGGGCTCATCCATCTCGAACGTGAACGCCCCGATCGATGGAAGTTTCGAGGCGGAGAGCCAGCAGTGGAACAATGGGAGCTTCTGGTGGGACGAAGACCCGAGCGTCAACGCATCGCCAGTCAGCTACGTAATCGACTTGCTCAGCGCGGTGGTTGTCGACCAGTTCAAGGTGCAGGCGGACAACAATGACAGCTATCTGCTCGAATACTGGGACGGATCAGCGTGGCAGAATGCCTTCGCGATCGGTGCAGTGGGTGGCTTCGGCTTGACCACTCGTGACAGCGGGATGCTCGCACCGATCACCACCAGCCGGTTCCGCTTCACGGCAACCGGCGGGGACAATTACTATTCGGTGTCGGAGATTCAGGCATTCACCGCCGTCCCTGAACTCGGGGTGTGGGCGATGATGATCATCGGCTTCGGGGCGATGGGTGGCTTGCTGCGCGGATCGCGTCGCGCTCGGCCCAGCTTCGTCTGAAACTGCGAAGAGCGCGGTTCCTCCGGCCTCCACCTCCCGCGCTCTTCGCAACCCGGACTGACAGCTGCAATTCATCTTCAGGGCTCTATGCAAGGCTGTGTTGGTACGTTAATACAGTCTTGCATGGGCATCCCGTTTTTCAACTCTTCGCGTCGCAAGCGCGATTCCGAAAGTGACGGCGCAGGCGGTCACTCCGGATATTTTGCGCTGCACGACCGGTTCGAAGGGCCGGATTACGACGAATGGGACGCGCGGCTCGATGCGGTGGACCGGCATCTTGATCGCGATCAGCGCGCAAGGCAGCGCTGGTGGCATCGGTCATACTGGCGCGGCCGCGGCAAGCTGTGGTGGACCGTTCGCGTCGTCGCCGCGATGCTGGCGCTGTTCATCATGCTCGTCGGCTGGCTGGCGATGACTGCGCCGCTCAGCAAGTCGCTGCAGCCGATCGTCCCGCCCCAGATCACGCTGACCGCTGCCGATGGCACCCCAATCGCGCGCAACGGTGCGATCACCGATTCGCCGGTGCGGATCGCGACCTTGCCCGCCTATGTCCCCGAAGCCTTCATCGCGATCGAGGACCGGCGGTTCTATCATCACTGGGGCATCGACCCGAGAGGCATAGCGCGCGCCGCATTCTCCAACGCCACCGGCGGGATGGAGCAGGGCGGCAGCACGATAACCCAGCAGCTCGCGAAGTTTACATTCCTGACGCCCGAACGCAGCCTGACGCGCAAGGGCCGCGAGATGCTGATTGCCTTCTGGCTGGAGGCGTGGCTGACCAAGAACCAGATTCTCGAACGCTATCTCTCCAACGCCTATTTCGGCGACAACGTCTATGGCTTGCGGGCAGCCAGCGAACACTATTTCAGTCGCCCTCCCGAGCGGCTGACGAGAACGCAGGCGGCAATGCTGGCAGGGCTGGTCCAGGCACCATCGCGGCTCAACCCGGCGCGCCATTACGGCAGGGCCGCCGCGCGGATGCGGCTGGTGCTCAAAGCCATGGCCGAGCAGGGTTATATCACCAAGGTACAGTCTCGCGCTCCTGATCCAAAGCTCGACCTTCACGAGCAGCGCGATCTGCCGAGCGGGTCTTATTTCGCCGACTGGGCGATGCCGCAGGCGCGGTCCCAGACAGAGGGCAATCCTTACACTCGGCAAACGATCACCACGACGCTCGACAGCAGGCTCCAGTCGATCGCGCGTGATGTGACGCGCAGCGCCCCGCTCAAGGGCGCTCAGGTGGCGCTGGTGGCGATGCGGCCCAACGGGGATGTGGTGGCGATGATCGGCGGCACCGATTACGACAAGACGCCTTACAATCGCGCGGTGCAGGCGATGCGCCAGCCGGGATCGACCTTCAAGCTGTTCGTCTATCTCGCCGCGCTGCGCAACGGGTGGTCGCCCGACGATACTATATCCAATGAGCCGATCACCACGGGGAGCTATCAGCCCAAGAACGCCGACGGGCACTATTCCAAGTCCATTACCCTGAAACAGGCGCTGACTGTTTCGAGCAACGTCGCTGCGGTCCGCCTGATGGGCAAGGTCGGCGACGATGCGGTGATCCGCACCGCGCGCGACCTCGGCATCACCACGCCGCTGGCCAAGGGCGATCCGAGCCTCGCGCTGGGCACCTCCACGATGAATTTGCTGGAGCTGACTGCCGCCTATGCCGGGGTCGCGGGCAACCAGTTCCCGGTCCACCCCCACGCTATTTCGCAGCCCGAGAAAGGTTTCTGGCAGCGGATGTGGAATGGCCCGAAAAGCCTTTCGACCCGCACGCATGACGAGATGCAGGAGATGCTCCGCAATGTCGTGAATTCCGGCACTGGGCGTGCGGCGACGCTGCCGATCGCCAATTACGGCAAGACCGGCACCACGCAGGACAACCGCGACGCACTGTTTGTGGGCTATGCCGGAGGGCTGGTGGTAGGCGTGTGGGTCGGGCGCGACGACAACACCCCGCTGGGCCGGGTTTCCGGCGGCACGATCCCGGCGCGTATCTGGCACAATTTCATGATGCGCGCCCTTCGCCTTCAGCGCGCTGCGCCGCCTCCACTCGAATTGCCGGACAATGTCGATCCCGATCTCGGCACGCCTTCGGACGCTGAATCCGGACACGTCATCGATCTTGGCGACAGGACGCATGTGCGTGTCGATGATAATGGGGCGACGCTCAACCTGCCGGGCGGCGAAATCCGTCTCGATCGCGATACGCTGGGTGTCGACGGAAAGAATCTCAAACAGCTGCGCGACCAGATCAATTCGGCGCGGCAAAAGATCGAACAACAGTTGCAGCAGCGTAGCGGACAGACTTCCGACCAACCGCAGAATTAGGGCTCTTCGTCCTTCACCATGACGTTCATCACTGCGCTCGCAATCGGCCGGTCGCGATTGACCTGCCAGGCCTCGACCACCAGATTGGCGGTGCGGCGTCCCAGCTTGGTGATGCGGGCCTTGGAGAAAGTCTGGCGTGGTTTGCCCGCGCTCAGGAATTCGACCGTGATATTGATCGGTTTCAACCGGGCCTTGCGTTCGATCCGGTCAAGCTCGCCGCGTAAGGCCGCATAGCCTGCGGTTTCCAGCAACCCGCTGATCGCGCCGCCGTGCAGCGCTCCGGGACGTCCCTCGACGGCGTTGCTGAAATCCACGACCAGTACCGGCACGCCGCCTTCCACCCGGTCGACCGCAATGCCAAGCGAATGGGCGTAAGGCGTCAGTTGTCCGCTCGCCGCGTTGATTTCAGCCACGGGCAAAGTTCCTCGGGTCGGTGGCGATAGTCATGAACACGCCCTGCATATGCGCGACCGGATCATCGGCGTCCCCGTCATGCGCGATACCGCGCACGAACGCCGCAGAATGACCAAGGTGATAGCACTGCACTCGTCCGAACACGCTCGCTCGGGGTTTTGAGCCACGCAGGTAATCGACCCTGAGGTCCAGCGTCGCGATCGGCTGGAAAAGCTTCTTGCGGGTCCAGATCGATAACCCGCTGGCCATGTCCATCAGGCTGATGATCGGGCCGGAGGCGAGCACTTCCTCTTCCTCTTCGCCCAGCAAGTCCGCGCGCCAGGGCAACTCCAGCTCGACCCAGTCTTCGCCATGATCGCGATATCGCAAACCAAGCCAGCCGTTGTGCGAACCCTTGCCCAGCAAAGGTGCGGCGAGTGCAGGATCGAAAGGGATGGGTTCATCGGGCATCAGGGCAAAGCTTTGCCGAGCCATTTCCGCGATGACAATGTTTTAATTTCAATCCGTGGTTTCCCTCAGCCAATTGGGGTGGGCGGGAGACGCAAGGGTCAAACGCGGATCGTAACACCAACATGCAAATCCAATGCAGCGGGAATTCAATGCAACTGCCATCCATCGTTCTCGACAGCCTTCCCGGCCTCGATACAGCACAAGGCCTGTTCGGAAGCCTGTCGCAAGCGGTCGGAGCATCGCTGTACGATCGCGTGCTCGTGGTCATGACCTACCTTTACGAAGTTTCGTAAGCCTATCCGGATGCCACGCATCATGCGCAGGGATCGCGCTCCGGCTCGGTCGCAGGCCGACGCAATCGACTCTGCGCAAGCTGTGGTGGAGCAGCTGCGTGACCAATGGCGAAAATCGCCTCAGGTCGCGCAGCTGCTCGCTGAATTGCATGACTATGGACGGGGAGCCGATCTTCGGGATTGTGCCGCTCTGGCAGAATGCCTGACTTCGACCACAGCTGCGACGCGTGTGTTGGCACCTTTGTTCGTCACGATGGGTCAGGCCTTGCGCGGCCATCCGCTCGCCCATGTTCCGTTGCGCCACCAGTTTGCACATGGCGTTTGTGTGCTGGAGCTGATGCGCGCGGGACAGGCATCGCTGTCTCTGATGGATTAATATGGTGCTGCGTTTTGAGGCCGGGCGGCATCGTCCAGCATTGCCTTCTCCGATGAGGAGCGCCATGAAATTTGTCTTGCCGGATCGGGCAGGGGGCGCGTCGCGACGATGTCTGGCGAACGGCACGACGGGGCGGTCCTGCACATGCGGGAAATGGTCTTCGAGCAGGATCGCCCAATGGAGTTCGATCACGCGAGTTCCCGGCTGATCGATGGGGTCGACGGGTATCTGGCGATGCTCCGGCTGACGCGTTCACCGCAATGCCCTGGGCCAACGCGAGAATTTGCCCTTGCCGACGGGCGCCTGCTTCACCGTGCGAGCGGCAATCGCCGTGACAGCAGGGATGAAATGGCGATGGCCTTGCTCGGCAGGATGGGGCGTCGCGATGCCGCCGGACCTTTGGCACAGATCGCGAGCGGGGAGGGCAATGAGCATTTGCGCTGGCAGGCGCTGCGCAATGCGCTTGCGCTCGACAGCGCGGTGGGCTTGGCGGCGCTGGAGGAGCTGTCGGGCAGGGTCGGCGATGCCCTGGCGATGCCTGCAGCAAAGCTTCATCGGCAATTGGTCGTTGAGCATCCCGGCCGGACACGTCGCGAGTGGCAGCCATGCCTCGCTTGATCGATTGCGCCGATAGCGGTGTTGCCGATGTCGCGGAAACTGTGGCGATGCTTGGCGGGGAGGGCTTCGATCCGGCGGACGAGCGCAGCCACGCCACTGCGGCACTGGCGCTAAGGCGGCTCGGCAACAATCGGGCGTTTCTTGGCGATATGCTTGTCGAGGGACTGCGCGAGCGCCACCGGGAAATCGGCGAAACGAGTGCCTATGGAGCGCAGGCGATCATGCTGGCGCGTTTACCCGGCGGGCACCTCATCCGCGCCAACATCTGGCCCAGCGAGAACGACGCCTGCTTTCAGGTCAGCGGCGCGCGCAGCTTCGTTTACGGGCTGCCGCATGACCACAATTTCAGCTTCCTGACAGTGGGTTATTTCGGGCCAGGGTATGAAAGCGATTATTACGAATATGACCACGCTGAGACCATCGGCTATCGCGGAGAGCGACCGGCGCTGCGCTTCATCGAGCGCTGCGCGCTCAGTGAAGGCAAGCTGATGCTTTATCGCGCGCATGTGGATGTCCATGCGCAATTGCCCGCGTTCCATGTCGGTCTCGCTCATCATCGTGCGCAGCGATCCGAGGGAGGCGTGGATCGACCAATATGGCTTCGATCTGGGCACCGGCGCGATTACGGGGGTGCTCAATCCTACCTCGACCGAAACCTTCCTGCGCTGTGCCGTGGGGCTGGGCGGGGATGAGGCGCTCGACCTGGCTCAGCATTTCGGTCGGCACCACCCGAGCGATCGCCTGCGCCTGGCCAGTCTCGAAGCGCGGGCGATACTGCTCGATGAAGCGGGGCGTGACGAACTGTGGCGTAAGGCGGAGCGTTCGGGAAGTCGGCTGGTAGCGGCAGAAGCCCGGCTCAAGCGGAGCAAGGCGGCCTGAACGCCCACCGTCGCAGGATCAGAAGGCCGAGCCCGCCAGCCGGTCGATTGCCGCTTGCAGGATCACCGCAGCGGCGTGGCTGTCGATCCGTTCGGCGCGTTTGGCGCGGCTCATGTCCTGCCCGATCATTGCGCTTTCCGCGCTGAGCGTCGACCAGCGTTCGTCCCACAGCAGCACCGGCAATTTTAGCGCTTCGGCACAATTGCGGGCATAGGCGCGGCTGGCCTGCGCGCGCGGACCTTCGCTGCCGTCCATGTTGCGCGGCAGGCCGATGACCAGTCCCGTGATCCCCCGCGCCCGGACCAGTTCGCCCAGCTTCGCGCGGTCGGCCCCGAACTTGCCGCGTGGCAGGGTCGTTCCCGCCGTCGCAAAGCGCCAGCCAGCATCGCAAGTCGCAATACCGATCGTCTTGGTGCCGACGTCCAGCGCCAGCAAGGCTCCGCCATCGGGCAAAGCTTCGCCAAAGGCGCGCGCGTCGTCGGTTACGATTGCGCGTTCGTCCATGCCTTGGCCCGGCGCACGACATCCTGTTGCAGGTTCCGCCAGAACAGTGGGATATCGTAAACGTGGTAATTGTTACCCGGCAGGACCCCCTGGCCCATTTCTGGCGGTGATCCGATCATCAACAGGCCCTGCGCGTTGCATTGGGCGGGCACGGCACCTGCCACCAGCTTTCCGCTCGAAAGATCAGCACTGGGAACGAGGGTGCCGAGATTGGCACTCGCCGGGGCGGAGCCGTTGACGCTGCCGGTCAGTGGATTGACGCAAAGGATCGGACCGTCGCCGCGCGGTTTGCCATCGAAGCCGGGGGTGGCGGCGTAGCGCGTCATCAACATCGTCGGATCGGCATCCTCGGCAAAGCTCGACCATGTGACAACGCAACCCGTTTGCGAAGGCGCAGCACAAGCGGGCATCGGGAGCGCGGGCAAATCGTGCTCGACCGAGATTGGCCAGCCGATCGCATAAACGGCGATGATGCGTTTCTGGAGCGGTGCCCCTGCGATTTCGCTGCGCAGCAGATGCAGGATGTGCAGTGCGCCCTGGCTGTGTCCGGCGAGCACGATCGGCTCATCCTTGGGTACGCTCGCGACGAAATAGCGAAACGCCTCGCGCACGTCGCCATAGGCGGCGTCGATGGCTTTTTGTGCTTCGGGCTTGTCGGTCAGGAATGCACCGACAGCGGCTTGCCTGTATTTCGGTGCCCAGATCTCGTCGGCGCGGTTGAATGCGCTGGCCATGCCCCTGAGATAAAGCCGCGCCCGCGCTTCGGACACTGGATCGTTCAGCGTGTCGTTCCAGTTGGCTTTTTCCGACAGCGCGAGCGGTAGATAGCTGGTCGGGTGGACAAAGAACACGGCGAAGCGCGGTGTGCTGGAAGGATCGGCCGGCTGGCCGGGATGGATGGTGCCATCCTTGGCCTCGATCGCCGGTTCGTAGCGTGCGGGATCATTGGTTCCCATGCCGGGGCGCGAGTACCACATTGCCGGATCGGAATAGGCGTTGTTGGCCAGCGGCGTCTGCTCGACGAAGGGCGTGCGGGGCACGAATGCAATCTCGGTCGCTTGCCGTGACCAGATCGCCAGCGAGATGGCACCGATCAGGATGAGAACGGTGATCCCGGCAATAATGTAGAGAAACTTACGCGCCATGGCCTGCCGCTGCGCGTGCTTCATCCTCGCTCTGGTTGTGCTCCGCACGCCGTTCAAGCGCGACCTTGAGCATCGCCACCGCCGGATCGGCCAGGAAAAGCCCGAGCACGCCGAACAGCAGGCCCATGATGAGCTGCATCGCAAGCACCAGCGCTGGGGCGAGATCGACCGTCTTCTTGGCGATCATCGGGATCACCACATAGCCATCGAAATTCTGCACCAGCAGGTAGACGCCGATGGTGTAGAGGCCGGTGTCGACGCCGACTGAAAAGCCCACCAGCGCCATTAACGCGCCCGAGATGATCGCGCCTAGATTGGGAATGAACGCGAACAATCCGGTAAGGATCGCCAGCAGGGCAGCCATTGGCACGCCGATGATGACCAGCAGGACGTAAGTGAACAGCGCCTCGACCGCCATGCCCACCAGTCGTCCGGCCATCAACCGCCGCAGCGTATAGGCCATGTCGCTGGCGGTCTTGTAGAATTCCTCGCGCTGACCCTGCGGCAGGATCCACGCGATCCCACGCTCGTAAAGTTGCGGCTCCAAAGCCACATAGACCCCGATGATCGCGATCAGGACCACCGTTGTGATCGCCCCCACCGCACCGGTCAGCGCGCGCGTCACCGTGCCTATGCCACTCGTGATGCCACCGGCATACTTCGACAATTGTGCCTGACTGATGTCGAAGCCCTGAGTCTGCGCCCAATCGACGAGGCGGTTCAACTGTGTTTCGATGACCGAGGGAAATTGCGCGGCTTGCTGCGATACGGTGGAACCGGCGAAATAGCCGAGCCAGGCGAAGAACAGCACCGTGAGAACAAGCACGATGGCAACGCGCCATCCGCGCGCGATCGGCAGGATACGGCCGAGCAGGCGCGCACCGCCATCGATCATCGCGGCGAAGACCATGCCCCCGAAGATCACCAGCAGGGGGCGTGCAATCGTGACTGCGAGCACCACCGCACCAACGGTGGCAGTCCAGATCATCGCGCGGGCGAATTCGTACCGCAGGCGCGGATCGGAGATCATCGACGGACTGTACCCCAGAGGGCGCGATCCCGGTCCGGCGTCCGCCGAATGATCGTCAGGTTTGTCTTCGTCCTGCTTGCTCATCCACGCTCCCCTTCATGGCCGATCAGTTGGCCGGTGCAGCCTGCCCTACAACCGGTTTGGGCTGCGGCACGATTGCCGGTCGCAGCGACGTAAACGCGCGGCCTGGGCGCAACGAAGTGAACCAGCTGATCGGGTTCCAGTTGGTCGACCCGTCGAGCGAGAAGGTGATGAATTCAGCGCGGCCGCTGATGTTCGAAAGCGGTACTGGTCCGCCCAGACCCTTGCCCTCGATCGGCACGCGGCTGTCGGCGGAATGGTCGCGGTTATCGCCCATCACGAACACGCTGCCCTTGGGCACCGTGATCTGCGGGAAATCGAGCGGCGTCGCCGAATGGGTGATAACCAGATAGCTCGCGCCATTGGGCATGGTTTCGCGCACGACCGGCATCCGGCAAACCTGCGTTCCGTCGGGCTTGGTCACTTTCATACCGGGGTATTGATACTCGTCGCAGGGCTCGTTGAGGTCGACCGGGATCTCGATCGGCGGTTCGACCTGTTGCGGGACGGGCTTGCCGTTGAGGATGATCTGGTCGTTCTTCACCGCGATCGTGTCACCGGGGAGCGCAACGACGCGCTTGATGTAATCCTCTTTGTCGTTTGGCGGGATCGGGATCACGATATCGCCGTATTGCGGAGTGCCGGGGAACAACCGCCAGGTCGAGCGCGGCAGCGGGTGGAAGCTCAGCGAGGACCAGTTGTAGCCATAGGGATACTTGCTCACCACCAGCCGATCACCCACGAGCAGGTTGGGCATCATCGATTCAGACGGGATGTAGAACGGCTTGGCCACGAAACTGTGAAAGGCGAGCACCGCCAGCAGCATCAGCAGCAGGCCGCGGATTTCGGCAAACCAGTTGACCGGTTTCTTGGCCTCGTTGCTATTCTTGGCCGGCGTGTCCTTGGTGTGTGCGGTCTTGCTCAATTTGCTGGTTTCGCTGTTCATAGGGGGAAGGCCTCGATGATCACGAAGGCTTGTGCCCATGGGTGATCGTCGGTGAGAGTAAGATGAATGCGCGCGTCATGCCCCTGCGGAAGCATTTCCGCAAGCCGCTTCGCTGCGCCATTGGTGAGCGCGAGGGTAGGTGCGCCCGACGGAGCATTGACCACGCCGATATCGCGCATGAACACGCCGCGCTTGAAACCGGTGCCGACCGCCTTTGAGAATGCCTCCTTGGCGGCGAAGCGTTTGGCGTAGGTCCCGGCGCGAGTGAAGGGGCGGCGGGCCGCCTTGGCGCGCTCGATCTCGGTAAAGCAGCGCTGCTCGAAACGGTCGCCGAACCGGTCGAGTGAATTCTGGATTCGCTCGATATTGCACAGGTCTGAACCGAGGCCGATGATCACCGCGCCTCGTCCATCAATTCACGCATCTGGCGCACCGCCTGCTTGAGTCCGACGAACACCGCCTCACCCACGAGATAATGCCCGATGTTGAGCTCGGCGAGCTGCGGGATGGCTGCGATCGGCTGGACGTTTTCGTAGGTCAGCCCATGTCCGGCGTGCGGTTCGATGCCGTTCTTGGCGGCCAGCGCGGCCATATTGGCGATCCGTTTCAACTCGCGCGAAAGTTCCTCGCCCGCCGCATGGGCATATTCGCCGGTGTGGAATTCGACCACGGGCACGCCGAGCCGCAGTGCGGCGTCGAGCTGGCGCTCGCTCGGCTCGATGAACAGGCTGACGCGGATGCCAGCATCGGCCAGCCGGGTCACGATCGGCGCGAGCTGGTTGTGCAGTCCTGCCGCGTCCAGCCCGCCCTCGGTGGTGCGCTCCTCGCGCTTTTCTGGGACGATACAGGCGGCGTGGGGATTGTGGGCGAGGGCAATGGCGAGCATCTCCTCGGTCGCTGCCATCTCCAGGTTGAGCGGCAAGTCGGTCGCGTCCTGGATCCGGCGCAGATCGTCGTCGCGAATATGGCGGCGGTCCTCGCGCAGATGTGCGGTGATGCCGTCGCCGCCGACTTCAGCCACGATCTGCGCCGCGCGCACGGGATCGGGATGATCGCCGCCGCGCGCGTTGCGAATGGTCGCGACGTGATCGATGTTGACGCCGAGGCGCAGCCGCCCGACGCGCGCCGATGAACCGGGGGGCGGGGGCGTGCTCAGGATTTGCGACTCCCCGGCTTGGTCAATTCGATGGCGGCTAGGTCGTCGGGCACGTCTTCCTCGGCATAGGTCGGGAAGTTGATGGCGATCAGCGGGAAGAACGGCACGCCCAGATCGGCAGATCCGTTGGAACGATCGACCAGCGACGCTTCGGCAATGACTTCGCCGCCCTCGCGCACCACCGCCGCGATCGCCTCGCGGCTGGACAGGCCCGTGGTGACGACATCCTCGACCATAAGCACTTTCTGACCCGGTTCGAGCCGGAACCCGCGACGCAGTTCGAAAATTCCCTCCGGTCTTTCGAGGAAGATCGCGTCCTTGCCCAGCGCGCGGCCCATTTCGTGACCGATGATGAGTCCGCCCATCGCCGGGCTGACCACCACATCGATTGCGGCGCGCATCTCGCGCGGGATCGTCTGCGCTAGCGCACGAGCGAGGCTTCCGGCGCGCTCGGCATTCATCAGCACGCGGGCGCACTGCAGGTAATGCGCTGAGTGCCGCCCGGAGGACAGTTTGAAATGGCCTTCGAGCAGCGCCTCGCTCGCTCGAAATTCGGAGAGGATTTCATCTTCGGTCATAATCGGATGGCAGCCAAAGCCTCTCCGTCGCCGTGGCGCAAGGGGATAAAGCCTTAGCAGCGCAAAAAATACACCTGTGGCTTGAGGCTTGCGCAATCGCGCCGTATAGGCGGCACGTTCGATTTGAATTGGGGGATTATCGATCGCCCGGTTCGACTCGGCATGAGAGGGGGTGGCATTGCTGCCCGTAACAGCGAGAATACGGGACCGCATGTTTACAATCACTCCGCATCAAAGCTTTTCATGGGCCGTAAGGTTCCTGATTGTTTCCCTGTTTGCGCTGGCGATGATCGTCGCCGTGAAGCCGGTGATGGCGCAGGACGCTGCGCCCGCAGCCAAGGCCCAGCCTACCGTTTCGGCCCCTGCGGCCCCTGCGGCGGCCACGCCTGCTGCTGCGAAAGACGCCGGACCGGGCAATCCGGACGAGGGCGGTTGGGTGCCGATGACGCCGACACCGGGCAAGGGTATGCCCAAGCCGGCGGGAATCGACGTTCAGCAGCAATATTCGCCGGTCGGCCGGATGGCCTATCCTTTCCATGTCGCGATGATGTGGATCATGGGAATCATCTGCGTATTCGTTGCCGCACTGCTGCTGTGGGTGATGATTCGCTATCGCGCTGGCCGCAATCCCGTGCCCAGCAAGACCACGCACAACACCATGCTGGAAGTCGTGTGGACCCTGTTGCCGGTCCTGATCCTGGTCGGCATCGCGATCCCGTCGATCAAGCTGTTGGCGAAACAGTACGAATCGCCGCCCAAGGATGCTATCACCATCAAGGCGACAGGCTATCAGTGGTATTGGGACTACACCTATCCCGACAACGGGGTGGAGGTCGTCTCCAAGATGCTCAATGTTCCCGGTGAACCTGAAATCAACGCCGGGACGCGCTATGATGGCACAAAGCCGTGGGATGGCCCTAACCATCTCGAGGTCGATAATCGCCTTGTGGTGCCGGTAGGCGTTCCGCTGCGCATCCAGACGACCGGCGCGGACGTGATCCATTCCTTCGCCGTGCCAAGCCTGTGGTTCAAGCTCGACGCCATTCCGGGCCGCCTCAACGAGCGAATGCTCCAGATCGACGAGCCCGGCGTCTATTACGGCCAGTGCTCCGAACTTTGCGGCGCCAAGCATGGATTCATGCCGATCGCGATCGAGGCGGTCCCGATGGACAAGTGGCGTCAATGGGTTGCCCTGCAAGGCGGTCATATGAAGAAGACTGGCGGTTCCGATGCATCGGCGCAACCTGCCGACGCGGCTGCTGCTCCTGAAGCAACGCCATCAGACAAGCCCGCCGAGGGTGCTGCACCCGTCGCACCGGTGACGCCGACCCCGGCAACCACCGCCTGATTTCCCGCTTAGCGTAGGAAGAGACCGAAACATGGCCACCACCGCCGACCATTTCCAGGCCCATGACGCTGCTGGCGCCGATCACGGGCATGAACACGACGCCGACCACAAGCCGGGCTTCTTCGCTCGCTGGTTCATGTCGACCAATCACAAGGATATCGGAACGCTCTATCTGATCTTCGCTATCTGCGCGGGTCTGATCGGTGGCGGGATTTCCGGCATCATGCGCATGGAGCTGATGCATCCGGGGATCCAGTACCTCGGTTTCTGGGTAAATCTGATGGGCGGCGAGGCCAATTTCGTCACCAACATGCATATGTGGAACGTTCTGATCACCGCCCACGGCATGATCATGGTGTTCTTCCTCGTCATGCCAGCGATGATCGGCGGCTTCGGCAACTGGTTCGTCCCGATCATGATCGGCGCGCCAGACATGGCCTTCCCGCGGATGAACAATGTGTCGTTCTGGTTGACTGTGGCGGGTTTCTGCAGCCTGATGGCCTCGATGTTCTTCCCCGGCGGAACGGGCGATGGCGCGGGTACCGGCTGGACCGTTTACGCACCGCTCTCGACCTCGGGATCGCCCGGACCGGCGGTCGACTTCGCCATCTTCTCGCTCCACCTTGCGGGTGCTGCATCGATCCTTGGTGCGATCAACTTCATCACCACCATCTTCAACATGCGCGCGCCTGGCATGACGCTGCACAAGATGCCGCTGTTCGTGTGGTCGATCCTCGTCACCGCTTTCCTGCTGCTGCTGGCGCTGCCAGTGCTCGCTGCGGCAATCACCATGCTGATCACCGACCGTAACTTCGGCACGACTTTCTTCGAAGCGGCTGGCGGCGGCGATCCGGTGCTCTATCAGCACCTGTTCTGGTTCTTCGGTCACCCTGAAGTCTACATCATGATCCTACCGGGCTTCGGCATGATCAGCCAGATCGTCGCGACATTCTCCAAGAAGCCGGTGTTTGGTTATCTCGGCATGGCTTATGCGATGGTCGCGATCGGCGTGGTGGGCTTCATCGTGTGGGCGCACCACATGTACACCACCGGCCTGAGCGTCGACGTGAAGATGTATTTTACCGCCGCGACGATGGTCATTGCGGTCCCGACAGGCGTCAAGATCTTCAGCTGGATCGCCACAATGTGGGGCGGCTCGATCGAGTTCAAGAGCCCGATGGTCTGGGCGATCGGCATGATCTTCCTGTTCACCGTGGGCGGCGTCACCGGCGTCTATCTCGCCAATGGCGGGCTCGATGACTACATGCAGGACACCTATTTCGTCGTCGCGCACTTCCACTACGTGCTGTCGATGGGCGCGGTGTTCTCACTGTTCGCCGGTTTCTACTACTGGTTCCCGAAGATGAGCGGGAAGATGCACTCCGAATTCCTCGCCCACGCACATTTCTGGGTGTTCTTCGTCGGCGTGAACATGATCTTCTTCCCGATGCACTTCCTCGGCATGGACGGAATGCCGCGCCGTATCCCGGACTACACCCCGGCGTTTGAATACTGGAACCACTTCGCCTCGATCGGCTACATGGTCATGGCGTCCTCGATGGGTATCTGGGTCGTCAACATGATTTATGCCTTTACCGCGGGCAAGAAGGCTCCGGCCAACCCCTGGGGTCCGGGTGCGACAACGCTCGAATGGACGCTATCGAGCCCGCCGCCGTACCATCAGTTCGAAACGCTGCCGGTGATCGACGAGGATCAGGACTACCACGATCATCGTCCAGCTGCCGATCGCGCAGCGACGGCCTGACCGGGCGGACCGGGACTTCATTGGCTCGGCGGTTTAAAACACAAGCTCAAGACCGGTTCCTGCGAAGGAGCCGGTCTTTTGCTTGAGAATGGGAGGGGAATACAATGCCCGAAATGGAGCGGGTCGACTGTGGCGAGATAACGCTCAATTGCGCGATCGAACGACCAGCCAGCGGCGACGGCGAACTCGTGATTCTCGTCCACGGGTTTCCCGAGAGCTGGTACAGCTGGCGCCACCAGCTGGGCCCGCTGGCTGATGCCGGATACACCGCCTGTGCCATCGACGTGCGCGGCTACGGCCAATCGGACAAACCCCATCCGGTCGATGCCTATGCGATGGAGCATATTGTCGGCGATCTGGTCGAACTGGCCAAACAGTTGCAGCCCGATGCCCCGGCAATTCTTGTCGGGCATGACTGGGGGGCGCCGATCGTGTGGAATTCGGCGCTGACTAACCCAGACCGGTTCCGCGCCGTCGCGGGGCTCTCAGTGCCTTTCGCCGGTGTGCCGAGCCGCCCGTTCACCGAGACCTTCCGCGAACATTTCACGGCGAAGGGCCGGTTCTTCTATCAGGAATATTTCCAGGAACCCGGCGTGGCGGAGGCCGAAGCCGAGCCCGATCCGCGCCGCTTCGTCGAAACGATGATGTATTCGATTTCGGGCGATGTGCCGCAAGGCAATTACTGGGACAAGCCACTGGGCGCGACGTTTCTAGAAGGGCTGCCTGAGCCGGTCTCGATGCCATGGCTCACCGAGGCCGACCTCGATTTCTACGAGGCTGAGTTTAAGGTGTCCGGCTTTCGTGGCCCATTGAACCGCTATCGTAACCACGAACGCGATTTCAAATGGTTGCGAAATTTCGCGGGCAAGTTGATCCAACAGCCTAGCCTGTTCATCGGCGGCGATCGCGATCCGGCGACGACCTTGTTCGGTGCCGTAGAGGACCCCGTCGGCATGATGCGACTGTTCGCGCCGCAGGTCGAAGGGCATATATTGCCCGGATGCGGACACTGGACGCAGCAGGAAAGGCCAGAGGCGGTCAATCGCCTGCTGCTCGACTGGGTGGCGGGTTTGTGAGCGCCGCCCTTCCGCCGATGACCCGGGCCGCCTATACCCCATGTGATTCGATGAGTGACACGCAACCCCTCCAGCTCCCGGCGGACTGGCGCGACTTCTACGCGCTGACCAAGCCGCGCGTGATGAGCCTGGTGATCTTCAGCGGGCTGTGCGGCCTGTTGGCGGCGCCGGGCCATATCCATCCTGTGCTCGGATTCGCCGCGATCCTGTGCATCGCCATGGGCGCGGGTGGGGCGGCTGCGCTGAACATGTGGTGGGAAGCCGATATCGACGCGAACATGCGCCGCACCGCCTCGCGTCCGCTGCCAAGCGGCCGGTTGAAGCGGCAGGACGCGCGCGATTTCGGGATCGCGCTGTCTTGCGCCTCGGTCGGCGTGATGGGGCTGGCGGTGCACTGGTTGGCTGCGGGACTGCTGGCGATTTCGATCATTTATTATGCTGTCGTCTACACCATCTGGCTCAAGCCGCGCACGCCACAGAATATCGTCATTGGTGGGGGTGCGGGGGCGTTTCCCCCGCTGATCGGCTGGGTCGCGGTGACCGGGCACATAACGGCCATGCCGCTGTTGCTGTTCGCGATCATCTTCTTCTGGACCCCGCCGCATTTCTGGGCGCTGGCTCTGTTCGTGAAAACCGACTACGCCAAGGCAGGCATACCGATGATGCCGGTGGTGCGCGGCGAAGCGTCAACCCGCCGCCAGATCCTCGCCTACTGCATCCTGCTGCTGCCGATCGCAGCTGCGCCGTGGGTGATTGGTGGGACGGGTTGGTTCTACGGCGCCAGCGCAATCGCGCTTTCGCTGGCCTTCCTCGTACTGTCGGTGCCCGTGGCGTTTCGCAGGTCGACGGACGGCGATGCGATGAAACCGGAGAAGCGGCTGTTCGCCTTCAGCATCCTGTATCTCTTCGCTCTTTTCGGCGCGCTGGTGGTCGACCACGTCCTGACTGTAAATGGAATTATCGCATGACGCCTGAAGAAGAAGCGGAAATCCGGCGACGTCAAAAGGCGCGCAATCTGGCGCTTGCGCTGGTGCTCTTGTTCTTTGTCGCGCTGTTTTACGTCATCACGCTGGTGAAGACCCACGGATGACGCTGAAGGCAATCTCTGGTCTTGGCAAGAACCAGCGTATTGCCTTTCTGGCGGCATTGGCGTCGCTGGCGATGCTCGCGCTCGGTTTTGCGGCGGTGCCACTTTACCGCATGTTCTGTCAGGTGACCGGGTTTGCCGGGACGACCCAGCGCGCCACAAGCGCGGATGCAGACCTTGCTGCCCGGATGGCCGAGAGCGCGGGGGCGGGCACGATGTCGATCCGTTTCGATGCCAGCAAGGACAGGGGAATGCCTTGGACGTTCAAGCCGCTGCAATCGACGCAGACGGTGGCGATCGGAGAACGGTCGATGGCGTTCTTCACCGCGCGCAATGATTCGGACAAGCCGGTCACGGGCCGTGCGACTTATAACGTCGAGCCAGACCAGGCTGGCGCCTATTTCAACAAAATTCAGTGCTTCTGTTTTACCGAGCAAACACTCCAGCCGCATCAGGAAGTGCGGATGCCTGTGCTCTATTACGTCGATCCCAAGGCGCTGAAGGACCCGGATATGAAGGGGGTTCAGCAGATCACCCTGTCCTATACCTTCCACGTAGCCAAAAACGGGGCCGAATAAACGATTGAGGTGCGGGGGCAACGCGGATGGGAATTGATCGCACTAGTGCCTAGACCCGCAAGGCTGTGCCCATTAAAGGGCAGACTGAGGATTTTTGAGGGAAAGCATAATGTCTGGCGCCAAGAACCACGATTATCACATTCTCGCACCTGATATCTGGCCGCTGGTCGCGGCCTTTTCCGCATTGATGTTCACCAGCGGCATGGCGCTGAGCTTCCACGGATTGTCGGGCGCGCATATTTTCCTGGGTATCGGTATCGCCGGCCTGATCGCGACCTTCTTCGCTTGGTTTTCCAAGATCGTGCACGAAGCACAGCAGGGCGATCACACGCCTGTCGTGCAACTTCACCTGCGCTACGGCATGATCCTGTTCATCGCGTCCGAAGTGATGTTCTTCGTTGGCTGGTTCTGGAGCTGGTTCGATTTTGCGCTGTTCCCCTCGCAACTGTCGGATGTCATCGGCGGGCAATGGCCACCCAAGGCGATCGAGGCGGTCATGGACCCGTTCGCCCTGCCGCTGCTCAACACGTTGATCCTGCTGTGTTCGGGCACAACCGTCACCTGGGCGCATCACTGCCTCATCCATGGCGATCGTGAAGGGCTCAAGAAGGGCCTGTGGCTCACGATTATCCTCGGCCTCTTTTTCTCCTTCTTCCAGGCCTATGAATACATGCACGCGCCGTTCGCCTTCGGGCAGAACACCTATGGCTCGGCGTTCTACATGGCGACCGGCTTCCACGGCTTCCACGTGATCGTCGGTACGATTTTCCTGATCGTGTGCCTGCGTCGGGTCTATCTCGGCCACTTCACCCCGCGCCATCATTTCGGTTTCGAAGCGGCGGCGTGGTACTGGCACTTCGTCGACGTGGTGTGGCTGTTCCTGTTCGTGGTCGTCTATGTCTGGGGCGGCTGGGGCGCGCATTACCACTGATGAGTTCCGAAGCGCCGGAACCAGACAAGGGTCAGCCTGCCATCGGGGAGGCTGCCCTTTTGGGTCTGTGCCCCAAATGCGGATCGCGCACGCTGTTCAATGGTATCGTGCGTTTCGCCCCACGTTGCCGGGTTTGCGGCCTCGACTTCGCGCGCTTCAATGTCGGTGACGGGCCGGCTGCATTCCTGATCCTGATCGTCGGCGCGATCGTGGTCGGACTGGCCGTCTGGCTGCAGGTTTCTGCCGATCCGCCATTCTGGGTGCATATATTGCTGTGGGTGCCGATCAGCACGGCAATGGTGCTGGCTGGGCTGCGCTTCGCCAAGGGCGCGCTGCTGGCCAGTGAATATCAGAACAAAGCGCGCGAGGCAGGCCAGCGCGAGGAATGACAAGACGCATACCGATCATACCGACGCTGCTGGTGGGCATCGCCGCAGCGATCATGGTCGCGCTCGGTTTCTGGCAGTGGGGCCGGGCTGAGGAGCGCGACGCAATGAAACGTCAGATGATCGCGCGCGAGCACCTTCCGCCCCTCGCTTACCCCTATGCCCATCCCGCCGATGCGAGCCTGTTATACCGCAAGGTCAAGGCACAATGCGCGCGCGTTGTGGGATGGACAACCCGCGTTGGTCGTTCGGTCGATGACCGAACCGGATGGCGCCATATCGCGACCTGTGCCGAACCCACCGGAAGCGCGACCTTCAAGGTGGACATGGGGATGACTTTCGCACCTGACGATGCGGTTGACTGGAGCGGCGGTGCGGTCACAGGTCATACTCTGCGGCAGCCCGATACACGCGGCGTGTGGGAGAAGCTGGCGTTCAGACCCGCCAGCCAGAAACTGATGATCGTGGCGGAAATCCCCGCGCCAGGCCTCACCGCCTCGCGCCAGCCCGATCCGGGCGACGAGCCGAATAGTTCCTGGTCTTATATGGTCCAATGGTTCGGTTTTGCACTCACAGCGGTGGTGATCTACGTGCTGGCTCTCCGCAAGCGATGGAGATCGGCTTCACTGCAGTGAAGCCGCGCTAGCTTGCCGCATCGTGCGCGCGCGGCTAACCGCCACAGCCTATGCGCTACGTTTCAACCCGTGGAAGCGCCCCGGCGCTCGATTTCGCTGGCGTCACGCTTGCTGGTCTCGCACCCGATGGCGGCCTGTTCGTGCCCGAACAGTGGCCGCGCTTCTCGCATGAGGAGATAGCAGCGCTCCGTGGCCTGCCCTATGCGACGCTGGCCGCGCGCATCATGCAGCCGTTTGTGGGCGACTGCCTTACGCCCGAGCGGTTGCAGGAATTGTGCGAGGAAGCCTATGGCCGGTTCGCCCATGTCGCGGTGACACCGCTGACCCAGCTCGACGAGCGCAACTGGCTGCTCGAACTGTTCCATGGGCCGACGCTGGCGTTCAAGGACGTTGCTCTGCAATTGCTCGGGCTGCTGTTCGAGGAATTCCTCGCGCTAGAGGACAGAGCGCTGACTGTGGTCGGCGCGACCAGCGGCGATACGGGTTCCGCGGCGATCGACGCGCTGGCCAACCGCGACCGGGTCGAGATTTTCATGCTTCATCCCGCGGGCCGCGTCAGCGACGTGCAGCGCGTGCAAATGACCACCGTACTTGCTCCCAACGTCCACAATGTCGCGATCGATGGTGATTTCGACACTGCACAGGCAATGGTGAAGCGGCTTTTCTCGGATCGCGACGTTACATCGGCAATCAACATCGGCGCAGTCAATTCGATCAATTGGGCGCGACTGATGGCGCAGGTCGTCTACTACTTCGCTGCCGCGCTGCAATTGGGCGCGCCCGAGCGCAAAATTGCCTTCAGCGTGCCGACCGGCAATTTCGGCGACGTATTTGCGGGCTATGTCGCCGCGCAGATGGGATTGCCGATCGAGCGGCTGGTGGTGGCGACCAATATCAACGACATCCTGTTCCGCGCGCTGTCGGATGGCGATTATTCCGCCGGGACGGTAACGCCCACTGCAGCGCCTTCGATGGATATCCAGGTCAGTTCCAATTTCGAACGCCTGCTGTTTGATCTCGGCGACCGCGACGGCGCGGCGCTTGCCGCGCAGATGGCAGGATTCGAACAGACGAGAGCGATGCGGCTCACCAACGCCCAGCGCGATGGCGCATCCGCATTGTTCTGCACGGCGAGGGCCGATGCCGACGACATGGCGCAGGCCATGCGATGGGCATGGGAGGAGTGCGATTGCGAGGCGATCGACCCGCATACTGCAGTCGGCCTCCACGCCGCGCGTATGCTCGAATGGTCCAATGATGTGCCGGTGGTGACGCTTGCCACTGCTCATCCCGCGAAGTTTCGCGATGCGGTTGAACGCGCGACCGGATATCGCCCGTCGCTGCCGCCGCGTGTTGGCGATATTTTCGCTCGCGAAGAGCGCTTCACATCCCTGTCCGGTGGTTATGAAGACGTGCGCAAATTCGTGCTCGATACCGCAATCTATCGCGCCTGATGGCTGAGTTTCGTCCCGAACCGCGGCTGATGGTCGGCGATGGCTGGTCCGACTATGGTTTGCTCGACAGTGGCCATGGTCGCAAGCTCGAACGCTATGGCTCCCACTGCTTCATCCGCCCCGAAGCGCAAGCGCTGTGGACGCCGCGCGAGGCCGAGTGGGAGGCGGATGGCGAATTCGTCCCCGCGTCGGACGAGGACGGCGGCGGTCGCTGGCAATTCACGCGACCCGTGCCTGAGGAAGGCTGGGAGCTGGGTTGGCAGCACACGCGCTTTACCGCCCAATGCACGCCCTTCCGCCATCTGGCGTTCTTTCCCGACATGGCGCCGGTGTGGGAGTGGATGGGTGAACAACTTGCGGGACGTACAGAAGCCGAAGCGCTCAACCTGTTCGGCTATACCGGCGTCGGTTCGCTCGCGCTAAGTCCGTTCGGGCGGGTTACCCATGTCGATGCCTCGAAGAAATCAGTGGCGCAGGCGCGCGACAATGCCGCGCTGTCGGGTCTTGGGGATGCGCCGATCCGCTGGCTGACCGACGATGCGGCGAAATTCGCCGCGCGCGAGGTGCGGCGTGAGCGGCGCTATGACGGGATCATCCTGGACCCGCCCAAGTTCGGCCGCGGGCCGAAGGGTGAATTCTGGCGGATCGAGGAAGGGCTGGCACCGCTGGTCTCCGATTGCCGCCAGCTGCTCGATGCCGACAGTCGCTTCCTGTTCCTCACCGTCTATGCCGTGCGCATGAGCAGCCTCGCGCTGGGCGGATTGCTGGCCGAACTGTTCGAAGGCTTGCCGGGTGTTGTCGAACACGGCGATCTGGCGGTGCGCGAGGAGGGCGGTGGGCGGATCCTTCCAACCGCGATCTTCGCCAGATGGAGAAACCCATGAAAACATCGCGGCTCGAGGCGTTCAGCGATGGGGTGCTGGCGATCATCATCACCATCATGGTGCTTGAGCTTAAGGTCCCGCATGAGCCGGCCCCTACGGCACTGGCGGCTCTTTGGCCGATATTCTTCAGCTATGTCCTGAGCTTCGTCTATGTCGGTATTTACTGGAACAATCATCATCACATGATGGCCGTGACCGAACACGCGAACGGTGCAATCCTATGGGCTAATCTGCATCTGCTCTTCTGGCTGTCATTGCTTCCATTCACCACTGGTTGGATGGGCGAAAACCACTTCGCCCGGCTGCCGACCGTACTTTACGGTGTTAATCTGCTGGCTTGCGCGGTCGCTTACTACATCCTGCAGCTGAGCATTATTCATCTGCAGGGTAGCGATGGCTTGCTGGCAAAGGCAATTGGACGAGATCGCAAAGGCAAGCTGTCGCCAATATTCTACACCCTTGGCATGGTCGGCGCATGGTTTGCTGCGCCTTGGGTCGGGATGATGTTCTTCGTTGCGGTGGCGGCCATCTGGGTCGTGCCCGATCGTCGAATCGAGCGAGTCGTGGGCCAACAGCAGAAATCGCGCTAGGGACGGGACATGGACGATTCGCTGATCCTCGAAGTTGCCGATTTCGAACATGATGTTCTGACCGGAATCTATTCCGAAGAAACCGGCGAGCCGCAGCCGCTGCGCATCTCCGTGCAGGCGCGGATGAAGCCGCTGCGGCGCTATGACCCTGACACCACTCTGGACGCGTCGAAGAACTACATGGACCTGAAATTCGCCGCGTCGGGCGCTTTGCCCGAAGGCGTGCATTTCAAGCTGATTGAGGCGGTTGCGGATCATATCTGCGAAACATTGCTCGTTCAGGACCGGCGCGTCGAGGCGGTGACGGTCAAGATCGTGAAGCTTGCGATTTCCGAAAAGGGCGAAAAGATCGGCGTGACGCTGCACCGCGAGCGCGACGAATGAAACGCGTGACGGTGGACGATCTGCCTCCTGAGCCGCTGGCGGCGGCGGGAGTGTTCCACCAGCATTGGTTACCGCATGTCGAAACCATATTGGCGGGCGGTGAGGATGTGCTGGTGGCCTTCGCTCCGGCAGATCACACCCACCGACAGTGGCGTTTGGCGGCGATTGCGGGTCTCGCGCGCGAGTATGCGCCGCGCAGGGCGGTCGCGGTGTCGGGTAAAGGCGCGGTGATCGACGCGTTTGAGCGTTATCTCAGCGATGCCGAGGCGATTACCGGACAATATCTCGAAGGCGACGATGAGGGCGCGGGCGATCCGGTGGACCAGCCGTCGTGAGCGCGCGGATCGTGTTTCTTGGGCCTTTGCGCGATCTGGTAGGCGTGGATGATTTGGACGTGCCCGCACCGCTCGACTGGAGCGGGTTACTCGAAGCAGTGCCGCCATCTGTTGCCGACCAGCTCAAGCTCGAGCGGGTGAATATCGCCTGCGCGGGCCGCGTGTTATCCGACAAGACCGCTCTGTGCGCGCAGGACGGCGAGGAAGTCGCGCTGCTCCCGCCCGTCAGCGGGGGCTGATTCGATGCGCGATGTGCGCCTGCTGGCCAAGGGCTTCTCGCCCGCGCCGCCGCTCGCCGCTTTGGCCCGTGCGTGCCCCGATGCAGGCGGGATCGCCAGCTATACCGGCAAGGTGCGCGCCGGCGGGGTGAAAGTGCTCGAATTGCAGCACTACGAACCACTGACGTTGCCAGGGATGGAGGCGCTGGCCGATCGCGCAATGCAACGCTTCGAACTCGACGGTGTGGTAGTGTGGCATCGCACAGGCCATATCCGTGCGGGCGCGCCGATCGTGCTGGTCGCTGCCGCCTCACGCCATCGCCGCCAGTCGATCGAGGCAGTCGATTTCCTGATGGATCACCTGAAAAGCGCAGCATGGTTCTGGAAGCGCGAAAAGCGCGAGGACGGCTGGCATTGGATCGAACCGCGCGCCGTAGATCATACCGACCTCGCGCGCTGGAAGGAAAATTCCGCTAGGGTTTGATGTCGATCAACGCATTCTGCTGCGCATAGGTCATGACCGTGCGGTAACGCAGGAGGCGCATCATGATCGGTCAGGCCAACAGGTATAACGCAAAACAAGAATCCCATTCCGATTGGAAGAGCGGTTCGACCAACAGTTTCCTCTGGCGAACTGCGTTGGCCTATCTGGCGTTTCTCTCCCTTCTTGCGCTTGGGCTTGGAGAACAGGTTGCGCTGGTTCCACTGGCCTTATTCGCCCTGTTTGCCGTTGTGGGCTTCGGAATGCCTGCATTGAAGGCGCTTCCCCTAACTGTGGGCGCTTCGGTCGAGCGACATTCCCGGCTGGGCACTACGCTGCAATTGGTGTTCCCAGCAATTATCCTGTGCTGGGGGTTAATCGTCGTGACGGTCGTCGTGCTGGCTTAGCGCAGTTTTGCGCGCAACTCGGCCAATGTAACGTCTTCCTGCTCGACCAGCTCGAGCACTTGCGCGCGCACCGCATCGACCGCCGCCGTGTTCTCGGAGGTGGTGACGCGCGATATCTGGATCGTATCGAGATCGGCAAGGCTGATCGCCGTATTGCTGCGCGCCGAATCGAGTGAGGCGAGGGCCACCTGCGCCGAAGCCCAGGCGTCGCTGCCGATCGCGCTCCCTCTGGCCGCATCAGCCAGTCGTGACGCGGCAGGAACCTGCTTGAGAAACGCCTGATGCGATGCCTGCGCCTGCTGGCCGAGTGTCGCCAACTGCTCCGCCAGCGTACCGGAAATCGTCACCGGCACCGGCGGCACATCGAGCGGTGCGGCAGGCGTCGGGGTGAACTGACCTTGCGCACGTTCGACGTCGCGAATCTGGAGCGAGGGATATTCGTCCTTCGCCGCCGCACAACCGGCGAGCGCGAACAACATGGTAAGTGTGGTAAGGCGGCGCATCGCCAATGCAGATAGCACGCCAAATACTTTGTGCCAGCCCGACTGCGACCTAGCACGATCCGGCGTTGACTTCGCGCCGTTCATCCCCTAACGGCACGCTTCTTTCCGGGCCTGCTATTCGGTGGGTCGACGGGTGCGCCGGTAATTCGCAAGGTTCCGGCATAGCAAATTGAACGAGAGACAAGCACCATGTTCGCAGTAGTGCGCACAGGCGGCAAGCAGTACCGGGTTGCCGCCGGAGACAAGATCGCGGTTGAGAAGCTCGCTGGTGAAGCGGGTGATACCATCAATTTGGGCGACGTCCTGCTCGCAGGCGATGGCGACAAGCTCGCCGACGCAGCGAAGACGGTCGTCTCGGCCGAGATCATCGCTCAGGCCAAGAGCGAGAAGGTGCTCGTCTTCAAGAAGCGCCGTCGTCACAACTATCGCCGCAAGAATGGCCATCGCCAGCAGATGACGCTCCTGCGCATCACGGCTGTGGGCGATTCGAAGGCCGAAAAGAAGGCTGCGCCCAAGAAGGAAGCTGCGCCGAAGGCTGAGGAAGCCAAGAAGCCCGCCACCAAGGCCGCGCCCAAGAGGGACGAATCGGAAGCCAAGGCTGCTCCAGCTGCCAAGAAGGCTGCGCCGAAGAAGGACGCAGCGGCCAAGGCAGCTCCGGCCAAGAAGCCGGCCGCCAAGAAGGCTCCGGCCAAGAAGTCCGAAGACAAGTAAGGAGACCGAACGATGGCACATAAAAAAGCAGGCGGTTCATCGCGTAACGGTCGTGATTCGGCCGGTCGTCGTCTCGGCGTGAAGAAGTTCGGCAGCCAGGGCGTGCTCGCCGGAAACATTATCGTGCGCCAGCGCGGGACCAAGTTCTATCCCGGCACGAATGTCGGCATGGGCAAGGATCACACGCTTTTCGCGCTTACCGAAGGCGTGGTGCGATTCCACAAGGGCAAGCTTGGCCGCAAATATGTCTCCGTGGACATGATGCAAGAAGCAGCCGAATAGCCGGACGCTCCGATAACGGGATCGTCCAACGGAGACGGTCCCAGCCGGCCACATGAACCGGCAAGCCAAAGAGGGAGATGGGACCTGACCCGTCTCCCTCTTGTCGTTTCTCCCTCTCCATCCGGCGAAATACTGATTTCGCCACCACGCAATTGTCACGTAGCCGGACTAGGAGCCCGGTGCGTCGGCCAAGGGGAGAAATACGATGTTCCACCGCACTGAACGGCTGCTGCTGCGGCCCGCATGGATCGAAGACGCCGAAGGCATTTATGCCGGGATCGGCGAGCATGCGGTGATCCGCAACCTCGCGCGTGCACCATGGCCCTATACGATCGACAATGCGCGCGAATTCCTCGCGCTCGAACATGGCGACAATCTGCCGCGCTTCCTCGTGACCCTGCCGGGTGAGGACGGATCGACCATTCTTGGTATGACCGGACTTAACTACCGGGATGATGAGGTCGAGCTGGGATACTGGATTGCAAAGCCTTTCTGGGGGCAGGGCATCGCCACTGAGGCGGCGCGCGGTCTGATCGAAGTCGCCCGCAACATCGGCATCACGCGGATTATGGCGAGCCATTTCGTTGATAACCCGGCATCGGGCCGGGTGTTGCGAAAGGCGGGCTTCGTTCCGACAGGCGAAACGCGCCAGCTCTATTCGCTCGGCCGGGATGAGACTGCGCCCAGCGTACGCTACGCGCTCGACCTCGACGAATGCGATTATCCTCCGATGCAAGTCGCGGCCTGACGTCTCTTTCTTGGATGCGTCGGGCAGGGGAACCTCGGCTTGTCATACTTGTGCCATGGCGCGGATCGGGTAACGATCCGCGCCATGAGGACCAGAAAGAGATTGCCGCCCGAAGAATCGCGGCTGATCGCGCTTGAGGCGGCGCGTGGCTTGCTGATCGAGGCGGGGCCGCAAGCGGTGACGCTGAAGGCTGTCGCTTCGCGGATCGGGCGCACCCATGCCAATCTGCTGCATCATTTCGGCTCGGCAGCGGGCCTCCAGCGCGATCTTGCAGCGCATCTTGCGAGCACAGTGTGTGCTACGATCGCCGAGGCAGTACGCGCTAGCCGTGCGGGGTTGGGATCCCCGCGCGAGGTCGTCGATCTGGCGTTCGACGCGTTCGACAAGGAAGGCGCTGGTGCGCTCGCAAGCTGGATGATCCTCACCGGCAACGAGGACGCGCTGACCCCGATCGTCGAGACGATTCACGCGCTGGTGGATGAAATCGCCGCCGAGGAAGCGGGCGGGCGTGGCGTGGCCGTCGTGCATGAAGATACGTTGGCCCTTGTCCTCATGGCGATGGGCGACGCGCTCATCGGCAAAGCCCTGGCGCGCTCGCTCGGGCTGGAAGACACAGCAGCACGAGACCGGGCGCAGCGGATGCTCGAAGGTTCGATAGAACAGGTTAGAGGGTGATGCGCGATTCGTAACTCGCGCATCGAGTTCTGTATCCTGGTGGTCGTATCGCTAGCTGCGGGAAACAATGCACACTTTGCCGTGCGATAGTCTGAGCTGGGTGGACAAATTCCGTGCTGAATGACCGACCGCTCTCAGGAAACTCAGCACAGAGGCCGAATGGCTGAAATGTTGGGGGAAGCTGACGTTGGCTTAGGTGTCGAAAGCTGACTCGAGTCGCAACAGCAAATAGCGATGCAACTGGATGAGAGCCCATTGTAATACGACCCCAATGCAAATGACCGCGGCGAGCCCGAACCATGCCGGATGCTCTGGCGGAAGACTTGAAGTGAAGCCGCCCGTTCCGCCAACTGCAATCAACGAAGCGAACCCACTCAGGCTTAGAAGTGCGAGGGTTGCAGCGCCAGTAAAGACATAGACAGCACCGCGCAAAGCCAACTCCAATGAAAGCTTCCAATCGTCGCTTGTGAAGTTACCCATTGTGGCAGTATCGTCAGTTAATTGAGTTACTGCAACTGTGTCGTGTCCTGACAGGCCATAATGGCGGGATTGTTGGGGAAGCGGATGTTGAGCATGTGGCTGTACCAAGGTATGTATTCTCGATGTGTTTGATCCATAATCGTCCGCATCCTCGCGTGGCAATTACGTTGCTTTCGATAGGTGTGATGTTGGGGGCAATATCATTTTTAGTTAATCTCGTGGCGTCGCCACATTATGGCTGGTTACTTCACCGCTGGGCGGTTTTTTTCTTCCTCGCCGTGGTGAGCACGACTTTGGGCATCCGATTTGCAGGCCGCCGAACACGTTGGGTTGCTCTTCTCATGCTGGTGATCTTAGCGATCAGCGCGATTGACCCGCTGCGGCGCATATTGATCTATGGTGCATGGTGGGACGCTTAACATCCAGCGTCTGTAAAGCTTTGCAAGGTCCGCAATTGGTCGCTAGCTGCTGGTCCGGTTTTGGGCTCGAAGAGATCGAAGCTGCCAGTCCGCTTGTGGAGCGACCACCGAACGACGGGAGCGTCTGCAATGTTGGGGGAAGCGGACATTCGTAGAGCTTGGCATTAGTCGCTCAGTGCCGCTCGCGTCTCCGCTTTGCCAAGAGGGCGTCCTCAGAGTCACGATACTCTGGCGGTAAAGCATATCGGCCTTGGCGCTCAAAAAAACGCGCCGATTTGAGGTTCATCGCACGTGTAACTCGTGAGAGCCGCCAACCCACGAACATAAGCCACACCAAACTGAGCGTTCCGCAAAAACACAAGGACAAGGACGACAGTCCGCCGCGTGGAAAGCGCTCGAACAAAGCTCCCAAGAAAAACGGAACGAAGGCTACCAACAGGCTAGCACCCGGTCGCCCCGTATATCCGACAAAGGGCCTATCCCCAGACGGCCGTACAATACGACTCCCTCTGGACAGGTCCTTATCGACCCACTTTCTAATACGGAGATAGGCAGTCATCACAAACGAATGGTAGCCCTTCTCAATTGGAACACAACGTCCGCAATTGGGTCGGTTTTAGTCAAGCTGGATCTAGCCTCCAGCAGGCTGCTCCTCTGTAAGTATCTTAACAATAGGCATGATGAGGTAAGTTATACAAAGCATACCAAAGGCGAGGGTTTCAAAACCATGCAGCCCCTTCCAGCCAGCATAATTCAGAGCGACCATTGTCAGATAGCTTCCCGCTATCGCACTTCTAACGGATTCAAGGGCTCGCCTCCAGGCCATAAACCTCTCCCGGGATAAACCTCTATAGCAATGCGGGTGCCACCTATTCGCAATGTCGGCAATTGATATCGTGGACGGCTCTCCACCTCTGCGGGATAATTTTCTGCAGGAGAGTCGGAGAGGAGAGTGACGATG
>NZ_WTYA01000019.1 GCF_009828025.1 Qipengyuania algicida | reverse complement strand
CCGAGAGAGCTCAACAACAGCGAAATCGATCATGGCAAGAAGTCTTTCGAAACCGTTTGCGCGTGCGTCGCGCTTGACGCAGTTGCATGACGACAAAGGCCGCCGCCTTGATCTGAATCAAATTTGATGGTTGCATGATGGCTCAGCATGACAAGTGGTAAGGGTGTTCGCGGATTTTGGCTGCTCGACGCAACGGGAGCGGCGGTGTTTGCGCTCGGCGTCGCCTATGGGGTTAGTGCCTTAGTCGCTGCCCAGCGTCCGGAGTGGCCGGCGATATTGGCCCTCATTCTTGGTGGTGTCCTACGTGGACTTGGTGTGCTCGGCGTCCACCGGACAAGCGCCTGTCGCTGGCGTGCGCACTGCTTGCCAACCGACCATGGCTGCTGCTCGATGAGCCAACTGAGGGGCTCGACACGGCCACAGAGAAATTGCTGGTCGAACGGCTAGCATTCTGGCTCAACGAAAGGGTACAGGCTTAGTGCTCGTGTAGCACCGTAGTAGGCCACAGGAGCTGACCTCTTTGCGCATCCCCATTGAACGGGTGCCTCGACGCTCAAAGGTTTGATGAACTCGGTCTGCCGACGTGCTGGGCGGCAGCAGAACGACCATTCTGCGAGTTAAAAAATTGAGAGCGGGGGGCCATCGAGAGACGCTCGTCCGGCAGCAGGCGCGGCTATTTTTGTGGCTGGAAATTCAATCGCGCCGGACAGTGTATCACCCGCGTCGCACAGGAAGATACGCTGCGATGGCGGAAGCAGCCCCTCGGCTTGTTCACCCTCCAAGATTAGTGGGCTAGTAGTACGGGCAATTGCGGGTGGGTCAATATATCTCGGGTGACACCACCGAGCAGCCATTCCGCGATTCTAGCGCGCCCATATGCGCCCATTACGAGCAAACCGCATTCACGGGCCAAAGCCGCATCGGTAAGCTGGTTGGCAACTTTCATACCATCGGGCGCGGGAAGTTCGAGCAACTCGCATTCGACTCCGTGGAGTCTCAGATATTGAGCTCCCTCGATTGCCGTAAATTCCTCATTTCCATAGTCGGACCCATCCATTATCCGTGTCAGGAAGACCTGCTCGGCCTGTTTCAGTAAAGGAAGCGCCGCGCGGAGCGCGTTGGCGCATTCGACTGCGCCGTTCCAGCCAATCAAAATGGGGTCGCGTACATTAAGGCTACGCTGGTGGTCCGGAACGACCAGAACCGGTGCCGGACTGCGCAACACCACTTGACCAACGATCCGTGAAGGGCGCTGATCGGCACTGCTGGCATCATGAGTGCCCATGACTATAACATCGGCGAGTGCCGCCCGTTGCACAAGATGGGCCGCGGGAAAACCGAAGTGGGTTTGCCAATCCCACGGTACATCGTCCCGCCCAAGGCTTGTCTTTACCTTCGCCTCAAGCTGCTCGGCTTGCTCGCGCAGGATCGGAAGGATTGCGGGCGCCGTCATAGCTTCATAGCTTGCCGGCATGATGACCTCACTGCAGGCCGTTTGCAGGCACGTTACATGCCCATCGAAATTACGCGCAAGATCGAGGGCAGTCTGAACCCGAGCCGATAGTCCGGGGTCTTCTTGAACATGGACTACAACGTTTTTCATCACGGCCTCCAATGCTGATCCGCACAGGTGGGCAGGTTGCTTCTCGATCTCCAATTTCGCCATGATCCAGATCAATTTCGCACCAGCTAACAAGCTGAACAGCGTAGGTACGCTCAGCCGAATTTGTTCACTCGGCCCAACTTACCGGGCCTCGTCAGATTTTTGTCGGAACAGGTAACGATAGACGCCCCAGGAATTAATGGCGAGTAAGCAGATGTTCTGCCAGCCGATCCCGTCCGCGTCCTCGCTTAGGAAACCCCATGCGACGAGCGCGGCGGAAGATGAAACAAATAATACGAACGCCCACCCCGTTATTCGCGAACCGATATTGGATGCCACAATCATGGCGGCGATCACTGCGGTAATTGCCCCATACCATTGGAGAAAAGTCAGCATAAGACCTCTCTATTTAACTATTGGGAGTCGAGATCGATTGTTTTCTGCACCATACCTACACGATCAAGCGAACGGATACATCGCACGGAATGCGCGCAACTGGGGGCTTAAGGGGCTTTCAAATCATATCTGAGCGCCATGAGAGGTGGATTCAGCAATCTACAACGTTTCGGCCGATTGGGTCACGCCAGCCGCTGCCCGAACCCGGCCGTGAGTTGTCGTATCAGCCCGCATGAGCGAATGGACGGTTTCGACAGCGGGAATTGGCAGCTGAAAGACCGCTTTGTTGGCGCATGCCGTCATGTCGCAAAGACCGCGAGCGAAGGGCAGCATTTCAAATTTTATCGATCCGGAAGGAGCCATTCCGGAAGAGCTATGCCGGACGACAATGTTGCGTATATTGAGCCAGACCCAGTCAGACTTCCGCTTCGCGCCCCAATCTCAGTCATTGAGCGTTACCTGCCGAGCCCCCGAAAGCAGCCAATAACTTCACCGGTCGGCGCTTTCCTGGCTATCCGACAACGTCGCCGAAGATGGTGCAGCTGGTTCGTCAAGCTGACCACTCAGTACCACATTCTGGTAAGCGTAGGGTATTTCTATCCCGGCTTCATCGAACCGTTTCTTCATCTGTTCGAGCAGATCGTATTCCACCGATTTGGCGGTTGCCGAATCTGGGCACCACGCGCGAAGCGAGAGATTCACGCTCGATCCGCCCAGGCCAATGACCGGGCATCCGACGACCTCCTGAACGTTGTCATGTGCCTGCGCCAGTTCGAGAACTATCTCGCGAGCCTTGTCGATGTCGGAGGTGTAGCCGATCGAAATTGGCAGCGACATCATGACCCTGAGATCGATCGATGACAGGTTGATCATAATCTGGTTCGAGATCGTACCGTTGGAAATGACGATCCGCCGGTTATCGAAGGTCCGCAGCACGGTGTAGCCGAGCGACAGATCCTCCACGATCCCCGTCTCCAGCCCCGTCGGGGTCGTCAGCTGCAGTCGGTCGCCCCGACGGAAGGGCTTGTAAATGACCAGGCTAATGCCCGAAACCAGATTGCCCAGCGTCGACTGCGCGGCGAAGCCGATCACGACTGAAACGATGCTGACCCCTGCCAGAAGCGATGTGGTCAGCTTGTTCAGTGAAGGCACGAGGTGCGAGAACAACAACGCCAAAACGATCCACATTATGAAGGTCGCAAGGTGCTGGATGAAGCTGATCGTCATGCGATCGATCCGTTCCTTCGGATCGTGATCGATCACCGCGACAACTGTCCGGCGAAGGAGCCAGCTCAGAGCCAGGCCGAACACCAGAAACAGCACGCCGAGAGCGACCGCGCCCCATAAATGGCTCGGGTTGAAATACTCGGTCAGATCCGCAAGCATTGGCGGCCCACCCGCCCCAGTTGGTGTGGCGGTCACTTTTGCTATCGGGATATGCTGGGTCGCAATCAATTTGGAAGCCATATGATGGACCGATAAGCTGCGGACAGTGTCCGTCAACAAGGGGAATTCTCCTTGGGCCTGCGAAGCTTCGGAGCGTGATCGCTCAAATGCGCGAGAAATGTGGCGCCTGCCTGGACTATCGCCGCATTCGGTTCAGAATACCGCAGCGACTATGGTCAACAAATTGTCGGTGAACCGGCGCGGTATCGGGCGGTTTGTGGCGGCGTCGCGATCAATCTCGATTGCATCGGAGAGCCAACGGCACTGGCGTTCGCGCACCTGGGCGGTGAGTTCAACCGACTGGGACAAAATGCTGTTCTCAAAATTGAGATCGAGGCTGCGCCGGTCCATATTGGACGACCCGATCAACGCCAGGGTATCGTCTGCGACGAGTGTCTTGGCGTGAAGCATTCCTCCGCGATATTCGAAGATGCGAACCCCTGCTTTTGCAAGCACTGGGTAATAGGCGCGGCTGATGGCGCCGACGATCTGGCTGTCGTTGCGGTGCGGGAAGATGATCTGTACCTCGACCCCGCGCCGGGCCGCGGCAACGATCGCGCCGATCAGTGGCGGATCGGGCGCAAAGTAGGGGGTCGTGATCGTGACATCTGCCTGTGCTTCCGCGAACACGGAGACGAACATGTCGGTCATCGTTCCACGCGGAGAGAGCGGCCCGGTTCCGGTTGCGATGGCGGGGAACCCATCGGCTGATAGGGCCGGCGGCTCAGCGCTCATGATCGGACGCAGATCCTCTCCTGTTTCGAGGGACCATGCCGCTGCGAAGATGATGTCGGCCTGCCGTGCTACGGGCCCTTCGTAACGCACCAGGATATCTACCCACGGGGCGAAGCGTCGCTTCACCAGAAACGCGGGATCGGCGCAATTCTGACTGCCGCCATAAGTTATGCGTCCGTCGATGACGGCTATCTTGCGGTGGTTGCGTAGATCCGTGCGTCGCCCCACGAGAAATCCCAGGCCAAGCGGTACTTTGAGCAGGCTGCAAAGGTGCGCACCTGCGTCGCGCATCATGGTCCAGTGTGGAGAGCGGATCAGGGCGCGCGACCCGATCGCATCGGCGGCGACACGGCAGGTCACCCCCCTGCGCGCGGCGCGACAGACGGCCTCCACCACCTTCATGCCGTTGTTGTCCCCAAGCCAGATGTAGAATGACAAGTGAACCGTCTTCTTCGAGGAATCGATATCCGTAACCAGCATGTCGATCGCAGTGTCGGAATCGGGCGTGATACTTGCGGTGTTTCCGATCGACACCGGCCAGCCGGATGCCGCCTCGAAGGTTCGGAACGCATTGGCGGTCAAGCTGGCTACATCACCGAGTTGCGACGGGTGTGGGGCGAATTGCCGCAGCTCTTCATCGATGTGTTGGCCACGCTTTCGGAAACCTTTTGAAATCCACGGTTCACCGAACAAAAAATACAGGATCACGCCAGCCACGGGCAGGGCGATCAGCAGCAGCAACCACGCCGCTCGCGAATAGGAATCGCGCCCGTCGAGCAGGATCGCCCTGACGATTACGGCAAGATGGATAGCCACGACAATCAGCCATTGGGTCGTCCCCGGATCGATCAAACTCGTGTCACCCTTCCAGCGCCAATTTCAGCTCCATGCCTCTTTGGTGACATTCTCGTCAAATTGCCTCTACTTGCCCGGAGCGCTAGGACGAGACCGCTTCCCCGAGCCGAAGTCGCTTTCTCCTCGCTTGGGTCGACAAGACTCCTAACCCGATCTGCGAGGCTGCATCTAAAGCTTGAATCAGTGAGATCAGGAGATTTTCGCCGCTAATCAGCTCCGGTTTGACCTTCGAAACCTGGCCATTGGAAAGCGGCGCACTCGATGTCGATCTGGTCCCGCAAGAGCCACGTTTGGATAACGCTCCTTAATCCAACACGTTTGAAGCCGGGTTCTCGGTCCTTGATAGCTGCCTTTCAGCAAAGGGTCCCAAGCCTGCTCATGGGGTTGCTGATCGGATGCTCCGCGGTGTTGGTCGAGATATATCTTTGTAATATTGCACAACATGGGCATGTTATAGTCGGACGGTTGATGAGGAAGGGGAACGGCATTGCTTCGACTTGCCGCAGCGTGTGTGCTGGCGACGGGACTATTTGCATGCACAACTATTGGCGAAATGCACGCCCCTGTGCCCACTGTTGCAGTCCCCGATCAGTGGAGCAGCCCACCGGATGACTCTGCCCAGAATCTCGCTTCCTATTGGCAGGCTCTGGGCGATCCGCAGCTGGACAGGTTTGTTGCTCTGGCCCTGGCCAACAATCGCAATCTGGCCCAAGCGGCGGCGCGCGTTGCGCAGGCTCGGGCAGGAGTTCGTGCCAGCCGCGCTGCCTATTTCCCGCAGATCAGCGGCAGCGCCGGAGTACAGCGCGACGTCGGCGATTTTGCCAATACCGATCCGCAATTTTCAGTAGGTGCAGATGCACAGTGGGAGCTCGATCTTTTCGGACAAATAAGCGGAGGGGTTTCTGCTTCGCGCGCAGAGCTGGCAGCCGCAGGCTTTGGATTGGGCGATTTGCAGCGGTTGATCGTCGGGCAAGTCGCGCAGACGACCGTTTCGGCTCGCACGCTCGCCACCCAGCTGTCGATCGCGCGTGATACGCTGAGGATACAGGACGACAATCTCCAGATCGCGCAATGGCGGTTGCAGGCAGGGTTGGTCTCCAGCCTCGACGTCGAACAGGCGCGCGCACAGCGGGCCCAGACGGCGGCATCGATCCCAGCGATCGAACGCGACCTGGCGCAAGCTGCCAATGCGATCTCCACCCTGATCGGCGAAGCGCCCGGTTCGGTGCGGATGGCACTCGAACAACACGCCGCGCCCATTCCTGTGCCCCCGGACAAAGTCGGCTTCGGCATCCCCGCCACGGTGCTACGCCAGCGACCCGACGTCCGGCAGGCCGAAGAGCTGCTGCTCGCCGATACGGCGCGTATCGGTATCGCCCGAGCGCAAATGCTTCCGCTGGTGCAACTCACCGGAAATATCGGATCGGCTTCGTCGGGACTCAACAGCTTGTTTGACATCGTCACAGGTGGCTTGTTTGCGGGCGTAAGCCAGTTGATCTTCGATGGCGGGCGGGCGCGTGCGCAACTCGACAGTGCCCGGGCTGCTGCTGCCGGATCGCTGGCGGCGTGGGAGCAGACCATCCTTCAGGCGCTCGCCGATGTCGAGAATAGCGACATAGCATTGACCAAGGCACGCGAACGTGTGGCGCAGCTGGCAATTGCACGGGATGCCGCTTCGAATGCCGCCGTACTCGCGCGAAGCCAGTATCAAGCGGGCCTGATCGATTTCCAGACCTTGCTGACCGCGGAAAACCAGTTGCTATCCGCCCGCAATGCCTTGTCCGCGAGCGAGGCAGAACGCGCTAATGCTTTTATCGCACTGGAACAGGCGGTCGGCGGAGGTTGGGACGTCAATGCGTCTGACGTTGCGACGGGTGCGACTAAAGGGGAAAGCAAACAATGAGTGATCCTGCGGCAAGTGCCGAGTCAGAACAGCTCGAGGAATTTCTCGGCACGAAGCCCCGTCCGCGCTGGCGCCGCTGGATGAAGTTCTGGCTGCCGGGCTTGATCGTAGTGATCCTGATTCTTGCGATTTCCACCTGCTCACGCCGTGATGGCGAGCCCCAGTATATCAGCGAGCCAGTCATTGAGCGCTCGTTAGACCTTACCGTCACGGCCACGGGGAACCTGCGGCCGACCAATCAGGTGCAGGTCGGCTCGGAAGTATCGGGCCGGATCGATAACATCTATGTCGACGTCAACGACCGCGTTGCGCGTGGCGAGGTGCTGGCACAGATCAACACCGACGTCATCGACGATCAGATTACCCAGGCTCGCGCCAATCTCAATGCCGCCACCGCCCAAGTGGCGCAAGCGCAGGCCACCCTGGCGGTCGACAAGGCGCAGCTCGCCCGGCTGCAGAACGTGTTCAAAATTTCGGACGGCAAGGTGCCCTCGCGCGTCGAACTTGAACAGGCCGACGCTGCGGTTAAGCGCGACAAGGCCGCGGTGGCTGCCGCCAATGCCAATGTTCAGGCAAACCGGGCGCAATTATCGACCGCGCAAACGAGCCGTAGCCGGGCGGTGATCCGGTCGCCCGTGGCGGGCGTGGTTCTCGCGCGCCAGGTCGAACCGGGTCAAACGGTTGCCGCCAGTTTCAACACCCCGACGCTGTTCATCATCGCCGAAGATCTTTCGACAATGCAGTTGCGCGTGGATATCGATGAGGCCGATGTCGGGCAGGTGACCAAGGGGCAGAAGGCGACCTTTACCGTGGATGCATACCCCGGTCGTCGCTTCCCCGCCGTTGTCGAGCGGGTGGACGAGGCGTCCACGAACACGGCAGCGACCGCCAGCCAGCAGTCCGCCAGCGCGTCCGCCGCATCGTCGGTGGTGAATTACGAAGCGCGTCTGTCGGTTGCCAATTCCCAAGGGCTGTTGCGTCCCGGCATGACGGCGACCGCGACCATCGCGACCGAGAGCACCGGCAAGCGGATGCTGGTGCCCAACGGCGCGCTGCGCTTCCAGCCCGATGCAAAGACGAAGGACAGCGGGGGTGTGCTCAACCCCGAAATCGGCCTGCAGCAAAATGAGCAACAGGCGACTATCGGGGTTGGCAGTCGCCAGCGCGTCTATGTCATCGGCAAGGACGGCAAGCTCGAACCGATCGAGGTCGTGACAGGCCAGAGCGACGGCCGTCTGACGGTGGTAACCTCCAAGAAGCTCAAACCCGGGATGAAGGTCGTGACCGGCAAGAAGGCGGCGGGCAAATGACGGATGCCGAACCACCCAACGGCACCCCACTGATTGAACTGCGTGGGATCACCAAGGTCTTTGGTCAGGGGGCTGCTGCTTTCAAAGCCTTAAAAGGTATCCACCTGACCATCGAGCAAGGCGATTTTGTTGCGGTGATGGGGCCATCGGGGTCTGGCAAGTCGACGACCATGAATATCCTTGGCTGCCTCGACGTACCGACCGCCGGGGTGTTTCGTTTTCGCGGGGTCGAAGTGCAGTCGCTGACCCGCGACCAGCGCAGCCTGCTGAGGCGACGGTATCTTGGCTTCGTTTTCCAGGGCTTCAACCTGCTGGCGCGCACGACTGCGATCGAAAATGTCGAACTGCCGCTGCTCTATCGCGGGGAAAAAAGAGCCGTCCGCCGGGCAGCCGCCTTGCGAGCGCTCGATCAGGTCGGACTGGTGCCATGGGCTGACCATACCCCGGCTGAACTGTCAGGGGGGCAGCAACAGCGTGTCGCGATCGCCCGGGCTCTGGTGACGGACCCGGACGTGCTACTCGCCGACGAACCGACCGGCAATCTCGATACCGAACGCTCGATCGAGATCATGGAGTTGCTTACCCGGCTCAATCAGCAGGGCATCACGATCCTGCTTGTCACCCACGAGCCGGAAATGGCCGCATATGCCAAGACGATCGTCCATTTCCGCGACGGGCTGGTCGAAAGTTCCGAGCGCAATCGTCCAACTGTAGTGGCGGAACCGGCCTGATGCTGGGGATGTTCGGCGCCACCCTGCTGCTCGCCTTTCGTGAAATTCGGCGCCATCTGCTGCGCTCTTTTCTCACGACGCTCGGTATCATCATTGGCGTTGCCGCCGTCATCACCATGGTCACACTCGGCAAGGGGGTGACCGCTTCGGTGCAAGACCAGATTTCCTCGCTGGGCTCGAATGTCTTTATCGTATTCCCGATCAAGGGCGATCGCGATGCGCCGCGCCCCTTCAAGCAGTCCGACGTGGACGCGGTCGCGAGCCAGATTGCCGGTGTGCGCGAAGCTGCGGGCAGCGTCTCGGCCAATGCGACGGCATTTCACAATGGGCAGGATTGGGCGACCACCGTGCAGGGCGTAGACAATAAATTTCTGCGGGCGCAATCCATCGACGTGGTCGAAGGGCGCAGCTTCACTGCCGAAGAAATGAGCGCGGGCAAGGATGTGTGCCTGTTGGGCTCGAAGGTCGTGCAAGCGATCTTCGTTGCCGGGGTAAGCCCGCTGGGAGAGGAGATGCGGGTGAACCAGATCTCCTGCACAGTGGTCGGCGTGCTCGAGGAACGGGGCGAGGGCGGCGGACCCAACCAGGACCAGGATAATACAGTGATGATGCCGCTGAAAACCGTGCAGCGGCGGTTCACTGGCAGCGACAACTTGCAGTATTTCGTGGTCAAATATGACGCAGCCTATTCCAGTTCATCGATTCAGGAGGCGTTGATCGGCCTTCTGCGCGAGCGACGCTTGTTGCAGGCGGGCGCGAATAACGATTTCAACATCATCGACACCGCGCAGGTCAATCAGGCGGTTGGCGCTGCAACCGGAGCATTGACCGCAATGGTCGCCGTGATCGCCGGAATCAGCCTGCTGGTTGGCGGCATTGGGATCATGAACATCATGCTCGTGTCGGTAACGGAACGAACACGGGAAATCGGCATCCGCCTGGCAATTGGCGCACTGTCGCGAGAGGTGCGCTTGCAATTCCTGACCGAAGCCGTGGTGCTGTGCTGCTTTGGCGGCCTGGTCGGAATCGGACTGGCGCTGCTGCTGTCATGGAGCCTTGCAGGCGTCATTGACGTGCCCTTCGTATTCGACCCGATGATCAATTTGCTGAGTTTTGTGTTTTCGGCCTTCATGGGGATCGCATTCGGATACTATCCGGCAGCGCGGGCCTCCAAACTCGATCCGATCGATGCGCTAAGGCATGAGTAAGCGAACGACCGCTCGTATTGTACTAGCACTACTTTGGCAGAAGTGTGATTTTTGGGATTCCCAAGGAGAGATTTCCCTGATTCATGAAGAGCCAGCTTTGACGGAGGCTGGCGATGGACGAGGATTGGCAGGCGGATCTGGAGCGGTGGCTTGCTCCGTATTTG
>NZ_WTYA01000018.1 GCF_009828025.1 Qipengyuania algicida | reverse complement strand
AATTAGCCTTCCTCATCGTCGCCTCCTGTCCTCAAATTTAGGAAAGAAGACGTCCACAAATCTAGGGGCTATTCATTCGCACTGTTGAGGCTGGAGACATTCGGCGAAGAGAACAAAGGGCTTGTGCTCTGTGTTGCTCCTGACAAGGGTTGGGTGGAATTCGCCGCAAAGTCAGATCATCTCGTCTGCGTGGACAGGCTGGAACACGCCCTCGCACTTTTCAACGCAGCAGATCAAAACCTCGCTGACGTCGTTGTGCAGCGTTGGCGGGACAGCGAAGGTGGTGACTTTATCGAAGCGATTTCAAACGCCTTCGAATATCGCCTCGATGATCTGGATTTCGGTGTAGACGGACATTCTGATGTGGAATTTGAGGCGGAGCCGCTCGGTGCGGTGCTTCAGCTTGTAAATCCACAAAGCATCGGCCAGCCAACGGTTATCGCAGTCGATGGTGAGACAGTGACTTTTACAGTGGGCCTCGAGGCATGTGTCGGCTTCGAGGCATCCTTCAATTTCTTCGTCGAAGACAGCGTTGATCGAGACTACGTCCACCTTGGTTCAGAAGAAGCTTATATTGAAGATACACTTCCCTTTGAACTTACGATTACGGCCGATAGATCTCTAGACGATGGCATCGTTTTCCACGAAGTGGAGGTCTCAAAAAAGCGGATCGATGTAAATTTTGGATATGTCGATGCCTTTCCAAACGAAAATCCTCATCATGAAAAATATTGATTTGCGCGATGCGATCTTAAAGCGCTTCCCATTCGTATTTCGCCGATCCTGACCACGTCAGCCGATACATCGCGCCTTGCACAACCGACTGCACTACATTGGGCCATAACGCGGCAATGCAGGTGCCATCCGGATGCCGGACCGATGGGTAAATGATCCCATTATGCCCTTCGGCACGCGCTTGGGCTGCCAGCAGGTTGCCTGCCGGATAGCCCACAGCCGAATCAGGATTCAGCCCCGTGTGGTCAGGCGTATCGCGCAGATCGATGAACACCCCAGCCATGCTGGCAAGCATCTCTCCATATTCAACAGAGGTGTTGAAATCACCGACATTGGCAAGCTCATTTGTCAGATGATGGCCAACCTCGGCGATGCAGGTTTCGACGGCGAGCGCAGCATACCAGGCCCCGCGATTGGCCGGGTTAAAACGCATCGGCTCGCGCGGCTTGGCGTAGGCGAAGCTGGCGTTGATGAACTTGGCATGCGGCACCCCATGAACAAGCTCATCGGCGGTCAGCGCTCCAAGCCCGCGATCCTCCGCAATCAGACGGCCACTGGTTGCGCCTTCAATCTCGGCCAGCAAAGCAAGCTCATCCGCATCATCCGCTAAAGGCAACATGACAGGATCGCGCAGCCTGGCGCTTGAAACGAGCCTGATGGTGCGCGGGAAGGCCTCTCGCACCAGTGGCAATTCGTTCGATGCCTCAGAACCCGCCACGAAGCGCGTCGATATATTGCCTTGTCTCGATCATGCGCGGGATACCGCCTTCAATCATAGCCTGAACGGGCGTGCGCCGGTCAAAGATCGGACCGCGATTGGCGAGCTTGGGCCAGCGGTCAGCCATATCGTCCGCGAACAGCAGATGGAGCCCCTTGAACACCCCGATCAGGGCTGAGGCCCGGGTTAGCTGATCCTGGCTAAGCGAGCCTTCCCAGCTCCCCGCCTTCATCCGGTCCCACGTGCTTTCCGACACCCCGAGCAGCGCCGCGCCTTCTGCATTGCTGCCGCTCCAAGCATCGACGAGGCGCAGCACGGCCTTGACGGCAGCGCCGGTCAGACGGCGGCGATCATCGTCACCGGCAAAGGTCTGCAATCCGCTGGGAACATGTGTGTGATCAAATGCCGCGCTTGCCATATCGCATCTCCTGATGCGCATATATGCATCACGTGGTGCTTTTGTCAAGATTTGGGTCATTTGCACAATGCCTCGTCAGATTGCCGGACCGCGTGAGCGAGCAAAGCTCCAGTCGATCCCGCCGCGCTCATTCATCCGGCCAGAGACTACTTGACCAAGGTGACGCTCCAGATCCTGCCGCCAGGGGACGAGCTGGAACCCGGAACCATTATCAATCATGGCAAAGCGGCCCGATGCGAGTGTCACCCTCTCGCGGTAAGTGCCGACGATATGTTCACCTTCGTTGACTGGCTGGGACATAAGGCCGTGCCGCTTGGCGAGCGCCTCGCCAGCTTCTGCTAATTCCCGTTCGCGCAATGTGTCGAGCAGGTTGCTGGCGAAAACGATCCGCTGCCCCTGCCGCTTTGCCAGCCCCTGTTCGCTCAGCACATCTGACCGCTCTGCCAGCGCCACGCGCACTTCGCTGCCAAAACCATCAGTCAGAGCTTGTGGCTTGGGCGACACCAGTTGCCGATCGAGCCAGGTTGCGCCGCGCGAATGTATCTGACTTTCAATCGCCACATCCGAACGAACAAGCAGGCTTGCCTGCTCTCTGCCCTTGCGATCGGTCCATGCGCTGAGTTCGACGATTGCGCCAAGTGAAGCGTCACCAGTGCGATCCAGATCGGGAAAGCGCAGATGGTGTGTTTGGCCGTCCAGGCCGTCAACGATCGCATATGCACTGCCCGAGAGCTCATCATGCAATCCGCGCTCGACCAGCCTGCCAATGACCGGCTCACCGGGAAGGTCTGTGTGAAGGGCAAAGCGTGATGGATCGACCATCGTGCCCTGACCCCTCATGGCGCGGTGCATGGTCTTGATGATGTCGCCGCGATCACCCAGTTCGCGCAGTGTGGGCTCGATGCCCGCGCTCAGTGTCCAACTGGCCGGACCGACTTGCTGCGCCAGACCCATCCGTTCCAGCTTCTGGGCGCGGCCAATCAGCAGGGTCCGGTCTCTTCTCGCAGCGCCATCCGCTTCTGGGAGAAGGTCGATTGAACCCAGATCATCGCTCATCCGCTGGAGCCGCCGGTCGAGATCGGTCCAGCGTTCGGCATCGACTTCGCGGCGAAGGGCATTGTCGATCTCGCGCTCACTGCGCGGTCCAAGTTCTATGGTGACGCGCTCTTCGGCGCGTCCGCGCATTCCTTCGCTGATATAGGAACGGTCGATCACCAGATCCTTGCCGTCAGAGGCGACGCCCCGCACCAGCACATGGATATGCGGATTGTCGGTGTTCCAGTGATCAACCGCGACCCAATCAAGCGTGGTATCAAGATCGCGCGCCGCATCATCCATCAGCTCGCGGGTGAAGGCCCGTAGGTCGGCCATCTCGCTCGCATCTTCGGGCGAGACGATGAACCGAAAATGATGCCGGTCATCTTCACAGCGCGCAGCAAAGGTATCGCCATCGACCTGATCGGACGTGGCATCGAACAGTCTGCCTTTCGCTCCATCACGGGTGACCCCGTCGCGTTCGAGATAGGCGGCATGGCGCGCAAGCGGCGCAGAGCGAAAACTGGCACCCCGGTGGCGAACGACACGGGCCTTGATGATGACCCGCCGCTGAGAAGCGCTGCGGCGGCGCTGGAGGGCGGCGCGCTTGCCCCGCCCCAGATGTCCCGTCCCCTTCCCGGAATTGCCACGGCGCAGCGGCGCATATCCAGCCCGGCGCGAGGCCTGAAGCACCTTGCCGACCAGCGTGTTCGCTTTGCGGTAAAAGCGCGCGCCGCTGTCGCGAGAGCGTCCCGGGCGGATGTCGAAATCATCGTCAGCCATGAGGCTGCGACCAAGGCGATGGCGCATTCACCATTGAAATTACGTGATAAATTGAGGGAAGCGACGGCAGGGCATGTTCAAAGACGGCGCATATTCCTTCGCAAAACCAACCACATGCAGTCCGGCCGACGGCGCTGCTTTTATCTCGCCATCCTCTCTTTCCCTTTCCGACTATCCTGCACCCTTCCGCCCAAACTTCGCTGATCTGCGAAGGGGTGCGCCAAGGAACGATCTGAAGGATCATTGGTCTGAGACCGCCGATACCGGCGCGAAAAGATCGTGCGATGGATGATCTGGCCGGACAAACGGGCTGGCCGGGAGGTTCGCCAGTTCGGTTTCATTTTCAATGATCGCGTTTGATTGACCCGCAATTTCCGGGAGGCTGGAAGTGTCTGCCATTTGCATCGGCGCTGCGGCAAACAGGCTTGGTTGTTGCAGATGGGGCGCGATCATTGCGACATAGTTCTGTGTCTCGCGCGGCAGCGAGCGGCGACCATCAAGCCAAGCCTCATAGCGGCCCGGCCCAGCATTATAGGCAGCAAGGAATCCTTGCGCGCCATACCGATCATACATTTCACGGAGGTAAGACGTGCCTGCGAGAATGTTGTCGCGCGGGTCGAACGGATCGCCGCCAAGCCCAAACCGGGCGCGCTGGCGCGCCCAGGTTCCGGGCATCAACTGCATCAGGCCCATCGCACCAGCTGACGAAACCGCGCGGGTCCGGCCCGCGCTTTCGATGCGGATGACAGCATAGATCCAGCGCTCGGGGATGCCGAAGCGCTGTGACGCTTCGGCGACATGGGCTGCGATCGTGATGCGCTGGGACTGCACTTGCTGTGCACTATCTTGAGCCAAGGCAGGTCTAGGAATGAGCAGCGCGCCAGCAAGAAGCGCTGCAATTGAACTGTGAGTGCGAAACATTGGTCAGTTCGCAGCTTCGCGGCGCGATGGGCGAGACCACATCAACACATGGCTGCCATTATCGGCTTGAAACAGGTTCGCGCGTAGCGGCTGCGTGAAGGCGGGATCATCGATCAGCAGCGCAACATAGGACCCCGCCTTTTCGCCGACGCGCTTCCAGCCAGCGCCAACCTCGTGCGCTTCGCCGCCTTCGCCGGCCATCACGCGGTAATCAGGCGCATTCTCTGTTTCGCTCGGCTCGGCATCGACAATTGCAAGAATGGTGCTCAGCGTGAGTGTGTGAAGCTGTCCCTCAAAGCCATTTGAGGTCGCGGTGAAAGTACCAATGCATGTCATGGATTGTCTCCTGTGGTGGTTAAAGAGTTGTCGGGAATGGGCGGCTCGGCGAACCAGACATGCTCGCTGCTGCCTGCTTCATCGGTCCACACGGGGATCGCGCGCCCGATAATCCGGCCCCGCTTGACGGGACCGAAGTAGCGTCCGTCGAAACTGCCCGGAGCGGACAGGTTCATGACGAAGATCTCGTCTTCGGCGATTGTCTGACAGCCCTGCCAAATCGGCAGGGGACGACCAGCGCTGTCAGATTCGCGCGCATGGCCAACAAGTTTGCCGCCGATGGTGATGCTGGTGCCGGTGCGGCAGACGGTCTCTCCGCTGAGCGCCGCAACCTCTTTCAGCAGCGGAACGCCCGAAGGGAGATAGCCGCGCTCTGCGAGATAATCGCGCAAGGCAGGCGGTGGATCGATGGCGACCCGCTCATCCACATGCAGGCCGCTCTGGCCGCGAATAAGGTACAGCCCTGTCGGCACGCTTGCTGTCGCGTTCCACACCAGAACCCAGGAAAATGGCAGCGCGGCGCTGAGCAGTGCCGCCACGATCACGCCGCCTGCCAGGATGACAAACCGCTTCCTCATGGCAGCAGCCTCCGGCGATTCAGCCAGACCTGATGACGCGCAGGCGAATAGCTGCGCGGCTGCACGCCCGCTGCAAGCCGATTGTGGATGTGCCGCCAGTGATCGGGTGCGGCTTCACACGGATCGATATCCGCTTGCTCGATTGCATCGATGAAGGCGAAGACCTGCCTGACCTTCGGCCAGCCCTGCACGGACAGCAGCAGTTCACCGCCAGGATCGACTTGCGGGAGCGTGGTATAGGCCTCGCCCTTGCTGACAGCCCGCACGATCTGAAGCGTCGAGCGGATTGTTCCGTAATCATTCGATGCCCAGCGCACCAAGGCGAAGAGTTGACCTGGCGCGTAACTTTCGACGCGACTGGTTCGATCAATGATCTTGCTTGCGACCGGCTTGCCGAAACGCAGCCAGTCTTCGCGAACTCCCTGTCGCCAAGTGAGCGTGATATGGGTGAGCGGTGGATCATCAGAAACGGGGCGATTGCCGCCCGTCGGCGGCGGCGCTGCGGCGCTTGTCCACCGGCCTTCCGGCGTTAGCAGGAATCTATTTGATTCCTTGTTAGGATTGTTAAGGGACGCGCAAGCCCAGCATTTCTGCGGCTTTGAGCGCCAATCAGGTTCCCGATAGTCCGAACTTTCGGTTCCTGATCGACCGAGTCCTGCGGTTCCTGATAGACCGAACATCACACCCTCTTATCCACAGGGGCCATGCCGATCCGCCGCATGGCGAGATCCAAGCTGTCGGTAGGCAGGGCGACGAAGTTCAGCCGCTCGCGGCCCAGCGCATGTTCGAGCGACAGACTATAGCCGGGCAAGGGCTGGCGGCGGACAATGTCGCGCATCTCGAATGCAAAGCGCTTGAGCGGAGAAAGAGCGCCGGACTTCAGATGGAGATGGGCGATGTCAAAGCTCCACCCGCCCTTTTGTTTGCCGCCATGCTTGCGCACGATGCGGTAGAGCCAGCGTTCAAGTCCGCCGGTCAAAGCAAAATACGTCGGATCAATGGTGAGCACGAGCGCGCGGTCGAGCACGCCCTCATAGAACCAGTCTGGCACGATCATCTCTATGCCGTAGGCACGGCCCGTACCGTCGACGCATTCGCGCCATTCATTGATCCAGGAAAAGCGGTGCCGCCGCCGCGCATTGGGCTGGCGGATCGAAGTGGCAATGGTCGTTGATTGCAGCCGGTCGAGCGCGGCCTTCAAGCGCTCATATCCGGCCTTACCAGTGCCACGCCGGGTAAAGGCGAGGATTTCATGAGGGGTGGCCGAGATGAGCCGCGAAGTCGGGCGGCCCGCATCGCAGGCTTCCACGATCTGGCTGGCGATCCAGATTAGAACGTCAGCGTCCCAGATGGTCGCCATACCGTGCTCGGCGGTCGCTTCGACCATGATCGAGACTGCACCCATGCGAAAATCGATCGGGCGCACCCGCTTCGATTTGGCGAGGCTGAAGAAAGGCCAGGCCATCAAATCCTGCGCATCGCGCGCGGCAATGCCGCTGCCTGCGGGCACGAACAGATCAAGCTGTTCGGCATTGCTACCAAATGTTTGACGGGTGCGCATCTGGGGAAGCCTCAGCGGCGCACTGGACCGTTGTCAGGAAGGCGCTTGGCCGGGTGGACAGTGCCGCGCCCCGGATCGCTGGTGGAACGGCGCAGGCCGAGTTCGGCCCATGCATCAAGGTCTGAGATCGAATAGACGATCCTCCCGCCAAGTTTGCGGTAGACTGGGCCAGTGCCGAAACAGCGGTGCTTCTCAAGCGTCCTTGCCGAAAGGCCAAGATGCACGGCGGCATCGGGAGTGCGCACATAGCGCGGACGAACAGGTGCAGGAACGGCGTCCATTGGGTGTCTCCGCTGATTGATGGGTGCAGCGGCAAGCCGCAGCAACTTGCAGCGGGTGATGGCGGAGGAACTGCGGCGGCAGGGAGTGGCTCAAAACGCTACCGCGTGATTGTCACTCCGGCAGCTGAGCTGCGCTGAAGCCGGGCAATTGCAGATAGCCGCCGGCAATCCGGGATTTGGCCTCACCTATGAGGCGTAAGGTCTGACGCTTTTCATTTGCGCCCTTCCATTCAGCCCCTGTGAGCAGCTTGTTGCGCGGAAAGATCAGAGAGAAAGCGATGTTTCGGGCACTTGCCCCAGCACGCCGCGCATCGGCAATCGCGAGGAGGAGTGTGAGGCGGTGTCGCTGATAGGGCGTCGGCGAAAAGGGATTGGGCGTTCGAAAGCGCGGCGAACGACGCAAGGCTTTCAGATAAAACAAGTTTGCTTCCGACCGAAGCAAAGCGAGATTGTCATCGGGAATGTGGAATACCGAGTTGGGGCCAACTGATTGATCCGGTATCCATAGGCGGAAACGGGTCGTTCCGATCCGGCCGACCAAATGGCGGCCATCCGCGCATAGGCGGCAATCAACAGTGCTCCATCTCTTGTGCTGGATTGGCTGCTTCGAGTTCAATCCTTCGTTGTAGATGAGGGTCGTTCCCAGCACTTGGTGCGACCAATGCGCCGGTTCATTGATCGGCGATGCTACGGGATCGCAGGGGAAAGCAAAGGCCCCATCGCCGAGCCAAGCCCTCCTGTTCTTCTTTCGCAGTGTCCGGGGCATCGGCAATCCGCGCCTTCGTGTCTGCATGGTCGCGCTGATAAACGGGATTGCGGCGCAGAAATTCCTGCGCGAAATCCGCATAGTCATGGGTCTTGTAGCGTTCGGCGAATTCAGGCGATCGCCATGACGTTTCTTCCGACATCCCGACCTCCAAATCCATTGGGCATGATGGCCAATTTCAAGGTGGTGTCGGGAGTGTGGAAACAACAAGCCACCAATATTGCAGGAAATTATCCGCGTGGCGGTGCAAGTTAGGGGTGGGAGTTTTACTTAAGAGTTGCGCGGTTCAGTGATGGCATATGCTGCAATTTACTGGCCAGTTAACTGCCTGTAACCACTACGCGCCATCCATTGGGCACGCACCAGATGAGCGACGTGGACTTGGTGAGCACGCGCCGGCTCTTGCTCTGCATCGATCCCGAAGACAATCTTGGTAACTTCACGCCAGTCTGCGCCTTCAGCAGCGGCATCCAGCAAGCGTAGATAGGTCACGAAATGCCGTTCGTCATACGCGGTGACGGTATCAGCTTCGGGCGGTCTGTCCTCAAAGTTAGCGGAGTTCATGTTGTTCGCAACCAAGTTCGATTCGTCTTTTTGTTGACGCAACTTACCATGATTTCAGTTTCAATCAGATGCCATTGTCATTGCCCCATAGTGAGCAGGGCGATATTCGCGAATGGGGACAAGTGCAGGCTGGAGCCGCCCATCCAATTTACCCCAATATCGCAATGATTTGGCAGCAAGGTCAGTCATGCAGAGTATACTCCGTGGTTAAATACTCTGCAATACCGCTGAGTCGTGGCGATGACACTTCGCCAAACCTTTGCCATGAATTTGCGGCGCTACAGGCAAGCCGCTGGTTTGTCGCAAGAGGATCTGGCGCACCGTGCGGAAATCGACCGCACCTATGTCAGCAGCCTTGAGCGCTGCCAGTATGCTGCCACGCTCGATATTATCGAGCGCCTTGCCCGCGAGCTGAATGTTGATCCGGCCGAATTGTTGCGCGATCCGTCAGGCTAGGACAAGCGAAATGGCCGGTCGCTTCGGTGTGTTCGCAATCGATTTCAATAGGATGCTTCGCCCAGATAATGGCAATTACCGCGTGGTGTCGGGATCGCGATTCGGGAAAAATCCGAGGATCCGCGGTCGGCCGCATTCAGATACGCTAAGTCGAATGCGTTCACGCGGTGTTTTACCCTTCGATTTTAGGCTCTGGAGGTTCGTGAGCGCCGCCAAGCCTAAGCCATGGCAGATGAGATCGATAGCTCGGAGCGCCAGTGGAAGGATTTTTCCTGAATTGTGATACTGTGCGTGCATGATGAGCACCGTGCGAATGCGTTGGGCGCGCTCTTGAGCGCTGGGATGTGTGAAGCTCATCGCGCCAGCGTGCTCATCATAAACTTCGTAGCAGGCGTCGAGAACCTCAACGCTTTTCAGGAAAATGTAGGGGGCGAGAAAGGTGAAAGCGTTCGACGCTTCGAGCCGGATCATCGTCTGGTTCGTTACAGTAGCCCCAACGGAATCAGCGGCGAACTCATCTTTTTGCGAATAGACTGCGGCGTCGAGTTCCTCAATCCCTTCCACGGAGACTTGGCGTGTCTCGTCGGATTCGAGATGGCCAAGATGCAGGTGCCCCAATTCGTGAGCGATCGGGAACATGTTGAGTGCATTGGTCAGGAGCAACGCCAACTCGAACGATTCAACCGTGGGTAGCCAAGGCTCGCTCGCTCGCGGAGTGCCCTTGAGAACCGTCGAGCAGAAGAGATCAGCTGCGCGCTTCTGTATATCATCACTCTGCACGTTACCCGCAATTTTTGCAGGGTCGAGATCCACCTCGCCCGTCGCCATGTTGTCGCGGACAAGACACTCGGCGACGAGCTTGCCGACCGAATTGCAGAAAACCGTGAGGTCGGAATCGATGAAGACGTGATAGTATTTTTCATCCCAGGTATTAGTGGCGCAAAGCGCATTCACCTGGCCCGAAGCGAGTGACGAAACGAGGAGTTTGCGTCCGCCGGTGCTCATTCCGGCGCTACTCATTGTCTTCGTTAACATCTCCACAAGATCGTTAGATGCCCGACGCACATCGGGCTCGTCGAACTCACTGACCTTTTCGAGCTTCGGATGATTGAACATTCGCTCCGTAATGTCCTGATCCACGCCCGCATCCAAAGCGAGCTGAAGCAGCCCTTTGCGGTAATCCGGGTCCATATCTTCCGTGCCCGCATTTCGCGCGACAGCCGCCATTAGTGTCTCAGCTTGGCGCTTCTGTATGGAATGCGCCCAATCGATCGCACCCTGTAATTCAGTTGCCTCATCGACATCCATCTTTTCCATGCTGCGGGCTTAACAGGAATTGAGGCCAAAATAGAATAGCGCTGTCGGCTTACGAACATTCGAATTCATACGGCGAACGACTAACTTTGAGAGACGGAACTGCCACAAGTTAGTCTGCTGCTATTGCTTTGATTGGAAGCAGAAGCCCTGTGATCTCAATGATTTTAAAACGAAAGCCCCGCCCGGAATTGTCGGACGGGGCGCTCGCGGTGCTCAGTCGCCATTGACCTTGCGGCTGCGGGTCCAGATGAGGCTGAAGCTTTCGCCGTCTTCATCGTCAAACAGGTTGGCATAGATCGGAGCAACGAAGCTCGGATCGTCCAGCTTGACCGAGAGGTAGTCGCGACCTTCCTGGCTCTGCTTGGTCCAGACGGCCCCGATTTCGGCGCGGCCCACGAAAACCCGGTGGGATGGGGCGTTCTCGCTGGTGGTTTCGGTTTCGGCAATGATGCGCACATTTTGCTGCTGCACGCTCATGGTGACGATTTCGCCCTTGTAGCCGGTGCCCGATTTGGTGAAGTTTCCGATATTGGCCATGATAGTAGTTCCTTTGCTGTTTCGAGCCTGCGCCCATCGCAGCCTCGATGGCTGGACAAAGGCGGCTGTGCGGGACTGGCGCATCCCGTAGGGACCGCAGCGACAGCGGAGGATTGCAGCGGGCGCGGCTATTTTGCTTCGCGATGCAAAGAGCGTGTCAACGCTCGGCGGAAAATAGCCGCGCCCGCGCGATTGCGCCTTAAGTCACGCAAGGGCGAAGCCCGTCCGCCGCCAGACAGGCCATTTACGAGGCAGCTGGTGGGTTAGCCTTGAAACCTGCGGGAACGAAGATTGTCATATGGACCGGTATCAAAACACCATACGGGCATTGGTTGCAGATATGGCGATCACCTTGAGCGCGCGCATTGTTTGAATTGCGATCTTGCCAGACCGCCAGCGGGGACGCTCTGGCCAGAGTATTCTGGTGTGACAATGGGAATGCCGCCCGCGCAAGCGCATGTTGGACGCTCCAACTCGTCGGATCGATCCTCAAGATCGCTTCCGCCACCCGATCCGCACCGTTTTGCTGATGAGAGCGATGCTAGATCATACCTTGGACGCAGCATCGCCCCAATTGAGGATACGCAGCCCCGCAGCGCCTCCGATCAATGCTGCCGAGGCGAGGCTGAGCAGGATTGTGATGATCCCGCCCGGAAGCATTGCCACTGCCAGACCATGCGCGGCATAATATCCGGCGATCGCAGCAGACAGAGCAAACAGTCCGGCAATTGCGGCGCGAAGCACAATCGACCGCGACCTGGCGCGGAGATGAGCAAGGACCAGCGCGAAGAAAGCTGCGCCAAGCCCCGCCGCTGCGGCTGAGGTCCATGTAGCACCTGCCTGCCATATCGATTGGGCGGCAGCGCCGCCAACCCACAACGGCAGAGCGTAGATCGCGAGCGAGAAGAGCAGCCGCGCGCAGAGCGCGGCAGCGAAGAGAACAAGCAAGGCGGCGATGACAATCATGGGGCGTCCTTTCGCGGGACAATTCCCGCCAGACGCACCTGCCTCCTCCACCATGGTGCAAATTTCAGAAGGCCTCCATAATACGGCAATCGGCCCGCAGACACAATTGGGGCAGCGGGCTTGCCCTGCTGCCCCAATTGCAGGGTATGCCGATCATGCCGCCAATGGTTCGGCTTCGCTTGGCTCAACCGCCTTGGCAGTTTCGTCGCAAGGCACTTCTGGCTCCACAATTTCCGCCTGCTCGGCCTCGTCGCTCTCGATCATCCAGCGCGCCCGCTCGGCAGCGGCGACCGTGGCGACACCGCCGCGCGCCGTATAGGCCGAGGGCGGGAAGGCCATCCAGCGCGGCACCCAGCGCTCGATGCGCGGCCTGTCATTCTCGCCGGTAAAGTGATCGGCAATCACGCCCTTGATGACGCTGCCCTTCTCCTTGGCATTGGCGCCGACGACAGCCTCGCCGCCAACTTCGGCCAGAATAGCGCTCATCACTTCGCGGTCGCGGATCAGGTCGAAGAAGGCCTCATCCACCTGCCAGTAGTCGGCCATATCCACGCTAAGGTGATCGCCGAGATATTCGACGCAATCGCTGCCAATGGCGAGCGTTTCGGCCATGACCATCGCCATTGCCTGCATGACAGTGTCATCGTCCAGCGCAATCAGCCGATGCAGAATCGGAACGACATCGGAGCCGTAGCGATCCTGACAGATCGCCTCGCGCTCGCTCTCGAACCCAAGCAGCACCAGCATGGCGCGGCGGCGTTCGGCAAAGCCCCGCGCCGCAGAACTTGCCCCAAGGCTCGCGGCAATGTTCTCGTTGCGGCTATGCGTATCGGCAGGCTTCACGCTCCATAGCGGCGAGCCGCAAATGGCATGGGCCACCATGATCCGCAGCGCCAGCCAAGGCTCACCTGCAACCGCCTGCCGCAAGGCGGCATGGCGGTGGAGATCGACATAGTTTGTCATTGCAGCGGTCAGTTCAGGCCGAGACGGTTTGGCATCTGCGCAGTCAACGCCGCGCTTCGATGCTGCCTGCGCCTCGCGGCGGGTGATATAGCCCTCATGGACGATCACCTCACCATTGTGGCGCAGCTGGATATAGACACGCCCGCCCTTGCGCTTGGAGGCGTGTTCATACTCCCAAGTGGAGAAATGCTCGATGGGCGGGACAATCACCACGTCGCTCCAGCCAGCCTCAAGATATGCTGCCTTGCACGCCTCGACCTCGGCCATTTGCGCTGCCCAGAAGGCATCACTATCGGCAAAATAGCCTTCCTCCCCGAACAGGTCAGCAATGATCTGACCCGAATAGGCCTCTAGGTCGAACAAGGCGACGCCAGTTGCAATCGATGCGCCGCCAAACAGCCATGATTTGAGCTGACTGCCACGCGGTGCATAGGCTTCGGCATCCTCAAACAGCGCCAGCCATGCCTTTTGCTGCGCCTTGCTGGCCAATGTCAGGTGCTTGATCGTTGCGGCATCCACTTCCTCGGCGCGAAAGGCCTCGCGGATGCGCGGCAAGAGATTGCCCAGCGCAAGGATGCGTTTGACCTGCAATTCGGTAAGCGCAAAGGTGGCGGCAATATCCTCGACACTCCGCCCTTCCTTCACAAGACGGGTATAGCTTTCCCACTGTGTCACCTGATCGGGGTCTTGGCGTAGCAGGTTTTCGATCATCGAGATTTCCAGCGCCTCGGCATCATCGCCTTCGCCCAGCACGATGCAGGGCAGGCTGCGGTCTTCCTCGCATTCCTTCGCCGCCTCGACGCTGGCGAAATAGCGCCGCTTGCCTGCCAGAATCTCGAAATGGTCGGGCGAGCCATTCGCCCGCACGAATAGAGGCGAGAGCACACCGCGCTTCTTGATCGAAGGCAGAATGTCGCTGATTTCGGGGGTCTTGCGGCCGCGCCGCATATTGACCTTGGAAATGGATAGATGAGTGAGCGGGATATGTTTGATTTGCATGGGTCTTACTCCTTGATTGTCTCGGGATGGGTGGCCCCGCCTCCCTCCCCCTTTTTGCGGGGGGCATTGGGGGAGGAAGGCGGGGCCGGTGTTTCCGCGCTCGACGGGAAAGAGCGCGGAAGGCTTCAACCGCCGCCAGATGGGCAGAGCGGCGGTGAAGGTCTTTGCTCGCAGGCCAGCTTTTGCGCGGCCCGTGTGAGATGGTCGGGATGCTCGGTGATCTGGCCGCAGGCTCTTGCCGCCTCGGCATAAACACCAATTGAATTGCTTGCCGAAAAGGACATGTCGCGCTCGATGGACAGCCCCAAGGGAAGCCGCACCGCTGCGATTTCAGAAAGACTGGCGCTGCCCAGTTCTGGGCAGCCAAAGCCGAGATCGCACAGGCCGAACAGAATATCACCGTCCTCATCCAGTTCGGAGAACAGCCAGGTCGCCGCGCCAACCGGATTGAAGAACTTGACCACAGGCATGTGATCGCCCTCGGTCCTGCCATTGGCCAACAGGCGGGAACGCAGAGATTGGGTAAGCAGGTTCATCGCAGTGGCTCCTGTCAGAACATTTCAAGCTGGTTGCGGGCGTTGGTATCGAACAGCCCAAGATCGGCGGCGCGCTGCACCCTGGTGGGCAGCATCGGCGCATTGGCGAGCACGGCGAGCCGGTCGCCCAGCGTCACCGGCACCATACCGGGCACCAAGGTCTGGACACCGGCAATCGTGTCCTCCGCTTCAAGCTGGGTGATTTGGCCCCTTGGGCTTGGCAGGCGGCTCATGCCGCCTGCTCCACTGAAAGGCTGGCGGAGCGTTGCAGCAAATGCTCCGCCGCCTTGCTCGCCTGACTTGCGGCCTTGAAGATCGCGCGATTGTCGGCCCGCAGCACCGTCAGCCAAGAGCCGAGATAGTCCGCATGGCGCACGGTCGGCTCAATGCCGAGAGCCGCACACAGGAACGCCGAGGCCAGTTCCGCCACCAGTTCCTCGCGGGCATAGGCAGCAGAACCAAAGCCGCCGGTCTGGCCGCGGTCTAGACGCGAACGATGGCCGGTCCAGTGGCCGAGTTCATGCAAAGCGGTGCGGTAGTAATCGATCTGGTGATGAAACGCAGGTTGCGGCGGGACCATCACGAAATCCGCTGCGGGTGAATAATAGGCCCTCTCGCCGCCTATCCGATAATCCGCACCCGTGGCGGAAATCAAATCTTCTGCAGCTTGGTGCAACTCGCGGTCGGGCGGCGGCGCTGGCTCACTAACCAGCCCATCGGGCAAGCCATCACATTGCGAAGCATTGAACACGGTAAAGCGCTTCAAGAACGGAATTGAGCACTTATCTTCGCCGCTCTCGGCCTGCTCGCTCCCCTGTCCGCCTGCATCGCCCTTCGGCGTGAAGCGGTCCGCATAGAAAACCGTGCGCCCACGCTCACCCTTGCGGACGCATCCGCCTGCGGCCTGCGCCTGACGAAAGGTCAACCAATCCTGCGAGGCATAGCCGCCCTCGATGACAGCGCCCCACAGAACTAAGATATTGATTCCTGAATAGGGCCGTTTGGTCACCGCATTGCGCGGCAGGCCAAGCGAAGCCTTGGCCTTGCTCCACGGCCTGACCCAAGGAAAAACGCCAGCCTCTAGCTGCTCGATAATGGTGGCGGTCACATCATCATAAAGCGATGCGCGGGAACCCTCCCCGCGCGCGGCGCAGCGCGCCGCCCTTTTGCCCTTGCCACCTGCACCAACCTTCGAAACTCCACGCGCCATCTTCGCCTCCCGAACTGCCCAAAACCGCACACCGGCCCCGGAGAGGCGGGGTGGGCGGCAGAGGCGACCAGAGAGGCGCGGGGCGGACAGTCGCACCCGCAGGGCTGCAACGCAGTGGAGGACCCGGACCAACGGGGAGGGTTGCGACTGGCCGAACCGTGCCTAGACGGAAGCGTCGACCACCCCGTCTCTTCGTGGCCGACACAAATGCGCCGGCGCTTCAGCGCCGACCGCCAGCAAAACTGCTCGTGACGCGAGTCAGTCGAGCGACCAGCGAGATGCTAAAGCCAAATGATGCGCACCCTGAATGGAGGCGTGTGCGGCAAGTGCCAGGGATCAGTCGCGCGGACGGGGCCTGTCGTCCGGCGATCTGATCCTTCCGCCTTTGCAAGCTGAAATCAGAGTGCGTGCGGGGCAGAGAACAAGAATTGCCGCACCCTCAGCAACCATTAGCAGGATCTAGGTTTTGTGATCCAGGGCTGGTCGCGTTTCACGACTGTGTTTGCG
>NZ_WTYA01000017.1 GCF_009828025.1 Qipengyuania algicida | reverse complement strand
CCACAGCAGCAGTTCTTCGGCACAATGTTCAACATGCCGGAACTAAATCCAGCAACGCTCGATGTGGACCATCCGGCAATTTTTGAGCTTATGCAGTCCATCAATGAGCATTTCGCAATACCTGAGACCTTCCCAGAAGGACCATAACCAAGAATCACAATCAAGTATCAGCGGCCATCGTACGAAGTCGATCGAGATAAAGTTCATCTGCAATGCTCTGAGCACGCCTGAATTCTCGCACCTTGGCATATCGCTTGCGGCCTCGTGTGCGGGCATAGCGAGTATCGCCCTCTACCTGCCTGTGCAGCTTGCGTACTTTCCGTCGAGCGCGGGATAGCTCATCCTCGCTCTGGCTGGCGTATGTCAGTCTGTGGGCTTTGCGTGATGCGAATATGCCATCCACGAGGAAAAGCTGCTCGCAACGAGTGCCGGTCAGCGGGCAGAGGAAATAGCAGCGATAGCCGCCGAAAGGGCAGGGCACGCAGTCGATCGCTGCGCGCTGGTTGGGCACATCACCGGCAATACGTATTGATGCATCGTCAGAGTCGCTCAAATCGACGAAAATTCGACCCTCAAGCGCGTCTAGGTCCTGATTTCGCCAGCATAACGTGTCATACGTGCATTCACCGGGCTTCAGCAGCCCAGCGCGCTTCAGCACGCGCAGGTCGATGACAGGAAACTGCTCGACTGCTCCGCATTGGACGCTGCGCCGCCGCCCGGAATTGATGCCGCCCATGATGGCCTCTCTGTGCCGCTGAAACTGGGCGATTATACGAAATACTCTGGCGAAGATCAGGCGAAACCCCGACTATACAGCTTTCCATTGCCTGAAAGTGGCACCTGTCCCATACAGCTTGGCGATGCCGCCACGCACGGCATTGGGGATTAGTAACCCCGAGATGAGCGGTCGGTGCTGACCGCAACAGTACCGCACTCCTTGACTTATGGTCGGGGAGCCTGCGGCGTATGTCCAGGGCTCTCGGGCCTAAAGGTCGTAGGGCCGACTCATCTCGGTTTACTAACTCCCCGATCACCAGGGTTTAGGTGTGAAGTCGAAAGCGGGGGCGTACCGCCATCGACTTCCGGGGTGACACCCGAAATCTTCAAGAAATTCGCGATTGGTGCAGCCTTGATGTGCGCGGGCTGCGTATCGATGGGTACCAACTACGACGCCACTGCGGTGGATCGTCTCGAAGTGGGCATGACCAGGCGACAGGTCATTGAAATCCTTGGGAGACCCAATCAGGTTATCGACTACACCGATGGCAGCCAACGCCTTGTTTGGGTGCATTCTACAGGGTCGATGTTCGGCGCAAACGCTAGGTCAGTAGGATTACCTTTTGGCCCTGATGGAACGTTGACAGATGTTCCAAATCAATAGCTACTTGTTTAGCCGTCCTTGCGGGCATCTGAAAAGCTGCGTCAAATGAAACAATCATTTGCTGCTTGCAACTTGGCTCAGGTTTGAAGGAGGTCTTCTATCCAAGGATGATCAACGTCTCGCTCCCCCCTTAAAAGGAAACGCATTTCGCCGCTGAACTGGCTCTTTCTATTGATTGCTCTCAATATGCGCTCTGCAACCCTTTTAAATCCTGCTTCTTGGTTGGGATCTGTTTGGGCATTGATGAAATGGCCCTTCCCCTCGTCGATATCGCTCACGAGTTGAACTGCCGCAGTATGTCGTAGTTTGCAGGTGGGCTCATGATGAAGGTGGTATATTTCAATCGACGTATCAGCGCGTTTCCGCTCTTGATCCGAGTTTGAGGTGGCGCAAGGTTTCCCGTTTTCCTTCATGCATCCAAGAAGCTTCCAGTCACCGATCTCGCAAGGATCAAGTAAGGCGGGCCGTTCGGCAGTAAGCGGCCCGGCAGCATAGAGCCGTGCGGCTTCGTCAAGAAGGGGAAATCGATCCGCCTTTCCGCCAGCAGTGCCACCGTCAACATCTTTTCTGCGACAGTTGCAGAACGTGCAGGCATACCTGAAGTTGGCTTGCTTGAAGGCTAGCCACTTGTACCCGCTGTGCGGGTTCTGGGCATCGCTGACCCTTCCTTTTGGCCTAAAATGGTCTACTGCATTGTCGGATCTGGGTATGCAAACTTCACAGTACCAACACTTGTCGTTGGATAAGTTGGCTAGACCATCTTTTAGCTCACGCCAGACAGCCGCAAAGTCATTCGGGTCGGCACCGTCAGCCACCGCTTGAGCAGCAGCTTCAGCCCGAGCATTCCAGCCGTCAGGCAAAATGAGCTGTGTGCGGTCTATATACCTCAATTCCCGCTTGTTTCCTCTTCAGCCTGCTCGGAAAGCAGCTCCTTGATCAGCCGTTTGGCCAATTTCTCCCGCTCGTTGTTTTCCATTGATGCAGAAGCGGAAGCTAATTTCTCCGGGTCATCTGTTTCAAATTTTTCTCGCAGCGCTGCACCTCGCAGCCTGAGGTAGCGAGAGTATTCTTCGTTGGGATGAAAAAAGCGAAATCCTAGGCGCTCAAGCTTGGTGTTCAATTCAGAAAGTTGCGCTAGCTCTTCGCGAGAAAGGTTCTCCTTTCCTGCATAGGCCCTTTGCTTTTCCAGAAGGAGGTGCGTTGCATTATCAAGCGTGGAAGCAATTCCGAACATGTCGCTCATCACAATAGCAGCATATCCTTGTCCGCGTGGATCGAGTTCTGGGTGGACAGCGACGATTTGATTTTTGTTTTCATCAGTGGACAGCTGCAAAATTTGCACCTGTTCTTTTACCAACTCGGCGATCGCAAGAGGGTTGTGAGTGGTCAGGAGAATATGGCTGTCCTCGCGCTCACCGCTATCTTCGCCGGCGAACCTCCGCAAATAAGTGAGATAGTCAATCGCCCATCGTGGATTGAGATGCGTGTCAGGCTCGTCAAGGAGGAATAGGCTTTCTCTTTCTGCAGTGAACCTGAGAAGGCCGAGAACAGTGAAAAGCTGCTGCTCTCCTTCGCTTAATTCGCGGAAGGTGACAGTCCCGTCATTCTTCTTGAGCCGCACTTTAATGCGAACTTCTTCAATCAGTTGAGAAACATGGGTGCTTTCCAAATCGCGAAAGAATTCGGCAGGTCTTTGCTTTCCGACCAGCTGCTTCAGCGACGCGATATCTTTCACAAACAGATATTTGAACTCGAGCTTCTTATTGTTCCAAAGGGAAACTGGAACGCTTCTGCTGGTTTCGATAGGAGCAAGAGCGATATCTTGGAGGCGACTTAGGAAATCAGCGACGACGCCCTTCGCATTCCAAAATCGCGGGTCTCCCTCATTCGATTTCCAAGGAGGTTGTCGAAGCACGAAGAGAACCGATTCGATGCCTTCGTCCGGATCGATGCCCAGATGGTCGGCCAAGAAGTCGCGTACATCGCCAGATTGCTGTATCAAGAATGCCAAGAGGACAAACTGGCTATGAACAGGCAAGGCGTAGAACAGACGCTTCAACCCAGGATCCTTGCCTTGGCGAAGCTGCCTATCGAAGCCTTCTAGATATGGCTTGAACACCTCGTATAGCCTCTCGCTCTCGCCCGAATAGTAGGCGAAGACATAGTGGGGCAGGTGTTTGGCTGGCTCGTCAAAGAATGCCTTGAGAGAGAGTTTTTTGCCTCTCAGCGCTGAAGTTTCGGGCTTACCCTCTATGAAAGGCGTAAGCGTCCCGTCGCCTCTCGCTTCGCCTTCGGTAGCAGCATGAATAACAAGTGCTTCCTGAGCGCGGTCAGGATCTGCGTTTATATTGAAGTACAGAGTGTCTTCACCGCTGCCCATTCGATACGTCAGATCATATGCGAAGCTTGGCTTGCGTTTACCTTGGATCAGATCGCGAAAAATGACGGTCAGTGCTTCAAGGACATTGGATTTCCCTGTCCCGTTCCAACCGATCACAACAGTAATCCAGTGGTCCTGATCAAAATCGATCGTAACATCTTTCAGGTTCTTGAACCTGTGGGTTGGGCTATCCTTGGGACTCCCGATAGTGATCTTGTCCAAGCGCATGGGCGTTAGGCCGCCTTCAAACGCAGGCGATCGTGAAGCTTACGTCCATGCTTGTCATTGACTGCCTCTGTCTCGAGCTTTCCATCTTTATCAAGACTGCGAAGCTCCGCGTACAGCTCTTCAATTTCCTCCGTTGAAGCGCCAGATCCGATCCCGCAGCGCTGAAATGCATCCTGGGCAGAGATCCAACCCCCAGCTTCGGCTAGAGCTTCGTGAAGATTTTTTGCCATCGTTCTTATCTCCCTAGGCGCCGTCGGAATTCTCGTTTTGCGAACCCGTTTCTGCGTCGGCGCAGCGGCGCGCTCTGCCTCGATGCGCTCGAGCAATACGCTAGCCGGTTCATCGTTCGGAGCTTGTGGGACGAGGTCGCCACGAAAGGCTTTCCCGAGGATCGCGGCATCGAGTTTGGGAAGTAGTCGATTTGCGACCGCGTGATCGGCTGCGAGTCGGTCAAGCCAAGTGAATGAAGTTTCAATGAGCTGCACAATCTCAGCTTGTTCTTTCATAGAGGGAAGCGGGAATGTGAAGGCAGCCAGCTTCTTGGCGTTAATGTTCGATTGGCTAACGCCGTCCGTTTTTACATCCCAACTATACGCTCGACCCGAGGGGCTATTCAGGCAGTAGGTCAGAAACTGGGGCATCAGCATAGGCCCGCATCTTACCCGAATAAGATAGCCTGCGTAGATGGCCTCGCGTTCGCCGTCGTACAGTGCAGTCTTGCCAACAAGCTCAGGACTATTGGTGCGGTTGAAGAGCACATCCCCAGACACGAGGCGAAACTTCTCTATCTCACCCTCGTCTGATGTGTACTTCAAGTCTGTCCAATCGAGTTTACCATCCTGGATGTTGCCCATCCGCAAAACGGGCACCTTCCCTTCACCAAGGGACTTGGATGAAGAGCCATATTTGAGTTCGGTCGCCAGATCACCTAGTTCGCTGACCCTTGGATTTGGTAGATCGTTCTTAAGACGCCACTCGGCTGTTAGTTCGCCTAATGTTGCCAACTCAAGTAGGCGTTCCTTGTATCGAGCGATGAGGGTGGGGATGCGGTCGAGGTCTTTTCGGGTGCGGGCGGTGCGGGCGGTCAATCCATCTACCTTTGCTACAATCCGCCGCTGTTCGGCATGAGGGGCGAAAGGAACGTTGATCTCCGAGAGCATTTGCTTGGATATCACGCCCTGTGCAGTGCCGGTCGATCCTGCCCGAAGCTCTTCCACCTTCGTTTTCAGAAAATTATAGAGGTATAATTGTTCTAGGCCATTCGATGGGCGAATTGCAGCGACACTCCGTCCTATCGCACAATCGGCACCCAGATTGAGTTTTCCCGAAGTTGCCCCAACGACGCAAATGAGGACATCATCTGCAGTAGCCATCTTAAGAGGCTTTGTTGTCCATTCGCGAATGACTGGACGATCTAATCCAAATTCACCCGCTTTCACAAAGGGCGTGCCAACGCCCTCGGAGTTGCTGGCTGATCCTGGAGGGGCTTGGCCCATTACGAAATCCGCGAGGTTGCCCAAGTTTGCCATAACCCAGTTCTTCGGAAGCTCTGTCATAGAGAACGTTCCTGACTGGCCGACTGAGCCTGCTGCCAGTCATGATAGGTGCGCTTCTGCCCCTTCACCTTCCATTCGGTACGGCCATTGCTGTTGCGATCCAGAACCACGGCTGCGGCCGCAGATGGACTGTTGAAGCTGTAGGGCTTGGCGAAAACGTGTTTGCCGTCTGATCCAGGCACCAGGATTCCCTGCTTGACCAAATTCTCTTTAAGGGTGCCGTAGCTCTGCTGGACATAGCCAGTGTCCATAAGTGCCTGCGAGCCCTCGAGGACGACAAACTCTCCATCCTCCTCAACGGCTTCCGCGCTGACGCCTGACTTGTGACGAATTTCAAAAGTAGTTTCGTGCGCAGTGCGCTGTTCAACTGGAGTGCTCGCCTGTGCCACGGCGCGCGGTTGCGGCTTAAGCAGATCTAATCCTACCACGGGCAGGATGATCTTCAGATTGGCGAGGAACTGTTCCATATTCGCCTGGTCGGCCTCAGGCAGGCGTCGGCGCTGCCCAGCTGGGTTTGTGCCGTTATCGAGAGTGACGCGATTGGCATCTGCCGCCATCTGGATCAGCCTTGCTTCCAGATACTCAACATGCCCCTTGGACAAGTCATCATCGCTTGTGGTGACAGCAATCGCGGTTTCCCAAAATTCCCGCTGCTGAGCACTCTGCTTGATGCGCTCTCGGACACTGTTAGCCGAGCCAATATAGGAGCGCGTTCCGCCCACGGCTTCAGCGTCAGGCCCTGACAGGATGTAAATGCCGGTACGGTCGAGCTCGGGCCGTGACGTAAGTGCTGCGAAAGTGGTTCCAGTGGCAACAAACGTTAGGCCCGTCCAACCATGGATGGTGGCTTTGCGAAGACCGTTAGGTGTTCCGTCGACCAGGAATAGCTGGATTGTGCGCCCGAAAGTCTGATGAGATTGACGGCTCATGCTTCGGCGCTCTTCAAGTCTGCGAGCTCATCTTTCACAGCCTCGATTTCGGCGAGCGCGGAACGGAGGTGGCTCAAGATGGCAACCGCAATGTCATCGAGTTCCGTGAGATCGCCATCGGCCTCTCCGTTGCGAAGCCAGCTGATATCCAAGTTGTCGCCCCACGCAGCGATCTCTTGGCGAGTGAACTTGCGGAACCGGCCTTCCTCACCCTCATCCTTCCGATTGCCTGCGCCCAGAGGGTCAGGGCCGAACGCTTTGACGAAAGGAGCAAAATCTCGTTCGGTCAACGGGCGGGTTTTGCCGAAACTCGGCATTTGCGCTCGCAAGTCATAAACCCAGACATTCTGTGTCGACTTTGTCGCAACCTCGCTAATCTTTGTGAAAAAGAGGACGTTGGTTTTCACACCTTGCGCATAGAAAATTCCAACCGGCAAACGCAGAATAGTGTGCAAGTCACACTGGTCCATCAACCAGGTGCGAATTTCGCGTCCGACGTTCTCCTCAAACAGGACGTTGTCCGGTAGCACAACGGCGGCTCGCCCCCCGGCTGACAACGACTGTACTATGTGCTGTAGGAACATAAACTGCTTGTTCGATGTTTTGAAAGGCAAGTCGTCTCGTCTTGCTCTTGCTCCCCCAACGCTGGTGCCGAAAGGCGGGTTGGCAATGATCACGTTGGGTGAAGTAAGCTCTTCCGCATCGTGCGTTAGCGCATCTCCATGTATGACTTTCCCCTGCATCCCATGCAAAAACATGTTCATGAGGCACAGGCGGTATGTGTCTCCTTCGATCTCGACCGCTTGGAAGTGGGGAGGATTGCGAGCATAGGCGGCGCTATCGTGTCGCTCGAAAACGTATGATTGTGCTGAAATCAGAAATCCGGCTGTACCGGCAGCTGGATCTTGAATCGTCTCGCCTAAATCCGGCTGCAACAACTGGACCATCGCATCAACTAGCGGACGCGGGGTAAAATACTGTCCCGCCCCTGAGCGGGCTTCAGATGCATTACGCTGGAGGAGGCTTTCGTAAACGGCGCCAAGCCCATCAGACATCGCTTCATGCCAATCGATCTCGTCAATGCCCTCCACGACCTTACGGAGATTCTCTTCATGATTAAACACCGTGGTCGGAAATCGAAAAATCTCCCGGACAATTTCCTTGTCAGCGTCTTCGCCAAGACTCGTAAGCATCTTGCGGTAGAAACCAAGCATGCCGGGGCTAGCCTGCGAGGTCAGATCCTCCCAACGATATCCTTGCGGCAGGAGATCATCCTTGCCGGTCTCGGAAGCGGCCTTCAAAAACAAAAGATATGTGAGTTCTGACAGATACTTGTGATAGACTATGCCGTCATCACGCAGCACATGACACAGTGACCAAATCCGTTTCGATATCGCTAAAGTAGACATGTTGCCGTGCCTACGTAGGCCCGGCAGATGTTGCAATGATCTGGATACATCATCATGAACATCAATATCAAGCGAGTCCCGTGACCATTCTCAGCATACCTGACAGCAATTCATTAGCTTGCACTGGCTGCGCTGACGTCACCTTCGGTAACGTAGCTGAATCTGTGACCCCATTGGGACCCACACGGATGGTTGCGCCGCCCGATCACCCGTAAGTTCTTGAAAAATGGTGGACGCACTAGGGCTCGAACCTAGGACCCGCTGATTAAGAGTCCATAGAAATGTCAATATTTTCAAAGCTCATTCCGACATTTCACCCTTTGTTCCATTCTAGGAATATCAATTGCTTACAGCTTTTGTCGGAATGATATTCTGCTTATCATCTGCAGAACTTCCCTGCATACGCCGCAGACTAGTTACTTCATCGGCTCAAATGCCGTCGCGTCGGAAAGGTGCCAGATTAGGCGTTATCCAAACCCGTTGAAATCCGCGTTGCAACCCCACCAAGTCCTCTATTGCTCTTAGTCGAGCAATCGCAGGCACGGCATCCATCGAAAATCGTTCGGCGGGTCGAAGGTCTGGAGCGGCATCGCCGCGAGCAACATTCTGCATCGCTCGGCGGCAGTCTCCATTTCAGCCTGCCAATCCTGTTCGGTGCAATTCTCGGAGAGATATTGATATTCGTCCAACTCCGCAATGACATCCACTATTTCCGGGGAAATCCCGAAGGCTTGCATTCGCTCGACGATCTGAGGAATTCCGATCGTGTAAAACGCCTCGTCCTGATGAATTGCGCGCTTGCGCAATGCCTCGATAAATCCGAGCGCCACCAACAAGAGTGCTTTCTCAGTTGCCAATACTCGTTGATCTATGGTCATTAATGAGGCGCTATTTGCGCTGTCTTAGCCGACTCTCGGCGACGGTAGATGATGTCCGCTAGCTGGTGAGCCAACTGGGCATCGCTATCACACAACGCGTTGAGCGTTCAATGCGGTTACACTTGCTCGCTTCGCCACCATTGACACTTGAACCACGCTGATGCTGCCGGTTGCCTTGTTGCAAGTGAACGTCGACTGCCGCCTTAGGTCGGCCCAGTGCTGACCATCCGCTTCGCCCAACATCGCAGACAAAACAGCCTGACTGCTGTCGACAACATTGCGGTCATGGCGTCGCTAATTCAGAATGCCTTGATGAACCTTCCTCCGTACAAACCCGACGAGCCTCATTGGCTTCAAATTGAGCGTCGTCGCAGATTCAATGACGCTGGTCGGGAGATTTGGTTCAGTCGCATCCTGTGGAGTTACTTTCCCATCCACTGGAAAGGATTCGCAGTCACGCTCGTGGGAATAGCTCTCACACTCGTCACTTGTTTCCTCATTGACCGCGACATGTCAGGCATCTTTGCCGTGCCTATGCTTGCGGGAATTGCGATCATGATTTGGATTTGCGAGCGACATTCTCCGACGCGCTCTTAGGTCAGCTAACCCCAACAAGCCCGCCATTTCGGCCTGTCAGGACACAACAACATTGCGGACATCAGTGAGTCAGTGCTCGGTGTTGGGCTCGTCGATCAAATGCCAGCCTCTATCGTCAACGGCGACATAAGTTGAATAGCGTTTCCACTTGCCACGGACTCGCTGCAGCCAGCGACATTCGGCCTCGGTCGGTTCGTCAGCTCCAAAGCCCTTGCAGGACAGGCGATGGAGGTCATCAGCTTCGACGTGCACGCCGACATGCTCGGAAAGCGCCTTGGCAAACTCTGCAGGAGTTGGACCTTCTGAAGCGGCGCCAGCGCTCCCAGCCAGCAGAAATAGTGCGAAGATACCCATGCTCTCTCCTTACTCTCCTGGTGACTGCTTCCCCCAACATTGCAGACGCTCGCGTCGTTCGGTGGTCGCTCTACAAGCGGACTGGCAGCTTCGATAACTTCGAACCCAAAACCGGACCAGCAGCAAGCGACCCAATTGCGGACCTTGCAAAGCTTTACAGACGCTGGATGTTAAGCGTCCCACCATGCACCATAGATCAATATGCGCCGCAGCGGGTCAATCGCGCTGATCGCTAAGATCACCAGCATGAGAAGAGCAACCCAACGTGTTCGGCGGCCTGCAAATCGGATGCCCAAAGTCGTGCTCACCACGGCGAGGAAGAAAAAAACCGCCCAGCGGTGAAGTAACCAGCCATAATGTGGCGACGCCACGAGATTAACTAAAAATGATATTGCCCCCAACATCACACCTATCGAAAGCAACGTAATTGCCACGCGAGGATGCGGACGATTATGGATCAAACACATCGAGAATACATACCTTGGTACAGCCACATGCTCAACGTCCGCTTCCCCAACAATCCCGCCATTATGGCCTGTCAGGACACGACACAGTTGCAGTAACTCAATTATCTGACGATACTGCCACAATGGGTAACTTCAAAAGCGACGATTGGAAGCTTTCATTGGAGTTGGCTTTGCGCGGTGCTGTCTATGTCATTACTGGCGCTGCAACCCTCGCACTTCTAAGCGTGTGTGGGTTCGCTTCGTTGATTGCAGTTGGCGGAACGGGCGGCTTCACTTCAAGTCTTCCGCCAGAGCATCCGGCATGGTTCGGGCTCGCCGCGGTCATTTGCATTGGGGTCGTATTACAATGGGCTCTCATCCAGTTGCATCGCTATTTGCTGTTGCGACTCGAGTCAGCTTTCGACACCTAAGCCAACGTCAGCTTCCTCCACCTTTCCAGACGCACTGACCAAGCTGGGATGGACAACATTGCGGACATCAGCTTTCCAAAGTGATTGCTTAAATTTGCTCGGATGAATTCCTTGAATGTATTCCTCCTTCATGCGACAGTTCTGAATGGCAATTTTCAAGAATCTTGAAGAAAAGGTGGTCGTTACTAAAGGCCACCTTTTAGCGTGGCGCGCATTCGGGACGATATTTGCGGGTAATTCGATCATTTTAGCTGGAATGCGGTTTGAGGGATGGTTCGGTACGCTCGCAGTCCTTTTCGGCGCTCTCTTCGACATTATTGGGTTGGTTATGCTGCTGGCATCCTACCGTCATGTTTCGATCAAGCCTGCATCTCATATTTAAGAGCTGATCCGATTTGTCTCGTCACATATCTATTGTGGCAGACAGCGAATAGCCGCTCCCTCCAACATTCACGACATTTAATGCGTCGCGCGAACGCGCCAAAAGCCGACACAGCAACTAATCGCATTTCTTCCCTGAAAGTTGCCTGTCAGGACACGACCCCAATTGCGGACGAGTATCACTATTGTATCACCGGTAACAGACTGACGTGGAGGGAATATCGATGCTCCTTATCGCACTTGCTGTCGCATCCGCTCAAGCTCCACTACCTCTAGAATGGGCGTCGTTCGGTCGGACCGCTTCCAATAGCCACGTCAGCGAAACCGTTGAGATTGCCACAAGCCGGAACACGGGTGCCGACCAGTTTCAATATGAATTGCGTTATACAAAAAAGAGCCGCGGAGGAGAGATCGAAACTAAGTGGGCGGATAGCTTAGAATGCCCATCTGTTCGATCCGTAATTTATAGCATGCGTAATATTCAAATGCCTAGACCGGCACCTTTTGGTGCTCCCGGAGAGCCTATGGGCGTGAGCCTAGATGGCACTCGATATTTTCTGATTGCCCCATCGACATATGAGATGGGTAAAATCACCATTACGTCAAACGAGCCTTCGCCACTCTCAAAATGGGTCGATTCCGCACTGCAGCAACTCAAAGCGTGCTGGAAGATTGTCAGAGATCAATAAAAAGGAGACGCACGCGCATCGTCCGCTAGCCCCAACATTGCGGACTTAAGATAGCTACGAGCGAATGCGCCGCATGACAGTCCTTATTATTACAAACAGGCCACCCAAGCCACCCGCGAGATAGCTGGTTGAGTGCGCCCAAACATCAAAGGAAAATGCGGCCCACAGTTGCTTGGGAATTACGTCGCCCCAACCATTTGGCAAGGCGATAACTTCTGTTGCGACAAGGGATGCTCCGATGATCCCTGACAGCATTGCAGCGCAGCCAGAGAAGAGCATCAAGAGCACTATAGGCCGTCGCAATTCCGAAAGCCCCAGCTTTGCACTACGCCCCGTCCGTGCTGCGGCTGCCAGAAGAATGCCGAGGGGTAGGCCAACCCACCATGTCGCAATGATTCCCCACCCGATAGCAAGCAAGAATGGGGACTGTGTGGGAAAAACTGGAGGGTGAGCGATGGTGAAATATTCGACGCAAATATGTGCAGTGACTTGATCGTGCAAAACGCCGTAAATGATGGACGCCAAGGTGGCGAAGCCGACAATCTTGAGAGTCTCCAAGCGCTCGCTCCCTATTCGTAACTTCCAATACGCAATATCAGCGCCAATGTCCTCTTCCCCCAACATTCCGGCCGATTAGGTTACGCCAAGCGCTGCCGAAAACCGGACGTAGGTTGTCGGATCAGCACACATGAATGAATGGCCGCTAGGACGAGGAAGAGGAAGTTCATCCACTGGACCGCTCCGGCCACCTGCCGAAAAGCGCCGCCGGGCGCATTTCGATCCGGGCAGTAAAGAGTAACTTGGAGGTGCGGGTCAGTGGCTGACACCGGAAGGTGAAAGATCACTGAGGCGCGCCTGGGTCATCAGCCTCCCGCGCGCCGCCTGAGACTGTTCCATGACCTACCTCAACAAATATACCGACGAGCGCTATGTGCTCGCGGAGAACGCCTGCCAGAACCTGGCAAGGCTTGCTGGCCTCAAGCGTATTACCGATGTGCTTCTGCTCCCGGATAGACTGCGCGAGGGCTATCGCTCGCCGATAGGCGATCTGATCCTGCAGCCGGCGATCGACCTGCAGCAAAGGCGTTTCTTGCGAGCGGTCGAGGAGACGCGGATCGACCTGCTGCTGGTCGAGACGGGACTACCCAGAGGGCAGGCCCCACGCTTCTACATCACTGTGCTGCTGCCGCGGCGCGGCACCATCAGCCAGCACCTTGGCATGCGGCTGTGGCTTGGCGGTTCAGGCGAACCGCATCTCATTCCTGAGCCCGAGAACGATCCCGCAGCGACGCAGTCCTTCGCCGTTGGCCAGTGGCTGAGCGAAGTGGGAACGCCATGGGCAGACGATGCCGATCGCCATGCCGGCATCGAGCGGGCCAATGCGCTGCTGCTGGCAAACGCATGGTCAGCGCCGCCGAGCGGCGCAGCTGATCCCATGAAGGAAAAGGAAGCTCGCCGGGTAGGCTGAGCAAGTTGATGAAAATCAGTGGAAGCCGCCGCTTGGCCGGAGCGGCTTCACGCAAAAGGACACAGTCCCATGATAATACAAGATATCGAGCGCCCGGCATCGGGCGAACCCCTGCTGCTGCCAGTCAGCCACCACGTGCAGAGGCGGGAAGGCAACTTCCTCTACGCCTCGGGGCTGATCGGGAATATGCCACCGCAAGAATTGGCCGGCGCTCTGGCAACCGGCTTCATCCCGATACAAAAAGCGGGAGTAGGGGTTGCTGCCACTGTCTGCGACCGACCGCTCGTCTTCAACGAATGCGAGCTTCTGGCCCAGGCCTTCGCCATGGACCTGCTGCTCATGCGCTTCGACCCGATCAGCGGGGTCTCCTTCGATATCCTGTTCAAGGGCGACGAAGAATGGCTGTGCCATTACGTCGCCTGGCGCAGGCCGATGATGGATCTCTGGCTGATCCCGACCCTCGTCAGCGGGCCTTACATCCATATCGATGGCAAAGGCCTTCATCCTCAGGTTACGCCACCGTTCTGCAATGTCCGTGACCGCGACACCGGGATCATCCGCGCGATCGAACATCCCTCGTTCAAGGGGGAGCGCTAATCATGGCCAAGCGCGTAACGAGCAAGACCTCCACTGCGCTGGCGATCGTGCCGATATCGCAGCCCGCATCGGTTCCTTCGGCCGACCCTGTCTCGGAGCCGGAACTGGCGAAGCCGCGCGTGTTCATCCACGACGTTTGCACAGACCATCCCGACCTTAGCTACTCTCGCTATTGGTGGGACCAGAAGCACGACCGCGAGGGCATCACGCCCTGGATCGCAAAGAAGCTGTGTCCGGGCGATGATCCCATCTTCGGTCATGCGGCCAAGGCAGAGGTCCTCCTGCCGCCAACGGCGCCGTCCGATTACATGGATGTGCACTTCCTCACGTCCCAGTTCGATCGCACCCTGCCATCGTTCGAGAAGCACGCCATGGTGCAGATGAAGCTCTTCCTCGATCAGCAGGAAGCCTGGCACATCGGCTACGAGCGTGTACGCAGCTTTGCTCGCGCGCACTTCGCCGCCACCCATCCGGTAATCCTGATAGCCCATGTCCCGCAGATCGTGGGTCTCGAGGGCAATGGAAGCCATGTGCACTGCGTGGTGCTTTCGCGCGGCATAAATGTGAACGGGTTTACTCCCGCCTGCACGACCCTTTGCTCCGACCGGGGCTATCGCAAGGCGCTTGCCGCCTGGCGCAAGCATCTCAAGGCAGAGGGGAAGGGCGCATGAGCGCGAATGACCAGCAGCAAAAGCAGCCTTCTCGGACTGCTGCGCGCCATCTTGCCGAGCGGGGCGAGGAGCATATCGCCCGGGTACAGGCCACGGTCGATCTGGCCAGGGCGATGCTGGCATCGGGAGAGGTGAACACCTCTCCCGACAACTCCCACGGCATCAGCTTGCCGCCCTATCCCTGGGAGGTCAGCGAAGTTCGATCTGATCAGCCCAAGCGGGTCTGGTATGCCAGCGTCGAGAACTTTGCGACCGGGGAAGGGCATACGGTCTGCTTCGCGGCCGGGCGCCATCGTGATGAGGACGAGTTCAGGCGGCAGCTCGCTGGAGAGATGGGGCGAGGGCTGGCCAATACGGCTTCAGTCAGTCTTGATGTCGACGAGCTGCCGCTCGCGGCCACGTTCCTGACCGATGGTCTCAAGGCCAACTTCGCCCACATGGGGCAGGGCGGGCCGGCGGTCATGACCTATTTTGGCAAGTATTACGCCAATTACACATGATCTCATCGCCGGATGTCAGTTTTGCGCCCCAATTTCGGCCATTCGAGGTCTGCGCGCTGCGACCCGAAAGCTGCCGTTCTTTCAGGATGATCGGGAGGGCGGCTAAGCGCCCTAGAGTCGGTCGTTCAGCCGGCCGCTCGCTGACCCTAAAAGCGGCCGTTCGTCCAGCAGACGCTGGTTGGCGTGACTGGGGGAGACCCACCGGTCCGCTTTAGGGCATCGATCGCTGCAAATATCGTTCGTTCAAATAACGTGGCACGGGGCCGCAGTCCGTTGTCAGGGGGAATGCGGCTGGTTCGCTTTTCGACTGGAGCTTCATCTTGGCGGACGTTCGTTTGCGCAAGTCGGAGCGACAGTTGAGTGTGTGGCGAAAGTTGGCACCATCAGGCTCGGGCTGCTCTGTAATCTGGTCGCTGTCGCAGGCGACCCGACCACGCCTATATAAGTGGTCGGCGTGTTATAGCCGGTGATGAAAGGTGGCGTCATTGTGGTGCAGAAGGGCAGTCTGAGGCGAATTGAGCATTTTGTGATCGTGGCAATGCTACTCGCGTCGGGGGCGTGCAGTGACGGGGTACCGACAACGCCGACGAACGAACCATCCACAGCGCACCATGCACGACAGAATGCAAGCACAGCGCAGCCTGCGGTTAGGGCACCCGCTAGTCTGATCCCCGCCGCCAGAACCGATACTGGAGGTTCGTCGATACGCTCGTGCGCTGCCGAGATCGGTGCCGCGGCGGCAAAGGTGCGCGTGGACGTTTGCCGGGACGTATCACCGGCAACTCATGAGCCTTGCAACGCAGCCAATAGCTGTGCGCTGATCGAGGACGAAATCGCACGAAGCTGTGCGCTGTTCGACGGTGATGGCGCGCCGATGAAAGGTTGTGGCACCGACCCGAAGGGCTCGCAGGCGGCTGCTGACGTAGTGCGACGCTATTACTCCGCGATCGATGCACGAGACTACGCCACCGCCTGGACGCAATGGGGCGACGATGGACGACCCGGTCAAACGTTCGCAGCGTTTAAAAAGGGCTTTGCCCACACGCGTTCGACGCGCGTGTCGGTTGGCGCACTCAAGCCAGGCGAAGCCGGGGCGGGGTCAATCTACCAGGAAGTGCCTGTCACGGTCGAAGCGACGCTCGACGATGGTACGCGGCAGCGTTTCGCAGGCACGTATGTCATTCGCCGGGTCAACGGCGTGGATGGCGCATTCGCGTCGCAGCTTCGATGGCACATTGATTCTGCGGTGCTCAAGCCTGCTTCTGGAGGCTGAAATGCCTCTGTCACTTAACGACGGCCGATATGCGCTCATCTCGGACATAGGGCGCTGATTGCCATCTATACGTCGGGATCATGACTCTACCTCACGCCCTCCGATCCCCTGTCATCGCGATGGCCCGACCGCGCCGCCCGGCCGTCGTGTTGGCCCGCCGAAGCGAAACCGCTGGCGGGCCTCTTTTTGTCCTAATACGGGGAAATAGTGCCCCTCCTGATTGCAAGCCCAGTTGCCTCCGCTTTATCAACGAGCTCGGGAGGACTTTCGTGTGGCGACAGAAGAACTTACTTTCTCAATTGGTCCAGATGGAAAGGTAACAGTTCGATCTTTCGATGAGTTGCTGCGCTGGATCGAAAAAGAACGCGCAAGTTGGTCGTGGCTAGTTCGGGGTGATGGCAGCGTTGATCGACACAACATCGCGACCAATGTTCAAAATAATTGGGACAATATCATTGCCAACCTTCACAATCTCAAAAACAATGGAAGTTCGCTAATAGATGCAACGCCCCATCTTTCTATCCTCAGTGGTCACCCTTTGCTGGTTTCAACCACTAAGAAAGGTGGAACAGTATTAGACATAAGGGAGGCTGCCGGTGATCAAGCGGCGGCTTTCGCTTACGGTCTTCAATCTCAGCAGTTCAATTTGCAAAATATGCAGATCGAAAGCGACTTTAAGGGTGCATTGCTTTCCATATTTCCGAATTTAGCCGATGACTTGATGTGGCATGAACGGTTGAAGCAAGAGCGGGTCAACTTCAAGAACGCCACTCGCAGTGTAATCGAGCGGGTTGATAAGGAAGCTGACGAACGAATTGCAGCAAACATCCAGCTTACAAAGAGGGCATCTAAGATCGCGAAGCGCATCTTCGACATGAGGCGCGATAGTTGGACGCGCGCCCAAACTCTTTGGCAGCAAGGCGCTACAAACGCCGTGGCAGACATTAACGCGACGGACGCGGCCTACAAAGAATTCATGAAGCTCAAAGCGCCAGTGGAATATTGGACCCAAAAAGCTAAAGATCATGGAGTGCGCGAAGACGCAGCTCGCTATCGCCTTTATTTATATTTCCCTATCACCTTGGTTTTCATGTTAGTTGCGTTCGTTTGGGTCGCGGATTTCTTAATAAACCATCCTGATACGTCAGCGAGTAAGGCGCCGTTGGCACTTTATTTCGTGGTTTCGGGCGGACTCATCTTGCTGTCTTCAATCGCCTTTTGGATCGGCCGAATTTTGACAAAATTATATTTGAGTGAACATCACCTTCGAAATGATGCCGAGGAGCGAGCGGTTATGACAACGACTTATCTTGCACTTACGAATGATGGGTCTGCCAGTGATGCAGACCGTCAAATTGTCCTCAATGCTCTATTTCGAGCCACTCCGGACGGCATCGTGAAGGACGACGGGCCCGCAGATGCGAGCATTCAAGGTTTGATAGCGCGAATGGCTGCGCGCTAAAGGATTTAGCTTGGGAATTGGGAGGAGATAATATGGCTAGATGCACCGCTCCGGTAAGGGGGCACCGTTCTTCGGCAGCGGCGGCAGCATGTCCCGCATGCGGGGGGCGCTATAGTCGATCTAGAGGCTATGGCGGATATAGCAGTGGCTACGGTGGCTATGGTGACTATGGCGGTTACCGACCGGCTCCTTCGTCCTCTCCGACCTCTAGCCGGAGCGGCGGGGCCGGTAAGCGCAGTTCCCAGCCGCGCTGGTCCCCGTCGGGCTCTGGTATTTGGTACACACCCGAGGAAGTCCGGGCGCTGACCCCGGTTCGGGAAGCTGTCGAGAGTCTTGCTGTCTCGCAGCCTGATCTCAGAGATGTCTTCTTGTGTCATGCGTGGGACGACCGTCAGGGTTCTGCAAAAGAATTACACGATCTACTTGAGGCCAGCGGGGTGCGCGTGTGGTTCAGCGAGAAGGACCTTGGCCTCGGTGTTCCAATGATGCGGGCAATCGACAAAGGGTTGGTGAATTCTCGGATTGGAATAGTGCTTGTCACGCCTGCTATGCTGCGCCGTTTGCCGGCAGAGGGGGTCGCAGATAAGGAGCTGTCAGCATTATTGCGTCGTGAGCGGCTTGTCCCCGTTGTGCATGGCACCACATACGACGAGCTAGAGAAGGTCAGCCTTCTGCTTGCGTCAAGGGCTGGTCTCAGCACAGCCGAAGAGTCCATGGCCGAAGTCGCTGCTAAAATCGCTGAACTTGTCGCCGCGTAGCCAAGTCGGGTGATACGAAAACTCTATCACCCAACTTTTGCCCTCTAATGCCTGGTTTTTCGTGGGAGCTAGAATCCCTCCCGCTCAAACGCATCTTCCGACCACTTTTTTTGACTGTCGGTCGATAGCTGGCCGATAGCTTGGGTCGCGTATAGGGCACGTGTTCCGCACGTAATCTTGCTTTTAGGAGTAGATCACTAACAGCGGTGTGAGGGACTCACGCTTCATTCTCTGCCTCCCGTTTGAAAGGCTCCATGATGCAGGATCGCAGATAGACTATAGTCTCGAGGTCCGTGTTTTGGGTCTAGGCTAGGTTCAGGGTATTTGCTCAGCCATCCCAAGCGCTTCTCAATTCCCGTCGTCACTCGATCATTAGTAATCTGCACATTGATGCGCTTGAGTGAAAAGCCATTGCCAAAGCTCGCCGCAAGGTCACTGGGATCGACCCGCTTTACGCTTGCGGGGTCGTTCAGATCGGCGAACGTCACCAGCATGGGATAGTCGGCACGGCGCAAAGTAAAGCTCAGCTTGCTCCGCCGAACCGCAGGCCAGAATTGCCGCCAGTCATTGAGAATGGCCGGGCCGAACTGTGCTGACAAAGCCGGATCGTGCTTCACTGCCCGTTCGAAAAGGTGCATCTGGTAGCCAGTCGGATCGCCCCCGCTCTCCGGAGCAAGAAGAGCGAACATCACCCTGCCATCAGGCAGTTCGACCGCCACGGCTTCACCTTTCAGGCCGTAGGAAATACCCGTCATTTCGGGAAGGAGGCTCGGCCCTCGAGAAATGCCGGCCTCAATCACGGAAGAACCCGAACGCTCACCACTGGGCGTGTCGACGACAACTGTCATGCGGTAGCGCATGGTCTCACTCGGGTAGAAATGGTCGAGCACGAACAAAGCGACCGCCAATGCACCTATTGCAATGACAATGCGGAACAATGTGCGCGAGGAAGGAATAAACCTCATATCAGCTTGCAGGAACTTGAGCGTCGATACCGGCCTGTCACACAACCATCCCCCCTCAAGGCCTACTGGTTGCTAGTGATTTGGATCATCGCAACCGGAGCATGCTGGCAGAAACGCTGCCCAAAATCTGGGTTCTAGCGCACCAAAGTTATAAGTTTGTGAGCATGTTATGCCGACGACGGTGATGTCCGCTTTGCTGTAGTGTCCTGACGGACCGAAATGGCGGGTTTGTTGGGGGAAGCTGACGCATTCCCACTCTTAGATTGGCCGAAACCAACCATTCTTGCATCCAGTCGCGTGGCAATCCTCGATGGTCAAATTGTAACGACCATCATCGAAATACCATAGGGTAACTTGAGCAGATTTTTGCCCGTCAATCTCACATTGTCCGCGATATATGGCTGAGCCATCCGACTTGTCATCGGCTTCTTCAACGAGAGCAGCTTTTTCTCCGCAAAGTAGCGACGGCTTAATCTTATCGGATTTGGACCGTGCGAGCATCGGCAGATTACCGCCATTATCCAAAAGATAGCAATTCTCTGAGCTTGAGCAGCGCGATATAGCTTCTCGGACCTTTTCCTCTGTCGGTCGATTGTCCGCGCATCCAGTCAATGCAAAAGCCAGAACAAAAATAAAATGCAGCCCATTCATTTGGTCAGACTAGCGGATCACCGAACGTCCGCAATTGGGTCGTGCCCTGACCGGCCGAAATGGCGGGTTTGTTTGGGGAAGCGGACAAGCTGCTTTAGGATGCATTGAGTGGTAGGCAGGCGTCGATGGTGGCATAGCGTCAATTCATGGGTCATCTATTCAACCGTCGCGAAATCATCGCCGGATCATTGGCAGCAATTGTTGCGGCCCCCAAAGTCGCCCATGGAGGGGAATGGATGCCACCGGATTTTAGTCATCTTCCGCCGGATCGTAGGGCGGAGGCAGAGGCGATGTACGCGCGTATGATGGCTGCATTCCCATATGAACGGATGAAAGTGCCAGGGCCAAACATCGCAGTGGAATGGGAGCGTCTAAGAAAGCTGGGCCGCGGATGGCCAGTGGTCGTAGGCAATGACGATGACGTCGAACGGCTTGCCGAGCAGTACACTATCAACGATCCCAGCGTCTTTCCGGCAATTGCAGCACATCCTCTCATTCCAGCGCCACGCTCACCTGCAGACATTCTCAAATCGGCGGCGTCGATTAACTTCCCCAAAGATCTTTTGCAGTGGCCCGGCGCTTACCGCCCTGAGGATTTGCATGCCGAGGTGGGAACATGGCCAGTCATGCCGCCGGGCCAAACTTTCGAGCCCGATTTCAGCGTTGCTTTCAACTTAACCACAGGAAAGGCGTATGACAGCGTATACGTGCTTTTCATTCCCACCGAACACAGTTGGGAGATACCAGCATACTTGCGCTGGGGTGACTGGAATGCTTGCCCACCAGCCGAATATCATGTGGCAGCACTGCGACGGTGGCACGATGCCTATGGCCTCGAACTTGTCGGGATCAATGGTGATCGAATGGACACTCGCGTGACCAAACCTCCGGTGCAGCGGGCGGAAGCGCTTTCCGTCGCCACTGAAATTTACCACTATTGCCCGGACATCGTCGACCAGGGGACTGAGACACTGTCCACATTGGCTGGCACCATGGTGACTGGCCATTGGTGGAACTTCTGGTGGGATTGAAGGCACGTTTTCGGGACGTCTCTAAGGGCAACTAAAGTTGTCGAGCACAGTCGGGCTGTTTTGTCTGCAATGATGGGGGAAAGCTGCCGGTCGGTTTTTAGTGCAACGAGAGCGCGGCGAGTTCGGCCCGATCTGCAGAAGCGACAGCAGACCACCTCCTCGACTGGCCGCAGGAGTAGTTCACCCACAGGGAGTTCCTTACCATTGGCGGTTCCGACGCGCTTCGAGGGTTGGGCACAAGAAAAAGCAAATAGTCGTCGCCAACGTCGGTTTTGCCGCTTTCGTTATCGAGGTAGAAGCCTCCACTATTGCGCTCCGTAGAAAAGGCAAACTGATCCGGTAGCTCACCCTTGAAACGCCGAACGACCTGCAACCGATATAGCGTCCCGCTCCCCTCGCCATTTTCCCAATTGCTAGCCGAGAGCACCCTCGCACGAACGACCCAGCGAGCTTCCCGATATTCCTGTCTTAAAGTCGTCTTCGCGTAGAGTTCGCCGTTGTGAACGCAAAGCGCGTGCGCAGGGCTGGACATGGCCATCAGCGATGTCGCGACAAGGAGCCACTTCTGCAATTTCATCCCGGCAAGTTAACACCGCGACAAATGTCTGCAATGGTGTCGTGTCCTGACAGGCAGATTTCAGGGAAAAAATGCGATTAGCTGCCGTGTCGGGTTTCGGCGCGTTCGGGCGACGCACTGAATGTCGTGAATTAGGGTGGAAAATGGACGTCCCATCTCTTCACGGCAGGCGTGACGGACGGCGAACTGCTGTCAGCCGTGAGCGACCTCCCGCCGGAAGAACGCCCACCAAACAACCAACAGTCCTAGGAGGGTCCCGGCGATTGCTTCCACGGGCAGCGTTTTGATTCCAAATGAACTACCAAGCAGGAACGAGAAGGCGCAAAGGCGAGCTTGACGCTCGACGAGCCTCGTCATCAAGATGGCCTCTATGAGCTTGGCTGCAAGCACGATGCAAACAAGCGCTATCAGAAAGTTGGCGACAAACATAACACTCACCGGTCCACTCCCCGGACACTGCGTGGATCGGAACAAGCATCGCAGCATGGGGAACCGTCCGCAATGGTGTCGTGTCCGGAAAGTCCGGTTTAGGCTTGGAAAACTGTCAATGCGGACGTTCGACTAGGTTTTGACCCCCACAGCGCTTGGACGTCTGCTTTGGCCCGATGCCACCCCAAAACCTGTCAGTCAGCAAACGGCCCAGGTAATGACGTAATTTGCCGCGTGAACGGACGACCTCTTACGAGAAGAGAGTTTGGGATGTCGAACGATCGCTTTGTCGGCGCCAGCCGAATCATGCACTGGTTCATGGGAACGGCAGCTTCACCAATCTTTGTGCCTGAAACCGGACAGGTAGGACAGATGAGGTCCGAGATCTGCGTCATGAGCGACCACGCAGGTTAGTTTTCTTGGGGAGCATGAAATTTTAGGCGCAATAACGCTAAACTGAGTTTGGTCACCAAATTCAGTTTAGTTGCGGTCTTCGCCTATTCAGGCATTCGACGGTTCGCAGAGGGTCCGGCTCATACAATTTGGCAAGCATATGCTTGGGCCCATACGCCGAAATCGGCTCGGGGTAAAATAAATGTGAGAGGGGTCTTGTTTTGTTCCTTCCCGGTCGGCCAAACTATTCACCAGAGCAACAAATGGTGAAAGTCAATGAAGATCAAAACAACCTGTCCGATTGGCCACTGCTCGGCACGCTTACGTCAAGCACTGGCCATCGAAGAAGAGGAAGCTCTGTGCCATAGGGTACGTATTCGGCGGGAGGTAAAAGATGAAAAGCGCTCGCGGAGTAAACGTTGGACAGCTACCGCGCGCTTTGATGTTCCCGCACCATATCGACCATCCAGATTGGTTTCACCGGACGGTCGAGTGAGCTTCCATTTTTCTTTTGAGACTGTTTCAAAAGCAAAGGGTGGAAAATCAGTTCTCACCGGGGGTTCGCGCACTACGCTGCTTTCGACCTCGGCGATCTGGGACCACGAAAGCTACATTACGCGCGAAGGCGCAGTTCCAACGATTTCTGCGGCACTCTACGAACAATATGTTGAGCGCAGTCGCATTTGCGATGAATCCGCAGGTGTGACCGCTGCCATTATCAGCAACATCAGTGACGATCCGGCCGAGCGTAAAAAGTTTTGGAAAGCTGTGCAGGAATGCGAGCGCCAGGCAGGCGAGGATCGTTTGGCCTTTTATCCTAACGGACTTCCCCCCACTTCATGGCTCAAGCTTGCCGGTTGCGATGACCTTACTGCCGAGGCGAGGGCGATAGCCAAGCAGCTTGGTAACGCGCCAGCGAAGGCTCGCAAAAAGGTTTTCCTGACCGTGAGTGAGAGTCAGGCAAAAGCCACAATCAAAGCAGCTCGCCAAGCTCTTGGTAGCGAGTTTTCGCGGAAGGCAATCATGATATCACGAGCGCGCGCTGGTCGAACTCAGTATCGGCTAAACGGTGAATTTCCCGATGCTATCGATGCGGCCGCACGCCTTCGTATATTGGTAAGTTTCTGTGAAGAATTGAAGCGACTTCGCGTGATGTACACAGCAGTAATTCACGAGCCTGATGAACACAATGATGAGCGAAACCATCACTTCCATATAGCGATCTATGACCGGCCTTGCGCGAAGATGATTGGCACGGATGTGTGGGATTTTGAGTACCGGGTGAAAGTGCCGGGCCAACATAACCGGTACAACTTTCCGGCCCGTCAGAAGAAGATTACGCTGTTTTCTCGAGGCAGCTCCGGCAAAGATTTTCGCGACCAAGGCAAGTCGATGATTTTCGCTTTACGCTCGCGCTTCGCCGATCTGTGCAACGAGGAACTGCAACGCATAGGTAGTACTCGCCTCTTTGATCCCCGAACTTTTGCCGAGATGGGGATCGATCAAACCCCAACACGACCGTTGGGACCTAAGGCAGCTCCTCTCGAGGCAGCTGGAATCCCGACCGTCACCGGCATGACCAATGCCGAGATCGTTTGGTCTGCTGAATTCGAACAGGCGAAGACTGCCTGCGAACTGAACGCAAAACGCCGCAGCAAGCGATTGCATAAAACCGAAGAGACCATCGTATTGGCGAGCGAAACTGGCAACGCGGAAATCGCTCGCAAGCTCGAGCAACTGGTCGATCGCGCGAGAACGAAATCAGAATTTCTGGACCGGCACGAGCTCAGTCTCGAAGAGTATCGCGTCACACTAGAAATGGCCTGGTCGCGATCAGATAAAACAGAAGAGACTTGTGATCGTATTATCAAATCCCTTGAGCGCGGTGGCGGAACCAAGGCTGATCGACGAGACGAAAGCCTCATTCGCAGACGTTGGGATGAGGCAAGCGAATTCGCCGATTTCATCCACCAAATTCACCTCGAGAACAGCGCCACAGTAGAATCGATTGCCGGGCAAGTCCTATCGGCGCGCTCCGAATTAGTCTCTATTTACAATGATATTGCGCAGACGCGCATCGAACTGGATGCCGAGCTTGCAAACCCGGTTGCCAATCGAATGGCTGCCGAGGCGTCAATTCCTCATCACAACGCAGGAGAGATCGAACCGCGCGAGGAGAGGTTCCGCCAGCTATTTGAGAAAATATTGAACGAGCTGACTGTCATGGCGCCAAGCGACGCAAATGGCGTTTATACAGTGCCTGGCATCTCGCGCCAGGATCTAAAGCTCATTACCGACGATCGTAACAAGGCAAGGGCCCAAGCCCGGCTTGCAAGTATCGCCAAGCTCCAAGCAAAGCGGGTTCGGCAAGCGCTCGAGCTCCAGGCAAAGCATGGTCACGATGGACTGGCGGCACTTGCCGGAACTCATCATACCGTCGATCGAGCACTCCATCACCTCGAGGTTTATAAGCGCCATCCGCTAGTAGTGGCCACCGCGCAGATAGACAAAGCTTGCGATGTTGCGGACGCCGTTTGCAATGATGAGCCAACGATGGCCATCTCTGTAAAGCCGGTTGTGGTCGGATCTGATCACCAAACAGATACCCCAGGAGAGGAATCGCAGCCCGCTAAACTCCAAACGGTTGAGCGTAATTGGGTAATTCCAGATCAGTCCGAGGACCGACAAAAAGGTATCGTCGAGTTTGCTGACTTCATCAGAACCGACAGCGGGGTTAAGATAGCCAAGATTGACGGTCGTTTGGAGGTCGATTTCTCAGCCGCCGATGGTGGCGAACGGATCAGTAAGATCTGGGCTGATGAGCCGGAAGTACTCCAAGCAATACAAGATCGATATTATGCCGAGGAAGCACGAAGATGCCCAGAATCGGAGATCGTGTATCCTGAGGCGGTGTTGGAATTCGACTACAGCTATGAAAATGATTTGAGCTGCGAGCGGATAACGATTGCCCAAGTGATGGACCTTCATCCTTGTTACGATGCTTCGTATCAAAATGCTGCCAATTCCGCGTCTAATAGCGAAAAACAGGATGACATTGCCTCTCAAATGGACCGGGAATCGGCGCCTAATAGCGATCAACCTGAGTGCGGTCCCATGGCCGTGGAACCAGATCGCGTACCCGTGGTAGGCACGGCTCAAAGAGTTTCAGAAGAAGAACTGTGGTACTATAATAATGGTGGAGGAGTTGGTCGCTGATTGACCATCCATTGGTTCCTGGTGGGGAGGGGGTGCTGTCTCTAGTCTCACCCTACCTACGCCATCCCGCCAACAAACCCGCTGGTCTGACTCTTGTGCATCATCGCCAGCCGCATGCGGCCCTTGCAACCGAGCACCCGGCACCGAGACCGGCGCTCGATCTGATCGATATAGAGATGCCCGGCATGACGCTCATCCACGAGATAAGCGCGGGTGAGATAGCGAACATGCCCACAGGATCGGCAAACCGCTTCCAGTTTGCTGTCAGAGGGCAGATCGGCAGCGCGAAGCTTGGTCTTCCAGCTGCCCATCACCAGAAGTCCTCGGCGCTGGGAATGCGCGTGTAGCTGATCTTGCCGCCGATGTTTTCGAGGTTCTCGCGCGGCCAGAACCCGACACTGGCAACCGTCTTGCCCCATTTGTAGTTGAGCAGGTCGATGGCGGTGTTGATCGCCTCCCATCGCTGACGCTCGCTGTCATCGGCCAGCAGGAAATCGAGTTGGCGGCTATTGGCAGGGGATAGATCGAACAAGGTGACGCCGATCCGGTAGATTGTCGGTCGACGTTGAAGCTGGGAGGAGGCTTGCTCCCACAGCACCTGGAACTCGCTCAATAGTGCCTGGTCGTCATGCACGGTCGGCAGCAAACGCCTGCCCGACCAGTTGCCGGCGTTGTGATCGAGCCAGAGCCAAATCCCCGAGCAATAATATCCCTCCCGCCGCAGCCTGCGTGCCGCCTTGGTCAGCAGGACAAGGCAGATCCCGCGCGCGCCATCGAGCGAGCGGCATTCAGGGGGAAGCACGCGGCCATGGCCGAACATCCCCCGTTTGCTCTCCGGTGCCTGTATGTCGTAGCCGTGCAGGGCATACCAAAGCCGCTCGCCGGTGACATTGCGCCATATCTTGCGCATCTGCTTGGGCTCGGTCTCGTAGAGATCTTGTGTCGAGTGGATACGGCTTCGCACCAGCCGCTTGGCCATATTGGCGCCGACGCCAGGGATGTCGCTAAGCGGCACCGTCAACAACGGTCCCGGCATGTCGTCCGGGTACCAAATCGTCACCCCATCGGGCTTGTCCTGCTTGCAGGCGATCTTGGCTAACTGGCGATTGGCAGCAAAGCCTATCGAGCAGGTGATATGCTGCCCGATGTTCTCGGCAATGGTGCGCTTGATCGCTTGGCCCAGATCTTCAGGGCGATGCCGTTGGTCTGGGTCGACCTTGCAGGTCAGCTCGTCGATGCTCTTGATCGCATCGATGGGAACGACGCTTTCGATCTCTGCCAGCAGGGCATTGTGCGCGCGGCGGTATAGGTGCGGCTCCTGCGGCACCAGCACGAGTTCAGGACACGCTGCCATCGCTTCGCCCACCGGCATGACATTGGACAGGCCGAGCGCCTTGGCTTCCTTCGAACAAGCAATGACACACGATGCCTTGCCACCGGAGAAGGGCACGATCCCGACCGGACGCCCGCGCAGCTCAGGACGCACCTGCTGGGCGACCGAGGCGAAGAAGCCGTCGAAGTCGAGGTAGAGGCGTTCGATCTGAGTGGGTTTGCGCATGTCCTGTTCCGAATCGAGAAGCGGAACATATAGCGAACATAAAGCAGCACTTCACTTGACATTTGCATGGCGAGCGCCGGAAACACGCTACCCATGTGCAACCACTACCGAAATCTAGAAAAGCAGATGCGCGAATGGGCCGCGATCGAGAAGGCCAGCTTTGCCGATCTGGAAGATGTGCCCGACACGGATGTGTGGCCAAGGCGCGAAGCCTATGTCGTGCGGCAGGAAGGCGGGCAGCGCATTGTCGAGACGATGACCTGGGGCGTGCCGCTGACAATGAAGGGCAAGCGTCCCGGTTCACCGGTGACCAAGCACATCACCAATGTGCGCAATCTCAGCAGTTCCTTCTGGCGCTCGATGCTGGCGACGCCTGCACAAAGATGTCTGGTTCCGTTCACCGAGTTTGCCGAACCCAAGAAGGGACGCGAGGAATACTGGTTCTCGGTTCCCTCACGACCTGTCTCGGCCTTCGCGGGCATCTGGCGTGAGAGTGAAGTGGGCAAGGTCTTCGCGTTTCTGACGTGCGAGCCCAATGCGCTGGTTGCGCCGCTTCATCCCAAGGCCATGCCGGTGATACTGGAGGAAGACAGTTATGAGGCGTGGCTGGTTGGTGCTGAAGCCGAAAATCTGGTGACGGCATTCCCTTCGCAGCTTATGGCTGTGGCAAGATAGCTACGTCTGAAATTGGAAAGCCTGACTGCTAGCGATAATGGCCGCTTTTTGGGGAGAGCGGACTATTCCGCCTCTCTTCTCGGTCTGGTGGTATCGGTTGCGGGGGGACGATTAGCCATGCGGCGTATTACGGTCTTGCCACCTGACAAAATTGCCCCCTCAGCTAATCCAATCAGCGCTCCGCAAAGCCAAATTACAGGCCCTGACTCGACGAGGAAAAAAGCCAGCGCAAAGAGGACGAAAAAGGCGATCACAACAGCGGCCAAGGCCGTGAGGGCCGATAGCGCCCAAGAAAGTCGGTAAGGTCTGAATACGCGGCTTAGCAATGCAGTTGTCGAAACAGCGATCGCCATAGAAAACAAGACCGCGAGCACAAATGAGGTCGCGCTCATTTTTCTCCTCCCTACAAGCTACAACACTGGCGCAAGATATGGACGTCCGCAATGTTGTCGAACACAGTCAGGCCGAAATGGCGGGTTTGTTGGGGGAGCGGTCATTCGGGTAGCGGGAGCCTTTCCGCGATCGCCCGAAATTCTTCCATGGTTGCACCCGTCGCGGCGGGCAAATCTTCAGCGTAAAACGCAGGTCCACATGTGAGGTGGACCAAAAGGCCCTTAATTTTCGACAAATCATCGCGGGATAACTCTGGACTTGGGATCACTTCGAGGACACTTTGAGCAACGAATTCGGATAATAGCGAAACGTTGGGCGCAACAATTACGATTTCGCCTTGTCCCTCAAGCTCGAGTAAGGCCTTCCTTATAGCTTCTGTAAGCTTGTCATCGGTCATAGGGAGAGACTCACATAGGACGAGTACGTCAGAAATGTTGGGGGAAGCGGACGTTGAGTCTTAGGGTTTTACTTCGAAGACAGCACAGGAATGTTGCGCATCGGAAATCCTAAGGTCGCAGGTAACGCGAACTTGTTTGGGATGCCACGATCCGGTCCAGCGGACCCCGCCGACTATGGGGTTACCGTTTCCATCAAAAAGCCGAATTTGCAGGCTCTGCGGTCGATCCTGAATTGTGCCAAACTCTTTCCGCGCTGCCCTGCTAACGCAAAGAGACCCAACCGTCTCGCAGCTTGAAATTCGGCGACCCGGACCAAGAGGCCCCCCAAGAAACGGGTCGCTACCTTCCTCACTGTAGATAAGCATCAGGGAAGGGCTCAAGTTGTCGTTGTCAGCAGTGCGGACGTCCACAACAAATTCTGGCATGACAGGACGCCGCGTTTGAACTGTTGCGTAGGCAGTGCCGCCGATTAGAAGCGCTACTACCATTGGAATGCCGAGATTGATTGCGTGTTTCACAGCTGACCCTCAAAATCTAAGCCTAACCCTAATGAAAATTACGATGTCGGCAATGGTGTCATTTGCTGACAGGCCGAAATGGCGGGATCGTTGGGGGCAGCTGCGATTAACCCCTATTGTTTGTTGATCCGGTATCGCCGCTCCATTTCGGCGAGTATCGGCTCGAAATCATCTAGTGCGCGGGACAAGACTTTCCTAGCGGCCTGCCGATCTCTGTAGGCGATGCAATCCGAGGTAACGACGAGTTCGTCATCTTGAGACTTTTTATCGCCCTTGGCGGCGATCACAGAAATCAGTTTGGACACCCTACTGCCAAACCGCTTGTCAAATCGTCGCTCCTGATCTTCTCTCAGACTGCGATTGCATAACTTGGCACCGGAGGCGCGGTAGGAGGCCCAATAAACCTCGCTTGGCACTTTCAGCATTTCAATCTGCTTGGCGGGGCCTAAATCGGATAAAAGCACCGCCATCAATAACAAGCTCACTACTTGCTCCTGTCAATCGAGAATAGACCGGCTATGGCCGATGACTGCCGATTATAAGCTCTGCAATCGTCACCCTCATCGCAATAATGCATTGAGGTGCTTAATGTCCGGTAAGGTGTCGTGTCCTGACCGGCCGAAATGGCGGGTTTGTTGGGGGAAGCTGCCGCTCAGCGCTCAGCGGGTTTCGGCTTGATCTGAACGTATATTTCGCTCGGAGCACCGTCGAAATACCGAAGGAGCGCAGGACACAACCAACCCTCCGCATCGAGCTCGTCTGAACGATAAACATTGCCCTCACGTTCTTCCCGCTGCCATGAGAGTCTATATTCGCCGCCGGGAAAGGGGTGCGCAGAAAACACCATAACAAATCCCTTTTCTGCGTCGGCAATGTCCGCCGTAATTTGGTCGATCATCGTATCGGCGCCACCGACGAACGGCTCTTCCTTCAGGCCCACGCGATCATCGTCGAAAACCCACATGTCCAAAAACTTGTAGGGGGCAATCACATTTATCGCGTTCATGGTTGCTGATCCGCTAGTTTGAAGAACATGCATGGCAATTAAGTCGAATGTCCGCAACTGGGTCGAATGCAGTCAGGCTGAGATGTCTGCGATGTTGGGGGAAGCAGAAGGTCAGCTAATGGATCTGCACCGAAAGGCTGCGAACTACGGCAATGAGTTTCGCATTTCTTTTGGAGTAGCGTTCATAGTCACACCCGAGCTTGGCGAGGTAATGTTGATCAAAACCGTCGCCTACCCAGCGAACGTAGATCGCTCCGCGATCCGTCACATATGGCACACCTTCAGGACAGCGTCGGTTTACCATTTCCTCGATGCTTTCGTTGGTTCTAGGCACAGCTTTCTTACGGAACTCAGCGAGACGAGCTTCAATTTCCTTGAAGCTTTTAGGCTTGATGCGAAAATCCCCCACAGTCGGCTCTGGGGTTGGCCCAGATCGCTCGAAAGAACCTGAGCCAGTCCGCGCGATAGTGATGTCCAGACTTTCCCAACCAGACTGGCGAACCTCAATCCGCTGCACTGGTCCGTCGGCAACGCTCGGCCCGCATCCAGCGAGCAAGAGTGCAGGAATTAGATGTCGAGCGTTCATGGCTTTGTTATAATACACGAGCGGAACGTCCGCTATTGGGTCTATTGTGTTGAAAAACTCCATCGCCCGTTTTGGTCGGCAACAATAGAATTTGGATGCATCTCTCGACACAGCAATGATTCAAGCAGCGAACTCACTCTGTATCATTGTTGCCAGAAGTTAGGCTCCAGCTTGGCGGGTCCGACTTTTTCAACAGAATAGGGTCGTGTCCGGAAATTCCGTTTTCAGACCAAAATCGTGAAAAGCTGCCGTTCACGTGAATGACTGACCGCTTTCGGGGATGCAAACGAATTGCTGGAACGACGAGAATGTCGGGGGAAGCCGTCATTCCCGCTCGGCAGTTTCAACTGCGCTCGCGAAGACGACCAATGCGCACCTCTCCTTCGCCTCACATGGACCGGTCAGGTGCAAATACTGAGGCGATTGCTCCCCTAACTGCATCAGAACTTCACCCTGCAAACCATCGGTCTTGATTTCCGCATTTGCGCCCGAAACTAATGCCAGCTTCTCGCCAGTTCCGACCGCAAAATCAGGGAAGTCACCGACATAGATACCGAAGCGCGCATCTTGCCACTCGACTTGATAAAGGTCGAAGTCGGCGGGTTGCTGGTGGCCGACAATCTCAGCATCGGTAGGTAAGCAGAACGCATCTAAGCACGATTGAGGCTCTTCTGCGCTACATCCAGACAGCAGCAAAAGGCTCAGTAAAACGGCACGCATTCGGTTATTTTGCAGAGTTGACGGATGTCCGCAATGGGTCGTGTCCTGACCGGCCGAAATGGCTGATTAGTTGGGGGAAGCGGACGGAGTGACGCCCGCCGATGCCTACTTCGGCAGGGCACCCACGATCATCAAGCGAAGAGAAAGGATCAAGCGAAAGATCATCGAACATCGGCGCTTGCAACACCGCAAGCTCGCCGCCTAAATATCAATCCCAGACGAGCTCAACACTCCGCAATCCTACGCCGCGAGTTGTTCCAAATGGTCTGACGACGGACATGTTTCTTCGTCACCGGAGGACAGGCTGACCGGAGCGTATCCAGAATATGTGGCCCATCCTCGTGGAGACCAAAATTGAAGTACCCATAAAACAGATGCTTTCGTGATTTTACCCTCCAAGTCAACGAGATATATTTATATACTCATAGTCTGAATACGGATTTGTGACATCTTTCCGAACGAATGATCCGAATTTGTTCTTGTAGTATTTAAAGCAAATTTGCTTTTCTAGATTAATACATACACGGTCAAAAGTAATGATATATGGGCCTCGAGGCGACCACGGCTCAGGACCAAAAAATCGATATTCTCCGTCCCGACTATAAAGCTCCCCCGGGGGGTCTTGCCCTTGTGCAGCTTTAGGAACTACCATGGCTCCTGTAATGGTGTTTTTCAACTCGTCGCCTTGCATTATAGAATACCCGTCAGGAATCGGCTTACTTTCAGAGGCATTCGTTCCGGCAGCAAAGATCATGATCGCAAAGCTCAACGACATAAAAGTATTCCTATTATCTGTGATTTTGGATATTAAATTGTGCAATTATAGAAATGTTACATCTCCCGCGCCGCGTCATTGTGCAATGTTCGTAAAGGCTCTAAAAGGTAAGATAAAATGATCCGCCGTCCAATGCGAATGCCCGCAATCCTACGCCGCGAGTTGTGCCAAATGGTCTGACGACGGACAGTCTCTCGGCGGTATTTCCGAGTTCGCAAGTAGGGTCACATAGCCACTATCAGAGTCTATGGTAGGAAATGACCGTCAGTTCCGAACCCAGTGCATCGCGAATAACGTAGTAAGCCCTATCATGCGGCTTTTCGCGAAGCTCAATCTCAATACCCTGAAGCACAGAGTATTCGCTTTTGTTTTGTAGTTCATTGCAACCCGGTTCGTCCCGCTCGCAGTCACCCTGGCAGGCTCCGAGCAACCCAACTACGATTATCATTGTCGGTGGATTCAGAAAGCGCATCCGGACCACTTAGTCCAATCGGCGATGACCGCAATTGGTCGAACTAAGCCACATAGCTTCGTCGCCAATGTTGGGGGAAGCGGACGTCGTTCAGCAAGCTCAAAATATCGATACGATGGGCCTGCCATAACACATCGGTATTGATCGATCGATTAGCCCAGCTCTTGCGAACGGTGCCGCATTCTGTCCAGTCAATGGCACAAACAGCGCAACCCCAAGAGAACAACGCTCAATTGCACCGTCAGTGCGTTTGGT
>NZ_WTYA01000016.1 GCF_009828025.1 Qipengyuania algicida | reverse complement strand
CATCGTCACTCTCCTCTCCGACTCTCCTGCAGAAAATTATCCCGCAGAGGTGGAGAGCCGTCCACGATATCAATTGCGGACATCAGGCGGGCGTGGAAGACTACGGTCATGCAAGTCAAAATATTCCTCAATGACGAGCTAATCGGCACCAGTTTCCTTGATGCGTCTGACCCTCCAATGGGGGTGGCATCCGGTAAGTTCGATCCAGCATCGGCTTACGAGCCAGCAGCGCACGCCTTCGAGATCGATGGCGACTACAATGAGAATGGGGCCAACTTACCTTTTGTGATCAAAGCTGAGGAAGAGCTTGTGGAGTGCGCCGGGGCTGGAATTCAAGATTACAGCACATCTCTCGGCGAGCGGCACGTTGAGGTGCTAGGGATACCTTATCCGGAATACGAAGTTAGGTTCAGTGCCTACGACTCCTACAAGGCTTACATTGGACGTTCGTAGCGTCCGCTGTCCCCAACTAATCAGCCACTAGTCCAATCCGCTGGTCCGCCCAAAACCAGACGCACCACCAGACAGCCCATCCTGTCCGATCAGACGTCGAGATTAGCCACGTTCAGCGCGTTGTCCTGGATGAATTCGCGGCGTGGTTCGACCACGTCGCCCATCAGGCGGGTGAAGATCTCGTCGGTGACGTCGGCGTCCTCGACCTTGACCTGCAACAGCGCGCGGTTGTCCGGGTCGAGCGTGGTTTCCCACAATTGCTCGGCATTCATCTCGCCCAGCCCCTTGTAGCGCTGGATCTTCTGGCCCTTGCGTCCGGCGGCCATTACCGCGTCGAGCAGCTGGGTCGGGCGGGTCAGCGCATCGTCCGACAGGGCGATCGCGTCCGCGCCCTCGTCGTTCTCCTCAACATCATCGGCTTCGACTTGATCCGATCCGCTGCTGCGCACCAGCCGCACGGGCGTGGCGTAGACATCGGCGAACTCGCTCGCCACGCGGTGAAGCTTGCGCGCTTCGGCGCTTTCGAGGAACTTGGCTTCGATCTCGTGCACGTCGGTCACGCCGCGCCACAGCCGCGAGATCCGCACCACACCGTCCTCGCCGATGCCCGCAGTCCAGCGCGCTTCGGGATCGCCCATCTGCAAATGGGCTGCCGTCTGCTCCAGAGCCGCATTGCGATCGGTCAGCGCCGGATCGAGCGCACCCGACAAGGCCAGCGCCTCGATCAGCGAGGAGTCGTATTTGCGCGGGACGAAGCCCATCAGATTGCGCATCCTGAGGCCGTGTTCGACCAGCGCCTCCAGCTCACCCGAACCGCGCGCGCCGCCCTGCGTTTCGAGCACCCGGCCTTCGAGCCCCATCTGGATCAGGTAACGGTCATAGGCGGCCTGGTCCTTGAGATAGACCTCGCTGCGACCACGCGCGACCTTGTACAGCGGCGGCTGGGCGATAAACAGGTGCCCGGCCTTGACGATCTCCGGCATCTGGCGGTGGAAGAAGGTCAAGAGCAGCGTGCGGATATGTGCGCCGTCGACGTCGGCGTCGGTCATGATCACGATCTTGTGATAACGCAGCTTCTCAAGGTTGAATTCGTCGCGCAGCCCTGTGCCCATCGCCTGGATCAACGTGCCGACTTCCTTGGACGAGATGATCCGGTCGAAGCGCGCGCGCTCGACATTGAGGATCTTGCCCTTGAGCGGGAGGATCGCCTGCGTCTTGCGGTCACGGCCCTGCTTGGCCGAACCGCCCGCGGAATCACCCTCGACCAGGAACAGCTCGCAATTGGCGGGGTTGCGGTCCTGGCAATCGGCGAGCTTGCCGGGCAGGCTGGCGATGCTCATCGCCCCCTTGCGGCTCATCTCGCGCGCGCGGCGGGCCGCTTCACGCGCAGCGGCAGCGTCGATCACCTTCTGGATGATCGCCTTGGCGTGGGCAGGGTTTTCCTCCAGCCATTCGCTCATCTTGTCGCCCATCAGGCTTTCGAGCGGCTGGCGCACTTCGGAGCTGACCAGCTTGTCCTTGGTCTGCGAGCCGAACTTGGGATCGGGCAACTTGACCGAAACGATCGCGGTCAGCCCTTCGCGCATGTCTTCGCCAGACAGGCTGACCTTTTCCTTCTTCATCAGCCCGCTCGCGCTCGCATAATTGTTGAGCGTGCGGGTCAGCGCCGCGCGGAAAGCGGCCAGGTGCGTGCCCCCGTCGCGCTGGGGGATGTTGTTAGTGAAGGTGAGGACGTTCTCGTAATAGCTGTCGTTCCATTCGAGCGCGACGTCGATCCCGATCCCGTCCTTTTCCGCGCTGACCGAAATCGGTTCGGGCACCAGCGGCTGCTTGTTACGGTCGAGATATTTGACGAAGGCGGCGATCCCGCCCTCGTAAAACAAATCGTGCTCCTTGGGCTCCTCGTGGCGATTGTCGCGCAGGAAGATGCGCACGCCCGAATTGAGAAACGCCAGCTCGCGATAACGGTGCTCGAGCTTATCGAAATCGAATTCGGTGACGTTCTTGAACGTGTCGGTCGAGGCGGAGAAGGTGACGCGGGTGCCCTTTTTCAGGCCGTTCTCGTCGCCATTGCTGTCCACTGGCGGCGCATCACCGACGATCTTGAGCGGGCCGGTCGAATCGCCGTGCTCGAAGCGCATCCAATGCTCCTTGCCATCGCGCCAGACGGTGAGTTCAAGCCATTCGGACAGCGCGTTGACCACCGACACGCCGACACCGTGGAGGCCGCCGGACACCTTGTAAGCGTTGTCATCGCTGGTGTTCTCGAACTTGCCGCCCGCATGGAGCTGGGTCATGATGACTTCGGCAGCCGAGACGCCCTCGCCCTTGTGCATGTCCACCGGAATGCCGCGGCCATTGTCCTCGACGCTCACCGAGCCATCGGCGTTCAATTCGATCAGGACGAGGTCGCAATGCCCCGCGAGTGCCTCGTCGATGGCGTTGTCGCTGACCTCGAAAACCATGTGGTGGAGGCCCGATCCGTCATCGGTATCGCCGATATACATGCCGGGGCGTTTGCGGACCGCGTCGAGGCCCTTGAGCACCTTGATCGAATCTGCGCCATATTCGCCCTTGCGCGGGCCGTTATCGGTATTCTCGTCCATGCCCACCATATAGGCACGACGGCCCAATTCCGAAAGCCACAGGAAGCCCTTTCATCCACAGGACAAGCCGCTACAACGATCCGGTTCGATGAGGGGAGTTACCGAAGATGAAATTGCCGCTGCTCGCACTTGCTGCCGCCACGCTTGCCGCACCTGCAACCGCCCAGATGACCATCACGCCGATGGGGCCGCTGCGGCCCGACCAGCAGCAGTTTTTCGATCTCTACAAACAGCTGGTCGAAACCAATACGCAGGTGTCCAACGGCGATTGCACTCTCGCCGCGCAGCAGATCGCCACACGTCTGAAGGATGCCGGGTTCAAGGACGACCAGATCACCCTGTTCTCGACGCCCGATCACCCCAAGGAGGGCGGGATCGTCGCTGTGTGGCCGGGCACCGACAAGGCCGAAAAGGCGATGCTGCTGCTCGCCCATATCGACGTGGTCGAAGCCAAGCGATCCGACTGGGAGCGCGACCCCTACAAGCTGGTCGAGGAAAACGGCTATTACTATGCGCGCGGGATCGCCGACGACAAATTCATGGCCGCGGTCTGGGCGGACACGCTGGTGCGCTTCGCCAAGGCCCATTATCACCCTAAGCGCACGGTGAAGATGGCGCTGACCTGCGGCGAGGAAACCGACACCGCTTTCAACGGCGCGCAATATCTCGCCAGTCACAAGCGCGACCTGATCGATGCGGCCTTCGCACTCAACGAGGGCGGTGGTGGGCGCACCGATGGCAAGGGGCACCTGATGGTGCAGTCGATCCAGGTGGGCGAAAAAGTCTATCAGGATTACACGCTGACCACGACCAATCCCGGTGGCCACAGCTCGCAACCGGTGCCGGACAATGCGATCTACGACATGGCGCGCGCGCTCGACGCGGTCAGCCATTACGAATTTCCTGCCGAGTTCAACGACACCACCCGCGCCTTTTTCAGCAAGGCCGGGGCGCTGCGCCCGGATGAGGAAGGCAAGGCGATGGTCGCCCTGACCAAGAACCTCGACGACGCCGAGGCGATGAAAATCGTCAATCAGGACAAGGCGCTGCATTCCATGCTGCGCACCACCTGTGTCGCGACGATGATCGATGGCGGTCATGCGGTGAACGCGCTGCCCCAGCATGTCGAGGCCAACGTCAATTGCCGCATCTTCCCCGGCCACACTCCGGCGGAGATCAAGGACGTGCTGACCAAGGTGATCGACAATCCCAAGGTCGAGATCACCTATCGCCGCGACGACAAGCCGCTTGCCAAGGCACCGCCGCTCGATCCCAAGATCCTCGGCCCGGTGGAAAAGCTGGCGGCGAAATATTTCCCGGGCGTGCCGGTGATCCCCTCGATGTCGACCGGGGCAACCGACGCGGTCTATACCTCCGGTGCCGGCATCCCGACCTATGGCGTGCCGAGCGCATGGGGCGATCCGGACGGCAACGGTGTCCATGGCCTCAACGAACGCTTGCAGATCAAGGGCATCTATACCGGGCGCGACTATCTCTACGATCTGGTCAAGACCCTCGCCAACGAGTGATCCGCTGGCTGGAAAGCCGAAGGTTTCATTCGTAACCGCACAGGTCTAGGACGGGCAGCAATCATGTTGTCCGTCCTCGATATTTTCCGCATCGGCATCGGCCCATCCTCCTCGCATACGGTGGGGCCGATGCGGATCGCGCGGATGTTCACCCGCCACCTCGCACGCAAGGATCTGCTCGACCGCTGCGCTCGAGTGCACGTGCAATTGCAGGGCTCGCTGGCGCTGACGGGGGTCGGGCACGGCACGGTGGATGCGACGATCCTCGGCCTCGCCGGTTTCCGCCCCGACCGCACAGACCCTGACGAGGCAGCGGCGGCGCTCGAGCGGATCACCGCCGACGGCCAGCTGCTGCTGGGTGGATCGCACGCCATCGGCTTCGACAAGCGCCGGGATATCGAGCTGGCGGGACAGGTCATCCCCGAACTCCACCCCAACGGCATGACCCTGACCGCGCGCGATGCGGCGGGCGAAGTGCTTGCGAGCCGGACCTATTATTCGACCGGTGGCGGCTTCGTTGCCAGCGAGGCGCAATTGAAGCGCCCGCCCAAGGACGACCGCGTTTCCAGCGGCAACGATGTCCCCCACCCCTTCGGATCGGCGGAAGAGATGCTTGCGCAATGCGCCGCAAACGGCCTTTCGATTGCCGAGCTGGTGCTCGCCAACGAGGACGCGATGCGCCCGCGCGCGGAAACGCTGTCGGGTATCGACCGGGTCGCCGAAGCGATGGAACAATGCGTCGAGCGCGGGCTTCACCAGCGCGGCGTGCTGCCAGGCGGGCTCAAGGTCCAGCGCCGCGCACCCGACCTGTGGGACCGGCTCTCCGCCAACCCGCAATCGAACGAACGCGAACAATTGTTCGACTGGCTCAACTGCTACGCGATGGCCGTGAACGAAGAGAACGCCGCCGGGGGCCGCGTCGTCACCGCACCGACCAATGGCGCGGCGGGAATCATCCCGGCGGTGATGCGCTTTTACTGCGATGGCAGCGAAGACCGCTGCCGCGACAGCCGCCGCACATACCTGCTCACTGCCGGAGCGATCGGCCTGCTCTACAAACAACGCGCCTCGATCTCGGGCGCCGAGATGGGTTGCCAGGGCGAGGTGGGCGTCGCCTGCTCGATGGCGGCGGGCGCGCTCGCGGCATTGTGGGGTGGCAGCCCGGTGCAGGTCGCAAGCGCGGCGGAAATCGGGATGGAGCACAATCTCGGCCTCACCTGCGATCCGGTCGGCGGGCTGGTGCAGGTGCCCTGCATCGAACGCAACGCCATCGGCGCGGTGAAGGCGGTCAATGCCGCACGCCTGGCGCTTCACCGCTCTGGCGCGGAAAGCTGCGTCAGCCTCGATCAGGTGATCGAGACGATGCGCCAGACCGGGCTCGACATGTCGAGCAAATATAAGGAAACGAGTCAGGGCGGCCTCGCCGTCAATGTCATCGAATGCTGACTGGACTTGGACGCCGGGCCGCTTAGTCTGGCCTGCATGAGCACTGCACCCACGCCCGAAGACCTCACCCAGCCATTCGGCTCCTACAGCGAAATCCTCGCGCGCTGGGCACAGGCCCAGCCGGACAAGCCCGCCTTGCGCGACGAGACTGGCGAATTGAGCTGGGGCGAGGTGCACGACCGGATCGAGCGGATCGCCGCGCGCCTGATCGAGGATGGCCTTGAGCGCGGGCAGGCGGTGGCGATCCTTGGCACTTCGACCATCAATTATGCGCTGGTGTTCCTCGCCGCCATGCGCGCCGGCGGGGTTGCCGCCCCGCTCACCACAAGCGCCAGCGCCGAGCAGCTCGAAGGCATGGCTGCCGATAGCGGCGCGAAACACATCTTCATCGACCGCGCCAAGCTTACCGAGCTGGGCGCGGAGTGCTTTGCCGGGATGGACCGGATCGTGCTCGACGAAGACCTCGACGACTGGATGGCGGCTGGCGGGACCACCGCACCCGCCATCGCGCCCGAACCCGGTAATTCGTTCAACATCATCTATTCCTCCGGCACCACCGGCACTCCGAAGGGCATAGTCCATTCGCACCAGATGCGCTGGCGGCAATTCGCCTTTACCGCAGCCAGCCTGCTCGAAGGCGGGGGACCGGTGGTCAGCCTCGCTTCGACCCCGCTCTATTCGAACACGACGATGGTTGCCTTCCTTGCCCCGCTGCTGGCCGGTGGAACGGTGCGCGTGATGGGCAAGTTCGATTGCGCGCGCTGGTGCGATCATGCCGCGCGCGACGGCACGACCATCACCATGCTGGTGCCGGTGCAATATCAGCGGCTGATGGATTTCGATGCTTTCGATAGCTTCGACCTGTCGGCGCTAAGGATGAAATACTGCACCTCCGCCCCCTTCTCGGCTGAATTGAAGGGCGAGGTTTTGCGCCGGATGCCCGGCGGGCTGGTGGAAATCTATTCGATGACCGAAGGCGGCGTTGTCTGCCTGCTCGCGGCGCATGAATTTCCCGACAAACTCCACACCGTCGGGCGCCCCGCGCCGGGTAGCGAGCTGAAGGTTCTGGACGACGACGATCGCGAAGTACCGCCGGGGACGCCGGGCAATCTCGTCGGGCTAAGCCAAACGATGATGAGCGGTTACAAGAACCAACCGGGCAAGACGCGCGACGGCTACTGGACCCACCCGGAAACCGGCGTGCGCTGGCAGCGCATGGGCGATATCGGGCGGATCGATGCCGAGGGCTTCGTCGAACTGGTCGGCCGCGCCAAGGATATGATTATCTCCGGCGGGTTCAACATCTACCCAGTCGATCTGGAGACGGAATTGCTGAAAGAGGATGATGTTGCGGAAGCCGCGGTGATCGGCATGCCATCACGCCAGTGGGGGGAAACCCCGGTCGGCTTCGTCACTTTGAAGCCGGAAGCACGCGATCCCGAGGATATTCGCGCTGCGGTCAACGCAAGGCTCGGCAAGACGCAGCGGATCGCCGCATTGCACGCGATCGAGGAAATGCCGCGCAGCCATATCGGCAAATTGCTGAAAACCGAATTGCGGGCCATCGCCGACGCAATTGGCCTTCCCGCCTGAGGGGCGCAACCGGCAGGATTCCCACCAGCCGCGCCCACTCATGTCAGACCATCAATCGCGCAGAGCGACTTGCTGCGGCACGAGCTTGGCCAGGGCGACCAGCGCGCGGTGATACGTAGCGGTAGTGCAGGACGGGACGCCCGAATTGGGCACCAGTGCCGATTCCGGCAGTCTGGCACAGGCAACCATTGCCGCTTCATGGAGACGATCCTTGAGAATCGCCACATGCTCAGGCTGCGAGAGGTCGAGGTCGCCATAGGCCACCGGGATATCCACCCGGTTTGTTTCGGCCACAGCCGGTGCCGAGACGGCAACTGCGGCGAGTGCGGCGAGGACGGGAGTGATAAATCGACGCATATCGAATTTCCTTTCTCTTCCTTGAGGACTCGCCTTTCGAAACACCTCCGCTTGTTTTCTTGTACGCGCATGGTGCGCCGCACAAATTAATGCTGCAATTGCGAAAAGATCGCCTGCAGGTGCATGGATCGCAACCGTGCCGCAGTGGGGGCCGCTTTCGAGACGCGGCGCCTGGGATTGGGGGGGAGGTCGGCGGCCGCGTCTCTACTCGCTGCCTGGCGAACTTGCTGCCGGGGCCGCGCGATCTGTGGGTTGGGGACAGGATCGCGTTTCTGGCCGGGGCTTGCCGCAAGTTCGGCAAGGGATACAGATCAGCTCTGCATCCTGCCGTCCGCTGGGAGATTGAAAACCAGCTTCCGGCTTGGTTGCGCAGGTAGTTTCGACGATCGGCAAACCCAAGTGAGAAAACGCCAAGCGGACTTGCGCAAAACGCAACAGCTGGAGCGGAGTATACAGTTTCTCGCGCCACTGGACACGCACGCCCGCCGCGCATAACCGGCTTGAGCATGGACGCCAGCCACCTTCCCGATTCCATCCTGATCGTCGATTTCGGCAGTCAGGTGACCCAGCTCATCGCCCGCCGCGTGCGCGAGGCCGGGGTTTACTCCGAAATCGCCCCCTTCACTCAGGCGGAGGAAGCCTTCGCCCGGATGAAGCCCAAGGGCATTATCCTGTCGGGCTCGCCCGCCAGCGTTCCGGAAGACGGCAGCCCCCGCGCGCCGCAAGTGCTGTTCGACAGCGGGTTGCCGATCCTGGGCATCTGCTACGGTCAACAGGTGATGAGCCATCAGCTGGGCGGCGAAGTCAGGCCGGGTCACGAGACTGGCGAAGGCGGCGAATTCGGCCGGGCTTTCCTGACCGTGACCGAGGATTGCGCGCTGTTCGACGGGCTGTGGCAGGTGGGTGAGCGGCATCAGGTGTGGATGAGCCACGGCGATAAGGTCACGAAATTCGCACCCGGCTTCAAGATCGTCGCCACCAGCGATGGCGCGCCCTTCGCGGTAATCGCCGACGAGGATCGCAAATATTACGGTACCCAGTTCCACCCCGAGGTGGTCCACACCGCCGACGGCGCCAAGCTGCTCGCCAATTTCGTGCGCCATGTCTGCGGACTGGCGGGCGATTGGACGATGGCCGAATTCCGCCAGACCAAGATCGAGGAAATCCGCGCGCAAGTCGGTGTCGGCCCAAATGGGGGCAAGGTCATCTGCGGCCTGTCCGGCGGGGTCGACAGCGCTGTTGCCGCAGTGCTGATTCACGAGGCGATCGGCGACCAGCTGACCTGCGTGTTCGTCGATCACGGCCTCATGCGGATGAACGAGGCCGAACAGGTCGTCACCCTGTTCCGCGACCATTACAACATCCCGCTGGTCCACGTTGATGCAGAAGAGCTGTTCCTGTCAGGGCTCGCAGGGGAAACCGACCCCGAGAAGAAACGCAAGTTCATCGGCAAGACCTTCATCGACATCTTCGAGGAAGAGGCGAGGAAGATCGGCGGCGCGGATTTCCTCGCGCAGGGCACGCTCTATCCCGACGTGATCGAAAGCGTTTCCTTCACCGGCGGGCCGAGCGTGACGATCAAGAGCCACCACAATGTCGGCGGCCTGCCCGAACGCATGAACATGAAGCTGGTCGAACCCTTGCGCGAATTGTTCAAGGACGAGGTCCGCGAACTCGGCCGCGAGCTGGGCCTTCCCGAAATCTTCGTTGGTCGCCACCCCTTCCCCGGCCCCGGCCTCGCCATCCGCATCCCCGGCGAAGTGACCAAGGAACGCTGCGATATCCTGCGCAAGGCCGATGCGGTCTATCTGGAAGAAATCCGCAACGCCGGGCTCTATGACGCCATCTGGCAGGCTTTCGCCGTGCTGCTGCCGGTCAAGACCGTGGGCGTGATGGGCGACGGGCGCACCTATGACAGCGTGTGTGCCTTACGCGCCGTGACGAGCACTGACGGCATGACGGCGGACGTCTATCCCTTCGACGCGGGCTTCCTGAGCCGCACCGCGACGCGCATCGTCAACGAAGTGCAAGGGATCAACCGCGTGGTCTACGACTATACGAGCAAACCACCCGGAACGATCGAGTGGGAGTGACAGCTAGCCGCGAATATTGATCTCGATTGCTTCTTCGGAGACGCCGAAGGTCGCAGCCAAACCTGCTTTCGCTTGTGCGATCGTCAATAAGCCGGTTCGCCCGTGAGCTATGGGTTGACTTGATTTTTTGGGCCTGGTCTTCGTGAAGGTCACTTCATCGAGCTCCATGTTAACTGCGCGAGTTTCCCAGCCGACAGACTGCCACGCCAGATTCTGGGACCCCAGCCCGTCTTTGCGGTTCGCCCACCAAGGCCGATGCTTGAATGCACTTTCAGGAAGATCGCCACCGATCAAATCATTGATGCTCTCGAACGTCATCGTAACCTCGTCTTGGTCGATCTCATTCAAGAAGTTCGTAAGGGCTTGATATTTTGACATTATCTACTCCATTCCGCACAAACAATGATCACCTCTTAATTATACCTTATATATACGTCAAGTTCATATATAATGCATTGATAAGCAAACCACCCGGCACGATCGAGTGGGAGTGACGCTGACGTAGGAACCGCCTACTCTCCTGTCTCATTGGTCGATCAGGGACTGCTCCCGCGCGTCGCGCGGTCGGAATATGAGGAGAGAATTGATGAAGAACGCGGTTATCATCGCATTGGCAGCAAGCGCCGCCACGCTGGCACTGGGCGGCTGCGCGACCTTGGAAGAGGGCGCTGCGTCGGCGACCAACATGACCTATCATGCCAACCTCACCGGCGCGCAAGAAGTCGCGGGCGGCGATCCCGACGGGTCGGGCAAGGCGTCAATCACGATCGCGGACGGACTGGGCCGGGTGTGCTGGGATCTGCACGACATCACCAATATCGGCCCGATCGCGGGCGCGCATATCCATCAGGGCGCGCGGGGAACCGATGGCCCGGTCGTGTTCGAACTCCACAAGTCGAAAACCGGATCGTGGAAGGGATGCGGCAAGGGGCCGGAATGGCTCCAGAACCGCCTGCAAAGCGATCCCGGCGCGTTCTACGTCAACGTGCATACCGCTCAATATCCCAAGGGGGCGATCCGCGGCCAGCTCACCCGCTGATCGGCAGCCGAGCGCGGGCTACCAGCTATTGCCCGCCGCCACTGCCTTACGCTCGGCGGCGGTGCTTTCCCGCCCCAGTACATCGTTGCGATGAGGGAAGCGCCCGAAGCGCGCGACCATGCGGTAATGCGAGCGGGCGAAGGACAGGTTGCCGGGGGCATAGCGCGCGAACATTCTGAGCGAGAGACGCTGATCGGCGATCCGCTCGCTGTGCATCAGCGGCATCAGCATGAATTGGCGTTCGTTCCGGGGGGCCGGACCGACCCATTCGCGCGCGATCACGCCATGCGTAAGCGCCCGCGCGAGCGGATCGGTGGCGAAAGCGGCGCGAGTTCCCCGATGGATGTTGCGCGGCACCTGATCGAACAGCAGGATCGCGGCGAGCGCCATTTGCGGATCGCTCAGAAATTCGTCGGCGGGGCGCTGACGCATTGCCGCCAGTGTCCGCGCAAAGCGCCGCTCCAGCATCTGATCCACCGCAGCCGGAGGCCGGAACCAGTCATCTGCTCCCAGCGTGCAAAACCATACGTGCAGCAAGTCCGCCGCCCAGCGGCGAGGCGCAGCGGCCATCTATCGCTTAGCCGGGCTTGCGATAAGGGACGAAGTCGCTGAGGAAGACCACGCCAGTCAGCATATGCGGCGACATCCGGTCGACCGTGTGGACCATGTCGGTCCGGCATAGCTGCGACCCGCTGAAGCGTTCGAAAACGATGATGTCATTGTCATTGATCGACTTGGGATCGGCCGTCTTGTTGACCCACAAGGTCCCGCCGCTGCGAAACACCAGCGCGGTATTATCGATGATCGTCATGTTGTTGCCGCCGGTGCCCGGCGTGAAGATGCAGCTCTGTGGCTTACCCGCCACTCGCCCGTCGAGCATCTTGGCCAGCTGTTCCTGACCGGTCATTTTCGGCTTTGCATAGGCGGCAGGGGTTGTCGCCAGACCCAGTGCCGCGGCAGCGGCGAGAGCGATTTTGGTCGCTTTTGTCATGATAACGCTCCTTTGCCGAAGTGTAGTATTACCTCGGCGATGAACCCTCACTGACTTTAACGGTTCACCGCTCAGGCCGTTCCGCCTATCGTAATCCCGTCGATCAGCAAGGTGGGCTGTCCGACCCCTGCAGGTACGCTTTGTCCACCCTTGCCGCACACGCCGACACCGCGATCGAGTTCCAGATCGTTGCCGATGCCGATCACGCGGGTCAGCACGCTCGGCCCGTCGCCGATCAGCGTCGCGCCCTTGATCGGGGCGACGATCTTGCCGTTCTCGACCTTGTAGGCCTCGGTACAGGCAAAAACGAACTTGCCGCTGGTGATATCGACCTGCCCGCCACCGAAACTGGTCGCGTAGATGCCATCCCTGACGCGGCTGAGGAGCTCTGCGGGATCGTCGGAGCCGGCCCGCATGAAGGTGTTGGTCATTCGCGGCATGGGCGCGTGTTCATAGCTCTGGCGGCGACCGTTCCCGGTCGGCTCGACCCCCATCAGCCGCGCGTTGAGGCGGTCCTGCATATAGCCCTTGAGGATGCCATCCTCGATCAGCACCGTCTCGCCGGTCGGAGTGCCCTCGTCGTCGATCGCCAGCGAGCCGCGGCGGTTCTGGATCGAGCCATCGTCGACCACCGTCACACCGGGCGCGGCAACCCGCTCGCCGATGCGCCCGGAAAAGCTGCTGGTGCCCTTGCGGTTGAAATCGCCTTCGAGCCCGTGCCCGACCGCTTCGTGCAACAGCACGCCTGGCCAGCCGGGTCCGAGCAGCACGGTCCGCTCGCCCGCAGGCGCAGGCATACTGTCGAGATTGACCAGCGCCTGCCGAACCGCCTCGTCGACTGCGGTCATCCAATGGCCCTCGTCGAACAGCTGATCGTAGAGATGGCGTCCGCCAAAGCCGTAGCTGCCGTTTTCACGCCGGCCGTTGCTTTCCGCGACGATCCCGACATTGAGCCGCACCAGTGGGCGAATATCGCGCGCGGTGAAGCCGTCCGGGCGGACGATCTCGACCACGCTCCAGCTCGCCTGCAGGCTGGCAGACACTTGCGCCACGCGCGGGTCTTTGGCGCGCGCCACCGCATCGATCTTTTCGAGCAGCGCGACCTTTTCGGCAAAGGGCACCAGATCGAGCGGGCTCTGGTCGGTGTAGAGATGGCGATTGGTCCGGCGTGGCGGCGCGGCAATCGGGGCATTTGCCGGATCGAGCAGCTTGAGCGTCTCGCCCGCCCGCGCGATCGCCGTGGCGCTGATGTCGTTGGCATGGGCGAAGCCGGTCATCTCGCCCGAGACACCGCGCAGGCCGAACCCCGATTCGCGCGAATAATCTGCCAGCTTCAGCCGCCCGTCGTCGAAGGAGAAAGCTTCCGAAGCGGCAAACTGAAGGTAGAGTTCACCGTCGTCGCAGCGTTCGAGCAGCCGCGCGGTCAACGCGCGCGCCTCTTCAGGGGAAAGCTTGTCGGGTGCGTAAAGCAGGCTGGCGGGGTCGGTCGGCTGGGTCATCGCGGCCTAGATAGGCGCTCCAGCCGCCCGCGTCACCTGTGGCCCGGGTCGCCACCTTCGGAAATATCGACCAGCCTGGACTGATCCACCCCATCGGCGGGGCCGCCCTTGAGCACGAAGCGCCGGTCGCAGTAGCCGCAATCGACATAACCGTGTTCGTCGATTTCGAGATAGACCTTGGGATGGCCGAGCGCAGCAGGGCGATAGTTTTCGCCGCTGCGGATATCGGTCGCCCCGTCGCACCAGACGCGGCGCGTGTCGACCAAAGTGGTTTCGGGTGGCGGAATACTCATGGGCTAAGGCCGATACCGCCAGTCGCCGCCGTACGCAACGCCGGTTTTTGCACGCGCGCTACTGGTAATCGACCACCACCACAAACTGTCCGCGATAGGTGCCCGGCTTCTGGTTCGCCGCCACATGCACGGTCGCGCCGATCTTGAAGACATAATTGGTGCTGAAGTAATAGGCTGGCAGCGTGAAGAAGCCAACGCGCACGGTGCGGTTGAAATCGGTGGTGAAGTTGGTGACCATCATGGTCGCGGATGGATCCGTGGTGTTGGTCAGGACGATGCTGTCGCTGACCTTGGGCGCGGCATAGGTCGGATAGTCGACGAAGATTCGGCGCTGCATGTTGAAGGCTGCCGGATAATCCCCCCCGACCGGGGTCAGCGTGCCAGTGGTTGTCGTGGTTCCGTCCGGCTTGACCGTCAGCGTCCCGCCTGCCGTGCCGGTCACGATGCTGCCGAATTCGAGATCCTGCAGCTTTGACAGCTTGCCCGGATTGGTGATGGTGACGGTCGAATCCATCGACGCGCCGGACCCTGACTGCGCGTGCAGTTGCCCCGGCGCCAGCATCGCCGCTAGCGTGCAACCCGTCGCGGCAAGGCGCGACCACCATGTCCCCCAGTTCGATCCCATCAGAGCTGTCTTAGGCGAAAAAGGTTACCGGAGGGCTAAGCAATCGCGCGGAATCATATTTGCAGCACTCAGCCGCTTGCCATGCGCGCCACGATCCCTAGAGCATGGGCGTCATGACCGACCTGCCGCCTCCCGCAATCCGGATCGACAATCTCGTCAAGCGCTATGCCCCGCCCAAGGGCGCGAGCGAGGACGAAGGCAAGCTTGCCTTGAAAGGCGTCAGCTTCGATGTCCCGCAAGGCCAGATCTTCGGCTTGCTCGGACCCAATGGCGCGGGCAAGTCGACGCTGATCAATATCCTTGCGGGTCTGGTCAACAAGACCTCGGGCACCGCCGAAATCTGGGGTTTCGATATCGACGAGAGCCCGCGCAACGCCAAACGCTCGATCGGAATCGTACCGCAGGAAATCGTCTTCGATCCGTTCTTCACCCCGTTCGAAGTGCTCGAGAACCAGGGCGGTTTCTACGGTATCCCGGCAGCGCTGCGCAAATCGGAAGAGCTGCTGCGCGCGGTCCATCTGGCTGACAAGCGCGATGCCTATGCCCGCACGCTGTCGGGCGGGATGAAGCGCCGCCTGCTGGTGGCAAAGGCGATGGTCCATTCACCGCCGATCCTCGTGCTCGACGAACCCACCGCCGGGGTCGATGTCGAGCTGCGGCGGCAATTGTGGGAGCTGGTGACCGGCCTCAACGACGAAGGCGTGACGGTGGTGCTGACCACCCACTACCTCGAGGAAGCCGAACAATTGTGCGACCGCATCGCGATCATCAACCACGGCGAGGTAATCGCCGACAAGCCGACCCGCGAACTGGTCGGCATGGCGCGCGAGAAGATCGTCTCGGTCAGTGTCGACAAGGATATCGCCGGTCCGCCGATGGAAGAGGCCTTCCTGAAGGTCGAGGTGGTCGAACCGCGGCGGCTCGACATCACCTATAATCGCGACGAGACCACCGCCGGACAGGTGCTCGCCCGGGTCCAGAGCCACGGCTATGCGATCGAGGACGTCACCACGCGCGAGGCCGATCTGGAGGACGTGTTCGTCCAGCTTACCGGGACGGACTGATCCTTACGAAGCTTAGCTGGATGCGGCGCGGCGCAGGCGCGATGCCGCCACGCTCGCATCAAGCTTGGCTTCGTTCGAACAATTCTCTTCGACCACATGGTCAAGCTCGTCGGCAGCACGCTTGAGCATTCCCTTGAGGGCAATTTGCTCCTGCTTCGCATTGGCCAGTTCGTGGCGCAGATTGCGGTCCGTCTTCGACGCTTCCGACACGGTATAACCCCCAAAATTGAGATCCGGGGATTATAGAGTTGGTCAGGCCCGGCGCAAGCGGCTGCCCGCTGAACTGCCCTAGCGCAATCCGCGTGGACCCAGACCTGCATCATGCACCCGGTGCTGGACCCAGACATGCGGTTCGAGCTCTTCCATGGCGGTCGAACAGCGGCGGCAACGCCCGACATGGCCCGCATGGACGTGCCTGATCGAACTTTCGTCGATACGATGATAGCCTAAAGCGCAGGCAATCTTGGTGATTTTCATGGTTCTTGCGACCTCCCTTATCCAACCCCCGTCGAATCATTCCCTGTCGGGCGACGCGTTAACCGTGATTTTCCGCCGGTGAAGCGGCTTTCGGCGAAGCGTTGCGAGTCCGGCATGTGTCGAACTTGCGACACGGTTCGACGGAGCCAAAACAGCGCTTGTCGCAGCGCGGGCCATTGTCCATGACGATGCCATGACGGCTGAAACGCATGATGTACTGGTAATCGGGTCCGGCGCGGCGGGGCTTACCGCGGCGCTCGCCCTGGCAGAAACGAAGCGCGTACTCGTGCTCGCCAAGGGCGCGCTCACCGGCGGATCGACCGCCTGGGCACAGGGCGGTATCGCCGCGGTGCTGGATGCGGGCGACACCTTCGAAAACCATGTGCGCGACACGATGGTGGCCGGCGCGGGCCTTAATGACCGCGATGTGGTCGAATATGTCATCAGCCGCGCGCCCGCCTCGATCGACCGGCTCAGCGAGCTGGGCGTGCCGTTCAACCGCGAGAGCGGCGACCTTCACCTCACCCGCGAGGGCGGCCATTCGCATCGCCGGATCGTCCATGTGAACGATGCGACCGGCTGGGCGGTTCAGGAAGCGTTGCTGAAAGCCGCCGAGGCCAATCCCAACATTACCCTGCTGCCGGGCCAGACCTGCATCGATCTGGTCACCGGGCACCATCAGGAGCAATTCTCCGGTTCGGGCCGCGTCTGGGGTGCCTATGCGCTCGACGAGGCGAGCGGCGAGGTCGTCACCCATGTCGCGCGCGCCACCGTGCTGGCGAGCGGCGGGGCGGGCCGCGTCTATCGCTTCTCGACCGCACCGCGCGGGGCGACCGGCGACGGGATCGCGATGGCCTGGCGTGCGGGCGCGCGCGTCTCCAACATGGAGATGATGCAGTTCCACCCCACCTGCCTCTACAACCTCGAGGTCAAGAACTTCCTCATCACCGAGGCGGTGCGTGGCGAGGGCGGGCGATTGATCAATCCGCGCACCGGCAAGCGCTTCATGGAATATTACGACCCCGAACGCATGGAGCTAGCCCCGCGCGATGTCGTCGCCCGGGCGATCGATGCCGAGATCAAGCGCTTCGGGCTCGATTTCGTGCATCTCGATATCAGCCACATGGGCGCCGATTTCGTGAAGCAGCACTTCCCGACGATCTACGACAAGCTGATCGGGCTCGGGATCGACATGACGCGCCAGCCGATTCCGGTGGTGCCAGCGCAGCATTATACCTGCGGCGGGGTGGTGATCGATCTTGCCGGGCGCAGCGATCTTCCCGGCCTGTGGGCGGCGGGAGAGGTGACTGAGAGCGGACTTCACGGCGCCAACCGCCTTGCGTCCAATTCGCTGCTCGAATGCTTCGTCTTCGGCGAGGCGGCAGCCTCCGACATCCTCGCCCATTGGGACGAGCTCGAAGATCCCCCTGCAATCCGCGCGTGGGACGCCAGCCGCGTCACCGATTCGGACGAGGAAGTGGTCATCAAGCAGAACTGGACCGAAATCCGCCGCTTCATGTGGAATTATGTCGGGATCGTGCGCACCACCAAGCGGCTGGAGCGGGCGGCACACCGCATTGCGATGCTGGGGCAGGAGATCGACGATTATTACGGCAGCTTCCGCGTCACCACCGATCTGATCGAGCTGCGCAATCTGCACCAGGCCGCCGACCTGATCGTGCAATCGGCGCTCAAGCGGCACGAAAGCCGCGGACTGCATTACACGCTGGACTACCCGGAGACTGCGGACGAGCCGCGCGACACGGTGCTCGTCCCTTAGTGCTTTTGGCCTTAGTGCTTATGACGGAGCTGGCCGCGCACTTTCAGGATGCGCGGGCGAGGATTTCCGGCAGCAATCGCCCGAACCGGTCGCGTAGCGCGTGGTCGTCCATATCGGGTCGGTCGATCAGCGCGAGATAGCGCACCGTCGCCAGATTGAGTTCATCGCGGAAGGCAATGCCGAGATGTCCTTGGCGCGACCAGATGACGCGTCCCGGGACGCTGACGCCCTCGACGAATTCGACTTCGACATCGGTCCCCGTCGATACACGCAGATCGCCCGTTTCGATCATGCAGCCCAGTCGCGAAATATTCTGACACACATGCGCCCGACGCAAGCCCTTAACAACGGTGAAGATCACCGCCTCGCTCGTCAGCCGTTCCGATTCCCGCTCGTCCATAGTCTGTTCCGTCCCGTCCTGGTGCGACCTGGTCCGGTGGTGCTCCGCTTTTGCAGGCACCATCTTTTTCTGATCCCCTAGAACCATGGCATGGAAAAATTAACATATGATCAATTGGATCGGGTTGTTGCGCGCGACAATGTCCGAGCGAGCCGCCACCACCCGGTCGATGGCGGCGGCGCGTGTTCGTCAACCGATATGCAGCAGGCGGCCCACTAGGATCAGCACCATCCCGCCGATGATCGAGGCAATGAAGCCCGCCCGGTGGAAACCAGCCTGACCGCGATGGGTCACCATGCCCGCCAGCAGCGATCCGGCGATGCCCAGGACGATGGTCCACAACCAGCTCATCTCGACCGCGCCGGGATAGAAGAAACGCGCCAGCACGCCGACGATAAACCCGATGATGATGGTGACGATGATATTGATCATGACCTGCTCCCTGTTGATTGTCCTGACGGCCGCACCCGGATGCGTGGAACACTAGCCCCGCACCGCTCCCGGACGCAGCGATATTGCGCGGTTCGATTCGAATGATTCAAACCCCGCATGGGCGCCTTTTACCCGCAAAAATTTTTTCGCAGATTCATTTTTGCCCTTGCGCAGTCGACCAGCCCAGCTTTGTCCACGCGTCGCGGTGTATGACTTGCGCAAACCACCGGCTGGAATAACCGGAAGCGAGCGTTAAACGATCATTCACCCTCTTGCGCACCGGGCCGCACTGATTCACTATCTAGTGGTCGTGACACGGGGGGTACCCACAAGACCTAGCGAACGCACCTGCCGATACCCATATCGGTCAGTGCCTTCTTTGCCCGGTCTGTGGGCAAGTCGGGGATAAATTTTCGCCCGCGAACGACAGCGAAATGCTAGAGCGGCTGCGCGCCGTTCGAATCGAACACATGCGGAACATCGATATGTTGCGCAAGGTCTGGACAATCACTGGCGGGACGACGGGGCACATGATGGATTTCAGAAGCGGGGGCGACACGGACATGGATCTCGACCTGGACAGCGTCGACGAGACCGCGACGACAATTGAAACGAAGACCGGCGGGAAGAGCACCGGCGGGAAGGCAATGACGATGGCAAGCGAAGACAAGGGCAGCGAAGCGCTGGCGAGCGCGGCAACAACAGCGATGACCGGGGCAATGGCCGAAGCGGTCAAGGCCGCCGCCAAACCCGAGTCGGACAGCAAGAAAGTGCTGGACCGGCGTTTCGACGTCCGGACCGATCCTGCACGCGATGCGAATCTGACCGAGTTCGGCAAGGAAACGCTGACCGACCGTTATCTGCTGCCGGGTGAAAGTTACCAGGATCTGTTCGCCCGCGTCGCCGATGCCTATGCCGACGATGCCGAGCACGCCCAGCGCCTGTACGACTATGTCTCGCGGCTGTGGTTCATGCCGGCAACGCCTGTGCTGTCGAACGGCGGCACCCATCGCGGCCTACCGATTTCCTGTTACCTCAATTCGGTCGACGACAGCCTCGACGGCATCGTCAACACCTGGAACGAGAATGTCTGGCTGGCCAGCAAGGGCGGCGGCATCGGCACCTATTGGGGCCATGTGCGCGGGATCGGCGAGCCGGTTGGCCTCAACGGAAAGACCAGCGGCATCATCCCCTTCGTGCGGGTGATGGACAGCCTGACGCTGGCGATTTCGCAGGGTTCGCTGCGGCGCGGTTCGGCAGCGTGCTATCTCGACGTCAGCCACCCGGAGATCGAGGAATTCCTCGAAATCCGCAAACCTTCGGGCGACTTCAACCGCAAGGCGCTGAACCTGCACCATGGCGTGCTGCTGACCGATGCATTCATGGAAGCGGTGCGCAATGGCACCGAGTTCGATCTCGTCAGCCCGCGCGACGGCTCGGTCCGCAAGACCGTCGATGCGCGTTCGCTGTTCCAGAAGCTGGTCGAAACGCGCCTCGCCACGGGCGAGCCCTATATCGTTTTCTCCGACACGGTGAACCGGATGATGCCCAAGCATCACCGCGAGTTGGGCCTCAAGGTTTCGACCTCGAACCTGTGCTCGGAAATCACCCTGCCGACGGGCCGCGACCATCTCGGCAACGATCGTACGGCGGTATGCTGCCTCAGCTCGCTCAACCTCGAAAAATGGGATGAGTGGAACGGCGACAAGCGTTTTATCGAAGACGTGATGCGCTTCCTCGACAATGTCCTGCAGGACTACATCGATCGCGCGCCCGACGAGATGGCGCGGGCGAAATATTCCGCCGAGCGCGAGCGGTCAGTCGGCATGGGCGTGATGGGTTTCCACTCCTTCCTTCAGTTGAAAGGCATCGGCTTCGAAAGCCCGATGGCGAAGGTCTGGAACCTCAAGATGTTCAAGCACATCGCCGCCAAGGCGGAGGAAGCCAGCCTGCTCCTCGCGCAGGAGCGTGGCCCGTGCCCGGACGCCGCCGAAATGGGATCGATGGAGCGCTTCAGTTGCAAGATGGCGATCGCACCGACCGCATCGATCAGCATCATCTGCGGCGGCACCAGCGCCTGTATCGAGCCGATCCCGGCGAATATCTACACGCACAAGACGCTGTCGGGCAGCTTCATCGTGAAGAACCCGTATCTGGAAAAACTGCTCGACAAGAAGAGCAAGAATTCGACCAATGTGTGGAATTCGATCCTCGAGAAAGGCGGTTCGGTCCAGCACCTCGACTTCCTTACGCCGGAAGAAAAGGCGGTTTACAAGACCAGCTTCGAAATCGACCAGCGCTGGCTGCTCGAATTCGCCGCCGACCGTGCGCCGTTCATCGACCAGGCACAGAGCCTCAACCTGTTCATCCCCGCCGATGTCGACAAGTGGGACCTGATGATGCTGCACTTCCAGGCATGGGAGAAGGGCATCAAGTCGCTCTATTATTTGCGGAGCAAGAGCGTGCAGCGCGCCGGTTTCGCGGGTGGCGTGGAAGCGGACAACACCGCCGACGCGGCAAAATACGAGCTGACCGCCGGCGAACAGACCGATTACGAGGAATGCCTCGCCTGCCAGTGATGTGAACGCCTCCAAGGGTCCGACGGAACATGATGCAAGCGGGCAAAACTCCTCGGAAGCGCAAGAGCTGGCGTCAAAAGCTGGTCCTGATCGGCGGCACCATCGCATATATGGTGCCGCTGTTCTGGCTCTGGGGTAAAGCTCATTTCCCGGACAGCTTCGGTATCGTCATCGATGCGCATGGGCGGGCAGGCTTGCTGGAGGAATGGTGGTATTCCTACCTCCTGCTCAATCGGCCCAACGCGATCGATCTCGTGACATTCGCCTATATGTGGTTGCCGGTCGCCGGGCTGATTGGCTGGGTGATCTACAAGCAACTGAGCACGAAACCGATAAGTTTCAGTATCTTTGCCGATAGACCGGGTGGCCACGGCGATCCGCCACAAATTTGATCGGTCGAGTCTGCTCGAGCAGGCGTCGCTCACGGCTTCACCTTATCGGAGCGGTCGCTCACGACACTCCGCGACAAAATATCCCTTGCGCTGCCGATGCTCACATGCTGATTGGTGCTATTGCAAACCAATCGCATTAGAGGGGTCTTCATGCGCAAATGGCATCGCTGGCTGTCGGTCTTTTTCGGCATCTTCCTGTTCTGGATCGCGGCGACCGGCGTGCTCAGCCATGTCGCGGCCTGGTGGCCCTCGGCGGCTCCAAGTGCGCAAGCCGCTGCCGCCGCTGCACCGCCCGCAGGGTTCGAGTGCCCCGAAGGCTGGACATGTCGCCCGCCGCGCGCCGAGCGGCAGGGGATCGGCAAACTGGTCGGCTTCTTCCACCATCTCCACTCGGGCGAAACCTTCGGCCCGGCTGGCGAGGCGATCAGCTTCCTCTCCGGCCTCGCGCTTCTGTTCTTCGCCTTTTCGGGCGTGTGGCTCTACATCCGCATGTGGCGCGAACGCGCCCGCCGCAAGGCCAAAAGCCGCTGGTTCTGGAAGTGAACTGCCACTGCCCTCACCCGCCCCCATCCCGCCCTCAAGTAGCAAAGCGGTAGGGCGCAAAAGAACTCGAAGCGGTAGGGCAGCAAAAACTCGAAGCAGTAGGCTGGAAAAAAAGACGCCCCGCCGGTAATGGGCGGGGCGCCGGGGTTGCGGGACCGACCCGCAAAGGGGTCCGCGGACAGTCCGCACAGCACCCCGTAAACTTGGCGACAGTCCGGTTCAGGCCGCCTCCGGCCCACCCTCCTGCCCGGAATCCTTTTCGCGGACATCCTGCTCGCGCGCGGAGATTTCCGCCTCGCGGGCACGCTCCTGCGCCAGCTTGTCGATGCTGTCGGGATCGTTGACCGCATATTGATCGTAGCTCGGCCGTGCGATGCCCGTGTCGTTGTCGATCGCCATGCGGCGGTGGTCGCCCGCCGCGCGCGCGATCTCCCGCTCGGCCGATTCAGCGTCGCCTGACGGGGCGCCGCTATCCTCGGGATCGTTTTCGGTCATCGGATAAGCCTCCTTTACGATGGTTAATCGCACGAGGGGCGGAACGGTTCCTTGTCCCGCACAGGTCCAGCGCGACAAAGGTTACCCTTTTTGAAAAGCTTGATGGTAAGGCTCGCGGCATGACCGAAAGCGCGACCAGTTCCGGCCCTTCGCCGCAGGACAATCGGACGGGTCCGACGACGCCTGCAAACCCCGCGGCAACAAAGCAATCCGGCGACCATCTGGCGCTGCTCGACGGCTGGCGCGCGAGTTCGATCCTGCTGGTGATCGCCGGGCACTGGCTGCCGCTCAATGCGGTGCTGCAGGGCCTGAACGATTTCGCCGCGCTGCTCGGCATGGCGATCTTCTTCACCCTGTCGGGCTTCCTCATCACCCGCTTCCTGATCGACCGGCCCGAGCCCGGCCCGTTCCTGGTGCGCCGGATCATGCGCATCCTGCCGCTGGCATGGCTGGCGATGTTCGCTCTGTTTTTCGCCGATCGCTGGGCGGGCGAGTCCGGGGTCACATGGCCGGACCTCATCGCCAATCTCGCCTTCTATGCCAATCTCCCGCCGACGCGCCTGATGCCGGGCGGCGAGCATTTGTGGAGCCTGTGCGTCGAGATGTATTTCTACATCGGCATCGCGCTGCTGGTGATGGCGGGCGGGCGCCGCGCGCTGTACCTGCTGCCGCTGCTCGCACTCGCCTTTACCGCCGGGCGCGTGGCGCAGCACGCCACCGTCAGCATCTTCACCTGGCAGCGGATCGACGAGATCCTCGCCGGCGCCACCCTATCGCTCATCTACCACGGGATGTTCGGCCCGCGCCCTGCCGAGTGGCTCTCGCGGATCAACTTCTATGTCATTGCCGCCATCGCAGTCGTCGTCACCTTCTTCGACCATACCGCGCTCGCATATTTGAGGCCCTATGGCGTCGCGGCGATGGTCGGGGTGACGCTGTATCACGCGCCCGGCTGGCTGCGATATGTGTTCTGCTCGCGCGCGGCGGCCTATATCGCCAAGATCAGCTACGCGCTTTACGTCTTCCACGTGATGTTCGCGCATAGCTGGCTCGGCTCGGGCGACACGCTGGTCAAATATGCCAAGCGCCCGCTGCTGATGCTGATCACCTGGGCGGCGGCGCATGTTTCCACCTTTTATTACGAAAAGCCGATCACCGATTACGCACGGCGGCTGACCAAGGGTGGTCCGCGCAAACCGCTGCGGACATACTGAAGGCGCAAAAAACTTATCCGGGTTTATCCCCGCCGAATCATCCACTCTTGCCTTCGAAAAGCGCGCGTGATTCACTATATGAGTCGTTCACGCCAGATCCCGGAGAATCAAGATGTCGTTGCTGGAAGCCCGCAAGACCTACAAGCCCTTTGAATACCCATGGGCCTATGAGTTCTGGAAGCGGCAGCAGCAGATTCACTGGATGCCGGAAGAAGTGCCGCTGGGCGAGGATTGCCGCGACTGGGCGCAGAAGATCACCGAGCATGAGCGCAATTTGCTCACCCAGATCTTCCGCTTCTTCACCCAGGCCGATGTCGAGGTGCAGGATTGCTACCACGACAAATACGGCCGCGTGTTCAAGCCCACCGAAGTCAAGATGATGCTGACCGCCTTCAGCAACATGGAGACGGTGCATATCGCCGCCTACAGCCATCTGCTCGACACCATCGGCATGCCCGAAAGCGAATATTCCGCGTTCATGGAATATGAGGAGATGAAGGACAAGCACGACTACCTGCAAGTCTTCGGGGTCGACACGGACGAGGATATCGCCCGCACGCTGGCCGCTTTCGGCGGATTCACCGAAGGGATGCAGCTTTTCGCCAGCTTCGCCATGCTGATGAACTTCCCGCGCTTCAACAAGATGAAGGGCATGGGCCAGATCGTCAGCTGGTCGGTGCGCGATGAAAGCCTGCACTGCGAAGGCATCATCCGCCTGTTCCACGAATTCGTGCGCGAGCGCGATTGCTACACCAAGGCGGTGAAGGAAGACATCATCGACATCTGCCAGAAGTCGGTGCGGCTGGAGGACAATTTCATCGACCTCGCCTTCGAAATGGGCCCGGTGAGCGGAATGACGGCGAAGGAAATCAAGAAATACATCCGCTACATCGCCGACTGGCGGCTGGGCCAGCTGGGCCTGCAGCCGATCTACATGATCGAGGACCACCCGCTGCCCTGGCTTGCCCCGCTGCTGAACGGGGTGGAACACGCCAACTTCTTCGAAACCCGCGCGACCGAATATTCGAAGGGCGCGACCAAGGGCAATTGGAACGACGTGTGGTCGAGTTTCGACAAGCGCCACAAGGCCAAGGCCGCCAACGAAGCCGACGAGACGGACGAGGCCGAGGGGCCGGGTCTGTTTGGCGATGAGAGCGGGAGCGTGGCGGCGGAGTGATGGCAGCTTTGCCATCACGCTGTTCCTAAAACGCGATTAAACATATGATAACTGACCCTTCGCAGGAAGTTTGTCGCCGAGCAAGTCGGCAAACTTTGGGAGGGGAAATCATGCTATTAAAGGCTCACTCGCATCTCAGCCCACGTCATTCGCGGCGACGCGCCCGACGAACGGATTTCGCCTGCGTTCCGGTCTACCTCGCTGACGCTTGGTCTGTTCCAGCAAGCTCTTGATACCGAGATTGCTGAAATGCAGGCTCCAGCATGGGGGCCACATTGCGACAAACTGCGCGAAGAACTGTTTCCAGCCGGGGAATCTGGGGTAGCGATGATGGGCCTCAACGCGATTCAGGGGATACAGAAGCTCCAACAAGTGCGCACAAAGCTCGTCGAAGCGGGGTGCAATCCCGACAAAGCACCGGGCGCGAGCGCCGGCTTCAAACACGTCACGGATACGATGTCAGGATACCCGGATGACGCAACGCAGCGTGACGGGCCACGATTTGTCCCCGGTCAGCCCATGATCGATCCTAATGCGAATCACTAAACCGTGCTCTTCGTCTTCGGGCGCTTAGCGAATTGCGACGCATGAGCAGCTAGTGCCACCACCTTTGGTTGCGGATCCAAGCGCCGGGCGCGGGCCATTTGGCCCGCTTGGCTGCGCGGCATAAGCCGCGGCGCGCGGTCGCGCTTGCGGTCGGCTGGTCGCCGGACCGGACTTACGCCAGGGATTGGGACACTCCCGACTTTACTTTGCTTTCACCCGCGGTAGCATCAAACCATGCGATTTCATCATCTTGTGGCAGCTTTGGTGCTCGCCTTTTCGCCAGTCCTTACACCCATGGCCCAAGCCTGTTCGGTGGTGAAAGATTATCGTGTCCCCACAAATCTCGAACTCGTCGGCAAGACCGCGCTGATCTTGCGTGCGCGCGTCGTAGGCGAGGTCAAGGGGGACGGCATGTGGGATTCCAAATTGGTGGTCGAACCGATTGCTGCCCTGAAAGGCACCATGCCTTCAGGCAGAGTCGAAATCGCCGGAGCCGTGCTGGTACCGCAGCCGGACAAGCGCGGATTTGGCGTGCTCAGCAACCCCTATGAGCTCGAAAGCGCCCATCCGCTCAGCTATATCGGCGGCTGCATCCGCTACATGTTCCCGCGTGGCACCACTGCCCTGTTTTTTCTCGATCAGCGCGATGGGCAATGGATCCCGGCAGGCGGTCCGTTCTCGCGCTGGGGTGAAGACGTGCTGAGCGACGATGCGCCGTGGATGCAAATGGTGCGCTTCTACGCCAAAGTCCTGGCCGCGCCGCAAGACCAGCGCAAGCCGATGCTGGAGGCCGAGCGCGACCGCCTACGTTCACAGGCCGACGATCCGGTCGCCGCGCTGATGGCCAACGACATCGACCGCCAGCTTGCCGGACCTAACGAGGCGTGGAACACGATGATGCGTAAGGCCATCGAGGGAGACGGGGATATTCCCGCCGGCGCCGAGCCGGAAGCGGCGGCCGAGGCGATCGCCTCGCAACTCGACGATGCCACCGGTAACACTTCGGAGGAAATGGAACCGGACAATTGCAGCGTATCCGACGATGGGAAATCGGTGACCTGCTCAGCCGCTGTGTCGGTGAAGCCCGATCCGACCCAAGAGAGTCAAACCCGGCCAAAGAGCTGACGGAAAGCACAACGCCCCAAACCATTTTCCTACACCGCCACCCGCCGCCTACCCTCGCCGCCATGAAGCACTGGCCGCCACCCTCGCCGCGCGCGCTCCCCCGGCGCATTCCTGCTTTCCATCCGGTTCCGCTCAATGCGCGCCGCGATGGCTAGACGCCCGAGCGGCAGGCCGCGTTCATCGGCTATCTGGCCCAGACCCGCTCGGTCATCGCGGCGGCGCGGGCGGTGAGCATGGGGCGGGAGAGCGCCTATCGCCTGCGCAAGCGAGCAGGGGCGGCGGGCTTTGCGGCGGCGTGGGATGCGGCGCTGGGAACGCCACATGACCCTGTGGACTTGGCCAGCACGAAGTCCACAGGGATCGATCCCGCGACCCGCGCATCCTCCGGCCTGATGGTGGTGGTGATGCATCGCGGGCGCTTCGTCGCAATCCGCCGGAAACCGGACGATTCCGCGCTGCTCCAGCACCTCGCCCAGCTCGATCGCGCGGCCTCCTCGGGCGAGCACGGCGGGCGAAAGTCACAGGTTTCAAAACCGTGATCCGTGTTCCATCCCCGCGCGGGCCTGTGGCTGCAAACCTCTCGTTAACCTCGCAGGCGTACCCCAACGACCATGTTGGCGAAGTATCAGAACGTGTTTCGCAGCCGGTGGAAGGCGCTGTGGTGGGCCGCCGGGGTGTGTCTGACCGCCTATTGCAGCGTGCCTTCGCCCAGCCATCACACCGCCGCCAAGAGCCATGTCGCGAGCGCCGATTCCTCTGCGCAGGACGACGACAGCGCGCAGGATGCAGCCGCGATCAATTCCGCCATGAACGGCATCGGCTGGGGTGGCGACAGCAGCGGCGCCTCGCACCAGTCGGACAAGCATACCAACCCCTGGGCGATCACCCCCAAGCACTGATTCGTCGCAACTATCTCAAATTCGGTCGATTCAGGCTGGAACGGGGGCGTGGATGGGCGGTTAAAGCCTTACTTCATCAATCATTTTCGTTGAACCCGCCCATGTCATTGCCAAAGCCGGATCCCGAGGAGCAGCGCCGCTGGCTTTGGGGTGCTCTTGTCGTGGTGCTGCTGGTGATGGTGCTGGTCCACCACCTCTCGCCCGGCTGACCGCTTGCATTCGATGCGGGGCGCAAGCATTTCCGCCCTTTCCACGCCGCGCCGGGGCGGCTAACGCGCGCGGGACATGACCGGGACCGAACCTCACACCGCCGCACCGCAGGCGGACATGGCCGCGATCCGCGCCAAGGCGGAAACGCTGATCGAGGCGCTGCCGTACTTGCAACGCTATGCCGGGCGCACCTTCGTGGTGAAATACGGCGGCCACGCGATGGGGGACGAGCGCGCGGCGATGGAATTCGCGAGCGACGTGGTGTTGCTCAAGGCGGTCGGCATCAACCCGGTGGTGGTCCACGGCGGCGGGCCTCAGATCGGCGCGATGCTGGCGAAGCTGGGCGTCGAAAGCACCTTCGTCGACGGTTTGCGCGTGACCGACAAGGCCACCGCCGACATCGCCGAAATGGTGCTGTCGGGTGCAATCAACAAGCAGCTCGTCGGCTGGATCGCCCGCGCCGGGGGCAAGGCGATCGGACTGTCGGGCAAGGATGGCGGGCTGGTCACCGCGACCAAGGTCACGCGCACGCGCAAGGACCCGGACAGCAATATCGAACAGGCCCTCGACCTCGGCTTCGTGGGCGAACCGACAACCGTCGATACCGGAGTGATCGATACGGCAGTGGCCGCAGGGATGATCCCGATCGTCGCCCCCATCGGCGCTGGAGAGGACGGGGAAACCTACAACATCAACGCCGACACCATGGCGGGCGCGCTCGCCGGGGCGCTGGGCGCAGCGCGGCTTTTGCTGCTGACCGATGTACCGGGCGTACTCGACAAGGATGGCGCGTTGCTGACCGATCTCACCCCGGACAAGATCGCCGCGCTCCACCAGGATGGCACGATCAACGGCGGAATGATCCCCAAGTTGGAAACCTGCGTCAGCGCGGTGGAGGCGGGGTGCGAAGCGGCGGTGGTGCTCGACGGGCGGGTGCCACACGCGATGCTGCTGGAATTCTTCACCGCCCGCGGGGCAGGCACGCTGATCAGCCTCGCGTCGGACTCGGGCAGTTGAGGCTGGCCTCCAGCGTATTAGCACTGTAAGACAGGCAGAGACGACGAACGCACACAAAACGGGCAACGGACGGATACATGCAGGCGCTCTACACACTCTACGAGATCATCCAGATGCTCACCAATGTTCTGGTGATGCTCATCATCATCCAGTTCATCATCGGGCTACTGTTTGCGTTCAACGTGATCAACAGCTCGAACGAGTTCCTCTCCAGCTTCTACATGGCGATCAACCGCCTGCTTGAGCCAGTCTTGCGGCCGATCCGCAACGTGCTGCCCAATACCGGGGCGATCGACTTCTCGCCGCTGGTACTGATCATCCTGCTCAATGTGATCCTGCTGGTCCTCAAGGGAATTATGCTGTCCTGATGACTGCCGAAATTATCGACGGAAAAGCCTTCGCCGCCACATTGCGCGAAAAGGTCGGAGCCGAAGCCGCAAGATTTGAGTCCGCAACGGGGCGCAAGGCGGGCCTCGCGGTGGTGCTGGTGGGCGAAGATCCTGCGAGCCAGGTCTATGTGCGCTCGAAGGGCAAGCAGACGGTCGAGGCCGGGATGGCAAGCTTCGAACATCGCCTGCCCACTGATGCGCCGGAAGCCGAACTGCTCGCCTTGGTGGACCGGCTCAACACCGATGAGGCAGTTGATGGCATCCTCGTGCAATTGCCGCTGCCCCGTCATATGGACGAGCAGAAGGTGATTGCCGCGATCGATCCGGACAAGGACGTCGATGGCTTCCACGTCATCAACGCCGGACGGCTCGCAGTCGGCCAGCCCGGCTTCGTGCCATGTACCCCGCTGGGCTGTCTGATGTTGCTGAAAGACCAATTGGGCGACCTCTCGGGTCTCGATGCCGTTGTCATCGGTCGTTCGAACATTGTCGGCAAGCCGATGGCCCAACTGCTGCTGCAGGAAAGCTGCACCGTAACCATCGCGCACAGCCGTACGCGCGACTTGCCCGAAGTGGTGCGGCGCGCAGATATCGTCGTCGCTGCCGTCGGACGCCCCGAAATGGTGCGCGGCGACTGGCTCAAGCCTGGTGCAACGGTCATCGATGTCGGTATCAACCGCCTGCCACCAGCCGATGGCGCGACCAAGGGCAGACTGGTGGGCGATGTCGCTTTCGAGGAGGCCTGCACGGTTGCCGGAGCGATCACCCCTGTACCTGGCGGAGTTGGTCCGATGACCATCGCGGTGCTGCTCCGCAATACGCTCGTCGCCGCGTGTCGCAATGCGGGCCTGCCAGCACCGGAGTCGCTTTAGTCGCAATGCGTCGCTTACTTGCCTTGCTTGCCGGCCTGACACTCGGCGCCAGCGCGCTGGGCGCTGCCCATGCCCGCGAAAGTCGGCAGGAGCGACGCGATCGGATCATGAGCGGGGCCAATATCGCCGGTGTCGTCGCCGCCGAGATCGCCTTTGCGCGCGAGGCGCAGGAGCAGGGTCAGTGGAAGGCTTTCCGCGACTTTGCGACCAAGGATGCGGTGATGTTCGTGCCCCAGCCGGTCAATGCGCGCGACTGGCTCAAGGACCGCAAGGAACCTGCTCAAGCCGTGGATTGGGACGCGCATCAGGTGTGGTCGAGCTGCGACGGATCGCTGGCGGTCACGCGCGGAGGCTGGAGCGGCCCCAATGGCACGCATGGCGTCTTCACCACCGTCTGGCGACGACAGAAGAAGGGCGAGTATTTGTGGGAGCTCGATCAGGGCGAAGCGACCGCCGAACCGCTCAAGGCACCAGAATTCCTCGAGGGCAACATCGCCGATTGTCCGGTCGGCCACGATCCACGCCAGCGCGGCACGCAACCGGCGGTAGCCAAGGCCTCTAACGACGGCACTTTGCGCTACGACTGGACCATTTCGCCCGATGGCAAGACCCGCCATTTCGAAGTCTGGATGGCGAGCGGAGGTACAATGAAAAGCGTGCTCAACGCCGATTTCAAGGTAGAGGGCTGAACCATGGGCCAATTGTTCCTCTCCGCCTTTATCACCCTGTTCGTGGTGATCGACCCGCCCGGTTGCGCGCCTATCTATGCCGGGCTGACCAAGGGTGCGAGCGGTGCGCAACGCCGGTCAATGGCAATTCGCGCCACGGTGATAGCGGGTATCATCCTGCTGGTGTTTGCGCTGTTCGGCGAGGCGCTGCTCAAGGGCATGCATATCGAGCTCGACAGCTTCCGCATCGCAGGCGGGCTGATGCTGTTCATCATCGCGCTCGACATGGTGATGGAGAAGCGCACCCAACGGCGCGAGGAGCGGGCCGAGAAGGTCGCGGCGCAGAACGCCATGACGCCGGAAGTCGAGGACGTTTCGGTGTTCCCCATGGCGATGCCGATGATGGCAGGGCCCGGCGCGATCGCCTCGATCATGCTGCTGACCGCGCGCGCCGACGGGTTCGACGGGACGATGGTGGTGCTGGCCGCGCTGGGTTCCGTGCTGGTGCTGACCATGCTCGCGCTGATGGCCGCAGGTCCGCTGATGCGGCTGTTCGGAGATCGGGTCGAAGCGGTGATCACGCGCTTGCTCGGGGTGTTGCTGGCAGCGCTCGCTGCGCAATATGTGATCGACGGGATCAAAGGCGCATTCGGGATCTGACCAGTCGGTCGATTATTGCAGCGTGACCCGGTCCTCACCGTCGTCGCGCAAAGCGAAGAACTGCATCAGCTGGATCAACAGCTCGCAACGCTCCCGCAGGTTCGGCGCTTCGAGCAAAGCCTGCTTCGCAGCAAAATCGAACGGCGCGATCTGGGAAACGCCGTTGATCAGCGACTGATCGTCGAGTCGCTCGACAGAATCCCAGTCGACGCTGTAGCCTTGCGCATCGGCAAAGGCCCTCGCCTCGCGCTCGAATGCCGCACGCTCGATGCTCGACAGCACCGCTTCGGGATCGTCCTCGATAAGCTCACCTTCGACCTGCCGGAACGGGGTCGTCACGTCGAGCTCGCGCAGCAGGCGGAATCGTGCCTCGCCCTCGAGCACGAGGTTATAGCGCCCGTCTTCCATCGCCTCGACTTCGCCGATGCGCCCGATACAGCCGACCGTGAAAAGCTGCGCCCCTTCCTCACCGCCTTGCGGCTGGATCATCGCGATCCGCCGATCCCGCGCGAGCGCATCGCCGGTCAGCGCGCGATAGCGCTGCTCGAAGATATGCAACGGCAGCCGCAAACCCGGAAACAGGATCGCACCTGGCAAGGGAAAGATCGACAGCCGCATCGCTCGCGCGCTCAGCCGAACAGCAGCTTCGACAGCCGCCGCCGCGTCGCAACCACCCACGGGTCTTCCAGCCCGACTGCCTCGAAAATCTGCAACAGCTTGGCGCGTGCAGCGCCTTCGTTCCACTCGCGATCCGCCTCGATCATGGCGAGCAGCTCGTCAGCGGCATCCTCACGCTTGCCTGCCGCGAAAGCCGCTTCAGCATAGGCGAGCCGCGCATCCATATCATCGGCGTTGCCCGCAGCCTTGGCGCGCAGTGCCTCCAACTCCCCCTCGTCGGGCCTGTCACCCAGCAGATCGAGCGCGCTCGCCGCCTGTTCTATCAACGGGTCTTCGGCCACAGCCGGATTGGCCCGCGCGGCTGTGAGCACCTCCTGCGCTTCCTCTACCATGCCATCCTGCGCCAGCGCGCGGATCAGCCCGGCATGGGCTGCTGCGTTGTCGGGGGCCATCTCCACCACCTGACCATAAATTCCCGCTGCGCGCTGGGCATCGCCTTCGGCGAGGATATTGTCGGCCATAGCGATGAATTGCGCGATTTCCTCGCCCTTGTCGGCCCCCGCACCGCCCGCATCGCCGATCGGCAACTGCGCGAGTAACTGGTCGATCACCTGCTTCAACTGCGATTCGGTGCGTGCGCTGGTGAGATCGGCCACCGGCTGCCCTTGGAAGATCGCATAGACGGTCGGGATGGAGCGGACCTGGAACTGAGAGGCGATGAACTGCTCCTTGTCGACGTCGACCTTGGCCAGAACCACGCCCTTGTCGGCATAATCGGCGGCGACCTTTTCCAGCACCGGGCCAAGCGCCTTGCATGGCCCGCACCATTCGGCCCAGAAATCCAGGATCACGAGACTGGTCTTGGACGGTTCGACCACAGTCTGGCGGAAGCGTTCGACCGCCTTCTGCTCGTCGAGATTGAGACCCATGCTCGCCACGAAACGTCCTTTCACATCAAATTGCGTTGCAGCGCCCATGTGGGGCACACGGTGCATAATGTGAAGGGTGAGCGTTTCAGTGGCAAGGCGTGCAAGATTGGTCTTGCGCCACCCGGATCACGCTGCTAATCGCGCGCCTCCCAACCGGCCCATGCGCCGGTAAACGCCAGTGAGCGGGCGTAGCTCAGGGGTAGAGCACAACCTTGCCAAGGTTGGGGTCGGGCGTTCGAATCGCCTCGCCCGCTCCAGTTTTCCTATATCTTACAACGTATTAAGGCGGTGCCGAAAGGCGCCGCTGCGATGCCGATTGCACTGGTCAACACCCAGTCAACACCGCCGGTTAGTGGTGTTGACCCGCGCGGTCCTAAATCTCGGCCAAACAATCCCTGATTTTTGGCCTTTTTTGGGGAAAGCCTTCCCCTGAGCCGGAGCCGCTTCGCTGTTTCCGTCTACCCCTTCTGCGGGGATACCCCGCAACGCCCGTGATTCGGAGCGGGGCTGTGGTCGCACTCTGTCCCGCGCATCGGATGATGCGCTCCTTGTATTATCGATCCGTGTTATTTGCGTGCTGTTCCGTAAGGGACCGGCCTTGGTGGGATGGCCATC
>NZ_WTYA01000015.1 GCF_009828025.1 Qipengyuania algicida | reverse complement strand
ACAGGCCGGACACATGGGCGCCACGACCAGCCAGCGCAGTGCAGAAAAACCCTTGCCAACGGAGAGCCGTCCACACATGGTCGTGTCCTGACAGGCAGCTTTCAGGGAAAAAATGCGATTAGCTGCCGCGTCGGCTTTCGGCGCGTTCGTGCGACGCACTGGATGTCGTGAATTGGGGTGGGAACGCGAAGGGCAGATAATCGCCAGTGCCGCTCGGCTGATGCCCCTCAATCTGTTGTCGGCACATGTCCGCTGCGAATCCAGAACGGGATTTCCTTTGGGGCGCTCCCGAATGCCTGTTAGGGGCGCCCCCCATGCTTACTATCGACAACATCACCGTGCGGCTTGGCGGTCGGCCCATTCTCGAACGCGCCAGTGCAACCGTGCCGGTGGGCGCGCGCGTCGGGCTGATTGGCCGCAACGGCGCGGGCAAGTCGACTCTGATGAAGGCGCTGATCGGCGAGATCGAGCCCGATGACGGTGAAATCAGCAAGCCGGCCCGCGCCCGGATCGGCTACATCGCCCAGGAGGCCCCCAGTGGTTCGATGACGCCTGAGGAGGTCGTGTTGGCCTCCGCCACCGAACGCGCGGCTTTGCTGGCGGAGCTGGAAACCTGCACCGACATGGACCGGATGGGAGATGTGCACGAGCGCCTGCTTGCCATCGACGCCTACAGTGCACCCGCACGCGCGGCGAAGATCCTCAACGGGCTGGGCTTCGATGAGGAAATGCAGCAACGCCCGGTTGATAGCTTCTCCGGCGGCTGGAAAATGCGCATCGCCCTTGGCGCGCTGCTCTTTTCCGAGCCTGACATCCTGTTGCTCGACGAGCCATCGAACCACCTCGACCTCGAAGCGACGCTGTGGCTGGAGAACTTCCTCAAGTCCTATCCTGCCACGCTGGTCGTGATCAGCCACGAACGCGACCTGCTGAACAAGGTGGTCGACCACATTCTGCACCTGCAAGGCGGGCAACTGACACTCTATCCGGGCGGCTATGACGCCTTCGAAAAGCAGCGCGCCGAACGCGCCGCGCAGCTTGCCGCAGCCAAGGCATCGCAGGAGGCACAGGTCGCGCGACTGCGCGATTACGTCGCTCGCAACTCAGCGCGAGCCTCGACCGCGAAACAGGCGCAGTCACGCGCCAAGATGCTCGCCAAGATGCAGCCGATCGCTGCGCTGATGGAAGATCCGACGCTGAGCTTCGATTTCCCCGATCCGGCCGAAATGAAATCGCCGATGATTACGCTGGAGCACGCGGCAGTCGGATACGGCGACGCTCCTCCGATCCTCAAGCGGCTGAATTTCCGCATCGAGGCCGATGATCGCATCGCCTTGCTGGGCCGCAACGGTAATGGCAAGACCACGCTAGCGCGGCTGCTGGCCTCGCAACTGACTCCCGCCGAGGGAGAGGTCAACGCGCCCGGCAAGCTCAAGGTCGGATATTTCACACAGTATCAGGTGGAAGAACTGGCGGGCGAGGATACGCCGCTCGATCTGATGAACCGCGCGATGGAAGGGCAATCGCAAAGCGCGGTGCGCGCGCAATTGGGGCGGTTCGGTTTTTCGGGGCCGCGCGCCAACCAACGGGTCGACAAGCTCTCGGGCGGAGAACGCGCGCGATTGGCGCTGGCGCTGATCACTCGCGATGCGCCGCATCTGCTGATCCTCGATGAACCGACCAACCACTTGGATGTCGATGCGCGCGAAGCGCTGATCCAAGCACTGAACAACTATTCGGGCGCAGTCATTCTGATAAGCCACGATCGCCACATGGTCGAACTGACCTCTGACCGGCTGGTGCTGGTCGATGGCGGGACGGCGCGCGAATATGACGGCAGCATGGATGATTACATCGACTTCATCCTCGGCCGTAATCAGCCCAAGGGTGCGCGCAGCGACAAATCTTCCGGAGGCCGCAACACCAAGGTCGCAGGCGACAAGCAAAAGGCGAAGTCCGCATTCGAAAAGGCGGAGACGACCATTGCACGCTTGTCGGCTGACCTCGATCAGCTCGATCGCAAAATCCTCGATCTCAGCAGCGATGCCGGCGCACAGGCGGGTGCGGTGATACAAAGCCTGCTCACAAAGAGATCAGCAGCCGCCAACGCTTTGGCCGAGGCGGAAGATGCATGGTTGGTAGCGGGATCCGTCCTTGAAACGATCCAGGCGTCCTGAGGCGGAGGAAAGCGTCCAATAATCATCGATTTTCGTATCGGGGTCGTGTCCTGACAGGCTGGTTTCAGGCTAAAATCGTGAAAAACTGCCGTGGACGTGAACGAATGACCGCTAACGGCGATGCAACTGAATTGCTGGAACGACGAGAATTAGGGTGGAGAGCAGACTTTCCACCGCTACGACGTCAGGTGCTAATCGCCTTCCCATCCAAATACATCTTCCAAACCGACATTGAACAGTCGCGCAATGCGAAAGCTGGTTTCAAGGCTGGGGGAATAGCGCCCCTGTTCAATGGCGATGATTGTGTGGCGCGTGACCCCCACCGCCTCGCCCAGCGCGGCCTGGCTCATCTGGCCGTGTTTCTCGCGCAAGCTCCGCACGCGGTTGGTGATTGGCGGGCGCTTACCCATTCTCCCGCTCCATCAGATCGTGCGCCGGAATAGGAAAACTTGGAATAGGTATTCGGCCAACTGGGCGACGATTAGCGCGCCAACGATGGCATGGACCAGTAGGGTGGCGCTCCACCCGCCAATATACATGCTAATGGCGGCAATGACGCCAAGGCCGAGCACGATGCCCGACCAGTGACCCGCACGGTCCATCACGATCCGCTCGCGCTCGTCAGCGCGTGCGTTAGCTTCTCTCGGTGAAAGAAATGCGAGAACCGCTTGCGCGATAATCGACAGCACGATCACAGGGAGCACATAGGGGATAAGGAGGCCGATGACCGGAGCCTGCGGGGCCGCGGCGACCAGTTGAGCATACCAAACGCCGGTGACGAGCATTATCGCCCCCATAACCCAAGCAGATTTTTCCCTGAAAGACATAGTAAGCACCTCCTATGCGATGTAGAATATCTTCTACATAGGAGATCTTCGAGCAGATGTCGAATATTTTCTACATGATCCGCCGGGCGCCCTGGTCATCGCCCGAATCCTGCCGGCGTTGGCCCCTTTTGGGTGCCCATAGACTGATAACGAAAGTTCACAATCCGGTCGGACCGAGCTAGACCGCTATGGCGCCAATGTTGGGGGTAGCTGCCTATCCCTCATGAATGCGCAAGAACTTAGCCAAGCGGTATTAGACAGTGCAATTTGTGATCTGTTTTGTCTCGTCGGGGGTCAGTCTCCCAAACATGTGAATGGAGAGCACATTCTTTCCGTCATGCTTTTCAATGACGAGACGTGGACTGTTGCGCTGGTTGACGTAGGTCTTAAGATGGTAGCCATTGCCTGAACGCGTAGTTATCTGGACCAGACAATATTTTTTAAAGAATGCGTTCACAGCTGGGCAGTCCAAAATAACTGCCTGGCTTCTTTGAGTTTGCCTTTCTAGGCGCAGCGGAGGGTCGACCTCATTTGGGTGAACAGTTTCAACCCAGATCGCTGTAAGAACCGTAAGCCCAAGAACTATCGAAAGTGGAGCAGCGCGGAGCATTTACCTATGCTGACCCATCTCAATAGCTTCCACAAGTAGGTCGTGCCCGGTAAGACCGCTTTCGCGCAAAAATGCAATAAGCTGCCGTGTCAGCAATCGGGAGGCGGCCCGACTTGGCGCTATGACCGTTTTTGGGTCCCTAGCGGAATTTCCGCTCCTAGGGGCAAAAGCCACAAAAGCGAACACTCAATGCCATTTCCGAATGTGTCCTCGTGGCCTAGCCGGGCGCGATAAGCGCCGCACGTTGCCAAGCGGGAAGGGTGGCGGGGTCGAGGTCGTCCACCCGCAAGTGGTCGACCGCCAGGCCAAGGCCGGGATAAGCTGCCTTGCGCCGCTTCTCCTCCGACTTCGCCAGCGGGACCACGGCCAACCGCCGGTTGACCTTCTGCCTCCAGTTCATCCGCGCGGTGTTTTCCTGACCGATGTAGCACCCCTTGTCGAACGCGACGCCGTGCAACTCGACCGCATTGGTTTCCAGCCAGAGGATATCGCCCAGCTCCGCGCGTCCTTCGGGCACGCCGAGCGAAAGGCGATGCGCGCGCCATTCTTCGTCCGCGCTTTCGTCGGCGGGATCGACCGGGGCCAGCCAACGCTCGCCCAGATCCGCAAGTCTCGGGTCGGCCGCGCCGCCGTCACCCGCTTCCTTGCGCCAATGGACGCCCACCTCCGGATCGACGGCAATCGCGATCTTGCGGCGCAGACGGTAGAGAGACAGGCGCTTGGCCAGATCCTCTGCCGCATCGCCCTCGCAGTCGAGCAGGATTTGGCCGTCTCCAGCCGGCCAGACGATAAAGTCGAACAGCGTCTTGCCTTGTGGCGTTAGCAGTGCGGCATAGGCGGGCAGGGTTTTCGAGACATCGTTGGTAACGAGGCCCTGGAGGAACCCACGCACATCCTCGGACCCGTCTTGGGATGACAAGCGGACGATAGCGCGACTGAACAGGCGGGATGCGGTCATGGGTCTCAAGCTGGGGAATTTGGCGCCGTGGTCAAGGGCGCCCCTGTCCTACATCGGTCCTACAGTCTAAGGCGGGTCGGAATGATCGCCGGACTGCGCGGTTTACCGCGAAAAATGCCATCGATTGCAGGATGGCGTTTTTCGCCCTGAACCTTGTTCCATGTGTTCCAGATTGTAGGACAGACTTACGTCACATGACCCGAATCACCATCCGCCGCCCCGACGACATGCATCTCCATTTCCGCGATGGCGCGACGATGCGCGCGGTGGTGCCGTTCACCGCCCACCAATTCGCCCGCGCGATAGTGATGCCGAACCTCGCCCCGCCAGTGACGACGTCGGCGATGGCGGCGGATTATCGGGAACGGATCATGGCGGCGGTGCCCAAGGGCGGCGCATTCACGCCGTTGATGACGCTTTATCTGACCGACAGTACGGGTGCTGACGATCTTGCCGCCGGGCATGAGCGAGGCATCGTCACTGCGGCCAAGCTCTATCCGGCGGGCGCGACCACCAATTCGGCGAGCGGCGTGACCGATGTCGCCAATATCATGGGCGTGCTGGAGCGAATGGCCGCGATCGGGATGCCTTTGTGCGTTCACGGCGAAGTGACTTCAGCCGATATCGATATCTTCGACCGTGAGGCGGTGTTTATCGAGCGGGTGATGGCCCCGCTGGTCGAGCGCCTGCCGGAGCTGAAAGTGATCTTCGAGCACGTCACAACCGAAGACGCAGTGGCATTCGTCCAAGGCGCCGGGGTGAATGTCGCGGCGACGATCACGCCGCAGCATCTCCACATCAACCGCAACGCCATGCTGGTCGGCGGGATCAGGCCGCATATGTACTGCCTGCCGGTCGCCAAACGCGAGAAACATCGTCTGGCGCTCCGCCAAGCGGCGACTTCGGGCAGCGCGAAGTTCTTTCTCGGGACCGACAGCGCGCCGCATCATCGGCACACCAAGGAAACGGCCTGCGGCTGCGCGGGCATTTTCAACGCACCCTATGCGCTCGAAAGCTATCTGACGGTGTTCGAGGAAAAGGGGGCACTCGACCGCTTCGAAGGCTTCGCCTCGGAGCATGGCGCGCGTTTCTATGGCCTGCCGCTCAACGAGGGCACGGTGACGCTCGAGAAGACGGGTGTGGAGATTGCGGCAGAAGTGAGTGGCGGCGAAGCGCCTATAGTGCCGTTCCACGCTGGCGGGACGCTGCCTTGGCGGCTCGCGAACGCCTGACGAGATCCCAGGCGAACACGCTCACGGCCAGCCAGATGAAGCCGAAGGAGATCGCCTGCACCCGATGCAGGGGTTGGTGGAACACCGTCAGCCCGAGGATGAACACGATCGTCGGCGCGAGGAACTGGATAAAGCCGAGCGTCGAATAGGGCAGTTTGCGCGCCGCGATCGCGAACATCGTCAAAGGCAAGGCGGTAAGGATGCCGCCAAGCACGATCGACGCGCTGAGGCCGGGTGAGACAAGGAACGCCGAACCCCGGTTCGCCCCGTACCACAGCACGATCACGAAAGAGGGTAACTGCAGCAGCATCGCTTCGATCGTGAGGCCGGGAACAGCGCCCACCGGAACCTGCTTGCGCAGCAGGCCATAGGTGCCAAAACTCAGCGCCAGCGCCAGGCTGATCCACAAGGTGGTGATCGCCTCGCCCGCCAGCACCGCCACGCCGCAAGACGCCAGCGCCACCGCGACCCATTGCGCGCGGGTGAGTCGTTCGCCCAGTATGAGCGTGCCCAGCAGCACGTTGACCAGCGGATTGATGTAATAGCCGAGGCTGGCGGCATAGACCTGATCCTGCTGGATCGCCCAGACATAGACGAACCAGTTCACCGAAATCAGCGCTGCGCTGCCCAGCAACCAGCGCAGGATATACCAGTCCGTCAGAGCCGCGCGAAGATCGGGCCCCTGGCGACGAATGGCAATGATGATGAGACAGATCGGCAGCAGCCAGATGATTCGCCACGCGACGAATTCGAAGGCCGGCACGCTGCGCACGAGAATCAGGTAAAGCGGGAGGAAACCCCAGATGAGATAGGCACCGATGGCCGAAGCGAGACCTTCGCGATCGGAGTGTGGGATCTCCTTCGTCATGGCGGAGGCCGCTATTCGTTCGTGATCGCAAGGGCAAGCGCTCGCTTCGTCGCATCCAGAAGCACGGTTTGTCGCAAAACCGTAATCTGACCGCCGGTTGCATTCTGTTCAGCTTGGATGCTCTAAACATGAACCATCAAACGAGCACAGCAATCAAGGAGTGCTACCATGACTATCTCGCTCAAGACCGCCGCATTAGCGCTGGCGACCGGCGGACTCGCCCTGGCGAGCCCGGTAGCCGCACAGAGTTTCGGCAACGAATATGCCCCGCAGGCAACGGCTTATGGCCAGATGACGTTCGACCACAGCCGTCACGGCCATCATCGCCATGAATATCGCGGACGCGGCCATGATCGCGACGACTACCGCGGCCGCTATTACAACAATTATCGCCAGACGTATTACGGTGAACCCGTCCATCGCAACACGCGCGTGTGGCGCGGCGACGATGGCCGGTATTATTGCCGCCGGTCCAACGGGACTACCGGCCTGATCATCGGCGCCGCTGGCGGCGCATTGCTCGGCCGCGAAGTCGCAGGACGCCGGGGTGACCGGACGCTGGGAGCCATTCTCGGCGGCGCGGCTGGCGCACTGCTCGGCAAGAGCCTCGATAGCGGAGTGCATTGCCGCTGACCTGAAATAAGAGCTTCGGCCGCGCCCACCCGCGGTCGTAAGCGCGGCTTCCACCGAGCCGTGGAGGGCGTCGTCACCGCTTGCTGAAGGGCGGGGGCGGCGCCTTCAAACCTGTCCGCGTTACTTTTCCGCCAAGCCGACCCCAACATTGGCGCGCGGCTGGTCCACCTGGGTGCTGGCGACCGGGTATGCACAGTAATCCGCGGCGTAAAATGCCGCCGCGCGATGGTTGCCGGACAAACCGACACCTCCGAATGGAGCAGCGGAGGAAGCGCCATTGGTAGGCCGGTTCCAGTTGACGATACCCGCCCTGACATTGCTCCAGAAATGCTGGTAATCTTCTGGAGAACCCCCGATCAGCGATGCCGAAAGGCCATATCGAGTAGCATTCGCTTCGGTGATGGCGGCATCGAGATCGGGCACGCGGATTACCTGAAGCAACGGGCCGAACAGTTCGATATCGGGCCGTTCGTCCATTTCTGTCACATCAAGCATACCGGGCATGAGGAACGGGAGATCCTCATGCGGGCGACGCATGTGCAGGACCGGCTTGCCGCCCCGGCTCATCAGCGCGAGGAAGCTCTCGCTCAGCAAATCGGCGGTGTCATTGTCGATCACGGGTCCCATGAACGGCTGGGGATCGGCGAAGGGTTCATCGACGATCAGGCGCTCGGCAAGCTTTTGCACCGCAGGAACGATATGGTCGTACATCGAATCGGTGACGACCAGCCGCCGCGCCGCAGTGCATCGTTGTCCGGCCGTGGTGAAAGCGGACTGGATGATCAGTGCCGCCGCATCCTCGATTAACGGCGTGTCGACCACCACAATGGGATTGTTGCCGCCCATCTCCAGTGCAACGATCTTGGCGGGGTTGGTCGCGAGCTTGCGATTGATGGCAATGCCCGCACGCGCCGATCCGGTGAACAGCACCCCATCCACATCTTCATGGTCGACCAGCGCCTTGCCTTCTTCAGGCCCGCCGATCAGACATTGTACGACATCGTCAGGAATCTTGGCCGTGTGGAAGCATTTGACCAGGAACTCGCCGACGGCCGGGGTTTTCTCACTCGGTTTGAATACAACCGTATTGCCCGCGATCAGGGCGGGGACGATGTGGCCGTTGGGCAGGTGCGCGGGGAAATTGTAGGGGCCGAGCACAGCCATCACGCCGTGCGGCTTGTGGCGGACCGATGCGGTGCCCTGGAGCGCGCTGTCGAGCTTCTTGCTGCCGGTCCGCTCGGCATAGGCGTTGATCGAGATTTCGACCTTGCCGATCACCGCTTCCACTTCAGTGCGTGCTTCCCACAAGGGCTTGCCGGTTTCGCGTGCGATCAATTCGGCAAAAGGATCGGCCTGTTTGCGCACCGCGTTGGCGAAACGACGCACCAATTCCATCCGTCGCGCAAGCGGTTCATTCGCCCAGCGTGGCGCGGCGGCGCGGGCACGGCTCACCAGATCATCGACATTGCCATGCGCGCCGCGCCACAATTCCTCTCCGGTTGCGGGTTGGATCGAGATTAGTTCTTCTGACACTCTATGATTTCCTGCATTTCCGCCGCTGCTCTGACGCCTTGCGGCTATGGCGTCAATTCGACTGTTCGGCTTGTCCAGCCGGTATGGGCGCGTTTCCAAGTGCCTGACCCATCGCGCGAACAGCTTCGATCTTGGACTCAAGCATGGTCCAGTCGTCGGTTTCAGCGATAGAGGACCAGATCGCCTCGACCTCTTCGATCAGCATCGTCTGTGGCGCATCGCCGGCCCAATAGGGGTGATCGCCCGGCAAGCATTTACGCCCTTCAATCGCCTTTGCCAGCGCGCCTTCTGCATTGCGACCACCGCGATGGCTGAAAAAGAAACGGTCGGGTTGCGCTTGCGACGCTGTGAGTTGCGCCTCGCTCGCGGCAACGAGCTGCTGGTCGGCTTCCGCGCCGAGACTTTCGACGCCCAGCCGCCAGCACCACCGCCGCCCGACAGCCGCCATGTAGAGCGGGCCGAAGCGTTCAAGCGCGGCAATCAGGGGAGCGGCATCGCACAACAAGCGTAATGCGACCGCGAATTGCCCGCAATTCCAGTGCAATGCCTCCGGCTGGCGACCGAAAGCATACAGGCCGGCATGGTCGAAATAGGCGGCGGTGAAACCCGGATCCCAGCGCGGCAGGAAGCGCCATGGGCCATAGTCGAAGCTTTCTCCGCTGACGTTCATATTGTCGGTGTTGAGCACGCCATGGACGAAGCCTGCGATCATCCAGCTGGCTGCCAGATCGGCCAAGCGTTCGACCAGCTGGTGCATCAGCTGGACGGCTGGTTCGTCACGACTGGGTGCATCCTCTGGTACAGGCGGACCGGGAAACTGTTCGAGGCAGTAATCGACCAGCTTTTGCATATGATCGCGCTCCTCGAGCGCAAGCAGCCGCTGGAAAGTGCCGATACGAATATGCCCGTGGCTCAACCGGGTCAGAACTGCAGAGCGGGTGGGGGACGGCTCGTCCCCGCGCCAAAGCTGCTCGCCGGTTTCGATCACGGCGAATGTCTTGGAGGTGTTGACGCCGAGCGCTTCGAGCATTTCGGTCGCGAGGATTTCTCGCACCGCGCCCTTCAACGTCAGCCGCCCATCGCCCGCGCGACTCCACGGAGTTTGACCCGAGCCCTTGGTGCCGAAATCGAGCAGTCGTCCGTCGCCATCGCGCAGTTGCGCGAATAGGAAGCCACGCCCGTCGCCGATTTCCGGATTGTATACGCGGAACTGGTGACCGTGATAACGCAAGGCCAACGGTTGGGGCAGGTTGGCGGGTAGCGGATCGAATCTCCCGAAATGGTCGATCCAGCCATCGTCCGGCAAATCGCCGAGCCCTACTGTTGGTGCCCACCGGCGATTGGCGAAGCGCAGTTTCGTTTCGGGAAAGCCGGCCGAGCGCACCGGATCGGCCAGCCATGGTGCCAGGGCGCTGATGGGCGTATCCGCACAGTAGCTCGCCGCTTGCGGTTCTTCACGCATGTCGTCAATAGTGGGGCCCGCAGCCGGATGGCGCAAGGGGCGCGGCCCGGTCGGCTTCCCTTCGATACTAAACAGGACGTTCGATACCCTTTCCCATGGATACGATGTTTTCCGACAAGAGCTGGGAAAGTGCAGATGGGCTCACGCTGCATTTCCGCGATTATCCGGGCGACGAAATGCGCCCTGCCGTGCTGTGCCTGCATGGCCTGACGCGCAACGCGCGCGATTTCGAGGATCTGGCGGCGCATGTCGCAGGGCAGGGCTGGCGGGTGATCGTGCCTGACATGCGCGGGCGCGGTGAAAGCGAGTATTCCTCCGACAGCGCGACCTATGCGCTGCCCAACTATATCGACGATCTGACGCGTTTGCTCGAGCAGGAAGGCATCGAGCGGGTGGTTGCGATCGGCACTTCGATGGGCGGGCTGATGATCATGCTGCTCGCCGCCCAGCGGCCGGAGCTGTTTGCTGCGGTGGTGCTCAACGATGTTGGGCCGGTCGTCGAAGACGAGGGGCTGGACCGGATTCGCAGCTATGTCGGGCAGGGGCGCAATTTCCCGACCTGGGTTCACGGCGCGCGCGCGCTGGCGGAACTGCACGGCGAAGCGCATCCCAATTTTGCGCTCGACGACTGGCTGACCATGGCCAAGCGGACGCTGACAGTGTGCAGCAATGGGCGGATTGCGTTTGACTACGATATGAAAATCGCCGAGCCGATTCTGAGTGCAGAAGCCACAGCTTCGCCGGAGGAAAGTGTGGCTCCCGATCTCTGGCCGATGATCGATGCGCTGGCCGACAAGCCATCGGTTCTGGTCCGTGGTGCCTTGTCCAATATCCTTTCACCAGCGACACTCGAACGGATGCAGCAGGCGCTCCCCCGGGCGCGAGTAATAAATGTTCCACACACTGGCCACGCTCCGACGCTCGACGAACCGGAAGTGCGCGTCGCGATCGATCTGCTGCTGCAGGAGGTTTCGTGAGCGCCCGGCACGTGGTGCCCAAGCGCATCCTCCATCTTCACGGAAACTTCGACCGCACTTCTGCCGCCCGGCGCAGTGTCGATGTGATCAACGGACTCGGGTCGGGCTTTGGTCATGCGATCGTTTCCGGCGACAATATCGGCGGCGGGATCGATAGCGTAAACGATGACATCATCGCCACGCGCGTGGTCGGGTTCACCCGTATGGGCGGCGCGCCAACGCCGGGTAAATTGCAGCGGATCGCCCGCGATATGCGTGGGTACGACCTCGTATGCACTTATGGCAGCGGGGCCATGAACGCTGCCCTTGCGCACACGCTGTTCGCCGATCTGCACGGGCTTCCACCGCTGATTCATCATGAAGATGGGGCAGAGGGTGTGCCGTACATGCCCTCGCGGCGGCAGGTCTGGCTGCGTCGCATCGGGTTGGGCCGTGCAGCCGGGCTGGTCGTCGTGAACGAGGAGCTGGAAGAGCTGGCGCTGACTGCCTGGCAGCAGCCAATCGGACGTGTGAAGCATATCCCTGACGGGATCGAACCGCCCAAGCGCCGCAAGCCACCCAAGAGTGATGCCTTGTCGCGTCTGCTCAAGCGACCGGGTGAGCTATGGGTCGGGAATTGCAGTGAATTCCTCCCGCGAAACAATCTGCCGATGCTGGTGCGGGCATTTGCCGAACTTGCCGACAATTGGCACTTGGTGCTGCTCGGCGATGGACCGGATCGCGCGCGGGTCGAAGAGGAGGTCGATCGGCTGGGGATCAATCATCGCGTTCATATTCGCCCTGCACCCGAGCGGCTGGAAGCGGTTTTGGGCCTGTTCGAAATCTACGCGCTGGCCGGGCCTGTGTCGTCCGATTATCCGCCGCGCCTGTTGTCGATCATCGCATCGGGAGTGCCGCTGGCTGGTGCTGCGCTCGGTTCGTCAGCGGACTTTGTATCGCCCGATAATGCGGCTTTCGTTTTTCCCGAAGGCAATGTCGAGGAACTGGCGCAATCCCTTGTCGGGCTGTCGTTCGATGAGCGTCTGCGCAAGTCGGTCGGCGAGGCCAATCGCGCGGAGATAGCCGGACGGCTGTCGCGTGAGCGCATGATCGCGTCATACAAGCGGCTCTATAGCAGCGCGATCGATCGCGGGCCGACCGTTGTGCGATAGCAGTCGCAGCGCGTTTCATCGCCCGTTCACCCGGATGGGGACAGTCACAGGCCAAACGCAGCCAGACCATTGAACTCGCGCGGTGGTCCGCCTAGAGACGCGCGCACATCGTCAACCAAGAACGGATACCGCCACCAGTGGCCTTGCCGACCCGACCCAAGCCCCCCTCCCGCGAAGATATTCTGGCGCGCCGCCGTGCGGCAGAGGAAGAAGCCCTGCTGAGGGAAGTCGACGATGCCGTCCGGCAGGACGATTTGGTCGAATTCGGTCGCCGTTTCGGGGTGCCGATTGCGATATTGGTGGTGCTGCTCATCGCTGCCTTTGGCGGGTATCTCTACTGGCAACATCGCCAGAACGTCGAACTTGAGAAGAACAGCGAGCAGATCGTGACTGCGCTCGACCAGGCGCAGGCCAATAATATGCAGCAGGCGGATGCCGATCTGGCGCCCGTCATCAAGGACGGATCGCCCGCTGCTCGCTCCACAGCCAGATTGCTCTCGGCTGCTTTGGCCGTCGAAAACAGCAAGCCCGACGAGGCGGTGAAGACGCTTGCCGGGATCGTCGCCGATCCCAAGGCTCCGCAACCCATGCGCGACCTCGCACTGGTTCGTAAGGTGACCTTGCAGTTCGACACTATGGACAAGTCAAAGGTGATCAGCACGCTGTCGCAGCTTGCCGTTCCGGGTAATCCCTATTTCGGCAGCGCAGGCGAACTGACTGCCATGGCCTATCTCGAACAGGGCAAGAAGCAGGAAGCGGGCAAGATGTTCGCGGCGATTGCCAAGGACAAGGATGTGGCCGAATCGATCAGGTCGCGCTCGCGCCAGATGGCCGGTGTGCTGGGCGTCGATGCAATCGTCGATCCGCAGAAACTCCTCGCGCAACAGAGCGGCGTTTCCGCCGGTGCGCCCGCAGAAGGCGCGCCCCCGCCGGGCGCAGAATAACCCATCAATAGCTGGAAAGATCGCTGAATGACGCGCCACACTACAAAACGGATGCTGGTGGTTGGACTGGCAAGCGCGCTCGCGCTGAGCCTAACGGCCTGCGCCGGAGGGCCATTCGGCAGCAAGGGCAAGCGCACCACACCGACGCTTGGCGAGCGCACTCCGATCCTTTCGCATATCGACAACGCGGTCGAGGCCGATGCCTCGCTGGCCAACGTCCCGGTCACGCTCCCTCCTGCTGCGGTCAACAAGGAGTGGGCGCAGCCGGGTGGTTCGCCGAGCAAGACCTACGGGCATCTGGCTCTGTCCGCGACCCCGCAGCGCATTTGGACCGCAAGGATTCCCGGCGCTACGGATCGTGTGCGGTTGGCGGCAGCCCCGGTAATCGGCGACGGCCGGCTTTACGTGGTCGACACCGATGGCGCGGTCCATGCTTTCGATGCCGCGACCGGCGCATCTATCTGGGTTCACCCCACCGATGTGCCGAAGAACCTGATCAAAGCCGGATTTGGTGGCGGAGTGAGCTACGATTCGGGTCACGTCTACGCGACAGACGGCGTGGGTGACGTAATGGCGATCGACGCCAAGACCGGTGCCACGATCTGGACCGTCAAACCCGCCGGTCCGCTGCGCGGCGCGCCGACGGTGGCTTTCGGTGCGGTCTATGTGATGACGCAGGACAACCAGATCTTCGCGCTCGACGAGAACACCGGCAAGAACCAGTGGCAGGAAACCGCCTCGACCACGCAGGCGGGTGTGTTCGGCGTCGCCGCTCCGGCAGCCGGGCAGGGCACAATCATTGCCGGTTACAGTTCAGGTGAGCTGGTTGCCTATCGTTACGAGAACGGTCGGACCTTGTGGTCGGACGCGCTGGCACGGACCAGTATCTCGACGCAGGTTGGCGCACTGACGGATATCGATGCCGACCCGATCATCGACAGCGGACGTGTCTATGCGCTCGGGCAGGGCGGACGCATGGCTGCCTATGAGCTGGTTACCGGTCAGCGGATCTGGGAACTGGGCCTGGCCGGCATTTCCACGCCAGCAGTGGTTGGCGAATGGATCTTTACCCTGACCGACAGCGCGCGGATGCTCGCCATTGCTCGCGCCACCGGCAAGGTACGCTGGGTCAGCCAGCTCAACGAGTATCGCAAACCCAAGAAGAAGGACGATCCGATCTTCTGGAAGGGCCCGGTACTCGCGGGCAACAAGCTATGGGTCGTGAACACGCTGGGCCAGATATGGACCGTGAACCCGCAAGACGGGCAGGCAACGCAATACACCGACCTCAAGGCTTCGGTCAGCCTCGGCCCGGTGGTCGCCAACGATACGCTTTATGTGCTGGACGACAGCGGAAGGATCACTGCCTTCCGCTGATTGCGAACCCCTCTTTCAGAGTGGTTTGCCGTCATCGGTGTTGAAGATGGTCAACTCGCTCGAAATGGGCGAGTTGGCTTTCAACACTTCGCGAAACGCCTGCATGTGTTCGGACTTGCCATGCGCGTCCAGCGCAGCACCGTCACGCCACCTTTCGCATAACAGCAGGACTTGCGGGTCGGACAAATCTTGCGCGAAGGTGTACATCAGGCACCCGTCTTCTGCGCGGCTTTTCTCCATCATCGTCACCAGCGCTTCGCGCGCATCGTCGAGCTTGTCCCTGTCGATGCGGATCGTTCCGTTGATCTGGATCATGCTGTCTCTCTCCGTTCAGAAACTGTATTTGTAGACGCGCTTGATATCGCCGCCCCATTCGCCGTGGTATTTGTCCAGCAGGCGTTGCGCGGGCACCTTTCCGCTGGTCACGATTTCCTCGAGCGTATCGAGGAAGCCGGTTTCGTTGTCGCCGCTGGCGTTGAGGCGCGCGCGCGCGGTCAGGCCGGAACGTGCAATGGACAAGACTTCGCGGGCGATATCCTTGAGCTTGCCGCCACCGGGGATAGGCGCGTCGAGGGCCAGCTTCGGGACGGCGTTGCGCAGCGCCTCGCGCTCTTCCATCGACCAGTGCTTGACGACATCCCACGAGGCGTCGAGCGCCGTTTGATCGTAAAGCAGCCCGACCCACAGAGCGGGCAGGGCACAAATGCGGCTCCATGGCCCACCGTCCGCACCGCGCATTTCCAGGAAGCTCTTGAGCCGAACCTCCGGGAAAGCGGTGGAGAGATGATCGACCCAATCGCCCTCGCGCGGCAGTTCGCCGGGGAGGGCAGGAAGTTCGCCTTTCAGGAAATCGCGAAAGCTCTGGCCCGCCGCATCGATGTATTTGCCGTCACGGAAGACGAAATACATCGGCACGTCGAGCATGTAGTCGACATAGCGATCATAACCGAAGCCATCTTCGAACACGAAGGGCAGCATCCCCGTGCGATGCGGATCGGTGTCCGACCAGATATGGCTGCGGTAGGAGAGGTAGCCGTTGGGCTTGCCTTCGGTGAAGGGTGAATTGGCGAACAGCGCGGTGGCGAGCGGTTGCAGCGCCAGCCCGACCTTGAACTTCTGCGCCATGTCGGCTTCGCTCGAATAGTCGAGATTGACCTGAATGGTGCAGGTGCGCAGCATCATGTCGAGGCCGAGTGAGCCCACGCGCGGCATGTGCCGCAGCATGATGTCATAGCGCCCCTTGGGCATGATCGGCAGTTCGTAGCGCGTTTTGTCCGGCCACATACCGAGGCCGAGGAAACCGACCCCGCAGCATTCGCCGATCGCCTTGACTTGTTCCAGGTGTCGCCCGGTTTCGGCGCAGGTCTGGTGCAGGTTTTCAAGCGGCGCGCCGGACAGTTCGAGCTGGCCCGCGGGCTCGAGACTGACGGTGCCATCCTCCCCGCGCATGGCGATGACCTTACCGCCTTCTTCGACCGGCTCCCACCCGAACTGGCGCAGGTTCATCAGCAGGTCGTGGATGCCGCAAGGCTCGTCATAGGCAGGCGCGTGGAAGTCGTCGCGCTTATAGACGAGCTTTTCGTGCTCGGTGCCGATACGCCAGCGATCCTTGGATTTCTCGCCTCCGATCATCGGGGCGAGCAGCTGGTCGCGGCTCTCGATCAGTGGATCTTCGGCCAGGGAAACGTCGCGTGTGCTCATGGCGCGTTGCGTTAGGCAACGCATCGCGCTCACGCCAGAGAATTGTTCCAGTCGCCCGCAAAGCTCATCCATATCGCGGTCGCTGCGATCGACGCGGTTTCGCCGCGCAGGATGCGCGGGCCGAGGGTGATGGCGCGCGCTTGCGGGAGAGCGCGGATAGCGTCGCGCTCGGCATCGTCGAAGCCGCCTTCCGGGCCGATCAACAGCGCTGCGGGTCGCCCGCGTTCCGCAAGGAACACCTCGCTGGCCGGTTCGCCGCCGAGTTCGTCGGCAAAGAACAGGCAGCGATCCTCCGGCCAGTCGCGCAGCAGGGTGTCGAGGCTTTCGGGAGCGGCGATTTCGGGCAAAGCCGTGCGCGCGCATTGTTCGGCAGCTTCGGTGACGATCGTTCGCGCGCGTTCGGGATTGAGTTTGTCGGCGACGCAGCGTCGGGTGATCACTGGCATGATCTGCGCTACGCCCAGCTCGCACGCCTTCTCCAGCACCAGATCGAATCGATCCTTCTTCAGCAGTGCCGGGCAGAGCCAGAAGTCGGGCACGCTTTCACGTTCCCGCAAGCGATCCCGTGGGGCGAGCTGAACATGGCGCTTGCCCACCTCAACCACCTCGCACGCCCATTCGCCGGTGATATCGTCGCACACGATCACCGCATCGCCTGTCGCGATCCTCATGACCCGGTTGAGATAATGCGCCTGATTGCCCTCGATCTGCAGTATCGCGCCCTCGACTATCTCCTGCTCGACGAACAGTCGTGGCGCAGAGCGCGGCGGCCAGGCGGGGGTTGCAGGCATGGCTAGGCAGGTGGCACGCAGCGCCCTAGGGAGCAAGACATGAACGAGACAATCGTCCCCGACAGCCAGCATCGCGGCATCGTTGCACGTCTGCCGCAGGTTCCGCGCGATCTCGCCCAGCTGGCCCGGTTCGACCGCCCGATCGGCTGGTGGCTGCTGTTCTGGCCTTGCGCATGGGGGGTGTGGCTGGCGGGAGGAGGCTTGCAGCTGGAACTGGTCCTGTGGCTGCTGGTCGGTGCCATCGCAATGCGCGGGGCGGGCTGCGTCTATAACGACATCGTCGATGCCGATCTCGACCGAAAGGTGGCCCGAACAGCCAGTCGCCCGGTCGCCAGCGGACGAATTTCAAAAAAGCTCGCGTGGAGCTGGTTACTCACTTTGTGCGTCATCGGCCTTGCTGTCCTCCTGCAATTGCGTGTCCTTTCGGCAGTCGTGGCACTGGCCAGCTTGGCGCTCGTCGCGGCCTATCCCTTCATGAAGCGCATCACATGGTGGCCGCAGGCGTGGCTCGGGCTGGTGTTTACATGGGGGCTGCTGGTTGGCTGGACTGAAATTCGCGGCGACTACTGGGCTGTGCTTGCCGCGATGTATGCGGGCGCGGTGTGCTGGGTGATCGGATACGACACGATCTATGCCTTGCAGGACCGCGAGGACGATGCGCTGGTCGGCATTCGCTCTTCCGCACTGCGCATGGGCAGGCATGTGCGCGGCGGGGTTACGCTGTTTTACACCGCTGCCATGGCGCTGTGGGCGCTGGCGTTCTGGCTCTATCGCCCCGACTGGATCGCGCTGCTGACGCTGCTGCCCGCCGCATTGCACCTGCTGTGGCAAGTCGCGACGCTCGATCCGACCGACCCGGCCAATCCGCTCGAACGGTTCCGCTCGAATCGCATGGCCGGGCTCCTGATCGCCGCCGCCTGTTTCGTGGTCGGCAACGCGGGACGCTGACAGGCTGGGGACAAAACAGCCCCACCTACCTGCATCGACTTGAGCGACTCGTACCCGGGCGACTAGCTTCAAGCCCATGACCGACACCTTCTCCGCGCTATCGGACCCGACCCGCAGGGTTCTCCTCGACAGGCTCAGCGCAGAGGGCGGTTTGACCCTTACCGAACTGGGCGAAGGGCTGCCGATGACGCGGCAAGCGGTCGCCAAGCACCTCGCCGTGCTCGAAGCAGCCGAACTGGTTGCGAGCCGCCGCGAAGGGCGTTGCAAGCGGCATTATCTCAACCCGTTGCCGCTGGCCAAGATGGCGCGCCGCTGGCTGGCGCGGTTCGAGGATGTTCCACTGAGCACGATTTCGGGCTTTTCGGGTGCGCGCTCAGTCTCGCGCTTGGGGCAGGGCCGAACATCGGCTGGCGCAATATCGGCTCATTCATAGCTGACGATCTCCCACTCGATTCCATCCCAGTCGAAGAAATAGAACCGCCGCCCCGGCTCGTAATCGCCGTGGTTCATCGTCTCGAGCCCGGCATCGAGGATGATGCGTTCGGCAGCATCCAGATCGGTGACGACGATCCCGACATGGTTGAGCGGCGCTCCCTTGGCAAAATCGCCTTGCACTGAAGGGTGGGTGTAGATCGCGACATAATCGTCCTGTCCGCCAAGGTGGATCGTGTGGCCGCCGGCAAGCGCGGGACCTTCCCAGCGGCGCTCCCAGCCGGTGATGGCTTCGAGAAGACGGGCGATCCGCTCGGGATCGGTGACCGAAATATTGACGTGTTCGAGCCTTGCTGTGGGCATCTGTGCCTCCTGTTGTGAATCGGATCCACAGGACAATGCAACCTCAAGCTAACTTGAGGTCAAGGGCTTTTTTCGATACTGCCGCTGCGATGAAATCGAGCGACCTTCTGACCATCGGCGAGCTCGCCCGCCGTACCGGGCTCAGCGTTTCGGCGATCCGCTATTACGAGGAGCGCGGTCTGGTCGAAGCCTGGCGCACGTCGGGCAACCAGCGCCGCTTCCCGCGCGCGGACATCCGCCGGCTGAGCTTCGTGCTGATTGCGCAGAAACTGGGGCTGACGCTGGAGGAGATCGAGCAGGCGCTTGGCAGCCTGCCGCAAGGCCGCACGCCCAATGCCAGTGACTGGAGCCGGATCAGCACCACGATCCGCCAGCGCATCGACGCCCAGATTGCCGCGCTGGAGAAAGTGCGCGAAGACCTCGACGGTTGCATCGGCTGCGGCTGTCTGAGCCTGAAGAAATGCGCGCTCTACAACGCGGGCGATAAATGGGGCGAGGGAGGTGCGGGGCCTAGGGTGTTGCGGTGATAAAAAAATCGCTGACCGGAATTACGCCATAGAACACTCGCGCTTCGGGACTACTACCGTTGGGACCATCCGGGCTTGCGTATCTATTTGAACGGTGTTCCTATTCACGAGAAATGTTGCCAGCTTCATTGAAGCGTAACCAAGGATGCTTCCGGCAACTAGATCGCAGATGTAATGGCTGCCTATGGGGAGTGCGGTAAATATCACCATTGCGTTCAGGAGTATTCCGGGAAACGCGAGGTAACGGAACTTGCTCCAGTTCATGATGAGAATCACAGCTGTGACGGCATGGAAGCTTGGAAAACTAATCAAGCCGTTGATTTCGTGCATACTTAATTCGTGAACGGCACCACTTTTAAGATGTTGCAGTATTTCAGGAAACTCAAACGGCATCGCAACCAGTAAGTCTGGCACAGACTCTCTTGCTATCCCGTAATGAATGTACCCACCTTCGGCCGGCATCAACGTAAAAATTAGCAACGCACCAATCAACGCTATACCACCAGCGGCAACTATCGCCTTCATTTCACGAACTCTGCCGAATCCAGATAAGATTAAAAAAAGTAATGGAACTTGAAAGTTTTCACTTACGTAGATATAATTTAATGTTCTAAATATAGTTGGGTGTGTTGAAAGCCAATGGACTATTTCGGGCCAACTGATGAAAGGCATCAAGAAGTGGTCCGCTTGCGCCAACGTCGCATCGGCGTATGCCCCTGTAAACGGTGCGATGGCTGCGGTCGCCATAGCCCCTTGCAATCCTAAAACTGTCATGAGGCAAGACGCTTCGGGAAAGTATACGAACGGCAAGTTAGGTCTGGCGAGTCGAAGCGCAAAACCAAGCATCCATAGAATGCCTAAAACAGCCATCAATCTCGTCATGGGGCCAGAGGCATAGCCATTTGGGAAAGTAAAGGATGCGCTCAAATTTATCAGCATAAAGCCAAGTATCATACCGAGAACGTATCGCTCGTTCTCTAGCAGCGCCTCAAATCGATTAACGATTTCCGTTGTGCAGAGTGGCGTTTCTGCTGCGACTGAAGTTTTATGACCGAGCATCATAGTTCCCAATTTTCGGATCGCTGCGACACGATGCGGTTCCGATCATTGAGCTGTTCTCACGATCAGTGATCTGAAAATACTACGGAAACTATTACTATTGAGTTGCAAAGGATGAAATGAACGCAATTCAACTTCGAGAAGCAATAATTTCCGAATCCGTTCGCGATCAAAGAGACTGCGATTGCTTTCGGCGCATCACATTAATGTTCGACGAGCTGCTCGCTAACGCGTTGATGCGCGGTGGTTGTCATTACCCTCAATCGATTGGCCCCAGTTCCGCGTCCAGATCGCGGGGGCGGGCGAAGTGGACCAGCTTGCCGCACTCGGGCCGCAGTTCGTCCCAATCGTCGATATCCAGTTCGAACACGGCGAAGGCGGCGGTGGGGAATTTCGCCTTCGCTTCGTCGAACAGGTCGTTCTCGTTCCTGGGTGCCACGAGGTAGAGGATCAGGTCGGCGAGGCCGGGGTTGTGGCCGGCGAGCAGTACTGCATCGCCATCTGCCTCTTGCAGCACCTCTATGATAGTGTCGCTGCCAGCAAGGTAAAGCCGCTCGTCCCATTGAGGGTGCAAGGCCAGCTCGGCGGCTTCGAGCGTGCGCTTCACGCGTTCCGCAGGGCTGGCGAGCAATGTATTCCAGCGAACCCCATAGTCGCGGATATGTTCGCCCATCAGCGCCGCGCCGCGCCTGCCACGGTCGTTCAACCCGCGGTCGAAATCGCGTTTGTCGCTCGCGCCCCAGTCCGATTTGGCGTGCCGCATGATTCCGAGAAGTTTCACTCGCCCGCCTGTTCCTTGTCCATCAAAGCTGCTGCCTGGTTTCCAACACCCTGCGCCACGCGCTGTAAAGACTCTTCGAGTGTCAGCCTTATGACGGGTGTGCCTTCAGGGAAAGCGGACAGCAGGCGGCTGGGGAAAGCTGGGGAGAGCATCACGAAATGCCCCGCATCCTCGCGCGTGCGGATCAGGCGACCGAACGCCTGCGCGATCCGTGCCCGGATGATGCGGTCGTCGTAGCGGTGTGCGCCGCCCGCTTGCTCGGCTGCGGCGGCGCGGCGCGCGCGGTGGAGGATGGTCGGGCGCGGCCAGGGCACGCTTTCCATCACGACGCAGCGCAGCGAGCGTCCGGGCACGTCGACCCCGTCGCGCAGGGCATCGGTGCCCAGCAGGCTGGCGTGTGGGTCATCCCGGAAGATGTCGGTCAGCGTGCCGGTGTCGATCGGATCGACGTGCTGGGCATAGAGCGGGAGGCCGCCGCGCGCGAGCCGGTCGGCGATACGCCCATGCACCGCGCGCATCCGGCGGATCGCGGTGAACAGGCCGAGCACGCCGCCACCCGACGCCTCGATCAGGCGGGCATAGGCTCCGGCCAGCCCGGCAAGGTCGCCTTTGCGGATATCGGTGACGATCAGCACCTCGGCGCGCGCGGCATAGTCGAACGGGCTGTCCGCCAGCGCGGTCCTGGGGGCGATTTCGAGATGCGGCGCGCCCGAGCGGGCGATGGCGGCGGCCCAGTCCGGACCGGTCTCGTCCCGATCGGTCAGCGTGGCGCTGGTCAGCATCACGCCATGCGCGGGTTCGAGCACCACGCGCGCGAACGGCTTCATCGGGTCAAGCCAGTGGCGATGCAGGCCGACATCGAATTCGCGCGCGTCGCCGCGCTCGACCGCCAGCCAGTCGACGAATTCGGGGTCGGCGGGTCCGCCCAGCCGCGACAGTAGGGCTTCCCACGCCGCCAGCAAATCGATCCGCCAACTGAGCGAATGGCGCGCCCCATCGATCCGCGCGCGTCCTTGTCCGTCAAGCCAGTCGGGTGGATCCTCGATCACCGCCTCGAGCCTTCCGGCCAGCCGGATCAGCGGCACGCGCACCGCGGCCAGCGCCTGCTCGGCCAAACCGGCCGCCTCGACCAGTTCGCCGGGGAGCTGCGCGGCTTCGGTCTCGATGCCATAGCCCGCTTCCTGCCCTCCGCTTTCATCGCGTGCATAGGTGCAGGCGCGTACTTCGGCCAGAAGCAGCTCCAGCGGACCTGATGGTGCGTTCTCGACCAGCCGCGCAAGCCAGCCATCGGAGGGGAGCGATTGCGCCGCCTGCACAGCGGCTTCGATGGCCTTGCCACCGGCTTCATCATAGCTGGCGACATCGGCGAGCCTCGCGGCAAGACCCCTGCGGCGTCCCTTGGCGTTGCGTTCGGGGCCGAGGATCCAGCGGCGCAGCTCGATCGCTTCGGCGCCGGTCAATGCTGCGGCAAAGGTCGAATCGGCCGCTTCGAACACGTGGTGTCCTTCGTCGAACACAATGCGGGTCGGCCGCTGGGCATGGTCGCGCCCCTGACCAAAACCGGCGCGCGCCGCATTGACCATCACCAGCGCATGGTTGGCGATGACGAGATCGGCTTGCGCGCTTGCCCGTGCGGCGCGCTCGATGAAGCATTTGCGGTAATGCGGACAGCCCGCATAGACGCATTCGCCGCGCTGGTCGGTCAGCGAGGCGATGCCGCGCTTGCGGAACAGCGTGCCGAGCCAGCCGGGCAGATCGCCGCCGATCATGTCTCCGTCCTGGCTGTAGGCGGCCCAGCGCGCGACCAGCTGCGCAAGGATCGCTGCACGTCCGCCGAAACCACCTTGGAGCGCATCCTCCAGATTGAGCAGGCAGAGGTAATTCTCGCGCCCCTTGCGTACCACCACCGGTGGCGAGCCGTCCGGCCGGGCGGCAGGCCATGCGCGTGCACTCTCACGGCGCAACTGGCGCTGCAGGTTCTTGGTGTAGGTCGACACCCAGACCGTGCCGCCCGACTGTTCCGCCCAGAGCGAGGCGGGAGCGAGATAGCCGAGCGTCTTGCCGATCCCGGTGCCTGCCTGCGACAGCAGAATATGCGGCTGACGTTCGCGCGCACGCGGCGCGAAGATTGCGCCAGTGTCGCGTGCGAAGTGCCGTTGCCCTTCGCGCCTTTCGGCGCCTTCGCCGGTCAGCCGCTCCAATCGGGCAGCGATTTCCTCTTCCTCGATCAGGACTTGCCCGGGCTGGGGGCGATCCTGCGCGTCTTCCCATTCGGGCAAGCGCGAAAACAACCATTTCTCGGCCCGCTCGGGGCGAGCGATGTGCGGGGCGAGGATCTGCGCCCACGGCCAGCGCAGACGGGCCAGCGATTGGAACGCTGACCACGCACCTTCGCGTTGCGGCCAGTCGGGATTTTCGCAGGTTTCGATGAGCTTGCCTGCTGCGCGCTGCAAAAGCAGCGGCACATCACCGTCTCCAGCGGGCTCTTCGATCCCCAGCGCCGTCGCCAGTCCCTTGGGCGTAGGCACGCAGAAACGTGCCGGATGAACAAAGGCGAACAGCTCCAGCAGGTCCAGTCCTGACAGGTCGGGATAACCCAACCGGCTGGCCACAAGCGGCGCATTGAGCAGCAACAGGGGCGTGTCGGCGGCGGCCATGACGGCTTCGCCTTTCGACAGCCCACGCGTCGACCCCGATGCCTCGCGCAGCCAGGTTCCCGCATGGCTCGCTTGAAGCGCGGGGAGGGGCAGGATTTCGCTCATCGGAAAGACCATGGTCAGCTGGGAACGAAAAGTAAACACAGAGTGCCGAATTGCCAAAACAGGGCAATCCGTTGGTCGGAATTACTCGGCGCCTTATCGCGCTTGCTTTCACTAAAAACACATAATAACAGGAGTATAGACGAAGCTGAACGGCACATTACGGGAACGCCGACATAGAATGTGTCGTTAATAAGGCACTATGACAAAACTTCTCATGACCCGCTGTGCAGCCGTCGCGATTGCCGCGTCCGCCGCGCTCCCCGCAACCGCCGTTCTGGCGCAAGACGCCGCGTCATTGCAGCCTACGATCATCCTGCCCGATGTGTCTCCGGACGCGTCGGCCGCCGAGCCGGTCGAGCCCGCTGCCAACCCGGCCCCGGTGATCGTCATTCCGGAAACGGCGAGCGAGACAACCGCCCCAAGTCCGGTCGTCCTGCCCGATCCGATGCCCACCAAATCGGCTGGCGTATCGGCGATCTCGCCTAACGCCGTGGCACCGGTTGCGCCGGTCACCCCAAAACCTGCCGTCAGCACGGTCGAGAAAAAGGCGTCGTCCGCAACGACGCAGGTGAAGCAGGCGGCGACAAGTACCTCGCCCAAGAACAGTGCCGTGACCTCGACGGAGAATGCTCCGCCTCCCGCACAAACCTTTGTGGCTCCGGTCGACAGGCCAGCTTCGTCGCCCAGCCTCCAGCCAGACGGCATTCCTGACGCTCTTTCGCAGCAATCGGAGAGTCAGTCAGCCGCTGCTCCGGCAGCGACAGCCGACAACAATGCCGGTCAGGCAAACGAGGAAGCGATCTTCGGTATCGTTGGCGCATTGGGATTGATTGCCGTGGGTGGCTTGGCCGTTTCAGCCATGCGTCGTCGTCGCAACCCGCCACCCTATGTTGAAACGCGGACGGAGCACGTCGAACAACCCAAGGATGCAGGCGAGGCCGTGGCCGACGAGCCAGTTGCCACGTCGCAAGGTGCTCGCGCGTCTACGCCTGTGGCTACGCGCATCGCGCCACCGATTGCCGACGCCGGCCATTCGCGCCATCCGCTGGCCCGGGTGGAATCGACCTCCGGCAATGGCGATCCGGTCGTTCTCCCTCCAGCCGTTCCGGAAAGGTTTGACGAGCGGGACGCCCTGCTCAAACGGTTGATCGCGGCCAAGCCTGACCGTGCCAATCCGTTCCGTTCCAAGCGTGCACGCGCTCATCGCGCCAAGCTGATCATTCAGTCGCTCGATCGCAGATTCGAGAGTCGCAAGCCGCGGATCGACCTCAGCCAGTACACCAATCGCTGGCCTGCCCTGCGCGGATGGCAACCCGCGACGGCATGACCACCTGCAATGTGTCGGTGAACACACCACAGGGGCGCTCCGGGATACCGGGGCGCCTTTTGCCATGCCAGTCGCTGCTTTTCGGCTGTCCTAATCCGAATAGCGTGATTATCCTTGCGGTTCATGATGATACTTCGCTTCAACTCTCTCCCTAACCTTCAGTTCGCTGGCATCAGCTATTTCGGGGCTGTTGGATTGCGGAAATGCAAAAGTCACACGCCAAATCTCGGAAATCGATCTAAAGGACCGGCCATCAAAAAGAATCTTGCGAAAGTCACAGGTTCCAGAACCGGCAGATGTGTTCCACATCGCTGTGGACTTGCCACGGAGGTCAGCTTGGGCGAGAGGCGTGCGCGATGACTGACACCGCACTGATCGAAGCCGCAAGAAGCTCCAAGGCATGGCCGTTCCAGGAGGCGCAGCGGCTGCTCAAACGCTATCCGGATGGCGCAAAGCCGGACGGCTCGCCGGTTTTGTTCGAAACGGGATACGGCCCCTCGGGCCTGCCGCATATCGGGACGTTTCAGGAAGTGCTGCGTACCACGCTGGTACGTCGCGCATTCGAGGCGCTGATCGGCGCGAGGCCAGAGGATGGCAAGACCAGGCTGGTCGCCTTTTCCGACGATATGGACGGCCTGCGCAAGGTACCCGACAATCTGCCCAATCAGGCGCTGCTGGAAGCCAATCTCGGCAAGCCCTTGAGCCGCATTCCCGACCCCTTCGATGCCGGTTACGAAAGCTTTGCCGCGCACAATAATGCGCGCCTGCGCGAGTTTCTCGACCGGTTCGGCTTCGATTATGAATTCGTCGCGTCGAGCGACCGCTATAATTCGGGCGACTTTGACGAGGCGCTGAAGCAGGTCTTGCGCAAGAACCAGGCCATCCTCGACATCATGCTCCCGACCCTGCGCGAGGAGCGGCGCGCGACCTATTCGCCGGTCCTGCCGATCTCGCCAACTTCGGGCAAGGTGCTGCAAGTGCCGGTCGAGGTGGTTGATGCCGATGCGGGTATGGTGCGCTTCACCGACGAACATGGATCGGTGGTCGAGCAGTCCGCGTTTGGCGGGATGGCCAAGCTGCAATGGAAAGTCGATTGGGCGATGCGCTGGTATGCGCTTGGCGTCGATTACGAGATGTATGGCAAGGATCTGACCGACAGCGGCGTGCAGTCTGGCAAGATCGTGCAGGTGCTCGGTGGACGCAAGCCCGAAGGACTGATCTACGAGCTGTTCCTCGATGCCAATGGCGAGAAGATTTCCAAGTCCAAGGGCAATGGCCTGACGATCGACGAATGGCTGACCTATGGCAGCGAGGAATCGCTTGGCTTCTATATCTTCCCTAATCCCAAGAGCGCCAAGCAGCTTCATGCCGGAGTGATCCCGCGCGCGGTCGACGATTACTGGCAATTTCGCGAGCGGCTGGCCGAGCAGGAACTCGACAAGCAGCTCGGCAATCCTGTGTGGCATTTGCTGCGGGTTAATGGGGAGGGGAAGGGTTCCGATACTCCCGGCGCGGGAGACACGCTGCCGGTGACTTATGCGCTGTTGCTGAACCTCGTCGGCGTGCTGGGCGCCCAGGCCAATGCGGAGCAGGTGTGGTCGTACCTCGGCAATTATGTCGAGGACGCGGACCCCGCCAAGCAACCCGAGCTGGCCGCGCTGGTTACGACTGCGCTCGCCTATAATCGTGAATTCGTCGCCCCAACGCTGGTCAAGCGAGCAGCTGAGGCCAACGAGGCCGCGGCTTTGCGCGCGTTGGATGCGGAGCTGGCGAAGGTCGATCCGGCAACCAGCGCGGAGGATTTGCAAACAATGGTCTATGAGATCGGCAAGCGAGAGGAATTCGGGTTCGACAATCTGCGCGACTGGTTCAAGGCGCTCTATGAAACGCTGCTGGGCAGCGCGCAGGGGCCGCGGATGGGCAGTTTCATCGCGCTTTACGGTATCGATAACAGCCGCAAACTGATTGCGGAGGCGCTATCGCGATGACCGATCCTGCCCGGGTAGAGCAACTGGCTCAGGAGTTGCTGGGTCGGTCGTTGGACGAACTCGATGTCGAGGAGCAGGAAGTCCTCAATCGGGTTGCGTCCGGGTCCTATATCGGAATCGACGCGGCAGAGGCGGCACAACTGCGAATGAGCTTCGCCGACAAGCTGGCCGACCGCGTGGCCGCGGTGGGCGGAAGTTGGGGTTTCATCATCGCCTTTGGCGTGGTTCTGGTCACTTGGATGCTGCTCAACAGCGAAGTGCTGGTCGATCTGGGGATCAAGCCGTTCGATGGCTATCCCTACATCTTCCTCAACCTGATGCTGTCGATGCTGGCCGCGATACAGGCGCCGGTCATCATGATGAGCCAGAACCGGCAATCAGCCAAGGATCGGGTTGCCGCGCGGCACGATTATGAGGTCAACCTACGCACCCAGCTCGAAATCTTGCGGCTGTCTCGCAAGATCGACCGGCTGGCGCGGCTCGCCACCGATTCGGCTAAGCGCGACGGCAAGGGTTGATGTCGTGCGCCGTTCAGGCCCGCGCGTTCAACGCCATTTGCGTGTGCGATACCATTTGGTGAGGACATATTTCATGCCCTTGATCACCGGCGTTCCCGCATGGAGCGTATCGAGATTTGGCGTGCCGTCCGGTTTGGCATTGTTCCACACCAGCAAGACACCCGGTTTGGGTTCGATCGAAGCGCCGATCTCCGAAAAGAAGGTATGCCCACCTTCCTCGACCTCGTTCAGGAAAGCCATCGCCGTCCAGCTGCGCTGCCCACCGCGCTTCTGTTCGCCCTTCCAGTACGGCTGGTCGGTGTAGAACCAGTCGTTATGCGCCTTGAACTCCTGCCCCGGCAGATACCGTTGCCCCTGGATCGTCTCGCCGCAGATCGAATTGATCCCGAGCAAATCGTCGATTCGACGCGACACGCCTTTGACGAACGGGTCGTGCGGATCGAAATTCCCGGAATAGGAGGTGCGGAACTTGCTGGCGTAGGAGGTGTCGTGCAGCTCGCTCGGCCTGGCCACGACATCGATGATGCGCACGAAACGCTCGCACTCCACGGGCGTCAGGAAATCGCCGACGGCGAAGATCTCAGCCCTGTCGCTGGGAATTTTGTAGACGCCGGGATCGCCTTCGAGCCGCGCGCGAACCGAAGCGCCAATGCGGCGCAAGGCATCCTGATCGGGAACGGTAGTGATGGAATTCATGGCGCACAGATTTAGTCATTGAAGCGCACGGTGCAACCCAGCGGCTTGTCAGTGGCGCCATATACGTTAGTCAGGGTGCTGGTCGCACCAATCGGGAGCCGCAGTCTATGGTAGTGAATGCAACGAACAGAACACGCTACTCGGTTGTAGCCATGCTGTTTCACTGGACGATTGCCGTGCTGGTGATCCTTAATTGGCGCCTGGCCGAAAATGCGCATCACGCAAAGGGTGCCGCAGGCGCCGCGCTGATGGGGGATCACAAGGCTTTCGGTATCCTGATCCTTGTGCTGACGCTCGGGCGACTGCTGTGGCGATTGGGCCATCCCGTGCCGCCACTTCCGACCAATTACGCCAACTGGGAGAAAATCGTCGCTAGGACAACGCACGTGATCTTTTACGTCTTGCTGATAGCTTTGCCACTGGGCGCTTGGATCGCCAATTCGCTCGGCGGCCGGTCGATCGATTTCTTCGGGTGGTTCACCATTCCGCCGCTTCCGATCGGTCAGAATAAGGGCCTCAGCCGCGAGATATTCGAGCTGCACGGCACTTTCGGTATGATCCTGATCTACCTTGTCGGCCTGCACATTCTTGGCGCACTCAAACATACCTTCTTCGATAAGGATGGCGGGATTTTCAGAATGCTCCCCTTCGGTAAGGTTGCCGGCGAATAATCGACAACGAAAAGCCCCCGCCAGTCAGCTTGCTGGCGGGGGCTGTTTATGAGTCGGCAATTACCAGAAAATACCGTGGATCACGTCGACCACGCGGCCAGTGTAGATGTCGACCAGCAGGGCATCGTCATAATAGCGTACCCAGCGATACGGGCCGTAGACCGGCGGCAGGCGGTAATAGCCCGGATCGTTGATCCAGTAGCGGTTCGAATAGAACAGCGAATTCAGGACGAAGCCGATACCAAGCCGACGGTAGCTGTAATCGCGGTAGGGCGCATAATACCGGTTCAAGCGGTAAATATTGCGGTGCGAGCGGCGGTAGTTCTGCCAGTTGTAGCGGTGATCGTTCCGCCAATGGCTTCGGTTCCACTGGCGATAATCCTGCCGACTATCCCGCCGCGCTTCACGATAGCCGTTGTTATAGGCGCGAGCCCGATCATTCCGGTCGTTGCGGCGATCGACCGTGCGACCGTCACGATAACCGTCGCGATAATTCGCTCGTGCCCGTTCGTGTGATTGGCGTTCGATCTGCTGACGGCGTTGGGCAGCAATGCGGTTGGCGCCGTAGCTGTTGTCGCGCTGCCAGTTCGACCGACTTTCGCGCTGCACCTCCTGGCGCTGGACTTGGCGCATTGCCTGGCCACGATCGAAGTTTCTTTCCTCGCGTCGAATGTTGGGGTTCGGCTGAGAGCGTTGTTCACTACGCGACCAGTTGCGCTGTTGGGGCCGGTCCGATCTCGCTGGGCGTTGCTCGACGCGATTGCCGCCGTGCCGAGCATTTTCGGAATGCTGACCGCGATCGTGACGGTCGGCTGCGTTCGAAGGCGAAGCAGCAAATATCATGGCCGTAGCTAATGCTGCTGCTGCAGACCCTCGTAGAAGTTTGATCATATTCATGGACGCTCTCCACTTGCTGTGCCGCCCCACCAGTCCGGCGAATGTGTCGATGATTGCTTGATACGGGCGACACGATGAGTCCGATCTGAACTGACACGATGCCTTCTGTTAATATTTGAACCGTTGAACATGAATATCAACTTGGACCAAGCCTCTCGGGAATTATCGGATGTCGCATTTCTGCCGCAAACTGTTCTGGACCTTTTGTCGTTTGGAACGTACCGGGGCTGGCGATGAAATTCCCCTCCAAACCCTCCGGCAAGAGCTTTGTCCTGAAGCCGGGTGAGTTCGTAAATGCCAAGGATTGGGGACGCCGAAGTGCCACACTGGTCGGCGCTGTTGCGGTTGGGTTGTTTGCGATCTTTTTCGCGCGAGGAGCGGACTGGATCTATGGCGTGTTCGTCAAGCTCAGCACCGCCAACCCGATTGTAGTCCATCTGATCGTCACACCTCTGGTATTTTTGGTGATCGGCTGGCTCACGGTACGCTATGCCCCACAATCGACCGGTTCCGGCATCCCGCAAGTGATCGCGGCCAGCCATGCGCCGCACAGTGAAAATTCCCACAGACTGGTGTCCATCAAGGTCGCGATTGCCAAGGCTGCACTCACCTTTGGCGGATTGTTCGGCGGCGCTTCGGTAGGACGTGAGGGGCCGACGGTGCAACTCGCCGCAGCAATCATGCTGCGCGTCCATAAGCTGTTTAAGGTCCGCATAACGCCGGGTATCTACATTGCCGGCGGTGCGGCAGGTGTCGCCGCGGCGTTCAACACACCGCTCGCAGGGATTGCCTTCGCGATCGAGGAGTTGGCGGTTGCCTACGAACAACGTGTTGCCGTGCTGGTCATGGGCGCAGTGATGATCGCGGGTATTACCAGTCAGGGCATCGCTGGAAGTTATCTCTACTTCGGCCAGATCAATGGTGGTCTGCCGGTTTCCACCATACTGCTGGTATGTCCACTTGCCGGCATTCTGGGCGGAGCGCTCGGAGGATTGTTTTCGCGTGGCCTCCTGCTTCTGCGCGGTCCGAAGGGGCGCTATTCCAAGCTGCTGGGACGCAGGCCGATGGTTACTGCTCTCGTTTGCGGAGTGATCGTCGGTCTGATGGGTTATCTTACCGCAGGCGCGACGTCGGGGACGGGATATGCGCCGACCAAGCATTTGCTCGAAGGCGGATCGGCCGATTACTGGTTCGGTCCCGCCAAGTTCATCACCACTCTGGCGACGAGCGCCAGTGCCATTCCCGGCGGTATCTTCGCTCCCTCGCTTGCTGTGGGCGCGGGTTTCGGCGAGCTGCTGACGCCGCTGTTTCCGTCGCATCAGGCGGGGTTGATCGTGCTGATCGGCATGGGCGGTTATTTCACTGGCGTCGTGCGCGCGCCGCTGACCGCGGTCATCATTCTCAGCGAAGCCACCGGCAGCAGTTCGGCGATCCTGCCGCTGTTCGCCACCGCGTTGATCGGCGATTGGGCAGGCGGTCTCGTGTGCCGTGACCGGCTCTACCACGCGCTCTCCCATACGTTCGAACCGCTTGAGGATCGACCGGCTGACGAAGACGACCGTCGCAAAGGCGAAGGGGACGAAACGTCCCCTCCAACCGAGATTACCCCGAAGTAAGTCAGCTTAAGCGGCAAGCGGAACCAGCTTGCCAACGCCGTGGTGGGCGGCGGCCATGGCTGCTTCGCGAGCGGCATCGCTGATCTTGAGACCTTCGGCGATCACGAAAGTCGGCTGGGTGATTCCAATGAACGCGAGCGCGTCGGACATGTAGCGTTCGGCATGCTCGACGGAACGCTGGGCGCTGTCTTCGCCGTAAAGTCCACCGCGCGTCACAGCGATGATCACGCGCTTGTCGCCCATCAAGCCTTCCGGTCCGTTCTCCGTATAGCGGAAGGTCTCGCCTGCCACGAGGACGCGGTCCACCCATGCCTTGAGCTGGCTGGGAATGGTGAAATTGTACATTGGCGCACCGATCACCACCACGTCGGCGGCCTTGAATTCGGCGAGGACGGCTTGCGATTCATCGCTGCCGAATGCGGGCAGGGTGAGATGGTCGAGCGGCTGTGCGGCAAGGTCGCGATAGGTAACTTCGGCGTCCGAAGTCGTGTCGCTGAGAGCTTTGGTAATGGCAGCGGTAATCTCTCGGCTGGCTGATGCTTCGCCGGTGATGCTGGAATCGAGATGCAGAATGTTCATGGCAGTTACTCCGGTCACAAATATTGACTAAGACCACATAAGTGACCACATAAGTCCCGCAAGAACGCAAAATCCACTGACCAGGTCACACCGATATGACTGAAAGCCCACATCCCCATAGCAACCCCGATTGCCGCGCTGTCAGCGAGTTGCTGAGCCGGGTGGGGGACAAGTGGACGGTGCTGATCGTCAAGGCGCTTGAAACGCAGAGCCGTCGCTTCAACGAACTCAAACGAGAGGTCGGCGGGATTTCGCAGCAAATGCTGACCCGCACACTGCGAATGCTTGAGCGCGACGGGATGGTAACTCGCACGGTGCATCCCACTGTGCCGCCACAGGTCGATTACGCGCTGACCGATCTGGGCCGGTCGCTGGCGGTCCCGGTGATGGCGCTGACCGAATGGACTTTCGCCAATCTGCCCGAAATCCATGCCAATCGCGCGGCCTACGACGGAGCGATGGAAGACGCGGCCTGACATGTCACCCGATACCCGGGTGATGTTGGACCGAAGTTGGAACCGCGTACGATCGCTCCGACGATATGGAACACATGGTACACGGTCCTGAAGCAAAAAAGCTGACCTGCCAGGGACGGCACACTGGCGGCGCTGAGTAGGGCGATTCAAGCTGGCCGTGGCAACGCATTTCATGCCGCGAAGCTAACGAGCGGATCGCCGAGTAGGAAAGCGGCCCTATCGGCGAGCGAAGCCGTGAAGCCCCTCGGGAGGGACTTTACGCTCCTCGATCCGCTGGACCTGAGCGCGAGATGGGCCTTCGTGCATCGCCTCGATCATCGCCCGGACCGTCTCCGGCTCTCCTTCGAGATGCGCTTCGACAGTGTCATCGGGCAGGTTCCTGACCCAGCCCGCAATGCCGAGGCCGCGTGCCGTCGACACCATCCAGTCGCGATAGAATACGGCTTGTACGCGGCCATGGATGATGAGGTGAATAGCGGTCATCGTCGATTCGAGCTTGTTTCAAAAGATTTAGCCCGCATTTAGCCGCGATGCGAAGCAATACAGCCGAAGGCGACAGCACACCACTTCCTCCACTGCTTGTTGCGTTGATGGCGTTCGCCTGCGGGGCGATGGTTGCGAACCTCTATTATGCCCAGACCTTGATCGACACGATTGGTCCGCAAATCGGCCTCTCACCAGGGCTGGCCGGAATGGTCACCACTCTGACGCAATTGGGTTATGGTCTGGGGCTGGCGCTGCTGGTGCCGCTGGGCGACCTGTTCGAGAACCGCCGACTGACGCTGATCGCCACCGCTGGGACCACGCTCGGCGCGGTCGGCATTGCTCTTTCGAATGGACCCGCGACTTTCCTCATCGCATCGCTGATCACGGGTGTCTGCGCGACAGGCGCGCAGGTGTTGATCCCGCTCGCCACCCATCTGTCGAGCGAGGAGCGGCAGGGCCGGACCATCGGTTTGCTGATGAGCGGTTTGCTCACGGGCATCATGCTCGCCCGTCCGCTGGCGAGCTTCCTCACAGAAGTCGCGGGTTGGCGTGCCATTTTCTGGCTCTCGGCAGCCATGATGGCGCTGACGGGGCTAGCGTTGGCAGCAAAGCTCCCTTCGCGCAGGCCACAAGCGAAGATCGGCTATGGCGCGATCGTCGCCTCGATGGGCCGTCTGTTCATGCAGCATCGCCAGTTGCGGCTGCGCGCCTTCTATCAGGCGGTGATCTTCGCTGCATTCAACCTGTTCTGGACCGCTGCGCCGCTGGAGCTGATCCATCGGTTCGCCTTCTCACAGGACGATGTCGCGCTGTTCGCATTGGCGGGTGCGGGCGGCGCGCTGGCCGCGCCGCTCGCCGGATGGCTGGGCGACCGGGGGCTGACCTGGTGGAGCACGCTGGTCGCGATGGTGCTGCTTACAGCTGGCTTTGCCGCAGCCGGTGTGGTGGTGACTGCGGGCGCGGTGATCGCCTTTGCCGCAACCGCCGTGTTGATCGATGCCTCGGTTCAGCTCAACCAGATCAGCGGCCAGAAGATCATTTTCGCCCTCTCTCGCGAGGCGCGATCGCGCGTGAACGCCGTCTATATGACGATCATGTTCGTGGTCGGTGCCAGTGGATCGCTGATCGGTTCGGCCAGCTATCACGCGGGCGGCTGGTCGCTTTCCGCCGGGATCGGCGCCGCCATGGGCGCAGCGATCCTGATGGTGTTCCTGGTGTTCGACCGCCGCACGAGCGATTAAGGATCGGACGGGGCGCATTGGACGCGCCGCCCGATCCTCATGACCGCTACCTCGTGAGCTTCTTGTACGCCAACCGCGTAGGCCGGTCCGCCGCATCGCCGAGCCTGCGCCGCTTGTCTTCCTCGTAAGCCTCGAAGTTGCCTTCGAACCACTCCACGTGACTGTCGCCTTCGAAGGCGAGGATATGGGTGGCAAGCCGGTCGAGGAAAAAGCGATCGTGGCTGATGACCACGGCGCAACCGGCGAAGTTTTCGATCGCCTCTTCCAGCGCGCCCAGCGTTTCCACGTCGAGATCGTTGGTCGGTTCGTCCAGCAGCAGCACATTGCCGCCCTGCTTCAGCATCTTGGCCATGTGCACGCGGTTGCGCTCACCGCCCGACAGCTTGCCGACGTTCTTCTGCTGGTCCTGACCCTTGAAGTTGAAAGCGCCGACATAGGCACGCGTCGACATGTCCTGCCCGTTGACCTTCATGTAATCGAGCCCGTCGGAGATTTCCTCCCAGACATTGTGTTTGGGATCGAGGTCATCGCGGCTTTGATCGACATAGCCCAGATGCACGGTCTGGCCGATTTCAACCGTACCGCTGTCGGGCTCTTCCTTGCCGGTCAGGATCTTGAACAGAGTCGACTTGCCCGCGCCGTTCGGCCCGATCACGCCAACGATGCCGCCCGGGGGCAGCATAAATGACAGGTCTTCGAACAGCAGCTTGTCGCCATAGGCCTTGGTGATGTTCTTGGCCTCGATCACCTTGCCGCCGAGCCGCTCGGGGACCTGGATCACGATCTGCGCTTTGCCGACCTGGCGGCTGTCCTGCGCGTTCTGCAATTCCTCGAACTTGCGGATACGCGCCTTGGACTTGGTCTGGCGCGCGGCGGGGGTCTGCCGGATCCATTCGAGTTCGCGGGACAGTGCCTTCTGCTTGCCCGATTCCTCGCGGCTTTCCTGCTCGAGCCGCTTGGCCTTCTTTTCCAGATAAGTCGAGTAATTGCCTTCGTAGGGATAGTAGGAGCCGCGATCGAGCTCGAGAATCCATTCGACCACATTATCGAGGAAATAGCGGTCGTGGGTGATCATCAGCACCGCACCGGCATATTCCTTGAGATGGTTTTCGAGCCACTGGACGCTTTCGGCGTCGAGGTGGTTGGTCGGTTCGTCGAGCAGCAGGATCGAGGGCTTCTGGATCAGCAGCCGGGTCAGCGCCACGCGGCGCTTTTCACCACCCGACAGGCTTTCCACGCCCATATCGCCGGGCGGGCAGCGCAGCGCCTCCATCGCAATTTCGAGCTGATTGTCGAGCGTCCAGCCATCGACAGCGTCGATCTTCGCTTGCAGCTCGGACATTTCCTCGCCCAGCTTGTCGAAATCGGCATCCGGCTCGGCCATCTCGGCGCTGATCGCGTTGAAGCGTTCGACCAGTTCTGCGGTTTCTTTCGCCCCGTCGCGCACGTTTTCCAGCACGGTCTTGGTCGGGTCAAGTTCCGGCTCCTGCTCCAGATAGCCGACGGTGATGTTCTCACCCGGCCAGGCCTCGCCGGTGAAATCTGTGTCGATCCCGGCCATGATCTTGATCAGCGTGGACTTGCCCGCGCCGTTGGGGCCGACGATACCGATCTTGGCGCCCTGGTAGAATTGCAGGTTGATATCCTTCAGCACCGGCTTGGGAGCGCCGGTGAAGGTCTTGGTCATGTTCTTCATGACGAACGCGTATTGGGCGGCCATGGTCGTCCTTTAATGGGATGATCTGATGTGTCAGGATTTGGCGGTGCAGATAGGCATTAAGCCGGCGCGGGGCAAGCGCGATGGTTGGCGGCAGGATGGTTTTGATTGGAGCAAGCCAGCAGGTTTTCCATCCCTTCTGGCATTTTAGGAGGCAGGCTTGCGCGCACTCCACCGTGTTCGGTTTATGCATTCGTATGATCGCTTGCCGATCCTAGCTCGTCGTGCAACCGGTTTCATCGATATAAGATGGGAGATTGGGCATGCGGCGTATCGACTATGGTCTGGGTATTGTGGCCGGAATGCTGGCGCTCGCACCGCAAATCGCCCATGCCCGCGATCTGGATGTTTTCGCGAATGGGCAGGAAATTTCCGTCGCTGCGCTTTCCGACAATATCGTCCGCATTCGCGTCTGGCCCAAAGGGCAGGAACCGCGCGACGAAAGCTGGGCCGTTGCGCGCAAGATCCGCGATGGACGCGCCGAGGCGCAGGTGGATGGAGCTTCACTGTCCACCGATCGCATGACGGTGGTCGTCGACCCCAAGACACTGGCGGTGCGCGTGCTCGACCCGCAAGGCAAGGTCATCGTGTCCGATGTCGACCCGATCGAGCGCAAGGGAACGGCTTTCACGATCGACAAGAGCCTTGACCTGGGCGAGCACATCTTCGGCATGGGTGACAAGACCGGCGGGGTCGACCGGCGCGGCAAGAGTTTCACCAACTGGAACACCGATGCCTATGGCTTCGACAATGCGACCGACCCGATTTACAAATCGATTCCCTTCTATGTATCGGTGGGCGGGAAGGGCGGTGCCTATGGGCTGCTGCTCGACAACACCTACCGCAGCTGGTTCGATTTCGGCCATCGTAATGCCAATCGGATCGAGATCGGCGCGGTCGACGGCCCCGTTGATTACTATGTCATCGCCGGTCCGACGATGCGCGACGTTGTGCGCGGCTATACTCATCTGACCGGCAAGGCACCGATGCCGCCGCGCTGGATGCTCGGTTACCAACAATCGCGCTGGTCCTACATGAGCGAGAAGGAGGTGCGCGATCTAGCCGCGCGGCTGCGCAAGGACCGTGTGCCGACCGACGTGATCTGGCTCGACATCGATTTCCAGGATCGCAATCGACCTTTCACGATCAATCATGAGACCTTCCCGCATTTCAAGCAGATGATCGGCGATCTCGATGCGATGGGGATCAAGACGGTTGCCATTGCGGACCTCCACATCGCCCACGCTCCCGACCAGGGGTACGCGCCATTCGATCAGGGCATGGCGCAGGATCGCTTCGTCAGGAATGCTGACGGATCCTTGTACATCGCGCCGGTCTGGCCGGGCCCGTCGGTTTTTCCGGAGTTCACGCAGGCCAGTACGCGTGCCTGGTGGGGCACGTTGTTCAAGGGGCTGGTCGACGATGGCGTCGCTGGCATCTGGAACGACATGAACGAACCGGCGATCTTCGATACGCCGACGAAGACCATGCCGCTCACCGTGCGGGACCGCATCTCCGGACCAGATCACGCAACGCGCGTCACTGACCAACGCGAGATCCATAACGTGTTCGGCATGGAAAACAGCCGCGCGACCTATGAAGGTTTGCTCAAGCTGAGGCCCAATGAACGTCCGTTCGTGATGACGCGCGCCTCTTATGCCGGCGGGCAGCGCTATGCCGCAACATGGACCGGCGACAACAGCTCCACCTGGGAGCATCTCAAGCTTTCGGTGTCGCAGACACTCAACCTTGGGCTGTCGGGTTTTTCCTGGGCGGGCGCCGATGTCGGCGGGTTCACCGGCGGGCCGAGCCCCGAGCTGCTGACCCGCTGGTTCGAATATGCGACCTTTGCGCCGATCTTCCGCGATCATTCGCAAAAGGATGCTCCGCGCTCCGAACCCTGGGTCGATGGGCCAGAACAGCTAGCGATCCGGCGGCGCTATGTCGATGCGCGCTATCGCCTAATGCCCTATCTCTACGCGGTGGCGGCCCACACCGCCGCGACTGGGGACCCGTTCATGCGCCCGATCGCCTATGATTATCCGGGCGTCCTGGATTCCGGTTGCGATATGTCGATGCAGTTCACTGTTGGCGGTGCGTTGCTGGTGGCGGGCAACCCCAAGCCTGAATCTCCGCGAAGCTATTCTGCCTGTCTGCCAAAAGGCGGGTGGTACGATTACTGGACCGGGGAGAAGGTGACGGGCAAGCCGTTCGAAGATGGCAGCGTCTCGCAATTGGAGATTGCTCCGAAGCTCGACACACTACCGGTGTTCGTGCGTGCAGGTACGATCCTGCCGCGCCAGCCCCTTGTGCAGAGCACCAGCGAAGTGCCGGAGGGGCCACTCGAACTCGACGTATATCCCGGCCCCGATTGCCACGGGACGCTCTATGACGACGATGGACATTCGCTCGACTTCGAACGCGGTGATTATGCGCGGCAGCAGATCACTTGCACGATGAATGGTGATCGCCTGACCTCGCTCACTATTTCTGCGCGCGAGGGCACTTATGTGCCGTGGTGGAAGGAAATGCGGGTCGTGATATACGGTTCGGATGGCTATACGGCATCCATCTCGGGCAAGCCTGTGGCGATGAGCAATAGTAAATTAGGGTCCAGCTTCACCATTCCGGCGAGCGCAGCAGCGACAAGCATCGTCTTCTCTCCGGCACGCGGATCACAATAAGGGATTCAGACCGCGAGCGGACGTATTGCCCGCTTGCGGTCTGTCCTTATGGTTTCATGCGCGCGCGCATGTCAGGCTTGTGCATGTCAGGCCTCTGCCGGGTGTCGTGCGAAGATGCCGAAGCCAGCGATGATGGCGTAGCAGATGGCGGGCAGGGTGAGCGCGAAGGCGTAGCTGGTGTGGTC
>NZ_WTYA01000014.1 GCF_009828025.1 Qipengyuania algicida | reverse complement strand
CGGCTTCGGTATCCTCAACGGAATGTGGCACGAATTCCACAGCGATCCAATCGACGATCAGACCGTCGTTGATTGATAGCCCCGCGCGGGCGCCGCAACTCCATGGTTCCGCCAAGGCGTGGATCGGTTGCGGCGCCAGCGCGATCAACCCTTGTCGCGCCGCGCTGCTGCACGATGAAAAGAATACCGGCCTTTAAAGGCCAGGATCCGGGCGCTTAACGGACCGGTTGGCGAGTGTCCTTAGCGAACGATCCGTTTCTGTCCGGCTCCGTCGACGGCCTGCTCAGCCAGACCGGCTTGATCCATGAGCACACGTCATATTGCAGATGATCGAGGAATCTCGATTACCGCAAGTAACGCCCTTAGATAGCCGAACTGAAGCGCCTGCCCGGCTGTGCGCGGTAGCTGTCGAACAAGGCCGCGATCGTGCGCGCATAGGGCAATCCGTCGGGATCGATCGTCAACACATCGCCAGTTATATCTGCCAGCCCCCGAGCAACGAACGGCTGGAGTGCACAGGCGGTATGCGCCATCAGCTCGGCATTCACCTGGGCTTCGCCGTGGCATAGCAGTTTTTCGATGATCCTGCCTCGGCGGCGATCGTCGGCAGAACGGACTACGCCGCGATTGGCAAGCGGCTTCTGCTGCGATGCCATCATACGATACCTCCCGGAATTCTTCTCGTTCTGCGTCAGCAAATCGGGAAAGCTGCTGATCGCAGAAGCGCCGAGACCGAGCAGCACCGGGGCGTCATCCTCGGTGAAACCCTGGAAGTTGCGGTGCAACGTGCCTTCCATTGCCGCCTTTGCAAGCGGGTCGCCGCCGGGACGGGCAAAATGGTCGAACCCGACCGGGGTATAGCCATGCGTGACCAGATAGGCATAACCCATCGTAGCCATTTTGAACCGCTGTTCCTGTCCGGGAAGGTTGTCTGCCGGGATCATTCGCTGGCGGGGCACGATGTGGGGCACGTGGGCATAGCCGAACAGCGCGATGCGATCCGCGCCCAGAACGCGCGTGCGATGCAGCGTGTCGATCAGCTGATCTTCGGTCTGGCCTGGGAGCCCATACATCAAGTCGAAATTGAGCGATGTGACGCCTGCATTTCTCAAAAGGTCGACGCTGCTCAGGATGGTATCTTCGTTCTGTACGCGTCCGATGGCTGCCTGACATGACGCATCGAAGGTCTGCACACCAAGGCTGGCGCGTGTGATCCCGACGCGCTCGATTACCGCGCCCCACTCAGGCGTCAGCGTTCGCGGGTCGAGCTCTATCGACCAGATCGGATCGACCGGATCGAAAGCGACGGTCAGCGTGTCGACCAGCCGCACGAAATCGACCGGGGCCAGCGCGTTGGGGCTGCCGCCGCCAAAGGATATCCGTCTGACCCGCGCCCCTGACGGCCAATGCCGCGCGACCATGTCGATTTCGCTGTGCAACGCGGACAGATAGCTTTGCAGCCTCTTTTCGCGACCGGATACGCCGGTGTTGCAGCCACAATAGAAACAGATTTTCTCGCAGAACGGGATGTGCACATAGAGCGACACGTCACCCAGCACCCGCTCCAGCGCCTGAATATGCGCGGTTTCATCGAGCGGTCCGAAATCGGCAGCGGTCGGATAGCTGGTATAACGCGGAACCGGAGTTGCCAGCAGGTCAGGATAGTAAGGCCACATGCCGTCTGTGTGCCGTCACAAGCCGGAATTCGGCATTGATCTGAATCAAAGAATCGGATCCGCTTTTCCGTCATTGAGGCGCCACGTGCCGCAAAATCCTCGCCGCAACCCGCGGCACTGCGGCACTTGGGAAAGACCCATGAAAAAGTTACTTGTCGCGGGCGCAGCTCTGGCGGCCCTACTTGCAGCCAGCCCAGCAACTGCGGGCGATCCATCGGGAAAGGTGCAGGTTAAGCTGCTGGGCACGGCCGTGCTACCCGATGGCAAGATCACCTCGGTCGACACCGATATCGTGGGCTTGCCCGCTGGCACACAGACGGCAGCTAGCGACAATTACGTGCCCACCTTGGCAATCGAGTATTTTTTCAACGATTCCTTCTCGCTCGAAACGATCTGCTGCATGACCCAGCATGACGTCGATGCCTACAGCGGCTTTGCGCCGGGCACCGAACTGGTCTCGAACGCCAAACTGATCCCGGCCACGCTGACGGCGAAATACCACCTGCCGCTTGGCCCCGTGAAGCCTTACGTCGGCGCGGGTGTGACGTATTTCTGGTGGGTCGATGTCGACCCCGGCGCCGCCACGATCCCTTTGGGCGTGACGCGAACCGACCTGTCGGACGAATTCGGATTCGTCCTGCAAGGCGGTGCCGACATCGCATTGGGTGACAGCGGCTTCGGCCTGACGCTCGATGCCAAGAAGTATTTCGTCGATACCACCGCGAGTTGGTACGCCAACGACACGCTGGCAATCCAGACCAAGCACAAGCTCGATCCATGGGTGTTGAGCGCGGGCATCGCCTACCGCTTTTGAGCGAGGCCACCACCAAGAGGAGACGCGGCCATGTCGCACACGCAATTCAAGGATTGGCCAGCCATGGCCGCCAACCTCATACCGGCGATCAAACAGCTTCACCGCAGTTCACCGGGAGTGATGAAGGCGTTTCGCGAAATGGGCGCTGCGGCCCATGACGGCGGTGCGCTCGACCCCAAGACCAAGGAGCTTCTAGCTGTCGCGATCTCGGTCGCCGTCCGCTGCGATCCTTGCATCACCTATCATGTCGAAGGCGCGCGCAAGCATGGCGCAAGCCGTGAGGAAATCGCCGAAACGCTCGGTCTTGCGGTCTATATGGGCGCCGGGCCGAGCGCGATGTATGCGGCACAAGCTCTGGAAGCCTACGATCAGTATGCCGATCAGGTAGAGGCCAGCTGAAGCGCGCTTCGGCTAGCCCGACAGTTCGGTGAGCGCTTCGCGTTCAAGGAGAACAACTTCGCGCCGCGAAGGCAGATCGATCAAACCATCCGCCTTCATGCGCGAAAACTGACGGCTGACCGTCTCGATCGTTAAACCCAGCACATCGGCAATTTGCTGGCGCGACAGTGGCAGCTGCCAGACCTTTGGTTCACCGAAGGATGGCGCGCAGCCGCCATTGGCCATTCGGTCCTCCATCTCGAGCAGGAAGCTCGCCAGCTTCTGTTCCGCGCTCATCCGTCCCAGCAGGAGCATCCATCGGCGGGTGCGATCGAGTTCTGCCAGCGTCCGTTCGAGCAGCTTGTGCTCCAGCCGCGGATGCTCCCGTGCGAAGCGATCAAAATCGGCGCGCTGGAACACGCAGACATGGGCATCGGTCAGCGCTTCAACGCCATAAGGCGTGGTCTCGCCGAAAGGTCGCCCAAGAAAATCGGACGGGTATACCAGCCCGAGAATCTGTTCCTTGCCATCAGCCGTGAAGGTCGAGAGCTTGAGCACACCTTCCACGACATTGGCGACGAGCACGGCCTCGTCCCCTTCCCACAACAATTGTTCGCCAGCGCGAAGCCGACGCTGGCGCCCGATGCTGTTCAGGAGCGACAGCTCTTCGCTATCGAGATCCGCACAAATGGCGCGGTTGCGGATAGCGCAAGCCTGACAAAGTGGCGCATGCATACCACGCTGCTAGCGCAGCTTCCGTACGAAGCCAAATCATCTTTACGGCCACGCCACGTAAGCGAGTGCCATTTGATTAATGGCTGGTCCGTCTTATTCGATGACCAGAATTGGGATCAGTATAAATTAATTTTACATTTTGACTATCTTTTCAAAAGAATCTAATATTCAATATCAGGACAACATTCTGGCAGTCATCGCATGATTTTTTTAGTTAGGTGAATACTATTAAGAAGACTCATTGACAGCCATGGCCGTTTAAACATTCGGAACCCAATGACCGTGGTGGTAATAAGAAGCTGGCGCCTTGAATTCTCCGTTTGGGAGGGCCGCTATCTTCGTGCGTCAAACTTGATGGCGGCTATCCGCAAGCTATCCTCCAAAACTTGCCATTCCGGTTAGTCCGAAATTGCTGCCGCTCTGCGATGATCATTTCAACGTCCTCTGTGGATGGCTCCCGCGTTGCAAGTGGTGATTTGAGGGTTTGGCGTTTTGGTCGGGTACAGTCTTCTGTCCGGCCTGTTTGTGCGGTCGAACATTTGACCGCTGGCCATGATGGTATGCGCGAGCTGGGTCCCACTCTGCTTTGCAGGCTTCGATGCCTTGGACATTCAGCGGGGTATCCCGGTTCCCGGTCTGAACGGTGCGCCATCATCTCTCATCGTCCTCGCAACCTCGTGAAGTCTGTCTCCTTCGTTCTATCTGTTCATGAGGCAGCCGCTCGCACGGGCGCCTGATAAGTTCCGCCACGGGTCATGATGGCCCAGGCCACGCGCGCTGTGCGGTTTGCAGCGGCGACTGTTACAACGCGCGCTGGCTTGCGTTCGAGCATAGCGGCGATGCGTGGATCGACCGAGTCCGGTTTCGCTCTTGCCTGGCGGATAAGCGAGGTCATGCCGATTACCAGCAGCCGGCGCAGATAACGGTCTCCCATGCCCGAGATCCGACCCATCCGCTCCTTGCCGCCCGAACAATTCTGAAGCGGTGTGAGCCCGAGGGATGCTGCGAACTGTCGACCTGAGCGGAAGCGCTCAGGCTCGACGACTGAAGCGGCAAGCGCGCTCGCCGAGATTACAGCGACACCCGGGACCGTCGCAAGTCGCCGAGACAGCTCGTTCGATCGGTGCCAAGCGAGCAGTTCTTTCTCAAGAGCCGCCAACTGGACCTGCAGTGCACCAATCTGATCGGCCAGGCTCTTCACGACCCGCTGGGCAAGCGTCGGCACCTCTGGCGCGTCGCCTGCCGAGAGCCGTGCGGCCAATCTCAGAGCATGGTGCAGACCGCGCGCCATCTCCATCCCGAACTCGGCCAGCAAAGGTCGCCCACACGTCCTCCTGCTGACGCCTGGCAATACACATGACGCCAAGGTCGCCATACTGGCGATCAATGCCATGCCGCCATCAGAGTATCTGGTCGCCGACAAGGGCTACGACAGCAATGCCTTGCGCTCCTGGCTGATCGAGCGCGGCACCACGCCGGTCATCCCGGCTAAGTCCAACCGCAAGGTGCACATCGAGCACGATCGGCAAATCTACCGACAGCGCAATGTCGTCGAGCGCATGTTCTGTCGCTTCAAGGATTGGCGCCGCGTCGCCACTCGCTTCGACCGCAACATCAAGACTTTCATGGCATCCATCGCCATCGCCGCCTTCGTCACATGGTGGCTCTAATGAGTCCGGACCCTAGATGATTAGCGTGCAGGATATTTCTCGTTGCGCATCCTTTGGGCCGTTTATTGAACAGCACGAAAACTGCTGCCAAAGTTTACACATCAGCATATCAACGTTTGACGTAAATTAACGTCTGCTGTTGTTGGTTTAAGTCGTTAACCTCGCCCCAATGCCGACTTAACGCGATCCGCCGCCATTCCGGCCCACGCCGCCACCTCGCGCGGCGCAACGTCGAAATGCAGGAAGGTGGCGATCACGTGAAGCAGTCTGCAGGCGAAGCAGGACATCGTGAACTTGCGAATCCTTCACCCCAGGAAGCAAACGATCATAGAGGGTGATGTTTTCTTCCTCTGCTGTAATGCCGACTTGACAAGCTTCGAGCAGCGTTTTTGGCGCGCGGATTTTCCCGAGATAAGGGTTGCTCTGCGGATATTTCATACCGAGCCGATCGAGTTCGGATTTGGCGATTTTCTGATGCATTCGTTCTGCGCGGATGATGTTAACGAATGGGCGCACCTCGCCGAACTTCTCGATAACCGCTGCATAAGTCGCTTCGGCTTTGTACTCGTCATCCAACGCGATCAGCAAGGCACGCGCATCGCTATCGGCGGCTGAAGTCGAGATGTTTGTCTGTGCAGAGGTTGCCGCTTCGGAGCAAGCTGATAGCCCGAGCGTGGCAATGGCCAGAACAGGTAGGATAAACTGCGTCACTATTTTTTCCTTTCGTGTAATGCTCACTCGACTTCTCGACAGCCTTAATCGCCAAGCCAAAGCTGATGGCTGTCGATGCGCAGTCTAGTTATGGCGCGCATGGCGGCAGTGCGCGCTTCGCTCTCGCTACGAAACGCGTCATGGACCATCCGCTCGCCAAGCAGCAGATCGGCCAGGTCGATTTCGCCCTGCGAGTACCCCGTTCGCTGTTTTTCCAAGGCAGCCATCTGGGCAGAGAGACTTTCGCGCACACGCTGCCAGATCGAATAGCGATAGCGCGCTTCTGCGAGATCGGTGTCGGCCGTTTCTCGCACCAAAAAGCGGGCAAGCTGCGCGTCCGCCTGCGCGGCCGATGCCTCGGCGCGAGATTGGCTTGCGAGGGCCTTGCGATGCCCCCCACCCAGTGGAAAGGTGATCGCAACACCTGCGCCGCGCTCCATTCCGCCGCGTTCGGAAAATAGGCGTAAGCCGAGCGTAGGGTCTGCCATACGATCCTTGCCGTCGCGATCCGCCTTGGCACTCATTGCCTTCGCCCTGGCATCCGCAGCGGCAATCTCATGGCTGTTGCTCAGCACAAGTTCGCGAAGCGGTGCCAGCCCGCGTTCAGGGACGTATGGGACAGGCACCGATGGCGCAGTCTGACCGAGCGCAAGGGCCGGGAAATGCGCTTGTAACCGCGCCCGCGCGACTGCCGCGCGCCCTGCAGATTGTTCGGCAAGGCTGCTTGCCGAGGCAAGTGCCGCGGCGGATTGATCCGCATCTAATTGTGCTGCGTCGCGCAATTCTACGCGCCGCATCACAGCCTTCAGGGCTCTTTGATAATTTCCGACGGCTTGCCGATCAACACGTGCCTGCTCCTCCGCACCGAGCCAGTCCCACCAGTATGCGATTAACATCAAGGCGGCCTGATGCTTTGCATCCTCGGCCAGATTTTCCGCTTCGGTTACCGAGTACATCCCGACCTTGCGATCGAGTGCCGCTTTGCCGGGGAGACGAAAGGATCGCGACAATTCGAAATTGTATTCGTCGAAATCGCCTTCGAAGTCGACGCGCCGCTTGTCGTAGCGCCCAGTGACCTCGACCTCATAGGAACCTCGCGAAAGGGCGTTCGCGTGCGCCTTTGCCGCATCGACCCGCGCGCGGGCCGCGAGTACGCTGGGGTGCGTGTCGAGTGCGGTTTGGACCGCTGCGGCATCAGGGAGTCCCGTATCTTTTTCGTTGGCGTCGGCAGGCACCGCGATCAACGCGAACGCAAGCGTGAGAAAAACTTTACGCATGGGCCGATTCTCCCTGCGTATCACCACGCTCCGCAGCGCTTTCGCCGAATCTTTCGTAAAGGATCGGGAGCAACACCAGAGTCAGCAGCGTGGCCGACACCAATCCGCCGATCACAACTATCGCAAGTGGCCTCTGGATTTCCGAACCCGGGCCAGTCGCAAACAACAGCGGAACGAGACCGAATGCGGCAATGCTGGCCGTCATAAGGACCGGGCGCAGACGGCGTTCTGCCCCCTGACGGACGGCTTGCGCAAGGGGCATTCCATTTTCCCGCAATTGACGGAAGTAACTTACCATCACGAGGCCATTGAGCACCGCGATGCCGAGCAGGGCGATAAATCCTACTGAGGCGGGGACGGACAGATACTCACCCGACAAGGCAAGTGAGATCATTCCGCCGACCATAGCGAAGGGGATGTTGGTCAGGATCAGCAATGATGCGCGCACCGACCCGAGCGTGAAATAGAGGATGGCGAAGATCACCAGGATAGAAATCGGCAATACCACCATCAACCGTGCACTCGCGCGCTGCTGGTTTTCGAATTGGCCGCCCCATTCCAGCCGATAGCCTTGCGGAAGATTAACGTTCTTCCCGATCAAGGCCTTGGCTTCATCGACATAGCCGACGAGATCGCGCCCTGAAACAAACGCCTGAACCATGGCGAAGCGCGATCCGTTTTCATGCTCCAGTTTCACCGGCCCTTCGATCTGGTCGACGCGGGCAATGTCGCCCGCGCGCACCAGCGTTCCCGATGAGCTGCGATAAACTGTGTCGACGAATTGCTGGGCGCTCTGGTAGGTGATCGTATCGGCACGGATAACGATGGGCACACGGCGTATCCCTTCCGTTACGACACCCGAACGAATACCTTCGACCTCGGCTCGCATTGCGTCCTGAAGGTCGCTGACGGACATACCTAGCCGCCCGGCTGCCACACGGTCGATATCGAGCTGCAAATAGTCGACGCTGTCGTTCGCCATCGTCATGGCTTCGCTGGTACCGTCGATGCTTTCGAGCTGGGTCTGTATTTCTCCGGCGAGGCGCGAGAGTTCCATCAAATCCGGTCCAAACAGCTTGATCGCTAGATCACCACGCGCTCCACTGAGCATTTCGGACGTCCGCATCTCGATAGGCTGGGTATAGGCGGGTTCGATCCCGGGAAATTGCTTGAGCACCTGACGAATGCGGTCGAGCAGTGCTTCCTTACTGTCTACAGACCACTCCTCGCGCGGTTTGAGGACGAGGAAGGTATCGGTTTCATTGAGGCTCATCGGATCGAGGCCGAGTTCGTCGGAGCCGACGCGAGCGACAATTTCCTTGATCTCCGGCACCTGCCTGAGCAAGGCCCGCTGCACCTTCATGTCCCCTTCGACACTGTGTTTGAGAGAGATCGACGGCAGCTTATTAAGCTGGACGATGATGGAGCCCTCATCCATCGTCGGCATGAATGTTTTGCCTGTCATCGAGTAGGCAACACCGGTCAGGATCAATGCGATACCTGCAATCGAGAAAACGAGATACTTGCGCCGAAACGCGCCGTCCAAAAGCTTGTGATATCCTGGGGCGATCTTGCGTATCAGCCAGGGTTCGTGATGTCCGTGCTTCACCTTGAGGAGGTAGTACGCGAGCACCGGGACCAGGGTGAGCGAGAGGACAAGCGCCGAAACAATCGCCAGCACGATCGTGACCGCGACCGGTGAGAACAGCTTTCCTTCCAGACCCTGCAAAGACAGAAGCGGCAGGAACACCAGTGCGATGATCGCAAGGCCCGAAGCGACCGGCTTTGCCACCTCGGTGGTAGCGATGAAAATGGTGTGAAGCTTGCTCTCGGTTGCGTGCTTTTCGTCGGAAAGTCGCTCAACCACATTCTCGACCACCACGATCGCACCGTCGACCAATATACCGACAGCAATGGCGAGGCCGCCCAGGCTCATCAGATTGGCGGTTAGTCCGACCGCGCGCATAAAGATGAAAGTGAGCAAAACAGCCATTGGCAATGCCACGGCAACGATCGCCGACGCGCGGAAATCACCAAGGAAGAGCACCAGCAAGATTACGACGAGGACTGTCGCTTCGAGCAGCGCATCCTCAACCGTGCCGACGGCCCGCGAAATTAGATCCGAGCGATCGTAGAACACATGAATCGACATTCCGGCGGGTAGTGTCGGTTTCAGCTGCTCAAGCCGGGCTTTGACGCCGTCAACAAGCTTCCCGGCATCCGCTCCGCGAAGGCCAACCACCAATCCTTCGACCGCTTCGCCTTCGCCGTTCTTTGAGACCGCTCCATAACGGGTCAGGCTCCCGGTCCCGATCCGAGCGACATCGCCCAATCGCACTACAGCTCCATTGTCTGTCTTAACTACCACGTTTGCGAGGTCGTCGTGAGTTCGGATCGCACCGATCGAACGCACGATCAGTGCTTCCTCGCCCGAGATAATGCGACCCGCGCCGTCGTTCCGATTGCTATCTTCAATGGCTGCGGAGAGGTCTGCCGTTGATAGACCCGCAGCTACAAGCGCGGCGTTGTCGGGAGACACTTCGAATGTTTCGGCGTAGCCACCTAGCGCGTTGACGTCGGCCACGCCCGGCACGGTGCGCAAGGCCGGACGGATCGTCCAGTCGAGTACCTTACGCTTTTCGGCCAGTGATTGCGGCCCCTCCAGTGTGAACATGAACATCTCGGAAAGTGGCGTGCTGATCGGTGCCATGCCGCCCGAAACGTTTGTCGGCATGTCGCCCATGACAGCATTGAGCCGTTCGGCCACCTGGTTGCGCGCCCAATAGATGTCGGTCCCATCAGCGAAATCGATAGTGATGTCGGCAATGGCGTATTTCGCGACCGAGCGCAGCACGCTCTGGTTCGGGATGCCGAGCATTTCCATCTCGATCGGGGTGATCACCCGGCTCTCGATTTCCTCCGGCGTCATGCCGGGCGCCTTGAGGATGATCTTGACCTGGGTCGAGCTGATGTCTGGGAAGGCGTCAATCGGCAAATTTGCGAACGACCAGCCTCCGATACCCGCCAGTAGCGCCGCCAGAGCGAGCACTGCCAGCCTCAAGTCGAGCGCCTTTCTGATGAAGGATTGGAGCATCGACGCGCTACTTGGCTGCCATGGCCTTGAGCTCGGCAGTGCTGCTTGTCGCAACCTCTTCGCCTGCCTGAAGCCCTTTCTCGATCACCACGGTGTCGCCGGTTCTAGCAGCCAGTTTGACCGCGCGCGGTAAAAACCCCTTGACGCCTTTCACGAACACCGTGTCTTTGTCATCGAGCCGCACGAGTGCGCTGGCTGGAACGGTAACCCCCGATACATTCCCGCTTGCAGTATCGCTGATGTTGACGCTGACATTGCGTCCGGCGACGACACCCGGCGCGGCACCGATGCTTGCTTTGGCCATGATCGAGCGCGTGGCGGGATCGATCGAGGGCGCCACGGAGATAACCTCTCCACTAACTGCTATAGCTCCGCTGCCATCCGTGTTCACACGCGCCTGGATCGGCATTCCCGGCTTCACTCTACGAGCGAGCCGTTCGGGCAATTGCAAATCGATCTGATAGGCACCGGTGTTCTCAATCACGAAAGGCGCGGTCATCGTGTCCACCGCACCGCCGGTTTCTATGCCGACGTGAGACACCCGTCCGCCGATTGGTGCGCGCAGTGTAATTGTTCCGTCGGGACCGGATCCAGCAAGGGTGGCCAGCCCCCGTGCCTGCGTCAGATTGGCCTGCGCTTGGCGTGCCTGTGCGCGTGCCTCATCCGCGCGAGCGCCTGCAATCACACCTTCCCTGGCAAGTTGTTCCAGCCGCTTTGCGCGCGCAATTGCGACGTCCGCTTCTGCCCTTGCACGAGCCAGATCGCCGCGTATGCGTAGCGGCTCGACCGCACGAACGAGTGCAAGGGATTGCCCGCGCCGTACTGCCTGACCCTCGATGACATATATTTTCACCGCAGCTCCGGGAAACGGTGCAGTAACGGCCACTCGAGCCTGCGGAGGCAGATTGATTTGTCCGGGGACAGTCGCGACTGGAATGTCAGTAGCTGCAGTCGCCTTGGCAGTCTTGATTTCTAGTCCGGCTAGTGAGCTCTCCTGATCAACTTCCTGAGCAGAGTCGGCGGAGCCATTACCACCCGAACAGGCAGCAAGCATGGCTGACGTGACAAGGGCGACGAGCGCATGGCGGACCAGATACTTCATGGTGTCGACAATGCCGCATGAAACTGACACCAACTTGTCAGTTTGGCAGCTTGTTGTCAGTTTCATGCGGCATTGCCGAGTCAGACCAACCGGGAGTCCTGCAAATTTGCGCCTGCTGCTTGTCGAAGACGACGCCGAACTCGGGCCGCGCCTCGCGGTGCGCTTGCGTGCGGCCAATTTTGCAGTCGATCTCGCGACTACACGGGAAGAAGCGGAAGACTGGCCCGACCTCGACAAGATGGCGGCGGCGATCCTCGATCTCGGCCTGCCGGATGGCGATGGACTGGAGGTTCTGCGTAGCTGGCGCGATCATGGGGTTGAGACTCCGGTTTTGATCCTCACCGCGCGCGGGAGTTGGCAGGAAAAAGTCGAAGGACTGAATGCCGGAGCGGACGATTTCGTGGTCAAACCGGTTCGCTTTGAAGAATTGCTCGCGCGGCTGAATGCGCAATTCCGGCGGCATCAGGGCAGGCGTGCAAGCCGACTGGAGGCCGGCGATATCTCGCTCGATCCGCTGACACATGCGGTAGAGATGTCGGGTTCACCCCTATCGCTCAGCCGTCAGGAATTCCGCCTGCTCCATTTGTTCATGCGTCGTGCAGGGCAGGTCCTTCCGCAGGCCGATATCCTCGAGCATCTCTATGAACTCGAAGCAGAACGAGAACTCAATACAGTCGAGGTGCTTGTTGGCAGGTTGCGCCGCAAAATCGGCCGTGAAAGAATCGAGACGTTGCGCGGTCTCGGTTATCGGTTCGCAGCGTGAGGGCTCGTCCCGGAAGCCTGCGCCTACGCTTTCTGTTGGCGATAACGGTGTGGACCGTGATTGGTGTGGGGACCATCTGGCTTTCTGCAGTGCGCGTCTTCACCGAGCATGTTGAGCATTCCTACCATGAGGAGCTGGCGGTCCATGTGCGTGAGCTTGCTCGGCTCACAAGGCTTGATGCCGATGGCAGGCCACAACTTTCGCGGCTGCTTTCCGATCCGCGTTATGAAGAGCCCCTGTCAGGCTTTTATTGGCAGGTTTGGGCTCCTGGCGGCAAAACTCTGCGCTCGGCATCGATGACGCGTGGTAGTTTAGACGAAGATGTCGCCCATTCGCGAAATATCGTCCATTTGATCGAAACCGGTCCAACGGGCCCGGCCATCACTTATGGGCTGGAACGTGGACTGCCCGGGGGAGGCGACCTTCATTTTGTCATCGCGACCGACAAGTCCGAGCTGGACAGGCTGATCGACGGCTTCACGCGCGAACTGACGTTGTGGCTTTTGGTACTCGCAATACTATTGCTCGGCTCAGGAATCGCGCTGGTTCACTTCGGTCTTCGACCTCTTGATCGCCTCGGCTACGCCATTGGCCGATTGCGCGAAGGACGAGCGGATCGTCTGCAAGGTCACTATCCGGCGGAAATCGCTCCACTTGTGACAGACCTCAACACCTATATCGATCAGAACACGCAGATGATTGTCCGAGCCCGGGTCCAAGCGGGTAACCTGGCACACGGGCTACGCACGCCACTCGCGGTCATTACCGATGAGGCGGAACGATTGGCGGAACATCCTGACAGTTCCGGCAGTGCCAAGGTGTTGATCGATCAGGCACAAATGATGGAACAGCAAATCGAATATCAACTTGCCCGTGCGAGATTCGCGGCTGTGGCACGAGTGCCCGGTCAAGAGAGTGTTCTTCCCCAGCTTATCATGCCGATCCTGAACGCTATGCGCCGTTTGCACCCGGAGAAGGAGTTCGAACTGGATCGCCATGACACTAAGGACGAAGTGAGCCTACCTGTCGATCCGGTGGACCTGTCGGAGCTTTTGTCGATCCTGCTCGACAATGCAGGGAAATGGGCAAGTCGGAAAGTAATAGTGTCCTGCCAGCTCACCCCTGAAACGATGTCGATTTCCATTTCTGACGATGGACCTGGAATGAAACCGTACCAAATCGCCAGAGCGTTCGACGTCGGTTCACGCTTCGATGAGATCGCACCTGGATCTGGTCTTGGGCTCGCTATCGCCCGCGAGATTGCTGAAGCGATCCATGCTGATATCAGACTTTCTTCTACTGGAAGCGGGCTACGGGCAATCGTGAAGTTTCGTGCCAGGTCATCGCCTCCTAGCTGTGTACCGTCAGAGTATTGAGCGTAGTTCGCAACTTGGATTGACGGAGTATGGCATCCTCACATGGATCGGCATAGGCGGTCTACTCGTTCTATTGAGCCAAAGGTTGACGACCTGGGCTGTGCCGCAGTGCGGAGGCGAGACTGCGTACACCGGCTATGCTGAAAGCTGAACCTAGCATGACTACACTATAGAGCGCACGTGACGCGATTTGTCCACGCCGCGCAAATCGCAGGTCTGGATTCCAGAAGTGAGGAACCAAGTTAACGAATATTCAGCATGATTTGCGTGCGGTCAGATCGAGAAGTGCTGTACCGACGCCCTTCTCAATTTCCTAGCCTGAGAACACAAGACGCAAGCGTCCCTCGATGTAGATTTTCGATGTTAGCTGATCCTCCCGTACCGAAAGCCAGCTGCTCTTCACGACAACCCTCGAGATTCAAAAGACCGCCCGGTTTCAGTACTTGATGGAAGCCTTCGAAGATATGCTTGCGCAATTCAGGACCAGCGAATTGGATGAAGATCCCAACCACAGCCTCGAAAGTATCTTCCGGCCATTCCCACGATGAAGTGTTGACCTGTCGCTATTCCACCTCAACCTTGCGCCTTTTCGCGAAGCGGGTCCCACCTTGGCGCGAAAGGCTGAGGTACCACTTCAGCTATCCGAGATTTTCGAGCAGAACAGGCGTCTCCGGGCCCTTCCCTTTCAGACGGTCAGAGCAACGGATCTTGTCGGCGCCGCGGCTGCGCTCAACGCTTCAATCGAAGGCACAGTGGCGGTTAGCGGAGACAGTTTTCGGAAGTCCATGCTTACCGATGACATCTTAACCATCTTCCGATATTGACCCTGACCGTGGACGCTCTTCGCACCTGGATCTTTGGCAATCGCTTTGCGCTGATCGCGCTTTGCCTGCTGGCGTTCAGCATCAAGGCGGTCATTCCCACCGGCTACATGATCAGCCCGTCGGATGGTCCTTTGATGCTGAGCGTGACCGTGTGCGACGTTAGCAGCCCGGGCTTGGCGAAGATGGAAATGGCCATACCGATGAAGGCCGGGCATCACGGGCACCAGAGCGACCAATCGACCAAACACAGCGACTGCGCGTTCACCAGCCTGATCGGCGGCGCGCTAGCCGGGGCTGACCCGATCCAGATCGAGGCTCTGCTGGCCTTCACCCTGGCGCTGGCCTTCCTGCCTCTAGGCCAGTTGCTGGTGCATCAGGCTGCCCATCTCCGTCCCCAGACCAGAGCGCCTCCCGTCCAATCCTGAACCAGTTGCGCGTCGAATGCTGCTTGCCTTGGCGAGTGGACCTCTTCGCGGCTCACTTCATGAAATAATTTGCCGCGCTGTCACCGCTTCGCCGGGGCGGGCGTGGCAGTACCCAAGGACGGGAACTACCAATGACCAGTTGTACCAAGCTCCTGCGCGTTGCGCTGGTGTCGAGCTGCGCGCTCGCACCGGTGGCAGCGATGGCCCAGGATGCCACGCAAATCGCCCCTATCGATGTCGACAATAGCGCTGGAGGCGACAATGCCTCCATGCCGATCGAGGCGGGCACGAAAATCACGCGCAAAGGGCTCGCACGCGATCAGCAATCGACCAGCGATACCGCCCAGATCCTGACGACGCTCCCAGGTGTCAGTGCCAATACCGGCGGCGGCATTTCCTCGATGCCGGTGATCCGCGGCCTTTCGGAGCAGCGCCTTGGCATCACCGTCGACGGTTTCGCCATCGATGCCGCCTGCCCCAACGACATGAATTCGCCGCTGTCCTATACCGATCCGCAGACGATCGCCTCGATCACTGTGCTCACTGGCGTGGCCCCGGTCAGCAATGGCGGGGACAGCATCGGCGGGATCATTGCCGTCGAAAGCGCGCCGCCACGCTTCGCTACCGGCAAGAGAATGCTGGTGACTGGCAAGGCATCGAGCTTCTATCGCTCCAACGGCGATGGCTTCGGCGGATCGGCCAGCGTGACAGTCGCGGGCCAACATCTCAGCGCAACCTACACCGGCTCCTACACACAGTCTGACCAGTATGACGGCGGCGGCGATCTTGGAGAGGTCCGCTCGACCGAATATGCCAAGACCGACCAGTCTCTTGCCCTCGCGTGGCAAGGCGGGGCCAGCCTCGTGCAGTTAAAAGGCGGCTTCCAATATGCCCCTTACGAGGGATTCCCGAACCAGTGGATGGATATGACCGACAACAAGAGCTGGTTCCTCAACGCCAGCTATGATGGCTATTTCGACTGGGGCGATCTGGTGCTGCGGGCGAGCTATCGCGACACCGACCACGAGATGAATTTCCTCGAGGACAAGCTGCCCGGGTCGATGCCGATGAATACTGAAGTGCACAGCTTCGATGCGTCAGCCAAAGCGTCTCCGCGCCTGTCGGATCGCCACACGCTCAATCTCGGGGTCGAATACCACCACCAATGGCTAAACGATTACTGGCCGCCGGTGGCCGGGAACATGATGATGGGCCCCGATGCCTTCGTGAACGTCAATGGCGCGCACCGCGATCGGCTGGGCGTCTATGGCGAATGGGTCGCCAAATGGAGTGACCGATTCACCTCGACGTTCGGCATCCGCTATGACCGGGTGTCGATGAACACCGGCGATGTGCAACCCTATGGCACCGGCATGATGCAGATGGCCGATGTCATGGCGGCAGCTGCATTCAACGCCGCCGACCACCAGCGCACGGACAACAACTGGTCGGGTTCAGAACTGCTGACCTATCGCCTGTCGCCCAGCGCCTCGATAGAGCTTGGCTTCGCGCACAAGGTCCGCTCGCCCAATATCTACGAGCGATATAGCTGGGGCCGCGGTGGCATGGCGAGCCGGATGATCGGCTGGTTCGGCGATGGCAACGGCTATGTCGGCAATCTCGACCTCAAGCCGGAGCGTGCCGATACTGTAAGCGCGGCGCTCGATCTGGGAGGCAGCGCGCAAGGCTACACACTGCGTATTTCGCCCTACTACACCCGCGTGCACGACTATATCGATGCGCGCTTCATCCAGATCCTGCCCGATATGATGGGCATGCCATCGCCTTTCGTGCAGTTGCGATTCGCCAATCAGGAAGCGGAATTCTACGGTCTGGACGTCTCCGGCTCGCTGCGTCTGGCGAAGGGTAAGGACGGCGACGGAACCGATCTCACCGGATCGCTGGCATGGCAACGCGGGAACAATCTGACAGATGGCGGGCCAGTCTATCACCAGATGCCGTTCAACGCGCGGCTCGGCCTGTCGCATCACGCCGGACCACTGGAACTGCACACGGATGCGCAATTCGTGGCCGACAAGACCCGCGTCGATGCCACTCGCAACGAACCGACCACGGCTGGCTACACGTTGGTCGATCTTGGCGCGTCCTACAAGATCGGCCCTGCGCGGCTGAGCCTCGACGTGACCAATCTGTTCGACGAGGCTTACTCTCTGCCGCTGGGGGGGCTATCGCTGGGCGATTACAAGGCGACCGACGTGCTGCGCCCGGTGCCGGGGCGTGGCCGATCCTTCAACATCGGACTGGGATTTGAGTTCTAAAGATGGGCCAACAGCGCGCAGCGTGGGGTGCGACCGATCGATGAGTTACATCGATCGACCTTCCCGCCTGCGCGCACCGGCGCTGTCGGCTGCAGCCCTCATCAATGCGGGTCTGTTCGTCCTAGCAGCGCAGTTTGCGGGTACCGGTTGTCTGCCATCGAGGCCAGCACAGCAGGCATTAGTGACCATCACAACGACGCATTCGACGCCGACAACACAACCGGGAGACGAGCAGCGCGAAAAGCCGAAGCCCGCGTCCAAGCTCAATTCCCCAAGCACGCGATCTGCTTATCGTCATCGGCACTCCGCAGCTGATCGGATCGTGACACAAATCGACCCGGTGCGTGGCCCTATCGAAATGCCCCAATTCGCGCTTCACCATCCACCAATGTCGAGCGTGTCTCTGCATTCGCCTGCGCCGGTATCACAAACCTCCTCCCCGCCGGATTTGCTCGCAGCCTATTCGGCGAGGCTGCGTGCGCTGATCCTTGCGCGACAGCCCACGACATCGGCCAGCTCGGGGCAGGTAACCATCGGCTTCGAAGTCACGCTAACGGGCGATTTGGTCAACAGTGCGGTGACTGCTTCAAGCGGCAATGTCCGGCTCGACCGGGCTGCCTTAAATATGGTGCGCAGGGCCGCTCCGTTTCCTCGCCCGGATCAGGCAATTCCGTCCGACAAGCTGCATTTCCGGATCGACGTTCGGTTTCATTAACGAACAGCGACAGCTATCATAACAAAGCAGCCGCCCAGACTGGCGGGTGACGGCCTTATGCTCGACGTCATTGTCGTTTCGCCTCACGCTTGTGGGTGATTGCGTGGACCATCGCGGGAAGGAACAGCAGAACTAAGGGGACTGCCGCAGTCAGACCGAATATGATGGCGGTGGCGAGCGGTCGCTGCAGACCCGATCCGCGACTGAAGCTAAGAGCAAGCGGCGACAGGGTAAGGATGGCAATCAGCGCGCTCATGACAATCGGACGCAGACGTTTGGCGCCGGCCTGACGCAGCACAGCGAGCGTTACCGGCTTGCCCCGGTCAATTTCGGCGAAGAAGAACACGATGAGTTCGGTTGCCATACCGACGACCATAGTGAGTCCCATAAGCGCCGAGATATCAAGTTCGATGCCTGTAACCCACAAACCGATCAGAACGGATGCCGCGCATAGAAGAACTGTTGCGACCGCCGACACGGTCCAGGCCATATTCTCATATAGCAATGTCAGAAGCAGTGCCGCTAGCAGTAGTGCGGCAGCAAATACCATGGCGAGATCCCGGAAGCTCTTCTGCTGCTCGGCGTAAAGGCCGCCGTATTCAACCCGAATTGAGGGCGGCAGTTTGAGCTGGGCGACAGTCTTTTTGACCTGCTTCATGGCAGTGCCGAGACTGGTCCCGCTAAGGCGAGCCGTGACATCGATGAAGGGGGCCAGGTTTTCGCGCGTGAGCTGCTTTTGACCCGCCTCGATCGAGACTTTGGCAATCTGGCTGACGCGAACGGTATGGCCATCGGGAGCGACTAGCGGCAGTGAACCAATCTGTGCGGCACGTTGGCGCACATCTGACGGGCTCGATACCCTGATATCGATCATCTGTTCACCGACCCGCACTTGCGTCGCCGGAGTGCCGTTGACCAATGCTTCGAGCTGGTTGGAAACCGATTGTGGGTCGAGCCCCTGCTGTGCAGCCGCACCGGGATCGACCTGAATCTGGATGGCGTCACCCGCAACACGCAAGCCGTCAACCACGTCCACCACGCCGTTGATCTTGCCAAGTGCGTTGCCGACCGCCTTGGCAGTCTTCGCCAAGGCCTGCGGGTCGTTGCCGAACAATTTGACCTCGATTGGTTGCGGTACGGCAGTCAGATCGCCGATGAGGTCTTCCATCAGCTGGGCGACGTCAATCTGAAGGCCCGGAACCTGACTTTCAATTTGACCGCGGATTTCGTCCATGACGGTCCAGATTGGCTTGCGAGAACCGCTCTTCAGACGGATGAAGTAATCGCCTTCGTCTGGTTCTGTCAGCCCTCCGCCGAGCTGTAGCCCTGTGCGCCTGGAATAGCTCTCGACTGCGGGGTTAGCGATGATGATCTTCTCGACCTGCTTGAGAAGCCGGTTGGTATCGGCGAGCGCAGCGCCGGGCTTGGCGCGATAGTCAAGGACAAAGCCCCCTTCATCCATCTTGGGCATGAACCCCGACGGTACCTTGCTGTAGGCGTGATAGCCGCCGAAGGCGAGCACAGCGGCAAGCACGATTACGAACAGGCCCGGCCGCACAAATGCTCGTTTGCCAGCTCGGTCATATGTCGAGTCGAGATGCTTCATCAGCCAGCCGGCTTTTTCGGCCGCCTCTGCATCTTTATCGCGCAGCCAGTGGGCTGAAATGAGCGGGATCACGAACCTTGCGTAGAGCAGCGAAATAACAAGCGCTGACACCATGGTGATCGCGAGCGCCTTGAAGAATCCGCCCGTTACCCCGCTGATAAAGGCGAGAGGGATAAATACGACAATCGTCGCCCCGGTAGACCCGAAAAGTGGTTTGCCCATTTCGGCAGCTGCCGCGAGCAAAGACGGCGCATCGCTGCTCTTTCCCTCCTGCATCCGCCGCATGATGTGTTCGAGCATCACCACCGCATCATCGACGATTAGTCCGACTGCCGCGGCCATGCCCCCCAGCGTCATCATGTCGAAATGCATGCCAAGCGCGTAAAGAATTAGACAGGTTGCAGCGAGTACACCCGGCAACATGAACGCCGTGATCGCCATCAACCGTGCAGAGCGAAGGAACAGGAACAGCACTAGGCCGGCCAGGACAGCACCGATCAGAATTGCGTCACGGACTGCTGAAGCCGCTCCCTTGACGAGCTGAGACTGATCGTAATAGGCGGATACCTTGACGCTGGCAGGTAGGGCAATCGACTTGATCTGCTTCTGCACATCGTTGACTACCTGTACGGTATTACCATTGAGAGATTGGCGGACGTTGACCAGTACCGCCTGCTTTCCGTTGGCATCGACAAGCGTGTAATTTGGGGCGGCAGAGGGCTTGACCATCGCAATGCTTCCAAGTGTCACAACACTACCGCCACCGCTGGCATTTACGGTTTTTACTGCGATCGCAGAAATGTCCTGCGGATTTGCCATGCTGCTCTGAACCAGAACGAGGTAGAGGCGATGACGGTCGGAGACCTTCCCAGCACCGATTACGACGTTGGCATTGGCAAGAGCTGTTGCGACATCGGTGGGTGATACGCCCAGCGCCGACATGCGCGATAGATCGAGTTGAACCTCGAATTCGCGTGGCGATCCGCCTTGCACGTCGACAGCTGCCACTCCCTTGACGGAAGTTAACGCCGGCCGGATCTGCAATTCAGCGATCTGCCGCAAGTCCTCCTGACTAAGTGTCGGTGAGGTGAGAGACAGCGCGTAAACGGGGAAGATTGTTGGATCCATGCGTCGGACGTCGAATTTGACCCCCGGTGGCAAGCTGCTCTGTAGGGATGCGAGTGCCCCTTGAGTAGCCAGCTGAGCGGCGACCATATCGTGCCCCCAGTTGAAATCGAGCGACAACTCGGCCGATCCGCGGCTCGTGGTCGAGCGAATGCGCGTAACCCCCTCGATCGAGCGCAATGCCAACTCAGTGGGGCGCGTGATTTGCGCCACCATCCGCGCAGGATCGCGTTCACCCGCGTCGACCGATATTTTTACTCTCGGGTAGTTGATGTGGGGGAACAGACTAACCGGCAATTGCGTGGCAGAAACGACTCCGCCGATGGTCAAAAGAAGGATGGCGAGCCAAATAGTTCTTGCGTGACTGGACAGGGTCGATTTCACTTGGTGCGCACCTTCATCCCGTCCTCAAGCGCAGTACCGCCCTGGGTTACGACCTGATCTCCAGGGCTTACGCCCTGGCTGATCGCCGCGACGGTGCCGTTGGACGCACCGACGGTCACATCATGGCGATGGGCGACCCCGTTCTTGACGACGAAAACGTATGGTTGGCCGCCATCGTTGAGCAGGGCGTCATACGGCACAGTTACCGCATTGCCTGCCTGCTGAAGCGTAATCGCCCCCTGTAGGGGTTGACCCGCTCCGGTGCCGAATTTCTCAGGTACGCGAACATAGATTGAGGCAAGCCGCGTATTGGGGTCAGCCGATGGATCGACCGCAACTATGGGAATGGTGATGGAAGAGCCGCCACCGGGTTGTTGAAGCTTAAGGCCCGCCTCACGCGAAAGGCGAGAAATCAAGGTTGGATCGATCCCAAAGCGAGCACGCAACGCGCCCGCCCGGTTGATCGTGGCGATGGTTGTTCCCGCGCTTACAAGTTGGCCAGGCACGACAGAAATCGACTGGATATAGCCAGGCCCGGGAGCTCGCAGTGAGAGTTCTCGCGATTGTGTCGTGGCCGCATTGAGGCTGGCTTGGGCAGTTTTTTGCGATGCTCGGGCAGACTGTACATCTGCATCGCTGGCGAGGCCGTCGGCGCGCAGACGTTGCGCGCGCGCATAAGCTTGCTGCGCGGTCTGCAATTGGGCATCAAGCGTTGCTATATTTGCGCGGGTATTGGCGCTGGGGGCCAGAGCGACGACGAGCTGCCCGCTTGACACAGCGCTCCCCAACGAGGCCACAACGCGGTTCACAATGGCCTCGACCGGTGCCGACAGGGTAAATTGAGTGTCAGCATTCTGGAGAACAGCGCCATAGATCGTCTGCGTCGAAGCAACGGCACCGCTTTCGGCGGTTGCCAGGCTCACGAGCGCTGTAGGGGTGGGGCTTGAGCTTGAGCTGGAAGAGCCCGATGAACAGGCGACGAGTGTCGCGCAGGCAGCAAGGGCAAAAAGTCGCTTCATTGGGGCCAGGCCTCCCTTGGCGTGCCGGTCAAGAGTTCGAGTGCGATTGATTGCTCGGCGATGGTTTGATCGGCCTGCGCAAGAACCAACTCGCGATCGCGCAGGGCTTGCTCCGCGTTTTGAGCAGCTTCGAGTGACAGATCGCCGCGCTTGGCCGCTTTACGCGTCGCCTCCGCATAGCGTTGCAGGCGCGGCAATTGCTTGATCGTATCGTTTCGTCGCCGATAGGCGACTTGCAGACCCGCCTCTGCAGCATCGATATCTGCGCGTGTCTGGAACAGGCGCGCATTATACTCGGCCTTCAGGGCGGTTCGGGTTGCCCGCTCGATGGCGATGTTGCCGCGATTGCGGTTCCAGAGCGGCAACGTGAAGTCGACCGAGGGACCGAGTAGAAAATTTCCTGCGCTGTCGCGCGCCGCATTCAGATTCAGATTGAGCGTCGGGAATTGCTCGATGATCGCCTTGCGCACGGTCGCCTCTTGTGAAGTGTAGCCTGCACGCAGGGCGGCGAGATCGGTTCGGTTCGTTTCTGCAAGTTTGAAGAGTTTCTCGGTCGAAGGTGGCGGGGGCGGCAGGGCTGGCTGCGCGAGGTCGAGCTTGTAGCCCGGCGGTAAGCCTAATTGCCTGCGCAGCTCGGTCTTAGCGGTAGCGAGACTGCTTTCTGAAGTCCGTAGCTGTTCGCTCGCGGTCAAAAGAGCGATCCGTGCCGCTTGCAGCCTGACGCCCGAAATATCACCCCGACCGACAGCTCGATTGATCCGATCGAGCAGGGATCGGGTGATATTCTCCGAGGCTTTGGCGAGACCGACAATTTGGGTAAGCGAAAGAACCTTTGCCGCCTGCAATCGAGCTTGACCAGCGGTTTGCCATTCCGACCAGGCCAGATCGAGCCGGACCTTTTCGGCATTCGCCACCGCGACCCGGCGAGACACCGCACGCGTCCGCAGCGCATTGAGATCCAGACCCAGCGTGCTTGACAGGTCAAGAAACGGGTCGGGGCCGGTGAGGACTTTATTGGCGCCAAACGAGAAGGTAGGGTCGGGCAACAGCCCCGCTGCAAATACCTGCGCATTGCTGACGCCTTCGCGGGCGCGTTGCGCTACCAAATCAGGGTTGTTGATGACCGCAATCGCCGCCAAGCCGTCCTGCGTCAAAGGCTGCGAAAGATCGACCTTCACCGGTGCCAGCCAAGGTCGACGGATTGTACTTGCCGCCTCAGCCAAAACCGCCGGTGAGGGAGTCGCGAGTGCCGCTGGCGCTTCGCTCAGGGGCACAGCATGATATGTGGCGCAGCCGGAAAGGCTGAGCATTATCAGCGGCATTAGTCGCCTCATGCGGCGATCCCCGGCAGTATCAGCGTCGCAGCGAGCCCCGGCTCGTGATCGTTAAGCTCTAGCCGCCCCCCGTGTGCTTCCGCCACAGACTTGACTAGGCTGAGGCCTAATCCGTTCCCCGGGCTGGTTCGAGCTGCATCAAGCCGTACAAAGCGCTGGGTTACGCGGCCAAGATCATCTGTGGCGATTCCGGGTCCATCATCAGCGACGAAGGCGCAGCAGCTGTCTCCGTCCTTGCGGGCGCCGACCGATATCCTCGTGCCTGCGGGTGTATGCCGCACAGCATTTTCGATGAGATTGATCAATGCCTGCGCGAGTAACTCGCGGTCGCCGATCACGCGGCACTCGTCGCACGCTGCTTCCTCAATAATATGGCCACTGTCCTCTGCGAGCGGAATATGGGTTTCGACTAGATCGGTGACCAGAGTGTCGAGCTCGATCGGAACGAAGCGCTTGTGCAGTTCGCCCTCGTCGAGTTCGGCAATCCGCAGGATTGCGCTGAAAAGCGATAAGATGTCGTCGATCCGCTCCAAGGCCTCCTGAATCAAGATATCACGTTCCGGACCATGGGCACGGTGGAGAACCTCAAGCTGTCCGCGAAGGCGTGAAAGGGGTGTGCGCATATCATGCGCAAGATCGCTGGTGACTTGTTTCAGATTGTTGACCAGCGCGGCAATTCTGTCGAGCATTGCGTTGAGAGCTGCGGCAAGGCGATCGAATTCGTCGCCTCTCCGCCCAACTTCCGCACGAGCTAGTCGGTCGCCTCTGGCAAAGGCATTTGCAACCCGTTCGACCTGCGTCAGACGGCGCCGTAAATAGCCCCCAAGCGCTAACGCAATTCCCGTTCCGATCGCGAGGGCTGCTAAAAATCCGAACGCGAAGACCTCGTAAAGCTGGTCATCAATTCTTTCCAACGGTTCCAAATCTGCAGCGACCGTCAGTCGATAGCCCTTAGGCAACATCGTTGTTTTTGCGCGAGCTGGGTCCGGGCCTTCGCCTGGGTCTGTGAAGATAATCCGCGCCCAACCTTCACTCGGCATAGGGGTGTTGAGTGCGCCTGCCACTCTGTTGCCGGCAGGATCGAAAACGGCAAAGCCAAGCGAATTTCCTGCCATTCGCTCTCGCTGGGTAACCGCTTCACCCAGTCCAGACAATCCTTCGTCCTTAAGCTCGGACAACAGCGCGTTGCTTCCTTCCTCTATTGTTTGATCTATCTGGAGAGCGAATGCCTTCTGCACTGCTAAATAGGATTCAGCGCCGATCCCAAGCACGGCCAGCGCGAAGGCTAAGGATGAAGCAAATGCGATACGGTATGCAGCGCTGCCGAACAGACCTCTCATCCGGCGCGCATCCGATATCCGACACCACGCGCCGTTTCGATCCAGTCCACACGACCGCCTTCATTCAGCTTGGCACGCAACCGGCTGACATGGGTCTCGACGATTTTCGTCTGGGGATCGAAGTGAAAGTCCCAGACCCTCTCGAGCAGCATCGTTCGAGTAACGAATTCGCCTGCATTCTTCATCAGTTCCTCGAACAACCGAAATTCCTTGGGCTGCAGGATCACTGGCTCTCCATCACGCCGGACCTCGCGGGCAAGCAAATCGATTTCAAATGGTCCATTTGAAATCTTTGTCACAGCGTGTTGCGGGGCGCTGCGTCGAGAGATAGCGTTTACACGCGCAATCAACTCACTGAATGCGAATGGCTTTAGCAGATAGTCATCCGCCCCGGCATCGAGGCCTTCGACCCGATCTTCTATACGACCGAGTGCGGTCAGCATGATCGCAGGCGCACCAATTCCGCCAGCGCGAGCACGCCGGAGAACCTCGATCCCGTCGATCCCTGGCATCATGCGATCAAGAATCATGAGATCGAAGTCCTCGGTAAGGGCCAGATGAAGCGCATCCCTGCCGTCAGAGGCGACGACCGGGCTATGCCCCGCCTCGCTAAGACCGCGAGAGACGTAGCCAGCGGTCTCGCTGTCATCTTCGGCTATCAAAATGCGCAAGATGCCCCCTTTACGCTCTAGTCCGGCTCATTCGCTTCTGCGGCCGGGTTCTCCCAGCTGTTCTCGACGATCCGACCAGTCTTGCCGTCGACGCCAATCTCGTGGATCTTGCCGTTTTGACGGATGTCGAACGACCAGCGCCAACCGCCGTCTTCCTTTTCATACTCGCTATCGACGATCTTGCCTCCTGGGGCCCTCGCCATCGCGATCTGCTCGGCGCGTGCCTTGCTGACCAGCGGCTTGGGGCCATGCATCTGGGTTCCGGCATAAGCCGCCAGAGGCATGCCCAAGATGGCTGCGCCAAGCGCGATTTTTGAAAACAGTTTCATTTGCGACTCCTTAATCGTGCGAAGATGCACAAGAGTTCGATTAGCAGCGCCTACATCACGACACGGTCGCGCATGAGATACAATTTTGCAAACTTATGCCCTGAGCCACAGAAACATTGCGCCGCAGCCAACAGTTCAAGCTTTGCTGGTGTGATTCATCGGACTGTCGATCCGCGACACGGAAAGATAGGCCACGAGCGACACGATGACGACGAGAAATACGCTACTAACCGGCATCGTGCCCATTCCCATACCGCCGTTAGAATGTGGCTGGGTGATCAGATCGCCAAGCGACGCACCAAGCGGCCGTGTAAGGATATAGGCCAGCCAGAACGCCAATACTGGACCAAGTGCTTTCGCATAATAGCCGATCGTAATCAGCGCGATAAGACCACCGAAAATCAGCCCTGCTGTCAGATAGCCCAGATTTGCCTTTTCCGAGACGAGATCTCCACCAGCGGTGCCCAACGCGAATGTGAACAAGATCGCGAGCCAATAAAACGTTTCGCGGCGCGGCGTATCAATGTCATGGATCGAAAGTGTCCCCTCGCTTCGATACCAGAATATAAACGTCGCGATGAGGGCCAGGGTGAACCCCGTCGTTGAGATATAAAGGCTGATCCCTAGTTCGTCGGTCATGGTATCGGTGATGAGGGTCCCGACAATACTCAGAAAAACGACAACCAGCCAGTACTGCCAGGGCACATAGCGGCGGCTGCCCATCTGGATGAACAACGCAATGGCCAACGCGAGGGTCATGACGACCGACGTCAGATTCAATCCAAGACCCAATTTGATGTTGAGGAAATCGGCACCCGTCTCGCCAACTGTGGTGGCGAGGATCTTTATGACCCAGAAGTAGAGAGTGACGTACGGGACTTTATTCAGCATCGAACGCTGTTGATGGGCCGTCATGGGAAGCCTCCGGAGAAATGCCTGGATCGGCGAAGCTATTGTTTGGAGAAGAAGCTCTCGAGCTTGTCGACGAGGTCGAGCTCTTTGGTCGAAGCTGCCTTGGCGGCCTTCACGTCGCTGGCCTTCTGAGCGCTCTTCATGTCTTCCAGAGATTTTGAGAATTCGGACTTGAGAGTAGTGTCGGTCACGCGATCCGAAATGCTGGCCCACTTCTGCTCGGCAAACATAACAGCGTTCCCGGAATCCGACCAGCGAACCGGCCTGGCCGACAGATCTGCCTGATAACGGAAGCCTGAATAATCAAGCAGGCTGACAGCTTGCGGAATCTTTCCGGCATCGCCTGCACTTTCGACAAGCGTCCTGTAAGCTTCCACCGAAGCCAGCGCTATCTCAGTCCTGTTGTTTGTCGTCTGAGCGCCGGAGATCGCCTTCAGGTGATTTGTCATGTCGGCCTGATGCTGGGGATCAAGTGAAGGTGAAACCGTCTGCGCTGCCTGATTTGCTTTGGCAATCAAGTTGAGCAATTCTGTCTTGGAAGCAGTAGGGGCTTGCTCGGTTAATGTTTCGAAAGGCTCGGCAGCCGCAAGAATGGATGACCGATTGGTTGCGCTTGGCTGGAGGCTCGATGTCATCGCAGAGTTTGGAGCGGCGGTTGATTGCGAGGTAGATGCATTTGCGTTGTTTGAAGATTGCTTGGTCGAACAGGCGGTAAGTGAAGCAGCAGTCGCGATGATTGCGACGCTCGCCTTCAAAAGAAAATTCATCGATTATTCTCCTGTTTATTTGTCATTTTCGACCTGACAGTTAAACAAATCGATGTTATATTTGCTCGTTCCTAAAAAGCTGAAAATTTGGCAAATGGTATATTTCACTTTTTGCCGGAGTTTTGGGTCTATCATTCTCATGAGCCAAGATATTTTGGAGAAAATCCAAAAATTTGCCGGAGTTCGGGATTCATTTTCGCTCAAACTAAATAGAGAAAATCGAAAATTGAGATCCATCAAAGTATACATTTTGGACACCTTAGGCATTTGAAACAGATCCGTCACAGACCAAGCCCAGCCATTCCTTCGACTCAGTCTAGGAGGAAACAATGTTCAGGACCGGCTTGCTGCTCTCAACGGCAGTGTTCGCAATCGCATGCCCCCAGCTCGCATTAGCCAAGGATACGGGAGCAGCTCCAACGCCGACAGTTGGCGATCCGGCTGCATCCGCACCAGCATTACCCACGACCGGACCGGCCGGGCAGATCATCGTCACCGGCAAGCGCGAGCAGGCCGCCCAGATCAAGAAGTCAGCGTCGATCGTCATGGATGTTCGCACGCCCAGCGAGATTACCGCACTCCCTGACGTAAATGCTGCCGAAGCACTGCAACGCATTCCCGGTATCCAGATGGAATCGGATAGCGGTGAGGGGCGCTTCATCAATATTCGCGGCCTTGATGCTGACCTTAATGCGACCACCTATGACGGCGTGCAGCTGACCCCCTCGAACCCTGCTTCTCCGCAGGGTGGCAGCCGCGCAGTGGCCTTCGACGCCTTTCCAGCGGGTATTCTCGGTGGCCTTGAAGTGATCAAGTCAGTGACCCCAGCAATGGATGCGGAGGGGTTAGGCGGTACGGTGAACATTCTCCCGCGCGAAATCGACCCGCAGAAGAGCCTGATGGTGTCGGGCGGGGGCGCACTCGGCGTCGAGACGCTACGCAATTCGCGCCGCTATCAGGGCAACATCACCGTCGGCGCCGGCTTTGGGGGCACTACCGCCTCGGGCGCACACCACTTCAGCTTGACGCTCTCCTATGCCTACGATCAAGACCAGCGCGGGATCAACGACGTAGAGGCGGATTATATCAATAATCCGTCGGCTGCTCCGGCTGGCACCGATCCCTACGTAGCCAGCAAGCTTTATGACGATCTCCAGCCGCGTCTGTATGATTATCACCGTACCCGGCAGGGCTTGTCCGGCAGTCTCGTGTTCCGGCCGAATGATTCGACCAAATTTTATGTGCGTGGGCTTTATTCGGGCTATGTCGAGAACGCCTACAAACACGAATATCAGCTCAATGGTCTTGCCGACAGTATCAACTCGATCAGCAGTCTTGGTGACATTACCGGCAATGGCGTGACCGCCAAGGAAGTGGTCATTTCGACCCGTGAGGTGCTAGGCAACGATCTGATCGAAGCGGGCGGCAGCACGACGTTCGACAACGGCGTCACCATCAATGCGAAACTCGCCTACACCAATGGTCACGATGAATTTCCCTATTCGATGTACGGCGGTTGGAGCACGCCGAACACGTTCAGCGCTACCTACAATAACGTCATCAATCCTGCAGTTCCGACGTATGACGCCAATGGCGGAGTCAATCTCACCGATCCGTCGATCTACACCTCATTTGGCGGCAACAATCGCGTTTCGCATGTCGGCGATGATGAATGGTCGGGCGTTTTCAATGTCGGTGTCCCGGTCGGGTTCGGCGAAGATGCCAAAATCCAGTTGGGCGCCAGCGCGCGGCTACGCAAGCGAGTGAACCACCAATACCAAGCCGACTTCATCGACCCTAGCGCCAGCTACGCCGATTTCAGTCAAGGCGGCGATCAGGTCTATTATGGGGGTGCATATAATATCGGCCCGACGCCGATCTACTCGAAGTTCGAGCAGATTCCGCAAGGTCCGTTGATCGAGAGCCTCGACGCCTACTATAACGACAAGGAAGACGTTTACGGCGGCTATCTGCAGTACAGCGGCAATTTCGGGCAATTGTCGGTTGTCGGCGGCGTTCGGTTCGAAGCGACCAAGGCCACCTATCGGGTCGATCCGTCACAGGTCTCCGGGGGAGTTTCGCCGGTTGCGACACATAATTATTCGGACTTCTTTCCGGATCTAAGCCTGAAGTACAAGATGTCGCCGAATTTCCTGCTTCGCGGAGCCTATTCGACCACTATCGCTCGCCCAGGCTTCAACCAGATTACCGCAGCTCGGTCATTTTCGAATAGCGGCACGCCTACCATCATCGGGGGTAACCCAAATCTCAAACCTACGATTGGCCATAACTTTGATCTGGCGGCCGAATATTACACGCCCACCGGAGGGCTTATCTCAATCACTGGATTTTATGATCAGCTCAGCAATTATATCGTGCAAACGCAGATAAACAATGTTTCCGATCCAGCTTTCGGTGGCTCGTCAGGTACGATTATCGGCTACAACGACATCGGATCGGCGCATGTTTACGGCGTGGAGCTGGAAATGCGTCAGCAGTTCCTGTTCCTGCCAGGCTGGTGGAGCGGCTTCGGATTCGACGGCAATGTGACCGCACTCCATTCGCGCGGCGGGATTCATCAGGATCCAGCCACACTGGCCATCTCTTACGGAACCCTGCCGCAGACGTCGAACTTCGCTTACAACGCCACGCTGTTCTACGAGAAGGGACCGGTCGATGCCCATCTGGGTGCTTCGTATGTCTCGAAGAACATCTTCGGGGTCGGAGACTCCAGCGCGACTGACATCTATTCGCAGCCGCGCTTCCGGCTCGACGCGGATATTTCCTATGCATTTAGCAAGCAGCTGAGTGTGTTCTTCTCGGCAAAGAATCTTACCAACACCAAGCTGGCATTCACGCAGTCATCCGATCCGCGCTATCCCATCCAGCGTGAATATTACCAGGCCGACTATATGGCCGGTATTCGCTTCAATTTCGGGAAATAATCGAGATGCGTAGCATAGCTCGTTTTGGCAAAATCCTTGCCGGAGTCCTTCTGATCGGTTCGCTTTCGGCGGCATCCCATCCACCCGCCCCTCGAACCTCAGCTCGGACGTTGTCAGCGCCGCGAGCTATGCCGCGCTACCAGCATATTTTTGTGATCGTGGAGGAAAACAAGGGTTATCATCAGATCATGGATCATCCGGCATGGACACCGGTGATCCATCGTCTGGCGCACGAATACGGCCTCGCTAGCCACTTCTATGCCGAGGTCCATTCCAGCGAGGGGAATTACATCGCCATGCTCGGCGGCGACACTTTCGGCATTCACGATGACGATGCGTTTTTCTGTCGTCAGGATACGGAAAGCCATTTCTGCGAGGATTCGCACAAGCCTGGCTACGCAGATCACGATCTGACAAAGCCAAGCTTGATGGACCAGTTGGCTGCGCGAGGTTTGACCTGGAAATCCTATATGGAAGACATACCGTCCGCCGGCTCACTGGTGCCGCGCTGGCCGACGCCGGACTATCCGATCAAAGGGAAGCCTTACGAAATCTATGCCGCCAAGCACAACGGCTTCGTGAACTTCCACTCCATCAATTCCGAAGGCTACCTCGAACTGCGACAGCATTTCGTAGGGTTCGATCAGCTCAAGGCCGATCTCGCTTCAGGCAATGTGCCCAATTACGCGCATATCATTCCCAACCAATGCAACGAAATGCACGGCCGAGGCGTGGATGATGGACCAAGCGTGCCAGCCAATTGTCTCGAAACGAATACGCCAGCGCTGATCCACCGTGGCGATGCGGAAATCGGGCGGCTAGTGGACGCCATCACTCATGCGAAATTCTGGCATGGTGCCGACAACAGCGCGATCGTCGTCACTTTCGACGAGAACAACAAGGAGGCACGCAAGTCCGGCGTACAGGGTTGCTGTGGTTACAATTTGTCAAGCAAGGCGAATTTCGGTGGCGGCCACATCGTCACCATCGTAATCACAAATCATGGAAGCGGCCAAATCGTGGATCCGACGCCTTACAACCATTACTCGCTTCTGCGCACGACCGAGGCCGCATTTGGGATTACCCATTATCTGGGCCATGCCGCGGATGGGGATGAAGGCGTGACGACGATGGCGCCGCTTTTCGCTGTGAGCCGATCAGGTCAAACTCGCTAACGACAAACGATTGAATTTGGGTACGCAAAACAAGGAAACTCCCATGCGCAATATTCTTCTCGCTGTTGCGAGTATCGGTCTTGTGGCCGCCGCACCCTCGGCGCAACCTTATGCGAATGCGGGCTCAATCGCTTTACCCGACGGTGCGGGTTGGGATTATTCAACCTTCGATCCGGTGCACGATAGGCTTTTCGTCACGCACGGGGACGCGGTCGCGATGGTTGATCTCGCACATGGAAATTCGGTGCATATGATTGGTTCGATCCATCATGGTCACGCAGTCGTACCGATTGCTGGCACTGATGACATCGCAGTAACCAGCGGTCATGACGCAACTGTAAGGCTTATCAATGTGGTAAGCGGCAAACAGCTTGCATCGATCGCGGTCCCAGCTGATCCTGATGCTGCGATCATTGATCCTGCGAGCGGCTATTTGCTCACGATGAATGCTGACGCGGGCAAGGTCACGGAAGTCGACCTAAAGAATGCCAAGATCGTGAAGGAGATCCCGCTAGAATCCGGTCTCGAGTATGCTGTAATCGGGCCACATCGCACTTTGTTCGTCAATAATGAGGACCGCAACGAGATCGAGACGGTCAATCTGGCGACCGGCAAGCCTGGTACGCCAATCGCTTTACCTGGCTGCGAAGGGCCAACAGGAATGGCGCTGGATGCGGCTCATGATCGCGTCATCTCATCCTGTGCCAACGGCGTCGCCGAAGTTGTCGACGTGATGACGCACAAGGTCGAGCAGGCCGTGCCAATTGGTACAGGACCGGACGCGGTACTGGTGGATCCGGTGCGCCGTCTCGCGCTCATCCCGTGCGGCAAGAGCGGTACGCTCGAAGTGCTGGACCTTGGCGGAGCAAAAGTTCGCAAGCTGGCGAGTGTTTCGACCGAGGTCGGTGCAAGGACCGGCGCGCTCGATCTGAGGTCAGGAATGATTTATCTGCCTACGGCAAAGTTCAATCCTCCATCCGAACAAGGAAAGCGCCCTCAGGCGATTGCCGGAAGCTTTCACTTCCTTATCCTGAAACCGCAGCATGCTAGATGAACGGAGCAAACATCGATGTCATGTAACTGAACCAAAGGATTCGCAGTACCAGTCCGCCTTAGTGGGCAGTGGATGAGTAGGCGGCACTGAAACCAGTCGGTCGCCTTCTGGTCCCGTTGCCATCGGTCTGCACCAGAACATGTTTCAGCTTTTGTCGGGCCAACTGGAGATGCTTAGCGTCTGCTTTGTCGGCGGCTGCTCACCGAGCCCTTGCCTCGTTCGAATGTCAGCTTCCTCAACTTCGGCGCCGGAACCGGACAGGCAGAATGCAGCCCAGAAGGTGCCATAACTCGCCGCGTGAACGAACCGCGAGACCAAAAAAATTATCAGGAAAGCTATCGTGAGCGACGGTATTATGATTGGTCAGAGCATCACCAATTGTGGACTACCAAGTTCAATCTGATCGCTTATGGTGAGTTCGTTCAACTATTCTTGCAGCTCAGCAATGGCTCCTCTCTTGATCGTACGAATGCTAACATTCCCAACCAGCCGGATGAAGCGTGCTCGCTTTAGGAGTTCACGGTTGGCTTCAAGCATTTGAAATCGAACGTGCATACCGATGATGATGGAACTTCAACACGCGGTGGCCTGACCGTGCTGCTAAACGAGCATCGCCCAGAACTAGTCCGTTTCCTGACTGCTCGTTGCGGGAATTCGAATGAGGCCGAAGACTTGTTTCAAGAACTGTGGCTGAAGGCTGCGACAACCGTTACAGGACCGATAGCGAACGGCCGCGCATATCTGTTTCGCATGGCGCATCATCTGGTGCTCGACCGTGTTCGCGAGCGAACTCGGCGTATGCGAAGAGAACGCATCTGGCTCGACGATGGCGCTTATGCACCGACTGAAAGCGTGCACAGCGATCCTTCACCCAGTGCTGAAAATGCGCTGCTGGTTGAGGAGGAGGTCGAAGTACTTCGCGATGCAATCGCGCAGTTGCCGCCCGGCGCTCGGCGCGCACTTGTTCTCTATAGATTTGAAGGTCACAGCCAAGCAAATATAGCGAGCTTGATGGGTATCAGCCGCAGCGGGGTAGAAAAACACATCGCTGCTGCAATGCGCCATCTTCGTGATGCTTTGGCCAACTCCGGATATTTCGATGGCGCGGCGTCCAAGGAAGTAGACGGACGCGAGGCAAGAACGCCATCTGACGGTAAGGATCGATGAAGGAATTCTCCAGACACATCGTTGATGAAGCAGTTCGCTGGCATCTTGCCAGCGAAGGTGACGACATGGACTGGAACGGATTCACTGACTGGCTTGAAGCGAATCCACGCCATCGAGAAGCCTATGACCAGGTGGCAATGGCCGATGCCTTGGCAACAGTTTATGACCGCGAACTAGCAACCGTGGAAGATGATCCAAGCCGTGAACATAAGGTATCTTGGCGCAAACGGGTGTGGCCGATATGGGCGGGCACAGCGATAGCCGCATCACTGTTAGGCCTTGTTCTTGTTCCTCAGTTGCATTCGCCGACGCCGACTATCTATTCAACCACTACCATCCCGCGCGAGATCGCTCTTGAAGATGGTTCACACATCACACTGGCGCCTGACAGTCGACTGGTCGTTAGCGGGCGCGGCGATCATGTCATGGAGCTTATAGGGACTGGCTACTTCGCAATCGCGCATGTGAATGGCAGGCGTCTCACGATTAAGGCTGGCGCGCTGCAAATCTCCGACATAGGCACGGACTTTGATGTGCAGGTGAACGGTCAGAGTACACGCGTTGCGGTGGCTCAAGGCGCATTGACAGTGACCTCCGACAATTTGGCTGAGCCGATCAAACTTTCAGCAGGCAAGCAGTTCGGATTCGATTTGGAATCGCGTCGGGCAATCGAGACAAAGGTCGTGCCAGCCACCGTTGGCGAATGGCGTACAGGTAGGCTTAGTTATGACGATACGCCACTTCCCGTGGTGGTTAGCGACCTTGCGCGTTTCGGCCAGCTGCGCATAAATGTTTCTCCGGCGCTGGCCCAGCGTCGCTTTTCGGGAACTCTTTCAATCCAAGATGGCAAGTCGGCGGTCAAAGACCTCGCCAGGATTATGGCAATTCGCATTGTCGCTCGCGGCAACGTCTATCATCTGGAGCCCTGAACTCCACGCGCAATCAACAAAGTCAGTCGCGATCGATATTCCGGCCGTTAGCCTGCCGGAGGCTGTCGCGATTCTCGCACGGGAAACTGACGCATCGATCGGTTCGGTGGGTGCGCTTCCCAAATTCGAAACGCCGCCTATTCACGGGCATATGTCGGTGGCTGAAGCCCTGTTCAGACTGCTCCGACATACTGGCCTTCATGCCGTACCAGTGGGCACAAACGCGTGGCGGATCGAGCGAGCGCCGAGCAGGGCGGACAGGCGAACGAGGCCGTCAGGCACTACGGAGTCGATCAAATCAGTAGTCTCGAGTCCGATAATCGTCACCGCGACCAAACGCGATCTTGAGCTTGGTTCAACCCCGGACGCGGTTGCGGTCATCGCGCTGGCCCCGGTGGATGCCGTGCAGCCGCAGAACGGCACCGGATACGTCGCTGACAGGGTCGACGGCGCGTCGCTTGCTGGACAAGGTCCCGGTCGTAATCGCCTGTTTCTTCGCGGCGTTGCAGACAGTGCGTTTGGTGGCGTCAGCCAGTCGACCGTGGCAATCGTCTTTGACGAGACGCGTTTGACCTATGAGGCACCCGATCCAGATATTCGACTGGTTGATGTCAGCAAGGTGGAGGTGCTCAAGGGGCCGCAGGGGTCGCTTTACGGCACAGGAGCCATGGGCGGAGTCTATCACATCGTCAGCAATCGGCCGGAGCTCGGGCAATCCCAGTTTATAGCTTCGCTCGGAGGCGGGCTTGTGGCTGACGGCGGAGCACCAAGCTCGGGCTCGGCAATAGTAAATCTCCCCGTGTTACCTGGAACGGCTGCTGTGCGAATGGTGGCCTATGCCGATCAAAGCGCTGGCTGGATCGATACGGGCAATTTGCAAGACACCAATCGATCGAGTGTCGTCGGTTTGAGGGCAGCTCTGGGTATCGAGCCGGGCAATGGTTGGCGCGTGGACGCCAGCGGGTTGGCACAGTGGCTCAATTCACGCGACAGCAGCTACGTCTATTCGCCCGCAAGCTATAGTCGGCCCGTGCAATTACCAGAGCCCCAGGATAATGACCTAATCCATGGATCACTTAGTCTGACCTATAAGGGCGCGATCAATCTGACATTGTCGACCGGCTATACCCACCATGCGGTGGACGGCACCTATGATGCGACACAGGGTGCCACGGGGTTGGGTGTCGCCGATCCCCAGCGTCTCATCGATGCTGCAACCTATACTGTTTGGGACAGCGAAGCGCGCCTCACCGGTTCGTCGGCGCCGATCCATTGGCTGATAGGTTTGAGCCATCTCCAGGCGCGCCATCGTGGTGCACAACAGCTTCAAGGATTCGATGGGAGCGCCGTTATCGACGCAATCAATCGGACGACGCTCGAAACCTCGCTGTTTGGAGAAGTAAACGGGATTCTGGTGCCAAGAGTGCAGCTCAGTCTGGGCTTGCGCGCATCGCGCAACAGCCTCAAGGAAGAGCTTACCACCTTCGCCCAGCCAGCCGAGTATACGCATTCACGATGGGCGCTGACGCCGAGTGTCGCGCTCGCATACAAGGCAGGGGCCGATAGTATTGCGTATGTTCGATATGGCTCGTCGTTCCGGCAGGGAGGAATCTCTTCGGACGCTTCGGGGGCATCCGTGCCGCTCGATGGAGATGAGCTCGCAACCCTCGAAAGCGGTTGGCGACAGCGTTTCGGTCCGGTCACGACCAGCCTGGAACTTTATCATTCGTGGTGGAGCAGCATCCAGTCCGATCGTATATTGCCGGGTGGGATTATCGCAACGATCAACGCTGGGACCGGCGCTATCTCCGGTGCGGAGTTGTCCACAAAGCTGAACCTTCGTCACGGTTGGTCAGTTGCAGCAGGAACCTCGCTCCAATCGGCGCTGCTCGTGCGCAACGAAACCGGTTTGTTGCTGGACGATCGCCGACTCCCAGTGGTGCCTAACTGGGCTTCGCGTCTCGAAATCGCGAGGCAGGTCACGTTCGGGCCCTGGGATCTGAATGCAAATTTCCGGTTGAACTATCTCGGTCCTGCACGGCTCAGCTTCGATCCGGCACTGGATCGCGGCATGGGCAACACGCTCGCGGCCGCCGCGAGCATTTCAGCAACGCGGGGCGCGTTCGCCTTGTCGATCAAGCTCGACAATGTGTTCGGGGCCCGAGGTGATAGCTTCGCTTATGGCAACCCGCTGCGAATATTCGCTGCGCGACAATATGTACCGCAGGCGCCCACCACGTTTCGGCTCACACTATCGTATCGGCACTGACGCATGGCCCGCACTCATATCGGGAATACCGAGATAGGCGGGATATACTGCATCTTCCGTTTGCCGGACTTTGGAGATTTTTGCGATGGGGTACCGGTCACCGATATGTTCGTTTCTGCGTTTGAGGTCTTGTCTTCCCTCTGATGATGCGAGTGTAACGCAGCAATCTCCCGCTCCCGTGAATCCAGATAGAGAGCACGCATACTGGCATATGGATTGTCAGAGGCTGACCGAGCCTGGAACTGTTCGTCGAACCGGATGCGGTGATCGAGTGCCTTAATTGTGCCTGAGGCGATATTGTAGGCGGGTTTGGTGAATGGCGAGCCAACCGCCAAGGGCAGGAGCGATCGATCGATGGCAAGACCGAATAGGTCGCGCACGGTAGTCGGTCCGAGCAAGGGCAAATAAAGAAATGGGCCGGGTTTGACCCCGTAATAGCCCAGCGTGTCGGCAAGGCCATTCGGACGATCGGGAAGGTTGAATGGCTTTCGCTTGGCGATGTCGAACAATCCGGCGATACCGATTGTCGTATTGATACCAAAGCGAGCAATCGTCTCGATTGCCTTTCCCGGCTTCAACTGCAGTAGGAAATTTATCGCCACGTCTGGTTGATGAAGATTTTCAAGGAAATTGTGCAACCCGTTCCTGACTGGTTTTGGTAAACCATGCTTGTATGCCAACGACACGGGTCGAACCACCGCCGCGTCGACCTTCTGGACCGCAGCGAACGAAGTCTCGTTCGCTTTGAAGAGAGGGTCTTCCCGACGGTCGCTTGTTGACCCCGTGACGATGATTTCCGGTTCGGCATTGGCAGTGGATTTATTGGCCGGAGTAGCTGTGGCAGTTTCGTTGCCTTGAACGATAGATCCGGACACTGCTCCTGAACCTGAGTTCGCCTGTCCGACCGACGCAATCGAAACCGTCGCTGTGTTTTCCGTCAAGCTGGGAAGCCTATCTTCAAGGAAAATGGCGAGAGGAATCGCTACCAACATTAAGCGGACGCCTCAATTTGTCGGCCAATTGAGTCCCGTTCATTTCTTGAACTTCCATTTTTGCGGGGTGGCGGTGTGAACGGGAAAGTGTGGGGCAATTTCATGCAGCGCTCCTTAGCAGTTTAGCTTCAGACGCCGCCAAGCGCCCTGCTCCGCATTTGGAGTTACAAAAATTTCGCCTTCGAAGCCGGTTTCCTCCAACAAGCGGCCGGTCCAGTCATCCAGCAGGCAACTCTGAGTCCTGCCGTTGGGCACCTCACTCAGGCAGATGAACCGACGGCACGTTTCGTGTAGCCGTTCGAGCATCGGGAATGTCAGCTATTTCAGCGGATGCAGGCACGGCGCCAAGACCGCGAGCGATGGGCAGCATTTCAATGTTTTGATAAGGAAAGAGCCATTCCGGAGGAGCCATTCCGGACGACAACGTTGCGGACATTGAGCCAGACACAGTCAGACTTCCGCATTGCGCCCCAATCCCGGACATTCCGGCTAGGCAAAGGCGCGGCTGTTACCGATCAAGCTGCGCAACTCCGCCTGTTCCGCCGGGTTGCGCGAAGACCCTGTAAAAGGAGACTGGTGCTGGGGGTGGCTGGCGGAGAGGGAGGGATTCGAACCCTCGATACGGTTGCCCGTATACCGCATTTCGAGTGCGGCGCATTCGACCACTCTGCCACCTCTCCGCATCAAGGCGCATCGCATGGCCTTTGACAGCCAAGTGATCGGGAGCCGGAGCCGTTAGCCGAGCCAATCGCGCTTGCCAAGCGCAAAGCTTGCCCGAAATGCGCGAGATTGGGGATGAATTTGCCGCTCCCGCTTGAGTCCATCGGTTATCGCACCCATATTCCCACGTATATGGAACGAGCACAGTTCTTCTCTCCCCTCGCCGGTCGCACGATAGACGCGCCGAGCAGCGTGCGCACGCAATTCGCGCCGGGCGACGTCGTGCGCCATCGGATGTTCGATTTTCGCGGCGTCGTCTTCGATATCGATCCGGTTTTCGCCAACAGTGACGAATGGTACGAATCCATTCCCGAAGACATCCGGCCCGATCGCAACCAGCCGTTCTACCACTTGTTCGCAGAAAGCGAGGAGGGATCCTATCTCGCCTATGTCAGCCAACAGAACCTTGTCGGGGATTCGCTCGCTGGACCGGTAGAACACCCGGAAGTCCATTCCATGTTCGAACGCTTCGAGAACGGGCGTTATCGCCTGCGCCGCTCGCTGACGCATTGAGGCTCGGAAGGCTCAGCTCTTGAGGTTCCAGCCCGAGCGCAGCACCCGGTAGACCAGCAAGCCGAAAGCGGCGTTGAATACGCCCAGTCCGACAGCCGCCCACACAATCGCCTGCGCGCTGCCGATGTCGCTCTGGCCGAGGAAGCCGTAGCGAAAACCCGAAATGATGTAGAAGAACGGGTTGAAGCGGCTGATGGTCTGGAACACGCCGTGCAGGTGATCGATCGTATAGAACGTCCCCGACAGCAGCGAGAGCGGTGCGATCACGAAATTGGTGACGGCAGCGTTGTGGTCGAATTTCTCTGCCCAGATTGACGCGAGCAGTCCCATCAGGGCTAGCAGGATCGCGCCCATCAGCCCGAACCATACGATCGCCCATGGCTCCACCGCGTGGAGATGGACATTGGGGTAAAGCCACATCGCTGCGGCCACCGTGCAGCCGACCAGCAGGGCGCGGGTGACGGCGGCGGCCACGATCCCGGTCATCAGTTCGCCTTCCGAGAGCGGCGGCATCAGCAGGTCGATGATCGTCCCCTGGATCTTGCCGGCCAACAGCGAAAAGGACGAATTGGCGAAAGAGTTCTGCATCATGCCCATCACGATCAGGCCTGGCGCAACGAAATCTCCGAACGGATAGCCATAGACCCCGTGGCCCGAACGGCCGAGTGCGACGGTGAATATTACCAGAAACAGCAGCGTGGTGATCGCCGGAGCCCAGATCGTCTGCGTCTGGACCTTGAGAAACCGGCGAACCTCCTTAATATAGAGACTCCACAATCCAACGCGATTGATCCCGGTTATGACAGGGACGCCGCGTTGGGCAAACCGGTCCGGGACAGGCGCGCCATTGTGCGTCGATTGCTTCGAACGCGTGTCAGCGAGATTTGCTTGCTGGGCCATAGGGCCGCGACTAGGGCGATGCACCGCGACTGGCAAGTATGAACAGGCAAGCGCGCTTGCCGAGATAACGAAGAGTGACGTGATGAGCTGGACCGACGAACGAATAGCGACCCTCAAGAAAATGTGGGAGAGCGGCTCGACCGCCAGCCAGATCGCCGACGAACTCGGCGGTGTCAGCCGCAATGCGGTCATCGGCAAGGCCCATCGGCTCGGTTTGAAATCACGCCCTTCGCCGGTCAAGGCAAACGACAAGGCGAATGCCAAACCTGCGTCGCCGCCGAAACCGGCAGCAGCGCCCAAGAAGGCGCCGCCCAAGCCGCGTGCTGCCGCACCCGAACCGACTCCGGTTCCGGCAAAGGAAGCTGCGCCCGCACCGCGCCCGGCTGCATCGAACACGCCGATTCCTTCGCAACCACTGCCGAACAAGAACGCCGATGTTTCGCGAATTGTCTCGGTCGGACCGGGCGGCTTCCTGCGTCAAGGCCCCGGCGACCAGCAGGCACCGATTCCGCCCGCCCCGCCCCGGCGCCTCGTTCCCGCCAAACCGAGCGCCGAGATTGCGGACAAGACCAGCCTGCTCGATCTCAGCGACAAGGTATGCCGGTGGCCGATGGGGCATCCCGGCGAAGCGGATTTCCACTTCTGCGGGGAGCAGGTCAATCCGGGCTTTCCCTATTGTATCGAGCATTGCGGGCGCGCCTATCAGGCACAGCTGCCGCGTGGCGCCCGCCGTCCTCCTCCGCCGCTGCCCTTCGGCGGCCCTCGCGTGCGCTGATCCCCAGGGCTATAACGCCGACAAAGGTCCTAAAAAATTAGTGACGTTCTTTAGCCATTTAGGACGACGATAGAGCTACAGATAGACGGATAGGTTTCGGCTGTTCAGGCAGGGGGGCCAATAGTTGGATTGGGCGAGTTTCACGCTGGGGGCATTTATGTCCGCCGTCGCTGTATTCGCATGCGCGGCAATCCTGCTTGCGTGCATCATGCAGCGGCGCTTCCTCTTCTGGGTCGCCGCCAGAGCTATTGCCGTCGGCACGATTGCAATTTCCTTCCCTCCCTCGGGGCAACTTCTGTTTGCATTCGCAAGCGATGCCATCCTGTTGCGAACCATCGCAACCGACATTGCCCTCGCCCTGATCGGGCCGTTGCTTGCGACATATATCGATGATCGCTTCGATCTTCGCCGCACGCGCATCCTGCTGTGGAGCATGTTACCGATCGGTGTATCGCTGACCGTTCTGGCGCCGTCGATCGCGTTTGCGGGGAAGCTCGATATGCTGCATGACATCGTGCTTGCCGGACTTATCGTCATGCTCGTCGTTGCATTGGTCTCGTCGGTCCGCGCGGGCAGTAGGGCGGCCATGTTCCAGAGCGCAGCATGGCTTCCGGGCATTTGCGTCGCACTGGCGGCGCTGTTCTGGGAACTCGCCTTGCAACGCGCCGCACCGTTTTATTTCGAAGCGATACTGATCGCGTTCCTGATAGAGTTCGTCGTTACCGCGGCCGGTATCGGGGACGGCTATATGATAATTTTGCGTCAGCGCGATGCCGCCATGGCCGACGTCCGTACGGCGACCATGGCAAGCTCGCTCGATCCGCTGACCGGCATCGCAAACAGGCGCGGACTTGCACGGCGCTTTCGCGATCCCGACGCGGCGCGGCCGACAGGTGTCGCGATGGTCGATTGCGACCTGTTCAAGCGGGTCAACGATAGTCATGGCCACGACATCGGCGACGAGGTTCTCGTTGCCGTAGCCAGAGCGCTCAGCACAGAGAACTGCTTTCCGGGTCGGCTCGGTGGTGAGGAATTCATGCTGCTCCTTTACGGGCCGCAATGGGAGCGCACGGCGGAGATGGCACGCAGGCGGATTACGGGATCAGTCCGCGAAAACGTACCCGAACTGTCCTTCCCCGTCACAGCGAGCGCCGGACTCGCCGCGATCGATGCCGACGACAGCATGGAAAGCGCCATGAAACGGGCGGACCGCGCGTTATATGCCGCCAAGGGTGCCGGACGCGATCGTTCCTTGCGGCTGACCGACTTCCCGGCGCTCGAACAGTTTCGGCGTTACGCCTGACAAACGCCCTAAGGTAACTCTTTCGAGATTGCATAACCTTGGTTTAGAACCGTGATGCAATCCACCAAATCTCGAAAGGCCGACACCATGTCTCTGACGCTTTATGACGCGCTCGTTCCCAACTGGCTCCAGATTCTCGGTTCGGTATCGCAGCTTGTCGACAAGGCCGATGCAGCCTGCGCCGGAGAGGAATATTACGAGGGGGATATTCTCGAAGCACGGCTGATCGAGGATATGCTGCCCTTCGCCTACCAGGTCAAAAGCTGCTGGGTACACAGCGCGCTCGCGCTTGAGAGCTGCAAGACGGGACACTTTTCTCCGCACATGGCTCCCGCGCCCGATAGCCTGGGCGGGCTACGCGACCTCATCGTCCAGGCAATCAATGGTTTGGAAGCGTGGGACGCCGAAGAACTCAACGCGATCGCTGGCAACGATATGGTCTTTACGATCGGTGACAAGTTGCGAATGGAATTTACGGTTCAGAACTTCCTGTTCGGCTTCAGCCAGCCAAACCTGTTCTTCCATGCGGCCACGACATACAACCTGTTGCGTATGCACGGCTTGCAGATCGGCAAGCGCGATTTTCTCGGCGCGCTCCCGCTGAAAGGTTGAGCTGGCGACCAAAGCACCGCTCAGGAATACCCTGAAGCATAGAAAAGGGCCGCGAGGATTGCTCCTGCGCGGCCCTTCTTGATTCGTCAGGACTGCAATCAGTCCTTGAGGAAGTCCGGTACATGCGCCGGGCCGTCGCCACCGCGATCGCCACGATCACGATCGCCGCCACCACGCGGGCCACGATCACGACCGCCACGGCCACCGCGACGATCACCGCCGCCACGCGGACCACGATCACCCCGGTCGCCACGCGGTTCGCGCGGAGGACGGGTGTCTTCCAGCTCTTCGCCGGTTTCCTGATCGACGACGCGCATCGACAGGCGAACCTTGCCGCGCTGATCGATCTCGAGCACCTTGACCTTCACTTCCTGGCCTTCGGAGACGACATCGGTCGGCTTTTCGACCCGTTCGTTCTTCATTTCGCTGACGTGGACGAGACCGTCCTTGCCGCCCATGAAGTTCACAAACGCGCCGAAATCGACGATGTTGACGACCTTGCCGTTGTAGATCTTGCCGACTTCCGCCTCTTCGACGATGCCGAGAATCCACTTCTTCGCGGCCTCGATCTGGTCGAGGTCGGAGGACGAGATCTTGATCACGCCTTCGTCGTCGATGTCGACCTTGGCACCGGTTTCGGCAACGATCTCGCGGATCACCTTGCCGCCGGTCCCGATCACGTCACGGATCTTCGACTTGTCGATCTGGATCGTCTCGATGCGCGGGGCATGCTTGCTGACTTCGGAACGCGCGGTGCCGAGAGCCTTCTGCATTTCACCCAGGATATGAGCACGCCCGGCTTTCGCCTGTTCGAGCGCCTTGCCCATGATTTCCTGCGTAATTCCGGCGACCTTGATATCCATCTGCATCGTGGTGATGCCGGCTTCGGTGCCCGCAACCTTGAAATCCATGTCGCCAAGGTGATCTTCGTCACCGAGGATATCCGACAGGACCGCAAAGTCCGACCCTTCGAGGATCAGGCCCATCGCGATGCCCGACACCGGGCGCTCGATCGGAACGCCAGCGTCCATCATCGACAGACAGCCGCCGCAAACCGTCGCCATCGAGGACGAGCCGTTGGACTCGGTGATGTCGCTGAGAACGCGGATGGTATAGGGGAAGTCGTCATGCGTCGGCAGCACGTTGTGCAGCGCGCGCCAGGCGAGCTTGCCGTGGCCGGTGTCGCGGCGCGAGGGCGCCCCGAAACGGCCCACTTCGCCGACCGAATAGGGCGGGAAGTTGTAGTGCAGCATGAAGCGCTCGTAGGTCAGACCTTCGAGCCCGTCGATCATCTGCTCCGATTCCTTGGTGCCGAGCGTCGTCGAGCACAGCGCCTGCGTTTCACCACGGGTGAACAGCGAGGAACCGTGAGCACGCGGCAACACGCCGACCATCGCCTCGATCGGGCGAACCTGATCGAGCTTGCGGCCGTCGATACGGGTGCCGTCCTTGAGGATGGCGCCGCGCACGATTTCGGCTTCGAGCTTCTTGGTCAGCTTGATCGCGGTCATGCGCTGCTGGCCGTCGAACTCGTCGCTGGCGTAATGCGCCTTGACCTTCTCGCGCACAGTATTGAGCGCGTCCGAACGGGCGGACTTGTCGGTCAGCTTGTACGCCTTGGCGATATCGTCGCCGATCATGGTCCTGATCGCCGACTTCATATCTTCATTGCCGTCCTGCGACGCGACTTCCCAAGGATCCTTGGCGGCCTGTTCGGCAAGATCGATGATCGCGTTGACGACCGGGCGAATGCTGTCGTGAGCGAAGGCGACCGCGCCGAGCATTTCCTGCTCGTTCAGTTCCTTGGCTTCGGATTCCACCATCATCACAGCGTTGCCGGTGGCCGCGACGACGAGGTCGAGGCGACCGTCATCGGCGAGCGCAGTGGCCTGCTTGGGATTGAGGATATATTCGCCGTCCTTGAAACCGACGCGGCAGGCGCCGATCGGGCCCATAAAGGGCACGCCCGAGATGGTCAGCGCAGCCGATGCAGCGATCATCGCCAGAACGTCGGGCTCGCACTCGCCGTCATAGCTGAAGACCTGCGCGATCACGTTGATCTCGTTGTAAAAGCCTTCCGGGAACAGCGGGCGCACCGGACGGTCGATCAGGCGGCTGGTCAGCGTTTCCTTTTCGGTCGCACCGCGCTCGCGCTTGAAGAAGCCACCGGGGATCCGGCCGGCAGAGGAGAATTTTTCCTGGTAGTGAACGGTCAGCGGGAAGAAGTCCTGCCCTTCCTTGACGCTCTTGGCGGCGGTGACCGCGCAGAGCACTACGGTTTCGCCATAAGTGGCGAGGACCGCGCCGTCTGCCTGACGGGCAATACGGCCGGTTTCCAGAGTGAGGGTTTTCCCGCCCCACTCCAGCGATACGGTTTTCGTGTCGAACATTGATTTTCCTTATGACCCGCACGGCCATATTGCGGTGCGGGGCCTACAGTGCCGGGTAAGCCGTCCCGGTCCGGTGCGGGGCTGTCTGCGCCCCAATTTTCCGCCCCCAGCCGAATTGCTTGAGGTCCGGATGTGCAGAGGGGCGGCCCTTGGAGCCGCCCCTCTGAGAAACTCTTACTTACGAAGCCCGAGCTTCTGGATCAGCGCATTGTACCGCTCGACGTCCTTCTTTTTCAGATAGGAGAGCAGGTTGCGGCGCTTGTTGACCATCATCAGCAGGCCGCGGCGCGAGTGATTGTCCTTGTGGTGGTCCTTGAAATGACCGGTCAGGTTGCGAATACGCTCGGTGAGGATCGCGACCTGCACTTCCGGCGATCCGGTATCACCCTTGGCCTGGGCGTTGTCCTTGATGATCTCTTGCTTCTTTTCGGCGGTAACCGACATACATTTTACTCCGCGACATCTTGATAGTTGAAACCCCGCACGACTTTCGCCGTGCCATCCGTGATCTCGATCAGCGCGACCGGCATGGTGCCGCTGCGCGCAAGATAGAGCCCATCGGATTGGGGCAGCCCCGAAAGAACCCGGCCCTGTCGGACCGCCTGCGCGCTATCGGGATCGAGGGAAAGGGCCGGGATGTCGTCCAGCCCCGCCTCCAGCGGCAGGAGGTGGTCTTGAAGTGGCGCGCCCTTACCGATTTCGTCCAGTTTGTCCAGCGAAATCGCCTGATCCTCGTGGAACGGGCCGGCCTTGATACGTCTTAGATAGGTAACGTGGCCCAGGGTGCCAAGGGCATGGGCGAGATCGCGTGCCAGCGATCGGATATATGTGCCCTTGGAAACATGGGCGCGAAGCGTCACGCTGTCGGCCAGTTCGAGCGGCGCGGCAGGGTCATAGGGATCGGGACGACCGAGTGTCGTTGCGAACGCGGAATCGAGCGGTGTTGCATCGACCGGTCCGAGCAGCTCGAGCGCATGGATCGTCACTCGGCGCGTGGGCATCTCCACGTCCTCGCCTGCACGAGCACGATCATAGGCGCGCTTTCCATCCAGCTTGATCGCCGAATACGCGGGCGGAATCTGGTCGATCGGGCCGGTAAAGCTGTCGAGGATCGCCGCAACAGCGGCGCGCGGCGGGCGATGCTGGCTGGTCGCCATCACCTCTCCCTCGGTATCGAGCGTGTCGGTCTCGTCGCCGAACTGGATCGTGAATTCATAAATCTTGCTCGCATCAAGCATCCGTCCGGCAAGCTTGGTCGCCTCGCCCAGCGCAATCGGCAACACCCCTTCGGCAAGCGGGTCGAGCGTGCCGCCATGGCCGACCTTGGTCCTGGCATAGCCGCCCTGCCGCAACACGCGCTTGACCGCAGCTACGGCCTGGGTCGAGCCCAGGCCGCGGGGTTTGTCGAGCACGATCCAGCCATTGGGACTTGGTTTTACTTCCATGCGCCGCGCCTTAGCGGCGGATTGGCACCCTGTCAGTGCTTCTTGGCAGCAGGTGGCTTGCCGTCGATCTTCACAAAGCTCGAAAACGGATAACGCTGACCGTGGATATAGACCGCGCCGAACCGGTCGAGTGTGCCGGTCGGTCCTGCGTCGATGCCGATATAATTCACATAAGGCAGGTCGAAAGAAGGCGCCATCAGGGTCGCCCTGTACCATTGGCGATTGTTGCTTTCGAAATAGACGGTGGAATCGCCACGCGCCTCCCAGTTCCAGATCCCGACCGTATTGGCGAAGGGGATGCTGGCGTCACGCGCTTCAGCCTGATGCTGCGGGGATGTGGCCGGGGCGGCTTGGGCGATGGCCGGTGCGCAGGCAATTGCGAGCGCGGCGAGAGCGAGGTTCAGCGAACGGATCATGGGTCTGATCTCCTGTGACTATGTCCGCCCGTCCCTGACGCATTTGGAATACCGATCAAACGCGTCCCAACAGGCGTAGGTCCGTTACAAATTGGCAATGCTTTCCGGCACGATTGCGCGCGATCGGATCAGTGCCCGGCAAACGCCTGTGCCAGCAGCAGATAATGCCCCATCAGCCAAGTGACCGGCGGACCGATCAGGCGCTCGATTATACCCGCATTGGGAAACACCCATACCGCTGCGATCAGGATGATGAACAACAGCATCCCCAGCTGCCGCAGCTTGGCATATTGGCGCGAGAGCGAGCGCGGCAGCAGGCCTTCGACGATATGCGAGCCATCGAACGGCGGGATTGGCAGAAGATTGAACAGCGCGAGAAACAGATTGATCAGCAGGAAATACATCAACCCCTGCGCCAGCATCGAAGGCTCCGGGCCTAATGCCATCCCGGCGGCAACTTGCACCTGGCCGAGCAAGCCGAAGCTGCCGATCGCAATTGCCGCTAGCGCCGCGAGCAGGAAATTCGTTCCCGGTCCCGCGGCAGCGACCAATATCATACCCAGCCGCGGATTCCTCAGCCGTCGGAAGTTCACCGGCACCGGCTTCGCCCAGCCAAACACCGGCCCGCCGAACAACGCCAATGCGCCGGGCACCAGCAGCGTGCCGATCGGGTCGACATGGCGCAGCGGGTTCAGCGACAGCCGCCGCTCCTCCCGCGCAGTCGGATCTCCGAGCAGCATCGCGACATAACCATGTGCCACCTCGTGGAACACGATCGCCACGATCAGGCAAGGGATCAGGATGACGGCAAGCTGGATGGTGTCGGACATGAGTACCTATGTAGTGCGCCCCAAGGCCTTGCTGAAGTGCCTGCGACACAGTGCGACGTAGCGATCATTGCCGCCGATCTCGGTCTGCGCGCCCTCGCCTACCGCCGCGCCGCTTTCGTCGACGCGCAAATTCATCGTCGCCTTGCGGCCGCAGTGGCACACCGCCTTCAGCTCGACCAGCGCATCGGCAATGCCGAGCAGCGCGGCTGAACCGGGAAACAGCTCGCCCTGGAAATCGGTCCTGAGGCCATAGCACAGCACCGGAATATCGCCCTCGTCCGCCAGCCGCGCCAATTGCCACACCTGATCGCGGGTGAGAAATTGCGCTTCGTCGACCAGCACGCAGGCGATCCGCTCCGCCTCATGGTCGACCAGCACCGCACGCTCGATATCCGTTTTGGCATCGAAGCGATGGGCATCGCTCGACAGGCCGATCCGGCTGCTGATGGCGCCGAAACCCGGCCTGTTGTCGAGCGCGGCGGTCCACAAAGAGACCCGCATATCGCGCTCGCCGTAATTGAACGCGGCCTGCAGCAGGGTCGAGCTCTTCCCCGCATTCATGCTGGCATAATAGAAATAGAGCTTGGCCAATGTCCTGTTCCGTCATTCCAGCGAAAGCTGGAATCGCTTTCGGCCCCGGTGAGAATTGCGACAGCTCCCAGCTTTCGCCGGGATGACGCGGGTGTCAATCATCCTCGTCCAGATCGCGCGCAACGCGCGGATCACTGAGCAGCCGCTCGATCCGGTCGGCTTCATCGAAGCTTTCATCAGGCTGGAAATTGAGCTTCGGCGCGAATTTCAGCCCGAGCCGCTTGGCGACTTCGCGCTGGAAGAACGCCGTGTTAGTGCGCAGCGCCTTGAGCACCGCGGCCTCATCCTCACCCAGCAACGGCTTAACGAATGCTTTGGCGTTGCGCAGGTCGGGCGTCATGCGCACCTCGGTCACGCTGACCGAATGCGCCGTCAGCACATCGTCATGCACCTCTCCCCGCGCGAGCAGTTCGGACAGGATATGCCGCACCCGCTCTCCGACCTTAAGGACACGGACGGATTGCTGTTCGGGCGTGGACTGGTTGCGAGCCATGAGTTTACTTTCCCGTTGGACGCGGAGTGGGAATGGCGGTGCTGGTCGAACGGGCGAGTAAGGTTCCTGCCAGATCGAACAGTTCGCCCTCCAGGAAGATCACCCGCTTACCGCGCCGCACTACACGGCCCTTGCCCACCAGCGGCCCGGGGGGAACCGGCTTCAGCAATGACATGCTGATTTCCAGGTTCAGCGGCGCTTCGACCTGATCGGTTGCCCAGACATGCGCCCAGCCCATCACCTCGTCGAGAAACCCCGCGACGAGCCCACCCTGCACCGACCCTCGAGGAGTGATGAAGCTGTCAGGCGCGTGGAAGCGCAAGGTAATTTCCTCGCGCTTCCTGTCGAAGCTTTCGAATTCCACGCCCATCAATGTTGCGTGGGCGTGGCCAAGCGCGTGCGCGACCGTCACAGCGTCCGCTCACGCTCCTCGACCTCGAACACTTCGAGATTGTCACCGGCCTTGATGTCGTTGGTATCGGCCAGCACCACACCGCATTCGAGACCCGCGCGGACCTCGTCGACATCGTCCTTGAACCGGCGCAGCGACTGGATGGTCGTGGCCGAAACAATGACGTCGTCGCGCGTGAGACGGGCGTGAAGACCCTTGCGGATGACGCCTTCGAGCACCAGCAGGCCCGCAGCCTTGTCGCGCTTGCCGGCAGGGAACACCTGCTTGACCTCGGCACGGCCGACGACGTGTTCGATCCGCTCCGGACCCAGCTCGCCCGCCATCTCCTTGGCGATCTCCTCGGTCAGGTGGTAGATGACGTCGTAATACATCATCCGCACCTTCTCGCGTTCGACCAGCTGGCGCGCCTTGGCGTTCGGGCGGACGTTGAAGCCGATGATCGGCGCCTTCGAAGCCGCTGCCAGACCCACGTCGCTTTCGGTGATCGCACCGACACCGGCGTGCAGCACGCGCACCTTGATCTCGTCGTTCGAGAGGTTGTGCAGCGCGTTGACGATCGCTTCGACCGAACCCTGCACATCGGCCTTCACCACCACCGGATATTCGATCACGTTGTTGGCGAGATTGGTGAACATGGTGTCGAAGCTGGTCGGGGCCAGCGCGGTGCGCTTTTCGGTCGCCTTTTCCTGACGATACTGGGCCACTTCACGGGCACGCTGCTCATTCTCGACCACAGTCAGCAGGTCGCCCGCACCCGGCACGCCGCCGAGGCCAAGAACCTCGACCGGAGACGAGGGACCGGCTTCCTTGATCTGCTTGCCCGAATCGTCGACGATCGCGCGCACGCGCCCGCTTTGGGTGCCGACCACGAAGGTATCGCCACGCTTGAGCGTACCGCGGGTGACGAGCACAGTTGCGACCGGCCCGCGACCCTTGTCGAGCTGCGCCTCGATCACCGTGGCATCCGCCGGGCGATCGGGGTTGGCCTTCAGTTCCATCAGTTCGGCCTGAAGCGCGATCTTCTCGATCAATTCGTCGAGCCCCTGGCCGGTCTTGGCCGAGATTTCGACGTCCTGCGTCTCGCCGCCCATCGCTTCGACGATGATTTCATGTTCGAGCAGGCGCTCTCGGACGCGCTTGGCATTGGCCTCGGGCTTGTCGATCTTGTTGATCGCCACGATCATCGGCACGCCTGCGGCCTTGGTATGATTGATCGCCTCGATCGTCTGCGGCATGATCCCGTCGTCAGCGGCAACCACCAGCACCACGATATCGGTGACATTGGCACCGCGCGCGCGCATCTCGGTGAAAGCGGCGTGACCCGGCGTGTCGAGGAAAGTGACCTTGTCGCCCGCTTTCGTCTTCACCTGATAGCTGCCGATGTGCTGGGTGATGCCACCGGCCTCGCCCTTGATCACATTGGTGCCACGCAGCGCGTCGAGCAGGCTGGTCTTGCCGTGGTCGACATGGCCCATGATCGTCACAACCGGAGGACGCTGCTTCAGGCTTTCTTCCGGATCGGTATCGACGCTCGTGTCTATATCGACGTCGCTTTCGCTGACGCGGGTGATGTTGTGACCGAACTGTTCGACCAGCAATTCGGCAGTGTCCTGGTCGATCGTCTGGTTGACGGTCACCATCATGCCGAGGTTGAACAGCTCCTTGACCAGATCCGCGCCCTTTTCAGCCATGCGGTTGGCCAGTTCCTGCACGGTAATCGCCTCGGGCACGACCACGTCGCGCACCTGCTTCTCGCGCGGCTTGGACGAGCCACCGCCATGCATCCGGCGTTCCTTTTCGCGTGCACGCTTGAGCGCAGCAAGGCTGCGCGCACGGCGCCCTTCGTCCTCGTTGAGAGCGCGGGTGACGGTAAGCTTGCCGGAACGCCGCTTGTCGGGGCGCTCTGCTGCCGCAGGTGCAGGACGCTTCTCGTCCTTGGCCTTGCGCTTTTCGGGCTTCTTCGGCTCGGGACGGGCGACCGGCGTAAAGCGACGCGGAGCGGGTGCGTCGCCGCCGGAATCGCTCTGTTCCTCGACCGCAGGCGCAGCTTCCTCGACTTCCGGCTCGGCAGCAGCCGCTTCGGCTGCCGCGTCGGCCTGCTTGACCGCTTCTTCTTCGGCCTTGCGGTTGTCCTCGGCTCGACGCTTTTCTTCTTCCGCGGCCTGGCGCGCCTGTTCTTCCTCGCGCTTGCGGGCTTCCTCGGCCTGGCGCAGGCGATCTTCCTCGGCTTCACGCTGGAGGCGCGCGACACGCTCCTGCGGAGTCTCGCCCGCCGGAGCCTTACGTGCGGCAGGCTTCTTCGCTGCCGGAGACGGCGGAGGTGGCGACGGCGGCGGGGGCGGAGGTGGAGGTGGTGGCGGAGCAGCTTCGCCCGGCTTCACGAGCTTGCGGCGCCGCTTCACCTCGACCGCCACCTTGTTGGTGCGGCCGTGGCTGAAGGTCTGCTTGACCTCACCCGCGTCGACCGACCTTTTCAGGCCGAGCGGCTTACGGGTTGGCTTGTCGGTGTCCTCGCTCATGTAGCTCTTCAATCCTTCACGTATTCAATTCGTCGTCGTCAACCGGTGCCCCATGGCCCCGATCGGTCAATATGGCGGGAGAAGGCTCTCCCAGAAAATGCAGCAGGCGCACCAGCAATGACCCGACACGCTCTGCAGCCCGGTCCTCGGCAAGCGCCAGATGAACGACGTTGTCGCGGCCCAGTGCCACAGACAGGCCGTTGCGGTCCAGAGGCAGAATGATGCCAGTCTCGCGCGAACCTTCGCGCCCTTCCCCGACGCGCCACGCCTGATCGAGCCTTTTCCGACCGGATTCGCTCGCATCGCTGGCATGAAGCAAGAGCGCAACCCCGCCCGCTCTTGCGGTTTCGGCAATGCGCTCGGTTCCCAATATGAGTGTGCCTATGCGCAATTCCAAGCCCAGCCGGTCAAGCAATTGTCGCTCGAGCGCGTGCTGGATACGAATATCCAGATCCGTAGGTATGTCGAGCCGACCGTCCTTGAACGCGCGTTTCAATGCGCGTTCAAGCCTGCCGTCTGCCAGTGCGGCGTTCAGCGTCGCGCGATCGACGCCGATCCATGCGCCGCGTCCGGGCGCCTTCGCCTGCACGTCGGGCAACACCAAGCCATCGGGCGAAAGCGCCAGCCGCACCAGTCCGGCGCGCGGCGCAGTCTCGCCGGTCAGCACACAGCGCCGCTCGGGCTCGGAAGCGTTCCGGGCCGCAGAGACTTCAGCGATGTCGGGCGTCAGGCGCTCATTGTTCGGAGTCCGCATCAGCGGCCTCCTGCGTTGCAGTAGCCTCGGCAGCCGGGGCAGGCTCTTCGTCCTCAAACCAATGCGCGCGAGCGGCCATGATGATCTCATTGCCCTGCTCTTCAGTCAGTCCGTATTCGCCCAGCACACCGCCCTTGTCCTGTTCACGCACGGACGGACGCCGCATCGGCGGGCCACCAAGCTCCCCGGCGGGCGAATTGTTGCGGCGACGCGGGGCCTCGCGCTTCCTGGCGATCAGTTCGTCGGTCGCGAGGTCCGCAAGATCGTCGAGCGTCTTGATGCCGCCCTTGCCCAGCGTAACCAGCATCGCTTCGGTGAGATGCGGCAGCTCGGCGAGATCGTCTTCCACGCCGAGTTCGCGGCGCGCCTCGCGATGCGCGGCTTCCTGGCGCTCGATCGCTTCGAGCGCACGGCTTTGCAGCTCTTCCGCAAGCTCGCTGTCGAAGCCTTCGATGCCCGCCAGCTCGTCGAGTTCGACATAGGCGACTTCCTCCAGCTCGGCGAAACCTTCGGCGACCAGCAGCTGACTGAGCGTCTCGTCGACGTCGAGCTCTTCCTCGAACATCTTGGAGCGTTCGGAGAATTCCTTCTGCCGCTTGGTGCTCGCCTCTTCCTCGGTCATGATGTCGATCTGGTTGCCGGTCAGCTGGCTGGCGAGGCGCACATTCTGGCCGCGGCGCCCGATGGCCAGCGAAAGCTGGTCGTCGGGGACCACCACTTCGATGCGGCCCTCTTCCTCGTCGAGCACGACGCGCGCGACAGTCGCGGGCTGGAGCGCATTGACGATGAAGGTCGCCTGATCTTCCGACCAAGGAATGATGTCGATCTTCTCGCCCTGCAGTTCCTGCACCACCGCCTGCACGCGGCTGCCCTTCATGCCGACGCAGGCGCCGACGGGGTCGATGCTGGAATCATGGCTGATCACGCCGATCTTGGCGCGGCTGCCCGGATCGCGGGCGGCGGCCTTGATCTCGATGATTCCGTCGTAGATTTCGGGCACCTCCTGCGCGAACAGCTTCTTCATGAAGTCAGGGTGCGCGCGCGACAGGAAGATCTGCGGGCCGCGGTTGTTGCGCTCCACCTTGGTGATCAGCGCGCGGACGCGCTCACCGACGCGAGCGGCCTCGCGCGGGATCTGCTGGTCGCGGCGGATAACGCCCTCGGCCCGGCCCAGATTGACGATCACATGGCCGAATTCGACCGACTTGATCACGCCGGTGATAACTTCGCCCGCGCGGTCATGGAATTCGTTGAACTGGCGCTCGCGCTCGGCATCGCGGACCTTCTGGAAGATCACCTGCTTGGCGCTCTGCGCGTCGATGCGGCCCAGATCGACCGGCGGCAGCGGGTCGACGATGAAGTCGCCCAACTTGGCATCCTTGTCGAGCTTCTCCGCAGCCTTGAGATCGACCTGCTTGAAGTAGTCCTCGACCTCTTCGACCACCTCGACCACGCGCCACAGGCGCAAATCGCCGGTCTGCGGGTCAAGCTTGGCGCGAATGTCGTTTTCCGCGCCATAACGGTTGCGCGCACTTTTCTGAATCGCCTCTTCCATCGCCTCGATGACGATCGCCTTGTCGATCATCTTTTCCGAGGCGACCGAATTCGCGATCGCGAGGAGTTCTGCCTTGTTGGCGGAAATGGCACTGGCCATCAGTTGTCTGCCTTCTCTTCGTTGACTTCGATAATTTCGTCGGCACCGCTGGTATCCAGCGGGCGGGTCGCGGCGATCAGCTCATCGGTAAGGATCAGCTTGGCCGCATGGATCGAACCGAGCGGAATGGCAAGCCTGCCCGCCTTGCGATCCTCTATTGTCACCAGCTCGCCATCGATCCCTTCGAGGATACCGCGCAGATTGCGCTGCCCGTCATAGGACTTGTCCATGCTGATCTTGGCCTCGTGGCCCGACCATGCGGTGAAATCCTTGGGCCTGGTCAGCGGACGATCGATGCCGGGTGAGCTGACTTCGAGGTGATAGGCGCCGGGAATCAGAACCTCGCCCTGTTCCTCCAGTTCATCGATCCGGTCGGACACGCGGCGCGACAGCGCGGCGCATTGTTCGATCACGAGCTGGCCGGTTGCCGGATCCTCGGCCATGATCTGCAAGGCCTGCTCGCCATCGCCAGCCTCGCTCGCAATCATTTTCACGCGCACGAGGTCGAATCCGAGCGCCTTTGCCTCGGGTTCGATGATTTCGTTCAGACGCGCCAGATCGGCCATTGCAGCTCCGTAAATAAACCATCGATGCGACAATCAGGTTTCGCGCCGGCCCCTTGCGGCGCCAGCCCTTCAAAGTCACGACGATGTCGGGGTGCGCGCTATCTAGGCTGCCGATGCGCGCAATGCAATGGCTTTCACTGGCAGGACGCCTTCAGGCGCGCCCTTCGACCCACTGCTGTGCAAATATTTCGACGTGATTGGATTCGTTCATGAGGATTTTGGGCGCGAGATAGCGCAAGCGGACGACCTCCGAATCATCCAGCAATTCGTCGAATTTAAAGCCTGCGCGTCCGCGCGACTGCCACACGACCTCCCCGAAAGCTTCAGTGTCGTGAATTGTCAGGATGCCCGGACATCCCAGCTTCAGGGGCACATCGAGTTGCAAGCGGGCACCGCCAATCGAAAGATTGTCGATCCTGCACGGGACCACCCCCTCCATCAGCATCAGGCGAGCGCCAATCCCCAGCCGCGCCCGACTGCGCAAACGCCGATTCGATTTCAGCGGATCGAGAGGAGAGACTGATTTCTGTAGCATCTTCTCCAAAGACTAGCCCAGCAGGAGCAGCGATGGCGTTGCTCCGGTACAACGTAGAATTGCCTACCGGAAAATAACTATCGGCGAGCCTATTCAGTCAGCGCGTGCTTCTTGATGCAGTGGCGCAGCTGGTCATAGCTGAGGCCGAGCGCCTTGGCGGTGTGGCGCTGGTTCCAGCGATGCTTGCCCAGCGCATGTTCGAGGATCGCGCGCTCATGCGCATCCACGGCTGCGCGCAGGTCTTCGATCGCGTCGTAGCTTGTCGCAGCTTCGACCGGACTGGCCACGCCACCCGCCGGAGCTTGCGTTTCCTGCTGGACGGGAGGGCCTGCCGGCTTCCACGGACTGTCGAAAGGGTCGAACTGGACATGGCCAATCGGCTCGTTCCAGTCGTCCCAGCGATAGACCGCCCGCTCGACGACGTTGCGCAATTCGCGCACATTGCCCGGCCAGCGGTAATCCTCCATCTCGCGGGCAACGTGCTCGGCGAAACCGGGCCATACCTCCCACGACAACTCGGCCGCCATGCGCCTGCCGAAATAATCGGACAGCACCGCAACATCGCCTTCGCGCACGCGCAGCGGCGGTAGGGTGATGACCTCGAAACTGAGACGGTCGAGCAGGTCGGCACGGAACTCGCCACGCTTCGCCTTGGCGGGAAGATCCTCGTTGGTCGCGGCAACGATCCGCACACTGACCCGGATCGGGCGCGAGGAGCCGATGCGCGTCACTTCGCCATATTCGACCGCGCGCAGCAGCCGTTCCTGCGCGCCCATCGACAAAGTGCCCAGTTCGTCGAGAAATAACGTCCCCTTGTCGGCTTCCTCGAACCTTCCCGCCCGCGCTCTGGTAGCACCGGTGAAGGCGCCCGCTTCATGGCCGAAGAGTTCCGCTTCGATCAGCGTTTCGGGCAGGGCCGCGCAGTTCATGGTGACCAGCGGCTCGTCCCACCGGGAGGACAGGCGATGGAGACGTTCGGCGATCAGTTCCTTGCCGGTCCCGCGCTCGCCGATCACCAGCACGGGGCGCTGCATCGGGGCCGCGCGGCTGGTCCGCTCGACCGCATCGAGAAACGCCATAGACTGGCCGATGAATTGCCCTTCCCGCTCCATGCCCAAGATTTAGTGCAAACCACCATATCTTGGCAAGAATTTCGTGTTTCGGGTGCATCGGCACTGAAAAAGTGGCGGAAATCCAAGTCGAAAACGGTTTGGCACGCAGCTTGCAATCCCATGAACAACAGTTTTTGGAGAACCAAAATGTACGACCGTCGCTTCTTTCGCACCCGGCTTGGCCAGGCGGCGCTTGCCAGCATCACCGCGATGGCTGCGTTCGTCGTGCTGAGCACGCAGATCACCCCGGTTGCCGCTTCACCGATGATGGTGAGCACGACCACGCAGGCCATTCTGGCGTGAACAAGCCATCCGACCACGATCCCCTAGGGCCGGAGCCCCGCTCCCCCGACAGTCCCCCGCGCGACAGCAATGCCGGCGCAGGCGGGGCTTCGGCCCGACCGGGAGAGGGGCGCCGCCTGTCGCGGATCGAGGAGGAGGTCGAGCGCCTGCGCCGGTCCCCCACTCCTACACGCGATGTGGTAGACAAGGCCCAAGAGTTTTTTTCCAGCGGAGCACCATTGATGGGTATTTTCAGCCGAACCCGCGACATCATCGCGGCCAATTTCAACGATATGCTGGATAAGGCAGACGACCCGCAGAAGATGATCCGCATGATCATCCTCGAAATGGAGGAAACGCTGGTCGAGGTTCGCGCCAGTGCCGCGCGGACCATCGCCGACCAGAAGGAAATGCACCGCCACACCGTCAAACTCGACAAGCTGCAGGCCGACTGGGCCGAAAAGGCGCAGCTGGCGCTGAGCAAGGACCGCGAGGATCTCGCCCGCGCCGCACTGGTCGAGAAGAAGAAGGCGGGCGACATGTCCGAACAGCTCAAGCAGGAGATCGCAGTGCTCGACGATGCGCTGCGCGCCTATGAGCAGGATATCGCCAAGTTGCAGCATCGCCTGCGCGAGGCCCGCAGCCGCCAGACCGCCATCGCCGCGCGTCTCGAAAGCGCGGAGAACCGCGTGAAGCTGCGCAGCCTGATGACCAACGAACGGGTCGACGAGGCACTGAGCCGCTTCGACCAGCTCGAACGCCGAGTCGATTACGCCGAGGGCCGCGCCGACGCGCTCAAGCTGTCGAGCGAGGCAGACAAGCTCTCGCTCGCCGACGAGATCGCCGCGCTGGAAGGCACCGATGCGGTCGACGATGAACTGGAACAGATGAAGCGCGCGCTCGGGCTGAATGAGTCAGCGGACGACAGCGCCGCCAAGAAGGGGGAATAATTCGATGGAAGCCGTACCGATACTGCTGGTCCTGTTTGTCGCTTTGCCATGGATCATCCTGCACTATGTGACCAAGTGGAAGACCTCCGCGACCATCACTAGCGACGACGAGGTCCTGCTCGAGGAACTCTACAACCTGGCCAAGCGCCTCGACGCGCGGATGGACACGGTCGAAAGACTGGTCGCCAGCGACAACCCGGATTTCCGCCCTGCCCGCCTGATTGCGGATAGCGAGAGCGACAATCAGCAGCTGCGCGAACTCGAACAACTCATTGCCGAAAAGAAGGGAGCAAGCCGGTGAACACCCCCCGCACGACACTATATCGCGACAAGCAGAACGCCAAGCTGATGGGAGTGTGCTCGGGCATAGCCGATTACACCGGGGTAGACGCCCTGTGGATCAGGCTCGCTTTCATCGCCCTCGTCTTTTCGACCGGCGTTGCCCTGCCCGCCTATTTCCTCGCCGGTATCCTGCTCAGCAAGAAGCCGCCGCATCTCTATTCGGATCACGAGGAAAACAAATACTGGCAGCGCGTGCGACAGAGCCCTCAGCGCACCGCGCGCGAGATCCGCTCGAAAATGAAGGACATCGATCGCCGCCTGGCGGAAGTCGAGACCTTCTACGTGAGCAGCAACCCGCGCCTCAACGCCGAGATCGAACGACTGCGCTGATCACTCAACAAGCCGTCTTAAGGATACTCCGGATCATGGATCAGTTCTTCAACTTCGCTCAGCACATGCTGCCCTTCGCTTTCGTGCTCGGCATCATCTGGATCAAGCAGCGCAACCGGCTGGAATCGCGCAAGATGGATTCGGCCAGTCAGGCCGCGGCGGAGAAGGCGGCGCTCTATGCCAACCAGTCCGCCGAACTGGAGGCACGCGTGCGGGTGCTCGAACGCATCGTCACCGATCGCGGATATAATGTCGCGACACAGATCGAGGCGCTGCGCGACCAGCAGCGGATCGAGAACGACCGCGGCAACGCACGTTTGCGCGACTGACAGCCGACACAAACAAGGGGATAACAAGCTATGGGTGAACTCATCCCGATCGTGGCAATCATCTTCGGCTGCGGCATTCCGATGGTCGCGCTGTGGACCAAGCACAAGACCAAGATCGCCGAAATGCAGGTCCACACGACCGCTCAACATACCGCCGAACGTGCCGCGCAATACGCCAGCCAGGTCAAGGAACTGGAAGACCGGGTCCGCGTGCTGGAACGCATCGTCACCGATCGTGGCTACGACATCGCCACCCAGATCGAGGCGCTGCGCGACCAGCAAAAGGTGGAAGAATCCAGCGGGGTGCAGCTGAATGTACAGCGGAAGGAGAAAGCATAATGGACGCCGCCAACGTTATCATCCCGATCCTGCCGTGGATTATCTTTGCTGGGCTGGGTCTCGGCGCTGCGGGGATCGCGGGCTGGATCCACACCACGCGCCTGCGGATCAAGCACGGCTATCCGCTCGAAGGGATGTGGGGCCAGTCCCTGCGCCCCGCTTCCGACGGACAGAACGCCGAACGATTGAAACTGCTGACGCAGGAGAACGCCCAACTGCGCGCCGAACTCGGATCGATGAAGGACCGCCTCGCCAATGTTGAGCGCATCGTCACCGACAGCGGTTACCAGCTAACGCATGAAATCGACCGCCTGCGCGATACCAAGAAGGATGCCAACTGATGGGCTCGGACGCTGATTTCGTACTCGTGATCATATTCTTGGTGATCGTCATCCCGGTAGTGGTTGGCGTCGGCAGCTCGATGTTCAATCGCTGGCTGCGCTACAAGGAGCATACTGCCGGCCTGCTTGCCGACAGCACCGCCGAGAAGGCCGCCCAATACGCCGCTCATGTCGAACGACTGGAACAGCGGATGCGGGTGCTCGAACGGCTGGCGACCGATCGCGGCGCCGATCTGGCCGCGCAGATCGAGGATTTGCGCAAGGCCGATTTGCTGGAGGAAACTGCCCGATGAGCATGTGGACGGCCATTGTCATTATTGTCGCGGTCGTCGCCATCTCGCGAGTGATGCGCGAGCGACGCCTCGCCCATCGGGATTACCGCGACGATTACCGGCAGGATTCGGCGGATTTCGAAACACGCGCTCATGACGCTTCGCTCGAACGCGAGATCGAGGATCTGCGTGAGCGGATCAAGGTGCTCGAGCGCATCGCCACCGATGGCAATTCGCTCGATGCGCGCGAAACCCGGCGGATCAGCGAGGAAATAGAAGCCCTGCGGAAAAAGCAGGATAATTGATCGGACAGGTAGCAGGAAGGATCGAACGTCATCATGTTGGAACCGACCATTGTCATTGCAGCCACCGCCCTGATCGGGCTTGGCCTGGTGGTCACCGCCCTGCTGAGGGCTTGGCACAGCTGGCTCGCGCTGAAGCAGAAGGAGCTGGATATCAGCGCGCAGGACCGCGACCCTTCGACTGCGCTCGGCGCGGCGCGGATCGAGATGTCCGATCTCAAGGAACGCATCCGCAAGCTTGAGGCAATCGCCAGCGGGGTTGACCTTTGAGCAGCGCACGGGGCGACGCCACCCGCGCAGGCATCGGCCTTGGCAGCGCTCTGGCAGTCGCGATCAGCTGGAGCCTGCACAAATCGATCGTCTGGGCGACGATCCATGGGTTCCTGAGCTGGATATATGTGATCTATTACGCGCTCACCCGCCCCGGAGGAATCGGCACTTTGTAACCCGCAAGCGCTGGACGCATCCGCGCTCCAATGCCATGGACGCGCCCATGCGCAGCCTCGACGATATCCTCGAAGAATATGAATTTCTGGAAGCCGACGATCGCTATCGCCTGCTGATCGAACTCGGTCGTGATCTAGAACCCATGCCCGCTGCGCTCAAGACCGATGCCACGCTCGTGCGCGGCTGTTCCGCGCAGGTGTGGGTCTATCCCACCGGCGACGAGGACAAACTGCACTTTCTGGCCGACAGCAATGCCGCGATCACGAAAGGCATCGTCGCTCTTGTGATTTCCGCAGTTCAGGACCGTCCGGCAGACGAGGTGGCGGCAATGGACGTGGCGGGCGCGCTCGCCCCCTTCGACCTTTCGAACCAGCTGTCCTCCAACCGCACGCAGGGTGTGCCCAATATGATCGCGCTGGTCCGCGATCACGCCGCGCGGATTGCGGCGGGCTGATCGCGGATGCGGCGCGTCTATCTCGTCGCTGGCTGGTTCTTCGTGGCATTGGGCGCGGTGGGCGCGGCGCTTCCCCTGCTGCCGACAGTGCCGTTCCTGCTGCTGGCGGTCTATTGCTTCGCGCGCAGCAATCCCGAATGGGAGCGCAAGATCCTCGACCATCCACACTGGGGGCCGCAGATCGCCGACTGGCGCGAGCGCAAGGCGATCAGCCGCCGAGCCAAGACGCTGGCGATCACCAGCATGGCGATTGGCGCTGTGGTGACGTATTTCACGCTCGGCGAACCATGGTATTTCATCTCGATCGCCGTGCTGGTGATTGCCGGAGGCTGGATCGCGACCCGCAACGAATAGGGTGCAGGCGCTTTCCTACTTGGTAGCAGGATGGGTATTGCGAGCACTGCTCTTTCCCATCGTCGAGACACAAAGGCCACGAAAGCCACACATCGCGTAGGCCAAAGGCCACACCGCGCGGTGTCGATTTTTACGCAAACGTCACGAATTAAATCGATTTTCTCGGAAAGTCACAGTGTTCAAAACCCGCTATGACGTTCCACGATCAGGCGCCGACACTGTCCCTGACCACGGCGATACCCGCCTCGCGCTGGCGTTTGAGTTCCACCTTCAGCTTCGCCGGATCGCGCGCGAAGACGAAGCCGAAGCTCACCCCGCCTTCTTTGCCGATGGTGGCGTGGTGAAGCTTGTGCGCCTGCACGATCCTCTTGGCATAGCCGCTGCGTGGCACCCAGCGGAAATACCGCTGGTGGACCAGCCCGTCATGCACCAGCGTGTAAATGATGCCATAGCCAAGGATGCCGAGGCCGATCCATGTCGCGGGCGGCCACGCTGATCCGCCCATGACCAGCGGGCTGCCCAGCGCGAACATCGAAATGCTCATCGCCGCACCGACCAATCCGTACAGGTCGTTTTTTTCGAGCATCCGGTCATGCGGCTCGTGATGATCGCGGTGCCAGCCCCAGCCGAAGCCGTGCATGATGTATTTGTGGCTCGCCCAAGCGACTATCTCCATCGCCAGGATGGTAACGAGAACGATGGAGAGCGGGACAAGCACGGCCATGATCGCGCGTGCTATAGGTCAATTGTCGGGCGGGAAAAAGAACCCACGCAGATGCTCGCCGATTCTTGCGGGCCGCAGGGTCTGCGCGTCGATGCAGCACCACGCCGACTGCACCTCGGCCAGCACCTCTTCGCCGCGACTGATCACCGTGTGGTAGAATGCGCGCGCGCCCTTGAACCCTTCAAGGACGGTGTGCGCAATCACATCATCGTCGAGGAAGGCCGGACGGCGATAGGTAATCTCATGCTTGAGCGCCACCCATGCCTTGGCCGCGATTTCCTCTGCCGGAGCGCGCTTGTTCCAATGCGCCAGCACCGCATCCTGCACCCAGTTGAGGTAACGCGCATTGTTCACGTGTCCCATGAAGTCGATATCATCGTGCGTGACGGCAATCGGGAAAGAATGGGACTCTGCTGACATGGATGTAAGTATGCCATGCAAAGCTGGCGAATGCACGAAGATTCGCAGTTAGCGAAATCTGATCGAGATTACCGCAGACCAGCCATTTTGCGACAAACCATTGCGCAAGTGATACATTTTGCGACATGGAATATCACTGCCGTTCATAAAACTCGGCCTAAACCAAAACGACCGGCCCACCGGGTCGCTTTTAAAGGAACCGAACAATGAACCGCTGGAAACTCCCCCTCGCCGCTGCTCTCGTCGCCTCGCTGGCGGTCGGTGCAGTTCCCGCCTCGGCCGCGACCTTTGCCAATGGCGGCAGGCTAAAAGCTGAAATCAACCAGCTCGACCGGCAGGTCGATCGCGCCCAGGTCCGTCACCAGATCACCAATCGAGAAGCACGGATGCTCAACCAACAGGTTCGCCAGCTCGACCGTACATGGCGTATCTATGCTCGCGGCGGCTTCTCGCGCGGTGAGCTCAACACGCTCAACCGACAGATCGACCGAGTGCACAACAAGTTGAGCCGTCAACTGATCGATCGCAACGATCATCGCTATGATCGGAATCGAGGCTACCGTCGCTAGGCCTTGAGCTTAGCCAAGTTTTCCCATCTTGCCCTACGGGGGCGGCCAGCCTAGCCCAATGCCATGGCCAGTCGCCCCCGCACATTGTATGAAAAAATCTGGGACGCACATGTCGTGGATCGCCGCCCGGACGGCACCTGCATCGTCTATATCGACCGTCACCTCGTCCATGAGGTGACCAGCCCGCAGGCCTTCGACGGCCTGCGTGTGGCCGGGCGGAAGGTCCGTCGGCCCGACCTGACGCTGGCGGTGCCCGATCACAACCTGCCGACTACGCCGCGCCTCGCCGCCGATGGCACGCCGATCCCCATTGCGGACCCGCAGAGCGCGCAGCAGCTCGCGGCGCTCGAACGCAACACCGCAGAGTTCGGGATCGAATACATCGACGCCAATGCACCCGAGCAGGGTATTGTCCATGTCGTCGGTCCGGAACAGGGTTTCTCGCTGCCCGGCACCACCATCGTCTGCGGTGACAGCCACACCGCCGCGCATGGCGGGATTGGCGCGCTCGCCTTCGGCATCGGGACCAGCGAGGTCGAGCATGTGCTGGCGACGCAGACGTTGCTGCTCAAGCCGTCCAAAAGCATGGAGGTGCGGGTCGAGAGCGAACTTGGTCCCGGCATCACGCCCAAAGACCTTATCCTTCACATCATCGGCGTGATCGGCACCGCTGGAGGCACTGGCCATGTGATCGAATATCGCGGGCCGGTGTTCGAACGGATGAGTATCGAAGGTCGGCTGACCGTATGCAACATGAGCATCGAGGGTGGCGCACGCGCCGGCCTGATCGCGCCCGACGACAAGGTATTTGACTGGCTCGAAGGCCGCCCCTTCGCACCGAATGGCAGTGAATGGGACCGCGCAGTGGACTGGTGGCGCAGCCTGGCAACCGATCCCGGTGCGCAATTCGACAAGTCGGTGGTAATCGACGCGAACGACGTAGAGCCTACCGTCACCTGGGGGACAAGCCCAGAGGACGTCGCCGCCATCGGCGCCAGCGTGCCCTTCCCCGACAGCTTTGCCGATCCTGCCAAGCGCACAGCCGCCGCCAACAGTCTCGATTACATGGGCCTGGAACCCGGCACACCGCTGGCCGAAATCGCAGTCGAGAATATCTTCATTGGCAGTTGCACCAACAGCCGCATCGAAGATCTGCGGGCAGCTTCGGAAGTGCTCAGGGGCCGCAAGAAGGCCGCGAATGTTCGCTGGGCCATCGCCGTACCCGGATCGGGGCTGGTCAAGCGTCAGGCGGAAGCCGAAGGGCTCGACCGGATTTTCATCGAGGCAGGCTTTGAATGGCGCGAACCGGGCTGTTCCGCCTGCCTTGCGATGAACCCGGACAAAGTGCCCGCGGGCGAGCGCTGCGCCTCCACCTCCAACCGCAATTTCGTCGGTCGGCAGGGCCCCGGCGCAAGGACGCATCTGATGAGCCCCGCCATGGCCGCAGCCGCTGCCGTTACCGGACGTCTGACAGACGTGCGCGAACTGCTGCGGTGAAAACAATGGGACATCGGGCTTGCAACGATTGTCCTGCAACCGCATTGGAAAAGGCATGACCAACAAGGGAAAAGCCGCCGCCGCACTGGCAGGCGCAATCGGATCGGCCGCAGTGGCCGCAGCCATGCTCTATGCGGGCAAGCGCAAGGAGCGAAAGAACAAGCCCGCCGCACCGGGCAAGGTCCCCTCGGGCGAACCGCCCGAAACCGACTGATGCAGCCGGTCGATACCATAGAGGGACGCGCGATTCCTTTCGGCGCCGCGAATGTCGATACGGACGTCATCATCCCCGCGCACTGGCTCAAGACCGTCACCCGCGATGGCCTCGGCAAGGGGGCGTTCGAAACCGTTCGCGCCAAGCCCGGCAACGTGTTCGACGATCCGGAATTCGCAGGCGCCAGCATCCTCATCACCGGCGACAACTTCGGCTGCGGATCGAGCCGCGAACACGCCGCATGGGCACTCACAGATCTGGGAATCAAGGCGGTCATCGCACCGAGCTTCTCGGACATCTTCTCCGGCAATGCTTTCAAAAACGGCATTTTGACCGTCGAACTGCCGCAAGAAGCGATCGACCGGCTGCTGGAAGTCGCGCAAACCGATCCCATCGCCATCGACCTCGGCGCACAGAGCGTGACCACCCAGTTTCAAGACCGCTTCCATTTCGACATCGATCCGTTCCGTAAGGCCTGCCTGCTTGATGGGACCGACGAGATCGGCCTGACCCTCGCGAGCGGCGATGCTATCGAAAAATACGAAAATAACCGCGCCGGGGCTCTGCCCTGGCTGGATACGAACCGGGAGAGAGCCGCATGAAAGCCGTTTTGTCGAAAGAGGTCGGAGGGCCGGAAACACTGGTCGTCGAGGAAATCGCGGCACCTGCCCCCGGTAAGGGTGAGGTGCTGGTCAAGGTCGCCGCCTGCGCAATCAATTTTCCCGACACGCTGATCATCCGCGACCTCTATCAGTTCAAACCGCCGCGTCCGTTCGCGCCAGGTGGCGAGATTTCCGGCACGATCGAGGCGCTGGGCGAAGGCGTCACCGGCTGGAACGTCGGCGACAGGGTCATTGCTGGCGTCGGCAACGGCGGCTTGCAGGAGAAGGTCGTGGTCGCCGCACCGCGCCTGTTCCGCGTACCTGAGGGTATCGATCTGGTCGAAGCCTCAGCGCTGCTCATGACCTATGGAACCACAATCCACGCGCTGAAGGATCGCGGCGACATCAAGGCTGGCGAAACCGTGCTGGTGCTGGGCGCTGCGGGGGGCGTAGGCCTGTCGGCGGTCGAACTGGCCAAGGCCTATGGCTGCCGCGTGGTAGCGGGGGTATCGAGCGAGGAAAAGGGCGAGGCCGCACGCAAGGCCGGCGCGGATGAGGTGGTGATCTATCCACGCGCTCCGTTCGACAAGGACACCTCAAAGGCGGTGGCACAGCAGTTCAAAGATGCCGTCGGCCCCGACGGTGCGGACATCGTCTATGATATTGTCGGGGGCGATTATTCCGAACCTGCGCTCCGCTCGATCGCCTGGGAAGGTCGCTTCCTCGTGATCGGCTTTCCCGCCGGGATCGCCAGGATGCCGCTCAATCTGACGTTGCTCAAGAGCTGCGATATTCGCGGCGTGTTCTGGGGCGCGTTCACGGCACGCGAGCCCAAACGCAATGCGGCGAATATCGACGAATTGTTCGCACTATGGCGCGATGGCAAGATCAGCCCGCTGGTCAGCGAAACCTACCCGATCGAACGCGCGCATGAAGCCATTGCCAAACTGGAAGATCGCGGTGCGATCGGCAAACTCGTCGTGACAATGGCGTAAGCGGGATTTTGCACGCTTGATGCGCCCTGCCCTCGGCATTATCTCGGATGCCAACTGCCAGCGCCGGAGCAATCCGGGCGACACAAAGGATAAGCGATGACCAATTTCAGGGACCGTGAGCGCGGCGAAGAAGCGAAATTCGCGTTCGACGAGGAAAACAGCTTCAAGATTGCCGCACGCTGCAATCGCCTGCTCGGCGAATGGGCCGCCGGGCTCATGAATCTGACCGACGAAGAAGCCGACGCCTACAAGAAATCCGTCGTCCAGGCCGATTTCGAAGAAGCCGGTCACGAGGATGTGATCCGGAAGGTGTTCGGCGATCTGACCCAAGCGGGTTGCGATGTTCCGGAAAGCGAGATTCGCGCCAAGCTGGAGTTCTACACTGTAGAAGCCCGTCGCCAGTTCATGACCGATCAGTCCTGATCCCATGGCGATGCAGGCGCAGGAAATCGAACGACTTATCGTCGAGGCATTGCCCGGTGCCACGGTAACGATTCGCGATCTCGCCGGAGATGGTGATCATTACGCGGCGCATGTCGAGGCGCCGCAGTTTGCGGGCAAGAACCGGGTGCAGCAACACAAGCTCGTCTACTCCGCACTCGGCGGGCGCATGGGCGGCGAGCTGCACGCCTTGCAACTGACTACCCAAGCACCCACCTGACACTCACGAAGATATTCCAGCAGACAAGGATCGGTCGCCATGTCCGACGTTAAGACGCGCATTTCCGACATCGTCAAAGCCAATGATGTCGTCCTGTTCATGAAGGGAACGCCGCTGTTCCCGCAATGCGGCTTTTCCAGCCGTGCGGTGGCGATCCTCGACCATTGCGGCGTCGCCTACGACAGCGTCGACGTGCTGCAGGACATGGACATCCGCCAGGGCATCAAGAGCTACTCCGACTGGCCAACCATCCCGCAACTCTATGTGAAGGGCGAATTCGTCGGCGGCAGTGACATCATGATGGAAATGTTCGAAGCCGGTGAGCTGCAGGAAATGATGACTGAGAAGCAGGTCGCCAAAGCTGAAAGCTGAACTGCATCGCGCCGAGTTTGTGCTCATTGAAAAAGAAAAGCCGCCCCGGGTCGTGGGCGGCTTTTCCGTTTAGAGCTTCATCCGGGGGAACGAAGCGGGAGATCGGAGAGGCGGAACCGGGAGACCAGTGGTTCCGCCTCATTCGAAGACCTCGAGAGACATGGAAAACAATGCACGGTGCGTGCCAAACTCAACAAATCGCACAATCGCTGGCATCTCAATGGTTAACGCAGCAGGATGTCTGGCACCATGTGTCAAATTTCCCGACAGGCGAATGCCACGAAGATACTTGGCAAGTGCGGACAGGCCATGCACACACGTCATAATGTCCACAGACCCAGCCAATGCAATTCCTGCCGCCACTTTGGTCATCTTTCGCCGTCCAGATCCTGCGCGCGCAGCCGAAATTCTGATGGTCGTCCGTTCGCGCCAGTTGGCATTCGCGGGCGGGATGGCAGTGTTTCCGGGCGGGCGGGTCGATCCCGGCGACCGCGAAATGGCTGCCTATCATGCCGATGCCATGACGGTCGACGAAGCAGCACACCGCATTGCCGCGATCCGCGAAACGATCGAGGAAACCGGGCTGGTCGTCGGTATGCACCAACGTGTCGGCGCCGACCAAGCCGCCCAGATCCGGGCGCAACTCGTTGCCGACGGTGTCCTCGCGCCGGTGCTTGAACGCTTCTCGCTGACGCTGGATCTCGGTTCGTTGATTCCCTATGCCCGATGGTGGCCGAAAGGAATGAAGCACACCCGGATTTTTGACACGCGCTTCTATCTGTCTGATCTCGGGACCGGCGCAGTCGACGTGGCAGTCGACACGACGGAGAACACGCGCCTGTTCTGGACCAGCGCTGCCGAAGCACTCCGACGGGCTGATCGTGGAGAGATCGACGTCATCTTTCCTACCCGCCGCAATCTGGAACGCCTCGCCCAATTCGAGAGCTTCGAAGGTGCTCGCAAGCAGGCTGAAACCGTGCCAATTCGCACGATAAGCCCAACCATCGAGCAACGCGACGGTCGCCCTGTGCTAAGTATTCCGGATGATCTCGGCTATCCGGTCACTTTCGAGGAATTGGACAGCGCCAGAAGAGGGTGAGGCGGCGAGCAAACGATTCGCCAGCGCACCGGTCACACCCGCAAAATGGCGCACCCGACATGAAAGTGATGGGCACTCAAATCATTGGGAAAACCCAAAAGCCGTCGATCGTCCATGCTTGGATCTGTCCGTACGCAAAAGGGAGAAGGACTTGGCAGGGACTTCAAATTGTCGATAGAATTGAGGTTGAGTAGGCTGTTAAGGCACCAGAGAACCTTGGCGTATGGAGCTGTGATGACCGGAAGAGATCTGGCATGACCGGCGTCATCCTGTTGAACAAGCCTTACGGCGTGCTTTCCCAGTTCACCGACGAACGGCAGGGCGAACCGCGGCCCACGCTGGCCGACCTCGTCGATGCACCGGGCTATTATCCGGCGGGTCGGCTGGACTTCGACAGCGAAGGCCTCATGGTCCTCACCAACGATGGCCGCCTGCAAGCGCGCATCGCCAACCCTCGTTTCAAGCTCACCAAGACCTATCTCGTTCAGGTGGAGGGCGAACCAGCGCAAGAGCCGCTACGCATGCTGCAAGAAGGCGTCCGGCTGAAGGACGGCGTGACCTTGCCCGCAATGGTGGAGCGTATCGCCGACCCCATGCTCTGGCCGCGGCACCCGCCGATCCGGGTGCGCAAATCCATCCCCGTCAGCTGGCTGCGCCTCACCATTCGCGAAGGTCGCAACCGACAAGTCCGCCGAATGACGGCGGCGGTCGGACATCCGACGCTGCGGCTGGTACGCTGGGCAGTCGGTGAGTGGACGCTCGACGGACTGCCCACCGGCACATGGCGTGCTACCTGACCGCTCGCGTTCAGACGGAGGGCGTGATCGCGACGCTGCCGCTATTGGCAAGATCGCATATCAAGCCCACGATTTCAGGTGAACCGGCCCATGCAGGGTCGACCTTCAATGATGCATGATCGCATAACTGCTCGGCTAAACGCGCTACCGCGCCATCGCAATCGCGGGCATCGCCATCGACGAAGAGCGTCAGGCGTTCCGAACCTGACCGGATGAGCGCGAAGCGGCACGCCGGGTTGCGTTCCAGTATCCCGCCTGCGGCCAGGTCGGCCTCTACTACCTGCGGCGTAACGGACTCCATGGGGCTCCAGTCGATAAGATCGGACTTGGGCGCGGTGACCAGAGCGCCAACCCAGCGCGCGAAGCTGTGGCGGTCCGCCAGCGCTTCGGTCACCATATGGTGCAGCCTGTCGAGTGCTTGGGGTGCAATTTCGCCCGGATTGGCGGCGGGGGTGAGGTCAGGATCGGAATAACGGTCGTCTTCATCGAGCAGGTCGATCACATGATCGGCCCAGCCCGAGACCAGCTCGGCACGTGACGGCGCACGAAAGCCGATCGAATAGGTCATGCAATCCTCGCCCAGCGCAACCCCGTCGTGCGCGAAACCGGGTGGCAGGTACAGAATATCGCCAGCCTCCAGTACCCATTCGTCTGTCGGCTGAAAATCCGCCAGCAGGCGCAATCTATCGTGGGGAAGAAGAGCGGTGCGTTCGTCACAGCGTGCGCCCACCTGCCAGCGCCGCCGCCCGAGACCCTGCACCAGAAAAACGTCGTATTGGTCGAAATGCGGCCCCACGCCGCCGCCATCGCTGGCGTAACTGACCATCACATCGTCGATCCGCCAGTTGGGAATAAAACGGAACTGTTCGAGCAATGCGGCAACTTCGGGTATGTGATGATCGACGGCCTGCACGAGCAGCGTCCAGGGCGCCGTGTCCTCCTCAGCGAAGTCGGCGCTGGACAACGGGGTATCGGTCAAATCCCATGATCGAGGCGCAGTCTGGCGCACAAGCCGCGATTCCACGCCATGTTCACAGGCCAGCCCGGCCAGCTCATCTGGCGTCAAAGGATTGTTCCAACCCCGCCAAGGGTTGCGGATGAACAAAGGGCTCTTCTGCCAATAGTCGCGAAGGAAGGCGCTGGTGTCGAAATCCATATTGGCCTGTAGCGCCAACCGCGCAAGATACTCAACCGATCCTTACGCGATTTTGCCGCGCGCCGATTCAGGAAGGCGCTACGTCGTTCAATTCATTTGATTTCGATAATGTCATCCAACTGCCGAGCCTTAGCATTGCTTCTGCGACGAGGAATCCGAAGCTGTATGAAGATGTACGTCTCGCTGGGGGAAAGGTATTTCGATGCCCTCTTCAGCAAAGCGGCGGGCGATGGCGAAGGAACGAAGATGAAGCCCAAATCCTCCAGCGTGAAAGGATCAAGCGAAAGACCATCGAGCATCGGCGCTTGCAGCACCGCAAGCTCGCAGCCTGCCCGGAGTCGCCGTACAGCATACTGGTATGATGGGCGCTCATACGATCCTGATGGCGCAGCTAATACCTGAAGTAGGCGGCAACTGAACATTGTCATTGAATGTGAACGACGCTTAATCGACACTAGTGTCGCCAGAAGATTTTGACCATTGGCTAGACAGAAGGAAAGAAGCCATGAGAGAAAATCCATTGGCCCGCCCCGGCCTTCGTACGTTCTTCAATATCGCGAGGAAATGGGGCCTGAGCGAGGACGACGAGGCGGCTATACTTGGCCAATCCGACCGCGAGGCGCTCCGCTCTTGGAAGGACGAGAGAGGTCCGGACGTCGATGCGGAGACAATCCTGCGGATATCCTACGTCCTTGGTATCTACCGAGCGATCAACACGCTGCTGCCGCGCAAGGACGTGGCTGACGCTTGGGTGAAGCAGCCCAATGCGGCGCCGATCTTCGGCGGCCGCCGTGCGCTAGACCGGATGACGAAAGGTCACATCGACGACCTAAAGATCGTTCGCCAATATCTTGATGCGGAGGCACCACCCTTGGACGTGCTATAATCGCAAGTTCGTTGCGCTGAAGGGCCAGATCAAAGTGCCGATATGCTTGAAGGTTAGTTCGACGATGAGGCCACGAAAGCCTAGCACTACTTTGGCAGAAGTGTGATTTTTGGGATTCCCAAGGAGAGATTTCCCTGATTCATGGAGAGCCAGCTTTGACGGAGGCTGGCGATGGACGAGGATTGGCAGGCGGATCTGGAGCGGTGGCTTGCTCCGTATTTG
>NZ_WTYA01000013.1 GCF_009828025.1 Qipengyuania algicida | reverse complement strand
GAAATTAGCCTTCCTCATCGTCGCCTCCTGTCCTCAAATTTAGGAAAGAAGACGTCCACAAATCTAGGGGCTATTCATTTGGATGCATCTCTCGACACAGCAATGATTCAATCAGCGAACTCACTCTGTATCATTGTTGCCAGAAGTTAGGCTCCAGCTTGGCGGGTCCGACTTTTTCAACAGAATAGACCCATTGCGGACCTTCGCCTAATTCGAGCATAATCAACCGTTATCGCTAGCGGAGGCGCGCACATGCATTTCATGCAGCTCCTTAAATCACTCGATGAGCTGCTCTACGAGGTCATGAGTTGGCTTGTCTTCTTTCCGCTCACGCTTTGGCGTTCACTCACCCATCCTATTGAGATGATGGAATATGCGGATAGCGAGCTGAATGATCGAGAAGGAGCGCAGTATGAGGAAGCACTCAGCCCGCCTCTGTTCTTGCTTCTCTCAATATTACTTACACAAGCCATCGATATGTCGGTCAACTCTGATACGAACGCGTTCGTAGAAAATCAGAGAGGATTGGCACACCTGATCCAAGACGACACGTCGTTCCTGCTCCTGCGCCTGGCCGTTTTCTCGCTCATCCCGATGGCCTTTGCCGTGGGCCAGGTCCGAGCCCAGAAGAATCGACTGACCCGCAAGGGGCTTCAAGCTCCCTTCTACGCTCAATGCTACCCTGTGGCCGCCTTGGCATTGACGATCGGAATATGCACTTCCGTCCTCTCCACAAGTGCCGGCGAAGGCATAAAGCTCGGCGTGGTGCTGATGATCGTCATTGCGCTTTTGCTCTTCCTTGCGCTTGAGATCAGGTGGTTTCGTCGGCGACTTCACTGCGGGTGGGCAAAGGCCGCTTGGAGAGCCTCAACCGCACTCTTAGTCGGCATCTGCGGCGCCTTCGGGCTCGCTTGGCTTTTTACATAACCGTGGTATCTTTTCTAAGGAGATGGTCATGCGTATCGCGATTGCATTGGTTTCGCTCTCGGCGCTGATGTGGGCACAGTATGGCCAGGCTCAGGTTCCCCGCGACATCGTTGACCTGGTCGGAGCTCGCGCCGCAGGAGGGGAGACACAGCTAAGAGCGCGCGGGTATGATTATGTGCGTGGTCAAACGGGCGATGACCGCGTCTGGACCTATTGGTGGAATCCGCGCACACAAGTTTGCATCACGGTCTCCACCGTCGAAGGACGATACGAGGCAATTACCGCTTCACCTTCCCCCGATTGCAATCAGGCGCAAGCTCAGCCGGCTACGCTTCCGGATGGGCCGGTCCGCCCTGCACCAGTCCCTTCAGACATGGCGCCAGCATTCGACCTTGGCCTGATTTGCTTTGGTGAGGGCCAACGACCCCAACTTGCTACGAAGTATGGTTACACGTGGAATGAGAAGGAAGCGCGATATACCTACGGGAACCGTACAGAGCTAACCTCACAGGATTTCGATGCGTCGGTGAGCATTCAACTCTTTGAAGGGGGTGGCCGAATCCGACTTCCCAAGAAGCTCATCCCCCCGTTGAATTCGCGTGGTGAGGATGGTTGGTGGAAACTGGATTCGGTGGTTACCACGCGCGACACGATTACAGCCCAGTATCGGCTCAACGGTCTCAATAAGCCAAAGCTGACGATCGATCGCAGAAGCGGACGCATCTCGATTCGTGGAGCGTCCAATTATGGTTTCACTGGGACGTGCGACACTGTGGGTAACGAGCAACGGCGCTTCTGACGAACGTCCACTAGCCAACCCATCTCGGTCAGGTTAGTGCACATCGGCCGAGCCTGATTTTGCCATCGGCAGCCATATGGCTGATCGGCCAGAAACTGGGCCGCATTCTGTCTGTCCGGTTCTGGTGGCGAATATGGATGAAGCGACCGTCCGTTCACGCGGCAAATCATAGCACCTCCTGAACGGTTTGCAGAATGTCTGAATTCGACAAAATATTGAGGAGAGCGGCCACTCTCAATTCTGTAGGCTTGGCGTTGATGCAGTAGATATAGAAACGCCTGCGAAATTTGGCTCCCTGACCCGGATCAGAACCGATAGCATCCCCCAAGCGCGGTCCGCACGGCATTGCTCGCGCCATTAAGCGAAGCTTGCCCCTGCATATCGCCAGTTATCCGCAAGTAAGCGTAGCCTTTGCGTGAAACGAGCTCCTTAGGCAAAGTCGAGCGACTGAGATCGCCGAACCATATCGTTCCGGCCGGATTTGCAGACGCCATCGGTACCACCACGGTCCAGCCGGAAAAGTTCCAGACTGAATTTACCGGCTGACTATCGGGTGGGCGGTTGAGGTGCATCACCAGAACCGGTTCTCTCTTGCTGCAAAAGATGCTGAATGACGTGATTTTCTGCGATCCACCGGCTCGAACGAATGCGGCAGGTGCGCGCCCCGGGATCGGTCGCAACTCCCAAGGCAGGCCGCTCAGCGGCACAGCATTCTCACCGGGACTTGCAGCGAGCAATTGGGCGATCGGAGCGGGAACCGGAAGTCGCCCGCTGGATGGAGCATAGACAGTCAGTTTGCCGTCTTCCCACAAGCCTACCTGCACACGCTTTCGCGCTGCATCGAGAATGACATAGGCTTGCTCCTCGCCGCCCTTGTGTTCGGCATTGCCCGAGACGAAATAAAGCGATCCCTGTCGTTCGAGCGCTCCGCGCACGCTCAACCGGTCTTCCAACGCCTGTATCCTGCCAGCGCCAATCAGCGCGGTGATCGCGCTCGCGACCTCCCCGTTGTGGAACATATCCCACGTTCCACCATAGTCGCCCACCGCCTGAGGCAGTTGAGCCCAGCCGAGCGGCTTTGCCGGTTGCGCTGGCGTTGCCTGTGCTGTTTCAATTTTGGGTGCACCGCCGCACCGCATGAATGGGGAAGCCTTGGCCAGAGCGCGTTGTACCGGTGAGTTTGTGCCGGTTCCATCATTCTCAACCGATATTCTGCCCGGCACTTCACCGTCATTGAAGACAAATGTTGTTGTGCCCCAATCATCCGCACTCCGAGCGAACGGCAGGATGGCGAAACTGATACCTCTGTAGGAATTGCCAAAATACGAATAGATCGTTTCCATTCGTCCGGAATGCGTCGTCTTGCCCGATACGTGGAAGGCAAAACCGCTGGCATCCATGGAGATAATCGGTCCCTTGCTGCAATCACCGCGTGGTGCGTATTTCCCGTAGTAAGCTTGCAGATTTTCGTCAGCCAGGCTGGTTATGCTGTTTGCGTGAACCACGTACGGCCCACCGAGCAACGTGATCGAAAACAGAAAAGTAGTTAGGCGACGGGCTGACGGTACAATTGGCATTTTGCATGTGCTGCGATAGCCGACATCGGCATCACGTCGTAAGACCATCTCACATCTCCATCTCTATCTTGAGCAGAGCCACAGCGCAGTTGGCGTGGCCGAGCCATATCCACTTACCTGTCCCGTTTCCCCTCATTTGATCCTCGCGAGCGGATTGCCGAGTATGCCAAGGCCAGTCAGGATCAGTCCGATCCCGCAAAGCAGGATCAACCACGCCCCGATCCCTGTACCCACCGCAAGTCCAATCATCTGACCAAGGTCGCTACCTTGGGTTAGGCCGATCTTCACGAGCTCGATTAAAAGGAATGCGAGGATCGCCGCTGCCCCTGTCGCGAGCACGACCATTTTGCTGGCCGCCGAGGCCCATGCACGCCAGAACAGGAATATCGCCATCAACGGTGCCAGGAAACGCAACATGAGAAGCGCTTTAAAACCAGCGCTCGGCCCTTCGGCTCCAGTGATCGCTGCGCCAAAGCTCAGCATGTTCAGAATGCCCGGAAGGTCGAACAGTGAGAAGCCCTTGCTCGGTAACGTGAGCGCCGGCATCGCACAGGCGAGGAGAAGGATGATCGTAAGCGGAACCGCCAATGAACTGGTCAGGACTTGCTTGGCCTTTGCGGCGTTCGCTGATTCCTTGAGAGCGGACAGGTCGATGCTAGCATTTGAGTCGGGATAAATGCCTCCAGCGGTGCCGCCATCCGGCTCGAAGTCGACTTGGATGCCTGAACGCACTGCCTGCCCCGACTTCCATTCGCTCGCGGCGAAAGTGTAACGCTTGCCATCCTCGGCGCTAATTACTCCGGTGCCCTCTTCGCTGGAAAATCCGAGTATCCGTCCCTTCATCTAACCCTCCTTGATCAAGATCGCCTTGTTGGCAGGACAACATTATGCTGTTCTACCGCTGGGAAACGTCATGAAGAAATTATGAAGCCTGCATTATGGCAATGAAATGACAACACAATCGGGCTCTTACCTGCGCAGTCGGCTGGTCTGGTCGATAAGCGGTATCGAGCTTGATGAAGCGAGTTGGCGTCTTCGCGTCCATGGGCAGAACGTCGATATCGAACGTAAGCCAATGGAATTGCTCCTAGCCCTGCTTCACCGCGCGGGCGAGGTGGTCACCAAGGAAGAATTGCTGGAAACAGCCTGGCCCAATGTAACGGTCGTCGCCTCTTCGCTTCCAACCGCAATGACGAAGCTGCGCCGCGCTCTGGGAACCGAGGCTGGTATCGTCGAGACAGTGCCCGGGCTGGGATATCGAATCGCTGGCGATGTCGCACTATCGCGGATCGAGCTTGACGATCGTCCAAGGTTCGCATTCGCAGTGGGCAACGTGGTGCCCGACACAAGGGAATGGCGCTTCGCCCGCAATCTGGCGCGAGGCGACATCGACGATGTCTGGCTTGCCCAAACCAGCGATGGCGAGAAGCGGGTTTTCAAGTTTGCTAAAACCCCGGGGCGCCTCCGGCAGCTCAAGCGCGAAGCGGCTGTCGGCAAGATTCTCGGTCAGTTGCATAATCAAGGTCAAGGACTCGTCCTCCCGATCGATCAGCAGTTCGAAGGTAACCCGGCATGGCTCGCGTTTCCGGCCGAGGGCATCGATCTCGAAAACTGGTTCGTCCGGCATGGGGCGGAGCTGGAGCTTTCGGACCGGATATCATTGGTCGCCCAAGCAGCGCGCGCGCTCGAAGCCGCGCATGCGATCGGCGTGCTGCATGGCGATCTCAAGCCCTCCAATCTGACAATCGAAACTAACGGCAACACACCCCATGTGCGGATAATCGATTTCGGGAGCAGCGCGCTGCTTGAGCACAGTGGTGTGCTGCTTCACGGGATCACCGGCATCACCTTGCCCGAACGCGACCTGATCGAGGGATCAAGTCCTGCAGGTTCGGCTCTATATCTCGCGCCGGAAGTCATCGGCGGAGGGACGTCCTCTGTGCGATCCGACATCTACAGCCTCGGCCTGATACTGTTCCAACTGACGGTCGGTGATCTGCACAGCCCGCTGGCACCGGGTTGGGGAGAACTGGTCGCGGACGATGTCTTGCGTGCAGATATTGCCAAGGCTGCTGCGCTCGATCCAGGCGAGCGCTTTGGCTCAGCTGCAGAATTTGCCGACCATCTCGAACGGATCGAAGAGCGCCGTGCGGATGCCGCCAAAGAGCGCGCAGCAGCCGAAGCCGAGGTCGAGCTTCACCGCGCGGCGGAATTGGCCAAGGCAAGGCGCCCTTGGGTGGTGGCGGCGGTAATCGTGCTGGTGGTGGGAAGTATCGCCGTTGCGCTGACCGCGCGGCAGGCGATTACAGAACGCGACGAGGCCAGGCGTCAAACCGCCATCGCAAAATCCATCAACACATTTCTTGCCGAAGACCTGCTCGGTCGCGGCGATCCGTCAAAAAGCGGCGAGGCAAGCGAAACGCTTATCGATGCGACACGCGCGGCCGAACCTGAAATTGCCCGCCGTTTCAGGAATGCTCCGCTGGTCGCCGCGCACCTCTACGCAACACTTGCACGCGTCTACGCGCAGCAATCGGACTGGAAAGGTGCACGCGACGCCTTTGGCAAAGCGGACCGTGCGTATCGTCAGGGCCATGCTGGGACGAGCAAGGACGCCGTCATTGCCAAACTTCAGGAGGCACAAACGGAAGCTCTGTCGGCGGAGAAGGGCTCGATCGGGCGTGCACGTGCCATCATCGCTGAGCAAGAGAAGCTGCTGCCGACCGATCCGCATCGCGATCCGGAAACGCGTGTGTGGCTTGCATCAGCAATCGGTATGACCGAGCTAGCGGGAGGCGACATTCATGTCGCGCTTGAACAGTTCGGCAAGGCAGCCAATCTTGCCGATATACTGCCTGAGGTTTTCGACCAGCGGACGCGCAACAACTTCCATCAACGTTACGCTTTCACTTTTATTCGACTTGGTGAAGGAAAACGCGCCGAGCAGGCGATCCATCCACTGCTAGCATCACAAACGCGGCTGCTCGGCCCGGCCAACCCTGATGTTTTATTGCTGAGGATGAATCTGGGGCAGGCCTATTTGTTTCAGAAGCGCTATGCTGACGCGATCAAGGAGCTTTCGGCTGTGCTCCCCCTAATGCAGAAGCAACTCGGCCCCGACCATCGACTGGTCCAGCAGACGCTTGCCGCGCGGCAGGAAGCCTATGGCAGTATGGGCGACTATGTCGATGCAATCGGCGACGGTCGGGCGCTTTATGCAAGTGCATTAAGGCAGCAAGGCATGGCGGCGTTTCGCACCATTGCCGGGCTTTCCGATCTTGCCACGTCCGAATGCCGCACGACGCAGCTGAGCCAAGGCCTAGCTGATGCGCTCAAGGCCTACCGTGCATCGTTGCAGACCTATGGTAAGGCGGCGCCACTGACGCAGGGGGTAGCCCTTGCAGTTGCTCAATGCTTGATCGCTACAGGCAGATACGATTCCGCTCTTCCTTATCTTATTGATATTGACACCAAGGCGGTCGGAGAATTGGCCAGCGATCCTCAATGGGGTGCCAACGTAGAACTGGCGCTTGGCCAGATTGCAGCACATGAAGGCAATTGGATCCAGGCAAGCGAGCATTTGCGGAGTGCCGGTCCGGCGCTTTCCAAACCCGATGCAGACATATTTCAACGTCGTGCGGTGGCGCAGTTAAAATCACAGGTCGAGCGCAAAAATCTGGGCGAAAGGTCCAAGGTACTTTGACGATAGCGAGCGTTGTTTCGATTGAGCTGACTTAAGCTGTGACGGGAGCTGACTGCCCGGCTTTGATTATCTAAGTTGGGAAAGTCGACGTTCGTACAAACCAATAACTCGGTCAGCTGACGCTGACATAGGCGTCATTCAGCCAGCCAGACGGGTTTGCTGATTTCGGTCATTCGTTCAATGCATTTTCCGGCAACCGAAAATGGCATTTTCTGGGCGGTAAGACGACTGTCCGCTTCCAAGCGACTAACATCACAGGGCAGTCGTTCCACTATCGGCCTCAAGAGCGGCCGATCGCGTTCGAGTTCCGTGCCAACCCGCTAGAATGGTCAAGGTTCTGGCCGGATTTGTCGAACTGTCTGCTGGTTGATGCCTGACTACAAAATTCGAGGGCGGTTTGCGAAACCGGTATGCCTTAATCCGCAGTGGCCGATGACAGCACTGCCTTATAGGCGATCATCAACCGGACTACCGCCCATAGCGGTCCCATTATGGCTGCGGCGATCATGCAGGCAGCAAAATCGGGCTGATACAGCATCAATGTGTTAACCGACCCTCCGAAGAGCCCAGGGACGATGGCCAACAGGAATGCGGCCATTGCCAGCGTCGTGGCAACCGGGAACCATAGGCTCAACAGGCCAGCTACACTCTGTGTCCGCTTGCGCCGCAGTGCGGCGCGGCTGCGCCATGCCCAGCCGGTGCTGACAACGAAGAACAGCGGCAGAACAAGCATCATCAGGAAGGTCGCCTTTGGCCAGATTCGTGAACTCTCCCCGGGATACTCACGACCCAGCGCAATCGCGGTGATGCCATTGAGCAAGGCGCCGTTATCAGCGAAACCGATCCCGCCGTTGGCGTTGACCAGCACGATCGCCGCCTTGCGCTCGGCTGGCAACAGCGTCATCAGCGCCTCGCTGCCTGGAACGAGTCCCCCATGGGCTGCGGTTCCGGCTTGCTGGTCGATAAACCAGCCCAGTCCATAGAACGGTGATTGCGTGCTGGCGGGGCGGAGCATCTGGGCCTTGCCCGCCGCGCTGATAATGTCGTCGCGGCCATCAAGCATGATCGCGGCATAGCGTGCCAGATCGTTGGCGCTGGCAAAGATGCCTCCTGCCGGGGCCGCAACCTGCCCATTCTCGCGTTCGGTGTAGGCGCGCTTGCCGCCGAACCATGGGCGATGGCCACGCGCTACCCCGTCAGGCTCTGCACCGCGGGCAACGAAGCTATGCGTCATCCCGGCCGGTTCAAGGATGCTGCGTTCGATATGGTCAGCGAAATCCTCTCCTGTCACAGCCTCGATCACTGCACCGAGGAGGTGGTAGTTGGTATTGGAATACTCCCAGCGTTCACCGGGAGAGTAGGCCGGGGTCCAGCCTGCGACCATCGCGGCATGTGCGGCGACGGTCTCCGCATGGGGACCGTTGCCCTGCACGGTCGAATAGCCGCTGGTGTGGCTCAGCAACTGGCGCAGGGTGATTGCGCCGCTCGGCGTCCCCGCAAAGGCACCGAGATAGTTGCCAACTCCCGCGTCGAGATCGAGCATCCTTGCCTCGACCAGCTGCATCACCGCAAGGGCGGTGAAGCTTTTAGACACTGACCCGATCAGGAACGGGGTATCTGGTGTGACTGGTTCTCCTGCGCCGGCCAGGGTGGTTCCGCGCGCACCGGCGGCGACCTTGCCCTTGTCGATGGCTGCATAGGCAAGCCCCGGCGCCCCGGATTCGGGCCAGACTGCGGTGACGAAGTCCTCCACCGCTTTGAGCGAAACCGATGCGCTGAGGTTAATTGGCAGAAGAGCCAAAATCGCCAGAAGCATGCTGCGCAATTGATATCTCCGGCTGCAAGACGCGGATGAGATACTGTGCCTTGTGCAGAACGTCTGCACGTATCACAAGATGCAAGTCAGAAATTCATATGTTACCATCAAGGTCAACACGAATTTTCGGCAAGGGTTGAGACATACGACGGGGAGGAGAAGGGGCGATGTCTATACTCAGAATGTTTGCGGTAGGATTTACACTTTTTCTGGCGCATTTGTCTTCTACAGCCATGGCGAACACTTCCAGCACCTACTTGCTGGACAATGTGCAGGTGCTCGATCTCGACGGGGATGCTGCCGTGATCCGCCCGGACATGGCGATCCTTGTTGAGGACGGAATCATCGCCGCAGTAATGCCGTCCGCCGAGCCGCGCTCGAAGGAGGGCTTGAGGATCATCGACGGCGCGGGCCGGATCGCTATGCCGGGGCTAGTCGATATGCACGTTCATGTCTGGGACGAAGCCTCACTCGGAGCCTATCTTGCCGCCGGGGTGACCACCATCCGCAATGCCTCGGGCATGCCGTTCCACCTGCGTCTCGCCGACCGAATCGCGCGGGGCGAGACGCTTGGCCCGCGGCTGATAACCACCGGGCCGATCCTCAACAGCTCTGGTGCCAATGCGCAGATCAACCACCATATTGTGACGACGGCGGAGCAAGCGAGGACGGCGGTGCGGCAGCACCATGCGGCCGGCTTTCGCAGGCTCAAGGTGTATTCCAATCTCACCCGTGCCGCCTACGAGGCGATCCGAGACGAGGCATCGCTACTGGGCATGACGATCATGGGCCACACCCCCGAAGGCTTGCGAGCGCCAGGCGTGCCTTATGACAAGCCTTTCGCAATCGCTTTCGAGGAACTGCTCGACGATGGCTTCGTGACGATCGAGCACGTCGAATCCATCGTCTGGCATAGTCTGCGTGACGCCCATGACGAGAATGCCGCGCGGCAACTGGCGCAGAACATTGCGGCCGCCGGCGTGCCGGTCGATCCGACACTACTGGCGTTTTACAATCTGCTGCAAGTCGCGGAAACAGATGGCGCGTATCTGGAACGCGCCGGCACCGAACGTATCAATCCTCTGCTGGTGGCACAGTCACAGCCCGAATATGAGCGCTGGAAGGCAGAAGACCCGGCGCGCCACCGCGAGGCCTTCGCCTTCTACCAACGCATGACGAAGATGCTGGCGGAAGAAGGCGTGGTGCTGGTGGCGGGCAGCGATGCAGGCATCTTCACCAACGTGCCAGGCGTGTCGCTGGTCGAGGAACTGGAACTACTGGAAGGGGCAGGACTAAGTCGAGCGGACGTGCTGCGGACCGCGACCCAGAATGCCGCAATGGCCCTGGGCGAGGACAGTTTTTTTGGCCGTATCGCGCCGGGTCAGCGCGCCGATCTGATCCTGCTTGAACGCGATCCGGCGGCCGACCTGTCTGCGCTCAGAGCGATTTCCGCTGTGATCGCCGGTGGGCGCTATCTCAACCGCGAGCGGCTCGACGAATTGCTTGCGCGGGCCGCTAATCACGATGTCGCCCGCACACAGCGTCATCTGTTCGAAGCGCTCGAGGCACAAGGCATCGATACCAACGCACTGGAGCTGTGATAGCAAAGGCCGTGACACAAACGTGGTGCGCCATTGCGTGTTGTGGCCTTGCGTTAGGTTTCGACACAAAGCGCCCCTACAGCGCGAAATATCTATGACCGCTTTTGGGAAGCGCGGGCGACTGGTCCGATGACTGGGATTCCCCCCTATCAGTTTGGGAAAAGTGCCGCCGCCTGCCGTTGCGACCGTTCGCCCTACGAGCGCGCGAGATCGCTGGCCAGCCCCAACCTCGGACGAGTGGGAACCTACCCCGACGCTGAGGGGAGGGCCATATTCCACGCTAAGTTGTTGAAATATGGTGGGCGCGGCAAGGATTGAACTTGCGACCCCACCCGTGTGAAGGGTGTGCTCTACCACTGAGCTACGCGCCCGCCCGACCGGTTGAACCGATGGCAGGGGCGCGCCTTTACGCTCTGCGCATTGGCTTGGCAAGGCGCGAAGGCCGTTACAGGGGTGCGCCGTGTCAGTTGCTGAACAATTTCCCCATGACCGCCAGCCAGCTGCGCGCATTTTCGCTGACCGGCTTGGGCGGGGCAGCAATCGGCTCGCATTCGAGGCAATAGGCCTGCATCCCGTTACCACCGAGTAAGCGATCGAGGTCGGTCGACAAGCGCCCTGTCAACGATCGCTCGCGTGCCGCGATCATACCCATCATGTCTTGCTGGCTCTCCTGCTTGTCGCGCTCGAACCAACGCTTGAGCAGGCTTTCGTATGCCGTCTCAGGCGTGCCAAAGTAGACAGGATGCCATTCGCCCTGCTTGAGCCCGGCCTTGCCCGCTGCCCATTGCAGCGCATCGTTCAGCCCGCCGAACTGGTCGACAAGACCGATCTGTCGCGCGCTGCCGCCATCCCATACGCGTCCCTGGCCGATCTTGTCGACGGCTTCGGGCGTCATCTTGCGTGCCTCCGCGACCCGGTCGATGAATTGCTTGTAGCCATTGTTGATGGTCGACTGGATCACGCTATCCACTGCCGGAGTGAACCCGCCGAATACGTCGGGTTGTCCGGAAAGCGGTGTCGTGCGCACCCCGTCTGCATTGACGCCGATCCATTTGGCCGTGTTTTCAAAAGTCGGAATGACCGCAAAGATGCCGATCGATCCGGTGATCGTTTCGGGTTCGGCGAAGATACGGTCCCCGGCGGTCGAAACCCAATATCCCCCGCTGGCCGCGACATTGGCCATCGAAACCGCCACCGGGATGCCGCGGGCCTTCTGGCGCAGGATGGCCTGACGGATTTCCTCGCTCGCCAGTACCGAACCGCCGGGTGAATCGACACGCACAACCAGCGCCTTGATGTCCTGGTTCAGCGCATCGTCGAGCAGACCTGCGATGCGGTCGCCACCTGCTGTGCCCGGTCCGGCATCGCCATCGACGATATCGCCCGCGATCGTGATCACACCGATCGCAGCACCGCCGCTAGGCTGGCCGAGCGATTCGAGCCAGCTGTTGTAATCGGTTGATGCGAATGCGCCGCGCTTGTCGCTGTAAGGATCTTTGCCGACCAGCTGGATCAGGCGCTGGTCAAACTGATCGCGCGTACCGAGTTTGTCGACCAGCCCCGATTTGAGCGAGGCCTGCGCGAGGTCGCCGCCGCTTCCCTCGGCCCAGGCGACCGGATCGTTGGCCGCTTGCTCGACATTCGCTTGCGGCCGCGCCTTCTTCACATTGTCGAGCCAGTCGCTCCACAATGCGCCGTAAAGCGAGGTGTAGTTCTCGCGCGCGGCATCGGACATGGAGTCGCGAAAATAGGGCTCTACGGCGCTCTTGTAGGTGCCGACACGATAGACGTGCGCGTTGATCTTCAGCTTGTCGATCAGGTTCTTGTAATAGAGATGGGTTCCGCCCGGACCGGCGATCATGCTACCGCCCATCGGGTTCATCCATACCTCGCTGGCATGGGCAGCCAGCATCAGTCCGCTGTTGGCATAAGCGGTGGCATAGGTGAGCACCGGCTTCTTCGCTGCACGCACCCGGTCGAGCGCAGCGCCGATCGCCTGCATATGCTCCTGTCCGCCCCCGAGGAACTGGTTGAGATCGAGCACGACAGCCGTGATTCGCGGATCGGTGGCGGCTGAGTCGAGTGCGCGCACTATATCGCGTTCCTGGAATTCGTGAGCTGGCGCTTCGCGGTTGAGCAACACCGATAACGGATCGATTTTAGCTGCTTCCTCGACGACGTAGCCGTCAAGATCGATCACCAGCGCGCCGCCATGGATCTGCGCGGGGGTAGGACGCGCCGTGAGGATGGCGAACAACGCCCAGAAAAACAGCAGCATGAAGATGAGCACCAAGCCATCCTTGATACCCACCAGCAAGCGCCACACCCGCCCTGCAAAAGTCATTCGAACCATCCCGAAATTGTGTTTCGCCCGCCAACCTAGAGACTTGGCGCTCAAACGACTACCGATAAAGCTTGAGCGGTCAATGATGCTCGACTAGGGACATGGCTTCAATGACATCGGCGCCAGAAACCCAAGGATCGGACCGCTTCCCAGCGGGCGGCGCGGCCTTCCCGCATCGCGACCTTATCGCCATATCCCAGCTCGAACGGCACGAAATCCTTTACCTGCTGCACGAAGCGCAGCAATGGATCGGCTGGAACCGGCAAGCGAGCAAACATTCGGAGCTGCTATCCGGCCTCACCATCATCAACGCCTTTTTCGAGAATTCCACCCGCACGCTGCTGTCGTTCGAGATCGCTGGCAAGCGACTGGGGGCGGACGTGGTGAACATGCACGCCGCGCAATCGAGCGTGAAGAAAGGCGAGACACTCATCGACACGGCGATAACGCTAAACGCCATGCGCGCCGATGCGATCGTGATCCGCCATGCATCGAGCGGAGCGACCCAGTTGATCGCTGACAAGGTCGATTGCCCGGTCCTCAACGCGGGCGATGGCAGCCATGAGCATCCGACGCAGGCCTTGCTGGACGCGCTCGCCCTGCGCGAGGCTCTGGCCGCGCGCGGAGAGGCTGCCGAGGATTTCACGGGTATGACCGTCGTAATCTGCGGCGATATCCTGCATAGCCGGGTTGCGCGCTCCAACCTGCTTTGCCTGCAGGCGCTCGGTGCGATTGTGCGCCTGTGCGCGCCGCCTGCGCTGATGCCCGCCGGGGTGGAAGCGATGGGCGCGCAGGTGTTTCACGATTTCGACGCTGCGTTGGATGGCGCGGATGTGGTCATGATGCTGCGCCTGCAATCGGAGCGGATGAGCGGGCAGTTCATTCCCTCGGCACGCGAATATCACCACCTCTATGGGCTGACGACCAAACGGCTGGGGCTGGCGCGAGCGGACGCGCTGGTGATGCATCCCGGCCCCATGAACCGGGGAGTGGAAATCGACAGCGAGGTGGCCGACATGCTCGACCGCTCGATCATCACCCGCCAGGTCGAAATGGGTGTCGCCGTGCGCATGGCCAGCCTCGACATCCTGACCCGACCGGCACGCGGCGTGGAAGGATGGTCGCGATGAAACAGGCACGCGCGATCACCATTACCGGTGGACGACTGGTTTTGCCTGACGGGCTGCGCGATGGCGGGCTGCGCATCGCCGACGGGCTGATAACGGCAGTCGGCGACGTTTCGCCGGAGGATGGCGACGTGGTCATTGGGGCACGGGGCGCGCTGATCGCCCCGGGGCTGGTCGATTACGGGGTGTTCGCCATCGACAAGCCGGCGTTCCATTTCGGCGGGATCACTCGTGCGGCGCTGATGCCCGATCAGTCTCCGCCGCTCGATCTGCCCAGCCGTGTCTCTTACGTCGCCAAGAGCGGCAAGCCCGATTTCTGGGTCCATCCCATCGCTGCTGCGACACGCGGTCTGGAAGGCGCCGAACTCGCCGAGCTTGCGCTCATGCGTGAGGCGGGTGCGCGCGGGATCGCCACCGGGCGTGGCTGGATCGCGGATTCAGGCGTCATGCTGCGGCTGCTGCGCTATGCCGCGATGCTCGACCGGCCGTTGGTCAGCCATGCGGAGGATGCCGGGCTGGTCGGCGCGGCGGTGGCTACCGCTGGCGAAATCGCCACTCGCCTGGGTCTGCCGAGCGCGCCTGCCGAGGCCGAGGCTCTGGCGATCGGCCGCGATGTCATGCTGGCCGGACTTGCAGGAGCACGAGTGCATTTCCGGCAAGTGACCACCCGTGCCGGGCTCGATCTTGTACGCGTCGCCAAACAGAACGGTGTCGCCGTGACAGCCGGCGTGACGCCGGCACATATCCATCTTTCCGACCTCGCGAGCGTCGGCTTCCGCAGCTTCATGCGCCTGTCTCCACCATTACGGGTGGAAGACGATCGCCAGGCCGTTCTGGAAGCGATCGCCGACGGCACCATCGATGTGATCGCGTCGGGCCACGATCCGCGCGGCCCCGAAGACAAGCGTTTGCCTTTTGCCGATGCGGCACCGGGCATGGCAGGCGCGGAAACCTTGCTGCCGATGACACTCGCATTGGTGCGCGACGGCGTGATCGATATGGCCCGCGCTTTCGATCTTGTGGCGGGAGCGCCTGCGCGCCTGCTCGATGTCGATGCCGGGCAGCTCAGGGAAGGCTGGCAGGGGGATGTCGTGCTGGTCGATCCGGAACGTCCGTGGATCGTCGATAGCGGCCAGATGGCAGCAAGTGCGGGTAACACCCCGTTCGATGGGCAACCGGTTCAGGGCAGGGCGCTGCGCCTGTTCAAAGGCGGAGTCGAAATCGCCTGCTGAACAAGAAGGACCCCCCTTCGCATGGAGACGAAGGAGGGTCTGAGGCGGCTCTTCCTGTGGATGGAAGTTCGGTAATTCGGTTGGGGACTTAGCGCGAGGCGACTTGCGTACCGTTACTGATCGCCCCCGGTAGGACGCGTGTGCCGGCGTAGGCAAAGCAGTCTCCGCCTTTGGATTTGACGATCGAGCACATCTGGCGCGCGGAATTACGCGCGAAACCGCCCGCCGCCACGCGATAATAGGTTTTGCCCTTCACGACGGCCTTGGTGATGACCTTGTCCGAGCCCTTGAGCTCGGGGTGAAGACGGTGGAAATTCTTCCACGCCCATTCGGCATCATCCTGCGAGAAATACGAGCCGAGCTGAATGTTGAAATTGCCTTCTTTGCGTTCGAACGCGGCGAGGAATTTCTTGGCTTTGGCATTCGCGGCCGACTTGGTTCTATTCGGATGCGTAATCGCGATTTTCGCGGCGGGTTTCGCGATCGCCTGCGGGACCGGTTCGACCACTTCGTTTACTGCAAACTTGCCGCCGGTTGCGATGGGCGCCGCGCTCGCGGGCCGAGGCTCGACAGGGGGCAGCGTCAGCGCGACCGTCGGTGCGGACGAAGTATTCGACGCGCTTGGCGCGGGCGCTTCCGGCGGCAGTTCGGCGGTGCTCGCGCTTGCCAGTTCGACTGGCCTGGATGCCGACGCCGGGGCGGCGTTCTGGGTCGCCGCCTCGTCGGCCAGCATTTGCGTGCTGGGGAAGTTGGCAAGCGCCAATTCGGCGGGCTGGCCCGGATCGTTGGCAAGCTTCACACCCAGCAGGCTGGCGATCCTTTGCTGAGCCATCTGGGGGTTCGTGAGAACGGCCCATTCACCAAGCCGCTGGCCGAGCTGGTTGGCTGGCAGGTCCTGTGCTGCGATCAGGCGTGCAGTACGCCAGTCGCCGGTCAATGCGAAAGAATAGGCCAGGTTCTGGCGAATCTTGGCGGTGTTTTCGCCGCTCCGGAGCGCACGTCCGAGCACGTCGATGCCTTCCTTGGGGCGACCGGCAAGCACCATTGCGAGGCCATAGTTCGCCGGGTCGAGCGAAGCCTTGTATTGATCGATGGTTTGCAGGGCGGATTCATTGTGACCTGCGGCAATCTGGGTGAGGGCATAGGCGAGTACCGTGCGCGCCGAAGTGTCTCCCAGCTTTACCGCATCGCCCAAGGCAGTCTCCGCCGATCCGAAGCGGCCCGACTGGATATAGGCGGCCCCGAGGAGCGCGCGGTTCTGCGCGTCGCGCGGGCTGGCGAGCACCGCCGCCTGCGCGCTTTCGACCGCGCGCGGATCCTTGCCCTTGGCCAGAGCCACGCGAGCCTGTTCCGCCGACATGGCTGAACTGGGCGCAACCTTGCCAGCGCAACCCGCCAGCGTCGTGCTGGCAAGTGCAGTGGTGATCGCAAAGGCCCAGATCCGGGTCCGATTGGCGGTGGTGGTCGTGCTCATCTCAATTCCTCCGGTCCGTTTGCGGACGGTTGGTCGGGCATGTCAGTCCCGCAGCACTTGTGCTGCGATGATGTCGATTTCGGGCATCTGGCCGAGCAGCGCATCAAGCGCATCGGTCACCAGTTGCTGGGCACTGCGGCCACGCACCGTGCAGGCGAGGCGCAGCTTCAAGTGGCGTTCGTGATCCAGCCGCAAGGTAAAGGCGGCGCGGCGGCTGTTGCGCTTGTTGCTGCTCGCTACCTTGGCGTCGGCCATGGCGGAGTTCGATTCGAGCTTCTGCGCGATCTTCTCGATCGAATCGCGCACCGGGCTGCTGGAGGGCTTGTCCTGCGCGCTGGCGGCATTGAGCATGACGACCTGGCCAGACGTTTCCTTCTGGTCTTCGTCGCCCATGTCGTTCCAGCCCAGATCCTCAAGGCTGGCCGCGACCTGCTTGCCATCGACCGGACCCGCGGTGTTCTGCGGGCGCATTGCCGGCTTGGCGCCTCCCTTGCGAGCGAGCAGGCTGGGGGACAGGGAGGCGAAACTGGCGTCGCTCATGCGTGTGCCCTCGACTCCTGTGCGTTACTGTGCGACCCGGCGGCCGAAGCCGCCAGCGGGGCGATACGCTCCCGGTAGTGCCGATTGCGAATTGGGTGCGGCGAAGACCGTCCGGCGGAAATTCTTTTCCAGGCGGTCGGAAATGTATTTCCACAGCGCGGTAACCTCGGCGGCGCTGCGGCCATCGGGGTCCACTTCCATCACCGTGCGGCCATCGATCATCGAAGCGGCGAAATCGGTGCGGTGGTGGAGGGTTATCGGGGCGACGGTGCCGTGCTGCGACAGCGCGACGGCGGCCTCGGACGTGATCTTGGCCTTGGGCGTCGCGGCATTGACCACGAATACTAGCGGCTTTCCGGCGCGCTCGCACAGATCGACCGTGGCACCCACGGCGCGCAGATCGTGCGGGCTGGGGCGAGTCGGGACGACGATCAGTTCGGCGACCGAAATGACGGACTGGATCGCCATGGTGATAGCGGGCGGGGTGTCGATGACGGCCAGCTTGAAGCCCTGCTGGCGCAGCACCTGAAGATCGCTGGCAAGCCGGGCAACCGTGGTCTGCGCAAAGGCGGGATATTCCGCCTCGCGCTCGTTCCACCAGTCGGCGAGCGAGCCTTGCGGGTCGATATCGATCAGGACGACCGGGCCAGCACCTGCGCGCTGAGCCTGGACGGCCATGTGTCCGGATAGGGTCGTCTTGCCCGATCCGCCTTTTTGCGATGCCAAAGCGAGTACTCGCACGCCTGGTCCCCCTGAGATGCGCCTTAGGACTACGTTACAATCGCCCCTGTTCGGGCGGCTCAACCATGGCTTCGCAGACTACCCCTAATTTTGCGTTAATGACGGGGATCGTTTGATTGCCTCGCGCAGTCCCTTTCGTTGCCGCGACTTGCTGATAAAGCCGGATTTGCGGCGGTTCGGTTCCACCGGGATCGGGCAGGGGAGAGCGAATGGAATTTTACGAAGCTCTGGACGAGAACGGCGCGACTCCCGACCAGCCGCTGGCGCGCGGGCGCGATCGCATCGCCAGTCTCGATGTAACGCGCGGTGTGGCGGTGCTCGGCATATTGATCGCCAATATCATCGCCTTCGGCCAGCCTTTCGACGCCTATAGCTATCCCGGCGCATTCCTCGCGCCGGTCGGCCCGCTCGACCACTGGTTGTGGGCGGCGCAGCTGGTGCTGGTCGATGGCAAGTTTCGCGGCGTGTTCACCCTGCTTTTCGGTGCCGGGATATATCTGTTCATGGAACGCGCATGGGCGCGTGGTGAGGGCGCCGGGCGACAGATGCGAAGGCTGGCGTGGCTCTGCGCGTTCGGCCTGGCCCATTTCATCTTGCTGTGGCGCGGCGACATTCTGTTTTTCTATGCGGTTGCGGGTTTTGGGGCGCTGTTCTTCCTTGATCTTTCACCGGGCCGACAGGTGTTGCTGGGCGTGCTGGCCTATGTCGCCGGAGCTGTGTTGAGCTTCACCTCGACCGTCCCGATGGAACAGGCGGCCGACGGGCATTTCGCTGCGCATACCGAGATGGCCGCGACTCAGGGCAGGCTGCTTGAGGCAGAGGCGGGGGATTTGTCGGACGGCAGCGACGAAGCGGCAATTCTCACGCGTGGCGATTATCCCGCCTTCGTCGCGCATACGATGGCTCGCCACCTGCCCAGCCTGCCGTTCCAGACGTTTTATTTCGCGTTCGAGACGCTGCCGCTGATGCTGATAGGGATGGGGCTCTATCGTCTCGGGCTGTTTTCCGGCGGGTTCGCGGCGCGCGAGCAATGGTTGTGGGGTGGGGCGGCGGTGGCGCTGAGCATCGCGACGACGATCCCGATCGCCTTGTGGGCACTCGGTAAGGGGCTGAGCTACTACGCCACCATCGCTGCATTCGACGGCTGGAGCGCGATGCCGCGGCTTGCCGGGTCGCTCGGCTATCTGACTCTGCTCGCACTCTATGGCCAGCGCGCGCATGGCTGGCTTGCGCGCCACTTCGCGCTGGCGGGCCGTACTGCTTTCAGCAACTACCTCGGCACTTCGGTGGTGATGATGCTGGTGTTTCCCGGCTGGGGTCTCGGCCTGTTCGGCGAACTGACCCGCATCCAGCTCTATGGCGTGGTGCTGATCGCATGGGTGGTGATGCTCGCTTGGCCCGGCCCATGGCTCGCCCGCTTCCGTTACGGCCCGCTCGAATGGCTGTGGCGCTGCCTCACCTATGGACAATTGGTGCCGATGCGCAGGCAATAAAGATTCCGGCTTGCTAATGAGAATGGTTCGCACTAGCATCCATTCCAGCGAAAGATTCGGGAGCTGTCCAAGGATGTATGTCTGCATCTGCAATGCCATTCGCGAAAGCGACCTGCGTCGCGCCGCGCGCCACTGCGTTGGCGGGGCGGAGGCATGCTATGCCGCGCTTGGCAAGCGGCCCGATTGCGGAACCTGCCTCGAAGACGCGCAGGAGATTATCGAGGAAGAGCGCGAACTCGGCTTCCGTGCCGTCCACGCGGCCTAGCGTAATCTTCCGTAGCTGGCGGGCTTGATCCCCCGGTCCCGCGCTCGCATAGTCCCGCTCGCAGTCACAATGGAGAAACGAGCGTGAAGGGCGACGACAAGGTTATCGAATACCTCAACAAGGCGCTGACCAACGAACTCACCGCGATCAACCAGTACTGGCTGCATTACCGCGTGCTCGCCGATTGGGGTGTGGCCAAGCTTGCAGCTTACGAGCGCAAGGAATCGATCGAGGAGATGGAACACGCCGACAAGCTTGCCGAGCGTATCCTGTTTCTCGAGGCGCTGCCCAATTTCCAGGCGCTGCACAAGCTCAAGGTGGGCGAGACGGTCGAGGAGATCCTCAAGGCCGATCTGGCGCTGGAAATGGAGGCGATCCCGCTGTTGCGAGAAGCCGCCGAATACTGCCAGCAATGCAAGGACTTCACCTCGGGCCAGATCTTCGAGGATATCCTCGCCAACGAGGAAGAGCACGTCGATTTCCTCGAAACGCAATTCGACATGATCAAGCGCATGGGGCTGGAGAATTACGTGCAGCTACAGAGCCGCCCGGCTGGAGAAGATGGCGAGGGGTAAGGCTCGTTGAGTCTGATATGTTTGGGTTAGCTGACGACGAAGGATTCCGCTGACAAAACTCCCACATCACCTGCGCGGAATACTTCTCCCCAGACCGTCACCTGCGTTTGCCAAGGAAGTAGCATTGGTTTGGATCGGAAACCTCGCAGCAGTCGCTCCATGCCTTCCGCAAATGTTGTACCTTCTAGTGACACCTTTGGCATCCCCGCCAGCCCACTATTAAATAGTCGCCCAGTTTCATCCAGCCACAGTTGACCATGACCATGATGGCATTCCCCAATGCCGACAAACCGACATTTCAAGATCGTTTGCCATGCTTCAACGAGCTGATCGGGCATGTCTGTCTCATAAAATTCTACATCGCTCTTGGCGCATTCTTCGCCCCGACCCGTCTCGCCGACTTTAAGGCCACCAAACGATTGCAGAACATCGAAAGCCCGGTGATCTCTTGGCACATTCGTGCTGACTTGAACTCGGCGCTCAGGCACCCACCCTGCTCTGCGGAATTCGGGTTCGATGGCGGAGGATAAGACTTCCATCAAGAATGCCTACAAAACAACACCCATGTCGATCAATCAATTTGTATCGGAAGTTCCGAATTTAGACCACCAATCAATCCATACATCGAACGCGGCTGGGAGGCGGTGTCTCAAAGTTGTGTGGGAAGCTTAAGCACGTTCTCGCGTCTACCGGGAGAGGACTGGGGCCGAGTTCGACTTAAATGAATTTTTTGGTCTCGCTTGTTTCCGGCCTGCGTCGGAATGACGGCAATGTCGTCGTTAACTGCCCTCAACCTCACCCCTTCGCATAAGGGTTCTTCGGACTCTTCAGCACCACCCGCACCGGCACGGCGTCGAAGCCCAGTTCCCTGCGGATACCGTTCACCAGATAGCGTTCGTAGCTCTTGGGCAATGCATCCAGTCGCGTCCCGAACACCACGAAGCGCGGGGGGCGGGTGCCGGCCTGGGTGATGTAGCGCAGCTTGATCCGCTTGCCGCCGGGCGCGGGCGGGGGATTGGCTTCCAGCGCATCGTCAAACCAGCGATTGAGCGCAGCGGTCGAGACACGTTTTGACCACGCATCGCGCAGTTCGAAGGCGGCGTGGAGCATGGTGTCGAGCCCCTTGCCGGTCTTGGCGGAGACCGCGAACACCGGCAGCCCGCGCACCTGCGAAAGCCCTTCGTCGAGCGCGCCCTTGATCCCGTTGAACAGGCTGCTGGCGTTGTCGGCGATGTCCCATTTGTTGATCGCCACCATCAGCGCGCGGCCTTCTTCCAGCACCATGGAGGCGATCTTGAGGTCCTGATGCTCAAGTCCGCGCGTCGCATCGAGCAACAACACCACAACCTCTGCGAAATCGACCGCACGGCGCGCATCCGCTACCGAGAGCTTCTCCAGCTTTTCGACGACCTGCGCCTTCTTGCGCATACCGGCCGTGTCGATCAGGCGGATGTCGCGGCGTTCCCCGGTGCGCGAGTCGAGCCAGTTCCAGTCCACTGCAATCGAATCGCGCGTAATTCCCGCTTCCGGCCCGGTCAGCAGGCGATCCTCACCCAGCAGCCGGTTGATAAGCGTCGACTTGCCGGCATTGGGCCGTCCGACGATCGCGAGCTTGAGCGGTCCCAGGGGACGCTCGCCATCCTCTTCCTCTTCCCCCTCGATCTCGCCAGCGCGCTCTGAACCTTCGGCCTTTTCGCCGATCACCGGCCACAGCGCGCCGAACAGATCGGCCACACCTTCGCCATGCTCGGCCGACAGCGCGACCGGTTCGCCAAGGCTGAGATTGTAGCATTCGAGCACACCGCTTTCGCCCGCCGCGCCCTCGGCCTTGTTGGCCACCAGCACCACCGGCACGCTCTGGGTGCGGAGCCAGCGGGCGATTTCCTCGTCGAGCGGGGTAAGGCCTGCGCGTGCGTCGATCACGAACAGCGCGGCATCCGCCCCTTCGATGCTGACTTCGGTTTGCGCGCGCATCCTCCCGGGAAGAGTATCGGGATCCTCGTCCTCCCATCCGGCAGTGTCGACAGCGGTAAATTCGAGGCCAGCGACCACGGCATCGCCCATCCGGCGGTCTCGCGTTACGCCGGGCTGGTCATCGACCAGCGCGAGCTTTTTGCCCACCAGCCGGTTGAACAGCGTGGATTTGCCCACATTGGGGCGACCGATGATGATGACCTGCGGTTTCATGTCCGCCGCGGTAGGACGTAGGGGCTGCGCGTCAATCCCGTTTGAGTTTTCCGGCCCGTTTCGGGCCTCAGGCCCGTTTGGGATTTCCGGCCCTTTTCGGCCTTCAGGCTTTTTTCGCGACCGGGGCGTCTTCGCCCAGATCTTCGAACCATGCCTCGACCGGACCGGTAAGCTTGAGCGTCAGCGGCTTGCCGCGCCGGTCGACGGTCTTGCCCGCCTGCACGCGAACCCAGCCTTCAGGAATCGAATATTCCTCGATATCGGTGCGCTGGCGGCCCTTGAAACGAATGCCGACGCCGCGCTTCAACGCCTCGACGTCGAAATGCGGGCTGCCGGCATGGACCGAGAGGCGCTCGGGCGGGGTGTCCGCGGCGTTGCTGGCGGCGGCGGTGTCTGCGGTCTGGTCGGTGTCGCTCATCGCGCGGCGGATAGTCGTCGCCCAGCTTTGCGTCAATCGGGAGGCGGCGTTTCGATGGGGCCGGGATTGGGCGTGTCGATGTCGGGTGCGGGTGGCGCGACTTCGGGAGGCTCGTTCGCAGGCGATTCGACCGGGCTGGGTTTCGGCGGCACTTCCTGCGGCGTGGTGGGGTCGATCGTGTCGGGGGCGGGCTGGGCATTCATGGCAATCGGTCCTCTCTGGTTGGAGTGAAAACGCCGTCCGTCGCATGGCTGTTCCACCAAATCGTCCCGACGCTTGCCCTTTTCGCCGCACACGACTAGAGGCACCCGCCTACGCGCGACGGCTTCGGGCCGCCGTGCAACTCCGTTTGGGCTCGCGGGCGTGGCGGAACTGGTAGACGCGCTGGTTTTAGGTACCAGTATCGCAAGATGTGGGGGTTCGAGTCCCTTCGCCCGCACCAGTTCAATCATGCCCGGCGCAAGCCAGGTTCCTAAAGGTTCGAAAGTTCGAAAGTTCGCCAGTCCATGCAAGTTACCGAAACCACCAATAAGGGCCTCAAGCGGGCATACACCCTGACCATCACGGCCAAGGAAATCGATTCCAAGGTCGCTGCGGAGATCAAGAAGATCGCCCCGCAGGTACGGATGCCCGGCTTCCGCCCCGGCAAGGTGCCGACCAATCTGCTGCGCAAGATGCATGGCGAACAGGTCCACGCGCAGGTGCTCAACGATACAATTCGCGAATCGGTCGATTCGCTGATGAAGGACAAGGAACTGCGCCCTGCGATGCAGCCGCAGATCGAGCTGGGCGAAGGGTATGAGGAAGGCAAGGACGCCGAAGTCAGCGTCGCGCTGGAAGTGCTGCCCCAGGTCACCGTACCTTCGACCGACGGCTTGAAGCTGGAGCGGTTGACCGTGCCCGTCACCGACGAGCAGGTCGACGAGGCGCTGGAGCGGATTGCGGGCCAGAACAAGAGCTACAAGGACGCCGCCAAGACCAGGAAGGCCGCTGAGGGCGACCAGCTGATCATCGATTTCGTGGGGCGTGTCGACGGCGTCGAATTCGAAGGTGGCAAGGCTGAAGGCACGCCGCTGGTGATCGGATCGGGCGCATTCATCCCCGGTTTCGAGGAACAGCTCACCGGCGTGAAGACCGGCGATACCAAGACCATCACCGTGACCTTCCCGGCCGATTACCAGGCCAAGGATCTTGCCGGCAAGGAAGCGGAATTCGACATTACCGTTCAGGCGGTGAAGACCGAAACCGACACCAAGATCGATGAGGATTTCGCCAAGAACCTCGGCCTCGAAAGCCTCGAGCAGCTTCAGGGCCTAATCCGCGGCCAGCTGGAGCAGGAAACCGCCGGGCTGACCCGCACGCAGATGAAGCGCGCGCTGCTCGACCAGCTTGCCGCCGGTCACGATTTCGACGTGCCCGAGCAGATGGTCGATGCCGAATTCGACCAGATCTGGCAGCAGCTCCAGCAGGAAGCGGCGCAGTCGGACGATGCGGCTGCCGCGATGAAGGAAATCGAGGACGAGAAGGACGATTACCGCGCGATCGCCGTGCGCCGCGTCCGTCTCGGCCTGCTCCTCTCCGAAATCGGCCAGGACGCCGGTGTGCAGGTGAGCCAGCAGGAAATGTCGATGCTGATGCAGCAGGCTGCCCAGCAGTATCGCCCCGAAGACCGCGAGCGGTTCATGCAGTTCGTCCAGCAGGAGCCGATGGCCGCTGCACAGCTGCGCGCCCCTCTGTATGAGGACAAGGTCGTCGACTATCTGTTCGACAAGGCCGAGATTACCGACCGCGAAGTGACCCGTGAGGAGCTTGAGGCGGCGATCGAGGCGGAAGATACCGCCGAAGCCAAGCCGGCTGCAAAGAAGAAGGCTCCGGCCAAGAAGGCTGCTGCGAAAAAGGCCCCGGCCAAGAAAGCCGAAGCCAAGGACGAGGCAGACGCCAAGTCTGCCGCCAAGAAGGCACCGGCGAAGAAGGCTGCTGCTGAGAAGGCAGAGGACAATCCCGCTGCTGAAAAGGCTCCGGCCAAGAAGGCCCCGGCGAAGAAAGCTCCGGCCAAAAAGGCTGACGCTGAAGAAAAGCCCGCCGCCAAGAAGGCTCCTGCCAAGAAGTCCGCGGCGAAGAAGGCTCCGGCCAAGAAGTAATCCGCACCTATCCGGGTTCCGGCGCTCAAGCGGCACCGGAACCCGTGAGCGGTTTCATTTGTTTGCCTGCATATGACGATGCAGGCGATTTTCGGCGATCCTACCGCGCATATCGACACTGCTCAGGCATGTGCCCGGATGGCGGTGATCTTCGTATTCGGGCTATTGCTCGTGCGGCTCGCCGGAAGGCGCATCTTCGGGCGCTGGGCTGCGCTCGACATTACTGTCGCCATCATGTTGGGCTCCAACCTCAGTCGCGCGGCCACCGGCAATGCGGCGATGATCCCGACGATCGCAGAATCGCTGTTGCTGATCGCCTTGCATTACATGCTTGCGCAGGCGGCTGCCCGCAGCGCGTGGTTTGCCCGCCTGGTCGAAGGGCCGGAGATCATCCTTGGGCGGGGTGGCAAAATCGATGAGGCTGCGCGCAAGCAGCATGGCGTATCGCGGCTCGACATCAAGGAGGCGCTCCACGAAAAGGGGATGGAGCAAATTTCGGAAACCGACGGCATCGCACTCGAAACGTCCGGCAAGCTGGGCATTACCACTCCCCCGCGCCGATGATCGAAGCCAATATCCGTGATTACACGCTGACGGTTTCGCTGGTGGTCGAAGGGATCGCCGCGCTGATCGTTACGTTTGCCGTGGCCGAAGCCATCGTGCGATTGCTGTTGGACGCGCGTTTCAGACAAACTCCGATCGCGATCTCCCATGCCGGGAAAGAGTAGATCCGCCTGCGTCTCGGGCGCTGGCTGGCGCTTGCGCTGGAGCTGCTGCTGGGTGCCGACATCATGCGCACCGCGGTCGCGCCAAGTTGGTCGGACATCGGCAAGCTGGCCGCCATCGCCGCGGTGCGAACGGCGCTCAATTTCTTTCTCCAACGCGAAATCGACGGTGCCGCGGCGCGGGAAGTTGCCGCTACGCAGCGCAGTCAGTCGAGCGGCGGCGGTGCCCATGGCTCGAATGACGGCGGTGACAGCTTGGCCGAGCGCACCGCTTCATAGGCGGCGCCCGCCTTCAGGACGTCGGCGTCACGCCATTTTCCGCTCATGATGCTGAGGCCGATGGGCAGGCCGTCCACGTCGCCCATCGGCACGGTGAGGTGCGGATAGCCGGCAATGGCGGCCAGGGCGCCGGCCCCGATATTGCCGCTGAAATGATCGCCGTTGACGAGATCGCTGGTCCAGGCCGGCCCCATCGTCGGTGCGATGAGGAAGGCGACCTTGTTGTCCGCCATAAGCTTGTCGATGCCCTGCGGCCCGGCAAGATCGAACGAGGTCTGGCGGGCCTTTTCATAGGCGGGCTTGTCGGTCGCCTTCAGCGCCTGTTCGAACGTTCGCTGACCGAACCAGCGCAACTCCTGATCAGCGTGGGCCTTGTTGAAAGCGACGAGATCGGCGAGTGTTTTGGGCATTCCCGGTTCGGGTAGCGAGCCTAGATAGCTCTGCATGTCGGTGCGCAATTCGTACAGCAGAACGGTAAATTCGGCCTCGCCCATCTTGTCGGGCATGTCGTAATCGATGGGTACCAGCACCGCGCCCGCCCGCTTGAGATCGTCCAGCGCTCTGTCGAACAGTGCCTTTACGTCCTTGCGTGTACCGATTTGTTTTTCCATCACTCCGATGCGCACGCCCTTGAGCGATGCCCCCTTGAGCGCAGCGGCAAAGTCGATCTTGTGCTCGTTCGCATCCTCGGTCGCGGGATCGGCCGGATCGCTACCCGCGATCGCGGTAAGCAGCATCGCGGCATCGTGGACGTTCTGTGCCATCGGCCCGGCGGTGTCCTGCGAATGGCTGATCGGTACGATATGCGTGCGGCTGACGAGGCCGACGGTCGGCTTGAACCCGACCACGCCATTGATGCTGGCCGGGCAGGTGATCGATCCGTCGGTCTCCGTGCCGAGCGCCGCCCAGGCGAAACCGGCGGCCACCGCAGCGCCGCTGCCCGAGGATGAGCCGCAGGTATTGCGGTCGATGGCATGGGGGTTTTTGGTCAGCCCGCCGACCGCGCTCCATCCGCTGGTCGAATTGCCGTCACGGATATTGGCCCATTCGCTGAGATTGGTCTTGCCCAGCACGACACCACCTGCCGCACGCAGCCGGGCGATGAGCGGCGCATCGCGCCCGGTGCGATTGCCTGCCAGGGCCAGAGATCCGGCAGTGGTCGGCCATTCGCGCGTCTCGATATTGTCCTTCACCAGCACCGTACGTCCACCAAGCGGGAGGTTGGCAGCATCGTCCGCCTCCTTGCGCGCGGTTTGCTCGTCAGCCTGCACGATTACGGCGTTGAGCTGCGGCCCCGTATCGTCGAGCGCCTTGATCCGCTCCAGATAGGCGGCTGCATCGTCCCCCGGTGAGGCTGAGGCGGGGAGGGCGAGGCCGAAAACGGCCAGCGGGGCGACGCGCGCGAGAAGATTGCTCATTGCCGCTTCATGCGGCGCGAACGCGTGTGTCGCAAGCCGGATTCAGAAATTGCCCTTTACGCTCAGTCGGAAAATCGGCCCGATCAGCTGCGAACGGTCTTCGATGAAGGCAATCGGCGAGCTGTCGCGCGGGCCGGTATAGACCGTACGGTAGATCTTGTGGCGGGCATTGGCGAGGTTCACCACCTGGAACTTGACCGTCATGCCCAGCACGTCCTTGTTCTCGATGAAGTAGAAATCGAACACCGGGCCTTCGTTCTGATAGCCGAATTCGCCGACGCGGTAATAGTCGGTCACATGCGGGGCTTCTATCCCGCCGCCCCACGCCCAGTTACTGTGCGGAATATCGTGGCGCAGGGAAATATTGATGTAGCGATCGGTCATGTCGCTGATCTGGCGCTTTGTGCCGGTCAGCGGATCGATCAGCGCCGAGGTCTGCACGATGATGTCGCTGTCGATCTTCGCGCCCTTGAAGCCGAGCGGGTCGAGCTGGAACGTACTGGTCCATTCGAAGCCATATCGCCGTGCGTGGGGGATGTTGCCGCGCCCCTCGCCGCCGCCGGGCAGGGGGATGACGCCGATGTAATCCTGATAGAACCTTCCGTAGAGGCGTAAATCGGTTGTGCCCCATTTTCCCAGGTTCTTCTTGGTCTCGAAATCGATGTTCCAGATTTGCGACGGCACCAACTGGGCATTGTCGCCATTGGCATTGCCCTGATCGAGATAGATCCGGGCGAGGAAATCATTGAAGTCGAGCTGGCCGATCTGCCGCTCCACTTTCAGCGAGATGTCGAGCCCCTTTTCAGGTGTCCAGGCGAGGCTGGCGCTGCCCTTTGGCCGGAAGAATGTGCGCGACAGTGCGTTGGCGCCGGTCTGACGGATGGTTGAGGTTTCGGCTGCCGCAATGACCTGCAATGTCAGGCGGTCGGTGAGCGGGCGGCCATAACTGATGCTGGCATCGTAGCGGTCCTCGCGCACGCCGCCGTTCCCGCCGGGGAAGGGGATCTGGACGAAAGTGCCATCGGGATCGAGGTCGAACAGGCCAGACGTCTTGTCGAGCCGGTTGTAGGCCGCTTCGCCCGCAATCTGCCAATCCGCTTTGCCCCATTTCCAGCTGTATTCGGCGCGCCCGATCGTCTCGCCGGTCGCCACCGACTGCATGTAGCGATCGCCTTGTGAAGCGCGTCCGTCGGGATAGCTGGTGATGGCCTGATCGTCGTAGTCGTCGTGGCGATAGCGGTTGAGCCCGATCAGCTTGAGCCGTCCGCCGAGCAGGCCGAAACTGTAATCCCCGTTCAGCTGATACTCGTGGCCGCGTTGCCGTGAGTAATATTGCCAGTCGCGCGTAACATCGCCCACTCGATAGCGCGTTTCACCCTCGAAATTCGTGGAATAGATGTCGCGGTAGGAACCATTGAGGTTGAGCTGCGATGTGCTCGCCTTGCCGATGGTGATCCCGGCGCTCAGCTTGGGTGAATCATAATCGGACCAGAGGTGGCCGTCGCGGCTTTCCTGGAGGGTTCCGTCGCCGTTCAGCAGGCGGTAGGGGCCGCCCGTTGCTCCACGTTCGCTGTCGTTGGACAGGCCGATCGTATATTGCACTTTGCCCAGCGTGCCTTTCGCCGACATATTGCCATCGAGATATCCGGGGTGGGAAAAATGCGGGCGACCCTGGACGCGCCAGTAATATTGCCCGGAGAATTTGTCGGGCCGGGTGATGATATTGGCGACCTGGCCGGACAGGCCGGGGATCGAGAGTTTTGCGCCATCGACGATGTCGATCCGCACGACGCTGTTGGCCGGGATCCGGCTCAACTGTTCGTAGAGGCTGTCCGATTTTGTCGTGATGCGCTCGTCATTCACCAGCACGTTGGCCGTCGCCTGCCCCAGTCCACGCACATCGGAATCGTCATCTCCGCGAAGCTGGAAGCCCGGCAGGTTGTTGAGCATATCCATCGCGTTTCTCGGGCTGAATCGCGTGAAAAAATCGGCTGGATAGCTTTGCTGTATGGCTGTGGAGCCGGTCGATTTGGCGCTCCCTGTCTCCTGCGCGGCGAGCGGCATGGCCGTGGCGCAAAGTAGCAATGGTATTATGTGTGTAGCCGTAAGACCGGCTTTTCTCATGCGTCCCTGTTTCATGGCGTGGTGTATTATGACAGCAACACTCTATGGCCAGATTGCCTCGACAAATGGCATTCATCGGTCGATCAACGACAAGTGTAATCGTCCCGCATCGGGCTTCGTCTGGGGAGAATGGGTTAATCCCCTTGAATTACCGTGGGCAGACGCGACATAGGATCACAATCTGACACAAGAGGACTTTCCATGATCGATCTGTTTGGCACCGACGCCTATGCAAGCCAGGGCAAGTTCGCCCGCGACCCTGTTATGGGGGCGCTGGTGCCGGTGGTGGTCGAACAAACCAGCCGGGGCGAACGCAGCTTCGACATTTTCAGCCGCCTGCTGCGCGAACGCATCGTGTTCGTGACCGACCAGATCGAGGACAATATGGCCTCGCTGATCGTTGCCCAGTTGCTGTTCCTGGAGAGCGAAAACCCCTCCAAGCCGATCAGCATGTATATCAATTCGCCCGGCGGCGTGGTCACGGCTGGTCTCGCGATTCACGATACGATGCAGTACATCAAGCCGCGCGTTTCGACCGTGTGCGTGGGCCAGGCAGCCAGCATGGGCAGTTTCCTGCTCGCCGCGGGCGAGCCGGGGATGCGCATCGCTCTCCCCAATGCGCGGATCATGGTGCACCAGCCTTCGGGCGGTGCGCGCGGCATGGCGTCTGACATCGAAATTCAGGCGCGCGAGATCCTGCGGATGCGCAAGCGCATGAACGATCTTTACGCGAAGTATACCGGCAAAAAGCTCGACGAGATCGAAAAGGCGATGGACCGCGATACCTTCCTCGAAGCCGACGAAGCGATGAAATTCGGCATTGTTGACAAGGTGTTCGAGACTCGGCCCGAGCATGAAGCCGATGCCGATCCGGACGGCAGCGGCGGCGCTCCGGAATAGGTCATCGTCGAAAGGCTTCACCCCCACTTCCGGGGGTGGACGCTATAACGCTGTAGGTTTTCAGCAACCTTGACGCTTCAGCTTGCGGCAAGACGGTTGCGCTATGGTGCAAATTGAAGGAAACCTGTCGTCAAGGCATAGTCTATATAGGCGAGTCACCCTGATCGAGCAGGTAGGGTAGCAGTAGGAAATGACCAAATTGAGCGGAACTGACAGCAAGTCGACACTCTATTGCAGCTTTTGCGGCAAGTCGCAGCATGAGGTGCGCAAGCTCATTGCCGGTCCGACGGTGTTCATCTGCGATGAATGCGTGGAACTGTGCAACGACATCATTCGCGAAGAAACCAAGGCCGGGATCGCCGGCAAGAAGGACGGGGATGTCCCCACGCCTTCGGAAATCTTCGCCACCTTGAACGATTACGTGATCGGACAGGACCGCGCCAAGCGCGTGCTCTCGGTCGCGGTGCACAACCACTACAAGCGCTTGAAGCACGCCGGCAAGGCGGGCGATGTCGAGCTGGCGAAGTCTAATATCCTGCTGGTCGGCCCGACCGGTTCGGGCAAGACCCTGCTCGCGCAGACGCTGGCGCGCACCTTCGACGTGCCTTTCACCATGGCGGATGCAACCACGCTGACCGAAGCGGGTTACGTGGGTGAGGACGTGGAAAACATCATCCTCAAGCTGCTGCAGGCGTCCGACTACAATGTCGACAAGGCGCAGCACGGGATCGTCTATATTGACGAGATCGACAAGATCACCCGCAAGGCCGAAAATCCCTCGATCACGCGCGACGTGTCGGGCGAGGGCGTGCAGCAGGCGCTCTTGAAGCTGATGGAAGGCACCACCGCCTCCGTGCCGCCGCAGGGCGGTCGCAAGCATCCGCAGCAGGAATTCCTGCAGGTCGATACCACGAACATCCTGTTCATTTGCGGCGGTGCTTTCGCGGGTCTGGAAAAGATCATCGCGGACCGTTTGCAGAAGCGTTCGATCGGCTTCGGCGCGCATGTCGCCGATCCGGACAAGCGCCGCGTGGGTGAATTGCTTGAAAAGAGCGAGCCAGAAGATCTGCTCAAGTTCGGGCTGATCCCGGAATTCGTCGGCCGTCTTCCGGTCATCGCGACGCTGCGCGATCTCGATGTCGAGGCGCTGGTGACGATCCTCACCCAGCCCAGGAACGCGCTGATCAAGCAGTATCAGAAGCTGTTCGAGCTGGAGGATGTGGCGTTGACCTTCACGCCCGAAGCCCTGCAAACCGTCGCTGAGAAGGCGCTCGCCCGTAAGACCGGCGCGCGTGGCCTGCGTTCGATTGTCGAGGGCATCCTGCTCGACACGATGTTCGAACTGCCCGACATGGACGGCGTCACCGAAATCGTGGTCGACAAGGACGTGGTCGATGGCCGCAAGGATCCCGTACAGGTGATGGACGGAAAGAAAGGCAAGAAGGAAGCTGCCGCTTAGGGCGCTTCACTTTTTCCCTAACGCCAAACGGGCGCGATCCGGAGGTTCGGATCGCGCCCGTTTTATATGGACAAAGAAGAAGCCGCCCGGCGCAATGGAGTGCCGGGCGGCTCCCCCCAGAACCTGCTAGCTTCGAATAACAGGCCCTGAGGAAACTATGTGATTATCAGGGGAGTGAGACTGCGTTGGTCACGTGAATCACGCCGTTCGACTGCATCACATTGGCCTGGGTGACAGTTGCCATCCCGCCCTTGGCGTCGATGAGCACGAGCTTGCCGCCCTTCATCTCGGCGGTGAGGTCTTCACCTTCTACGGTTTTGAGCATCGCCTTGCCGTGACCGGCCTTGATCTTGGCCATGATATCGGCAGCCGTCAGGCGGCCCGGCACCACATGGTAGGTCAGGATCTTGACCAGCTTGGCCTTGTTTTCAGGCTTGAGCAGGGCCTGGACCGTGCCGGCAGGAAGCTTGTCAAAGGCGGCATTGGTCGGTGCGAACACGGTGAAAGGGCCGGGGCTTTCGAGCGTCTGTACGAGCCCAGCTGCCTTGACCGCCGCGACCAGCGTGGTGTGTTCCTTTGAATTGACGGCGTTCTGGACAATGTTTTTGCTGGGATACATCGGCGCGCCGCCGACCATCGGCACGTTGGCACCGGCAATTGCCGCGCCGCTGAGGCCGACACCGCCTAGTGAAGCGAGAGCGAGGCCCGCAGCGGAAGCGAGAGTCAGGGTGAAATGCTTGGCTTTGATAGACATGAAATTCTCCTCTGTGCAGCAAGCCCCGTCCATGCTTGCCTGAGGAGTTACGGAGGCACCTGTAATAAGGATGCACCCGACGCTGAAATTTTTCAGATTTTTTCGAGCTTGGCCGTTGCCACTACGGGACCTGTGGGAAGGCCGGTGGGAGACCCGCCCATCGGTTCGACCGAAACCGCCAGCGTCGCTCCCTGATCCAGCCTTGAGGACAGCATTGGCGGGATTGCCATGCGGTTCTCGCGATCTGCGGTCAGCACGCCCAGCGAGCGCGGATCTCCGGTGGCCGGGACCAGCCACAGCTGGTGCTGGTGCTTCCCGTCCGAAACGATGCCAGCGGTGGAGACCAGCATTTCCTTGGCATCTGGCATCACCGTCACGCCAATGCGCGGCTTGTTCTTGCCCATGTCAAGCGAGGCCACCAGCGGTGCAGTTTGCGATATGGGACCAACTTCACTGTGGGGGGTGATGAAGGTGAAGAACGCCAGCACCACGGCGGCAAGCGCGGCGAGCGTCGCTGCGCCCTGCCAGATCCTCAGCCGCTGGCGCAGTATTATCGCCTCGGAAGGCGGTGCGGGGGCGTCGATCGCCGCCTGGATACGCTTCCACAGATCGGCAGGCGGCACATCTTCGCCGAGCTCGACGAACAGCGGGGCAAAGCGGTCTTCCCACCATCCGACCTGCTGCGAGAAGTCGGAATCATTCGCCATCAGCCCACGCGCCTCGAGCAATTCGACCCCTTCGAGCAGGCCCAGCGCATATTCGGCGGCCATGGTTTCGCGTGGGCTCATGATTCGAGACACGCTTTCAGTCGGGTGAGACCACGGCGGATACGGCTTTTCATCGTTCCGAGAGGGGTGCCGCTCTTGGTGGCCAGTTCGGCATAGGTCAGCCCTTCGAAGAACGCGCGGCGGATCGGTTCGCGCTGCTGGTCTTCGAGCTCGTCAAGGCAGTGGTGGATGCGTGCGCTTTCCTGTGCATCCTCCGCTTGCCGGTCGGGCAGAGGCTGGAGGTCGGCAACGCTGGCGGCTTCGTCGATCGATCCAGATTGCCGCAATACGCGCCCCGAACGCAGGCGGTCGATCGCGCGGTTACGGGCGAAGCTGCTCAGCCACGCAATTGCGCTTGCCCGGCTCGCGTCGAAGCGGTCGGCCCTGCGCCATAAATTGACATAAACGTCCTGCAATGCGTCCTCTGCTTCAGACCTGTCTCTCAGGATACGCAAGCAAATCGCAAAAAGCTTCGCCGCGCTGGCGTCATAGACTGTGCGCAGCGCCGTCCGGTCGCCCTGCGCAAGCCGCGCCATCGCCGCATCGAGCGCACTTTGTGGCTCGCTTCCGCTATCAGTGGCCGGCGGACGATTCAGCATCCGGCGACGCAGTCGGAATCGCGTTCGATCTGGAGGGTGGCATGCCCGATGCTGTAATGATGGCTCAATTCCTGCGCGACCTCGCGCAGAAAATCGTCACCCGGATGTCCACCCGGCATAACGAGATGCGCGGTCAATGCGGTCTCGGTGGTCGACATCGGCCATATATGAAGGTCGTGCACGGTAACAACGCCGGTGAGGCTTGAGAGATAGCCCCGAACCTTGTCTTCCGAAATACCCGGAGGGACCGCCTGCAGCCCCATCTTCACGCTGTCCTTGAGCAGTCCCCAGGTGCCCCATGCGATCACCACGATAATCGCGAGGCTGGTGAGCGGATCGATCCACAAAGCGCCGGTCGCCAGGATCGCCAGTCCCGCCACAACCACGCCGAGGCTGACCAGCGCATCGGCGGCCATGTGCAGGAATGCGCCGCGAATATTGATGTCGTCGTGCCGCCCGCGCACAAACAGCATCGCGGTGCCCGCATTGACCGCAATCCCGACCCCCGCGACCACTGCCATCGTGCCGCCCTGTATCGGGCTGGGGTTGGCGAGCCGATGGATGGTCTCGAACCCTATCCCGCCGATCGCCACCAGCAGCAGCATCGCGTTGGCGAGGGCTGCGAGGATGGTCGAACTCTTGTAGCCGTATGTAAAACGTCCCGAAGGGGGGCGCCGCGCAGCTACGCTGGCCCCCCATGCGAGCAGCAGGGCGAGCACATCGGACAGATTGTGTCCGGCGTCGGCGATCAGCGCCATCGATCCCGACAGCACCCCATACGCCGCTTCCACCACCACAAACGCGGTGTTGAGCACCACGCCGATCAGAAACGCCGACCCGAAATTTGCAGGGGCATGGCTGTGCCCATGGCCATGCGAATGGTCGTGGCCATGTCCGTTACCGGAGGGTTCGTGGATATGACCGCCGTGCATCAATTGCCAGGATAGACGCAATGATCGAGTGCGTCACGCCTGACCACGCCGATCCGTGCGGAAATAGTGTTTCCGTGCCGGAGCAGCCAACCGGTTGGCGACACTACCCGGCGTTCCTTGGGCAAGGGCAGGGCGGCCGCCATGCGGGCGGCCTCGATTGGTGTCAGATGCGCCGCCGAATGATTGAAGTAGCGCTCGGCACCGGCTTCGGCGCCATAGGTTCCAATCCCCGTTTCCGCGACGTTGAGGTAAACCTCCATGATGCGCCGCTTGCCCCAGATATGCTCTATCAGGAAGGTGAACCAGGCTTCGAGCCCTTTGCGCACATAGCCGCCGTTCTGCCATAGGAAGACGTTCTTGGCGGTCTGCTGGCTGATGGTGGAGCCGCCACGGATATGGCCACGGTCGCTCTCCCGCACCGCCGCATTGTGCTTGATGGCCTTCTCGATCGCGGCCTTGTCAAAGCCGCTATGTTCGCAAAACTGGCTGTCTTCGCCCGCGATCGCCGCACGCACCAGATTGCGATCGATGTTCGAAAGCGGCTCCCAGGTCTTGGTAAAACCATGCGGGTCCATCAGCATCGTTGCGGTGAACGGGACCGGTACGAATTTGAAAAGCACCACCAATGCGACGCTGATCCCCACGAAAGCGAGGATGATCTTGACGATGAGGTGGGTAACGAAGCGCATCGCACCGCCCTTTACGGAAAAAGGGCGCGAAGGTCTTCCCCTCACGCCCTTTTTTGTTCGTCGAAACGAAGTGCTCAAGCAGCCGACGGCAGCAGTTTCTCGGCTGCGATACGCTGCATCGCCTTCTGCAGCTTTTCAAAGGCGCGCACCTCGATCTGGCGGATGCGTTCACGGCTGACGTCGTAGACCTGGGAGAGTTCCTCCAGCGTCTGCGGATTGTCGGTCAGCCGCCGTTCGGTGAGAATATGCTTCTCGCGATCGTTGAGGCTGTCCATCGCTTCAACCAGCATATCGTGGCGCATGGTCGATTCCTGCGCATCGGCGACCATCTCGTCCTGCAATGGACCATCGTCGGTCAGCCAGTCCTGCCATTCGCCGGCGCCTTCCTCGCCGCCACGCATCGGCGAATTGAGCGAGCCGTCGCCGCCCATCAGCATCCGCCGGTTCATGTTGATTACTTCCTGCTCCGGCACGCCGAGATCGGTGGCGATCTTGGTCACATCGTCCGGATGCAGGTCGGTATCGTCATAGGCGTCGAGCTGTTTCTTCATCCGGCGAAGGTTGAAGAACAGCTTCTTCTGCGCCGCGGTGGTCCCCATCTTGACGAGGCTCCAGCTGCGCAGGATGAATTCCTGGATCGACGCCTTGATCCACCACATCGCATAGGTGGCGAGGCGGAAGCCGCGATCGGGCTCGAACTTCTTGACGCCCTGCATCAGACCGACATTGCCTTCGGAGATCAGATCGGACACCGGCAGGCCATAGCCGCGGTATCCCATCGCGATCTTGGCGACGAGACGCAGGTGCGAGGTGACGAGCTGGGCTGCAGCTTCGCCATCCTCATGTTCCTGATAGCGCTTGGCGAGCATGTATTCCTGCTCAGCGGTCAGTACCGGGAATTTCTTGATTTCGGAGAGATAGCGGTTGAGGCTCTGCTCACCGCCGAGCGCCGGAACGCTCAATGCCTTTGATTTGCTCACAATACCCTGACCTTTCTTCAGCCGACCTCTGTTGCCCGGACCCCTAATGGGCATCCAAGCGTTTGGGCCGCCGATCCATATATAGGCGATGGGAAGCCGTTTTCTAAGTGACTTTCATCGATTTCAACGAGCGGTTTCGTCGATGAGTTCCCGCATGTCATGGGGCAATTCAGCCCGAAAATGGAGCTTTTCGCCCGTGACCGGATGGATAAACCCCAATTCGGCGGCATGAAGTGCCTGACGGCGGAAGCCGAGCTCCCCGATAAGTCTGCGCAATGATTTGGGATCGCGTCCATAGACTGGATCTCCTAATAGCGGATGGCCGATTGATGCACAGTGAACGCGCACCTGATGTGTTCGGCCGGTTTCTAAGCGGCATTCTATCAGCGCCGCCGAGTCGAGTGTCCTTATCGTTCTGTAATGCGTTACGGCGTGCTTTCCACGCGAGGAATCCTTTCCCAGCACCGCCATTTTCTTGCGGTCATGACTGGACCGTCCGATGTGGCCCTCGATCGTCCCCTCGCGCGGAGCAGGGCGGCCCGCGCAGATCGCCAGATAGCGCCGCTCGATGGTGTGATCGGCGAATTGCTTTGCGAGCCCTTCATGCGCGGCATCGGTCTTCGCGACGACCAGCAAGCCGCTAGTGTCCTTGTCGATGCGATGGACGATGCCTGGGCGCTCGACCCCATTGATCCCCGAAAGGCGCGGAACTTCGTCCTTCCGGCAATGAAACAACAGCGCGTTGACCAGTGTCCCGTCACGATTTCCGGCAGCCGGATGGACCACCATGCCCGCGGGCTTGTCGACGACCACGAGATGCTCGTCCTCATAGGCGATAACGAGCGGAATATCCTGCGGTTCGACATCGAGCGGGACCGGCGGCGGCAGGTCGATTGTGAATTCGGTGTCATGCGCGAGTTTGGCCGAGGCGCTACTTGCATCCTCGCCCGCGACCTTGACTCGGCCTTGGGCGAGCAAAGCCTTCACCCGCTCGCGCGACAGCCCGGTGGCTTCGGCCAAAGCCTTGTCGAGGCGACCGACGCCGTCGGTTTTGCCGGTGATGATTTCGCCGTCAGCCATGCTAGTGCCATGCGCGATGACGATCGAGGTGACAAGCGCGGTACTGGAAGCGATGCTGATAGAAGCGCGCGCTGCGCATCCACGCGAGGCTTGCGGATTGCTGTTCGGGACAGAGGCAGAGATCGGGGCATTGCAAGCCACCGCCAATGTCCATCCGACGCCTGAAACCAATTTCGAGATCGATCCGCAGGCGCTGATCGACGCGCATCGCGCCATGCGGGAAGGCGGGCCGCGACTGGTGGGCTATTACCACTCTCACCCGACTGGAGATCCTGCGCCTTCTGCAACAGATATCGCGCTGGCCGCTGCCGACGGTATGGTCTGGGCGATCATCGGGCGCGCGCGGATAACCTTCTGGCGCTCGGGGGATGACGGCATGACGGCGCTTCCCTATCGGCCCATCGGCGCGTAGGACTTGCTCTGCGCCGTTTCACGCCACACTCGAAAGACCAACCGGACTTCCATGACTGACGCTTCGACCGATCTTGCCGCCCTTTTGTGTTCTCGCCTGTGCCATGATCTGCTTTCCCCGGTAGGTGCCTTTTCCAACGGGCTGGAGCTGCTGGCGACCGAGACCGATCCCGACATGCGCCAGAACTGCATCGAACTGCTCGAACAGAGCGCGACGATCTCCACCAACAAGCTCAAGTTCTTTCGTCTGGCGTTCGGAGCTGCAGGTGGTTTCGGAGATCGTGTGCCGGTGGAAGAGCCCAAGGCACTGATCGAATCGCTGGTACGCGACAAGGGGCGGATCGAGATTCGCTGGGCGCTGGCCACGGCCAATCTGTCCAAGCCGACGGTCAAGGTTTTACTCAATTTCGCGCAGATTGCGGTGGATTCGCTGGTGCGTGGTGGGACGCTGGATGTCGGGGCGGAGCTGCGCGACGGGGCGAGCGAAATCGTCATCCGGGCGACGGGGCCGAAGATCGCTTTCGACGAAACTATCGGTCGCGCGATCGAGGGGTCGCTGCACGAAGGCGAATTGTCCAGCCGGACCGCCGCCGCCTATATGATCAATCTACTGGCAGAAGATGCCGGCGGCGGTTTGCAATATGCGCTGCACGACGATGCGCTGGTCTTGGGCGCGGTTCTGCCGGAGCCGGAAGGTCTGATCGGTTGAGGTTGGCGGGCGAGACGGATCGCCGGGGGAGGAATGGATGACGACTTCGGGAGGCAAGGACGAGCTCGTTCATCGCGAGCAGCTCTCGCCCAATTTCGACGAGCGCGCCTTGCCGATCTCGATGGCGGTGATCCATTACACCGAAATGGAAACCGCGGATGCCGCGATCGAGCGGTTGTGCGATCCGGAAGCCAAGGTGTCCGCCCATTACCTGATTTCGCGCGATGGCGTGGTGACCCGGCTGGTGCCGGAGGGCAAGCGCGCCTGGCATGCGGGCGTTTCCTACTGGCGCGGCATTCGGGACGTGAATTCGGCCAGTGTTGGGATCGAACTGGACCATCCGGGCCACAAATACGGATACGGTCCGTTCCCCGATGTGCAGTTCGAGGCGCTGGTGCCGCTGCTCGCGCGGATCGTGAAGGAATACGATATCCCGCGCGCCAATGTGGTCGGCCATTCGGACGTCGCGCCGCAGCGCAAGATCGATCCGGGTGAGCTGTTCCCGTGGGAGCGGCTGGCGGAATACAATCTGTGCCTGCCGACGCCCGGAATCGAGCTGGGCGATCCGTTCGACAACGATCCGGCGTTTTATCTCGCGCTGGAACGTTACGGTTACGACATCACGGACGGGCACAAGGTTGTCGAGGCCTTCCAGCGCCGCTGGCGCCCGCGCAAGATCGATGGTGAGATCGACGGAGAAATCCGCGCGATCCTGTTCCAGCTGCTACTCGACCGTGACCGGGGCACGACGCGGTAGAGTATAGAGTCAGCCTCTGATGCGCTCATAGTAGAAAAAGAAAAACTCTCGCTTGTCCTTCGTGATGCCGAAGGTGCCGCCAAGCGTATTCAAGCCATGTGCTTTAAAGTAATCCACCAGTAGCTTGCTCTGAATTTGCTGCATGGATTGGTTCACCGGTCCATCTTCTGGGTGCCGATCATTTTTGTCAGGGAGCGGAGCATCGATGACGCCTGCTACCTCACACAGAGTGGACGCACATTTGATGTGGAGTGGGCTATCGCGGCCTCCGACATGAGGAATTTTTTCGAACTGTGACCGAAGAAGGTTTTCGGTTTTTGGTCCCCATTGCGCATCTTCTGGTTCAGATCGCAGCTTTGCATGAGCCGCTGCCATATCGAATTGAGCGATGTCTCCCACGAGTGGGTCGGTAAAGCTCGTTTGCGATGATGGCGCGGAAATCCGGTCGGCTGCCTGCTGTGAAAGCAGGGCATACGCACCCAGTGCAAGGCTCGCGGCAAAGATCAGCATGATAAAAATCCCTATTCGTGAACGCCATGGATGTGTGTTCATCTGCGAACGAGATGCAGGACGGTTTCCATTGGGCTCAATCCCAATTTTCGTGTCACGATTTTCTTGTGCTTTAAGCTGGCGCGCGATCTCTCGGCTGCTGCCGATACCGGTTTTCTTCCGGGCTTCGCGCAATCGCTCGTTGATCGCCGACGGGGTGGTGTCGAGCAAGGTGGCCGCACTCTTCACCGTATGCCCTTCGGCGAGGAGGCGTAGTGGTACCCGCTCCGGCTCGCTCAGTTCGGCGAACCGGTCGGTTTGCGATGGCTGACCTGAAGGCACGATCTTCACCGTGGTGACTTTTGCGGGCTTGTCGCGTTCGGGCAAGTCCCTGTCCGTCCCAAAAATTTTGGGACACGCGAAATGGAAAGTAATGTGCGCAATGCGACTGGTGAGCCGCTTCGTTTGATTTCCTACTCGTCTTCGTCCTGCGATACGCCCGCAATGCCCCGGGTGCCCTCACATGCTGCAAATACAGTCTTTGGCTGCCTCCAAACGGCGACGCGAGTTTTTCTCTTCAGGACCGTGTTCCATGTGTTCCATATCGTCGGAGTATTGCCTGGCGTTTCCAACTTTCGTCCAACAGCGCTTTTGCTTGGCGAAATGGTGCGATGCGCCTATCTCGCCTGCCGTCAGGGGGCCGGGCAGCCGCGTGTCTTTACGGCGCGAGGAAAGTCCGGGCTCCACGAAGCAAGGGTGGCGGGTAACGCCCGCCGGGCGGCGGCCTTCGGGCCAAGGCCAAGGGAAAGTGCCACAGAGAGCAAACCGCCGATGGCCCGGACACGGGCACAGGCAAGGGTGAAAGGGTGCGGCAAGAGCGCACCGGGGCTTCGGCAACGCGGCCCGCATGGCAAACCCCACCCGGAGCAAGGCCGAATAGGGATCCCGCGCTCCCGCAAGGGGGCAGGGCGCTTCGCCCCAGAGGATCCGGGTTGGCTGCAAGAGCGCATCCGGCAACGGATCGCCCAGATGAATGGCTGCCACCGCGCGGCCGGTCCCGGCAACGGGATACCGCGTGCGGAACAGAACCCGGCTTACAGGCCCCCTGACATTAGGCCTTTCGGGTTCGCGTATGAACCCGTGCGCCGGTGGTCTGAATACCAGAAAGGCCTACTCCAGCGACCAGATCCCCGGAGCGTCGGGATCGTGGCGGGCTATGCGGCCAGCGCTTCCAACCGGTTCATACTCGCCCGATGTAAGCCATTCGATCAGCGGCGCATCGTCGCCCGCAACGACCGCGAGCGTGCGGCCACCCTGCGGTGTGCGCGCGACAATCGTTCCGAGCTTGGGTGAACCGTCGCGGGCGTAGTGGACTGTGTAGGTCTCGATTGTAGCCGGACCGGCATAGACGCGGTCGAGTTCGGGGATCGGGCCGCGCTGCGCATCCGCCTCGGCCTGATGGTCGAAATCCTGGGGAAAGGACGCGCCGGTCGGCTGGTTCGACAGCAGGATCGTGTGGTTGTGCGTGGCATAGCCGCCGTTGGCGAACAGCAGGCCGCGCATCGCTTGTTTCGGGCCTCGCTTCTCGCGCAGCCGTTCGACCATGCAACACACCGCATGGCTCATGTAATTGCCGATCGGCCCGCCGCCGAAGGTGAGGCCGCCGAACACGGTGATGGGTTTGTCCAGCGGCCAGCCCAGAACGCGGCGCGCCATTTTCGGAACGCAGGGAAAGCAGCTGTAGAGTTCGACCAGATCGAGGTCGCCCGCGCCCACGCCATTGAGCGCCAGCGTCCGTTCGATCGACACCGCGAGGCTGGGCGAGCCGGTAAAGCCGTCGCGTTCGAGGAAATTCTCGCTCTCATGCGCCGCCGCGCCGTGACCGATGAAAACCAGCTGCTCCTCAGCCACCCCGCGCCGTCTTGCCTCTGCAAGGCTGGTAACAAGGAAACCGGCACCTTGATTAACGCTCGCATTGGCGACCTGAAGCTTGGTGTAGGGAAAGGCAATCGGGCGGTTGCTCTTCGTCGGTGTCACGATCTCTTCCGGCGTCGCCGCTTTGCGTAGCCAGGCTTTTTCGCACCGCTCTGCAATGCGCGACATGCCAGTCCACATTTTTCCGCTCTCCGCCTGTCCTTCGGCCAGAGTCTCGCCGCGGGCCGCACGTCCGGCATTCTCGTAGAGCGGATAGACATCGACCGGGACTACCAGCCCGTGGCTCTGGGCATAGCCCCTGCGCACCCTGTGCGTGGCATCGCGCAGCGCGTTGGGCTTGGCGCCGTCCTCGCGCGGCTGGAGCGCGGCGAACTGGCCTGCGGTGCGCAGCGCCTCGCCCCCGACCACCACGCACACGCTCGCCTCGCCCGCGCCGATGCGGTTGGCGGCTTCGTGAAGCAGGCGGATGGGGCTGTCTCCATTTGGCTTGTCGGTCTGCTCGCGGTGGGCAGGGGACATCCCGAGCACCTGTGCCAGCGTGCCGTCGAGCGGATTGAGCTGCGGCCAGGCGAGCTGGCTGACGACGGCGAGGCTGTCGCAGCGGTTGAGCCATCCACCACCGGCATCACTGTCCGCGCGGCGCAATGCTTGCGCCATCAGCCCGACCGGGTCGAGCCCGTCCTGCGGCGTTGCGGGGCGATCGTTGATCTGTCCCACGCCTACGATCACTGGTATCCGTTCCTCCTCGCCAGCCATCGCGCGACACTCTCCCTTGCCTGTATTCCTGCACGGCGATACCCGTTGCTCAAAGCAACGCAAAGGGAGAGGCCACAATGAAAACCCGCATCACCGAAATGTTCGGGATCGAACATCCGATCATTCAGGGCGGTATGCACTATGTCGGCTTTGCCGAGATGGCGGCGGCAGTCTCCAACGCCGGGGGGCTGGGGATCATCACCGGGCTGACCCAGGGCACGCCGGAAAAGCTCGCCAACGAAATCGCCCGCTGCAAGGACATGACCGACAAGCCTTTCGGTGTGAACCTGACCTTCCTGCCCAGCCTAAATGCGCCCGACTATCCGGGTCTGGTGCGCGCCATCATTGAGGGCGGGGTGAAGGTGGTGGAAACGGCGGGCAACAATCCCGCGCAAGTCCTCCCCTTCTTCAAGGACGCCGGGGTCAAGGTGATCCACAAATGCACCAGCGTCCGCCACAGCCTGAAGGCGCAATCGATCGGCTGCGATGCGGTCAGCGTCGATGGGTTCGAGTGCGGCGGCCATCCGGGCGAGGACGATGTGCCGAACATGATCCTGCTGCCACGCGCGGCGGACGAGCTCGATATACCCTTCGTTGCCAGCGGCGGGCAGGTCGATGGCCGCAGCCTTGTCGCCAGTCTCGCGATGGGCGCCGACGGGATCAACATGGGCACGCGCTTCATCGCGACCAAGGAAGCGCCGGTGCATGAAAATGTGAAGCAGGCGATCGTCGCGGCGAGCGAACTCGACACGCGGCTGGTGATGCGCCCCTTGCGCAATACCGAGCGGGTGATGACCAACGATGCGGTCGAGCGCCTGCTCGTGAAAGAACGCGAGCTGGGCGACAAGCTGACGTTCGACGACATCATCGGCGAGGTCGCGGGCGTCTATCCGCGGATTATGAGCGAAGGCGATATGGACGCAGGCGCCTGGTCATGCGGGATGGTCGCCGGGCTGATTCATGACATCCCTACCTGCAAGGAACTGATCGACCGGATTATGAACGAAGCCGATACGATTATAAACCAACGGCTTGCGCGATTTAGTGCGGGAAAGATTTCTATGTAACAATGCCGTCACGATCGTCACCATGCAGTCACGCAATTGCGCCATTCCAAACGAATCGCGCGGAGGGGCGATTGCATGAATCTTGCGACGATCTTCATGACGAATACGCTTGGCGCAACTGCCGAGGAATTCATCCATGACGGTACCAGATATGTCTTCGAGCGGATCGGCTGCAATGGGCCCGCTCGGCTGGCCGAGGGGCAGGTGTGGGTGTTCATCGACTGGGTGCTGGACGAGTGTGCGGGACTTTCGCTTTGCCGTCGCTTGCGCGCCGATCCGCGGATCGAACACGCCCATATCACGATGGTTCTCGAACAGGATGACGATGATGACCGGCGGCGCGCTCTGAAGGCAGGCGCCGACGATTACTTGGTGGGACCTGTCGACCGCAATGGTGTGCTCGACCGGATCCTGGCGTTGCGCTCTCCGCAGGAGGCCAAGTCTCCGAGCCAGATCATTGTGCTAGGCAAGCTGACGATCAATTTGGTCGCGCTGCAGGCCAGTTGGGTGAAGGTCCCGCTGGTCGTCGGACCGAACGAATTTCGCCTGCTGCGTTTCTTTGCGGAGAATCCCCACCGCGTGCTGTCGCGCCGCGAGCTGATCGCCGGACTAGGCAAGGTAGAACCGCCGATCGATGAACGCACCGTCGATGTGTGGATCGGGCGCTTGCGCAGGGCACTGAGAAATGCAGGAGCTGGCAATCCGCTGCGGACGGTCCGGTCAAAAGGTTACGTCTACGACGGGTGATGCGCTAAGCTGCTTGGGATTAGCCGGAGGCGGCCCGTGTTGAGCCGCCTCCCGTTCATCAGAGTTTAACCGACAGCGTACCGGCGATGATCGTGCCTTTGGCATAGGCATTGAAGTCGATCCGGTTGCCGTTGAGTTCCTGATATTCCTGATGACCGCGCCCGAGGAGATTGCGGACCTCGCCCTTGATCTCGAACTCCTTGCCCGCAACTGTAAAGCCCTGTCGCGCGACCAGATCGATCGTAATACCCGGGTTCTCGATGATATCGGGCCGCTGGAAACCGCGGCTGACCGACCGCTCGCTGGCGTATTTCACGAGGATCGTGAACTGCTGTAGCTTGTCCACGTCCTGCAAGCTGAGCTGAAAATTACCGACGTGATCGGATTGACCGGTGAGCGGATCGCCGTCCTTGAAATAGAGGTTCGCCGGAGTTTCGCCGATCCGCGGGATTAATGTGGTGTCGGTGCTGTTCACCTTCAGGCTTGAGTGCGAGTATGTGTAATTCGCGATGGCCAGCAGTTCCTTGGTCCCGAAGAAGCCTCCCCATGAGCTCAGGTCGAAAGTGTGCTGGAGTTCGAACTCGCTTCCATAAAGGATTGCTTCAGGAGCATTGGCGTAGCTGGTCACCAAGGTCCGCGATTCATTGGTAATGAAGGATTCGATCGGATTGTCGATCTTCTTCAAGAAGCCCGCCAGGCTCACCCGGTTGCGATTGGTGAAGTAGTACTCCGCTCTCAGCTCTGCATTATAGAGCTGGCTGTTGAGTAGCAGCGGATTACCGCGATAGGGGCGGTTGGATTCTGGGTCGAAGTAGATCTGCTCGACCAGCTCACGGAATTGCGGACGGGCGAGCGTCTTTGAACCCGATGCGCGCAATTGTAGCTTGTCCGTCACTTCCCAGGTCACGGTCGCACTGGGCAGCCAGTAATCGCTGTTGATGCGCGTGGGAATCGCACCCGATACCGGATTGTTGAAGATCGACTGATCGAGGTCGACTCGCTGTTTGGAGTGTTCGTAACGTAAACCCAGATCGATCGTTACCGGATCGACGGGATTGTAACGGATCATGCCGTAACCGGCGTGGATCCGCAGCGAGGCGGCAAAGGCGGGGAAGTCCGATGCTTCGAAGACATTGAACTGGAAACCGGCAAGCGAAGCGCCGTTGATGATATCGCCCGGTGGACGCAGGCCGATCGCTGGGACCAGTGTGCCGTCCAGCACATCGCCCGAAGCGATCACGAAGAAGTCGCGCCGCATCGAATAGCGGCTGGTGTCGGTATAGGCGTAGCCGACCGTCGCGCGCATATTGCTGAGGATGTTGTACGAAAGGTCGGCGCCGCCATACCACTGTTTTTCGGTCAGGTCGTCGAAAGCGACATCCGACTGGCCGACATCGGATGCCTGGTTGAGATAGGCGACATACTGCTCGCCATACGGGCCAATGTGGGTCTTGGTGTAGGAGATATTGGCGTTGTACGGTGCCTTGCGATCAGTCTGGGCGTAACCGCCTCGCAGATCGAGGCCGAGGTCGCCGAAGTGGAATTCGCCCACCAGCTGGCTGTCGATCAGCTGCCTTTCATAGAAAGCGGTATTCTGGTTGGCGAAGTCGAAGCCTTGCGTGCCGAGCGTGAAGTCGGTTCCGATACCAAGCCGCGCTGTCTTGAGCGTGTCGTGGATGTAAAGATTGGTCCAGCGAATCTTGTTCCGCCCGAAATCGAGCGCCACGCCGACCAGTCCGTTCACCAGTACGGTGTTATCGGTGATGAAGGTGTTGAAGTCGGAATTGATGCCGGTGAGATCGGTGTTGCCGGTCTGTGAATGAACGTAGCGATTGCGCCAGTTGTTCTTGATGCCCGCCGTGGCGATAATGCCCAGCGTGGTGTCGGCACCCAGATCGATCGCGGTGCCGCCGGTAATATCGGCTGAGAAATTGACCGGGATCTCGTTGTCCTTCTGCAAGGTCACGAGATTGGTCGGCATCAGCTGTGCGGCGATGCCTTCCTGTATTTCGTTCGACGTGTCCTGAATGCGCTCGCCACTGGCCATATAGGCGACGATATTCGAAGGGATGTCCCGGTTGCCGTTGTCATAACCCAGCCAGTCGAGCTTGGAGCCGAAATATGTCAGCCCCTTGCCGAGCGAGGTGATGGTGTCGCCGCTGATTCCGCCACTGATCTTGAGGAAGGTTTCGGTTGGTACGGATACGGTTGTGAGGTTGATAACGCCGCCGCCGAATTCGCCGGGGAAATTGGCCGAGTAGCTTTTCTGGACCAGTGAGGATGCGATCACGTCGGTTGGGAAGATGTCCAGCGGGACCACGCGGCTGAGCGGCTCGGGGCTCGGAAGCGGCAAGCCGTTGAGCAGTGCGAGCGAATAACGATCGCCAAGGCCGCGTACATAGACGCGGCCATTGCCGACGACCGACAGACCGGTGACGCGGCTGAGCGCGCCTGCAATGTCGCCTTCGCCAGTACGTGCGATGGCTTCGGAATCAAGCACGGAAACCACTTGGGTTGAAGATCGGGTCACATCGCGATTGCGACGTCCGACCACAACGATCTCGCCACCTGGAACGGAAATTTCAGGTTGATTGTCGGTAGAGGTGCCATTGGCTTGGTTGGGGTCGGTTTGCTGCGTGGCAGCATCTGGCGCTGTGCCGGGTTCCGCGACGGTGGAACCGGTCGATGTATCTTGCGCTTGCGCCAAACCTGGAAAGGTGAGCGCGGTCGAAATCAGCAATATTGCCGCGAGCCGCGAGCCGGTCGACATTGTTCGAGACCCCCTCAAATAAGTCCCATGAAGTGCTGGGGCTACGCGCCCCGATGAACGACCGGCCGGAGCGTGCGCATCCATTGGGACGCGACGTTCCGGCCGGGTCAGCCGATTAGTATACCGGCAGGGTCGAACACGCCGAATTGGCGTTGGCGAAAGTGAGCGTGCTCGACGAGCAAGTCCATCCATCGGTCCAGCTGGTGTTGCCCGTCCAAGCCGAACCAATGTGAGCCGGAAGCTCGAAGAAGCTCGAAATCGCGGTCGGATCATAGACCGGCACGCCGTCTTCGTTGCTGCCATTCACATAGGTCATCGTCAGGGTGAAAGTGAAGCCGGTCTGGTTATTGCTACCGGCATTCCACGCGTTCTGCACGTCTGCGGCGGTTACGCCGTCGCTGCCCGAGAAAGGCGTGGTCGCGTTGCAACTTCCGACGACCGAGTTGAACTCGGGATCGGCGGCCAGGGTACCCGCGCCATCGATGCGGATGCAGGGATTGGCACTGACGATCTCCCCGTTGGAGAGTGAGAGCTTGGCGTTGCCGCGTGCGCGGACGGCTTGGCCGCTGGCGGTGCTCTGGTTGATGAAGGTGAAATTGGTCATGTAGAAGTTGCTGCGCGGCAGTGCTTCCACCGCATATTCGGACGATGGCGAGTCGAGCTCGATCATATTGTCGCCGCCAGCGGTCCGCTGCACGCCGAGCGCATACTGGATATAGGCTTGCACACCGCTGTCGAAATCGAAGCTGTCATCGTCCGCGCCGACCACTGCAACGTGATCCATGTGAACTTCGCCGCCCCAGAACTCCATGCCGTCGTCCGAACTGTTGAAGCTCTGCCAGTGGTTGATCTTGGTGTTGCGACCGATGCCGCCGCCCGAAAGCGATTGAAGTTCATTGCCCGGAGCGAGGCTGAAACCGGAATAACGGATCTGGAAGTAGCTCATCTCGCCCGAGTCATCGTCATAGTCGGTGCCACCGAAAGGAGTCGCTACGTTCGTTCCTTCGAGGTTCTTCTGGCAGTCCGCTTGATTGAACGGGTTGCCGTTCTGGTCGACGTTGCCGCCGACATTGTAGTTGCCCGAAGAACAGTCTGCGACCGGTGCCCGGCCGAGCAGCACAACGCCGCCCCACTGCCCGATATCTGCGTCCGTCGCCGTGCCTTGGATGTTCTGCAGGCTGGTGAAGATGATCGGGCGATCAGCTGTGCCATTGGCCATGATCTGGTTGCCACGATTGATCACCAGGAACGAGCGACCGGTGGCACCATACAGGATCGCACCCGGGCTGATCGTCAACACGACGTTGTAGCCGGTGCTGGTCGGCCCCTGGTCAGTGCCGACATCGACACGGCCCGTCATCGAATAAAGCACGCCCTTGATATAGGGCAGTGTGGTGCTGGCATCGATCACGTCGGGCAAATTGCAGATGAGATAGGTGCCGGTCGGGCCGGTGATCGTCCCCAGGTTGGAAAGCTGCGATGTCGCTGCGATATTCGGGCACTCCGAAGCAGGCGTGACACCCGTTCCGCCACTGGATGTCGGGGTGGGGGTGGGCGTAGGCGCAGGATTGTTGATGATGATGTCCCCGGTGGTGCCGGGCGAGACGATCTGGTCGCCTCCACAGCTGGCGAGAACTAGTGCGCTGGAGCCAATGACGAGCGAGCGGTAGATATGTTTCACGAGCGACGGTCCCCTCATAAACCGATGAAAGATGGCAGAGACGCCGCCAGCGCCACTGCGAATCGCTCGCTACGAGTGCTGCGTTACAGTTTTTGTCGGAGTGTTACCGTTCTTTGACAACGCGGTCAGAAAGGCTCGCCGCCCAAGTGAAATTACACTTTTATGACAATGTTGCACTTTTGTTGCAGTTGAGGCGAACAGGTATAGAATTTGAGGCAGAATTTGATCGGGGAGGATCGAACCATGTTTGCAATTCTTGTATCCGCCGCGCTGATCGCGAGTTCGCCGACTGACGAAGTGCAGGCCGCTAATAATAATGCTGCTTCGACAGCTCAGCTTTCGGAGGAGCTGGTTGTCCGTGCGGGGGACCCTGCTCAGCAGATCAATCGGGGAATTGCTCTTGCGCGGCTCGGCGATATGAATGCCGCACGCGAGCTGTTCATCGCAGCGCGCGACAATCGGGAATGGATCGATTTGCAGATCCCGTCCGGCCACTGGGTCGATTCCCGCAGCCTGGCCCGACGCGCCTTGGTCATGCTCAAGCACGGTGATTTCGGTCCACGCGGACAAATAGCCTTGCGCTGACCACTCCGGCGCCAGCCATGTGGCAATTTCAACGGCCCGTCGCTTTAAAACAAGCGACGGGCCGTTTGGCGCTTGTGATAAATAGCAGGGCAATGTTAACCATATTGTCACCCCTCTGTCATTTATAAGGGTCATTGCCGCGGCTGGAGGGCATGAATGATTCTGACGTATGGTATGCGGGCTATTGCCGCTGCGGGACTGGCGCTTCTCGCGATGCCTGCGCATGCGGACGTGCTGCAGATCGACGGGCAGGGCGCTCATTGGGTAACGCCTGCCGCTCCATCTTCGGTGGCTGCATTGGGTAACGGCAGCGATGCGCATTCGGTTCCCGGCGATATCGAAACGCCGGACGCCGCCGTCGCACCCGCCGACAATGCCGCGCAAGTGCCCGAGGCATATCGCGCGAGGGTTGCGCAGCTGGCGGCACGCTATGACCTCAGCCCGTCGTTGATCGAGGCGCTGGTCTGGCAGGAAAGCCGCTGGCGACCGACTGCGGTTTCATCTGCCGGGGCGCGTGGCCTTGCGCAACTCATGCCGGGTACGGCGCAGCAGATGGGAGTCAATCCGGACGATCCCGATGCTAACCTCGAGGGCGGGGCGCGCTATCTGAGGATGCAGCTCGATCGTTTCGGCGGCGACCTGGAAAAGGCGCTGGCGGCCTATAACGCCGGGCCGGGCCGGGTCGAGCGCGCGGGAGGTGTTCCCGCGATAAGAGAAACACAGATTTACGTGGCGGCCATCATGGGTCGTCTTGCCGATCATTCCCGGGAGTAGAATACACATGCGTTTTATCCGCCCAGCGATTGCCACGATCGCGCTCAGCCTCTCTTCCGCTGCCTATGCGCAAGGTGCCGATCCAGCTGGTTCGGGCCCTATCGTGGCGGCTCTGGGCTGGCTGCAGGGCACATTGCTCGGCAATGTGGCGACGGCTGTCGCGGTGATGGCGGTGGCTGCGGTGGGCTTCATGATGTTGACCGGGCGGCTCAACTGGCGTTTCGGCGCGACCGTCATCATCGGCGTTTTCATCCTGTTCGGTGCCGCCTCGATCGTTGCTGGTATCCAGCAGGCCGCAGGCGGAGTCTGAGGGCTGACGATGACGCCGCTCGCCCGTCACCGTGTCCACCGCGCTCTCACCCGGCCGCAGATGTTCGCCGGGGTCACGTACAATTTCTTCATCATCAACGGCATGGTCACGACCGAGCTGTTTCTGATTACGGGAAGTTTCTGGGCTCTGCCGACGGCGCTCGTGATCCATGGCATCGGCTATTTCGCCTGCCTGCGGGAGCCGCGTATTTTCGACCTGTGGATTACCAAGGTCTCCAAATGCCCGCGCGTGAAGAATTACAAGCGCTGGGGCTGCAACAGTTACACGGCCTGACGGTCAGGCAAAGGACGGATTAGCTATGGGCAAGTGGATCGGAGCAGCGGCCTGGGGCGCGAAGGAATCGCGCGCCGGTGACCGGCTGCCCTACGCCCGATTGATCGATGAGAGCACAGTCATGCTGCGCGATGGCAGCGTGATGACGGCCTTGCAGGTGCCCGGCCTGCTGTTCGAAACTGAGGACAGCGAAGCGCTGAACTCTCATGCGGCTACGCGCGAGATCATGCTGCGCTCGACGTTGGATGCGCGCTTCGTGCTCTATCATCACGTCATTCGTCGCCGGGTCGAGGTCGATCTGGATGCACAGTTCCCCGATCCCCTGAGCCGCCACATCGATGCGCGCTGGCGCGAGCGACTGGGTTCGGGTGCGCTGTTCATCAACGACCAGTTCATCACCCTCATCCGCCGTCCCGCCCGCGGCAAGGCGGGATTGGTCGAGCGTTTCCAGAAGAAAGCGCGCGGTCGTCGCGAGAGCACAATGGTCGCCGATCCCAAGGACTTGCGCTCATTGAAGGCTGCGGCAACGGGCCTTTTGGCCTCGCTGTCGGCCTATGGCGCGCAGATGCTGGGCGACTATGTCAGCCCGCAAGGGCACACCAACAACGAGATGCTCGAACTTCTGAGCGCACTCTACAATGGCGAGATGCGCCCGGTGCGCAAGCCGACCAGCGATGTCGATATCGGCATGATGCTGCCCTATCGCCGGGTTTCCTTCGGTCTCGATGCGATCGAGCAGCGGGGCTCAGGCGCGCCCGATTTCTGTTCGATCCTTGGCCTCAAGGATTATCCCGAGGCGACCAGCCCCGGCCTGCTCGATCCGCTGCTGCGCCTGCCGTGCGAGATGGTGGTGAGCGAAAGCTATGCACCGACCGAGCGCCAGACCGCGCGCGAGCGAATGGATCTGGCGTTGCGACGCCTGAAATCGGCTGATGAGGAAGCCGCTGCCGAGCGTGCGGATATGCTGTCGGCGCGCGATGCGCTGGGCAATGGCGCGGTCGGATTCGGCGATCACCATCTGACCGTTACCGTTCGCGCGCGCGATCTCGGGCGGCTCGACGACGCGACCGCCGCTTGTGCTGCGGCGCTTGCGGATACGGGCGCGATCGCGGTGCGCGAGGATATCAATCTCGAACCCGCCTTCTGGGGCCAATTCCCCGGCAACGAGAACTATATCGTTCGTCGCGCCCTGATCTCCAGCGCCAATATGGCGAGTTTCGGGAGTCTGCATGGTTTTGCGCTGGGAACGGCGGAGAACAACCATTGGGGCGATGCGGTGACACTGCTGGAAACCACCAGCGCGACCCCGTTCTTCTTCAACTTCCACAATGGCGACCTTGGCAATTTCTCGGTCATCGGCCCATCGGGCTCGGGCAAGACCGTGGTGATGAACTTTCTTGCCGCGCAGGCCCAGAAATTCGCCCCGCGCACGGTGCTGTTTGACAAGGATCGCGGGGCCGAACTGTTCATTCGCGGGATCGGTGGCCGGTATGACCGCATCTCCGCGGGCGAGCCGACTGGTTTCAACCCGCTGGCCTTGCCCGACACCCCCATAAATCGAGCGTTTCTGCGCGACTGGCTCGGTGTCTTGCTCAAGGCCGAAGGGCCGGAAGAACTGGCGACCATCGCCCATGCGGTCGATGCAGCTTACGGCAACGATCCGACGCTGAGGCGGTTGGGCAATTTCCGCGAGTTGCTTTCCGGCAGCCGCCGGCCGCAACCGGGTGACCTTGCCGATCGTCTGTCGGCATGGATCGGGATTGGTGAGCACGCCTGGCTGTTCGACAACGAGGCCGACCGGCTCGATATGAGCACCCGCGTCCTGGGTTTCGACATGACCGCGCTGCTCGAGAACCCGCGCCTGCGCACGCCGGTGATGATGTATCTGTTCCATCGTGTCGACGAACGGCTCGATGGCAAGCCCGCGATGATCCTGATCGACGAGGGCTGGAAAGCGCTCGACGACGAAGTATTCGCCGCGCGTATTCGCGACTGGCTCAAGACGCTGAGAAAGCGCAACGCGCTGGTCGGTTTTGCCACGCAATCGGCGCGCGATGCGCTCGAAAGCCGCATTTCGACTGCGCTGGTCGAACAGACCGCAACGATGATCTTCATGCCCAACAGCCGTGCCCGGGCAGAGGATTATTGCGATGGATTTGGCCTCACCAGTCACGAACTGGCGCTGATCCGTACCCTGCCTGCACACAGTCGTTGCTTCCTTGTGCGCCAGCACGATGCGAGCGTGGTGGTACGGCTCGATCTGTCGGGTGCGCCCGAAGTTCTGACGATCCTCTCGGGTCGCGAAAGTGCGGTGAGGCGGCTGGATCTTCTGCGCGAGGCGGTTGGTGAAGATCCGGCCGACTGGTATCCCTCACTCACCGGGTGCCCTTGGCCGGGTGGCTCAAACGAAATCCTGATGGATTACAACGAAAGGCTGGCGGCCGAATGAGCGCGACCTGCCAACAGATGACTGATGGTGCAGGGATGGGGATCGCTTCTGCCCTGCAGGCGGTCGACTGCGTTGCGGGCAATGTGACCGGCGAGGCTTTCGGCCGCTTGTTCGCGCCGGGCGGATCGATGGCGACGGTCCTTACGATCCTGCTGACGCTGTATGTAGCGTTTTTTGCGATCCAGTTGCTGACCGGGCGTTCTTCGCTGGGCGTGCGCTCGCTCACCCCGCGGATGATAACCGTGGGGCTGGTGCTGACCTTTGCCACAAGCTGGGTCGCGTATCAGAGTGTCGTCTGGAACCTTGCGATCGGTGCACCGGATTGGCTGGCCAGCGTGCTGACCGGGGACAAGGGATCGGCCACGATCACTTTCGCGCAGAAGATCGATATCGTTTTTCAAGCCATCCAGGAAGCGACCAAGAACACTAAGAACGTTACCGCATTTTCGCCTGAAGGGATGATGTGGCTTGGGGCGATGCTCTTCCTGCTCGGGACTGTCGGCATTCTGGTAACGACGCGCATCGCCATGGCCGTGCTGATCGCGCTGGGGCCGGTCTTCGTGGTGCTGGCGCTGTTCTCGAGCACGCGCGGGCTGTTCGCGGGGTGGGTCAAGGGCGTCACCATGCTGGCCTTGGCTCCGCTGTTCGCCGTACTGGGCGGCAGCGTCATGCTCGAGCTGGCCGTCCCGATCCTTGCGGCATTGGTCGGCGCTGGCGGAGGTAATCTCGATCCGCAGGCCGCCATGGGATTTTTCATGATCGGCGCAGTCGATCTCGCGCTGATGGTGCTGGTGATGAAAGTTGCCGGAACAATGGTCGGCGGCTGGACTGTGTTCGGTCTCACCGGGAATGCGCGCGATCGAGATTCCGGCGGACGTGCAGCGGCTCCTGTGGCGGCGCTCTTGCCGCCTCCGGCTCCCATCGCGCAGGCCCAATCGACCAGCGAAAGCCTGGCCGCGGCGCGGCGCATCGATATTTCCGCCCAGCCGGTGGCCATGGCGGCCAACGATCTGTCGGGCGGAAATTCTGCACCGGGGCGCCGCGCAGCCGTTTCGCCCAGCTCTTCCTTCTCGGGCCATGCGGAGCCTGCCATGACCGCGCCATCGCGCGTTAATGGCGTCGGCAGCCGCTTTCGTCCCGTTGCCACCCGATCCACGGAGAAATTGAAATGATCCGCTCTGGCGCCACTGCGCTGGCTCTTGCCTTTGCGACCGCGCAACTCGTCCTGCCTGGCACCGCTGGGGCCGCAGATGCGCGGCTCATCAAGCTACCATACAATGCCAATCAGGTGTATCGCCTCGACGGACGAACCAAGGTTCAGGCGACGATCCGTTTCGCGCCCGATGAATCGATAGAGAATGTCGCGATCGGCGACTCCTCGGCTTGGCAAGTGACGCCGAACAAGGGTGCCAACCTGCTCTTCGTAAAACCGCTTCAGGCGCATGCTGCAACCAATATGACGGTCGTCACCAACAAGCGGACCTATCTGTTCGATCTGGTCGCCAGCCCACGCGCAACGCCGGTTTATGTGATGAGCTTCTCCTACACGGACCTGCCGAAGCGGCCCAACGGGGACCCGCAGATGGCAAACCAGACGACGCCGACCGAGCGGGCCGCCGCACAGGATGATCTGGCCGTACTGGACCCGGCCAAGCTCAACTTCGCCTGGACCAAAAGTGGGGACAAGTCGCTGCTGCCCAAGAATGTGTTCGATGATGGCGAATCGACTTTTCTGACCTGGCCATCTGACCAGCCGGTTCCTGCAATCCTCGTCACCAATGACAAGGGCATGGAAGGTCCTGTCAATTACACTGTGCGGGGTAATACGATCGTCGTGAATGGCGTGCCCAAGCAAATTGTTCTGAGGTCTGGCAAGGACCGGGCGGTGCTGATCGAAGCGGGGCCGCTGAGGCCTGAAAAAGAGGAACGCGGGCCGACCGCGCTGGCCTCGCGTGCGGAGGACAAATAATGCGTGTGGCAATGAAACTCCCGCCCAAGGACGACTTTACCGGCGTTGCCAATGATGTCGACCCGCGTGATGAGGCTCCCGGCGATGTCATCGATCTGGCGAGCCGCAATTCCTATCCTATGGTTGCGCAGAGCAAGCGCGGCTCGGACGGGCTGGGCATGGTCGCGGGCATTGCGATCGTTGCCGGGCTTGGACTGGTGACGCTGTGGAGCATGAATTCCGCGCGGCTCGATCCACCGGCGCCGACTGCCAGCCCTGCGGTTCAACAGCCCGCGCCAGCGACGGCGCCTTCGCCTGCCGTGATGCTGCCGCCTGTGCAACCCGCCGCCGCTCCGGCTCCGATCGCTCCGCCAGCACCCGCTCCCGTGCTGTCAAAGCCACCAGTGAATTCGGCAGTCAGCGCCAATCCCAACAGCAGCCCGACAGTCGTGTTCGATGCGGGCGTGTCTCCGTCCACCGTATCTGCTGCACCGGCGCCGGGCGAAGCGGTCGCGACCAAGTCTGGTGGCGATGTATCGTCCGCAAGTGCATTTGCAAGCCGTGTAGGCGGTGTCGGCGGAGCGCCAGCGGTGGCCAAGCCGATGACCAATCCGACCACTACGGTGACGCAAGGTACGCTGATCCCGGCGGTGCTGGAAACTGCGATTGATACGAATGTGCCTGGATACGTTCGTGCCGTCGTAAGCCAGGACGTGCGCAGCTTCGATGGTAGCAAGGTGTTAATCCCGCGGTCGAGCAGGTTGATCGGTGAATATCAGTCGGGCCTCCAAAACGGCCAGAAGCGTGCCTATGTCATCTGGACGCGGCTGATCCGACCCGATGGCGCTTCGGTCAATCTTGCGTCGCCAGCGATCGCCTTTGACGGCACGACGGGCCTGACGGGCAAGGTCAATTCGCATTTCTTCAAGCGGTTTGGTTCCGCGCTGTTGCTGTCGGTCGTCGGAGGCCTCGGCAATCTCGTCTCCGGAGGATCGTCGATTGTCCTGGGCGGCGGGCAGTCGGCGGCCTCGACTGCGCTCCAGCAGGATGGGCAGATCGGACCGACTGTGCGTGTGCGTCAAGGGGAACCGATCCGTATATTCACCGCCCGCGACCTCGATTTCTCACAGGTCGGCTAATCGGCGGGCGCTGGATATGACTGCCGAGATCAGAGCAATCGCAATGGACGAGCCGGTGGACGATGTTCCGCCGGTTGATCTGCATGGCGAACGCAGTGTCTATCTCGATGCCTATCTGGCGCCGTTCCGCGAATGGCTCGACCGAGACAGCGTTACGGAGATCATCGTCAATCGGCCAGGTGAGGTCTGGGTTGAGGATGCCAACGATCCCGGGATGCGCAAGATCATCCGCCGCGAAATTGACGACCGCCTTATCCAGCGGCTTGCAGAGCAGGTCGCCCGCGTCAGCCATCAGGGGATCAATCGCGAACACCCGCTGCTAGGGGCGACCTTGCCCGATGGCGCGCGCGTCCAGTTCTGCGGTCCTCCCGCCGCGCGCAAGCACTGGGCAATGGCGATCCGTCGCCATCGCCGGCTCGATTTGCCGCTCGATGCCTATGATACCGGACCACTGACTTCGGCGAAGCCTTCTCCGATGCCTAATCCGCAAGAGCACCCGATCGCCTTCCTGCGCGAAGCGATCCGGCAGAAGCGGACGATCCTGATTTCCGGCGGTACCAGTACCGGTAAGACCACTTTTCTCAACGCCATGCTGGGCGAGATTCCCGGGCACGAGCGCGTCGTATTGGTAGAGGATACGCCAGAGCTGAAATTGCCCGGCGAAAACGGTGTCGGTCTGGTTGCCGTGAAGGGCGAACTTGGCGAAGCCAAGGTTACCGCCAACGAATTGCTGCAGGCGGCGCTGCGTCTACGGCCTGACCGGATCGTACTGGGCGAGCTGCGCGGAGCGGAAAGTGTATCCTTCCTGCGTGCGATCAATACCGGCCATCCGGGTAGCTTCTCCACCATCCACGCCAACTCGCTGCGCGGGGCGCTAGAACAGCTATCTCTTATGGTGATGCAGACCGGGATCGGGCTCACGCGTTCCGACACCATCGCCTATGCGGCGAGCGTGATCGATGTGATCGTCCAACTCGGACGTGACGGAAACGGCAAGCGCGGTATCACCCAGATCTCCGAAAGCCGCACGCTGCTCAAGGCCGCGCCAAGCCGCTGATTGCGGCCAAATCGCAACAGCATTGCGATTTGCGCAATAATGCTGCGCTGCAACTTGTCCTGCACGTAATCTGTGTTAGCTTCGCGTTGCAAATTGCCACGAAAAGGCAATGGCGGAAAAGTTAGGAGAGGATTACATGCGGGTATTAGCCACCCTAATGGCAGGCGCGTGCGCGGCTGCGATTGCCATTCCGGCACAAGCTCAAGACAATAATGACAACGGCCAGACCTCCACGACGAGAACGGCCGCAACACCCTCTCCATCAAGCGAACCTCCGGTCATTATCGTGACCGCACAGCGCCGTAACGAGGCGCTGCAGAACGTTCCGATCGCTGTCAGTGCATTCGACGCGCAGGCACTCGAAAAGCAGCAGATCAAGACCACCAGCGATCTTCAGCTGACACTGCCGAATGTCACCTTCACCAAGACCAACTTCACTTCCGCCAGCTTTACCATCCGCGGCATCGGCGATCTTTGTACCGGTGTGACCTGCGATGCGGCGACCGCTATCGCGATGAACGATCAGCCCTTGTTCGCGACCCGTATCTTCGAAAGCGAGTTCTACGACCTCGCCCAGGTACAGGTACTGCGCGGTCCGCAAGGGACACTGTTCGGGCGCAACGCTACTTCGGGCGTGGTCGATTTCATCACCGCCAAGCCCGACATGACCGGCATTCACGCCTCGCTCGAAGGCGATTACGGCAATTATAATTCCAAGAAGGTGAAGGGCATGATCAACCTGCCCATCACCGATACGCTGGCAGTTCGCGCGGCGGGATATTACCTCAAGCGCGACGGGTTCACGGAAAATCTCTACAACAATACGCGCATCGACGGGCGTGATATGTATGGCTTCCGCGGATCGTTGCGGTGGGAGCCGACGTCGACCACCCAGATCGACCTGATGGGACAGTTCTTCCGCGAGAAGGACGATCGCATGCGGATCCAGAAGCAATATTGCCAGCCTGATCCGACCGGCGTCCTGGGCTGCCTTAACGGCGTGCTGACCAATGGCGTGACCAACAGCAATTCGACCCTTGCGGGCGTTCTGACGTCGCAGCAATTGCTAGCCCTCAACGGCGTCCCGGCCCCGCTCAACAGCCTTTTGGCGTTGGGCGATCTGTCGCCATCTTCGAACGCGTTTGCAAACGCGCTCAACCCGGCTGATCCGCGCAAGATTTATACCGCATTCACGCCGCAGTATTACACACGTGAGACGATACTGCAGGCGTCGATCAAGCAGGAACTGGGCGGAGGGCTCAATTTCAAGCTTTCCGGTACGTACCAAGATGTCGCTGTGGATTCGTTGCAGGACTATAACAATGCCCTGCAGAACCGGGCGGTGTACCAACCAACTTTTAACAATCTGGCAGCAGCGGCAGGCGGACAATTCGGTCCTGGTCTGGCAGCGGTAATCACTCCATTCTACAATGCGTTTCTGCCGCAAGGTGCGAACGGACCGGTTTGTACTTCGCTTCCCACTATTGACGGTACCGGCATTTTTGGCGGTCATTCCGCCTGCTCGCAAACGCCGTTGTCCTTCGATCGCTCGGTCAACACTGACTACAGCTATGATGTGGAGGGCATTCTGTCGTCAGACTGGGATGGAAAGTTCAATTTCCTGTTGGGCGGCATCTACGCGCACTTCAAGAACACAGAAAACAGCTACTACGTCGACTCTTTCGGTCTGGATTATTTCTCTGGGCTGATTGGCGCGTTGAATACCACCGCCCAAACCGGACCGGTTTACCTCGGTCCGCCGATGTACCAGAACCATACTCTCGACTATACGTTGAACTCTTACGGCATTTTCGGAGAAGCCTACTATCAGGCGAGCGACAAGCTGAAGCTTACGCTTGGCCTGCGGTTCAACCACGATGCCAAGGATGTGTCTGCGCGCACTACGGTGTTTAATTTCCTCGTGCCTTATGGCCTCGATAATGCGTTCGCTTCGCCGTATGCGGCTGGATTCGATGCCGACCCTGCCACAACCTGTTCGACGCCCGGCACGGCTGTGCCCGGTGCAATCGGATCGGCTGCTGGCTGCGAGGCTGTGCAATCCAATCAGGTGAGCTTCTCGCGAGTGACTGGCCGAGCGGTGATCGATTATCAGATCACGCCGAACAACCTGCTCTATTTCTCGTACTCGCGAGGTTACAAATCGGGTGGCATCAATCCGCCACTCTCGCCGGTGTTCGATGTGCCGGTCTCATTCCGACCGGAATCGATCGATGCCTTTGAACTGGGTTCGAAGAACCGGTTTGGCCCACTTGAAATCAATGCGACGGCTTTTTACTACAAATACAAGGATTTGCAGCTGTCGCGCATCGTTGCCCGTACCTCGGTCAACGACAACGTGAATGCCAATATTTACGGTGCCGAGCTGGAGGCAGTTATCAAGCCGGCACCCGCGATGACGGTCAATGCCAACTTCAGCTATCTGCATACGGCGGTTGCTGGCGACACCTATCTGTCAAATCCACGCGATTTCGGCGGAGGGCGGGCCGATGCCGTTATCATCAAGGATATCAGCAACGGCGCGAACTGTGCAGTGGCGCCGAATACGGCAGGTAACGCCGCCGGAGCGAACGCGTTCGTCAACACGATCAATGCGGGGATTGCAGCATCGACTGGTGCGCAGTTGCAGGGTACGGTCCCGTTCCCTGCCAATGGTGGAATCGCTTCCACCGGAGCATTCAGCGTTTGTAGCGCTTTGGCGCAGCAGGCCGCAGCTGTCGGAAACCTGTTCGATCCAGCCGGGATTACCGTCTATTCTTCTGGCATTCCGGTAAATATCAAGGGCAACAAGCTTCCCGGCGCTCCTGATTTCAAGGCCTCGGCCGGTGTTCAGTATGTTTTCGGGTTGGGTAGTCTGACACTGACCCCGCGCTTCGATGCCATTCTGACGAGCGCGACTTATGGCAGCGTGTTCAACGGGATTGCTAACCGCATTCCCAGCTACACGCAGTTCAACGCTCAGGTGCAGCTCGATGGGCCGGACGATCGCTGGTTCATTCGCGGTTACATCCAGAACATTGCCAACAGCAATGCGATCACGGGTGAATATGTGACCGACCAGTCCTCGGGCAATTACACCAATATCTTCACCCTCGATCCGCGCCGTTACGGCATCGCCGCCGGTTTCAAGTTCTAGAAACCGGGAACCTAACAAGAGGGGGGAGGGCCGGGCACGATTGCCCGGCCCTTTTTCATCGGCGCTATGATTTTTGCGCGCGACCGAAGGGAGAAAAGTCGGTGTCGCTGTCGAATATCTCGACACCCTCTCGCCGTTTCAGCCAGCCCACCACAATATAGGTCACGGGCGTCAGCAGCGCTTCCCAACCCGTCTTTATCGCCCATTGCGACAGGACAACCTGCCAGAGCAGTTCGGGTGGCCAACCGGCCAGGCCATAGAAGGCCAAAGGATAGAAGATCACGCTGTCCAATCCCTGTCCGACAACGGTAGAACCGATCGTGCGGGTCCAGAGATGTTTCCCCTTGGTCCAGAGCTTCATTTTCGCAAGCACGAAGCTGTTGGCGAACTCGCCCGCCCAGAATGCGGTCATGGATGCAGCGACAATCCGCCAGGTGTTGCCGAAAACTTTCTCGTAAGCGGCTTGGCCGTCCCAGCCGGCGGCGGGCGGCAGACTGACCACGACCCAGCTCATGAAAGCCATGAAAATCAATGCGGCGAAACCCGCCCAGATCACCCGTCGCGCTCTGGCATAACCATAGACCTCGGTCAGCACGTCACCGATGATATAGCTGACCGGAAAAAACAGCACCCCGGCGCCGAACGACCATTGCTCGCCACCGGGAAGGGTAATGTAAGACGGCTTGGACGCTCCGATGATGTTCGAGAGCAGGAGGATGGCGACGAATGCCGCCATCACCAGATCGTAATAGCGGAAATGTCGCTGCTCGACCGAACTGGCGGAGACGGCGTCTAGCGGACGATTATCGGGTGAGTGTTCCACAGTCGCTGCCTATCGCTATTTGGCACCGGCGCAAAGCGCGCTATGGGGCGCTGGCAGCGCGCCCGTAGCTCAGTTGGATAGAGCACGCGCCTTCTAAGCGTGTGGTCGCAGGTTCGAATCCTGCCGGGCGCGCCATTTCCGTTCGATGCCCCTCGGACAAGCTGACCGTGACCGTGAGGCAAGCTAAACTTGACCGTGAGGTTTTGCTCCTGTCCGAATTGCGCCTTCATTTCGGCCATTCGAGGTCTGCGCGCTGCGACCCGAAAGCTGCCGTTCTTTCAGGATGATCGGGAGGGCGGCTAAGCGCCCTAATATCAGTCGTTCCGTGACTTCATCCCCGATCCCAAAAGCGGACGGCACATCGAAGCCGACTGAATGGCTGTGACGTTCGACGATCCGGTTAGTCTCTTATCGGATAGGATTAGGCTGAAGCCGACGTTCGTTCACGTCGCCTGATGCGAGACCGGAAACGACTGCAGTTTTGGACGATCCGGAACGGCAGCTTCACAACCGGGAAAATGGGGCAGCGGACGGTCTTGAGGGCAGCTGCGCGCGTCACGTCGATCGGGCAGCTCACCGGCTTTACGACCCATTACAGCAATCCCACGGTCCGCGCCGATTTCTTCGACCTCGGCACCGGTGACCTGCGCGAGGCAAATGCACGCCTTCCCGCCGCCGGCACTTACAAGACCTGGCGAAAGCTTGATCCGCCGGACTGGACCTTCATGCACTTGGCGCAAGTGTGATGCTGCGAGCCGTTATCACGTATGCTAGCTCAGGTGGATGTCTGCTTTCTGGCTTAGGCAACAGGGCTAGATGAACGACTGGCGGGTTTTGACGACCGTGCGATCCTGAACGAACGACGGCAATGTCGGCGGCGACTGACCGAGCGCTCATCTGCCCGGATGGTAGTCTTTCACATTCGTGTCCTCATCACCGGGCAGGCGCTAGACGGACGAGGGTCGGCCGCGACACTGATCCCGGTTTGTTGAATGAGCCGTTAGCAGCTAATCTCGGTAAGATCGTAATCACCTATGGCTTCGCCTTCTCATGCTGGGCTTCTAGCGCTAAACCCTATTCTGATTTGGTGCTTCCTTTCTTTCGCTAACAATTTGGCAAAATTTTCAATAGAGAATGTCAAAGGAGAGCACTGAGGGGGACAACCATGAAATTCGGGAATGCACGATATTTCGCGCTTGCATGTGCTTGCGCGGCGAGTTCCGCAGCTGCGCAAGACCGCGATCTATCGGTGACCATCTATTCGAACGACATCGCCCTGGTTCAGGATGCGCGACATCTCGACATTGCGAAGGGACGGCAGGTTCTCGAATTTCCGGATGTCTCTGCCCGGATTCAACCCGCCACAGTTCAACTGACGGCTTCGAATATTGGCATCGTTGAACAGAATTTCGATTTCGATCTGCTCACCCCAGGCAAGCTGATGGAAAAGGCGGTGGGCCATACCGTGACGATTGTTCGCACCAACCCGGCGACCGGTGCCGAGACTCGCGAGCAGGCAAAGGTATTGGCGACCAACGGCGGGGTCGTTTTGCAGATCGGCAATCACATCGAAGTTTTGCGAGATGATGGATTGCCGACGCGGGTCATCTTCGACCGTGTGCCAGACAATTTGCGCGCTCGACCGACATTATCAGTGACTGTCGATTCCGGGCAGGCGAGCAAACGATCCGCTCGCCTAAGTTATTTGACGACCGGCCTTGGCTGGCATGCCGATTATGTCGCGCTTTACGATGAAGCAGAAGGTGCAATTGATGTCCAAGGCTGGGTAACGCTGACCAACACCAGCGGAACGACGTACGACAACGCTGACACCATACTCGTTGCGGGTTCCCCAAACTTGGGCGTGGATGCGCCCTCCAGATACAATCAGTATCAACGTCGACAGACGCGTGGAACGATCGTCCAGGCTGGGACGGAGAGCGGAACACGTGAACGTTTGGGCGACTATTATCTCTATCCTCTCGGTGAGCGCACGACCATCGCCGAGAAACAGACCAAGCAGGTCAGCTTTCTCGATGTTCACGGAATTCCTGCACAGCATGGCTATGAATACAGCAACAGGTGGCTTGGCAGCGCAAACGAGCCGGAAAGTGCGCAAACCGTTTATCGCTTCTCGACCAGCGGGCATCAGGGGCTTGGTGACCAGCTTCCTGCCGGAACACTGCGCTTTTACATGCGCGACAAGCGCGGGGAGCCACAATTCGTTGGTGAAAGTGAGGTCAGCCACACGCCGATGGGATCCATGTTGTCATTGTCCACCGGCTATGCCTTCGACGTCAAAGTGAAGCCCGTGGTCGTAAAACGGATCTCAACCGGCCCGTTCCATTGGCAAACGACGATGAAGTACACGCTGACCAACGCGCTACCCCGAGCGGTGACAGTCGATCTGATGCAGGATGGTTTGTGGGGCGATGTGCGGATTGTTTCAGAAAGCCAGAAGAGTGAGCGAACCAGCGCCGATGTCGCGACATGGCACGTCAAGGTGCCTGCCAATGGCACTGCCGAAGTCGACGCGGTGTTCGACTCGCGGTTCTGAGGGAACTGACTATGCGAGCGATGACCCTCTTTCTCCTGCTCACCGCCGCATTCGTGGAGACGGGGGCAGCGAGTGCCGAAGATGTCGTAGCATCCGCCCCCCAATCGGTCTCAGTTACGGTTTATCGCTCGCCAGATCGCCAGCAGGGCGGCTTCGATCTGAACCGACTGGGCGGATTCGCGCTAATAACCGAAACCCGCAGGGTACATCTTTCGCGAGGCATCAACCGACTTCGCTTCGAAGGCGTAGCTGATGGGATCGATACCGCAACCGTTATAGTAACAGGACTGCCTTCGGGCGTGATCGAGAAGAACCGCGATGCGAGGTTGCTCAGCCCTTCGGCATTGATAGCGGCCTCGCTTGGTCAAACGATCGAGTTGCGCCGCACCAATCCGGCCACGGGGAGGCCGGAATATACGCCGGGTAGAATCTTGTCGGGTGCCGACGGGGGAGTAGTTTTTCAGTCTGCTGAGGGTATCGAAGCCCTGCGTTGCTCGGGATTGCCCGAAACCTTTTCGTTTTCGTTGGCACCTCAAGGTCTGAGTGCGAAGCCAACGCTATCGGTCCTGACAAATGCCAGGCAGGCTCTCGATGTCACTGTGACGCTCTCATATCTCGCGCGCGGTTTCGACTGGTCAGCTGACTATGTTGCCACGCTTGCACGCGACGGAAAGACTATCGATCTTGGCAGTTGGATTACTCTGGCCAACGGCAATGGCACGGGATTTGTCTCTGCGAACGCGAATGTCGTTGCCGGGCGCATAAAGAGGGACACCGGAGCGGTTCAGCCGATTGACCTTGCACAGCCTATCATCGCTAGATGTTGGCCCAGCCAATCGACAAGCGATTTACCGCCGCCTGAAGGCGAATACGCCATTGTCCAAAGTCGCGCGATGTCGATTGCCCCGCCTGCATCGATGGATTCCGCGATCGTCGTAACGGGTTCAAGGGTCATGCAAGAGCAACTCGGTGATCTGAAACTCTACCATGTACCGGAACGTACGGACATCAACTCTCGGCAGAGCAAGCAGGTGCGTTTGCTTGACCGCACCAAGATACCCGTCGAGCGGATCTACCGTGCGGTAATTGACGAGGATCGCTCCGGTGAATTCCAACCTGCGCAGGTTGTGCTGCGCACGAAGAACGATGCCGCGCACCATCTTGGTTTGCCGCTGCCATCGGGACGGGTTGCTGTATTGCAAGGCGGCAGTGTTCGGCCATTGCTGCTTGGAAACGCAGGAATCCGAGACACAGCAGTCCAAGAGAAAATCGAATTGCAGCTTGGTGATGCTCCGGATGTCGAAATCCGGCACACGCTTGAAAGCCGTGAAATCACCGAGCGTTCTGTCACGACATTGCCGTTGGTTCCCGGCGCCATTTGGTTGCGTCGGGTCAGTCCAAGCCTGATCCACCGTGTCGAAGTCAGTAACGCCGGCGCAACTGCTGTGACGCTCGAATTGAAGACTATGGTCGAACCGTCTGACCAGATTGTGCGGGCTGATCATCCTGTATCAAACGAAGATGGTTTCCCGGTCTTTCGGCTCAGGCTCTTGCCGCATGGAAGCCGGGTGATCAGATATGTTACACAACCGCGAGTTTCGGGATCGGACTCCTGAGCACGGAACGCGAAGGACGCGCTTGTGCCATCGCAATCTGAATACCTTCTGTTGAACTGGGCACTTCTATCGCTCAGAAATGATCGACTCACAGCCCTCAAATCATCCGTTTGAGATACCGCACACTGCCCATGAGGCGCGGTAATTCCCCGTCTGAACGAGTGGCCGGTTTTGATGATGAAGCACGGCGTCGCGAATGGCGGCTTTGTCAGCGGCTGAAGACAACCCTCGGCGTGAGCATCACTTGCCGGAACCAGTTCGCGTCACTTCTCCTGCCGCAAAATCGGATCCGCAGTACTGGAGTTCGTCGCGCAATGCCTGGACCAATCTGGCGGCCGGCATGGCGCGGGTGAGCGGTGCGCCTTGTCCGGCCCATTGCGCACCAAAGCCATGCTCGCCTTTTGCCTTTGCTGCAGCGTGGAGAGCTTTGCCGGCATCGTAAGCAATCGGATAATCCGGCGGCACGCGTCCTCCCAATTCATCGGCCAGGGCCGTGAAGCGGTTGGCGAGCGCTCGCGCTGGACGACCTGAAATGAGCGATGTGAGCATAGTGTGATATGCGCCCGGACCACGCAGCGCCGCCCGATAGGCATGATCCGCAGCTGACTCCGGGCACGCTATGAACGCAGTGCCGAGTTGCGCCGCAACTGCGCCGAGATCAAGCGCTGCAGCGATGCCGGCACCATCCATAATTCCACCGGCGGCGACGACCGGCAAGTCAAGCTCTCGAACTAGCAATCGGGTCAGTGCAAGGGTGCTCAACGCATCATCTGGCGCGGTGGGATCGAATACGCCTCGATGACCGCCCGCCTCGATGCCCTGCGCGACGATCGCGTCGATACCGGCGGCCTTGATCGCACGAGCCTCCTCAAGGCTGGTCGCGGTCGCCATCAAGTAGACGCCGTGCCTACGCAATAGAGACAACGTGTCAGCCGAGGGCAATCCGAAGTGAAAGCTGACGACCGGTGGCGCCAGTTCCAAGACTGCCGACAGCATCTCGGGATCCTCGGCAAAGCTTTTGTAGATAGTGCGGAGTGATGGTGGAGGCTCCGCTCCGAATTCCGCAAATCGTGGCGCAAGCCATTCGAGCCACGAGGCCTCCCGATCGGAATCCGCCTTAGCATTACCGTGGACGAACAGGTTCACATTAAAGGCCCGCTTCGTGCGACCGCGTAATTCTTGAATCATTGCCCGCGCGCCGGCGGCGTCAGTAGCGCCTACGCCAATCGAGCCAAGTCCACCCGCTTCAGACACTGCAGCTGCCAGCGAGGGCGTCGAGACACCCGCCATTGGGGCCTGAACCAATGGCACTGTGAGGTTGAGCTGATCGATAAAGGACATAGGCATGCAGCGAACAGATTTGATCTGAATGATAGTCCGCTTATGCACTGGAATGGGTGCCGTGTGAATGGCAGCCTCGTCGGCGCCAGCCGACTCATGCACTGGTTCATGCGAACGGCAGCTTCACTACTCGTTTTGCCTGAAACTGGACAGGCAGGACACGGCCCACAAGCCGCCAAGCTGCGACCGTTCTCCTCATGGCCAATCAAGGCCTCGGAGAACGACAATGGGCTATTCGAGATTTGACCCCGCCATGCAGGCGCGCGCGGCATGGAATGCCGGCAAGACCGTTGGCACAAAGCGACCACTGACGCAGAAGCAGATCTGGGCAATACGCTTTCATCTCGATCGAGAGGGACGGCTGCGAGACTAGGCGCTTTTCGATCTCGCAATCGACAGCAAGCTGCGCGGCTGCGACCTGGTCAAGATCAAGATCGGCGACGTCGTAGCCGGGGCAGACGTCCGCACCCGAGCGATCGTGATCCAGCAGAAGACAAGTCGCCCGGTCCAGTTTGAATTGACCGCAGATGTTCGTGCAACGCTGCTTTCGTGGCTGGAGCGTCGGTGCGGGTCGATCACCGACTATCTATTTCCAAGCAGGATCGATCATGCCGGTCACATGAGCACGCGCTAGTACGCACGTCTGGTAGATGAGTGGGTCACAGCGATAAAGCAGGCCTGTCGCGGTGGGCCTAAATACTGTCGAGAAAGTTTTCGACATTCGCCAGGGCCACAGCAGTGAGGGTCACATATCGTTTGCGACCGTCATTGGCATCCCGGGTGCTGCTCACGAGGCCGCGGTCTTCGAGCATATTCAGGTGCCTCAAAGCGGTGGACGTCGATGTCGCTGCGCTGATGCAGACCCTGCTCGCAGTCATCTCTTGGTTTGTATGATGGGCAACAAACAGCGTAAGCAATATATCCCAGGCCGGTTCGCCGAACAGGTCGTACCCCATAGTCGCCTCGCGGTTACGGCGTTGGCGATAAAGCCTGCGGGCTTTCTTGACCCGCAGGCTACGTTCTCCCGCTCTCGGCAAGTGCGTGCGATATGCCGAATGTGCGTCGTCGTGATAGGACGGTGCGGTCGGGCGCTCTGCTATGTGCTCCTGCGAAGCCATGTCAGACAGTTCCTGAAGGTACATTTGTCATTGAGCGGAGCACTTCAGCATGAAGCACCGAATCGTAGAGCGGTCCGTTCTCAAACCAGTATCGCTCGGGGCGATTCAGGCAGAACGGACCATCGCCTAAGGCCATCGGAGACATGCAATCGAGATCGAGCACCACCTCGCGAAACTTTAATTCCGAGAGACAGACGATTGACAAGCCCTACAGCTTGTTCGACCGCCTTCCCGGCGGGCGATCGCAATGGTTTCGCGCGCACAGCATCGTGGGCCGAGCAGCCGATAGAAATCAGGCGCAAAGGCCATTGCATCGGCCTTGCCGGAGAAATGCAGGTCGTGATTTAACTTCATGGGCGACCCCCCTTGGGATGGCGTTTCCTAATTTGGCGAGTGTAGGCAAGATCATGCAGGAACCGGCGATCCGTAAATCTGAACACGGTGTTCAACCTGTTCGGCATTCACCCACCGAGGAATTCGGGAGATCGCTCGATCGGGCGCGCTGGGACGACCTGAAGCTGTTCGTCGAGGTGGCGCGGGCCGGGAGCTTCCGCGCCGCCGCGAAGAGCGAGAAACTGTCGGTCAATACGGTGCGCAACCGGATCGAACGGCTCGAAAATGCGCTGGAGACCAGCCTGTTCGAGCGCTCGGTTAATGGCATTATCCTGACCCCAGCTGGAGCCGGCCTGCATCCGGTGGTGCTCAAGATGCATAGCCGGGCTTCGGAGGGCCTGGGCCAAGTGCGCGGACACCGGCTGATTTCTCCCGGGGAGATCCGCATCGGTGCCAGCGAAGCGCTCGGATCGGGTTGGCTGACACCGCGTCTGCTCGAATTACAAGAGCAGATGCCTGATCTCACCGTGACGCTACTGTGCGACTACGATGTTCAGAGCGAGCGCAGCGACCAGGTCGATGTCGGCATCTTGTGGCACCGGCCGACCAATCCCGATCTTATCGTCGCGCGCCTCGCCACGGTCCACTTCATGGCGTTCGCTTCGCGCGACTATATCGCCGCAAATGGCGCGCCCGAGACGATGGATGATTTGCTGGCGCACCGCTATATCGAACAGGTTGCACCGGGAGTGAAATCATCGCTACTCGACCAGATGGTCGGGACCGAGCGGCCGCCAGGGTTCCTGCCCTTACGCACCAATTCCAGCCTGGCGCTGTTCTGGGCGGTGGCGACCGGCGCGGGGATCGCCTGGATGCCGACCTATTCGCTTGCCGTGACCCGCTCGCTGGTACCGATCGACCTGCCGTTCCAGCTCAAGTTCGACCTGTTCTATTATTTTCGTCCCGAAGCGGCCGATTCCCTGCCCGTCAGAACGACGATCGACTGGCTCAAGGAAATCTTCGATCCCGGCCAATACCCGTTCTTCCGCTCCGAATTCGTCCACCCGCGAGAATTCGCCGGTCCGTCGGCACGCCGCGAAGGCAAGGTCGTGCGGCTGTTCGAGCCGCTCCTGGGAGATGTGCTGGCCAAGCCTTGATCGTGGTTGTCACGCGCAAGTTTTGGACTCCACGCACACCCTGATGACGGCTTTCTTCGACAATGAAGATCGGCATGCCGGACAACATGCCCCGTCAAGCCGGCCGATCTCGTCATTTGCGGCATACGCCTCCAGTCTAGATGCGCTTTATCGGTATTTGGCACCTCTCTGGTCGCTCGGGCTGGCTGGCTAGATGTACCAGCTTACCGCGGATGGCGCGCCGGTGTGATTGCTTGTGAAATGGGGCATTTCGTTGCTTTGGAATCACACAATAAAATCACCATACATCGGAGTTGCTGGTGAGGACCGCGGGATGGGCGGAGTGTGCATCGCTCCCGTCTGGGCAAGGTCCGGCCGGCCGCAATTGGTTCGACCAATGTCAGCTTCGTCAGTTCCGATGCCATAAAACGGATGGTCAGATTTAGGCCCACTAGCCGCCAAGTTGCGACCGTTCTCCTCAAGGCCAATCAAGGCCGAGGAGAACGACAATGGGCTACCCGTTCGCCTTCTTCCATCGCGCGAGCGTTGAAGCGCCATGTCATTTCGGAGAGATAGCGCCCGATATGCTTAGGCGAAAGGTAGTGGTGCGTTCCCACGATCTGACGCTTGAACAGAGCCCATACACCTTCGACGCCATTGGTATGGATAAGGAAGTGACGGACATACTCGCCAGCGATGTGGTTGACGCGAAGGTGAATGTAATCGTCATTCAGACCGTTAAATACGGGGTGTTCATCGGTATACTCATCTGCAGCGTTCGCTCAGCAAGTACCGAGCGACATCTTCCATGTCCTTTCGATTTCCGCTCGTCATCAGGGACATTGCGCACCTGACTTGAAATAGCGGAGCTCGATTGGGCGCCCGCACCCAACCTTTCGATCGCTCATGACTGAGCAGGATTACCAACGAGGCATAAATCGAGAGGACACAGCCGATGCCTTCCAAAACGTCCTCAGGGAGCGAAATGTCATCGCCTGCTCGAGCACGCTTCATCCAATCCTGCAGGACCTCTTTGCCGTCGACTCCGAGGAGTGGGCATTGCTCTGAAACGGTCATGTCCCAATGCGCTGCAATATTGCCGAAAGCACGAAGGCAAGCGCTATCTCTGTTCGTACTTTCTGATTCAACTGTGGGCTTGCTCATCAGATGTGAACCCCGGTTTCGATTGCACCGATCATATCGATGACGAACTCAAGACCTTGCTCTGACTGCTCGGCACTTTCGAGAGGCGTGTGGCCATCCAGCCAGGGATGGATCTTGTTCATGAAGAAGATGGTGGTCAAATGGTCGCCAGCGCAAATGCGCGTTGCTGCATCCAAGGCAGCGCGCCTGGATGGCTCTCCAGTGGTGCCTACAAGATGCACACCCTCGCAGCAATTCGTTGGCTTCATGCCCCCGTCCTGCTTGAAGGAGTGTCGCTAATTCCGAGGACGCGTTCATAGGAGACGCGTCCATTCACCTTGCACTCGCGGTTAATCGCGCTGAGCGTCACGGTTGACGGGTTGGTGATTTAACTCGAGCGGGACGGCAACACTTCTCGCGCGACGCTGCGTAGGGGGGGCGATCGCCGGCAATGGGCCGGAATCCGTGTCACACTCGACTTGGTCACGGGCGCCGCGGACTTCGAGAACGATGTGGTGGCCGGACGACCCGGGCCAAGCTTGCCGGAACCACTCGCGATCGATCGGGTCTTCCTGGCTTCCTCGGAAGAGAGCCGAGGCCACTTCAACAGCAAGCTCGAAGACCCGTGGATTGCCGAATGGAGGAACAACCGGTGGACCGAACTGGCGAGATGGGATTTTTCGAAAGGCATTGATGGCGAAGTCGTATTCGATCGCGGGCCGCGGCGCCTTCATGGTCGTGTACCCACTGCCCAGCAAAGGCCGCGTGCGCTCAGCGCCTGCCGGAACGGAGCGGACAGCCCATAGCCGGCATCGGCCAACACGCAGCCGAAGCGCAC
>NZ_WTYA01000012.1 GCF_009828025.1 Qipengyuania algicida | reverse complement strand
ACAGGCCGGACACATGGGCGCCACGACCAGCCAGCGCAGTGCAGAAAAACCCTTGCCAACGGAGAGCCGTCCACACAGGGGTCGTCAGCTGAAATTCGGCTTTTGTCGCGAAACCCAGCATAGCGGACATTCGCTATCCCTTCCTCCAGCGCGCGATGAAGAAGCCATCGAGTCCGCCGACATCGTCCAGCATTGCCGGATCGGTGCGCAGCCAGCCTTCTGCGCTGGGCGCAAGGCCTTGCGGTAGCTCCTCGGCGAGGACCGGCAGCGGGTCGAGCGTCACCTGGCTTGCTTGTTCCTCGCCCTCTTCGCGTTCGAGCGAGCACACGGCATAGACCAGCACGCCGCCGGGTTTGAGCCACTCTGCCGCGCGGGCCAGCAGCGCGGTTTGGAGTTCCGCCATCTCCTCGAACTGGCGCGCGCCGATACGGTGGAGCACTTCGGGGTGGCGGCGGCAGGTGCCGGTTGCGGTGCAGGGCGCGTCGAGGAGGATGGCGTCGAAGCGGTGCTTTGGCTCCCACTTCAGCGCGTCGGCGCGGATCGTGCTGGCGCCAAGGCCGGTACGCTTGCAGTTCTGCTTGACGAGGTCGAGCCGCCGCTTGGAAATATCGAGCGCGGTTACTTGCCATCCGGCGGCGGCAAGCTGGAGCGTCTTGCCGCCCGGCGCGGCGCACAGGTCGAGCGCATGGCGACCCTCGCCCGGGCCTAGCAGGCGGACAGGCAGCGATGCGGCGAGATCCTGCACCCACCATGCACCCTCGGCGAAACCCGCCAGCGTCTCGACCGCCGCGCCGCGCGGCAGGCGCAGATGGCCCGGAGCGAGGCTGTCGGCACCGAGCTGGTTGGTCCAATGCGCGGTCTCGGCCGGATCGCGCAGCGTCAGGTCGAGAGGTGGCGGCTCGGCCAATCCAGCCGCAATCGTCGCCGCGCGCTCACCCCAGCGTTCCGCCACTTGCTCAGGCAAAGTCGGCGCAGCAGGCAGGCTCGCCGGGCGTTTGGTCAATGTCGAGAACACCCCATGCGCCAGCCTGCGCGGGCCTCCTGCCAGCAGCGGAAGGCCGGTCGCGATCACCGCGTGCGGCGGGGTGTCGAGCCTGAGCCATTGGGCCAGCATGATCCGCAGCACCGTGCGCGCCTTGGCGTCATGCGGCAGCGTCTTGGCCGTCGCGCTGTCGATCAGCGCGTCGAGATCGACCAGCCAGCGCAGCACCTCCGTGCCGATCGCGCGGGCGAGGGCGCGGTCCTCCGGCTTGCGAACGTCGGAGGTAGCCGCGCTGAACGCCTGGTCGAGCGTCTCGCCCCGGCGCAGCACGGCGTCGAGCAGGCGAAGCGCGGCGCGGCGCGCGTGGAGTCCGGGTGGTGTGGGCATCGCATTGCGCCCTAGCCGGGCTTGAAACCAAGCGCCAGCGCGCGCATGTCATCAATCATGACCAAAAGAGCGACCAAGCGGCCCGAAGGCTTCGAAAAGCCCGCGCACTGGACCAATACTCCGCCGCCCAAGCCCGAGAAGGGCAAGAGCGAGGAGGAGCTCAGCCCCACGCGCTATGGCGATTGGGTGAGGGACGGAATCGCCGTCGATTTCTGAGCTTTAGAGCGGCGTCAACTCGATCCTGAGCCCATCGCGCGGCTTGGGGATCGGCCACGCCTGCCATTTCGGATCCTGCCCATCGGCCATGGTGATGCGATAGCGCGGCAGCAGCTGCGCCATCAGGATCTTCACCTGCATATAGGCGAAATGCAGCCCGAGGCACATATGCGCCCCGCCACCGAACGGCACCCAGGCATATTTGTGCCGCGCCTTCACCTGCTCCGGCGTGAAGCGCAGCGGATCGAAGCTGTAGGGGTCGTCCCAATGCTCCTCGCTATGGTGGACGAAATGCGCGTTGATGCCGACATTGGTCCCCGCCGGGATGCGATAGCCGCCATATTCGAATTCCTGCAACGCCCGGCGCGGGGTCGAAGGAACGGGTGGGACCATCCGTAGCGCTTCCTTGAAAGCCATTTCGGTGAGGTCCAGCTTGCCAAGGTCTTCATAGGCGAGGTCGCGCGGGCGACCTTGCGCATCCGGGCCGCCGGTGACCGCCTCGATCTCCTGCCGCAGCTTCTCCTGCCATTCGGGATGCTTGGCGAGCTGCCAGATCAGCGAGGTGGCCGAAGAGGTGATCGTGTCATGCGCGGCCATCATCAGGAAGTTCATGTGGTCGACCACCTCGTCCACCGGCAGCATTTCGCCGTCTTCGCGCGTGGCGGTGGCGAACTGGCTGAACATGTCCTGCCCACCGCCATGCTTGCGGCGGTTGGCGGTCTCCTGCGTGAAATAGTCGACCAGGAAAGCGCGCCCATCGACGCCCTTCTTCATCATGGTGAAGGGCAGTGGCTTGCGCACCGGCGCGACCGAGGCCTGCACCATGTCGACGAAGGCTTCGTTGATGCGGTCCGCTTCCGGACCCCACGGCAGGCCGAGGAAACTGTCTGCGGCAAGGTCGAGCGAAAGCTGCTTGATCGCGGGATAGAACTGCATCGGCCCCGCGCCCCATTGTTCGACCTGCCGGGCGATCCCGCGGTTGAGGCTGCCCGCATAATGCCGCATCGGTTCGGGCTTGAAGGCGATTGAGAGCGCGCGGCGGTCAGCGCGGTGATGGTCGAAATCCATCAGCATCAGCCCGCGCGGGAACAGCTGGTCGAGAATCGGCCCCCAGCCCTGCTCGCTTGAAAAAATGCGGTTGCGGTCGAACAGCACCAACTCGTTCGCATCCGCGCCGATCAGCGCGACGGCCCAGCCGCCGAAGGCCTTGTTCTTGTAGACCGGACCATAGGTCGCGACCATGCGCTGCGCGAAGCCATGCGGATCGGCCAGCATTTTGAAGGTGTTACCGACGACCGGCCAGCCGCCTTCGCCGGGAATATGATCGAGCGCGCCCGCAGGCAATTGCTCTTTCCAATGGGTGTATCGGGCAGGCTGATGCGGAGCGAGAGTGGCCATGGTGGTCCTCTTGGAGATGCTTACTTACCCTAATGTAAGTTATTCGCGGTGCTAAATCCAGCCCGACAATTCGCGCCGCACCAGCGTCTCCAGCATCGCCATGCCCGCTGTGCCATCATTGAGGCATGTGAGCGCGGCGAATTCCTGGCCGCCCGCCTCGGCGAACTGTTCGTGGCCCTGAATCGCCAGCTCTTCCAGCGTTTCGAGGCAGTCGGCGGAAAAGCCCGGTGCGGCGATTGCCAGCCGCTTCGTCCCTGCCGTGGCTTCCTCGCGCAGCACCGCGTCGGTCGCCGGTTCGAGCCACTTCGCCCGGCCAAAGCGCGACTGGAAGCTGGTGCGGATGCGCAGATCCGGGCGCGCCAACCGTTCCTCCAGCAGTCGCGCCGTTTTTCGGCAATGGCAGTGATAGGGATCGCCGAGTTCGAGCGTGCGCTGGGGCATCCCGTGGAAGCTCAGCAGCAGGACTTCGGGCGTGAAGGCCAGCGCATCGAGCTGGGCACCGATATCTCCAGCCAACGCGGCGATATAGGCGGGATCATCGTGATAGGGTGGCAGCGTCCGCAGCGCAGGTTGCCAACGCATTGTCCGCAAGGCGTCCCCAGCCTTGTCCACAACCGTCGCGGTCGTTGCCGCACTGTATTGCGGATAGAGCGGGGCGAGCAGGATGCGATCGCATCCCGCCTCCATCAGCGCCGCCAGTCGCTCGGGGATTGCGGGCCGACCATAGCGCATCGCCCAATCGACCTGCGCAGCATCGCCCAGTCGCGCTTGCAGCTTTTCTGCCTGCCGCCGGGTGATCGCGGCGAGCGGGGAACCATCCTCGCCCCAGACTTTGGCATAGGCTTGCGCGCTGCGTTTGGGCCGCGTGTTGAGGATAATCCCGCGCAGGATCGGTTGCCACGCGATGGGCGGGATCTCGACGACGCGCCGGTCGGACAGGAATTCGGCGAGATAGCGTTTGACCGGGCCGGGCTCGGGACCATCGGGCGTGCCCAGATTGACCAGCAGCACGCCGATCCGGCCTGAGTGCACCGGCGGATGGTCCGTGGGGAGGGACTGGTTCTGCCAGGTCATGCAACGGTCTCCATCAGCGGCAGGCGGCGAAAGCGTTTGCCGGTCGCGGCATAGAGCGCATTGGCAATTGCCGGTGGCGCGACCGCCACGCCAAGCTCTCCCGGATCGAATGGCGGGGCATCGCTCGATACGAATTCAATGGTCATGTCTGGCGTGTCGGCAAGCCCCGGCAAGCCCATGGCCCCTAGTCGGGCGGGGCTCGGCATCCCGCGGTGCCAGACCGCGCTCGATCCGCGAGCGAGCGCGAGGCCGAACATCAGGCCGCCTTCTATTTGCTGGCGCGCGAGGTCGAGATTGACGATCCTTCCGATGTCGACGACTGCGATCAGCCGTTCGACCTCGAACCCCGACCCGCCCGCGCGCGCTTCGGCGATGCAGGCGATCCGCCCGCCGCCTGCGCGCTGGGGGTCGCCCACCGCATCCATCCGTACCACTGCCATCCCCTCCCCGGTTCCCCCATCGCCCGCGCCCCACTCGCCTATCTGTGCCGCGCGGCGCAGCACCTCGACCAGGCGCGGCTGCTGGCCTAGCATCTCCATGCGGTAGAGCAGCGGGTTGCGGGCCGCGCGTGCGGCCAGCTCGTCGATGAAGCATTCGGTGGCGAATGCGGTATAGGCCGCCGCATTGCCGCGCAGGCGCGCGGTCGGCAGCGATAGCGTGACCGGCACATGCTCGATGGCGACATTGGGGATGGCATAGGGCGGCAATGCACCTTCGCAGGCGAGCGGATCGGCCTTGCCCGCAGCACGTTCCATCGCCGCCTCCGGCGTGGCGTTGTCGAACAAGCGTTCGCCGAATTCGCGCACCGTCGCCGGGCAGGCAAGCCTTGCGCGCCATGCAGACGGCGTCAGCGAGTCGCCTTGCCCGAGCGAAGCGGTCAGCGCGATGGCGACCGGGGTGCGCGGAGGGACCATGCGGCTTTCCTCGGCCCGCGACCAGGTCAACTGGACCGGCTTGCCGATGGCTTTGGCGATCTGCGCGACTTCGATGGCGTGCTGCTTTTCCAGCCGCGCATCGAAGCTGCCGCCCGCCTCCAGCGGGTAGAGCACGACCTTGTCAGGAGAGAGGCCAACCGCTTCACCTGCGGCTGCGCGCGCCGCTTCGGGAGCCTGGCTGGCGATCCACAGTTCGAGCCTGCCGTCGCTCAAACGTGCGGTCGCGCTGGCGGTCTCGATCGCGGCGTGAAGCGCGGGTGCGATATAATAGGTCGCGCCGGCAGCGCCCTGTTGCAACTGGCTGTCGGGATCACCGAAACTCAGGATCGTCTCGCCTTCGCCCCGCGCGGCTGTCGTCAGCACCTGTTCGAGCTTCTCCGTGCCCACCGCACCGGGTCCGGAAAAGCGCGGTCGCAGCGCTTTCAGCGCCTTTTGCGCCTGCCAGCTGTTGCTGGCGACAGCTGCGATCCAGCGCTTGTGCTTGACCACGCCGACCAGCCCGCGGATTTTCTTTACTGTCTTGGCGTCATAGCCGACCAGTTCCTGCATCCCGATTGGACCGTGCGCAATCGCGGCGAACACCAGATCGGGCAAGCGGACGTCGCCAGCAAAGATCATGCTGCCATCGATCTTGGAGGGCAGGTCGAGCCGGGGGAACAATGTGTCGACACTGTCATCGTCTTCGCCAACCGGGCGTTCGGCGGGTGGATCGGGGCGTAGCGGAGCGGGATCGGGCGCGCGCATGGTCGCAGCCTCCTCAGCCAGATCGCCGAAGCGCAGCGTACGCTTGCCGAATTGCACCAGCCCGCCTTCGACCTCGCATTGCTCCCAGTCGGTGCCCCAGCGTTTGGCGGCCACCATCGCCAGCATCGCGCGCGCAGCCGCGGCGGCCTCGCGGACAGGCTGTTCGTAAGCGGCAAGCGTGGTGCCATCGGCAGTTGCGCTGAAAGCGTGATCGCGCGCGAAGCGACCGGCGAGCATGTCGCCGGGCTCGTCCGCGAGGGATGGGATGCTCGACCATAGCGGCGCCCATTTCGCGGCGAGCGGGATGTTCGGCTGCGCCCCGCTTGGCGGAACGGGTTGGACGGCAATCTGCCGCCAGTCCGCGCCCAGCTCGACCGCGACGATTTGTGGCAGCAGCGTCGTGACGCCCTGACCCATCTCGAGTTGCGGGACGGCCACCGTCACCACCCCGTCCTTGCCGATCGTCAGCCAGCCGCCGAAGCCGTATTCGTCCTCCCCCGCGATCAGCGGTGCGGAGTAGTGGCGTGGCCAGAGATACCAGCCCACGAACAGCCCGCCGCCTACCGCTGCGCCGGTCAGTATCGCGCGGCGGCTGAGCGGCAATTGCATCAGGCGGATTCCTCCAGCCAGCTTGCAACGCTGGCGGCGATGGCATCGAAGGGAGCGGACAACTCATTTTCCTCAAGAGCTGGAGGCGTCCCGGCATCGCTGCGTTCGCGGATCGCCATGCTCAGCGGGATTCGCCCGAGGAAAGGCAGTTCCAGCCGCTCGGCAGCCTGCTCGACCCCGCCGGACCCGAAGGGATCGGAGACTTCGCCGCAATGCGGGCAGGCGTAGCCGGACATATTCTCGACCAGCCCGATGATCGGCACGCCCGCGCCATCGAACAATTGTCCCGCGCGCGCCGCATCGATCAGCGCGAGATCCTGCGGGGTGGACACCAGCACCACGCCCGCCGGCCTATGCTTCTGGATCATGGTCAATTGCACATCGCCGGTGCCGGGCGGAAGATCGACCACCAGCACTTCCGCATCGCCCCAGTCGGCTTCGATCAATTGCGTCAGCGCGCCACCGGTCATCGGCCCGCGCCATGCCAGCGCCTTGCCCGCCGGGACGAGGTGGCCGATCGACAGCACCGGTAGCTCGCCTGCGCCGATGAGCGGGATCAACTGTTTCTCGCGTGCTTCCGGCTTGGCACCGGTATTGCCGAGGATCTGCGGTTGCGAGGGACCATAGATATCGGCATCGACCAGCCCGACCTTCACGCCCTGCCGCTTGAGCGCGAGCGCGAGATTGGCGGCGAGAGTGGATTTGCCCACGCCGCCCTTGCCCGAAGCGACCGCGAGGATACGGCGCACTGGCTTTTCGGCGGTCAGCGCGATGCGAACGTGCTCGATTTCGGGGAGAGCGGACACGACGCGCTCGACATCGTTTTCCAGTTCGCTGCGGGCACCGGCACCCAGCCCGCTCGCGTCCACCACCAGCGTAGCGGTGCCGTTTGCAACATGCGCAGATGAGACGCGCGCGCGCAGTGCAGGGTCAAGGGCGGAAAGAAGTTGTTCATGCGTCATGCAAGGCGCCGGGTGAACCATCGAAAAGCCCCGGGCAAGTCCTGATTTTTTCGCCCCTGTTTTTTGCCGCAGGCCATGCCTATAACTGTGGGCATGAAAGTTTTGGACGGGTTTAGGACTGCCGTGGGTCTCTCCATGGCCGGAAAGCGCAATCCTTGGGGCAAGCCGTCGAGCAGTGGTTCGGACGGCGGGTCTGGCGACGATGGCGGAGAAGGCGATCCACCGGATAACGGTGGGGACGATGGCGATGCGCCGCGCGGTCCCCGCAATCCCTGGCTGCCGCCGTCGCGCGGCGGGGATGGCCCGCGCCGTTCCGCGAGCATTGAGGATATCTTTCGCAGCCGCGGCCCTGAAGGCCCGCGCCGGACAGGTGGCGGCGGTGGCGGTGGCTTCCGCCTGCCCCAGCGCCCAGGCAACGGAAAGCTGATCGCATGGGTTGCCGTCGGCCTCGTCGCCGGCTGGCTGGTGTTCACTTCCACACATGAGATCCAGCCCAAGGAGCAAGGGCTCGTGACCTGGGTGGGCGGTAAATATTCTCACAAGCTGCTGCCGGGACTCAATTTCACTCTGCCCTGGCCGATTCAGGAAGTGACGGTTGCCAATGTCAGCCAGATCCGGTCGGAAAAGATCGGCGGCGATGGCGAGCGCCTGTTGCTGACGGGCGACCAGAACCTCGTCGACCTGTCCTATGTCATTCGCTGGAACATCAAGAACCTGCCGCGTTTTGCCTTTCAGCTGGACGATCCCGAACTGACCATTCGTGAAGTGGCCGAAGCGGCGATGCGCGCAGCTGTTGCCGAACAGAAGCTCGACGATGTGATCTCCGGCGCCGGTCGCGGCGATATCGAGACCAGCGTGCGCGCCAGAATGCAGCAATTGCTCGATGCCTATCATGCCGGTGTGCAGGTGCAGGGCGTGGCGATCGAGAAGGCCGATCCGCCGACCAAGGTGATCGATGCGTTCAAGGACGTTTCCGCCGCGCAGCAGGATGCCGACGCCATGCGCAACCGCGCTCGCGCCTATGCCCAGCAGGTTCGTGCCCGTTCCGAAGGCGATGCCGCGTCGTTCGACCGGATCTACGCGCAGTACAAGCTGGCGCCCGAAGTGACCAAGCGGCGCATGTATTATGAAACGATGGAAAGCGTGCTGTCCAAGACCAACAAGACCGTGATCGAGGCACCTGGTGTCACAAGCTATCTCCCGCTGCCCGAATTGAGGCGCAACAGCGCCGCCAAATCGGACCAGGACACCTCCAAGCAGGGGGGGCAGTGAGATGAACGACATCTGGCAATCGCATAAGGCCTCGCTCATCGCGCTTGGCGTTCTGATCGTAGCGGCGTTGTCCACGATATTCGTGGTGCCCGAGACCATGCAGGCGGTCATTATCCGCAACGGTGATCCCGTATCGGTCATCAATCGCTTCAAACCGGGCGTGCCGTTCGGCCGCGACGGCGCAGGGTTGTGGTACCGGATTCCGCTGATCGAGCGGGTCCAGTTCGTCGACCGGCGGATACTCAATCTCGATATGGAACCGCAGCAGGTGCTTTCGAGCGACCAACAGCGGCTTGAGGTCGATGCCTATGCGCGCTTCCGCATCATTGACCCGGTCAAGATGATCCAGACCGCCGGCACCGAAGAGAGCCTGAAGACCCAGCTTTCGCCGATCCTGTCCTCGGTCATCCGGCAGGAACTCGGGCGGCGTCCGTTCGCCACCCTGCTGACCGCCGAGCGTGGGACGGCGATGGCCAATATCCGCACCATCCTCGACAAACAGGCGCGTCAGTATGGTGCGCAGATCGTCGACGTGCGGATCAAGCGCGCAGATCTGCCCAGCGGATCGCCGCTGGAGACGGCGTTCACCCGGATGCAGACAGACCGTGAGGCCGAGGCCGAGACGATTCGCGCCAATGGGCGCCGCGATGCGCAGATCATCCAGGCCGATGCCGAGGCGCAGGCCGCCAAGACCTATGCCGCGGCCTATGGCAAGGATCCCAAGTTCTACGATTTCTACCGCGCGATGGAGAGCTATCGCCGGACCTTCGAGAACGGCGGCGGCGAAAGCAACATCATCCTGTCGCCTGACAACGAATATCTGCGCCAGTTCAAAGGCACACAATAGACGGCCAAATGCGGGCAATTCGGGCCGCCATTCAATGTCGGTTCAGCCCGCGCGGCTTGTAAGCCCTTATTGAGGGTCCACATGTGTTCCCGCGCCAGTCTGGGCGGGAGCCCAGCGCAAGATGAAGAGGAACGAGAGGACGTGAAGCCAGTGCGATACGCCTACGGATTGACGAGTGCCCTGCTGGTAGGCGGGGCGACCCTGTCGCTGATGACCGGAAACCCGGCCGGTGCCCAGGTGGCACAGAACGAACAGAGCCAGATGCAGCACATCGTGCCGCGTGCCGGCGCGCCGGCGAGTTTCGCCGACCTGACGGCGCAGCTTGCCCCGGCGGTGGTCAATATCGCCACCCGCCAGCGGATCGAGGTGCAGACGCAGAACCCGTTTGCCGGAACCCCGTTCGAAGGCCTGTTCGGCCAGCGCGGTGGCAATGGCCAGCCGCAAACGCGCGAGGCGCAGTCGCTCGGCTCGGGCTTCATCATCTCGGCCGACGGATACATCGTCACCAACAACCACGTGATCTCCAGCCCGAACGGCCGCGGCACGGTGGAGGAGATCACCGTCACCACACCGGACGGCACGGAATATCCGGCCAAGCTGGTGGGAGCGGACGCAGCCTCCGATCTCGCGGTGCTGAAGATCGAAGGGAAGAAGCCGTTTCCTTTCGTCAAATTCGGCAATTCCAAGGCTGAACGCCCCGGCGACTGGGTGATTGCGATCGGCAATCCGTTCGGTCTTGGCGGGACGGTGACCGCGGGGATCGTCTCGGCGGTCTATCGCAACACCGGTTCGGGCAGCGCCTATGACCGCTACATCCAGACCGATGCCTCGATCAACAAGGGCAATTCTGGCGGGCCGCTGTTCGACATGGCAGGCCAGGTAATCGGTATCAACAACGCGATCTTCTCGCCTTCGGGCGGCAGTGTCGGGATCGGCTTTGCCATTCCTTCCGAAATCGCCCAGCCGATCGTCGAAAAGCTGATGAAGGGCGAGGCGATCGAGCGCGGCTATCTCGGCGTGTCGATCCAGCCGGTCGACGAGGATCTCGCCGATTCGCTGGGCCTCCCCAAGAATCGCGGCGAACTGGTGCAGTCGGTCCAGGCTGGCCAGCCGGCCGAAGCCGCCGGGATCAAGCCGGGCGATATCGTGGTCAAGGTCAATGGCAAGGACGTCACCTCCGACCAGACGCTGTCTTATATCGTAGCCAACATCGATCCGGGCACGACCGTGCCGGTTGAACTGCTGCGCGACGGCAAGCGTCGCACGGTTAACGTCAAGGTCGCCAAGCGCCCGAGCGAGAAGGCGCTGCGTGAACAGCAGATGTTCAACGGCGATCAGGATAACAACGATCAGATGCCGGGCGATAACAGCGGACTGGCGCAGGACAAGCTGGGCCTCAGCGTGGTCGCGCTGACCCCGCAGATCGCCGGTCAGCTCGGCGCCCCTGCAAGCACCAAGGGCGTGGCTGTCGCTGCGGTCGATCCCAGCTCCGATGCGGCGCGCAAGGGATTGCAGCGCGGCGATATCATCCTGTCGGCCAATTATCAGCCGATCGCCGACACCGCTGGTCTCGACGCCCAGATCAAGCAGGCGCAAGCAGACAAGCGCGAAGCGGTGCTGCTGCGCATCCAGCGCCGCGGACAGGCGGCGGTCTATGTCGCCGTGCGGCTGATGGACAACAAATAGGCTATAGCGGCGAAAGCCGCGCTACCCGAAACCCTCCCGCAGGCCGCTGCGGGAGGGTTTTTCTTTGCTCGAAGCTGCGGGAATGGCGCTTATTGCTGGGTGCGGGGGCTGGGGTTTGCCTGTGGGCGAGCCGCTCCTCTGGGCGAGGGGCTCGGGGACGGCAAAATGACGCGCGGCTGGTTACGAGTTTGCCCGCTGGGCGCCGGGCTCGGCTGGCGCGGCTGTTGCTGCTGCCCCGCCGCGCCGCCCGTGGCCCGACGCAGGAAATCATCGCTTGCCGCTTGCGGCGCGTCGCCTGGATTGCTGCCGTCGTCGGGAGGATTGCCATTGGCACCCTGTTCGCCATCGACACCGAAAGCAGGCTGGTCGCGGCGCCCGTCAAGCGGGGCCGGCTGGCCGTTGCCGCGCTCGATCAGATTGCCCTGATTGTCGATGAAATAGTAATCGTCGGGATTACCCTGCATTTGCTCCTCGTCCGGCTCGACCTGCCAGTCGGGCAGCTTGAGCTCGGTCTGGAACTGCTCGACCGGGCGATCCTTCACCGCGTAGCGCATATAGGCAGAGAACGCCTTGGCGGGAGCCGTCCCGCCATAGAGGCCGGCAACGCGTTTGTTATCGTCCCGGCCCATCCACACACCGGTGGTGATCCCGCTCGAAAAGCCGACGAAATAGCCATCCTTGTTGGAGCTGGTGGTGCCGGTTTTACCCGCCACCGGACGGCCGATTTGTGCCGCGCGCCCGGTGCCGGTGTTTACCGCCGTTTGCAGCAGGTCGGTCATCTCGGCATCGACGTAGTCGGGAATCAGCTGGGTCTGCGCCGACGGCTGGTGCTGGTACAGCACGTCGCCATTGGAGCCGGTCACCTTGACGATGCCATAGGGTTCGATTGCCTGACCCTTGTTGCCGACCACGGCATAGGCGCGGGTCATGTCGATCAGGCGCACTTCGTTCGATCCCAGCACCATCGAAGGATAGGTCGCGATAGGTGTGGTGATACCCAGCCGCCGCGCCATGCTGGCGACGGTGCCGAAGCCGACTTCATTGCCAAGCTGGGCCGCGATGGTGTTGATCGAATAGGCAAAGGCGCTGCGCAAATCGACCTGGCCGACGAACTTGCCATTCGAGTTCTTGGGGCTCCAGCCGTCGATCGTGACCGGCGTATCGACCACCATGTCGTCAGGCTTGTAGCCCGATTCCAACGCTGCGAGATAGACGAACAGCTTCCACGCCGAGCCCGGCTGGCGCATCGCGTCGGTCGCGCGGTTGTAGTTGGTCTTGACGTAATCGGTGCCGCCCACAAGCGCCAGTACAGCGCCATCGCGATCCATGCTGACGAGCGCACCCTGCGTGCCCTTGGGGACATTGCTCTGTATCGCCGCCGCTGCCGCTTTCTGCATACCCGGATCGAGCGTGGTCCAGACCTGGATCGGTTCGTTGGTCTGCGGGATCAGCAGATCGAGCTGGGGCAGCGCCCAATCGGTGAAATAGCGCACCGAATTGCCGCCCAGTTCCTGCTTGAGATTGACGGTGGAGGGGTCGATCGCGGCCTGCTCCGGCGTGATCTTGCCTTGCTGTTCCATCAGCTTGAGCACGACGCGCGCCCGCGCGATCGCGGCGTGTACGTCGGAGGTGGGCGAATAATGGCTTGGCGCCTTCACCATGCCCGCAATGATTGCCGCCTCCGGGGCGGTCAGGTGGGTTGCGGGGTGGCTGAAGAATTTGCGGCTGGCGGCATCGATGCCATAGGCACCGCCACCGAAATAGACCTTGTTGAGGTAGAGTTCGAGGATCTGCTGCTTGGTGAACTTGGCTTCCAGCGCCATCGCCAGCACCGCTTCACGCGCCTTGCGGTCGAGCGAGCGGTTGTTGTTGAGGAACAGGTTGCGGGCAAGCTGCTGCGTGATCGTGGAGGTCGCCGAAACGCGCCGATCGCCGGTTACCGCTGTGTAAACTGCGCGCACCAGGCCGATCGGGTCGATGCCGAAATGCGAATAAAAGCGCCGGTCTTCGGTCGAAACCAGCGCGTCCTTCATCACCTGCGGGATCTGGCCGGAGCTGAGCCATTGGCCGTAACTCGGCCCGAGCTCGACGATTTCACTACCATCGCGGGCGCGCACGACGATCGTCTGGCCCACCTGCGTGGCTTTCAGCTGATAGAAGCTGGGCAGCGAACGCGCCGCGAAGGCAACTGCGAGACCAAGGAACAGCGCACCGAGCAAGGCCAGCGCACCGCCCCAAATAAGCAGGCGCTTCAGCCAGCTGCGCTGCTTCCTGCCGCCATTGCGGTTGCGCGCGGACTGATCGGCCCGCTTCTTCCGTTCCGCGCGTTCCCGGCGGCTACCCCGTTTGTCCATTACGCTCCCGGATCACTCTAGTCTGCCGCGCGCTGCATATCCGTTCGGTCATGGCGCGGCGAGCCATAACCGATCGTGAACGATCGGTCTGCGGTAACGGGTATCAGTCCTCGGGCTCGAAGGCGAGGGCGGCGCTGTTGATGCAATAGCGCAAGCCATTTTCGCCTGGGCCATCGGGGAAGACATGGCCCAGATGACCTTCGCATTTCGAGCACAATACTTCGGTGCGGATCATGCCATGGCTGGTGTCGCGCTGTTCCTCGACCACGTCGCCTTCCGCCGGTGCGGTGAAGCTGGGCCAGCCGCAGCCGCTGTCGAATTTTTCGTTGCTGGCGAACAGCAATTGCCCGCAGGCAGCGCAGTGATATTCGCCTGCTTGCTTGTTCTTGTCATATGCGCCGGTAAAGGCTCTTTCGGTGCCCTTCTCGCGCAGCACGTGATATTGTTCGGGCGTCAGGCGTTCGCGCCATTCCGCATCGCTCAGTTCAAGCTTGTAGGTCATCGTCTTGTTCCTTTCGCTGAGCAATATGGTGTGGTGCGAGAGTGCGGCAAGCGCCCGGCCCTAGCCATCGACCATGGCATAGTGCGCGGGCGGCGGGATCCCCTCGATCTTTTCGGTCAGCAACGGGCGGAAGCTGGGGCGGCTCTTGACCACCGCATACCAGGTGCGCGCCTGTTCATGGCCCGCCCAGTCGATCCCGCCGAGATAGTCGGCGACGGAAATCTGTGCAGCGGCGGCCATATCGGCGAGGCTGAGCATCGATCCGCCGAGCCAGGCGCGCGTATCGACCAGCCAGTCGATGTAGTCGAGATGTCCGTGGGCCGATTTCATCGCCTCGCGCAACGCACGCGAATCGGGCGGCTGGCGCAGCATCAGCCGTTTGGCGAGCTTTTCCTCAAGCAGCGGCGCGGTGACGTCCTGAAAGAAGTTCTCGTCGAACAGCGCGACCAGTCGGCGGATTTCCGCACGGGTGGCGCTGTTGCCCGAAAGCATCGGCGCGCGGTCGACCATTTCCTCGAGAAATTCGCAAATTGCGCGGCTGTCCGCGATAGTGGTTCCGCGTGTCGTATCGTGGAGCACGGGGATGCGTCCGGCGTGGTTGAGCTGCCACAGCTCGTCGCGCTTGTCCCAGGGATTTTCGCGCACCAGTTCATAGGCGAGGTTCTTCTCGCCCATCACAATGCGCACCTTGCGGCTGAAGGGGCACAGGGGGAATTGGTGCAATTGCCACATACGACGGACATGGTCTCTGCCCGAAGCTGGCGGTGAAATCCACCGCTGTGTGAGTGTGGCGGCAAATTTACGGAATTGATTTTATTGCTGCGGGGGCAGCGCGTCGGCAAATTCGCGCGCGGCGGCCTGCAAGGCGGGGGCGAGCCGCGCGATGGCATCGCTCATCTGCGCCATCCGGTCCATCGCGCGCGGCAGGTCATGCCGGATCGCGCCGGAGACTTCGCCAGCGCCGGGCGCCATCTGGCGCAGCGTCATATCAGGGTCGATGGAGCGGGGATCCTGCCCCGCAGCCTCGGCCAGCGGGCGCGCGATCGGAGCGAGCGGTATGTCGAGGATAACATCGCTCATCGTCGAGAGCGTGCGGGCAAGTGCCTGCTGGCGAACCGGATCGCCAAGTGTCCTTGCGACATCTTCTGCCGCCGCGCTGGGCGCAGCAGGTGGCAGCGGCTCAGGATCATGCGCAAGTGCTGGCGCAGACAGGCACAGTCCTGTGATGGCAATCAGAATATTTCGCATCGGCAACTCGCACGTTTCCGGAGCTTTGATCATTGGCGATGACCACCTTAATCGAGGCTGAAAATCAGACGCCGGAGTCTTTCATCAGCTCGACGCAACCGGGCATTGCGCGGGAGACGACATTCTTGTCGGCAAGCAGTTTGCTCTGTTTGCGGACCAACGCGGCGACCTGATCGTGGGTCATCCCGGTGTCGTCCATCAATTGCGCCATCACCCGGACGAAGAACTCACGCGCGCGGTCGCCCAGCGGGGGCCACCCGGCCGCGACCGGATCGCCGCGGCGCTGCAATTCGGTGCCGATCGACAAGGTGATCGCGCATTTGAGCGAAGTCTGCTGCGCATTGTCGAGCTGCGGGGCGGGCGCTGCCTGAGCCGGAGTGGCGGCAAGCACAAGGGCGGATGCGAGAGCGAGTATCATGCCGCCTCCCTAGCGCGGCGAAGCTGAACCGCAAGCGACGCTTGCGGCTTGTCGAAGCCTCCTTTAGGCCACCATCGCAATCAAGGAGATCAGATCCCCATGAAGACCCGCGCCGCCGTCGCCTTCGAAGCCAAGCAGCCGCTGGAGATCGTCGAGCTCGATCTGGAAGGGCCCAAGACGGGCGAAGTGCTGGTGGAAATCAAGGCGACCGGGATTTGCCACACCGATGCCTACACGCTCGACGGGTTGGATTCGGAGGGGCTTTTCCCCAGTGTGCTGGGCCATGAAGGTGCAGGGATCGTACGCGAGGTCGGCGAAGGGGTGACATCGGTCAAGCCCGGCGATCACGTGATCCCGCTCTACACCCCTGAATGTCGCCAGTGTAAGTCCTGCCTGTCGGGCAAGACCAATCTGTGCACCGCGATCCGCGCCACTCAGGGTAAGGGGCTGATGCCCGACGGGACCAGCCGCTTTTCCTATCGTGGCCAGACGATCTATCATTACATGGGCTGTTCGACCTTCTCGAACTTCACCGTCCTGCCCGAAATCGCAGTCGCCAAGATCCGCGAGGACGCGCCGTTCCAGACCAGCTGTTATGTCGGTTGCGGGGTGACGACCGGCGTCGGTGCAGTGGTCAACACAGCGAAGGTGCAGGTGGGTGACAGCGTTGTGGTGTTCGGCCTTGGCGGCATCGGCCTCAATGTGATCCAGGGCGCCAAGCTGGCTGGCGCGGGCCTGATCCTCGGCGTCGACATCAATCCTGAACGCGAGGAATGGGGCCGCAAGTTCGGCATGGACGCCTTCCTCAACACCAGAGGGATGAGCCGCGACGAAACCGTTGCGAAGATTGTCGAACTGACCGACGGCGGGGCCGATTACAGTTTCGATGCCACCGGGAATACCGAGGTCATGCGCACCGCGCTCGAATGCTGCCACCGCGGCTGGGGCACCAGCGTGGTCATCGGCGTCGCCGAGGCGGGCAAGGAAATTTCGACCCGCCCGTTCCAGCTCGTCACCGGCCGTAACTGGCGCGGGACGGCGTTCGGTGGAGCCAAGGGCCGCACCGACGTGCCCAAGATCGTCGACTGGTACATGGACGGCAAGATCCAGATCGACCCGATGATCACCCACACCATGCCGCTGGAAGACATCAACAAGGCGTTCGATCTGATGCACGCAGGCGAGAGCATCCGCTCGGTGGTGCTGTTCGATTGATGCCGGTTCCGGTCAACATCGCCGAAAAGCTGGCCGGGTTTTCCGACCATTGGGCGCCGCGCATCATCGCGCGATACGAAGGCCATGAAATACGCCTCGCCAAGCTTGAGGGCGCGTTCGACTGGCACAGCCATACGCATGACGAGCTGTTCCTGATCGTTTCGGGTGTGGTGGAGATCGAATTCCGTGATCGCACCGAAACGCTGCGCGAGGGCGAATTGATCGTCATTCCCGCAGGGATCGAACATCGCCCCAATGCTCGCCACGGCGAGGTCGCGGCGATGCTGCTCGACCCTGCCAACAGTCCGAATACCGGAGACCCCGCCACTGCAACAATTGCAGTGGACGCATAACCAAGGAGAGAAGCGCCATGTTCAGTCACATCATGATCGGCACCAACGATATCGAGAAGTCCAAGGCCTTTTACGAAAAGGTTCTGGCCGTGCTGGGTGTCCAGGGTTCGATGGACAATACCGCAGCCAGCGGTCACAAGCGCGTGTTCTTCATGCACAATGGCGGCACTCTTGCGCTGAGCGAGCCGATCAATGACGAAGAGGCGACCTGCGCCAACGGCATGACCATCGGCTTTGCCTGCAACTCGCCCGAACAGGTCAAGGAATTGCACGATGTCGCCATCGCCAATGGCGCCACGAGCATCGAAAATCCGCCGGGGCTGCGCGAAGGCGCGATGGGGCCGATGCACCTGTCCTATTTCCGCGACCTCGACGGGCACAAGATCTGCGGGATTCATCGCGGAGCGTGACCACACTCGAAACAACTTCCGAAAATCGCGCTTTCGGCGGAGTGCAGGGGGTCTACACCCATGCCTCCGCCGAAACCGGCACCGACATGACCTTCGCGGTCTATGTCCCGCCGCATGAGCCAGGCACGAAACTGCCGGTGCTGTGGTATCTGTCAGGCCTCACCTGCACCCATGCCAACGTCATGGAGAAGGGCGAGTACCGCGCTGCCTGTGCACGGCACGGGATCATCTTCGTCGCGCCCGATACCAGCCCGCGCGGTGACGATGTGCCCGATGCACAGGATGAATATGATTTCGGCAAGGGCGCAGGCTTTTACCTCGATGCGACGCGTGAACCCTGGGCACGGCATTACCGGATGCGCAGCTATATCGAGCGCGAATTGCCCGAACTGGTCGCGGCGAATTTCCAGGTCGACATGGCGCGTCAGGGGATCACCGGTCATTCGATGGGCGGCCACGGCGCGCTGACGATCGGCCTGCGCAATCCCGATCGTTTTCGCTCGGTCAGCGCCTTCGCTCCGATCGTCGCGCCGAGTCAGGTGCCGTGGGGCGAGAAGGCCCTGCCGCGCTATTTAGGCGACGACCGCAAGGCGTGGCGCGAATATGACGCGGTGGCGCTGATCGAGGATGGCGCACGCGTGGCCGAACTATTGGTCGATCAGGGCACAGCCGACAATTTTCTCACCGAACAATTGCAGACGGAGAGGCTGGAGACGGCTTGCCGTGAAGCTGGCATTGCTGCGGACATTCGGATGCAGGAGGGGTACGACCACTCCTATTATTTCATCTCAACCTTCATGGCCGACCATATCGACTGGCACGCCGAGCGTCTGGGCTAGGGCGGCGCGATGGCGGTCATCGGGTGCCTGCTGCTTGTTATCCTGCCGATCGTCGGAGGATTGATCGGCGGCTGGCTGGGCGGATCGTCGAGCGCGATCTGGGGCGCGGGAATCGGCTTCGTAATCGCGCTGGCGATCAGCGGATTTGCCGGGTTCGCGCTGGTGAAGGCCGGGCGCGAGCGCTAGCCGCCGAAACCCATTACGAGCCTGACGCGGCGTAGAACCGCTGGAGGTCCAGCCGCATCTCGTGGCGGCCCACAGGGTTCAGATACACCATGTGCCCTGCCGGGTAGTAATGGAACTGCAGGTTTGAACGCAGATTCTCCGGCAGCATCATGTGCTTGAGATCATATTCGGTTTTGAAGAAAGGTGTGGCCATGTCGTAATAGCCGTTCAGCGAAAGTACGTGCAGATGCGGGTTGGTCCGCATGGCGCGGGCGAGGTCTTCGGCCACGTCGACCACCGCCTGCGGCCGACCGTCCGGCCCCTGATGCGAAAAATCCCAGTCCCACGGGCGGGTGTCCCACACCGACAGCCGGTAATCGAGATTGGTCTTGTAATCGAACTTGCGCGTCAGGCGATCCATGAAGCCGCTGACATAGGCGCCCGAAATGCCGGTGTCGGACGGGTCGTAACCTGGCCGCTCGCCCGCGGCATCGACGTCGGTGCCCATGTAACGGCCATCGAACCGGCCCAGCGTCTCGCGCTGGTCGCGCAACAATTCCTTGCGGAAACGGCTGGCCGAAACGCGCAGATTGGCGTCCTTGATGTAATCGACCGGCAGGCCGGTGAAATGCGCCATCTGGCGGGCAATCTGGTCGGTTTCCTGCCGGGTGATGTCGGTGCCCTTGGCCAGTGCGCTGGCATAGGGGCCAGCCGCAAATGCGCGCGCCTGTGCAACGAACGTCGCCAGATCGGCTGGCTTGTCGGCGATCTTATTGTGATACCATGCCACGGCGGCAAAGGTGGGCAGATAGCCGATATATTCGGTGTCGTAGCCCGGTTGGCTGGCACCATAGTTCAGCACCGACGAAAGCAGCACCACGCCGTTCAGCTCGACGCCCGCGTTTTCCAGTTGCAGCGCCAGCGCAGCTGATCTTGTGGTGCCATAGCTTTCACCGAAGATATATTTGGGATCGCTCCACCGCTTGTTCTTGGTCAGATAGCGCTTGATCGCCTTGGTGAAGGCGGTCGCGTCCTGATCGACGCCGTAGAAATCCTTAGGCTTGGCATCGCCCAGAATGCGCGAATAGCCAGTGCCGACAGCATCGATGAAGACCATGTCGGTCGTCCCGATCAGCGTGTCGGGGTTGGGGCCGATATGGTAGGGTGCGGGCGCCACCGCGACCGGGTCCGTGGTCAGCACCGCGTCGGGCGCGAAAGAACCCATGCGCAGCCACAAAGTCGCAGAGCCAGGCCCGCCATTATAGAAGAAGGTAACCGGGCGATGCGCGCCGGGGGTGGTGTAGGCGGTATAGAAGATGCTGGCGACGGGTTTGCCCTGATCGTCGCGGATGGTCAGGGTTCCGGCGGTCGCTTTGTAACCGATGCTGTGGCCATCGACGTTGGCGCTGCTGGTATAGCTGGTTTCGGTTTCCTCGGTCGGGGCCACGGCCCAATGCTTGGCGATAGTCTCGGCGGTATCCTTGTCGTGCTGCTGTTCGGGCGTTGCGTTCTGGGGGCCTTGGGCGAGCACCGGCTGGGCGAAGGTAAGGCAAGCAACGGCGGCGACGGCAGGAATGATACGCATGGGGACCCCGTTATTGGTTCTGGCTCGCCAGCAGCGCTAGGCCTTCAGGATGCAAGCGCAAGGCGTTTGGCCGACGAACGACCGACTGCGCTCGACCAAGGCGAAGCGCGTCAATTGCGCTCGATCTCGTAAAGCGCGTTTTCCGCGCGCCAGTTGGCCGAGCCGTTCCCACGCCTGCGGTCGCCGGTGAAATACCAGCGCCGACGCAGCTTCACGCCGAGATCGCCCGCCAGCACTTCGAAATCCTTGATCGTCATGTGGTGGATGTTGGTGGTCTCGTACCAGCTGACCGGCAGCGCGCGGGTGACCGGCATCCGGCCTTGCGTCAGCAGGGCGAGACGGGTGCGCCAATAGGCGAAATTGGGGAAGCTGACGAAAGCCCGGCGGCCGACGCGCAGCAGCTCGGCGAGCATCCGGTCGGGACGTGCGGCGGTCTGCAGCGTCTGGCTCAGGATCGCCACATCGAACCCGCCATCGGGATAGAAGGCGAGGTCGCGGTCGGCATCCCCCTGCACAACCGACAGTCCGCGCGCGACGCATTGTTCGACCAAGGCGCCATCGATCTCGATCCCGCGCACGTCGCAATCCTGCGATCGCAGCGCCGCCATCAATGCGCCATCGCCGCAACCAACGTCGAGCACGCGACTGCCCGGAGCGACATGGCGCGCGATGACGGCGAGGTCGGGACGCAGTTTCTCGATTCCCGTCATTCAAGGAAGCCCTTCACCACGCGATCCAGCGCGGGCACGTCGAGCAGGAAGCTGTCATGGCCGAAGGGGGCGCTGAGTTCGACGAAGCTCACCGGTGCGCCCGCCGCGTTGAGCGCCTGCACCATGTGGCGGCTTTCGCTCGTGGGATAGAGCCAGTCGCTGTCGAAGCTGACGACGCAGAAGCGCGCAGTCGTCCCGGCGAAGGCATCGGTCAGCCGACCGCCATGTTCGTCGGCGAGGTCGAAATAGTCCATCGCGCGGGTAATGTAGAGATAGGAATTGGCGTCGAACCGCTTGGTGAAGCCGTTGCCCTGATAGCGCAGATAGCTTTCGATCTGGAAATCAGCATCGAAGCCGAAGCTCTTGGCCCCTTGTGTTCCATCCGGTCGGTCCTGCAGGCGGCGCCCGAATTTCTCGGTCAGCCCGTCCTCGGAAAGATAGGTTATATGCGCCGCCATGCGCGCCACTGCCAGGCCGGCATCGGGTGCTTCGCCAGCGTAATAATCGCCGCCGTTCCAGCGCGGGTCGGCCATGATCGCCTGCCTTCCGACCTCGTGGAAGGCGATGTTCTGCGCCGAATGGCGTGCGGTGGTGGCAATCAGCAGGAAGCGCGCGGCACGTTCGGGCCAGTTGGCGGCGAGGCTCAATGCCTGCATCCCGCCCATCGATCCGCCGATAGCGCAATAGAGCCGTTCGATCCCCAGTCCGTCGAGCAGGCCCACCAGCGCGCGGACCATGTCGCGCACGGTGATGACCGGGAACCGCAGGGCGTAGGGCTGGCCGTCGGGCGCGACGCTCGCCGGGCCGGTCGAGCCAAGGCAGCTGCCGATGACATTGGCGCAGATGACATGGAAACGGTCGGTGTCGATCGGCTTGCCGGGGCCGACCATCCGCGCCCACCAGCCGGGTTTCCCGGTGATCGGGTGGGTGCTGGCGACATATTGGTCGCCGGTCAGCGCGTGGCAGATGAGGATCGCGTTGGATCGGTCCGCGTTGAGCTCACCGTAAGTCTCATAGGCGATGGTCGGCGCAGCCAGTTCGCCCCCGCTGTCGAGCGGGAGCGGGGTGGTCAGCCGCAGGGATTGTGGCGCGTCGGGCATCGTTTTGGCCCTTAACCGCTCGTCTCGCGCTTGTCGAAGGGGCGTTTTCGACTATGGCAGGCGGCGCTATGAGCGCACCGAAAGACAAACCTGCGGCAAAGCCATGGATCGAGCAGATTCATGCCTATGTTCCCGGCCGGTCGAAGAGCGCGGACGGGCTTGCGCTGGTCAAGCTTTCGGCCAATGAAAACCCGCTCGGTTCAAGCCCGGCGGCGCGCGCTGCACTGGCCGATCTGCACGAGCTGGCGCTTTATCCCGATCCCGATTGCACCGCCTTGCGCGCTGCAATAGGCGACCTGCATGGGATCGATCCGGGCCGCATCGTGTGCGGGGCCGGTTCGGGCGAAGTGCTCCACTGCGCGGTGCAGGCGTTCGCCGGGGTCGGCGACGAGGTGGTGTTCCCGCGCTATTCCTTCTCGCTCTATCCGCTTCTCGCGAACAAGGTCGGCGCGGCGGGTGTGCTGGCCGAGGTCGAGGATTACACCGCGTCCGTCGATGCGATCCTGGCGGTCGTGACCGAGCGGACGAAAGTTGTGCTGGTCGACAATCCGAATAATCCGCTGGGCAGCTGGATCGCCGGGGATGAGTTGGCGCGGCTCCACGCGGGCCTGCCTTCGGACGTTCTGCTGGTGGTCGATCAGGCCTATGCCGAATATGTCGGCGATGGCGATCCCGATGGCGCGTTGGCGCTGGCCGCTGCGAGCGAAAACGTGCTGGTCACGCGGACGTTTTCCAAGGCCTATGGCCTTGCCGCGGAGCGGATCGGCTGGGCCACCGGCGCGCCCGCACTCGTCGATATGGTCAATCGTCTGCGCGGAGCGTTCAATGTCAGCGCCAGCGGGCAGACGGCGGCGCTGGCGGCGCTGGGCGATCAGGCATTCGTCGCGCAATCCCGGACCGAAAATGCCGCTGGGCGCGCGTTTTTCGAGGACGCGATTGCGGCGCTCGGCAATCACGGGCTGCGCGCCGTACCAAGCAAGGCCAATTTCGTGCTGGTGCTGTTCGAAGGCGCGCTGAGAGCGGAGGCGGCGCTCACGGCGCTCGCCGAGGGCGGCTATGCCGTGCGTCACTTGCCGGGGCAGGGGCTTGGTCAGGCGCTGCGCATTACGATCGGCACGAGGGCGCAGATGGAAGAGGTCGCCGCGATCCTGCGCACCGCAGCGGAAATCGCCGGATGAGCGTTTCTCGCGTTGCGATTATTGGGTTGGGCCTGCTCGGCGGATCGGTCGGGCTGGCCATTCGTGAGCGGCTTCCCGAATGCGAGACTACCGGTTTCGACTGCGATCCTCTCGTGCGCGAACGGGCGCGCGAGCGCGGATTGGTCGAATCCGTTTGCGAAACCGCGCAGGACGCGGTGCGCGATGCCGAGCTGGTCATTCTGTGTGTGCCGGTGGGCGCCATGGCGGCCGCTGCGGCGGATTTGGCCCCGGCTCTGGCTGATGGTGCGATCGTTTCCGATGTCGGTTCGTCGAAGAAAACCGTCGGCGAGACGCTGCGCGCAGTCCTGCCGCAAGCCATCGTCATCCCTGCTCATCCTGTTGCAGGCACCGAAAGGAGCGGGCCCGACGCCGGTTTCGCATCGCTGTTCCATAACCGCTGGTGCATCCTCACCCCGGATCAGGACGTGCCGGAAGAGGCCATCGGCCGACTCTCGGACTTCTGGACCGCGCTCGGCGCCAAGGTCGAGATCATGGATGCCGCGCACCACGATCTCGTGCTCGCGGTAACCAGCCATATCCCGCACCTGATCGCCTTCACCATCGTCGGCACTGCGTCTGATCTCGAAGAGGTGACGCGCAGCGAGGTCATCAAATATTCCGCGGGCGGCTTTCGCGATTTCACCCGCATCGCGGCGAGCGATCCGACGATGTGGCGCGATGTGTTCCTGTCCAACCGCGATGCGGTGCTGGAGACGCTGGGGCGTTTCAGCGAGGACCTCACCGCGATGCAGCGGGCCGTACGCAGCGGCGACGGTGAGACGCTGTTCCGTCTGTTCGAGCGCACCCGTGCGATCCGCCGCTCGATCGTCGAGCAAGGCCAGGACGATGCTCGCCCGGACTTTGGCCGGGCGGATCACTGATTTCGGGCGCTTTGCGCAGCAGACCTCCCGCCCCTCCTCCCCACCCGGCAACCAAAGATACCATCAGGATATGGTGGCCGGGTGGGGAGGAGGGGTGGGCGGTCTGAATCTCAACGATTCAACGCGTTGATCGCGGCCAGCACGCGTTCTTCGATCTCTGGCCGGGGAAGGCCGGGCTCGATCAGGTCCCCGAAACGATAAGTAATCCTGCCCTTGCGCTTAAGCTTGCGGTGATAAAGCGGGCCGCTGTCCACCGCGACGGGCATGACCGGCAGGCCGAGCATTTTGTAGAGGCCGGCAAAACCCGATTGCAGCTTGCGGATTTCGCCATGCGGGACGCGCGTCCCTTCGGGAAAGATCACCAGCGGGCGGTTTTCCGCCGTGACGGCCTTAGCCGCGCGCAGCATGGTGCGCAGCGCGCTTGCCCCGGCCTCGCGCCTGACCTCGATCAGCCCGTAGCTTCGCGCAGCGGGGCCCCATGCAGGAATCGAAAAGAGCTCCTGCTTGGCGAAAATCGACGGCCAGCGCAGCAGGGTCGGTGCATCGATCGCCTCGAAGAAGCTTTCATGCTTGATCGCATAGAATACCGGCTCTTCCGGTATGAAGCCTTCAATGACGATTTCGCACCCGAGGAGTTTGACCACGCAAAACCGGTGGAATCGGCTCCAGCTATGGACGGCCCATTTGAACAATCTCTGGCTGAAGGGACGAGCGGTGAAGGCCGTCAGGGTAAAGAAGGCCGAGCCGAGGTAGAAGGCCAAATAAAAGGCAAGATTGCGCAGCCAGATCACAGCCTGCCTGCTCCTCGCGCAATCACAGCGGCCATCCCTGCGTGACTGTCGAGATAATCAGCTTGTTGTATTCGAGGAAAAGCTGACCGAGCGACGGATCGGAGGGGACGGCATCGTCGATCACCTTGATGGTCTTCGGTATCGAATAATGCAATTCCCCAGCAGCGCGGCGCATGTGCCAGTCCGTCGTGACCAGCCGAACGCTCTTCACGCCGTTGCTTTCCATCCACTGTGCGGCTTCTCCCGCATTGCTGCGCGTGTCGACTGCGAGATGGCCGAGCGTCACGCAGCAGCGCATTTCGGCCTTCGAAACCTTGAACTGGCTGGCGAATTCAGACCTGGTGACTTCCGGATCGACGCCAGAAACGAACAACCGGTCGGCATCGCCTGCTCGCAGGACCTCCAGACCACGCGGAATACGCCCCGGTCCGCCGGTTACGACCAGCACCGCATCGGTACGCACGTGACCTACCGGACCGGGCAGGGTCATGGCGAAAACCACGAAGCCGATCGCATAGATCAGCGTGACAAAGGCGGAGAGGCGGAGGATCACAGCATTTTTCCAAGCTTGGCCAATACCGTCAGCCGCGCGGTTGACAAGGCCAGCAGCACCGCACCTGTGGGAACGAGCGCGATCACCAGCCAATCGCTCAGGCCGAGCGCCCCGTGTGCCGCCAGGCCTGAATCGAGCGCGGCGAACCGAACCGACAGGATACCGATCGCCACTGCGCCCAACGCTACTCCCAGAATGCTGCCCAACAGGGCATCGGTGAGCACCGAACGCTCGAAGATCTGAGCGATCTGGCGATCGTTGCCACCCAGATGATGCACGATTTCGATCGTCTCGCGATTGGTGTCGAGCGCATGTCGTGCGGCCAGCCATACTGCCGCGGTGCTGGTGAAAGCGAGCAGTGCGATCAGGCTCAACGCCAGCCAGCGCAAGGCGTCGAGCGCGCGGAACACCGGCTTCAGCCAGTCGGCTTGCGGATCGATCCGCGCATCGGGAGCCACTTTCTGCAATACCTGCCGGATGGCGGCAACCCGGCTGCCGTCGGCTTCCCCGGAAAGCCGCACGTCGATCAGCGCCGGCAATGGCACGGCGTCCGACCCGGCCTGATCGCCGAGCCACGGCTCGACCAGCGCCGCGATCTTTTGCTGGGGCACGCGCTCGACCGCAATCACGCCGTGAATGGCGGAAAGTGCCTGCTCGGCCCGCGCCGCTTGTGTGTCGCGCGTGGCATCGTCGGCGGTGACGATCTGCACCGTTGCACCGCCGGCAAGCTCGCTACGCGCACTGCTCGCCATATCGGTGAGGGCGAGAGCGGCACCTGCCGCCAGGGTGGTCAGTGCGACCATGATGGCAATCACCCACGGCATCGGGCCGCCGAGACGCGCATTCGGCAGCAGGTGTGCGCCCCGCCGCGCGCCGAGCGATGCAGCGCCGCGAAATGCGCGCTGCTTGAACACGGTCGGTGCTCTCATGGCTGAGGCTTTCCGATGGGGCCGCGCGGGGGATAGCGTAGGGCGCCGGTCGGATCGGCCAATCTGCCCCGGTCGAGCCGCATGATCAGCGAATCCGGCACCCGGCGAAGCAGGTGCAGATCGTGCGTCGCCACCACCACAGTCGTGCCGAGCCGGTTGAGCGCTTCGAACAGGCGCAGCAGCCTCAACGCCATTTCTGGATCGACATTGCCGGTCGGCTCGTCCGCTACCAGCAGTTCGGGCCGGGCGATCACCGCGCGCGCGATGGCGACGCGTTGCTGCTCCCCGCCCGACAGCGTTGCAGGCCGCGCATCGGAACGATTGCCGAGCCCGACCCAGTCGAGCATGTCGGCGACCGGCTGGCGCAAATCGGCCTCGCGCAGGCCGGCCAGCCGCAGCGGGAGCGCGACATTATCGAAGGCGGACAAATGCCCGATCAGGCGGAAGTCCTGGAACACCACTCCCAACCTGCGGCGGTAGGCAGGCAGGCGATCGCGCTTCAGCGTGATGACATCGTTACCGAACATGCGGATCGCCCCGCGCGAGGGGCGCTGCGATAGATAGAGCAGCTTGAGCAGCGAAGTCTTGCCCGCTCCGCTCGCACCGGTCAGGAAATAGAACCGTCCGGCGAACAGCGTGAAGTCGATATCGCTCAGCACTTCGGTCTCGGTGCCGTAACGCAGGCCCACATTGTCGAAGCGCACGACTTCACCATCGTTCTTCATCATTTGCCGCCTTTTCCCCGAAAAGCGGCCCGATCAATGTCTGTCGCCGAGCCCGTCATGTCCAATCGAAGCCTATAGCCGCGCACCGATGTGGAAAAAAGCCGTGATCGGCGAGTGTCGACAGGCAGGGAACTTGTCGGGATTCACCATGCGCTTTAAGGCATGATGCACAATGATTATCGCCTGCCCTGCTTGCAAAACGCGCTACGTTGTGCCGGACAGCGCCATCGGGGTCGAGGGGCGCACGGTTCGCTGCGCCAAATGCAAGCACAGCTGGTTCCAGGATGGATCGGTCGAACTGGCCGAGGCTGCGATTGCGCAACGCGCCGCGGCGTCGGCGGAACGAGCCCCGGAAAGCCCACCTTCAGAGCAAGCCCCGGATGTGGACCAGCCACGCGATTTCGCTCCGGCAACGGAGCGCGACGAGTCCCGGCACACTCCCGCAGCCGCTGTTTCGTCGGTTGCTGCCAATCCCCAAGACGCTGCTCCTCGGGACGAGGATCCTCGCTTTGACAAGGCGGATCCGCCGTTCGAGAATATTTCTTCGCCAACCGTGCCGGAGGACGTGGCCTACGACGAGGATGTGTCGCAATTCGACCATCGCCCGCCGTTTCGCCCGCGTCGCAACTGGATGAAGCTGGCAAGCTGGGGTGCGGCTCTGTTCGCAGTGGTCGCTCTGGGCACGGTAGCGCTGGTCAGCACTGTCGGCCTGCCATCGTGGTTGCCGCTGGAGCGCCCGCTGTTCGCTGTTGCGCCAGCCGGACTCAAGATCGCCTTTCCTGCGTCGGAACAGGAACGCCGTACCCTGCCCAATGGCAGCGAATTTTTCGGCGCAAGGATCGTGGTGACCAACCAGACGCGCGAAACTCAGTCCGTGCCACCGCTGCTCATCGTGCTGCGCGATGGGCGTAACCGCGTGGTCTATAGCTGGCAGGTCAACCCCACCCAGAAGAAACTGGCTCCGGGCGAGGCGATGACGATCAACGAGGGGATTACCGACGTGCCCAAATCGGCCGTTTACGCTGATATCGGCTGGGCCCCGAAGTAGCGCCAGCGACGCACCAAACTCCGCTTAACGGAATTCCACCCATTGCGTGCCATTGCCGTCGCGATGGGTCTGCGCCTGCTGGCCGTCGGCATCGACGCTTGTGGAGCCTTCCTGATCCTGTCGCACGATTGCCGGACGCATGATGCGTGCCGAAGCGGTCGCCTGCGACGCAGAGTGCGGCGGCGTCTGGCGCGGCGGTGGGGACAGGCTGGCCGAGGTGGCGAGCGTCAGCAAGGCGGCAAGAGCCCTCATCTGGGGCGTCGTTTCATCCTCGTTAAGCATTATTGCAAACCCCTGATTAGCCGTGTCCCGCAACCGGACATGGGCAGGCCGGAAGATGACGTGCTCAAGCGAGTCGGATGCAATTGGCATCAGAAGACCAAAATGCTTGCGGGGTATAAAACCGGCTGCTAGGGGCGCGCACCTACCGGCGCGGGGAGACATGCTCCCTCGCTTATGATGTGCGGTCGTGGCGGAACTGGTAGACGCGCAACGTTGAGGTCGTTGTGGCCGAAAGGCCGTGGAAGTTCGAGTCTTCTCGACCGCACCAATCTGGATATTTCGGCGAGTTTCGGGCGCGCCCATGCCTATCGATGCGGCGCGTCGGGTCTCGGCTCGTAACAAATGCGTGAGGTCAGCGGCGACAGCGGAAAGTCGGTACAGGCTGTCCTACGGGGCAGTCACTGTGCCATTCGGTCAGGATGTTGCACATCGGCTTCCTGGCGATGCTCCAGAAATTGCCGGTGGACTTCACCCTCCCGAAAAATCTCTTCAGGACCGTGTTCCATGTGTTCCATATTTTTGGACTTGCCGCGCCGCATTCCTCTGCGGCGAAGCGGCCCCTATTCCTCCAGCTCGATATCCCAGTAGAGCCAGTCGCGCCACGTTTCGTGCAGGTAGTTTGGCGGGAATTGCTTGCCGTGCTGCTGCAACTGCCAGTGGGTCGGGCGGATCGGTTCGCTGGCGAGTATCATGCTCGCTTGCGCGGGCGTGCGGCCGCCCTTCTTCATGTTGCACGGAGCGCAGGCGGTGGCGATATTCTCCCACGTCGTCTTTCCGCCCAGCCTGCGCGGGATCACATGGTCGAAGGTCAGGTGGCTCTGGCTGCCACAGAACTGGCAGGTAAAGCGATCGCGCAGGAACAGGTTGAAGCGGGTGAAGGCAGGAAATTCGGATGGCTTCACATATTGCTTGAGCGCAATGACGCTCGGGATCTTCATGTCGAGGCTGGGCGAATGGACATGCCGGTCGTAGCTCGCGATCACATCCACCCGGTCGAGGAAGATCGCCTTGATCGCAGTCTGCCACGGCCACAGGCTCAGCGGGTAATAGGACAGCGGCGTGTAGTCGGCGTTCAGCACCAGCGATGGACAGGACGCCGGATTGCGTGCCGGATCCTCCGCCGCACTGCGGAAACGCGCCGCTCTTTCGATCAGTTCGGCCTTGAACATGGGTGTCCCGCCTTCTTCCCGATTGATGTGAAGGCACCATTTGCAAGGGATTGCGTCAACCCTGTTACGAACAGCATATCCACAGCCTTGTGCCCGGACGCTTGTTGCGCGAAAGACGGGCGGGCGGCGTCGTGGAATTAAGGACCGGCTGTGATCGTTACGCGTTTCGCCCCTTCGCCCAACGGCCCGCTGCACCTCGGCCATGCCTATTCGGCGGTGACTGCGCATGACCTTGCGCGCGAGCGCGGCGGGCGATTCCTGCTTCGGATCGAGGATATCGACGGCGAACGCTCGCGCCCCGAACTGGCCGTGGAATTCCGCGAGGATCTGGCATGGCTTGGGCTGGAATGGGAAGAAGTGCCGGCCCAGTCCACCAGGCTGGCGAGCTATGAAGCAGCAGCGCGGGAGTTGCTCGAACGCGGCCTGTTGTATCCCTGCACCTGTACGCGATCGGAAATTGCCGCGCTCGATCCGCGAATGGGGCCGGAAGGGCTGGTCTATCCGGGGACGTGTAAGGGGCAGGCGCTCGACCCTGCAAAGCCCGTATCGCTGCGGCTCAATATGGATCGGACGATGGCAGAGGTTGGGGAAATCGTCTGGGAGGACGAGCTTGTCGGGACAACGATCGCCGACCCGCGCGATTTCGGGGATGTCGTGCTGGTGCGCAAGGATGCGCCGGCCAGCTATCACCTTGCCGCCACGCTCGACGATGCGGCAGACGGGGTGACGCTGGTGACGCGCGGAGACGATCTTTACGCCGCAAGCCATATCCATCGCGTGTTGCAGGAATTGCTCGGCCTGCCCGTGCCCGACTGGTATCATCACCCGCTGTTGCTCGACGATGGTGGCGATAAGCTCGCCAAGCGCCGGGGCTCGGGCGCCTCGCGGTTCGGGCTTGCCGAACTTCGGCGTGCGGGCGAGGATGGTCGCGCACTGGCCGATGCCTTGCGCGCGAACCGGTTTCCTGCTGGCATTTCGCTGTCGAAGCCCTAGATTGAACGCATGACCACATTTCTCGTCATCATCCTCATCGGCCTGATGCTCGCGACCTTGATCTCGCTGATTCGCGGCGTGGTGGCCTTTATCAGGAGCACCAAGGTCGATCTGGAATCGGGCGGTGGCGACCGCGCGACCGAAATGCAGCTGTTGCAAAACCGGATGATGATGAACCGCATCAAGTTCCAGGCACTCGCCATCGTGGTGGTGGTGATCCTGCTCGCGGTCGCGCACTGATCGATTTAGGCGGTGGTCAAGCTCAACAAGATCTACACCCGCACGGGTGACGATGGCACGACCGGACTGGTCGATGGCTCGCGCGTGGCGAAACACGCCGCGCGGATGGAAGCGATTGGCGCGGTCGACGAGGCCAACAGCGCGCTCGGCTTTGCCGCGCTTGCAGTCGATGATGAGGGTCAGGCCGCTGCGCTGACGCGAATGCAGAACGATTTGTTCGATCTGGGTGCCGATATCGCGACACCCGGAGATGATTTCGAACCGTCCGAAATGGTCCTGCGGATCGTGGCGGGGCAGGTCGATTGGCTCGAAAGGACGATCGATACCGCCAACGAGCGGCTCGAACCGCTCACCAGCTTCATCTTGCCCGGTGGCAGCGAACTGGCGGCAAGAATGCATCTCGCCCGCGCATCGGCACGGCGGGCCGAACGCGCGTTGACTGCGCTGGCGGCGAGCGAGCCGGTCAATCCGCAGGCGCTGGCCTATATCAACCGGCTGTCGGACTGCCTGTTCGTCCTCGCGCGCCTCGCCAACGACGGCGGCAAGGGCGATGTCAAATGGGTGCCGGGCGCCAGCCGATAACCTCAGGCCTCTGGCCAAGCGCGCGCGCCTTCGCTACCGCACAACGTCTGCTGCATATGCGAGGAGAGAGAATATCATGATCGAGACAATCGGCGTCATTGGTGCGGGGCAAATGGGTTCGGGTATTGCCCAGACGATTGCCGGGAGTGGCATGAAGGTAATGGTTGCCGATGTCGATCTGGCGCGCGCGGAAGCGGCGGTTGCGGGCATCGACAAGGCGCTTGGTAAGCTGGTCGGCAAGGGCAAGCTGGAGATCGCCGAGGCCCAAGCCACGCTCAGCCGCATTTCTGCTGTGGCGGACTATGCTCCGATGGCCGACGCCGACCTGATCATCGAGGCGGCGACCGAGAAGGAGGAGATCAAGAAGGCGATCTTCGAAAAGGCTGGCGGGGTGCTGTCGCAGGGCGCAATCATGGCGTCCAACACCAGCTCGATCCCGATCACCCGCATGGCGAATTACTCGCCCGATCCGGCCCGTTTCATCGGCCTGCACTTTTTCAACCCGGTCCCGGTGATGAAGCTGATCGAGGTGATTCCCGGCCTCGCAACAGCATCCGAAACCACCGATCGCATCGTCGCCTTTGCTGAAGGGCTGGGTAAAGAAGTGGTCCTCAGTCAGGATGAGCCCGGCTTCGTGGTCAATCGCATCCTGTTGCCGATGATCAATGAGGCGGTGTTCGTGCTGGGCCAGTCGACCGCCAATATCGAGGATATCGACAAGGGTTGCCGCCTTGGCCTCAACCATCCGATGGGCCCGTTGCAACTGGCGGACTTCGTCGGCCTCGACACCTGCCTCGATATCATCATGGTGCTGCACAAGACGACCCGGGACGCCAAGTATCGCCCCGCGCCTTTGCTGGTGAAATACGTCGAGGCTGGATGGCTCGGCCGCAAGACCGGCAAGGGGTTTTACGATTATTCCGGCGACGTCCCGGTCCCCACGCGTTGATTTGAGGGAACGCCTGGGTGCGGGCGTTGGTTGGTCGGGCAAAGGAGAAATTCCATGTCAGACATCAAGACTGAAGCCGAAAGCCAGGAAGCACGTCAGGCGAACCTCGCGCCCGAAACCCATAACGACGAACAGGACGATCATCTGTCGCAGGCCCAGTCCGTCGCGCAGGATGCCGAGAGCCTTACCCCGGACACCAGCAGCCCGACCGAGAGTGGAAAAGGCCCGAATTCGTCGGACCTGATGAATGATTCGACGCAGGATACCGTCGACCACATGCGCGATATGGAAAGCTCGGGCCGGATCGACATGGGTGCCTATCGCGGCGAACCCAACCTTGACGACAATGAAGACAAATATGGTGAGGCGAACAAGGTCGACCCCGAGCTGACATCGGACGGCAGCTGAGGCTCAGTTCATTGCCTGTATTGGAGGGCCTTGGCGCTCACTCTCTTGTTCGGCTGGCGCCGGCGCTTGGTCGTTGCCGGTTGCCGCCCAGGGCGATGTACTGCGCTTGACGGGGCGTGACTGGTTCGAACTATCGATCTGCTGCTGACTTTGCACGAGCACGCCAGGATGTTCCGGTGTGCCCACCGCCACCACCACGAGGATGAGGAACACCCCGACGAGAAGCAGCTTTTGCTTGATCGAGAAAAATCCCCCGCCCATCATCACCCTTTCATTAGGCGGAATCGGTTAAGAAGTGCTTGCGAGACACTCCTGCTTGAGACGGTAAAGGATTTCCAATGCTTCGCGCGGGCTGAGTGCGTCTACATCGAGTTCGAGCAAGCCTTCGCGCAGCGCATCGCCCGGTTCTTGAACTTGTGTGCTTGTTGCTGCGAAGAGCGGGAGATCGCCCAGTCCCGCGGCAAGACCGCCGGTTTCGGCGCGCCCCTTTTCCAGCCGGTCGATAATGGTCTTGGCACGTTTGAGCACCATCGGCGGGAGCCCGGCCAGCCGCGCCACGGCCAGACCATAGCTGCGATCTGCGGCACCGCGTGCCAGCTCGTGCAGCAAAACCAGCTCGCCCTTCCATTCCTTGGCGCGGACATGATGGAGGCTGAGCGCGTCGCAGCTTTCCGCAAGGCGCGCGAGTTCATGGTAGTGCGTGGCGAACAGGCAGCGGCAGCGTAAATTCTCATGCACCGCTTCGACCACGGCCCATGCCAGAGCCATCCCGTCATAGGTGGAAGTGCCGCGCCCGACTTCGTCGAGGATGATGAAGCTGTGTTCGCTCGCCTGCGACAGGATCGCCGCTGTTTCGACCATCTCGACCATGAAGGTGGAGCGTCCACGCGCCAGATTGTCCGATGCGCCGACGCGACTGAATAGCCGATCCGCGATACCGATTCTCGCGCTTGATGCGGGCACGAAGCTGCCCGTCTGCGCCAGCAGCAGGATCAACGCGTTCTGGCGCAGGAAGGTCGATTTGCCGCCCATATTGGGGCCGCCGATCAGCCAGAGTCGGTCGGTTTGCTCGAGCGTGCAATCATTCGCCACGAACCGTTCGCCCTGCTTGGCGAGCGCGGCTTCGACGACAGGATGGCGACCGCCGGTCACAGCGAAACAGGATTCCTCGACCATTTCGGGGCGACACCAATCGCCTTCTGCCGCGCGTTCGGCGAGCGCTGCGCTGACGTCGATCCGCGCCAGCGCCGATGCCGTGGCTGCGATGGCCTCGCGCCGTTCCAGCAATTCGCTCACCAGCTCTTCGAAATGCGCCTCTTCCGCCGCCACTGCGTGCGCGCCAGCTTCGGCGATGCGGGTTGCTTCCTCATGCAGGCCAAGCGAATTGAACCGCACAGCACCGGCCATCGTCTGGCGATGGGTGAAGCCGCTGTCTGCCGCCATCAGCCGGTCGGCATGGCGCGCTGGCACTTCGATGAAATAGCCCAGCACCTTGTTGTGCTTGATCTTGAGTGAGCTTGTTTCGGTCTCCTCGCGGTATTTCGCCTCGAGCGCGGCGATCGCCTTGCGAGCATTGCCGCTGGTTTCGCGCAAGCTGTCCAGCGCGGCATCGTATCCGGGCGCGATAAAGCCGCCCTGGTTTCTCTCGGTCGGAGGTGTGGGGACCAGTGCCCGCGCCAGATGATCGGTCAGCGCACCGTGGCCGCCCAACTGCCAGATCGCCTGCCCGAGCAGCGCAGGAATATCCTTGCCTGAGTTCAACAGCGTGACGAGCCGCACGGCTTCTCCCAGCCCATCGCGGATTTGCCCCAGATCGCGCGGGCTTCCGCGCCCTGCCGCGATCCGACCCAGGGCGCGCGAGAGGTCGGGGCAGCCACGCAGCAGGGCACGCACATCGGCGCGCAGCAGTGGATCGCGATGGAAATGCGCCACCGCACTCTGCCGTGCTTCGATGGCGTCGCGCCGGGCGAGCGGGGCCGCCAGATCTTCGGCCAACTGCCTTGCGCCCGCCCCCGTGCTGCACCGGTCGACAGATGCGAGCAGGCTGCCTGCGCGTCCGCCGCCTTGCGCTTCGAGCACCTCGAGGCTGGCGCGTGTCGCCGCATCCATCGCCAGCCGCTCGCTGCCGCTCACTGCGACCGGCGGCAGCAGCAGCGGCATTTTCCCGCGCCCGGCATAGTCGAGGTAGGCAATCAACCCGGCAGCGGCGGCCAGCATTGGACGGGTGAATGCGCCCAGACCATCGAGTGTCGCGAGGCCGTGGAGCGACTTGAGCCGCGCCTCGCCATCCTCGCTGCGAAAATCGGCGCGGGGTCGGCCGATCGCCTCATGGGGCGGCGTGTCCCAATCCTCCGGCACAACCACTTCGCTCGCGCCTGAACGGGCGAGCACTGCGCCAATCGCATCGGGCGCACATTCCTCCAACTCCATCCGCCCGGTCGAAATGTCGCAAACGGCAATGCCCACGCTGTCGCGCAGCGGGGCGAGCGCCACCAGCACATTGGCGCGGCGTGGATCGAGCAGGGCTTCTTCGGTCAGCGTCCCGGCGGTGACGAAGCGGACGATATCGCGGGCCACCAGGGTCTTGGAACTGGGCGTGCCCTCCCGCTTGGCGCGCTGCTTTGCTTCCTCGGGCGTCTCGACCTGTTCCGCAATCGCCACCCGCTGGCCCGCCCGGATCAACCGTGCAAGATAGCTTTCCGCCGAGTGCACCGGAACGCCGCACATCGGCACAGGCTTGCCGTCGTGTTCGCCGCGACTCGTCAGGGCGATGTCGAGAATGCCTGCCGCCACGACGGCATCGTCGAAGAACAGCTCGAAGAAGTCGCCCATGCGATAGAACAACAAAGCACCCTCGGCCTCGCGCTTGAGGGTGAAATATTGCTCCATCATCGGGGTTGGTTTGGCAGCCATGCGAGCGCGACGATCAAGGGGTCTTGCGATTCGGGCAAGGCGTGGCTTGCGTCTTTCCCCTATGACTTCGCGCCTCGGCGCGTTAGGGCCTCCCACGCAACCCCCAAGACGAGAGGTATTGATGGCCGAAGAGCGGCAGACCGGATTCACCACGCGCGAAGCGTTGTTCTACCACGAGACGATCAGGCCCGGTAAGATCGAGATCGTCGCCTCCAAGCCGATGGCGACGCAGCGCGACCTCAGCCTCGCCTATTCCCCGGGTGTGGCGGCTCCGGTCGAAGCGATTGCCGAGGATCCGGCCAATGCGGCGAAGTATACCGCGCGCTCCAATCTGGTGGCGGTGATTTCCAACGGCACCGCGATCCTGGGCCTGGGCAATCTCGGCGCGCTGGCCTCCAAGCCGGTGATGGAAGGCAAGGCAGTGCTGTTCAAGCGCTTCGCCGATGTCGATGCGATCGACCTCGAACTCGATACCGAGGACCCGGACAAGTTCATCGAGGCGGTCGCCCTGATGGGCCCGAGCTTTGGTGGTATCAATCTGGAAGATATCGCCGCGCCCGAATGCTTCATTATCGAACAGGCCCTGCGTGAACGGATGGATATCCCGGTCATGCACGACGACCAGCATGGCACCGCAATCATCGCCGTCGCCGGACTGATCAATGCCTGCCACGTGACGGGCCGTAAGCTCAAAGACTGCCGCATGGTGGTGAACGGCGCGGGCGCCTCTGCGCTGGCCTGCACCGCTTTGGTCAAAGCCATGGGCATCCCGCACGATCAGGTGATCGTCTGCGACCGCGAGGGGCCGATTTACCCGGGTCGTGGTAATGTCGACCAGTGGAAGAGCGCCCACGCGGTCGAGACCAAGGCGCGCAGTCTTGCCGAGGCACTGGAGGGTGCGGACATCTTCCTCGGCCTGTCGGCAGCAGGCGCGTTGAAGCAGGAATGGGTCGCCAAGATGGCCGACCAGCCGATCATCTTTGCCATGGCGAACCCCACACCCGAAATCATGCCGGACGAGGTCAAGGCGGTGAAGCCGAACGCGATCATCGCCACCGGGCGCAGCGATTTTCCCAATCAGGTCAACAATGTGCTGGGTTTTCCCTTCATCTTCCGCGGCGCGCTCGACGTGCAGGCAACCGCCATCAACGAGGAGATGAAGATTGCCGCTGCCGAAGCCATCGCCGCGCTGGCGCGCGAGCGCGTGCCCGAGGAAGTAGCCGCCGCTTACGGGGTCGATCATCAGTTCGGGCGCGACTACATTATCCCCGCGCCGTTCGATCCGCGGCTGATCGAAGTGGTGTCTTCCGCTGTCGCAAAGGCCGCCATGGATACCGGCGTTGCGAAAGCGCCGATCGAGGATTTCGACGAGTATCGCCACAAGCTCAAATCGCGGCTCAACCCGACAACGGCGGCGCTCACCAACATTTACGAACTCGCCCGCGCCAATCCCAAGCGGATGGTGTTCGCCGAAGCGGAGGAGGAAGTCGCGCTGCGCGCCGCGATCCAGTTCCGCGATTTCGGCTATGGCGAGCCGATTCTCGTCGGGCGGACCGAGAAGGTGCTCGAACAGCTCGAGAAATTGGCGGTGGACGATCCCTCAAGCTACGAAATCCAGAACTCGGCTGATTCCGAATACGTGCCTGAGATGGTCGACTATCTTTACAAGCGGCTCCAGCGCCGCGGCCACACAGAGCGTGACGTGCGGCGGATGGTCAATCAGGAACGCAATGTCTTCGCTGCCCTGCTGGTGGCGCTCGGTCATGGTGACGGGATGGTTTCCGGGCTGACCCGTACCTTCGCCCAGACCGCGCGCGAGGTCGGGCGGGTGTTGAGCCACAAGGAAGATGCGCTTCCTTTCGGTATCCACATGATGATCGGCAAGAACCACACCACGTTCCTCGCCGATACCACGATGAACGAACGGCCCAGCGCGGAGCAGCTGGCACATATTGCCTGCGAGACGGCCGAGGTGGCGCGTCGGATGGGACATGAACCGCGCGTCGCTTTCCTGTCCTATTCGACTTTCGGCAATCCCCCGGGTCAGTGGCTGACGAACATTCGCGATGCGGTGGCAATCCTCGATGCCAAGGAGCCGGGTTTCGAATACGAAGGCGAAATGGCACCCGATGCCGCGCTCAATCCCAAGGTCATGGCGCTCTATCCGTTCAGCCGCCTGTCCGGGCCAGCCAATGTGCTGATCATGCCCGGCCTGCAATCCGCCAATCTCTCGGCCAAGCTGCTGCGCGAGTTGGGCGGGGAGACGACCATCGGGCCGCTGACGATCGGGATGGAAAAGCCGGTCCAGATTGCCCCTATGACGGCGATTGCGCCCGATGTGCTGACGCTGGCCGTTTTGGCGAGCGCCGGCGTGCTCGGTTGATCGATAGCGACAGCCTGCTGGTCGTGGTCGGCAGGTTGGGATAGAAGGGTCGGCGATGGGGGACGATGCGATCACACGGCGGCGGCGGGCGATGCGGCGCAGACGCACCGGCCGCATCGTGCTGACCCTGTTCATCCTGCTGGTTATCGGCGTGTTCGTGCTCGCCCTGCTGGTCTTGGAAACCTCTCCTGCAATTGCCCCCCAACAGGCGGCATCGCCGCGAGAGCTTGTTGCTGCCAAAACCATATATCCGGCACTGACGGGGCAGGCGCGGAAGCCGGAATCCACCACGCTGACGCTCGATAGCGGACAGCTCGCAGGGCTTGCCGGAATAGCGCGGCAGGAGAGCGGCTTCGACCGACTGACGATGGATATCGAGGGAGCGGGGGTGGTGATGCGCGCCAGCGATCCGCTGCCGTTTGGGCTGTGGCTGAATACCAGCGTACGGCTGTCGGGCTCTCAGGGCGCTGGTCCTGGCTTGTTCTGCGCTGCCGGTCGGCTGGAAATGTCGGGTGTGGCGTGCGGGTGGATCTGGTCGGGCTTGCGCCACATTCCCGGAGCTGGCGGAGCCGGTCTGCCGCCGCTGGACCGCTTGGCACAGCAGATTTCCGCCAGCGACGGCAGCTTGCGATTGCGGCTCGATCGGTCGGCCCTGGCCGGGCGGCTACCGAAGTCGCAAGGCATTCCAGTCGATTTCGCTCTGGCGAAAGACATCTACTGCCGCCTGGCGCTCGGGCAGGTCAATCGCCCCGCTGCGACGCTCGATGCGTTGCTGCGCCGCGCATTCCTGCCAGTGGCTATGAGCTGGGATGCAAAGCACAACCGCGCGGCTCTGGTGGCGGTCGCGGTTGTGGCAACCGGCAAGCCCGCGTTCGTACTGCTTCCGGGGGCAGAAGCGATCGTCAAGGAATGCCCTTTGCCAACTGAAGCTGTGCAACTGCGTGGATCAGCCAATCTTGCCCGGCATTGGGCGTTTTCTGCCGGGCTGACGGCGGCCTATGGTGCGCAGGCCGCGCGTCGACTTGGCGATTTCAAGCAATTCGAAGGGACGGGTCAAGCTACCGATCATGAAGCCTTTGCCGGTCTTGCGGCAAGCCATTCCGGTGTCGATTTCGCTGCGAGGGCATCGTCACCGGCAAATGCGCATGACACGGCGGCAGAACTGTCGCTGGTCACTCAGGACGAGTTGCTGCCATCCGGCGTCATGGATGCGCCCGCCAATTTACGCGATGCGGACTTTATCACCCGAGACGGCGGGATCGACGCGGCGCGCTATGCCGATGCGTCAAATTGGATCGATCGGACGCTCGCTGAATTGCGTTGATCGCTTGCCCCAGCGCACGGTCAACTTTTTCGTCGAAACCTGAAATACCAGATTTTGTCGTCCGAAAGCTCTATCATATTGAGTTCGTTTCATAATCTGGCATTTTTGGGGTTCCAATTTCTGTTCTGGCAATCACCGGGTAATCACCAAAGAGCAGATGCGCTTTTTTTGCGACGGGCAGAAGCGCAAGAGAGCTGTCATCAAGCATCTGTCATCGCGAGGCGGAAGCACGTTGCAAAGCGCTTGCGATCGGCGCTGCTGACACCGGCCTCGGCGAAGAGTGCCTCCCACCTCGCGCTCACGATTTGCTTTACCTCGTCGACAATCGCCGCAGCTTCTTCGACCCCCAGATCGAAGACGGCAGCCCCGGCAAGGGCGTTCTCGAGCGTGGCATTGCGACCCTCCGGCCCCACTCCGAGAACGAGCCGGCGCTCGAGACCAACCTGGGGCTTCGGAACGACGTCGTAGAGTGGCGACAGTCGCCAACCCGTCCCATCGAACAGGAAGCCATGGTTGCGCAGGTGATCATCGTCGTTCGTGACGAGGATGTTGAGCACCATGCGGCGAAACAACTCGTGGAGATCCTTGCGCACCTGAGTGCCGAACTGCCGGATCGATCCTGCCAGATCGGCATAGCTGTAGCGGCTGACCTCGCTCTCGTGCGCCCCAAGAATAGTCAGGCCCGAAGCGAACGGCAGGCGCTCAAGCCGATTGCCATGGGGAATTCGATCGAACCTCTCGATCAGGTAGATGTCGCGGTCGAGAACCCTGCGAAAATCGAGCGACGGCACATCGAGACCGCATTCCGCGGCAAGACGCATTGTCGCGAATTCGACCCGGCACTCGGGGAAGCTGTCACCGCGCATCTGGAACTTAGCGATCCATGGTTGCAGGCCGATCGTGGTAGCGGCCTTGGGTCGCGCTCCGCCCAGCGAGGAGCCGGCCGACAGGAGCGCGCGTAGGTTCTCGTCCAACTCGTCTACGTGCTGCGCGCGCTCGGCGGCTTCAGCGAGTTCGGCAAGCGTGAACTCTTCCCCTGGAGCTGGCCCGTCTCCCCACGGGGTGATGCGCTCCGGTCGCTCTGGAGTGGGCCCAAAGGCCAGCGCGCCCACCCGGTGATCGCCTGAAGCAAGAATGAGATCGGCATCGCCGGGCAGGCGATCGCCCATCGCCTTGTACATGAGGTACTGGCCCCAGCCGTCGGGTGCCGCATCCCGGATCCCGTTAAAGACGGCAAAGCCTTCCTCCGTCTGGTAAGTTCGCGCCGTTCCCGCGTCATGGAGGGGGAGGGCTACCGGATCGACGGCAACCTTGTCGGGTCGCTCAAGATAGCGGCGGCCGTAGGCAAAGGTCGCGTATTTGTTGCGCGGCTCGTCGGTCATCGTGAGAAGGCCGGCGGGGACCGGACCTTCTGCAAGATGCGCGAACACATAGGTGCGGACCGTCGGCATGGCAGGCTAGAAGTCCAACTCGTCGTCGCTGGCTGCGTGGGTAGTCTTGGGCAGACGCGAAAGATCCTCGCTGATCCCGGCCCGATCGCTGTCGGGAGCGACCAGCCCGGCAAGGCGCTCAGTCATCCCCAGGACGTGGAGCGCACTGGCGAGGACTGCCAGACCTACAGTCGGATCGCCAGCTTCGAGACGCTGGAGTGTCTGGACCGATACGAGCATACGCTCGGCCATCAGACGCTGGGGTAATTTCCGGCGGCGGCGCGCGACCGCAAGGTCCCTGCCCAGTCGCACAATCGCGCGCTGGCTCTGGGGCGGCAGTCCGCTGGCGGCTCGTGAAGCACGTGGCATGGGCTATTAGATGACATATCATGCGAGTTTATGCAAATTGGCATGATATGTCATGCGAAACGTATAGACGGCCACAGTAGAGTCGATCATCAAGATGTCCGAAAAATGTATCACAATTTCGGAAAATGGACGGGCGGGGATCACAGGCGGGAGGAGAGGCTGCGGCGGAGGACGGCCACTGCGTTGCGAAGGAGCCGAGAATGTCCGTCTGCATCCCTGCACATCACAATTCTTCTCTCGACGATACAGCACGTCGGATCTGCGAATCGCGCGGCGGCAAATGGGCGGGCACGAAGGGGATGGCTTGCTGCCCTGCGCATGACGACCGTACACCGTCGCTCGGTGTGTCGCTTGGACGACAGGCCATTCTCTTCCATTGCTTCGCAGGATGCGATCAGCGCAGTGTGCTGTCTGCACTGGCACGCGAAGGCTTCGATGCGACCTCGCTATTTTCAGGTTCCGCGACTGGGGACCATTCCGAGCCGGCCAAGACTCTCAAAGCCTCGGCCGCAGCCCTGAGGATCTGGCGCGGAGCGCAACCGCTGCCCGCGAGTCCGGCAAAGGCCTACCTTGAGGGCCGCGGTATCGTCGCCGCATCGTCGGCTCTTCGTTTTCATCCACGAACGCCACTTGGCCCGAAAGGACGAACCCGCTTTCTGCCGGCTATGATCGCGGCTGTCGGTCTCGACGAGGGACCAATCGCAATCCACCGCACCTTCCTGGCTCAGGATGTCGGTACCAAGGCCGGCTTCGCAAAGCCGAAACGCGCGCTCGGCTCGCTGGGCGGAGCTGCTGTCCGCCTTTTCGCTCCGGTTGCCGGCAAGCTCGGATTGGCCGAGGGGATCGAGAGCGCGATGTCAGCCTATGCCCTCACCGGCATTCCTGCTTGGGCGGCATTGGGCAATGAGCGCTTCGGTCTCGTCTGCGTGCCCGACAGCGTGACCGAACTCCATCTCTTCGTCGATCATGACGCCGGTGGCGAGCTTGCTGCTGCACGGGGTCGGGCGGCTTACGCGCGAGAAGGAAGGACGATCCACGTCCGCAGACCGTCTACATGCGGCACCGACTGGAACGATGAGCTCCGTGCGTGGCTGCGCCGCAAGGCGGCGCCCTAGAGGAGAGAGGGCTTCTCGAATTCCTGATCCGGCAGAGGGCGCGCGTCCCGATGCCTCAATCAGGAGGACGAACAGCCATGTACCAGTCAGACCTGTTTCCCGCAAGAGAGCAGTCCCTTTCAGTGCCTCTGGCATACGCCATCGGTGCCAGGATTGCCGAGGAGCTCGCATCAGGACGTCACCTTGACCGCGCCGATATTTCGGGCCTGTTCGCCGAAGAAACCGGCGTCCAGGATTGGGGAAGTGCCTGGACCATCGACGACTACAATAATGCGGTCGAAATCGGCGCTCTGCTCTGGCTTCGTGAATCGTCACGCATAGACATTGCGAGTGGCGTGCATGAAGCAGAAGCGCGCTTCGACTGGCTCGAGGCAGCGTTACCGCCCCGCCACGTTCGCAGCGAGGCCCAGGTCGAGCTGCAGCAATTCTCGACCCCGCCGATGCTGGCCTGGCTGATGGCGAAGGCGGCGGACCTCTCCAGCCGGGACACCGTGCTCGAACCGTCCGCCGGCAACGGTGCCCTAGCGATCTGGGCGGACACCTGTGCGAAGTCACTCGCTCTCAACGAGATCGCTGCCGACAGGCGCGCTGGCCTCGGGCGCATCTTTCCCGGAACTCCGGTCAGTGCACATGATGGCGAACTGATCGCCGACCTGCATCGCGGGCCGGATCCATCGGTCATCATGATGAACCCGCCGTTCGCGCGTAGCCACGAGCGCGGCCAGGATGGTGATACCGCGCGGCGTCACTTGCGCAGTGCAATCCGGGCTTCCGCCGCTGGCGGCAGGATCGTCGCGATCATGCCCGAACGTTTCGACGCTACGCCCTTCGCCAAGGACCGAGGCGACGCCTCGTTACTTCTCGATTTCCGGTTGCAGAAAATGTTTGCGCGGGCGGGCACGGGGATCGCCGTCCGTATGGTCGTGTTCGACAAGCTTCCGAGCGGGTCGGTACCGCCGATTGAAGGCGATACGCGCCGCCTGGTCGAACTCCATGCCTTACTCGCAAAGCTTCCAGCTCGCGCGTGCGCATCCGGGAGCCTTCATCGTCTTCCGGCACGCAAGCCCGTGCGTCTCGGGGCCAAGGCTACGACGCGGGGCGCGCCGATCCGACCGTCGGCGCCGTTTGCATCGAAAGCAACCTACGGCACTGCGGCGATAGAACTGGGCTATTCCGTGCTTCCGGAACCTGCGCCGGCACCCGAGCAGACAGGAATCTACCTGTCCTATCGGCCCAGCCGCATCGCATTCGCCGATGCACCGGCGCATCCCACGCCGCTCGTGGAATCGGTTGCCATGGGCTCGGTCGCGGCCCCTCGGCCCGAAGTGCGCCCGATGCTACCAGCAGGCTGGCAGTCAGACGGTTTGCTGTCCGACGCACAGTGCGAGACGCTCGTCTATGCGGCCCAGGCATTCGCGCGCGACCTTCCCGGGCATTTCCGGCCTAACCAGGAAGGGACAAGGCTGGAGCTGTCCAACGACGGTCATTCCTACCGTCAGGGCTTTTTCCTCGGCGACGGGACCGGAGCCGGCAAGGGACGGCAGATCGCCGCCCTGATCATGGACCGCTGGCTGTCCGGCGAGCGACGCCATATCTGGATCACCAAGAACGAGGCGCTGCTGGAGGATGCGCGCCGCGACTGGGAAGCGCTTGGCGGCATGGCGCTCGATATCCAGCCGCTCTCGCGCTGGAAGCTCGGACACCCCGTGACGCTGCCCGAAGGCATCCTGTTCGTCACCTATCCCACCCTGCGCTCCGGTCGCGCCGAAGACACGCGGCTCGACCAAATCCGCGCCTGGGCAAGAGATACGTTCGACGGCGTGATAGCTTTCGACGAGGCACATGCCATGGCCAATGCGCTCGGCTCATCGGGCACACGCGGCAAGGTCAAGGGCTCCGAGCAGGGCATGGCCGGCCTCAGGCTCCAGAATATCTTGCCGCGTGCCCGCGTTCTTTATGCCTCGGCAACCGGTGCGTCGGATATCGCCAACCTCGGCTACACTGCACGCCTGGGCCTGTGGGGACCGGAAACCGCTTTCCCGACCCACGAGGCGTTCATGACCGATATTCGGGCCGGTGGTGTGGCGGCGATGGAACTCGTCGCCCGTGACCTCAAGGCACAGGGCCTCTACCTCGCCCGCGCATTGTCGTTTGCCGGGGTCGAGTACGATATACTCGAACACCGGCTGACCGAGGCGCAGATCCGCATCTATGACGCCTATGCCGACGCCTGGGCGATCATCCACCGCAATCTCGACGAAGCGCTGGAGGCGACGCGCGTGGTCGACGAGGACAGCGGCGATACGCTCAACCGCAATGCCAAGGCCGCAGCGCTCTCGATCTTCGAAGGTACCAAGCAACGCTTCTTCGCGCAGCTCCTGCTTTCGATGAAACTGCCGAGCCTGATCCCCGCCATGGAGGAAGCACTCGGCGAGGCGCATTCGGTGGTCGTGCAACTGGTCTCGACCGCCGAAGCCATGCTCGACCGGCGCCTTGCCGACCTTTCCGACGAGGAACGCGAAGCGCTCGATATCGACCTGTCCCCGCGCGAATATGTGATCGACTATCTCGCCAAGAGCTTTCCTGTGCGCCTGATGCAGGTCTTCACCGACGAAGACGGAAGTCTTCGCTCCGAAGCGATGAGCGACGACGATGGCAATCCCGTCTTCTGCCCGCGTGCCATCGCTGCGCGCGACGCGCTGATCGAACAGCTCTGCGCCCTGCCGCCGATCGCAACCGCGCTCGATGCAATCATCGAGCATTTCGGGACCGAAGCCGTGGCCGAAGTCACGGGCCGGACGCGGCGACTTGTCGTGGGGCGCGACGGCCAACAGCGCCTCGAACGACGAAGCCCCAGCGCCAATGTCGCCGAGGCGCAAAGCTTCATGGAAGGAACCAAGCGCATCCTGGTCTTTTCGGACGCGGGAGGAACAGGGCGTTCCTACCATGCCGATCTCGACGCGAAAAATCAGCAGCGTCGGGTTCATTTCCTGCTTGAACCGGGGTGGCGCGCCGACAACGCGATCCAGGGTCTCGGGCGCACCAACCGCACCAATCAGGCCTCGGCACCGTTATTCCGTCCCGTGACCACCGATGTGAAGGGCGAACGCCGCTTCATCTCTACCATAGCGCGCAGGCTCGACGCATTGGGCGCGCTCACCCGCGGCCAGCGTCAGACCGGCGGCCAGAACCTGTTCGACCCGGCGGACAATCTCGAAAGCGATTATGCGCGCGATGCGCTCACCCGCTGGTTCCGGTTGCTTTACGACGGCAAGCTCGAGGCGACGCGTTTCGAAGACTTCGTCGAGCGGACCGGCCTCCGGCTCGAAAACCCCGACGGCGGGCTGACCGACAATCTGCCGACCATCCAACGGTGGCTCAACCGCATCCTGGCGCTGCCCATCGCCCTCCAGAACGGCATCTTCGAGGAATATCTGGGACTGGTCGAAGCGCGCATCGAGGCTGCGCGCGAAGCGGGAACGCTCGATCTCGGTCTGGAAACCGTTCGTGTCGACAGCTTCGAGATTCTTGCGGACGAGTTGCTGCGCACCGACCCTGTCACCGGTGCACAAACTCGCCTCGTCTCGCTCGGGGTAAAACGGCACCTTCGGCCCTTGCGGCTGGAGCGGCTCGTGCGCATGCACGAGATCGGAAGCCCGCACGCCATTCCCCTGCGCAATACGCGCTCGGGAAGGATCGCCCTGTCGGTCCCCGCAAGGCGTCTCATTGGCGATGATGGCGCGGTGATCGAACGGCGCCGCCTGCTTCGTCCGCTCAAATCGGCCAACTGGACACTCGATGCGCTCGGCGAAAGCCTGTGGGAGGAAACCGGCGTCGCCGAGTTCACCAGGCGCTGGCGGATCGAGGAGGAGCAAGCTGCGGCTTCTCCGATCACCGAACGCGTGCATCTCGCCACGGGGCTTCTACTGCCGGTCTGGAAGCGCTTACCGGGCGATCACGTCCGGGTCACCCGGCTCGTTGCCGAGGATGGCCAGTCGATCATTGGCCGCGAAGTTCTCGATATCGACCTTGCCAAGATCGCCGAGACGTTCGGACTGGCGGGGGTGACCGGTCCCGCTCCCGACGAAGTCGGGAAGCTGGTTCTGACAAGCGGCACGCCCCAGCCGCTCGCCAGCCATGACGCGCTGATGGTCAAGCGGTCGCTCGTCGGCGGTGAGCAGCGGCTCGAGCTCACCGGCTACGCGCCCGAGCGGCTCGAGTGGTACAAGGCCAAGGGCTGTTTCACCGAGATCATCCGTTACCGCACGCGGCTCTTCGTACCAGTGTCGAGAGCGTCGTCGGTCCTCCCCGCGCTTGCCGCCTGATCCATCGGACGGACCCAATTCCACAATGAGAGTGGAGGGAGCCCTTTGGGCTTGTGGGCCTCGTGATCCTCACTTGCGCCTTCATTCCATCAGGAGAACACCCATGATCCAGTCGATTCCCTTGAAGAAGCTCGTCACGAGCCCGCGCAATGTTCGCAAGTCGACCGATGACCTGGCCGACCTCCAGCTAAGAGCAGACATCGCCGCGCGCGGCCTGCTCCAGAACCTCGTCGTGCGTAAGGCCAAGCGCGGCAAGTTCGAGGTCGAAGCCGGCGGCCGCCGCCTCGCCGCTCTGCAGGCGCTGGCCGAAGAAGGCACGCTGCCCGCAGCGCACGAAGTGACCTGCCTGGTCATCGAAGGCGAGGAAAGCGAAGTGCGCGAAGCAAGCCTGGCCGAGAACTTCCAGCGTCTCGCGATGAACCCGGCCGATGAGGCGCAGGCCTTCGCCGCTATCATCGAGGCGGGGGCGAGCGTCGAGGACGTGGCGCGTCGCTTCGGTCTCACCGTCCGTTTCGTCGAAGGGCGCCTGCGCCTGGCAAGCCTTGCTCCCTGCGTCTTCGAAGCGCTCGCCGAGGGCGCGATCACGCTCGACATGGCCAAGGCCTATGGCGCGATCTCCGACATCGAGCGCCAGGCGCATGTCCATGCCGAGCTGCAGGATGCCTGGTACCAGATCACCCCCGACACGATCCGCCGCATGGTGCTCGATGCCACGGTGCGCGGTTCCGATCCTCGAGCCGTTCTCGTCGGACGCGATGCCTACCTCGCCGCGGGTGGCCGGATCGAGCGCGAACTGTTCGACGATGATGCCAGCGAAAGCTGGATCGATGTCGCGCTGCTTGAAGACCTCGCGCACAAGGTCATGGATGAAGCCGCAGAAAAGGCCGCGCTCGAATATGGCCTTGCCTGGGTGCGGCCGACGCTTGGCAATTATGTCAGCCATGATCTCGTCGAAGGCCTCAATCGCTTGCCGTGCGAGCCTGCTCCGCTGACCGAACAGGAAGCGCAGGAACTTGGCGAACTCGAGGCCGATTACGACCGCGTCGCCGCCGTGCTCGAAGACGAGGACAGCGACGAAGACGAGGTCGCCAAGGCCGAACAGGAACTGGTGGCGATCGACCGCGCCATGCGCGCGCTTAACGACCGCCCCCCGGTTCTTGCCGAGGAACTGAAGGCCGAGGCCGGTGCCTTTCTCGTGCTCTCGCGCAACGGCGAGCCGTCATTGGTCCCGCAGTATTACACCGAGACGGAGGTCATCACCGACGACGATGGCGCGATCGAGGCCGTTGAGGAGAGCGGTGGGACGAAGCCCAAGGGCAGTTCGCTCTCGCAGCGCCTGCTCGACGAGCTTGCCATGCAGCGCCGTGACATCCTCGCCATTCACCTCGCCAACGACCCCGCGCTTGCGCTGGACTTCATGGTCTTCACGCTCGCCGATGCGGACGGGCACGACTGGCGCGCGAAGAAGGCATCGACGCTTGTCGGATCCGACGCTTCGGGTCCGATTGCCGGATTCGAGGCCAAGGACGCGCCGGCGAGCGCTGCGCTAGCCGAGTTCGCCGGAGCGCTGGACGAAAGCTGGCGTTCGGGGACAAGCCAAGTCGAGCGGTTCGAGACGTTTCGAGGGCTTTCCGACGAAGCGCGCTCGGCCTGGCTCGGGCATGTCGTTTCGCGAACCCTGATTGCGAGTTTGGCATGCGAAGGCGAACGCTCGGTGCCCCTGCACGAGGTACTGGGTGGTCTGCTCGAAGTGGAGACCGCGCACTGGTGGCGTCCCACCGCCGCCAACTACTTCGATCGCGTGGCCAAGGCCCGCACGCTCGAGGCGCTGGACGCTGTAGGAGGGCCGGAGCTGGTCAGCCGATACGCGGGCTCGAAGAAGGCCGAGCTGGCAAGTGCCGCCGAACGCATCTTCTCGGGCGATTTCATAGGCGAAGCCGGCACCAAGGAGCGCGCGCTTGCATGGGTGCCGCAGATGATGCGATTTTCGGACCTCGACGACACACCTCCGGGCGCCCAACTCGAGCAGGACGCCGGACACCAAGCGGTGATCGCTGAGCAGGCCGCCTGACCCCCTCCTGACAGGCTATGGTCGCTCGGCGGGCGGTCCGTTCCTTCGGGGACGGACCGCCATTCCTCGTGCTTCAAACCTTCGACGTCGCAACGAAGCTCGTCATCTCGTGGCCGCAACGCTCGAATACACTGCGCCTGCGAGGTGTTCCGCATACGACAGCTGATTCATGTGTGTCGCGGCCGATACCCAGGGCCTGAATTCGCGATATTCGCGCGTCGCGCCGAATCGCCGAACCAATGGCTCGAGCGCGGTAACCAGCAGGTCGGGCCAGCGTTCGGGAAACTTGACGCCAAGCAGACCGAACCGGCTGGCCGAGGGAAGATCACGTGCGCATCGCCGTATCACATCGTCGTAAAGCGGGACCATTTCCAGGCCAAAGGTCGAAAGCACGACAGAAGCGGTGCGAGGGACTTCGAAGCTTTCAACATCGCCGCGGATCAACTCCACGTTGCCGAGGCGTGCCGAGACGACCTTCGTTCGCGCCCGATCGAGCATGCCTTCGGACAAATCGATACCGACGACGCGCCCGCCTGGCCCCACCGCAGCGGCCAGGAGGGCGAGGTTCTCACCCGTACCGCAGCACAGGTCGACGACCTCGTCGCCGGGAGCAATTTTCAGTGCATCGATCAAGCGCCGCCGCCATCGGTTCAGGCCGAGCAGGCGGAAGGTGCTCAGCCAGCCGTCATAGCGCTGCGCTATCCGGTCGTAGAGATCTCGAGCTGCCGGCTTGTCGAGGATTGTCACGCTAAGCTTTCCTTTCGTGCCGCCAGTCGCTTCGCCTGGCGGGTTCTTCTGGCGGCCATGCTCTTGGGCGAGCCAAGCTCTCGACGGGCATTGCTTCCCTCCCAATCGGAGGTCTAGCGCCGAACTCACAGATAGCGGTAGCCCAGTCCCACGAGCAGCGTTGCCGAAAGAATGAACAGGGCGAACAGCGCCATGGAGAGTGCCAGAACGCGGTTTTTGGGTTGAGCCATCGTCCGCAGACCCTCCGAGCTGGTGGGGTAAAGCAGGATGGCGGAGTTCGAGGGCGACCACGCGGTGCGACGCGCATCCATCCGGGTTTCGTGGCGTCCCCACATATCGACCACCGCGATCAGGCCCAGCAGGGTCACGAGGCTACTGGGAATCCACAGCAGGAAGCCACCGACCATCTCGTCTCGCATCAGGTCGAGGATCGGCACCGGAACCGCGGCATAGCCAGGATACCACGGGACCGACTTGAGGGTGGTCGCCGAACCCACCAGGATCTGGCCCAGAATGGCCAGCCACAGCATCATGAGGCGCACGCCGTGTCGCAGCCCGTGCGGCGCGGGCCGGCGGTCGAAAATCCTAGTCCAGAAAACCATGCCGGCGAGAAACATGCTGAGATGGAGCAGCAGCGCGATGGCGGGCATGAGCAGCGCCGCGTCCTGCCACGCCGGGACCGACCAGGCGAACAATGTGCCGAGATAGAGACCCAGCGCGGTCGCAGGCATGCGAACGAGGCGCCAGCCCTCGCGTACCGTCCGGTTCCGGAGCGCCGGGGCAATGAGACCCCCGCGAAGGCCCCGGGGCGTTCCGCGCAGCAGTGTGCCCGCAGGATGGGAGAGCGCGATCAGCATCGGGCCGGCGATCCGCAGGCCGAGGAACATCGCTTGATGGAGGTCGAAGTGGTGCCGTGCCAGGTGTTCGAGAGGCCAGGTCGAAGATGCCAACGCAATGATGAGGCCGGCCGCGAAGGCGTAGTCGCGCCAACCCCGGCCATGCCCCTTGCAGCCCCTTGCGTAGGCGATGGCAAAGGCCGGAACCGCGAACAGCGTGACCACCGTGAGTAGGCCCATGCCCATCACTGCATCAGTTCCTCGATCGTCAGGATTGCCATGAAACCGATGAAGAACATCGAGGTCGTCAGCGGCGATTCCGGGCACTCGTGCGCTTCGACCAGCAGTTCTTCGGTGACGAGATAGAGCAAGGCGATGAGACCGAAGGCATAGAACCCGGTCTGCCAGGCCTGCGGGAGGGCGCTGACCGGCGCGCCGAGCAGGGCGCCGAGCGGAAGCGCAAGGCCGATCGCGCAGGTCAGCACGACCGCTCGCATTTTCGACATGCTTTCCGATAGCGTGCCCGCGAGCGACAGGCCAAGGAAGAGGACCTCGAGCGTCAGCGCGATGGCCAGCAAGATTCCCTGCTGCATGCCCGCCACGAAGCTGATGCCCAGGACCAGCCCGTCGACCAGAAGGTCGATGCCGGCGGTGACGGCGAGGCCCGTCGGTCCACCCTTCCGTTCCGTTGCGCTCTTGAGCGCAAGCATCCCGGCAATCCCGACCCCCGCACCCAGCAGGACCGGGAGAAGCGAAGAGCTGTGCTTGAGGTCGGGAAGGATCTCCCCCGCCGCCGCAGCGAAGACGACACCGGCTGCGAGATGCTGCACCCCTGCCTGGAACCCTACGCTCGGTCGGCGCACCACCGTGGCCAGCGCACCGATCGCCACGGCGGCGAGGGGGATGAGCGTATAGAGGATCGCCTGCATTTTCAGACCACTTCTTGTGACTCCAGGGGGCACGGACAGCTACCGGTTTCAACCTGCAGGGTCACGTGATCGATCCCGAAGCGTTCGTGCAGTGTCTTCGTTGCCTCCTGAAAGAAGCGATCGCGGTCGGCCGGCGCGCCCATCACGAGGTGCGCCGTCAGCGCCGTCTCGGTCGTGCTCATTGGCCAGACGTGGAGGTCGTGCACCGACGCGACGCCATCGAGGCCTGACAGGTGCGATGAGACCTTTGCCGTGTCGATGCCCGAAGGCGTCGCGTTCAGCGACATCGCCACTGCCTCGCGCAGCAGCCCCCAGGTGCTCCAGACGATCACTGCCACGATGGCGAGGCTCGTGACCGGGTCTATCCAGCTCAGTCCGGTGTTGCGGATGGCGAGGCCCGCTATCACCACGCCTGCCGACACCGCCGCATCGGCCGCCATATGGAGAAACGCACCCCGAATATTGATGTCGCTCTTGCGGCCCCGCATGAACATCAGCGCCGTCGCGGTGTTGATCGCGATCCCGATGCCGGCGACGATCATGACCGTGTTGCCCGCGACGGGTTGAGGATCGGCGAACCGAAGCACGGCCTGCCAGGCGATCGCCCCCGCCGCGAGCATAAGGAAGATGCCGTTGAACAGCGCGGCGAGAATCGAGCTTCCACCCAGGCCATAGGTATAGCGCGCGCTGGGCGCCTTGCTGCCCAGCCTGACGGCCGCCCAGGCGATGACCAGCCCGAAGACATCGCTCAGATTATGACCGGCGTCCGCGAGGAGCGCGAGCGAGTTGGCGAATATTCCGTAGCCCGCTTCGATGGCGACAAAGGCGACGTTGAGCGCGATGCCGACCGCGAAAGCGCGGCCGAAGCTGGCGGGCGCGTGCGAGTGACCGTGCGCATGGCCATGGTCGCCGTGGTCATGGTGGCCGCTCATTTCGGGCGTTCCGCACTCGGCAGGCTGCCGTGCAGCACTTCGACCCGTTCGAGCGTGACGAGACCGATATGGTGCAGATCGCCGAGCGTCCCGGCGAACCGGCGCACCGCCGGCTCCGTGTCCACGATCTCGACCACCATCGGCATGTTGTCGCCCACGCCGAGCGAGTGATGCTGGTGCACGGCGCCCTTGCGCCCGCCGAACCCGAGACGACCGCGCAGCGCGGTCGCCCCGGCAAGCCCTTCGGTGCGCGCCATGCGGACGAGTTCGTCGACCAGGCGCTTGTCGCCGATGTGCGCGCTCTCGTCGGTATAGATGCGCAGCAACATCATCTGCTTGTCATCGTGCATCGTTCTTCTCCCTCAATTGGCGATAGCCGGTTCGTGCCCGGCCGGGCCAGGCTCCGCTTCGGTCCGGCGGCCGAGGACCAGCTTGCAGATCGCCGGCAGCACGAACAGCGTCAGGATCGTGGCGGTGATCAGGCCGCCGATCACGGTAATGGCCAACGGCTTCTGGACTTCCGCGCCTGTTCCATGGGCAAGCGCCATTGGCACGAAGCCGAGCGACGGCACGATCGCCGTCATGAGGACCGATCGGAAACGCTCCATCGCCCCTCCCGTGATCGCCTCGTCGACTTCGATACCGTCGCGCAGTCTCGCCTGGATGCTGGTCATCATCACCAGCCCATTGAGCACCGAAACGCCGAACAGGACGATGAACCCGACTGCGGCGGAGATCGAGAACAGCTGACCCGTCAGCGCCAGGGCGAAGACACCGCCCGACAGCGCCAGCGGCACCGCTGCGAAGATCGCCCCGGCCATCTTCGCGCTTTCGAGCGCCATGAACAGCAGCACGAAGATCAGGACCGCGGTGATCGGGATCACGATCGCAAGGCGCTGGCTCGCGGACTTGAGGCTTTCGAACTGACCGCCCCATTCGAGATACATGCCCGCGGGAACATCGACCTGGGCGGCGATCTTCTGCTGCGCTTCGGTCACGAAGCTGCCCACGTCGCGGTCGCGGACATTTGTCTGGATGATCACCAGGCGCTTGCCGTTCTCGCGGCTGATCTGGTTCAGCCCTTCGGTCTCCTCGAAGTTCACCAACTGGCGCAGCGGCACCGAGCGTCCGCCACCGGCGGCGTGTTCGGGCAGCATCACCGGCAAGGCGCCGATCACGTCGATGTTGTCGCGCGTCGCATCGGGCATGCGCACGACGATGTCGAACCGCCGGTCGCCCTCGAAGACGACACCCGCCTCCTGACCGCCGAGCGCGGCCGCGACGGTGTTCGCCACGTCCTCGACCTGGAGCCCGAGCCCAGAGATCGCCGTCCGGTCGAAGGCGAAGTCGAGCGTGGGAAACCCGCCGGTCTGCTCCGCCTGCACGTCGGCGGACCCTTCGATCGAACGCAACGTGGAGGCGATGTTGTCGGCGGTCCCGGCCATCTGGTCGAGATCGTCGCCGTAGAGCTTGATCGCGACGTCGCCGCGAACGCCGGAGATCAGCTCGTTGAAGCGCATCTCGATCGGCTGGGTGAACTCGTAGGCATTGCCCACCAGCTTGCTCACCCGCGCATCGATCTTCTCGACCAGCTCGTCCTTGGACATTCCCGCGTCGGGCCACTCCTCCTGGGGTTTGAGGATGACGAAGCTGTCCGACTTGTTGGGCGGCATCGGGTCCGACGCCACCTCGGCGGTGCCGGTCTTGGAAAACACCAGCTCCACTTCCGGCAGCGCCGAGATCGCCTTTTCCACCTCGCGCTGCATTGACGCCGATTGCTCGAGCGAGGTCGACGGAATGCGCACCGCGGAAACAGCGAGGTTCTTTTCGTCGAGCTGGGGAATGAACTCCCGGCCGACGAACTGGAACACGACCGCCGCGAAGGCGAACACCGCCACCCCGATGCCGACCGTGCGCCACGGATGGGCCATCGCCCGCGGGAGCATCCGCGCGTAGCCTTCCTTGCCGCGGGCGATCACCTTGACTTCCTTCTCCGCGACCTTGCCGCGGATGAACACCGCCAGCAACGCGGGGACGACCGTCAGCGACAGGACGAAGGCGGCGAGAAGCGCGAGCATCACGGTGATCGCCATCGGCGAGAACGTCTTGCCCTCCACGCCCTGGAAGGTCAGCAGCGGGGCAAAGACCATGAAGATGATCGCCTGGCCGAACAGCGACGGCCGGATCATCTCCTTGACCGAGGCCGAGACCTCTTCGAGCCGCTCGCCCACATGGAGCAGGCGGCCCTGGTGCTCCTGTCTTTCGGCCATGCGTCTGAGGAAATTCTCGACGATGATCACCGTCCCGTCGACGATCAGCCCGAAGTCGAGCGCGCCGAGGCTCATCAGGTTCCCCGGAACCTTGAGTTCGTTCATGCCGATCGCCATCAGCAGGAACGACAGCGGGATGACCAGAGCGGTGATGATCGCCGCCCGGATGTTGCCCAGCAACAGGAACAGCGAGGCGATCACCAGCAGCGCGCCTTCGGTCAGGTTCTTCTCGATCGTCGAGATCGTCGCGTTGACCAGCTGCGATCGGTCGAGAACGACGTCGACCGTCACTCCCGGCGGCAGGGTCTTGGCGATTTCGTCGAGCCGCTCGCGTGAATCGCGCGCGACAGTGCGGCTGTTCTCGCCCAGCAGCATCAGCGTGGTGCCGATGACGGCAGGTTCGCCGTTTTGCGAGGCCGCGCCCGTGCGCAATTCGCCTCCGATGCCGACCGTGGCGACATCCGACACGCGGACTGGAACGTCCCCGCGCACCGCCACTACGGCGTTCGAGATCTGGTCCATCGTGGTGATGCGCGCATCGACGCGGGCGAGGAAGGCCTCGCCGCCGCGATTGACGTAGTTGGCGCCGACCGAGAGATTGTTGCGCTCGAGCGCTTCGGCGAGTTCGGTGAACGAGAGGCCGTAGGTCGCGAGCTTCGCGGGGTCCGGCTGGACGAGATAGGTTTTCTCGTAGCCGCCGATCGAATCGACACCGGCCACGCCGGGAACCGTGCGCATCTGCAATGCCACGATCCAGTCCTGCACCGTGCGCAGATAAGCAGCCTTGGCGGTCTCGCCGCGAAGCACCTGGCCTTCGGGTGTGATGTAGGAGCCGTCGGGCTGCGGCCCGGCCCGCCCGGCGCGCGGCTGGCCTTCGGGCGTATCGGGATCGGCGTAGCGAACCGACCACATGAGCACCTCGCCAAGGCCGGTCGACACCGGCCCCATGCTCGGCTGGACCCCGTCGGGTAGTTCGCCGCCCAATTGGCCGAGCCGTTCGCCCACCTGCTGGCGGGCGAAATAGATATCCGTGTCATCGGCGAAGATCGCGGTGACCTGGCTGAAGCCGTTGCGCGAGATCGAGCGCGTGCTCTCGAGCCCGGGAATCCCGGCGAGAGCGGTCTCGACCGGGAAGGTAACGAGCTTCTCCATGTTGGTCGGCGAAAGCGCGGGTGCGACCGAGTTGATCTGCACCTGCTTGTTGGTGATGTCGGGGACCGCATCGATCGGCAGCCTGGCGAGCTGGAACAGCCCGAAAGCGGCCGCGGCGGCGGCGATGAATATGACGAGGAAGCGGTTGCGCACCGCCACGTCGATCAGTCTGGCTAGCATGTCGCGTGTCTCCTGGCGGTGTCCGTCATTCTTCCTCGGCCGAGCCCTTTCCGAGCTCGGCCTTGAGGAGGAAGGCGTTGGTGGCGGCGATCACCGTGCCGGGCTCGAGCCCGGACAGGATCGCGACCATTCCGCCCGAGCGGCTGCCGATCTGCACCGGCCGCGCGACGAAGCCGCTCTTGGTGCGAACGAACACGTAGTTCTCGCCCTCGATCGACTGGACGGCGGCTTCGGGAACCGCCACCGCATCCGTCAGAACTTCGCCCGACGGCTTGAGACGCGCCTGCAGGAAGGCACCCGGCTGAATTCCCGGGACCGCGCCCGGCAACGTCAGGACCGCGGTCGCACTGCGGCTTTCCGGGTCGAGCGCCGGCGTCACCGATCGCACCCGGGTGCCGATCTCGCGCCCGTCGGCCATCACGATCGCCGCTTCGTCGCCGGGCTGGATACGCGCCGCATCCGCCGAAGGGAGCGCGACCTCGATCTGCAGGCCGTTGGGATTGACGACGTGGTAGAGCTCGTCGCCCGCTGCGACGTAGGACCCGAGCACGATGGGTGCCTTCGTGATTCTGCCCGAGAGCGGGCTGATCACGGCGATCGAGCGACCGTCCGCGCTGACCCCGGCCGCGGCGGCTGCCGCGCGTGCACGCGAAAGCTCCGAGCGGGCGACGGCGAGGTTGGCCTGCGCCGCTTCGAGATCCTGGCGCGCGGTGACGTTCTGTTCGAACAATCGCTTCTCGCGTTCGTAGGCGGCCTGCAACTCATTGACCCGGGCAAGCGCGGAGCTGACCTGCGATGCAAGGCCGGCGGCCTCGCCGCTCTCGATCCGGGCCACGGCCTCGCCCTGGCGCACGTAATCGCCGAGGTTCTTCGAGACGCTGCGAACGACGCCGGAGCCGCGTGCATCGATCACCGCGGTGCTCGACGGGCTCGCTGCCACGGTGGCGGGCAGAAGAAGCTGCGTCGCCGCTCCGCGCGCCACCGTCTGCAAACCGATTTTCGCGGTCTTGATCTGCGCGTCGCCGAGCTTGAGCGCGAGCGGGGCGGTGGTTTGCGATGCCGGTTCGCTCTCCTCCGGCTCGGTCGTCGGCCAGAGCAGGAAGAGGAGAAGCGCAACGACGATGATCGCTGCGCCGATCAGCACAGGGCGTTTGCGCTCGCCGAGGCGCTCGCGATCGAAAAGAGTGGGAATGTTCATGAATCTGTCCTTCACTGCGCGGCGAGGCGGATGAGCCTTGCCGCGGCGGCGCCCTGCGCTTCGCGGGCATCGATGATCGAGCGTCGGATCGAGTCGCGCGTATCCGCGGCGGCAAGAACCTCGAGAAGCGGGAATTTGCCGTTGCGATAACCGATCTCGGCCAGACGCAGCGCCTCTTCGGCCTGCGGCAGCGACCGCTCTTCGAGCGTCGTGGATTTCGCTTCTGCCGAGAGATAATCGGCGCGGGCCTGCGCGACTTCCTGGCGGTAATCGGCCATCGCGACGGCTTCGCGTGCCCCTGCCGCCCGGGCGCGGGCCTGGGCGGCCGCGACGCTGCCCTGGTTGCGATTGCGCAGCGGCAGAGGGATCGAGACCCCGACGACGAAGGCGTTGTCGTTGCTTTCCTCGAAGCGCTTCACACCCGCCGAAACGGTCGGATCGGGCACGCCGAGCGAACGCTGGCGATCGATCTCGGTCTCGGCGGCGATCCGCTCGGCCGCGGCAATTCTGGTCTCGAGACCGGAATAGGACGCGATCAGGTCGTGCGGCGGTTCGATCGCCGGGAATTCGGGCGGCACCTCGGGGGCTGCATCCTGCGACCACAGCGCGCCGAGCGCGAACCGGGTCGCAAGGGCGTCGGCTTGCGCGGCCTTCAGTTCCGCTTCTGCTTCGGCAAGGGCCGCGCGGGCGCGCAGTGCTCGCAAGGGCGGCTCGCGCCCGGCGTCGACCAGCGCATCGGCGATCCGCAGCAGCTCGCGATCGCGTTCGAGAATATCGGCCGCGAGCTCGACCTTCGCTTCGGCGGCGACAGCTGCAACGAAGCGCCGCCGTACCAGATATCCCAGCTCGGACAGCGAAAGCTCTCCGCGCAGTCGCGCCAGATCGGCTTCCGCGCGCGCCGCCGCTATGCGAGCGTTGCGTTTCCCGCCGAGTTCGATCGGCAGCCCCGCGGACAGGGTGTATTCGCTGGACCGCAGGCCTGAAAAGGCCCCGGTCCCGGCGACGTTCTCGACTTCGAGCGAGACCTCCGGATTGGGACGCAGGCGAGCCTGCGCGATTTCCGCTTCGGCGGCGGCGATGTCCTCCTGAGGCCCGACGATGCGCGGGTTCGATGGAGAGCTTGCAGACGCCTCGATAGCGCCCGAGAGGCGGAGCGCCTCGTCAAGAGTGAGACCGCGGTCGGCTTGCGCGGCAAGCGGAGCAGCGGCAAGAGCGAGCCCTGGAATGAGGGCCGCCCGCCAGATCAGCGATGTCATAAATTTCCCGTCAGCAACTGAATCAACACCGACGCACCGGGTGCCGGCGCGCGCGTGCGATTCAGGCTTTGGGGGGTGGGCTCAGGATTTCGCGATCGACCGGATGCAGGTAGGATTGCGCCAGGGGCACGGGGACGCTGATCGCGCTGAGGCGTTCACCGGTCCCGACCCCGTCGGTCGTAGTCGAGCCATGATGGCAATGACCATGGGTGCATCCGCCGTGCTGGATCGGTGAGCCGTCCGAGTCGCTTCGCTCGTGGGTATCGCCGGGCGCCTCGAGGGCCACTTCGGCCCGGGCGACCTCGACGACCTCGGCAAACCCGGCTTCCGGGCCGCATGTCGCGGCATCCGCGATGGTCGCGAATCCCAGCAGGACCAGCCACAGGACAATAAGCGCTGGAGCGCGTCGAAAGGCCATCCGGCGAAGCATTGCGCGGCGCGGTTAGCCGATCTCCCCCATTCTGTCACCCCTGCGCGCTTGCCTGGGGTCGAACTCCCGCAAGCCGGGGACATTGTCCGGCGCCCCCGGGCTGGGGAGCCGCGGCCGCAAGACGGTGAGGAGAGAGAGGCTTTTGGACCCTTGACCCGGGACACACCCGTCCCGCCGACAAGGAGAACAGACATGTCCGGTTCCAGACGCTCGGCCGCAGCCCGATCTCCCGCACAGCGCATCACGGCAACCATCATCGCAAAGCTCGAGCAGGGTACCAGGCCCTGGATCAGGCCGTGGCGCGGCCTGCAGGTCACGCGGCCCTTGCGGGCATGTGGAACCCCCTATCGGGGCATGAACACCTTCTGGCTGTGGCTCATGGCCGACGCGGCCGGCTACGGCTCGCCATACTGGATGACCTATCGCCAATGCCAGGCGCTGGGCGGCCAGGTTCGCAAGGGTGAGACCTCGACGATCGCGATCTTCTACAAGGCCTACCGGAAAGAGGTCGAAGGTCCTGGCGGTGAGAACGACACCGAAACCCGCCGTGTTCTCAAGGCGTATGCGGTCTTCAACGCCGACCAGTGCGATGGCCTCCCGTCCCTGTACCATCCCGAACACCTCCTCGCGCCGGTCGAGCCCGAGGGGCGACTTGAGCGGCTCGACCGCTTCTTTGCGGCCATCGGCGCGACCGTGCGCCATCACGGCTGCGAGGCCTACTACGAACCGAGATTCGACCGGATCACGATGCCACCCACCGGGTTGTTCGACACCTACGACCATTATTACGCCACGCTCGCGCATGAACTCTCGCACTGGACGGGACACGCATCGCGGCTCGATCGCGATCTGAAGAACCGGTTCGGCAGCGCAGCCTACGCCGCCGAGGAGCTCGTCGCCGAATTGTCCTCGGCGATACTGGGGGCCGAACTGGGCCTCCCGGTCGCTCATCTCGATCATCATGCGAGCTACATCGCGTCCTGGCTTGAGCTGCTGAAATCCGACGACCGGGCCATCCTCACCGCCGCTGCGAAGGCCGAGGAAGCCGCCAGTCTGCTCATGCGCCTTGGCGGGATCGAAGAGCGGCCGTCGTCCGATGAAGCCGGCCGGTTCGATGCGGCGGCCTGAGGGAGAGGCGCCATGGGACGGTCTGTCAGCTACCCGAACGGGGCCATCGTCGCGTTTCGTCTGGTCGGCGAGACGCAGGACGACGCGGCGTGGGCCTATCACTGCCTTGTCGACGATATCGTCGAAACTGCCCGAAGCACCTTTCCGTCGCTCCAGCCTTTCGAGGGCTGGCGCGGGCGCGAAGACCGCATCGTGCTGCGCAACGCCTTCGCCGATTGCGGCGTTTCGACCTATGGTGGACTTGCCGCCATCTGGCTCGTCGAGCGCGAGGACGGCCCGTATCGGGACGCCGACTGGCGGCACCCGAGATCGGGGCGCGCGCGGCGATGGCTCGAACAGGTGTCGGATAGGTTCATCGAACTGTTCGGCGAGCTGCATATGGTCGGACGCTTCTCGAACGGAGAAGCGATCTTCAGGCGCGGCGACGCCTCACTGTGAGGTCGGTGCCTCACCGCTGTGCTTCCGCCGCTGAAATTCTCGCTCCCGATCCTTTCGAAAAAGGATGCCGATCATTCGGCTCCGGCCCGTCCGCCGGGAGAGGCCCTGGGCCGGTCGGGTCAAGGCGCAACCTGCGGCCCGTCGGCCCGTGTGGCCCGCGCCAGCCTAGGGCCGCAGGTTCCCCGCTCCCGCGGTGCGCCTTCCCCTTGTCCCGGCCCTGATCGGGCTCCGGCGGATCGGACCGGGGCCATCAGGAACCGTCTCCGATCCTCCGAACAGATCAGGAGATTGAACCATGTACGACAGCTTCATCCAACAGCTCGCCGGCCTCGACCTGTCCGGCTTAAGCATCAAGCCCGCGCCTTTCGACAAGACCGATTTTCCCTGCGACGACGCGATCGACCAGACGCTTGCCGGGGCCTGGTCGGACCTCTTCGCGATGTTCGCCGATACCGCTCTCGAAGCCGATGCCGAGGATATCGCCTGGGGCTTCGTCAATCTCTTCCACCGCGCCGCCAGCCGCAAGTCGTCCCAGCTCGACCGGGCGAGCGACGAAATTCGCGCCTTGCTCGCCTGTGCCGACGGATCGGAAGTCCATTCGAGCAATCTCGAGGAGCAGATCGAGCGCGCGCAGGCGGCCGAAGCGACCATGATCGCCTTCGAACGGATGCGCGAAACCGCTGCTGCTCTCTATCTCGACGAGATCGGAACGTCCTGGCGTCCCATGACCGGCTCCCGGTCCAACCACTCCGCCCAGGTTACCTCCGCAGTCATCAATGCCCGAGATTTTCTGCGGGTTCGCGCCGAGCGTCGCCGCGCGGCCCATACGCCCGAAGGCACGCCGGTCGTATTCGCCGGCGGCCGATCGTCCTTTCCCACGACCGACGAAGCCAAGGCATTCGCCGCAAATGTCTGGGCCACGCTGGACAAGGTGCGCGACCGGGTCCCGGACCTGTTCGTCGTGCACGGCGGCGACAGCAAGGGCGTCGACCGGATCGCCGCGAGCTGGGCCGAGCGTCACGATGTCCAGCAGCTGGTGTTCTCGCTCGACAGAAGGCTGGGCGCCCGCGCCGGGTTCAAGCGCAACGAGCAGATGCTCAAGCTCGAACCGCGCTACGTGATCGCGTTCCCCGGCAACGGCGTACTCGAGCGGCTCGTGATCGAGGCCAAGGCGCGACGTATCACCGTCGTCGATCGGCGCGGTCTGACCGGGAGCGTCTCGAAATCGGATCGCTGACTATTCGGCTTCCTGGCGCACCAGCACCAATCCGGGCGCTGGTGCGCCCAGTTCCTCAACGACACGGTAGGGGATCCGCGCGGCAGGCGATGTGTCATGCGAACTCGAGATTGGCCTGCAACCCGCGCGCGTCTATGGCGGGCAGATGCATCATTCCGATCCCAATCCACTGAGCCACGACCACAATTTCCTCAGCGCCTCGCACGACGCGCACGAGAAGCGCACTCGGTATGTGGTCGCCCTCACCGCGGCCATGATGGTACTGGAAATCGCCGCGGGCCTGTGGACCGGCTCGATGGCGCTCCTGGCCGATGGCATTCATATGGCGACGCACGCGGGCGCGCTCGGAGTTGCGGCTTTCGCTTACTGGTTTGCGCGCCGCCACGCAGACAATCCGCGGTTCACCTTCGGCACGGGCAAGGTCGGCGATCTGGCCGGTTTTGCCAGCGCGCTGGTTCTGGCGATCTTCGCGGTCGGCATTGCGGTTGAATCGATCCAGCGCATCTTCAGTCCGCTGGCGATCGCCTACACCGAAGCGATCTGGATCGCGGTTCTGGGTCTTCTGGTGAATCTGGCGAGCGCCTGGCTGCTCGGAGCCGATCATCACCACGGCCACGATCATGGACATGGGCATGGGCATGAACACGAAGCCCATAATCACCACGATCACGACCATGCGCATGCCGACAACAATTTGCGGTCTGCCTATTTCCACGTTCTGGCCGACGCCCTGACCTCTGTCCTCGCGATCGCCGCGCTGCTCGCCGGCCGCTATCTGGGGTGGGCGTGGATGGATGCGGCGATGGGCATCGTGGGAGCGCTTGTGATTGCGCGCTGGTCGTGGACGCTGCTGCGCGACACGGCGGCGGTACTCGTGGATGCCGACGCGGGGACGGAACGCTACAGTGAAGTGCGCGAAGCACTCGAAGACGGCGATACCGCGGTGGGTGATCTGCACATCTGGCGGATCGGGCCGGGCAAATATGCCGTGATTGCCTCAGTGATCGCAGCCGATCCCGCATCGCCCGAGCAATACGCTGCGCGGCTGGCGGTGCACGCCGAATATGTCCACATTACCGTCGAGGTTCACCGTTGCGTGCATGAGCATCCTCATCTTCGGGCGGCGTGATCGTTCCCTGCGAATTCATGGGGCTGATTCGTGATCGCCTTCCGGAGACAGGGCCCGCAATATATCGCAATCTCCGATCGAACCGCCGGCGCAGGAGTCCACGAGCCCGGTCAATTCCCGTCGCAAGGCGGTGAGGTCGGCGATCTTGCGGTCGATCGCGGTGAGGTGATGAACCGCGATCGCATCGACCGTGGCGCAATTTTCCCCGGGGCTGCGCGTGAGATTCATCAGCTGGCTGACCTGATCGAGCGAGAAGCCGAGATCGCGCCCTCGCTTGATGAAGGTGAGCCGGTCGAGAGACGCCTTGTCGTATTCACGGTAGTTGCTGGCACTGCGATCCGGCTCTTCGAGCAGCCCCGCTTTCTCGTACCAGCGGATCGTTTCCACACGGACGCCTGTCCGGCGTGCCAGTTCACCGATGCGCATTGATCCGGCCCCTTGACCCTATAGTGACTTCAGGGTGCATATGGTGGCGCCATGACCGATTCCAACACCGACAGGTACGACAATGGCAGGATGTGATTGCGCGCCGAGCGATGAACCCGCCGACGATCCCCAGTGGCGCCGGGCACTGTGGATCGCGCTGGCGATCAATCTGGCGATGTTCGCGGGAGAAATCGGCGCGGGGCTCATATCGGGCTCGCAGGCGCTGCGGGCCGACGCGCTCGACTTCCTGGGCGATGCAGCCAATTACGCGATCAGCCTGGGCGTGGCCGGTTCGGTCCTTGCATGGCGCGCGAAGGCGGCGCTTGCCAAGGGCGCGACGCTTGCGCTGCTGGGGCTGTTCGTGCTGGTCTCCACCGGAATCGCACTGATGAACGGCACCGTGCCGCGGGCCGAACTGATGGGTGTCGTGGGGGTCATCGCATTGATCGCCAATGGCGCCGTAGCGATCATGCTGTTCCGTTTTCGCAGCGGCGACGCGAACCGGCGCTCGGTCTGGATTTGCTCGCGCAACGACGCGATCGGCAACGTCGCCGTGGTTGCCGCTGCCGCGGGCGTGTTCGGAACCGGCACGGCCTGGCCCGATCTCATCGTCGCCGCGATCATGGCGGCGCTGGGCCTGTCCGGCGGGTGGCAGATCATGCGGCACGCGCAGCGCGATCTCGCCGAAGCGTCACGTTCGTCCGGCACATTGGTCGAGGTCCATTCTAAGAATGCGTCGCAATAGCCTTGACCCTGTAGTGGCTTCAGGGTGTATGCGCGCCACATGACGAATTTCGGATCGAATCGCATGGTGCGCCGTCTGGGCGGATTTCTGGCAATCCTGCTCATTATCGTGGCATCGGGGCTCATGGCCTCGCCTGCGGCAGCCCAGGCGCTCGAGCCGGCGACCGCCCAACGGGTCGGTACGACGTGGAAGCTCCTCGATTACATAGCGGTCGACTACGAGGGCGCCGTGTCGGGGGGCAAGGTCACCAGCGACGGCGAATATGCCGAGATGCAGGAGTTCGCGGCCACGATCGCGGATGAGCTCGATCAACTGCCCGACCGGCCGCGGAAGGCCGAGCTCGTTCGCGAGGCACGCGCGCTGCACGACCAGATCGCCGCGAAAGCTCCGGCGGCGCGAATAGCTTCGACGTCCCACACGATCTCCGGCGTGCTGCTCGAGGCCTATCCCGTCCCGGTCGCGCCTTCGAGAGCGCCAAACGTCGCGCGCGGTGCGGCTCTCTTCGCCGATAATTGCGCCGCCTGCCATGGCGCGAGCGGGAACGGCAAGGGGCCCGATGCTGCCGGGCTAGAAACGCCGCCGATTGCGTTCACCGACACGGCCCGCGCGCGCAAGCGCAGCCTCGCGGCACTCGAGCAGGTCATCTCGCAAGGGATCGACGGCACCGCGATGCAGAGCTTTCGCGACCTTCCTGCCGAGGATCGCTGGGCGCTCGCCTTCCGCGCCGGAGCGTTCGCCTTTTCGCAGGCCGATGTGCGCCGCGGCGAAACGTTGTGGCAGAGCAGCGCCGACATTCGCGCCAGAATTCCCGACCTCAAGGCTCTGGTCACGACCACCCCCGAAGCGCTGGGCGAGCAGATCGGACAAGCGCGGGCCGATGCCGTCATGGCCTATCTCCGCGCCCATCCCGAAGCCGTGACGGCGCGGGCTTCGGGCGATGCCGGCAAAGCCATCGCCACGACCCGCGCCAGACTCGGCGAAAGCGTCGACGCCTACCGCTCCGGAGACAGGAAACGGGCCAAGGCGCTCGCCCTGTCGGCCTATCTCGACGGCTTCGAACCCATCGAGCCGCTGCTCAGCGCCAAGGACGCCGGACTGATGGCGAATATCGAGACGCGCATGGGCGCGTTCCGGGCAGCGATCGGCGACGGAATAGCGCCCGATGCCCTGGCGACGCAGGCGGGAGCAATCGATACGCTCCTCGATGACGCCGAGCGCGCCCTCGCGCCCGGCGCGTCGAGCGCCGTCACCACGTTCGCCGGCGCCTTTGCCGTCCTGTTGCGCGAAGGCCTCGAAGCGCTGCTCATCGTCGTGGCGATGCTGGCATTTCTGGAGAAGGCCGACCGCAAGGACGTGTTGCGCTACGTCCACGGCGGCTGGACGAGCGCTCTCGTTGCCGGAGGAGCGACCTGGCTGGTAGCCACCTATGCGATCGGCATCAGCGGCGCGAGCCGCGAGCTGACCGAAGGGTTCGGCTCCCTGTTTGCGGCGGTCGTGCTGCTGTCGGTGGGCATCTGGATGCACGGCAAGGCGCAGGCCGGCCAGTGGCAGAGGTATATTCAGGAAAAGCTCGCCAGGGCGCTTGGCGGCCAGTCGGGCTGGTTGCTGTTCGGCCTCGCCTTCGTGGTCGTATACCGCGAGGTGTTCGAGACGATCCTGTTCTTTGCCGCCTTGTGGTCGCAGGGCAACGGAGCGGCAATGCTCGCTGGAACGGTCGCCGCCGTGCTCGTGCTCGCCGGCGTCGCGTGGGCCATGTTGCGGTACAGCCGGCAACTGCCGATCGCCAGTTTCTTCCGCTACAGCTCCTGGCTGATGGCCGCGTTGACAGTGGTGCTCGCGGGCAAGGGTGTCGCCGCATTGCAGGAGGCAGGCTGGATCGATATCGCACCCGTCTCGTTCGTGCCGCGCCTTTCGATCGTCGGCCTGTTCCCCACGCTCGAGACGGTCGCGGCGCAGATTCTCGTCCTTCTCGCGCTCGTCCTCGGCTTTGCGGTCAATCGTCGCCGCGTGGCCGCAGACTGATGCGCTGCTTTCCTGGCCGATCCGGACCTATGGCGCGATTCAGCCGCCGCTCTCGCGCTGCATGACCCGCCCGCGGATCGAACGAAAACGTCCCGATAGGCGCCGACCTGCGGCAAACCGGATCGTGTTCGCCTTGCTCTTGCCGGATGCCCGGTCTATCGCGCCGGGGTGAAGTTCCTGCGCGCCCTGGCTCTGGTTTGTTTCGGCTTCGGACTGTTCGTCCAGGTCGCGGCCAATGCCGCGGCGGTGCCCCAGGTCGAAATGGCGACGATGGGCGATTGCACTCACGCTGAGCAGGCGATGTCCGGGCACCGTATGAAGGGCATGGCGGACTCCTCCGATCACAAGGGCTCTTGCCTCGACATGACGATCGAGTGTCTGATCGCCATGAACTGCCTGCCGCCGCTTGCGCTGCCCGATACCGGTGCGGCCCAGCCGACCCCGCTTCCAGCCGCCCGGATCTACGGTCTTGCGAACGCAGTGCGGCTCGAAAGCGAGCCCGCGCGTCCGGAGTCGCCCCCTCCCCAAACCTGCCTCACCGTCTAGTTTCGAACGGCGCCGCGCGATGCGCGACGCGCCGGATCGCGAGCTGGGCGGACGACTGCGTCTGACCGGTCCTTGCGGCCGTTGCTAACGCCAACCGTCTTCCCGGCGCGCTCTGAACGAGTGAGGTTTATCGCATGTTTTGGCGCATTTGCTGGCTGCCCATGGCAGCCGCGCTTGCCGCGCAGGCTGCCCAAGCGCAGTCGGTCGGCTACGATGAGGCATTGCGGGCAGCGCAAACGCAGCAGCCCGTGCTGCAGGCGCGCGAGCTCGAGATCGAGGCCCTGGAGAGGACCGCGGAAGCGGCCGGCGAACTGCCCGACCCGCGGCTGCGCGCGGGCATCGTCAACTTGCCGGTGACCGGACCTGCTGCGTTCGATCTCGACCGGCAGCTTCCGACGCAGGTCCAAGTCGGGGTGGAGCAGGACTTCCCCAATCTCGCCAAGCGCCACGCCAGGACGGGAGTCGCGGACTCGGACATCCGCGTGGCCGATGCCCGGTTGGCGCATACCGAACACATGGTTCGGATCGAAACGGGCGAGGCCTGGATCTCGCTCGCATATGCCCAGCAGCGACTGGCGCTCGCCGCGAGGGCCCAGGACGACCTGCACAAGCTGGTGCCGGTCGCGCGCAGCGCCGTGGCGGCCGGCTCGGCGCGTCCCGCGGAGAGTCTGGAAATACGCCGCGCATTGCTCGACATCGACGATGCGCGGACGCGGATCGAAGCCGACCGGGAAGCGGCGCAGGCTCGCCTGAGGCGGTACATCGCCGGGACCGAACCCGTCGCAGAAGGACCAGTCCCATCGGCCGACATTGATCCCGTGACGCTGCGGGCGACGCTTTCGCGAAACCCGGAGATCATCCTGGCCGACGCGGCCGAGGATCGCGCGCGAGCCGCGATCGACCTTGCCCGTGCGGACAAGCGGCCCGACTTCGGCGTCAACGTGAGCCTTGGCCGGCGCAACCCCGATTTCGGAAGCGTGGTCTCGGTCATGGGTTCGGTGACCTTGCCGATCTTCGCCGGTCGGCGGCAGGAGCCGCGCATAGCCGCGGCCGAAGCGCAGGCGGCGGCGGCTCGCGCCGAGCGGGCCGACATGCTGCGCGCGCTCGAAGCGCAGTTCGCCGCCGACCTCGCGGCCTGGCGCAGCGCGGCCCGGCAATGGCAGCGCGCGCGCGAGGAGCTGTTGCCTCTGGCCCGCGATCGGGCGGACCTCGAAACCGCCAGCTTCGCCGCCGGCCGCGCCGAACTGATCGATGTCGTATCGGCCAAGACCGCGCTGGCTCTGCTCGAACTTGAAATCCTCGAGCGCGAAGAGGCGACCGTTGCAGCCGCCGCCAAACTGCGACTGACCTACCGGGAGCATATGCAATGAAGGCCGCCTGGCAACGCCTGACACCGCGTCAGAAGTCCTACACGCTTGCCGCCGGGATCGCCCTCGTGAGCCTTGGCGCCGGTTACGGCCTTGCAACGCTCGGTCAGGAGCCGGGCGGCAATTCCGGCGGCGGCAAGGCCGCAGCCGAATCGGGGTGCGAGCAGGTGGCGTACTGGTACGACCCGATGAAGCCCGACCAGCACTTCGACAAGCCGGGCAAATCGCCCTTCATGGACATGCAGCTGGTGGCGAAATGCACCGGCGGAGACGCGGCGAGCGCGGGCGGGGTCAGCATCGATCCCACGCTGGTGCAGAATTTCGGCGTACGCACGGCGCAGGCCGAGATCGGCGTGCTCGAGCCCGAGACGAATGTGACCGGCACGCTCGCCTACAACGCCCGTCAGGTATCGATCGTGCAACCGCGCGCGAGCGGCTTCGTGCAGCGCACCTACGGCCTCGCGCCCGACGATATCATTCGCCAGGGAACACCGCTCGTCGATCTGCTGATCCCCGAATGGGGCGGCGCCCAGCGCGAGTACCTCGCGGTCGCCGCGACAGGTGACGAAGCGCTGACCCGCGCGGCGCGCGAGCGGATGCGGCTCCTCGGTATGCCCGACGGGGTCATATCCTCGGTCGCGCGCAGCGGCAGCCCGCGCTCCACGATCACGATCACCGCGCCCTCCTCGGGCGCTGTCACCATGCTCGGCGTTCGGTCGGGCATGAGCGTGTCCGCCGGCCAGACCCTCGCCGAGATCACCGGCCTCAATCCGATCTGGCTCGAAGCGGCGGTTCCCGAAATCCTCGCCGGCGATGTACACGTGGGACAGCCGCTGAGCGCGACCCTGACCGCCTTTCCCGGCGAGAAATTCGCCGGCCGGATCACGGCCATCCTGCCCAGTGCGCAGGCCCAGAGCCGCACTCTCACTGTCCGCGCCGAGCTGCGCAATCCCGACCTGCGGCTACGGCCGGGAATGTTCGCGCAGGTGTCGCTCTCGCCTGCACGCCGCGAGGCGGTGCTCATCCCGTCCGAAGCGGTCATCCGCACCGGCGAACGCGCGCTGGTGATGCTGGCGCAGCGGGGCGGCGGCTATCGCCCCGCGGAAATACGCATCGGCCGCGAGGCGAATGGCCGGACCGAAGTGCTCGCCGGCCTCGCACCGGGTGAGAAGGTCATAACCTCGGGCCAGTTCCTGCTCGATTCCGAAGCCAGTCTGGCGGGGCTGGACGTCCGCGGAATCGACGTGGCGCCCGCGGGTGCTTCCGGCGGCGACACCAAGCAGGCGCCGCGGCAGGGGCCGAAGGAGTACAGCGCAAACGGCACGATCGAGAAGATTACCGCGCGTAGCGTAACCTTGCGCCATGGTCCGGTGGAAGCGCTCGGTTGGCCGGCGATGACGATGACGTTTGCGGCCCGGGGACCGACGCAGCTGCGCGGCCTCAAGCCCGGCGACACCGTCAGCTTCCGGTTCGTGCAAGAGGACAAGAGCCCGCGCATTACTGCCATCACGAAGACGAACAACCGATGATCGCCCGCATCATCGAAGGCTCGATCGCCAACCGGCTGTTCATCGTCCTGGCCTCGGTCGCGATTGCGCTCGCCGGCTTCTGGGCGGTTCGGACCACGCCTGTCGATGCGCTGCCGGACCTGTCCGACGTCCAGGTCGTCATTCGCTCGAACTATCCCGGGCAGGCGCCCCGACTGGTCGAGGACCAGGTCACCTATCCGCTCGCCACGACGATGCTGTCGGTTCCCGGCGCCAAGACGGTGCGCGGCTATTCGTTCTTCGGCGACAGCTACGTCTACGTGATCTTCGAGGACGGAACCGACCTATACTGGGCGCGCTCGCGCGTGCTCGAATATCTCAATCAGGTACAGGGGCGGCTGCCCGAAGGCGTGACGAGCGCGCTCGGCCCCGACGCCACGGGTGTAGGCTGGATCTACGAATACGCGCTGGTCGACCGCACCGGCGGCAACGATCTGGCCGGCCTGCGCAGTCTCCAGGACTGGTTCCTGCGCTACGAGCTCAAGACCATTCCCGGCATCGCCGAGGTCGCCAGCATCGGCGGCATGGTCAAGCAGTACCAGGTCGTGCTCGAACCCTACCGGATGGCGTCGCTGGGAGTGACCCACGCCGACGTGGTCAAGGCGATCCGCGCCGCCAACCAGGAAGCCGGCGGGTCGGTGATCGAGATGGGCGAGGCCGAGTACATGGTGCGCTCGTCGGGGTACCTGAGCAATCTCGCCGACTTCCGCGCCATCCCGTTGCGGGTCGCGGGAGGCGGGATTCCGGTCACGCTCGGCGATGTCGCGACGATCCAGATCGGGCCCGAGCTGCGCCGCGGGATAGCCGAGCTCAACGGCCAGGGCGAGGTCGCGGGCGGCGTCGTCATTCTCCGGCAGGGCGCCGACGCACGCTCGGCGATTGCCGCGGTCGAAGCCAGGCTCGAGGTGCTCAAGAAGAGCCTGCCCGAGGGCGTCGACATCGTCACCACTTACGACCGGTCGAAGCTCATCGATGCTTCGGTCGAGAACCTGACGCACAAGCTGGCGGAGGAGTTCATCGTCGTCGGTCTGATCTGCGCCCTGTTCCTGTGGCATGTGCGCTCGGCTCTGGTCGCCATCGTGACCTTGCCGCTGGGCGTGCTCGCCGCATTCATCGTGATGCGCTTCCAGGGGGTGAACGCCAACATCATGTCGCTGGGCGGCATCGCCATCGCGATCGGCGCGATGGTCGATGCGGCGATCGTGATGATCGAGAACGCGCATAAGCACATCGAACGCTGGACGCATGCGAACCCCGATGGCGTACTTGCGGGCGATGAACGCTGGCGCGTCATTGGCGATGCCGCAAAGGAAGTCGGGCCGGCGTTGTTCTACAGCCTGCTGATCATCACTTTGTCCTTCATTCCGGTGTTCACGCTCCAGGCCCAGGAAGGGCGGCTGTTCGCACCGCTCGCCTTCACCAAGACCTACGCGATGGCGGGTGCCGCGATCCTGTCGATCACGCTCGTGCCCGTGCTCATGGGCTGGATGATCCGCGGTAAGATTCCGCCTGAGGAGCGCAATCCCGTCAACCGCGGGCTGACCCGCGCCTATCGGCCGGGCCTGGACTGGGTCATGCGCAGGCCCAAGGTCACGCTGATCATGGCAGGGCTGGTGTTCCTGACCGCGGCGATTCCGCTGAGCCGACTGGGCGGAGAATTCCTCCCGCCGCTCGATGAAGGCGACCTGCTCTACATGCCGACCGCGCTGCCGGGCCTGTCGCCGGGACAGGCGTCGGCGTTGCTCCAGCGGACCGACCGGCTGATCAAGTCGGTGCCCGAAGTCGACACCGTGTTCGGCAAGGCGGGCCGCGCCGACACCGCCACCGATCCGGCCCCGCTGACGATGTTCGAGACGACCATCCGCTTCAAGCCCCGCGCGCAGTGGCGCGAGGGCATGACCCCCGACAAGCTGGTCGACGAGCTCGATCGGACGGTGCGGGTGCCGGGCCTCGCCAACATCTGGGTGCCGCCGATCCGCAACCGGATCGATATGCTGGCGACCGGGATCAAGAGCCCGATCGGGGTCAAGGTCTCCGGGGAAAACCTCAAGGAGATCGACCGGGTGGCGCAGGCGATCGAACAGGTCGCCAGGCAAGTGCCTGGCGTGAGTTCGGCGCTCGCCGAGCGATTGTCCGGCGGGCGCTATGTGGATGTCGAGATCGATCGCCTCGCGGCGGCCCGCTACGGTCTCAGTATCGCCGATGTCCAGACGATCGTGTCCGGCGCGATCGGCGGGGCCAATGTCGCGCGCACGGTCGAAGGTCTGGCGCGCTATCCGGTCAACGTTCGCTATCCGCGCGAGATCCGCGACAGCGTCGATGAAATCAGGGCCTTGCCGGTCCTGACACCGTCGGGGCAGCAGATCACCCTGGGCAGCGTGGCCCGGATCGGTGTCAGCAGCGGACCACCGATGCTCAAGAGCGAGCAGGGACGGCCGACCAGCTATGTCTATGTCGACGTGCGCGGGCGCGACCTCACCTCGGTGGTGAGCGATCTGCAGGGCAGGATCGGCGCCGAAATCGATCTCCCCGCGGGCGTGAGCATCGCCTACGCCGGTCAGTTCGAGTATCTGACCCGCGCGGCCGAGCGGATGAAGATCGTCATACCCGCGACGCTCGCGATCATCTTCCTGCTGCTCTACCTGATCTTCCGCCGCTTCGACGAGGCGCTGCTGATCATGGGGACGCTGCCCTTCGCGCTGACCGGCGGCTTCTGGCTGCTCTACCTGCTCGGCTACAACCAGTCGGTCGCGACCGCGGTGGGATTCATCGCGCTCGCGGGGGTTTCGGCCGAGTTCGGCGTGGTCATGCTGATCTACCTGAAGGGCGCGCTGCAGGAACGACCGGCCAACCCTTCGGCCGAGCAGGTCGACGAGGCGATCCGCGAAGGCGCGCTGCTGCGGGTGCGGCCCAAGGCGATGACGGTTGGAGTGATCCTTGCCGGCCTGTTCCCGATCCTGATCGGCACCGGCGCGGGATCGGAGGTGATGAGCCGCATCGCCGCGCCGATGATCGGCGGCATGATCACCGCGCCGCTGCTGTCGATGTTCGTGCTTCCCGCCGCCTACCTGCTGATGCGGCGCCCCCGGACAAAAGCGTCCGAACCATCCGAAGGAGAAGAAGAATGCGTACCTCGACCTGCCTGATGATGCTTGTCGCACCGCTAATGCTTGCCGCCTGCGATGCCGGCAACGACAGCGAGCAAACCGCCGATATACCAATGGCGGAGGGCCAGATGGCGGACGGCCAGACGGCAACGGGCGGCGCGGACATGTCGAGGATGCCGTCGGACCAGGGCGAGCAGATGGGCAATGGTGAAGGGACTGTCACAGCAGTGGGCACTGAAACGATCACCATCGATCATGGTCCGATCCCCGAAGTGGCCTGGCCTGCCATGACCATGTCCTTCTCGGCCGATGAAGCGGCACGCCAGAAGGTGGCGAAGGGCGACGAGGTGACGTTCGCATTCCGCAAAACCGACGACGGTGGTGAAATCACGTCCATCGACAAGAAGTAGTCCTCTGGAGGCCCGAACGGCGGCACGCTTCTCCGCTCGGGCCCCACCTCAAGATGAAGCTCTGTGCGAAATCGTCCGTGGCTACGTCGAGGCAGGCGGCGCCATGGTGCCGAACCATGCAACCAGGAAAAGCACCGCTACTCCGAGGATGGTTTCCAACGCGATGCTGCGCCGGAGCGCAGATGTCGCGTGGCGGGATGGAGTTGCAGCGCTCATCGCGTCACCCAGTGCGGGCGTAAGCCGGAGACGATTGACGGTGGCGAGGCCGATCATGGCGCCGAACAAGACGATCTTCACGATCAAAAACTGGCCATAGCGGGTTGTCCAAAGCCCGGCGAGATGGTCGGGGCCGACAAGCATCCAGCTGTTGACGAGACCGGTGAGCAGCAGGATCGCGACGACAAGCGAGCCGATGCCGGAAAACCGATGCAAGGCTGCATGCACCTCCTGGCGGTCGCCAATGCCTTGCGGGCTGGCGAGGAGCAGCTGCAGCAATCCGAACAGCGCACCGATCCAGACGGCTGCCGCGGTAACGTGAAGAACGTCGCTGGCCAAATGGACGGCACCGAGAGAGCCCTCTGCAGCGGCCGCGTGACCCAGCCAGGCCAGACTCACCGTGGCCACTGAGCCAAGAGCGGCTGTGGCCATCCAGGTAACGCGGCCGGAGGGCAGGATTAGGAGCAATCCCAGCGCTACAGTCGCCGCGCCTGCCCGCACCAGCGCCGCTAAGCCGAGCTTCATTCCGAACCCGACTGCACGCAAAGCGTTCGTATCGATACCGCCCGTCAGCGAACCCGCGAAGAGACTGGACTGGGCTACAATGGCGGCGAGGCTCGCGACCGCGAGAACCGCGGCGGCAACAATCAGGAGAAGGCGGCGCGGTGCCGTTAGTCTACTCTCCCGGTTAGTTGCTGGACTACCGGAATAGACGAAAAAGAGCGATGCTCCCATCAGAAGTATCGCTCCCAGATATTGCAGGAGCCTGAGGCCGACGACCACCGGCTCGATCATGTCAGCCGACCTTGAAGTTCAGCTCGCCCTGCATCTTGTGGCCGTCGGCAGTCGCCGCGCTCCACACAATCTTGTAGGCGCCCCGCGGGAGAGCCCGTGCAGGCGTTCCGACGATCGTTTTACCGTCGCTTGCGACCGACGTCTTCACCGGAACCGCCATTCCATGCTCGGGCATCGTCACTTCGAACCTGGAGAAGGCCGGCACGAGCTGTTCGTTGAAGGTCAAAGAGATGACCTTCGGCGCTGCGGAGACCGTAGCATGATCGGCAGGATTAGAGGATGTCAGCTTGGCGTGCGCGAAAGCCGGACCAGCAGTGAGAAGCGACGCACTGCCGATGATAGCGAGTATTCCAGACATCACTTTTCTCATGAAAATCCTTGGATAGATGAGGTGGCCCGTACTTTGGGCGAACGATCCTTGCGACGTGTCGCTCAGAACCAGAGCCGGATGCCGACGACGTAGTTGGTCACGCCCGGATCCTCCCCGCGCAGCCTTGCGTAATCCGCGCTCTTGCCGATCTTCCAGCTTTGCTCGACGCCTACATATGGTGCGAACTCGCGGGCGACTTCGTAGCGCAGCCGCACACCCAGCTCGAGGGTATCGAGACCCGCTCCGATGCCCAGTTCCGGAATGTCCTGGGCTGCCAGGTTCACTTCGGCCCGAGGCTGCAGGATCAGACGCTGGGTGATGCGTTGGTCAAGTTCGCCTTCAAAGCGTGCGGTTAGATCACCTTCGTCGGACAGGAACGCCGCTGCGTCGATATCGAACAGATAGGGCGCGAGCCCCTGAACGCCCACGACAGCGTAGGTGCGATCGCGTGGTGCAAAGTCCTGGCGAACACCCGCTTGCAGATTGAACCAGGGGCTGATTGCCCGGCTGTAGAGGGCCTGGACCTCGGCGCTTTCGGCTTTCTGGTCAAAGCTTCCTTCGCCCTCGGATTTGAACCAGAACTTGTCGATGTCGCCGCCGTAATAGCCCTGGACATCCCATAGATAGCCGTTCTTGCCCTCGCGCATCTGGTACTCGGCGCGGTCCGCCATGAACCAGAGGAATTTCTGTCCTCCCTGCTCGTCACGAAGGGCCTCGCGGGACGCGCGCATGGCTTCGGCGCCCCAGATTGCGTCGGCGGCGCGCGGCGGTCCCGACCCGGCCGCAGCCGGCGGGGCGGTTGCGGGAATGGGCATGGCCATCGCGCCCATGTCCATCTGGGAATGGTCCATTGCGCCCATGTCCATCCTGGCATGGTCTTCGGGCATCGAGGGGTCGGCGGACCCGGCCGTGCCTTGATCCAATTGCCCCTGATCCATCGCGCCATGGTCCATTGTGCTGTGGTCCATCGCGCCTTCGGCGGGCGGCGGCGAGGCCCGGGAATCGGCTGGATCCGTTTGCGGTCGCGTGACGGGTTTCTTGGCGGGAGCGGCTTTCCTGGCTGGGGCTGGTGTTGCCTTTTTTGTTGGCGCAGCCGGTTTGGGGCTCGCTTTCGGGGTTGGCGTCGGCGTGGGTTTAGGCATCGGCATGCCCATCGGCATGGTGTGCCCGGTGTGCTGGGCTATGGCCGGGGTGGCGGCGCCCAGCAGCAGTAGGGCGAGGAGCGGCTTCATTCGCTTTCTCCCCCGCGCTCGTCGTGCGGCGTATCGGGCGCCCCGGCGACGGTGACGATCTGAAACATCCCGGCATGCATGTGGTAGAGCAGGTGACAGTGGAACGCCCAGTCGCCAGGCTCGTCCGCGGTCAGGTCGAACATCGCGCTCCCGCCTGGCTGCACGATCACCGTGTGCTTTTGCGGCTGCCGATCGGCCGGCGAGCCGTTGACCAGTTCGAAGAAGTGCCCGTGGAGGTGGATGGGGTGCGCCATCATCGTGTCGTTCACCAGCTTCACCCGCACCCGTTCGTTGTTGGCAAACCGGATGGGATCGTCGCTCACGGCACTGAACTTCTTGCCATCGAAGGACCACATGAACCGCTCCATGTTGCCGGTCAGGTGGATCTCCATTTGCCGCGAAGGTGTGCGCAGATCGTCGTTCGGCTCGAGCGCGACGAGATCCTTGTAAGTGAGCACCTTGTGCGGCAGCCCGGCGAGCCCGATGCCGGGATCACCCATCCGGTCGACCGGGTTCATCGCGACCATGTCGAGTCCCGGTCCCACCTTGACGTCAGGCGGCAGCATCGAAGTGTCCCGCATGTTCATGCCGCCCATGTCCATCCCACCCATCGGCTCGGACGCGGTGGTCATTGCCGGTATTGTAGCGCTATCGGTGTTTCCGTGGCCCATGGCGGAATGGTCCATTCCTGCCATCGCACCGCCGCCACCTTGCATGCCGGCCATTCCGCCATGGCCCATTCCGCTCATGCCCATGTCGGCCATGGTGAGCAGGGGCGGATCGCGCAGCGCCGGGACCGGCGCGCGCGCGCCGGGACGGCTGGCGAGGGTCGCCACCGCCATGCCCGACCGGTCCATCGATTCCGCGACGATGGTCATCGCCTCGCCGGTCGGCTCCACGATGAAATCATAGGTTTCCGCGGTGCCGATCTGGAACTCCTCCACCGGCACCGGGCGCACGTTCTGGCCGTCGGCGGCGACGATATGCATGGTCGCGCCCGGGATGCGGACGTTGAAGAAGCTCATCGAACTGCCGTTGATCACCCGGATGCGGATCCGCTCGCCCGGGTTGAACAGGAACTCCATCCCTTCCTTCGGCCCGAACCCGTTCGCCAGATAAGTGTATGTCGAACCGGTCACATCGAGGATGTCGGTGGGCATCATGCGCATCTTCGCCCACATGCGCCGGTCAGCGCCGCTCAGCGGGTAGTCATCGGTCCAGGTCGTCTTCTGGTAGTTGAAATAGCCCTCGCCCTTCTTGAGCTTGTCCATGATCGCGTGCGGCATCAGCGAGGTGAACTCGCTCAGCAGAAGCACATAATCGCGGTCCGCCTGCACCGGATCGGGCGCGGCGGGATCGATTACGATCGGCCCGTAATGCCCTGCCTGTTCCTGCAGGTCGGAATGGCTGTGCCACCAGTAGGTGCCAGCCTGGCGGATCGGCGGCAGAGCGTAGGTAAAGGTCTGTCCGGGCTTGATGCCGGGGAAGCTCACCCCCGGAACTCCGTCGAACTGAAAAGGTACCAGCAACCCGTGCCAGTGGATCGAGCTGTCGGCGTCGAGCGTATTGGTGACGTTGATCCGCACCGGGCTGCCTTCTGTGAGCCGCACGAGGGGGCCGGGAACGCTGCCGTTGACGGCGATACCCGGTCCACGGCGACCTTGCACCGAACGTGGGCCGGCGCCGATCGTCAGGTCGATGGTTGCTCCCGACACCTCGTCGAAGCCCTGCTGCATCAGCCCCCCCGTCAGGCTGGCACCTCGCGCCCAGGCGGGCACGGAGCTCATGACTCCGATGGTGGCGAGCGACGTTGCGCTCGCATGGAGAAACCGTCTGCGATCGAGCGCGGGCATGTACCAACTTTCCGTTGTGACTGTTCGACCTCCTTACGACTGGAGGCAGTCGATCCCTCATCTTTCGGAGAATTTCTCGCGCAATCGCATTCGGGCCCGGTAAATTCGCGTTTCGACGGCCTTTTCACTGACCCCGAGGATAGCAGCAGCGTCTGCCTGCGTGCGCCCGTCGAAAGTGACCAGCACGAACGGCTCGCGCAACTTCAGCGGGAGGCGGGCTATTTCGCGTGCCACACGATCGAGTAGCTCGCGCTTCTCCATTTGCAGATCCTGGTCCGGCGCATCATCGGCGATCAGCTTTACCGCCTCGTCGCCGCCGGAAGGCAGCAGGCGCATGAACCGCCTGCGCCGCACGACGTCGCGACATTTGTTGATCGCGATTGTCGTGAGCCAGGGTGCAAGGGGCCGCATCCTGTCGAACCTGGACAGCGCCAGCCATGCCGAAGCCATGGCATTCTGCACCGCGTCTTCGGCATCCGCGGCATTGCCAAGCATACGGTTCGCGAGGAGAAGCAGCCGTGGACCATGATGTCTGATCAAGCGATCGAAGGCACCGCGATCGCCTTGCTGCGCGGCAGCAATCAGCCTTTCTTCGTCGAAGTCGTCGGCATTCGGCACGTTCTCAATCGGAAGGGTCGGCCGTCAGCGCGGCGGTCACTTCCCGGTCGAAGGCTGCACGCTGGCGGGGATCTAGCAATTCGCGCATCGCGAACACGTGATCGACGGTCGCTTTCTGGAGCGCTCCCATCTTCTCATGGACCCGGTCGATTGCGACGGCGACACGCGGGCCATAGCGATGCTCACTCTCTATTGCCTCGGCCAGCTGCGCATTGGCGGACTTGAGCTCGAGCTCGAGCCGGCGCTGTTCGATCGCGAAGCGCTGCTCGAGCGTGGCGAGTTTCGCTTCCTGACCCGGACTAAGATCGAGCTCCTGATGGACAAAGGCGTGCAAGCCGACCGGATCCTTGTTTTCGGCGATCAGCCAGGTCCCGATGCCCGCGCCAAGCCCGCCGGCGATCAGGGCCAGCGCAAGAAGAAGGATGGTCAGTCGGCCGGTAATCTTCATTCCGACACATGCAGCAGGGCCGACGGGGCCAGCTGGCTGCTCTCCAGCGAGATGCGTGATTGCGGATGCGTATAGTAAGGCGCCCCAACCGTACCGAAGCCTGTGCCGAGCGCCACGACAGCCACCCCCGCTCCCAGCCAGAGCCGGGTCTTGCGCTCGCGCGCTTCCTGCAGTCGTCCGACCCGCTGCCATACGCAGGCGCAGAAGTCGGGATTGCAACAACACGCGCTTTCGCTTGCCGCCAGACCGGCAAGCGTGTCGTCCAAGGCGCTATCATTCATGGGCTGCACTCTCGATCATTCGTCAAACCTATACGCATCCCCGCGCTGCAACCCTCGATTAATTTTTGAGGGGTGGGTGCGGTGGCGACGTATCACCGATGAACGCGCGTTCAGAAAGTCGGAATAGAGCAGACCAGAGACGACTTCTCCTCTGCTCCGTGCGGCAAGTGATGCCATAGTCGAACTGCATTGTCCCGGACAGTCGCAGGTGCGGACAAGGAGCAAAAATTGGCCAAAACGAACCCTTACGACCTGAAACGGCACCTGCCGAGCGTCACTTTCGTAGCGCTGGTCTTCCTTGTCCTGGCGGCCTTCGCCGGCGTGTTCGTTTATTCAGGCATCTATAACGTCGGGGCCGATGCGCCGCACTGGCGGTTCGTCCATAATGCCCTTGATACCGTGCGCGAGAACTCGATCGCCCGCGCTGCGGAGGGGATCGAGGCTCCGGGCGACCTCGACAGTCCAGAGCGGATCGCCACCGGCGCCGGTCTCTACACGGAGATGTGCACGGGCTGTCATCTGGGTCCCGGTCTCGAAGCCTCCGAGATGAGCCAGGGACTCTATCCGCCGGCTCCCGAGCTGTCGGTGGCCGGTCGCGCCCACACCCCGGCGCAGCAGTTCTGGGCGATCAAGCACGGGATCAAGCTCAGCGCTATGCCCGCCTGGGGCAAGACCCACAGCGACGAGCTGATCTGGGATATGGTCGCATTCGTTCGCCAGCTACCCGGAATGACACCCGAGCAATACGCCGTTGCGATCGCGCGGGCACCCGCCGAGCACGACGAAATGATGGAAGGAATGTCGGAGTCTGCCGGCGCCGCAGATCACCATGTGGAGAGATCGGGCGACGCTCGGGAGATGGAGGATCCACCGGGAAAGGCCGGCGAATCCGCTCACGTGGATGCCCCGGGACCTGCGCACACCCATTAACGTTTGCTCCTTGAGCGGGATCCAAGACAATGAAGCGAGACGACCCCTGACAGATCATCATCATCATCATCCTGCGGCCTCGGGCGGCTCTTCGACCCCCGGCACCGCTCTTGATCCCGTATGCGGCATGGCGGTGACGATCGAGGGCGCCAAGCATGTCGCCGAGCACGAGGGGGCCTGCCATTACTTCTGTTCAAGCCGCTGCCGAGAGAAGTTTCTGATCGATCCGCAGCTCTACTTGTCGGGCGGGCACCTCGATGCGGTCGAGGATGTGCCCGAAGGGACGATCTACACTTGTCCGATGCACCCCGAAATCCGCCAGCCGGGACCGGGATCGTGCCCGATCTGCGGCATGGCGCTCGAACCAGAGACGGTCAGCCTCGATGAAGGGCCCGATCCCGAACTCGTCGACATGCGCCGCCGGTTTTGGATCAGCGCGCTCTTCACGTTGCCATTGTTCGCCTACGCGATGAGCGACATGGTACCCTGGATCAGCTTCGATCGATTGATCGAACCTGCGTGGGCGCAATGGGCGCAGCTGCTCCTCGCCAGTCCTGTCGTTCTTTGGGGAGGATGGCCCTTCTTCACGCGCGCCTGGCAATCGCTCAGGACGCGCAACCTCAACATGTTCACCCTCATCGGGTTCGGGGTCGCCGTCGCTTATCTCTTCAGCTTGGTGGCGACGTTTGCTCCCGCCCTGTTTCCCCCCGCGTTCCGCGACCACTCGGGCCGGGTAGGAGTTTACTACGAGGCCGCGGCCGTGATCACGACCCTGGTTCTTTTGGGGCAGGTCCTCGAACTCAAGGCGCGGGGGTCGACCTCGAGCGCCTTGCGCGCATTGCTCGAACTGGCTCCGCCCAATGCGGTCAAGATCTTCAGCAAAGGCGATGAACGCGAGGTTCCGCTTGACCAGCTTCGAACCGGCGATCGGCTGCGGGTCCGGCCCGGTGACAAGGTCCCCGTCGATGGCGAGATCGAGGAGGGTGCAAGCGCAGTCGACGAATCGATGGTCAGCGGCGAGCCGCTGCCGGTTGCCAAGACAGCCGGAGATCGCGTGATCGGCGGAACGGTCAACCAGACCGGCGGCTTCGTCATGCGCGCTACGGGCGTCGGCAAGGACACGATGCTGTCCAAGATCGTGCAGATGGTGGCGGCGGCGCAGCGCAGCCGTGCGCCAATACAAAGGCTGGCCGATCAGGTCGCGGGCTGGTTTGTGCCGGTTGTCATCGGCATCGCTGCGGTCACGTTCGCGGTCTGGGCATTCTGGGGTCCGGCACCTGCGCTCGCCTATGCCTTGGTCAACGCGATCGCCGTCCTCATCATCGCCTGCCCCTGCGCCCTGGGGCTCGCCACTCCGATGTCGATCATGACCGGTACGGGCAAGGGCGCGCAGCACGGCATCCTGATCCGCAATGCCGAAGCTCTCGAAACACTCGAGAAGATCGACACGCTGGTGGTCGACAAGACAGGCACGTTGACGATGGGCAAGCCGGACCTCGTTGCCGTGACCCCGATGGCGGGGATCGACGAAGCCGAGTTTCTGTCCGCCGTGGCCGCGGTCGAAATGGGCAGCGAGCATCCGCTGGCGCACGCGATTGTCGAAGGTGCGCGCGGTCGCGGAATATCGCCTGCCAGTGCGACTGCCCTTGCGTCGACGACCGGTGAGGGCGTCGAAGCGACAGTCGGCGAACGGCGGGTAGCAATCGGCAACGAGAAGCTGATGCACAGCGTGGGCATTACCGACGAGGACTGGCTCGCGTCGGCCCGGGAGGGCCGCGAGCAGGGCCGCACGGTGATGTTCGTGGCGTTCGATGGACAGCCGGCGGGGCTCCTCGCCGTCGCCGATCCGATCAAGCCGACGAGCGCACAGGCCATTGCGGCGCTTCACCAGCGCGGAATCCGCGTGGTGATGCTGACCGGCGACAGCCGGGCGACCGCCGAAGCCGTGGCGCGCGAAATGGGCATCGACGAGGTTCACGCCAATGTCTCGCCGGAAGACAAGCACCGGCGGATCGAGGAGCTCAAGGCGGAAGGTCGCCGGGTCGCGATGGCCGGAGACGGCATCAACGACGCGCCCGCGCTGGCGGCCGCCGATGTCGGGATCGCCATGGGCACGGGCACCGATGTGGCGATCGAAAGCGCCGGGGTGACGCTGGTTCGCGGAGACCTCACCGGCGTGGTCCAGGCGATCGTGTTGTCGCGCGCCACCATGCGAAACATCAGGCAGAACCTGTTCTTCGCGTTCGCCTACAATTCGCTTGGAATCCCGGTCGCCGCCGGCGTGCTGTTCCCGTTCTTCGGATTGCTGCTCAGTCCCATGATCGCGGCCGCCGCGATGAGCCTCTCCTCGGTTTCGGTGATTGCGAACGCCCTCCGCTTGCGCGGACTTAGCCTTCCTACATTGGCGAGCGGAGCGGCAGCATGATCCTTGCCCTTCTCATCGGCATTGCGCTGTTTGTCCTGGGTCTGTCGGTTCATCTGGGAATGCTTGGTCTGGCCAAGCGGGTTTCGCCTCCCGGGTGTGCTCCACGCGGACCGCGTCTGATCGGCGGATCGCTTCTGGTCCTTCTGAGCCACTTGGCCGTGGCTGCACTGTTTGCGGTCGGCTTCGCCTTGGCTGCAAGTATTGGGTTGGGTGGTTTCGACAAGGAACCGGCCATGAGTTGGATGGATTACTACTACTTCTCGCTGATCACGGTCACGACTGTGGGGCTGGGAGACGTCTATCCTACGCAGCATTTACGGGTGATCACAGGAATTGCATCGCTCACCGGCTTTCTCCTGATCAGTTGCACCGCCCAGTACGTCTATCAAACCATGAGCAAACAGGAGGAGTGAATGGCCAAAGATCAACAATCGCACAAATCCGGAGGGGGCGGGGGTTATGTCCGATTCATGATGATGATCGCGACGTCGACCGTCGCGATGTTCTTCCTGATGTACGCCAACACCTACAGTGTCGATCACATCTTCTGGAGCGAGACGCGCTTCTGGATGACCTTCGTCATGGGCGCGGTGATGATGGTGATCATGCTGCTGTTCATGTGGTCGATGCACAAGAATACGACCAAGAATTTCATCATCCTCGGCACCGCTGCGGTGGTCTTCAGCTTGGCGCTGTGGCTGGTGCGCAGCCAGACAACGGTGACCGATACCGAGTATATGAAGGCGATGATCCCGCATCATTCGATCGCCATCATGACCAGCGAGCGCGCCCATATCCGCGACCCGCGCGTCCGCAAACTGGCCCACGACATCATCGTCGCGCAGCGGCGCGAGATCGCCCAGATGAAGTATCTCATCGCCGATATCGAAAAGAATGGCGTGCGTACGAGCGAACGTCTGCCCGCGGAGGTGCAACAATGAGAACGCTGGCTATCATCACCGCGCTGGCGCTGCCGCTGGCAGCGTGCAACCAGAACACCGCGGTCGGCAACGACCGCGAGGCAAGGCTCGACCCCGCACCGACGCCAGCGCCGATCATGGGGGCTGCTGAGGCCCTGAGGAACGTCGCGACCGCAAGTATAAAACCCGAGACGATGAGCGATGCCGACATCGCGGCGCTCGGCGGACGGAAGGGTCGCTGCGCGATCAAGCTGACCGAAGTGGCTTTCCCGTCGTTTCTGTTCGAGCCCGAGGGTCGCGGCGCCATTAAGCTCAATGGGAAGCTGGTCGTTCTGCCCAACGCGGGAAACGCGCGCTACGAAGACGCCGGGCTTCTTGTGACGCTGCGGCCTGTCGACGAAGAAGGAAATGCCGGTCTGAAGGCGATGGAAATGATTGTCGTCCCGCCTCGGGCGAAGGACGAGATCGGCTATCGCGGTTACGTTCAGTGCTATCAATGAGGCCCGGCGCGAGACACCGCGGGAAAGGCCTCTCGCTGTAGGCGGTTGCCTGTTCTTTCCGGACCAGGTTTCGAGTCGGCCAGGCTGAATTCGCTGCTCGGGGGGCACCCACTTGCGTGACAGTGCATGGCCGATCGTATGGCCGCCAGGCACTCGGGCATTGAGCACCGCACTCGCCCTTCAATAGCGGTGTCGGAGCACCGGCCAGGACGCGTAGGCCGAGGCGTCGGGAAGGCAGGTATAAAGCGCCGCGCAGCCGGCGCCGCAATCGCACCCGTGTCCGGATTGCCTGGTCGCGAAGAGGCTCGGGAAGCGTGATGATCGGGCGGGCGTCATCCGGTCGACGGTCCGGACGCGAGGTCAGCGAGGCAGGTCGGACACCACGGTTGGGTCGAATACCGGCCTTCAGGGGCAACGCGAACCCGATCCGGCTTTCATGCGAACCTGTCTGAACCAGGTCAGCTGAGGGATCGCAACCCGTTCGCTTCCGGCCGTGTTGCCCGCTGCGCGGGCTGCCCGCACCACCCGTCGCGAACGGGTTTCCCTTGGCCATGCGGCCTGCGGTGCGACCCTCCCATGCCCTGTTTCTCATCGACGTTCGCAAGCCGGAAACGGGTTCCGGTTGGCAAGCTGAAGGAGAAATCATCATGACCAATCTCGTTATCCTCACCGGCCGCATCGCCCGCGATCCGGAGGCCCGCGAAACTCAGGGCGGCACCAGTGTCACCGGGATCACCGTGGTCACCGACCGTCCCGCGCGCGACAAGGACGGCAAGACCTACAAGGACGAAAGCGGATACACCGCCAAGGACAGCGAATTCCACCGGGTGACCTGCTTCAACGGTCTCGCCAAAACCGTCGGCCAGTACTGCTCCAAGGGTCAGCTGGTTTCGGTCCAGGGCCGCGTGCACTACACCCAGTGGGAAGACCAGGACGGCATCAAGCGCTACGGCTGCGAGATTCTCGCCGACAAGGTCGACTTCCTCTCCCGTGCCAGCGGCGGCGACAACCAGGACGCACCTCCGATCGACTGAACGACCGATCCACCTCTCCGAGAGGCCCTGCCCGCGGCGGCAGGGCCTCTTTTTGCCGTGATAGACCAGGCTGGAACTCGCCTGGCAGCGTGAATGGGCAGGGCTGCGGCGGAAGACCGTAGTCGATCGATGCTGCCGACAGTCCCGTTCACAATTCAGTCGGCGTGCCCACCACCTGGTCGCGGTCCGCCGGCGTTCCCGGCCTCCTTCGATACGTGGCGCGCTATTGCCTGACGCAAGGTGGGTGGGGTCCTGGCTCACGGCTGTTCCAGCATGATGGCCCGGTCCCTTCCGCCTCAAGGACGTGCGGGGCCCCACCATTTTGCCCGCCGCCGGACTGCATCCGGCCGCGCCCAAAATCGTTGCCCCCACCGCCGCTCGCGCGGTCGCCCCTGCGGAGCGATCCTGTGACCCGGAAGGCCCCGGACCATCGGCCGACCTCCTGTCGTCTCACGACAGTTTCAGGAGGAATATCATGGCTTGTTCAACGCATTGCCCGCTGCCGTCTCGCAACTATTTCGAGGCTCTGGAAACCGCCGAGAAAAGGGCGCTTCACAGCTTCTTCGACCAGCATGTCGTCGAGGATGCCGAACTGGGATACTTCGCGCTCGACGAAGGCGACTACAATGCGCTGCCCGCGCATCTGGCGTCGCGCGTGGTTCACACGGTTCATGGGGGCATGCTCGAGGATTACTGAGCCTCGGCGGAGCGGGAACCGGATCGCGGTTCCCGCTCCATTTTTTCATGCTCGCCCGGGGGTCTTCAGCCTGCTTGGACGCCCCAGGACCGCCGCCGCGATCCGCAGTGGGGTCGGACGGATCATCGGGCTCGCGCGCAATTCGAGCGGGGCTTTGGACGCACTCTGTCCCGCGCATCTGGCGATGCGCTCCTTGTATTATCGATCCGTGTTATTTGCGTGCTGTTCCGTAAGGGACCGGCCTTGGTGGGATGGCCATCCCA
>NZ_WTYA01000011.1 GCF_009828025.1 Qipengyuania algicida | reverse complement strand
CGTTAACCGTTCGGAATTTCTTGCTGCCTACCCGTCGTCCGACGAAGCGCGCAGATTAACGCCCTCATCACCCATAAACCGTCAGACGGGGGTAACCCTTTTCAGATGATTCGACGCGAAGTACTGCCCAAGTTTGTGGTCTGGTACCCATTGATGACCCAGCGCGCCAACCAGAAGGCGTAAAGGCACGCAATCTTGCAGTCTTTACTCCCGGATAGGCTCATTCAATATCAGCGGGTCCTAACGCGCCCGACAATGGTTATTATGAACGCCTGATGCCGAACAATAGGCCTGTTGCGACCTGAAAGTTACCAGTCGTCGAATTACAAAGGGGGAAATTAAGCACTTGATTGACGCTAAAACTTCGATGAAAATAGATAAGCGGTTACCCAGCTTAATCCCGTATCTTTTGCTTACAAAATTTCGATTTCTCATAGAGCGGATGCAAAAAGATTGTTTCGGACCACAAAAAATGGAGCGTTTTGAATACAGCGCTGCAATCTGTATTTAAAACTAACTTGACCTGTATTTCAATACAATGCACATTTCGTGCAACATTTTGAATACAAGAGATTTTTATGTCACGCTCGTTCGCCTACTGTCGCGTTAGCACACTTGATCAAACCAACGACAACCAGATCAGGGAAATCCAAGCGGCTGGTTTTGACGTGAAGCACCACAGGATCGTCGCTGAATCAGTTTCCGGTTCAGTGCCAGCGATGGAGCGTGCTGGCTTCAAGAAACTGCTCGACCGGATGGAATGGGATGACGTTCTGATCGTCACCAAGCTTGATCGCTTGGGGCGCAATGCGATGGACGTTCGCACGACCGTCGAGAAGTTGACAAACAATAAGGTCAAGGTGCATTGCTTGGCGCTTGGTGGTGTCGACCTGACCAGCGCGGCTGGTAAAATGACAATGGCCGTTATCAGTGCTGTTGCTGAGTTCGAACGCGACCTGTTGATTGAGCGGACTCAGGCCGGCCTCAAACGAGCTAAGGCAGAAGGCAAAAAGTTGGGACGCCCACGTTTACTGAGCGACGATCAAGAGCGCGACATCTTGGCTAAATTGAAGCGGGGGCAATCCTATGGAACGCTGGCCAAGGAGTACAATGTCAGCCGATCTGCAATCCAGCGCGTTGAGAGACGAGCAATTGCTCAATGACCGCTTCTAGGACGCTTTGTGATTAGCTCTAGCCGCGATCTCCAGTTTTGCAGTTGCCTGCAGCAAGGAATTGGGCTCGGACGAATATTTCGCCGCCCGGACTGAAGCATGTTGGCAGGGAAGGCCCGGAGGCCTTCCCTATTTTGATCAAGCAGCCTGCAGATGATTGTTGTAACTGATGGTGTTTACAGCAAACACACGCTCAAATGGGCCCAATGATGATGGCTTATCGAACCTGTCCATCCCGCTCAGCCAAGGGCGGTGGCCCGCCATCGCTTCGATCAGTTGCGATGCTCGCATATGGGGGTCATGCCCGATGGCCGATGGAGCACCGACCGTCGCCCGGTCATAATTCAAGGCAACGTCACTAAAGGCTCCAGTCGTTCCATCGGTGCGGGAAAATGTGCCGGTGTTGTAGACAATATTGCTGTCCCAACCCCACACCTGATTCAAGGGGTCTCCAGACAAATTGATCTGGGCAATACCAGCATCGGCAAGGGACATCATCTCATTCGGCGTTGAAATACCGTTCTGGTCAGAGTCCTTCCAAACTGCGAAGCTGCTGAAATCGGCGTCCAATTCCGAGAGTATTCCATCCCCGTTGGTATCGAACGCCGTGAGTCCATCGAGATCGGATTTCGCGCCAGACTTGTCGGACGTGAAACTGAGTTCGGATGCGCCGGAAACAACGCCATCTTCGTTTCTGTCGATGACAAGGAAACCATCGCCCGATGATATCCAGCCGGTTTTGTCCGCTTTGCCGTCGCCACTCCAGTCGAACCGAACGCCGTTCGACTTTTGCTCCAGCTGCACCCCGTTGCCATCGAGATCTAGAACGATCGGAGACGCCAGGGAGACAGTCCCATCGCTGAACTGAGCATTCTGCACGCTGTACAAGGTGTCGGTGCCGTCGTCCCCGTTGGTTGCGGGATCGTTATCGACGATCTGCAGATCGCCCCAATAGGTTTCCAGACTGTATGACGCCATCAGACCAGCATAAAAGGCCGTATTGCTGCCACTTCCGCCATAAAGAACATCGTCCCCAGCCCCGCCATTGAGATTATCGTCCCCGGTCTCTCCGAACAGGTCATCATCACCATCGCCACCGTTTAAAGTGTCGTTGCCATCTCCCCCCATTATTCGGTCATATCCGCCAAGGCCGTCGATCACATCATCGCCGCCGTACCCATATAATTCTTCTGCGAGATTACTCCCCGTAATGGAATCGTTGCCCGACGTACCCAAAGCAGGCAAATCTGCGACGGCAATGGTTGTGTCGTCGCCTGCAAAATAGAGAGTTTCGACGTTCACCGCGCTGGCTCCACCTTTGTCATAAAGAAGGAAAATGCCTAAGGTTCCGTCCGGCTCATTACTAATCATATAATCTTGCGAGCTGCCTGAGAATTGCAGGAGGTCGATCCCCTCTCCACCATCTATTGTATCGAACCCGCCTACGTAGGTAATAGTATCGTCGAACTCGGTTCCAACGATCGTATCATTGTCCGGCGTGCCGAACAGGCTGATGAGGTCGGCAACGTTATATGTCTTGCCATCCGCGGTGGACGTAATAGTTTCCACATTGGTCAGACTGATGGAACCAGCACCCTCATCATAGCCGGTGAGAACGAAATTGGTCCCGTCATAGGAACGATCGTAATCGCCCAAGCTGCTGAACATTGTGACCTGGTCAAGTCCATCACCGCCATCGACGCTGACATTTCCGTTGGTCAAATTGATCGTATCGTCACCGCCCGCAGCATCGATAGTTCCATTCTTGTTGTCATTTTCCAGCGTGTCATCACCGGATGTGCCTGTCAAAGACACATCGCCTGATGCTCCGTGGCCGGTATAATTTGCTGCCGCGACATTGAGCGAGTCAGGGCTGCTGACGGACTGGGCATACTCGAACGACCCACCATTAAGCGACCCTGCAAATTGACCGTCAGAGAAAGTGATGCCGGGGATGTCTAGCATGGTTGTTTGGTTTGGATCATATGCGGTAGGAACGCTTGTGGACCAGTTGAACTGGGAACCAGTGACAGTGCCTAAGTATAGCGAACTCCCATCGCTGAGTTGAATTGCACATGTCCCTTCCAGATACGTCATACCAGCGATCTCGCCAGTCCCTGGGAAACCGCCTGTTACAACGGGATTCCAAACAAACGTGACGTCCGCCCTGCTTACTGCGGACATATCGATGCCATTAACACCCCATCGCACGGCGGTTTGCCCTGAATTTGGATCTTCGCTTACCTGTCCGACAAGCGTGTCGTGGCCTTCGCCGAATCCGAATTGGACGAGACTCAAGTCGTTTGGTGAATCCGTCGCCGCATCAATCAGATCGTCACCAGCTCCGCCCGCCAGGGTTGCGCTCGCATTACCTCCGACAACGCGGAGGTAGTCGTTCCCGTCTCCGCCTTGCAAAGTATCGTTATAGCCTGATCCAATCAGCAGATCGTCGCCATCACCGCCGGAAAGTGTGTTTAAGATGCCATCCCCACCAATGAGAACGTCATTGCCCAGGCCGCCCGTGATCTCATCATCGCCGAAACCGCCGAGAATTGTGGAGTCACCTGTGGTTCCCGCAATCGAGATGAGATCGTCGCCGAACCCACCCGAAAAATACTTGGCGCCATCGGTGAGGTCGGTGATCCAATCGTTACCTCGCGTGCCCACGACATCCGTGTCGAAATTCTGGAGGTGGATAACGCCGCCAGTTGTATTGTCGGTAACTGTGCCGACGCCACTTTTGTTGATTTCGATGGTGAAGTCAGCGCCCAATGCCATACCAGACCCATTGATGATATCCTGCCTCTCGCCATTTTGGCCATGGTTGGCATCGAATGTCAGCGTAGTGCTATAGGCGATATTGCCTTTGATCTGCAGCGAGTCAGCTTTTGAGGTGCCGATGACTTTTTCGATAGAATGAAGGGTATCCGTTCCACCCAGGCCGTCTTCGACTTTGGTCTTCAGGACAGAGTCCGTGCCATCGTAAACCAGCTTAATAGCATTGGTGCTAGATTGGTAATTCGCAGTGTCGTTACCGTCACCTAGCCCAGAACTAACGTTCTTATCTCCGCCCCACAGATCATCATCTCCAGCGCCACCGATGAGCATATCATCGCCAGAACCACCATAAATGTTATCGTTGCCTGCATGACCGTCAATTATGTCATTATCTTGCTCTCCATAAAGGAAATCAGCCTCTTCACCGCCATTAACTAAATCGTTTCCAGTTCCTCCGTAGAAATAATTATGCCCATTTGCGCCTATCATCGTATCATTACCAGAAAATCCGAACGCAAGAACACCTAGTAGTGATCCGTCAAATAATTTTGGCCAACTCGAAAAATTTATTACATTGTCGTGAGTATTTCCTTGGTCCCCAAACCGCGTTATCTGAACTGTATTTCCTCCGGTTAGCCCCCCAGAATTAGCAGCTGATTGTAACAGAGGTTTATATTTTACGTCCAACTTAATAAGTCCGGCATTGTATGATGACCGCAAATCTGAAATTCCAAGCTCTGCGCTTACCGTCCATTCGTGTTCAACTACATTGGGCGAATATATATATTCCGTCGAGCTTGACGTTCCTTGTACAAGCCCAGGCGTATTCATCAATTCGTCCGATGAATATCGAAATGTATTGCTTCCAATCGAGTATGTTTTATCTGTTACAGGATCCACTAGTCCCGCAGAGTGCCCAATCTCGTGAGCTAAGATTACGAGCGGATCCATCTGGAAAATAGTTCCAGTTTTACTTACAGAAAATACTTCCTGGTTTGGATCGAATAGAATGTAAGAATCGTTTGTCGAGCCCGCAGGCACCCAGGATGCTGGACCCATATTAGCGGGAGACTTTCCAATGCGAATAGGTCCAGCCGCCGCCAAGCTTTCCAACATCGCCCGAGTTTCAGGAGATTTGTCGTAAAGGGTTGATATCGCGTTGATTACCTTATTTTCAAAGTCAGACTCTTCCTGACCGGATAGGTTAACTGGAATGCGATTTGAATATGTTGCCCAACCAGACGGCGACCAGAACTGCAATGCCGCGACAACAGACGCCTCTGACATATTATCCTCCATTTTTTTCTAGATGTGATATAATTACTTCTTCGAATTCTGAGTTTTCATTTGTGATATCTCTTCTAATGTAATTCCTATGAGCGTCCACGTAGTAACTGTAGCAAAGATCTTTTTTGAGCTTCAGGCATACACGATCGTTTTTAAACTCATATGGCGCGCTAGTGTCCCAGACTTCTCCCCCTATAAATCTGTACTCTCCGTATTTTGTGTAAAGCTCTCCAGGAGAAATTTGTCCATCAGGCACTTTATGCGTAATAATTGATCCAGTGATCACCTGTTTTAAATCATTCCCCTTGACGATTGCATATCCATCAGGAACACAATCGGTTGATTGTACACCCAATCCTAATGCTAGAATAATAAATATTGCGCTAGTCGTCATAAAAGCAGCTCCTAAAATTCAATTGGAAATATAGCATTATAGGTGAGCAATATAGAAAAGTGAAATACAATATTATTGTATTACCGAATAACCTATTTCTCTCGGCCACTTTCTTTCCCGACTTTACTTAGCGGACTTACAATATAAGACGCAATGGTTCTTCGCCCGATGCGAATATCTGCGACGCCGGACATACCTGGCGCGAGTTGAGTCAATCTGCCGTCGATGCTTAATGCTCGATCATCTAGGTGCACACGCGCCGAATAGACCAAACCGAGCTTATCGTTCTCGACGGCATCGGAGCTGATACTTTCGATGCGGCCATGCACCGTGCCATACTGAGTGAATGGAAACGCATCGAGTTTCAGGGCTACCGCCTGGCCCGGCCTTACAAAGCCTATATCCTTGTTGAGCACCATGACATCAGCAACAAGTGGCCCTCCGTCAGGCACAATGACCATGATGGGTTTCGTCGCCTCGACGACCCCGCCAATAGTGTGAACCGCCAACTGTGTTACAGTGCCGGATACCGGACTGACCAGGCGCTGGTGTGCGACCGCGTTGAGCGCCTTGGCGAGGTCGTCATGGCGCATGCGTGCCTCATTTTCAGCCTTGGCCAAATCGCCCATGATCTGCACCCGAGCTTGCTCGCGTGAAGCCATCACCGCGGTACGGGCTCTCGCCATCTGTGCAGCGGCTTGCTTCGCGCGTTCAAGTGCGGCATCGCGGTCGCGCGAGGCGGCCATCCGCTGCCGCCGCATTTCAATGACCTTGAGCTTGGGTACGAAGCCGCGCGACAACAACTTTTCGTTGGCGTCCAATTGCTCATCGAGTAGCGGCAGCGTCTCCGTAAGCTTCGTCGCCTCTACCTGCGCTTCGGACCGTGAAGCTGTCGCTGCATTCAACTCCGCTGAATGGCCTGCGGCAGACGCTCTGATGTCCGCAAGTTGTGCTTCGGCAAGCTGTTCTTGAAGTGCGGCAATGTCCAACGCTGTTCCCACAGGGGCGGTGAAGTGGAAGCCCTTCCCGTTAAGCGCCGATAGCACTGCGCGAGCCCGTGCAGCGTCGAGTTCCGCGCTCTCCAATGCCTTTCGCGCTTGCTCGCTGTTCGCCTTCGACGCCGTGGGATCAAGTTCAACGAGAGGTTGGCCTGCTTTGACGTGTTGGCCGTCACGCACCAGTATTTCGCGGACCACCCCGGCCTCTGGTGGCTGGATCAGTTTGACGTTTTGTGCCGGTATCAATTTACCCGGTGCCGATGCGACAACGTCGAGGCGGCCGAACGTAAGCCAGGCAAGGGTGAGCAGCAAACCAAACAACAGCAGCCACGTGGTGATCCGTCCGGTAGGCGATACAGGCCGCTCGATTACTTCCAAGGCGGCTGGGAGGAAGGTTACCTCATCGCATCCGAGCCAGCTTCGCTTGCGTGCCTTGTCCTGTGCGAGCGCGATCCGCGTTGCATCCCAGTAGCGTGCAAGAGCGTTCACGCAGCCACCCCCTCAACCAGGCCCATCTGTCGCCGATGCAGGCTGGCGTAACGACCATCCTTCTCGATCAAGTCTGCATGTGATCCGCTTTCGACAATCCGCCCCTTTTCCAAGGTGATGATGCGATCGCATTGTCGGATGGCTGACAGACGGTGCGCAATGATCAGCACTGTCCGCCCGCGTGCCATCGCTTTCAAATTCGTTTGTATGATTTCTTCGCTTTCCGCGTCGAGCGCAGAAGTCGCTTCATCGAGGATCAGGATGCGGGGCTGCGTGACCAGTGCACGCGCGATTGCAATACGCTGACGTTGCCCGCCCGACAGGTTGACGCCGCGCTCCTCGATGAGCGTATCATAACCTTGGGGCATCGTGAGGATGAACTCATGCGCACCGGAAAGCTGTGCTGCAGCCATCACCTGCTCCAGAGGCATGCCGGGATTGGCGAGGGCGATGTTGTCACGAATGCTGCGGTTGAAAAGCAGGTTTTCCTGCAGCACCACGCCAATCTGACGACGCAGCCAGGCGGGATCGACCTGCGCAATATCCACACCATCGATCAAAATCCTGCCTGAGGCGGGAGTATACAAACGCTGAAGGAGCTTCGTGAGTGTGGATTTACCCGACCCGGAAGAGCCCGCGATACCCAGCGTGCTACCTGCAGGAAGATCGATCGAAATATCATCCAGTGTCCACGGCCCTTCCAGGCCATAGCGAAAACGCACTTGATCGAAGCGGATTGCGCCTTTCAGCTTGGGCAATGCAATCTTCGACCCTGCCCCGGCTTCAACGGGCGCGTTGAGAACATCCCCTAAGCGCTCCACCGAAATGCGCACTTGCTGAAAGTCCTGCCAGAGCTGCGCCATGCGGATCACAGGCCCTGAAACTCGCTGAGCGAACATGTTGAACGCGACGAGCCCTCCAACAGTCAAAGCACCGGCAATCACCTGCTGAGCCCCAAAGAACAGAATGGCCGCTAGGCTGAGCTTGGAAATGAGTTGTACGGTCTGGCTTCCGGTATTCCCGAGATTGATGACTCGCTGATTGGCCGCGCTGTAAGCTGCCAATTGCTGTTCCCAGCGATCTCGCCATTGCGGCTCCACGGCAGCAGCCTTGACCGTCTGGATGCCTGACACGCTTTCGACCAACAGGGCATTGTTGGCTGATCCGCGCTCGTATTTTTCATTGAGGCGATGCCTCAATGGCTTTGTGACGAGCAGCGAAACCGCAACATAGGCAGGGATCGTCAGCATGACGATCCAGAACAAGGTCTGCGAGTAGATCCACATTGCGATCAGAAAGACCACTGTGAAGATTGGATCGACTAACACAGACAGTGACGCATTGGTCAGAAATTCACGGATCTGTTCGAGCTGGCGAATCCGGGTTACGGTATCGCCAACCCTTCGCCCCTCGAAATAGGCTATCGGGAGGCCGAGCAAATGGCGAAACAACCGCGCACCAAGCTCCACGTCCAGCTTCTGACTGGTTTCGGAGTATAAGCGGGTGCGGAGCCAGCCAAATGCCACCTCCCAGAGCGACACAGCTACCAATCCAATTGAGAGCACTTGCAGCGTAGCAAGGGTGTTATGCACCAGCACTTTGTCGATTACATTTTGGAAGAATAGTGGCGCGGCAAGCCCAAGCAGGTTGAGCGCCAGCGTAATGAGCAAAACCTCGCCGATCAGGCGGCGATAACGTACGATCTGCGGGATAAACCATGTGAAATCGAACCGACCCAGCGCGCCATTCACTCCTTCGCGCGTGGTGACCATGACGAGCGCGCCATCCCAATCCTCGATAAAACGGTCACGATCAATTTTTTGCGGCGAACCATGTGGACGCTGAATCAACACTACGTCATCGGCGACTCCACCAATCACAACCCATTCAGATTGGACTTGAGCCAGCGCGGGGAAAGGTATCCTGCCCAATCGATCATAGCTCGTGACGACGCCTTTGGCGCGCACTCCCTCAATTGTCCTGGACAGCCGAACAATATCATTCGTCGAGAGATTTCGGTGATGTCCGAGTGCATGCCGAAGCTGATCGGGATCGGCAGCGACACGATGCATCGCAAGTACAGTTACAAAGCTGACCAAACCCGAATCGTTCGGCTCAGCAACGTGTTGTTTCCCCAACCCAACCAAAGCGACCCTCCTGACGCTTGGCTGCAACCCGAGTCTCAAGCGACAGGCTTATGTGTTTCACCGCTTGGGCTTGGCGTCAATTCACAATGACAGTTAACATTCTGTTATTTATATCCATTATGGATGTAATCGCAGCCCCATTCACCGGACGGATTTTACTGTAGACTTATTCTTAAATTTTTCGTCCAATGCAACAGCCAGCTTGTAGTAGGTGCTTGCTTTGCCGCTCGCCGGAACTTCTACAAAAATGATAAATTTTTAACTGCGGCTGACGGATCATTCGCAGCATGCTGTCGCACAACTAAAGCGAAAACCTGTTTTCTTGGCTTCTTTTTCACAGCATCGGCCTCCAAGAAAGCAGAGGCGGTTCAAAAGACGTTCGCCAGCATCGGTATCTGGCCGCACGATAACCTCGAAAACATAGGCGGCGAGATCAATTAAGGACTTCTGGCGAAAGGTAACTGGGAGACCAAGCTCCGGGCCGCCGATCTCCCGGATAACCGGAAGGTGTTTGCCAGTCCTGCGGTCATGTTCACTACCTCACTCGCGTCTTCCTCATGAACGAGCGTCATGTCGGGCATCTCTATATCGATCAGATCGAGCGCCGGTCTCGGCGCCGGGTGCTGGGCTGCAAGGGCCGTATGAGGCTGGCGATGATGCACAAGAGCCAGACCAGCGGGTCTGTTGGCGGGATGTCGTAGAAGTGAATGCCCGCATTCCATCGTTTTGCAGGTCCATCACGAAACTGGCAGGTGTAGCCTCATTCAGTGCCGGTGGTGACGTCAAGTTTTCCATTAACCGGCCTGATTTCAGCCAGAAGAAATATTTTCGAATCCAAGTCGCCGGGATCATCCAACTTCAGCGTATAGTAGGCATCATTGAACTGCGTGTAGGACGAAAACACGCCATCCGCTTCTGCCATCGGTTTGGCGATTCTAAGCTTCGCCCGGCATCTTACTGTAGTGCGATTGGCATCATCATGCCCCACTCCGAGGCTGGTAATATCTCGAAAGACAAAATTCAGTTTGGTGAACGAATTAGCGTTTATCCACGCCAGCGCTACGGCATCATCGCGAGTGTCGGCTGACTGTTGTGCAGCGGTAACAATAAGCGCTTGGCGGACGGCTTTGGCAAACGGCTCGTGTAGTTGATCAATGATCCGCTGGTCTGAACAGAGCAATCCTAGGTTTTGCGTGTCGAGCGTTGACTGGCTCGGCTGATCGGAAGCACTAGCCTGAGAGGCTGGCGCGAAATCAAACAAACCCGAAGCGTTCCCTTGACAGCGCACGAACCGCACCGTGCCATTATGGTCGCTCAACGTCATCACGTTGGAGCTTTTAGCCACGAGCTGAAAACTCTCATCTTGCCACACGCCGCCAAAAGGTTCGGTCACATTCACATTACTGAGTTCAAGCGTATCCCCATCGAGTTGGTACTGCGCCGTCATGCCCTGATAGTGCTCCTCCTTAGTAGGCGCACGGTAAGTAAAGAAGCTCTTGTAAGTCCCATCCTTGGTGAAAAGAAGCGCCTTGGCTGTGTGTCGGTTGAGTTTTTCCAGGCCCGGAGCGTTGAAATCACTGCACGCGGTCTTGCCATCGGAACCGCCCTTTGGCGTCATGACCCAAGCCCCAACAAGCCAGTCACGAGTTGGCCCGGCAGCAGCGTCATCAGATGGTGGAGAATTGTTGCTACTGTTATTGCCGTCAGGTGAGGTGGTCATCATCCCTATCACCCATAGCCCAAGGACTATCACGCCAACGACCATCGCGACATTTTTGAATTTCTGCTTGATACGATCGCCTATCGAAGGCGCTTCATCATCAACGTCTTCCCATTCGGCGTCGATGATCTTGCCTTCGAGTTTACGCCGACCGTCATTCGGTCCCGTCAATTTCTTCATTGATCTATTTCCCAACATAACATGGTTGAGCTGGTCGGTGCGCCAAACTCGCGGATATGCGCTCGAAGCTGCACGTCGTCTGCGGCCAGCCACCCCAGCCGAAGGTGAAGCAGAACCACGCGATGCCGAGCGACCCTATCGTGATCAGGATCACCCGCACGGTTCGCACCACAATGCGACCAAGCCGATCTGCCAGTTTTCGAAGCGGACCCATCATTGTGTCTGTTTCCCCGATCGAGCCAAATGCATTGGTTTGCTGACAGCAATTGCGCTGGTGCATTCGGTAACCCGAGCACAAGTGCTTGTCACAGTTTCTGTGCGCCGGTCAAGCTGGCCGACAGAGCCCGAATGGTTCGCCGACTCACAACTCCCGGATTTCGCGATGACCGCTATCGCCAGCTGATTGCGAACCTTGCAGCGCGGCGTGCCGAGCTTGGCATGTCGCAACAGCAGCTGGGCGATAAGCTCGGACTGCACCGACAGTTTATCTCGCGGGTTGAGCTTGGCGAACGACGGCTCGATGTGGTCGAACTGGTGGACATTGCTCGGGCCTTGGACCTTGACCCTGCCGAGGTAGTCGCAGCCATTCCCCTTGATCGTCGCAGCCAAGCGATCAACCCGCAAGAGACTGGCTCCTAAGCGCCCTTTCCGGTGTCTTGGACCTTGGCGATGAGCTGATCGAGATCGGCTTTACCGGCAGCAATAGCCTCGACCGCCTTCTTCACTGGCAGCAAGGCTGCGTCGATGTCGTTCTCGGAAAAGCCTTTGGCCAGTTGCATCCGGTCGATCACAAAAGGAATGTACCAGCGCTTGCCAGTATCCTCGTGACGCTGGAAGCCAATCTTCTCCAACTTGGCTGCGTGAGCCTTATCAGCGGCAATCGCTTCTCCGGTATGGATCAGGCCCGGACGCCACATGAGTTCCAGCACCATCTTGGTGTCACCCGAGCCGGTAGCAGCCGCAAGCCAGGTGTAGCCGCTTTCGTCTTCGGTCAGCTCCATCAGCTCCAGCCACGCATCTCCGCGACCGAGCCGCTTGGTCGGCTTCCAGTCCGAGGTCATGATGAGGATCGTATAATCGGTGCGGAACACTTCGTAGCCGTCGCCCAGTGCATTGCGCATGGTGGCTGCGATCTGGCTTAGCAGCCATTCGGTCATGGGGCCTTCGGCCAATCGGTAGTCGCGTTCGAGATCGTTGATGTTCTCGACGATGCGGGCTGCGTGGCCTGCGTCCAGTTCGCTAGGCAAAGTGGTCTTGCTCTCGGAATCCATGGTCCGGTTCTCCAGTGTTTGATTGTGTAGTGAAGCCGACGCCGAATCACTCCGTTCGGTCGTCGTGGCGCTATGCAGCGCTGCGCACAGTGTTACTGGACCTAATTATGGGCAGCAATATTTGGAGCTATATCAGCTGCTTAATGGCCTCCAAGAGAACTGGGAATTTGTTCATCTCTTCTAAGTTAGATTTCCTAAGCTGTTCGTGCTCAGCATCAACATAATCGTCCACTACTCCCGAGTATTCATTTCGGAACTTGTCGAGCGGACAATTCCTGAGCCTAGCATAGAGCCGTTGCTCCTTCACCCACCCGATCAGCTCCGACTCAATATAGCCTGAGACAGTCGAGCTTCCCTTACGGTGTGCCGGGTACTGATGATTGAAGCCGAGAAGCAGTGACGGTGGAATGTAGTGGCGAAACGCATGCCACATCGGCTGTGCCAACCGATCCCTTTCGCTTGGCGTTATGACCTTAGGGTTGTCAGCCAAAACCGCGCCGATCAGCTGATGAAACATAACAGCCTCATTCGACATGAGTTTTTCTGGTTCTATTAATTTCTCAGGGATTCTATTGCAAATTTCCTCACCTTGAAGAAATGCCAGCCAAGGATGAACGACGGCATAGAGCGTCACCCTGAGCCACTCATTCGGTGTTAGCCCATCACTGGTCCTACCCCTGCTTGTGACATTCAAGCGCCGATTTCTCAGCTCCCCTACGATTTTGTCCTCCACTCGGGCGAGCGTGTTTTTTCTAAGCTGCGGCGCGAATTCTAGTGGCGCACGTTTCAGCATATAAATCTGAGCTTTAGTGATCCATTCAGGCTCAATCTGGACTGGTCTGATAAACGACATACCGCCAATGTAGCACTCTAGTGCTACTCTTCAAAACCTAGATTTCAATAAAAAGCAGAAGTCGGTACGAAAATAAACTTGTAGACCGGCCCATGTAACCATCATAAATGGTTCGCCAGTTTTGAAAGGAACTGGCTTATGGTTGAATTGTCTTCCAAGTTACCAATACTATTAGAAGTTGTCACGCCTGATGGAGTGGATAAGAGTATCCACTATTTCCCTGCTCCTGACGATATGAAACCAGAACTTCTTGCTCGTTATACCGATTATATAGAATCTAGATACAACGGCAATGCTCCTATGCTTGTTACCGTTAAAGAAACTTGTCGCTTGATAGGCTTCAAAAAAACAAAAACCTTCGCGCTTCTCAGGGAAGGGAAGCTTGAGCGTCGAAAATACGGTCGCGCAACCCGTGTAACCATGCGAAGCATCCGTCGATTTGTGGCGACCACAAATGCCTAGCTATAGCATCGGGGCTGATTGGTTACTCGCTGATGATGAACGCATATACTACTCGAACGTAGAGGCTCTAATCGAAACCCAGCAGGAAGCACGGCGCGAAGATCAGCGCCGTGCCCTATGCTTGGCCAAGGCCTCAAAGAAGTTTCCAGATCAGCTGCCGAACTGCTGGGTTCGAAGGCTAACCGACAAGGTGGGAGCTGCTGCAAGGCGTAAAGGTGTTGATACTGCGAGAAGCCCGGCTTCTGCAGTGGCAATGCGCCGACATCGGATTCGAGTAGTTGGCTCTCTTTGCCGTCTTTACGAGGAGGCTGACGCTCAGGCGACGACCTTCACGATCATTCCGCGCCATTGGGAGTTCACGCCTGACGAGCTGATGGGCGTCGATCCCAAGGCCTTATTACGCCGTCTGCGTGCCGATCTCTACCGTGCTGGAGCAGCAAAGACGAAAGGCTGGATGTTCGTCTACATCCATGGCGAGTACGACCCGAATGCGAAGGTCTACCGTCTGCATGTCCACGGTCTGTGCAGCAACGAAATGGTTCCGGTCCTAGATCGCCTCAGGAAGAAGCCGAACTATAAGTCGGTCAGGACCTTGCCAGATGGTAGCTGGTCTCCGGTCTACCGCCGCGTCTGGGTTCGGCGGAAGCCGCTATACGACCTACCTTACCCACTGACCTATCTTATGCAGTCGTTCTGGCCGTCCCGGCCGATCTTCATCAACGAAGCTGGGCAGCGTCGCAGGGTCCGCGACAAGCGTGCGATCCCGGAACCATTCCACTCGCAGGTACTCCTATGGCTCGATCAATTCGAGCTGCAAGATCTGGCGTTGCTGATCGGTCTGCGCGTCACACGCAACGGCCTGCAACAGACGTCGAGCAGGCGGTAAACCTATGACGCGGTGGAATCGTCTGAATCGGCATCGAATGGGTCTGTGTGAGGCTCTGGGGACGTGTTTTGAGCTGTTGAAGCAGTAACACTGCACCGTCTCATATCTGCTCGATCTGAGCACCCAATTTCAGCAGCCCCCCTTACCAGGACATCGGTGTTTTCGGTGATTATCCGATTTCGCCCAAGGGTCTGGCTGCGCCCAAAAAACACCGAAATCACCGCTTTCCGGAGTAATGCAATATGGCAAAATCGACCCCAAACGCACCTATAGAACTTGATCTCTCGACCGGCCAATCCGTTACCGTCGAGGGTGTCGCCGCTCTTAGCGGCACCCAATACGTGCGATTTACAAGCAACGAAAAAGCATTTGAAATTCCTCGCCTCTCGTTCGTTGGCGAAAAGTTGAACGTCCGCAAATTGCTTGCCGAGAAGGGTATCGTAATTATCGCCAGCGATGACTGGAACGCCCTGCTTGATGTCGTCAACAAGACTACCCAGTTTCGACAGGAACCTCTGATCGAGAAGCCGGGCTGGACCGAACCCTATTACGCGCTTCCGACCGGAATTGTGCTTCGCCCCAAAGGGGCTCCGAAGGGCACGGCTGTTTTCACTGGTAGGGACCGAAAGGCAGCAAGATCGGGCAGTCCGCTCAAATGGAGAAAAGCGATCCCGGAAGTGTTGACGGGCCAATCGCTTCCGATGGTGGCGATCATGGCTGGCTTTGCCGCGCCACTTCAGCGCTTTGCGGAGACAAACTTAAATGGAGGCATTGAATGTTACGGACCTGGGAACACAGGTAAGACGACGCTATTGACACTCATGGCGTCAATCAGCGGCGATCCCGCTGATATGCCAACATTTCATGCAACCGATTTTGGCCATGAACAGGCGTTTGCCGAGTTCGAAGATCGCATTTTGCCCATTGATGAAGGTAGCATGAGAGCGGATCGAAGCCCGCAATCTACGAAAACCTTCAATTTCAGGATGGCCCACGGAACGCCCAAAGTCAGTGCAATACAGCCTTCTCGTCGGCAACACTCATTCATCTACGCGCTCTCGAGTAATTCGCCTTTCGCCGATGATCTGGCGCAACTCGACCACGATACAGCTGAAGCCGCAATGCAGCGCCTCATCTCGCTAGAGGTGAATGGACCACCACTTGGTGTGCTGGATTTCATCCCTGATGGATTCGCCTCGACTGCTGACGTCATGCAGCACCTCAATCGCTCAGCGCGGCAACAATTTGGTACCGCATTTCCAAAGTTTATCGCTCATATCGTCGATCTTCGTGCGGCCGATGACTATGCCTTCCGCCAGCGGATCCGCGACGGCATCGCAACGTTTGAACAGCGCCTCGGTATGGCTGGCTCAACTGCAGAGAAAAGTCGGATAAGCTCCGCCTTCGGACTTCTGTATGTCGCAGGCATCATAGCTCAGGAAGCCAATGTGCTGCCCGAGGAATGGGATTGCATGTCAGCATGCGTTGCTGCCTTTCAGAATTATCTTTTGCAGCGACCCGCGTTAATGCCGCTACAAGCGCGCCTAAAGTTGGTAGCTGGTCTACACCAAACGCTGGACCTGCGTAACCGGACCGCGCCCAATCTCACCAAGAAGCGCTTTGAGGCGCATGGCGCCTTTCTCAAATCGGGCGTGAAGGGTCGGACAGAATTGCTCCTTACCGATGCCATACAGAAGCGATACTTCCCCGATTTTCGAAAACTCGCCAAATCTGGTCGCTATACCGACCTTATTATTCGCGACAAAGACCGTCTCACCACGCAGCGACAAGTTCGAAAAGGCGCCCGGTACAAGAAGGAGCGGTTCTACTGTTTCGTCCTGCCGCCCGAAGTGGTGCCGCCTGTCGAACCTGCTTCCTCTGCCTGAACATCGCAAAATACTGCCCATTCCGCCATCAGGTCGCGTCGCTTCTCTAGCGCGCGGCCTCGGCGATAGGCTCGCTCAGTCGACGATCCAATCGTATGCGCCAACGCAAGCTCGACAGTCTCGCGATCAAAGGCGGTCTTTTCACCAGCCCAATCGCGGAACGCTGAGCGGAACCCATGCACCGTGATGTCCCCATGCCCCATGCGTTTCAGAAGCTGGAGCATCGACATGTCCGACAGTGCACCCCCGCGCGGAGCGTAGAAGATGATGTCGTCACGCGCATCCTTCTCAGTCGCCACAGCGTTCAGCAAGGTTACTGCCGGATCGCTCAGCGGCACCTGATGCTCGACACCAGCTTTCATGCGAGACGCTGGAACTGTCCAGACCTTAGCATTCAGGTCGACCTCGCCCCATGTCATGCCACGAGTCTCACCGGAGCGTGCAGCCGTCAAAATAGTAAACTCGAGAGCCTTTGCCGCCATAGCATCCCGTGTTCGCAGCTTGGCCATAAACGAAGCCATCTGAGCGAATGGAAGCGCTGGGTGGTGCTTGACGCGCTGTTTGCTATGCGTCGGCAACAACAAGCTTAAGTGACCACGCCCACGAGCCGGATTTTCGCCGCTACGTAAGCCCTTCACTTTCGCGGCATCCAAGATGCGTTCGATACGGCCCCGGACACGGGAAGCGGTCTCAGGCTTGGTTAGCCAGATCGGTTGCAAAACGGCCAGCACTTGATCTGTCGTTATCGCATCGATCGGGACATCGAACAGCGAGGCAGCATAGGTTTTGAGTGTGTTCCTCCACTGCTGGCGGTGTTTGCGATTCTTGAAACCGTCCTCAATGCCGTCGAGGAATTCCATCGCGAACTTTCCGAACGTCACAATCGGTGCAGCTTGTTCAGCCGATGCTTTGCGCGCTTCACGTGGATCACGGCCTTCTAAAATTTCTTGCCGTGCCGCTTCAGCCTTTTCTCGAGCTTTTGCGAGCGACACATCAAGGGCTGAGCCGAGGCCCATCTCCAAGCGCTTCCGATTGAGTGTGCCAATGAAATACCATGATCGTCCGGACTCGCGAATTCTCAAATAAAGACCACCACCATCGGAATATACTCCCGGATCGGTGAAGCTCGCGACCTGCCGAGCAGTAAGCTTGTTACGCGCGCGCGTGACCATTTTTTTACCATAGCCGACCAGTCGAGGTCATCAAGACATAGTTTTAGCCGACTTTGTGAAGCGGTTTGGCGCGTTCTTTGGCGAACCTCGCTGAACGGTGAGCCTAGCGCAGCGCGCTTCTAAACATTGTTTTTCTGAAGTTTTTGAAGTTCGCACCCGTTCGCCATAGTTCATGGGAAATCAGGTGACTGGCGGAGCGGGTGGGATTCGAACCCACGATACGGGGTTACCGTATACACACTTTCCAGGCGTGCGCCTTCGACCACTCGGCCACCGCTCCGCGCCTTGTCGTACTGCCGCTTCGCTACTTGAGCGCGGCCAGCTCTCCAAGAAGGCGCGCCACTAGCTTGGCGGCGCGCCGGGTGCAAGTGCATGGAACACCAATCGCGCACAATATTGGCGCCGAGGGCATAATCCGGTCGCATTTTGACACTATCGAAGTCAGGCCGGAGCTGCGCGGATCAGGCATTCCCTGCGAACTTCGGCGTCAAAGCCCCTCCCCGCCCACAGAAAACGTGTGGAGAGGGGCTTTCTCTTGGGCGCGGTGCTTGGCACATTCACCCTCATGATCCGCTCAAAGATTGCCCTCGCCGCACGCCTCGCCCCTCTGGTCGCCCTGGCTTCGCCCGCGCTCTCGCAGGAGCCGCCCAAGAGCGCGCCCTCGCCGAACGAGATCGTCGATGCCGCCCCGGCCAGCGATTGGGTGAAGATCGCGCCCAGGGATCTTCTGGTGATGACGCTGGCGCCTGCCGCCGACGGATCGACGCGCAAAGTGGTAATCCAGCTGATGCCCGCGCCGTTCAGCCTGGGCTGGGTCGACAATATCCGCACCCTCGCCCGCGACCACTGGTACGACGGGATCGCCGTGGTGCGGGTGCAGGACAATTACGTAGTCCAATGGGGCGATCCCAATGGCGAGGATCCGGCCAAGGCCAAACCGCTGCCCAAGGGGCTCAAGGTGATGAGCGAGGGGGATTATGCGTCACCTGTGCCGCCCCCGTCGGCGAAGTCCCCACGTGCTCCAGCAATCGGCTTCGCACATGTTCTTGATGCCTATGCACCAGCTACTGGCTTCACTCTCACCGGCTGGCCTGTGGGTAGTGATGGCAAGATGTGGTGGCCAGTCCACTGCTACGGCATGGTCGGCGTCGGGCGGAACTATTCACCAGACACCGGTACCGGGGCGGAGCTTTACACCGTGATCGGCACCCCGCCGCGCCATCTCGACCGCAACATCGCGCTGGTCGGGCGGGTGATCGAGGGGATGGAATTTCTCTCCAGCCTGCCGCGCGGGCACGGGCCGCTGGGCTTTTACCAAGACCCGGCCAAGCGCGTGCCGATCCTCTCGGTGCGCCTCGCCAGCGACCTGCCCGCCGCCGAGCAGCCGCACTATGAATACCTCTCCACCGAGAGCCAGGCTTTCGCGAAATACGCCGATGCGCGCGCCAACCGGCGCGATCCGTTCTTCATTCACCCGGCGGGCGGCGCGGATATCTGCAATATCCCGGTGCCGGTGCGACCGGTGCCTGCCGGTTAAAGCTCGACGGTCACACCTGCTCCATCAGCTCGATCCGATTGCCGAACGGATCGGTGGTGTCGCCGCGGATATAGCCGTCGAGCGGCTTGCCCGGACTGAACGGTACGCCCGCCATTTCCAGCTTGCGGCGCACTTCCACCAGATCGTCGACCAGCAAAGCAGGATGCGCTTTGCGGGAGGGAATGTGGCCCTCCTCAACACCCAGATGGACGTGCGCCTGCCCTGCGACAAACCAGCACCCGCCGTTGACCGCCAGATGCGGCGGCTTCTCGATCTCGTCCATCCCCAGCACGCCGATGAAGAAGCGCCGCGCGCGGTCCTCCCCACCATGGGGCATCGCCAGCTGCACATGGTCGATACCGACAACGCCCGCCATCAGATGCGCTCCGCCTGCGCGACCGCATCGCTGGCCCGCAATGCGCTCAGGATACGGTTGAGGTGGGTCACGTCCTGCACGTCGAGATCGATCTCATAAGTGGTAAAGGGATTGTCGAGCTGGGTCTGCTCGAGGCTTTTCACATTGCACAGGTTTTGGGCGAAGATGCTGGCCATTTCCGCTAACGTGCCGGGCCTGTCGTAGAGCGTGACCCGGAGCCGCCCGACCGCACCCGCAGCACGCTTGCCCCAGTTGAGGTCGATCCAGTCGGCATCGATCCCGCTGGCGAGCTCGTGGCAATCGATGGTGTGCACCTCGACCCGCTCGCCTGACCGGCGAGTACCGACGATACGGTCGCCCGGCACCGGGTGGCAGCACGTGGCGAGCGTATAGCCGACGCCCGGCGTCAATCCGCGGATCGAAAGCGTGCTCTGGCTCCAGTCGGGCACCTCGGGAATGTCCGCGGTGCAGCCCGGCACCAGCGCTTCCATCACCTCGCGATCCTCAATCTTGGCCGCGCCGATCGCGTAATAGAGGTCTTCCTCCTCTTCCATATCCAGCCGCTCGAGCGCTGCACCGAGTGCCTTCTTGCCCACTTTGGCGGGCACGCGCGTGACGATCTCGTCGAACAGCTTCTTACCCATGTCGGCAACTTCCGCGCGTTCCTTGAGGCGAACCGCGCGGCGGATCGCAGCACGCGCCTTACCGGTCACGACGTAGCCCAGCCACGACAATTGCGGCTCGGCATCGGAACCCTTGATGATCTCCACCACATCGCCATTGGCGAGCGGTGTGCGCAACGGCACGTGACGCCCGTTGATCTTCGCCCCCACCGTTTGCGCGCCGAGATCGGTGTGCACGGCAAAGGCGAAATCGACCGGGGTTGCCCCCTTGGGCAGCTGGAACAGCGCGCCCTTGGGGGTAAAGGCGAAAATCCGATCCTGATAAATGGCGAGCCGCGTATGTTCGAGCAGTTCCTCGGCATCGTGGCTGGTGTCGACGATCTCGATCAGATCGCGCAACCAGCCGACCTGACCATCGGGCTTGTCACCCTGCTTGTAGGCCCAATGCGCGGCATAGCCGAATTCGTTGAGCCGATGCATTTCGCGGGTGCGTATCTGCACTTCGACGCGCATCGAATTCTCATACATCAACGCAGTGTGGAGCGAGCGATAGCCGTTGGTCTTGGGCGTCGAGATATAGTCCTTGAACCGGCCCGGCAGGAATTGCCATGTCGTGTGGAGCACGCCCATCGCACGGTAGCAATCGGCCTCGTTCTCGGTGATGACGCGGAACGCCATGATGTCGGTCACCTGTTCAAAGCTGACATGCCGTTCGGCCATCTTGCGCCAGATCGAATAGGGATGCTTTTCGCGACCCGACACCTCTACCTTCAAACCCGCCTCGGCCAGTGCCTGCTTGATCGCAAGCGCGATCGCATCGACCTGCCCACCATCCTGCGCGCGCAATTGCTCGAGCCGCTTGGTGATCGTGCGAAAAGCATCGGGCTCGATCTGTTCGAAGGCGAGCAGCTGCATCTCGCGCATATATTCGTACATGCCGACGCGCTCGGCCAGCGGTGCGTAAATCTCCATCGTCTCGCGTGCGATACGCTGGCGCTTTTCGAGCGATTTGATGAAATGCAGCGTGCGCATATTGTGCAAACGGTCGCCAAGCTTGACCAGCAGCACGCGGATATCCTCGCTCATTGCGAGCAGGAACTTGCGCAAATTCTCCGCCGCGCGCTCGTCCTCGGGCATCTGCTCGATCTTGGACAGCTTGGTCACCCCATCGACCAATCGCGCGACATCGGTGCCGAAAATGCTTTCGATATCCTCGATCGTCGCCAGCGTATCCTCGACCGTGTCGTGGAGCAGCGCGGTGGCGATGGTCTCCTGATCCAGTTTCAGATCGGTCATCAGCCCCGCCACCTCTACCGGGTGGCTGAAATAGGGGTCTCCGCTGGCACGGGTCTGCGTGCCGTGTTTCTGGACGGTATAGACGTAGGCACGGTTGAGCATCGCCTCGTCGGCGTCCGGGTCGTATTCCTTGACCCGCTCAACCAGTTCATATTGCCTCAGCATCGCGGCTGTGAATGTGTTGCCCAATGCGCCCTATTGCAACGCAAAAAGCGCCCTCACGTCGATTAGTCCCATGCTGCCTCGGGCGGTAAGCTCATGAGAATGGCATCGACGTTCCCGCCGGTCTTCAGACCAAACAGCGTGCCGCGGTCGTAGACCAGGTTGAATTCGGCATATCGACCGCGCCATTCAAGCTGCTCGCGCTTGTCAGCCTGGGACCACTCCGCGTTCATCCGGCGGCGCACGATTGCGGGAAACGCGTCGAGGAATGCTTCTCCCACATCGCGGGTGAAGGCGAAATTGCGCTCGAAAGCAGCTTCATCGGGGCATTCGAGGTGATCGTAGAAGATGCCCCCGACCCCGCGATGTACGCCGCGATGGGGGATGTAGAAATACTCCTCCGCCCATTTGCTGAAGCGTTCGTAATAGGTCGGGTTGTGCGCGGCGCAGGCAGCGCGCAAGCGCGCGTGGAATTGCTCGGTGTCCTCGGCATAGGGGATCGGCGGGTTGAGATCCGCCCCGCCACCGAACCACGCCTTGCCCGTCACCAGGAAGCGCGTGTTCATGTGGACTGCCGGGACATGCGGGTTGGCCATATGCGCAACAAGGCTGATCCCCGTGGCGGTAAATCCCGGATTCTCGGCACTTGCACCGTTGATCGAGGCGGCGAAATCGGGAGCGAAATTGCCATGGACGGTGGATACGTTGACCCCGACCTTCTCGAACACATGGCCCTTCATCAGCCCGCGCGTGCCGCCACCGGGATTGTCGTTGCCCTGCTCCTCGCGCGACCATGGCGTGTAGTTGAAGCGCGCATCCGAACCTGCCTCATGCTCGATTGCCTCGAATGCGGCGCAAATACGGTCGCGCAAAGCCTCGAACCACTGTTGCGCCTGTTCGGTCTTCTTGCTCCGTCCGGTCATGTCATTCCCCTTGCCAAGCGCGGTCGGCTACGGCAAGAGCATAGGCATGGTTCCCCTTTCGTTCGCAAACCGGCAATGGCACCTCACCCAGAGCGGCGCGCTGTTCTGGCCGGACGAGAACGCCCTGCTGGTGGCCGATCTCCACCTCGAGAAGGCGAGCTATTTCGCGCAGCATGGGCAGATGATCCCCCCGTATGACAGCCGCGAAACACTCCAGCGCCTTGCCGTTGCTCTGCGCGCTACCGGTGCTCGCCGGGTCATTACGCTGGGCGACAATTTTCACGATTCGCGCGGTATCGAACGGATGGAGCCCGAGGCGCGCGGAATGCTCGCGGCGCTGACCAAGGCCTTCGACTGGATCTGGATTACTGGCAATCACGATGCGACAATGGAAGCCCGCTGCGGCGGCACTTTGGCGGAGGAACTGGAACTGGGCGGCATGATCCTGCGCCACCAGGCCCGCCCTGGCGAAACCCGGCCCGAACTGTCGGGGCATTTCCATCCCAAGCTCAGTCTGTCGGTCCAGAAACGGCGGATCAAGCGGCCTTGCGGGGTGATCGGGAGCGATGGCGAGCGCGGGGGACGGATGATTCTGCCTGCGTTCGGCGCCTTTACCGGCGGTATGAACGCTGCCGATCCCGCGATCCTCGAAGCGTTGCAACCAGCTCGTGCCATCGACGCGGTGGTCGCCACCGGACAACGTATTGCCACCTTCCCGCTTTGGCGAGACGCGGCCTGAAGGCCACAAGCCAGCGCCTTTTGTGCCCCTGATTGCGTGTTCCCCCTTCCGTTTACGGGGAACAATGCCTATCTGCTCGCTTTGAATCTACGAAAATCAACTACAGGAGAAAGCCCCATAGCCCGTCCACCCCGTCGTTCGCTGCAGCCGCCAGTCAAGAGCGGCCCGCGCTTCGACCAATTCATCCAGTCGCCCAAAGTCCGCGTGATCGATCACGAGGGGGAAAATCTGGGCGTGATGTACACCCGCGAAGCAATCGAGCAGGCTGCCGATCTCGGCCTCAACCTCGTCGAAGTTTCGCCCAATGCCGATCCGCCGGTGTGCAAGTTCCTCGATGTCGGCAAGTACCGCTACGAAGCCCAGAAAAAGGCCAATGCGGCGCGCAAGACACAAAAGACGCAGGACATCAAGGAAATCAAGATGCGTCCTAACATCGACGATCACGATTACGATGTGAAGATGCGCAGCATGAACAAGTTCATCGAGAATGGCGACAAGGTGAAGGTCACCCTGCGCTTCCGTGGACGCGAGATGGCACACCAGCAACTCGGAATGGACTTGCTCAAGCGGGTTCAGGAAGATGTTGCAGAAGTCGCCAAGGTCGAAGCGTTCCCGCGCCTCGAAGGGCGCCAGATGCTGATGGTGCTGTCACCCAAATAAGTCGCGATCATCCCGATCCGGGGAACGCGCTAGGCGCTTCCCCGGTTTAGGGGGCATGACTCGACACCCGATCCTAATGATGTTCGCTGGTGCGACCGCCTTGGCTGTGTGCTCGTGCAGCGCACCGGGGCGCCATCAAAAGACCGCAACCCCGACCCCTTCTGCCACCGCCAGCCCGAGCACTGCGGCTGCGGGCTCGACAGGGAGTGTCGACACCGCCGAAGTTCCGTCTTCGAAAATTGTACCCATGATCTCGCCGGTCGCCAGCCCCGATGGCGTCAACGATGGCTATCCCGATCTGACCCCCGCTCCGCTGACACCGGAAGCGGAGCGAACGGTCAAGGGTGCGCGCAATGTTCTGGTCTCGTTTGCTCGGGCGATCGAGCTGAAAGAATTCGACCAGGCCTGGAACATGCTCGACCCAGCAGCGAAACAGCGTATGAGCAAGGCTGATTTCAACAAGATTTTCACCGGACTCGATCACATCAGCGTGGCTGTACCGGGCGGGCAGATGGAAGGCGCGGCAGGCTCGTCCTACTACACCAGCCAGGCGACCATTACCGCCAAGGATACGGGCGGTCGCCCGGTTCGGATCGAAGGGCCGATTACCGTCCGCCGCGTCAATGACGTGCCTGGGGCCACGCCCTACCAATTGCACTGGCATATCGAGCAACTCAAACTCGACTGGACCCATTGAGCGACACCGCAAAGCCTGAAAGCACAGGGGTGATCCTGCGTGCGCTGATTGCCAATCTCGGCATCGCCGCGGCCAAGCTGATCGCCGCTGCCATGACCGGCAGCTCGGCGATGCTGACCGAGGGCGTCCATTCGCTCATCGACAGCTGCAACCAGCTGCTGCTCTGGTACGGCGAGAAGCGCGCCGCGAAGCCACCCGACGCGCTGCACCCGATGGGGTACCAGCGCGAGCTCTATTTCTGGTCGGTCGTCGTCGCCATGCTGATATTCGGCCTCGGGGCAGGCTTTTCCGCCTACGAGGGCGTGGTCCACATCAATCACCCCGAACCGACGCGCCAGCCGATTATCGCCTTCGGAGTGCTCGCTGTCGCTTTTGCTCTGGAAGGCTGGTCTCTGCGCGCCGCCTATCGCTCGTTCAACGCACAGCGCAACGCGGGCGACAGTTTCTGGCAAGGCATCCGGGATACTAAGGACACCACCACACTGGTCGTTCTGCTGGAAGATTCGGCGGCGGTATCGGGCGTGCTGGTGGCCGCGCTCGGTATTGGCCTGGAATTGGCGACAGGCAATGCGGTCTGGGACGGCATCGCCTCGCTTGGCATTGCCGCCCTACTCGCTTTCGTAGCGATCACGCTGCTGCGCGAAGCGAAGGGTCTGCTGATCGGCGAGAGCGCGGATCCCAAAGTGGTCAAAGCTATTCGCAGTGAGGTCATAACCGCTCAGGGTGTGGTTGCGGTAGAAGATGTGATGACAATCCATCTCGCCCCGCGGCACGTGGTGGTGATCGTCGATGTCAATTACGCCAACAACTTGCGGGTCGTTGAGATGGAACGGTTGATCGGCTCGCTCGAAACCCGGCTGCGAGCCACCTTCCCGACCATCGACCGCATCTATCTTCGCCCGGTGGGCGGCGGGGCGCCTGACCCTGCAGCAGGCTGAAGCTTTACCGCAAGCCGCTTTGCTTGCTAGCACGGGCACAGGGACAGGCTTGGGGGAGGCTTGCACAGAGTCATGAACGCAAGACGGATCGGGCTGATCGTGGGCATTATCGCCTTGCTTGCGAGTGTTTTTCTGCCCTTACCGCAGGGTTTGCCACGCGGCGGCATGGTCACCGCCGGATTGGTCGTGTTGATGGCGGCATGGTGGATGACCGAGGCATTGCCGCTTACCGCTACCGCGCTAATGCCCTTTCTGGCCTTGCCTTTCGCTGGTGTGATGGACGCCAAAGCGACGGCCAGTGCCTATTATTCGCCAATCCTGTTCCTGATCCTGGGGGGGGCCTTCATCGCCTTGGCGATCGAGCGCACCGGCCTGCATCGGCGGCTGGCTGTCGGACTTCTGCGCACTGTGGGCACCAACACCGGGCAAAGCGGTGTGCTGTTCGCCTTCATGGTCACCGCCGCGATCCTGTCGATGCTGATCTCCAACACTTCGACCGCACTGATCATGATGCCTATGGCGCTGGCGGTGCTGCGCGGCGGCGGATCGGGCGACGACGACCAACGTGGGCTGGCCGCTGCACTGCCGATGGGAATCGCTTTTGCCGCCAGCATTGGCGGGCTCGGCACTCTGGTCGGTACACCTACCAATGCGATTGCGGTGGGAATCCTTGAAAAGCTCACCGGTGATCGGGTGACTTTCGCGCAATGGGCGCTTTACGGACTGCCGGTTGTGATCCTTGGCGTACCACTCGCCGCACTGATCGTGGCGCGGGTCCAGCAGGTTGCAGCTCACCCGTTCGACTTAGCGGCAGCCCGCAAGGCCATCGACACCCATGCCGAGTGGAACGTGCCCGAGCGGAGGCTGGTGCCGCTGATAGCGATTACCTTTCTCGCATGGATGGCGCAGCCGCTGCTGGCTCCGCTGCTACCGGCAGGATCTCTGACCGATGGCACCATTGCCATCGCTGCGGGGATCGCGCTGTTTCTGCTGCCCGACGGCACTGGACGGCCGATGCTGGTGTGGGAAGAAGCCGATCGTGCGCCCTGGGGGATCATCATGATGTTCGGCGGTGGTCTGGCTCTGGCAGCAGGTATGCAAAGCAGCGGCCTTGCCGATTGGTTGGGACAGATTCTCCTGCCGCTCGCCAACCTGCCCCTCGTGGTGCTGGCGCTAGCCGTGGTGGCGATGATTATCGTCATCACCGAATTCGCAAGCAATGTCGCCACAGCCAGCGCGGTGGTGCCAGTAATTGCCAGCCTTGCCGTTGCGCTCAGGATCGATCCGCTGCTGCTGGCGATGCCTGCCGCGCTCGCGTCAAGCTGGGGCTTCATGCTGCCCGCCGGGACCGGGCCAAACGCAATTGCCTATTCCACCGGGCGCATCAAAGTGTCGCGCATGGTGCGCGCCGGAATCGGACTCGATATTGTAGGTGCATTCCTGCTGGTAGGTGTGGTCTGGGCGATCCATTCAGTAAGCTGACCGTCGTTTCCTACCCGCACTATCCGGCCTAGCGCGACAACATGCTCCTGTGCCTTGTGCTCCCGACCCTCTCGAATCCGGGCCGTTCGCGACCGGGCGGTTTTTTCTGGCCAGGACTGTGTTCCATGTGTTCCATGTTGTCGGATCGCGCATGCTTGAATCCAACGCGCGCCGGATATATTCGCGGCTGTAATCGCGCTGCCCGGCGGAGAAGCGTTCCTGCGGAGGTTAGGAACGGGTGCCCCGGCCCCGCCAGACCAGCCCCCGCCTTCCTGGGGGCGTTGTTCACAGGAAGGATGCAGCCGCCATGGCCGCTCACGAAATCGATCCCACCACTCCCCGCAAGACACCCCATGCCGAGCCCAAGACCATCGGCGGACGCGAGTTGAAGCCAGCCACTCTGATGATGGGTCACGGCTATGATCCGGTTCTGTCGGAAGGCAGCCTCAAGCCGCCGATCTTCCTCACAAGCACTTTCGCCTTCCCCAGCGCGGCGGACGGCAAGCGCCATTTCGAAGGCATCACGGGCAAGCGCCCCGGCGGCGCCGATGGCCTCGTCTATTCGCGCTTCAACGCACCCAATCAGGAAATCCTCGAGGATCGCCTGTCGATCTGGGACGGCGCGGAAGATGCGCTGAGTTTCTCCAGCGGAATGACCGCGATCTGCGTGCTGATGCTGGCCTATGCAAGCCAGGGCGATGTGATCGTCCACTCCGGGCCGCTCTACGCTGCATCGGAAGGTTTCGTCGCCAAGGTTCTGGCGAAATTCGGCGTGACCTATGTCGACTTTCCTGCCGGTGCGACCCGTGAAAAGCTCGACGAAATACTGGCCAAGGCCAAGCAGCAGGCGAGCGATCAGGACGGCAAGGTCTGCATGGTCTATCTCGAAAGTCCGGGCAATCCTACCAACGCGCTGGTCGACGTCGAGGCGGTACGCGATGCGCGCGACGCAGCCGGTCTCGACTGCCCGATCGCGATCGACAACACTTTCCTCGGCCCGCTTTGGCAGCGCCCGCTCGATCAGGGCGCGGACATCGTGGTCTATTCGCTGACCAAATACGTCGGCGGTCACTCGGACCTCGTGGCGGGCAGCATTGCCGGGGCAAAGAAGTGGATGGACCCGGTGCGGGCGCTTCGCAATACCATGGGCGGTATCTGCGATCCCAACACCGCATGGATGCTGATGCGTTCATTGGAAACCGTGGAGCTGCGGATGCAGCGCGCGGGCGAGAACGCCGCCAAAGTGTGCGATTACCTGTCCAAGCATCCCAAGGTTGAAGGCCTCGGCTACCTTGGCATGATCAAGGATGCACGCCAGCAGGACATTTATGACCGGCATTGCCTTGGTGCAGGTTCGACCTTCTCATTGCTGCTGAAGGGCGGCGAGGCGGAATGCTTCCGCTTCCTCGATAGCCTCAAGATCGCCAAGCTTGCGGTAAGCCTGGGCGGAACAGAGACGCTTGCGAGCCACCCGGCAAGCATGACCCACCTCTCCGTGCCCGAAGGCCGCCGCGGGGAACTGGGCATTTCGGACAATCTGGTGCGGATCAGCATCGGGATCGAGGATGCCGACGACCTGATCGCCGACTTCGAGCAGGCGCTGGAGCAGGTCTGACACGGATCGGCTTCCTTGCCTGTGCCGAAACGCTGCCCGCTCATGCGGGCGGGACGGGGAAGCGGCGCGGCGATGCCTTCGAGCACGATCTCGAAGTCGCCGCGCTGCGCCCGGCCTTCGCGGATGCCGGGCTGGAGCTGGTCGAAATCGACTGGCGCGCACCGCTCGAAACGTTTGACGGGCTGGCACTGGTCATGCTTGGAACGCCCTGGGATTATCAGGATCGCGCTGCGGAGTTCCTGACCCGGCTGAATGAGCTCGACGGGCGCGGGATCATCGTCTGCAATGCGCCGCAGATGGTTCGTTGGAACATCGACAAACGCTACCTCAAGCAGCTTGCCGAAGCAGATGCTGCGATAGTTCCGACACTGTGGCACGATAATCCAGACCGTGAAGTTGTGCTCGGTGCAATGGAGCATTTCGAATGCGAACGCGTGGTGGTCAAACGCCAAATTGGTGCGGGTGCGCTCGGCCAGCACAGTTTCACACATGCCGTGCCGCCGGATGCAGATTGGTGCATGGGCCGCGCGGCGATGATTCAGCCATTCCTTCCTGCCATCGTCGAGGACGGCGAATACAGCTTCATCTTCATCGATGGCGCTTTCTCGCATGGCGTACGCAAACGACCGGCGACTGGCGATTATCGCATCCAGTCACTGTTCGGTGGCAGGGAGGAAGCGTTCATGCCCTCTCCGACCGACCTTGCCCAAGCGCAAGACGTGCTCGCCTCCATGCCCGCCACCGACTTGCTTTATGCCCGCATCGACATGGTTCGCCTGAGCGATGAGCGGCTGGCCGTGATGGAAGCGGAATTGGTCGAACCCTACCTTTATCCCGAACAAGGTCCAGAATTCGGCGAAAGGATAGCGCGCGCTATCCTCCGACGCCTCTAATGCTTGATCCACTCCTTCGCTTCATCCAGTTCTGCCAGCGCGAAGATACGCATCTCGCCTGGTAGAAGCGGCGCGAACATACGTGTCGCGAGCCGCATCCAGCCGATATCGGTCACCAGCGCCATTCGCCTGAAGCTCTTCCAGTGGTCCAAACCAAGACGCATATCACTCAGCGCCGCATCGGCGGTGTAAGAGATGTAGTCGCCATCCATCATCACCAGTACTTTGAGCTTGTCGTGACGTTCGAGTTTCTTCTCAATTAGAGGCACCAAGGTCTCTCGATAGTCATCGGCGGTGATGATACCCTTGATCTTCAAGGCGATGACATCGTCCGGCCATTCTCCCGGCAGCAGGGCGAACTCTCCGGGGTCGTCGCCCTGCTTGCCCAGCCAAGCGATGGCCATGTCGTATTTGTCCTCCGGGAAATGCCGAACCTTGGCCGATACGAACCGGTCGACCAGCGGCGGTAGCATTTCAAGCAATCCGATATCACCAACAAGGGCGATCTTGCCGATTACTTTCTGATGCGCCCGGATGAAATCGAGGTGACGCTGAAGCGCAGCGAGGCTCGCCCAATGAGGGATGCCCTGCGGATGGATCAGTAGATGGGGAACGATGTCGTGGCTGTTGATGTGGCCGTTGATCGCATCCGTTAGGCGCTGAAAATCCGCGACATCGAGGGCTCCTTGTGGGCGAATCACCGCAAGATTGGGATTAGGGAAATTTACCGTAATCATGGCCGGTCTCCGCTGTGTCTGTATTCTTGAAGACTAGCAGACGTGAAATGCGCTTCCTTGCGCCAGATCAATTTGGACGCTTCAGATCAGCCGCGCCATTCGCGCCGCTCCTCGGCTTGCTTGAGCACTTCATAGGCGACGCTGAAAGACTGGAACTGGCGTGCCGCATCTTCATCGCCCGGCTTCACATCAGGGTGGACTTCCTTGGCTTTCTCGCGCCATGCCTTCTTCACTGCGACAAAATCGGCATCTGCCTCCAGTCCCAGCAGTTCGAGTGCGCGCATCTCGTCTGCGGAACGCGAGCCGTCTCCCGATCCAGTCCAGCCATAATGCTGTGCCTCAGCATACCCGGCATTTTCGGCACGTTCACTTTTGGCGCGGGCTTCTTTCTCAGCCTTGTCGAGACCTTCGAAATAATCCCACTTCGAATTATATTCTGCGGCATGCTTCTGGCAGAAATACCACCGGTCCGGGCTGTTGGGTGCCTTGGGTGCGGGGCAATCGCCGGGCTCATCGCAACCGTGCCGATCGCACAGGCGGACCGTTGTCGCCTCACGCGCAGACCCGTAGCCCCGCCAGCGAGGGAAACCCCAGTCGTTTGAGCGTCGCGGTTTAGGCATGAGGACGAATCGAAGCGGTCACTGGCAACAAAGTAGGATGGCAGGTCAACAGTGCAAGGCGCGTTGCAGCGGTTGGACAGTCAATACCGCCGACCGGTCCGGGAATCCCCGAACCGGTGGCACAGTTTTCAAGTTAGTTGATTATGACGGTCGCGTCGCGGCGGTTCTTTGCCCAATCTTCGGGAGTGGAGCCAAGCGCCACCGGGCGTTCCTTGCCATAGCTGACCGTGCGGATGCGGTCTGGCGAGATGCCCAAGCTGACAAGATAATTTTTCGCAGCATTCGCACGGCGCTCGCCCAACGCGAGGTTGTACTCACGCGTACCGCGCTCGTCGCAATTGCCCTCGATGGTGAAGTTGAGGTTCGGGTGCTGCTGGAAATAGGCTGCCTGCAATTTGAGCTTGGCGGCATCGGTGCTGTCGATGTCCGACTTGTCGGTGTCGAAATAGACCACAGTGTTGTCGAGCCCGATGGCGTTATCGAAATGCTCTTGTGTGCCCACAGCCGGACCGGATGGCGGAGGCGGCGGCGTGGGAGTTTCTGTAGCGGGCTGCTCAGGCGGTGGCGGCAGTTCCTGTGGAGCCTTCTTGGCGCAGGAAGCAAGGGCCAGCGTGCTCACGGCAAGTGCAGTGGCGGCAAAACGCATTTTCATCATTCATCCTCCTTAGGCGGAATTACAGATCGCAGTTCCGGGCAACCCTGCCCTACTAATTCACTTATGGCAGAATCGGTCCCCAGGCGGGATCGGACGCGTCGACCGGCGTCTTGATCTCGCGCAAGTTCTTGCCGGTCAGATCGACCTGCCAGATATGCGCGTCACCGCTGCCCCGCGCAGTGCGGAAGAACTGGATGATCCGGCCGTTGGGAGCCCAGGTCGGTCCTTCGTCCTGCCAGCCTCGCGTGAGGTCGTGCATGTCGCGCCCACTCGGCGTCATCACAGCGATATGGAAATCGCCTACGATATGGGTGAAAGCGATCTGGTCGCCCCGCGGGCTCCACTCGGGCGTTGCGCAGCGGCCGGAAAAGAAGCTGATGCGGTGCTGGTTCGATCCATCGGCGTTCATGACATAGCATTGCTGCGCGCCGGAACGATCGCTTTCGAACACGATCTGCTTGCCGTCGGGGGAATAAGACCCGGCGATGTCGATCCCCGGCGTATCGGTCAGTCGCGTGCTAGGCCCTCCCTGCGCGCTGACGCGATATATGTCGGTGTTTCCGCCGATCGCCATGGAATAGATTATCCACTTGCCGTCCGGGCTCCAGCGCGGCGCGAAGGTCGGATTGTGGCTTTTGGTGATCAGCCGCTGAGTTCCCGTCCCGACATTGTAGACATAGATGCGCGGATTGCCGTCGATATAGGACAGGTACACCAGCTCGCGGTAATCGGGCGAATAGCGCGGGGTCAGCGCGGTTGCGCGACCGGTAGTAATGAAACGCACGTTGGCGCCATCGGAATCCATGATCGCGAGCCGCTTGATCCGATGGTTCTTGGGTCCGGTCTCGGCGATATAGGCGATCTTGCTGTCGAAGAACGGGCTTTCGCCGGACAGGCGCGAATAGACCATATCTGAGCATTTGTGCGCTGCGCGGCGCCAGTCCTGCGGCGGTACGATCCAGCCCTTGCGTTCGAGCTGGGTCTTGAGGCCCATGTCGTAGAGATAGCAACCGACGATGAGATTGCCGTCGCTGCGCGCTCGGACGTAGCCTTCGACCAGCATATCCGCGCCGCGGTTGGACCAGGTGGCCCAGTTGGGCGAGGTGATCTCGCCATAGCTGGGCTGTGGCAGGCTGTCCGGCCCGGTCGGCTTGAACAGCCCGTTGTTCTTCAGATCGGACGTGATGACTCGCGCCAGTTCCTTGCCCAGCGCGGCGGTCCCCTGCGCGTTGGCCGGAGTGGGAACATTTGCGTCCGTCGCAAAGCCAGGAATGGCGATGCCCAGATCGTCCAACTTGCCTTCATAGGAGACGCTGCCGGTCAGGCCTTGATCGGCCTGATCGGTCTGGCCATCGCTCTGGACCGTATCGGTTTGCGGCGGCTTCTGGCCGAGGTCCTGATTCTGCGCGGCAAGCGGCGTAATCGCAACGAGGAGCGCGGTAGCGGAGATGATATATTTCATTGGGCCAACCTATAGTCGAAACTGAATGTCACTGTCTTCCACACGTCGTAATATTTATCAGGCAGGTTGAACGGCGCGGCAAGTTGGACAGCGCGGATGGCTAGTTCAGCGTGGCGCCCTGCCTGAGTGCGATTGATTGGGGTAACGCCCGTTTGGCGAACCAATTGCGGACGACCTGCAAGGCTGCCGTCCTTGTTCAACTGAAAGCGGATATAGCTAGTAACCTTGTCGATATCGGGACCATCAGGCGGCGTCCAATGCGGTTTGATTTGGCGGGCGACTGCTTGACGCAAGGATGCCGACACGCCCGGCCCCGCCTCACTCGCCGCAGCGCGCGTTTCATCGGTCTTGGTGCTGGAGCCAAGACCAGCGAGAAAATTGTCGCCCAAGAGCGATCCGCCCTGCTTCTTCTTGGGCTGCGGCGGGGCGGGCTTGGGCTTTTCCTTCGCCGCGGGAGGTTGCGGGCGCGGCTGCGGCACGGGCTTATCCTGAGGCTTGCTGACCTCTGCAGGCTTGGGCTCGATTTGAGGTGCGGGATTTGTCTCCGGCGAAAGTTCAGGAGCAATCGCGGCACGGCTCTCGGGCACCGGCTGCGGCGCGCTGGCGCTCATCGCGACATTGTCGACCAGGCTCACCGTCATGCGCTGGACCGGCTCGATCTCGGCCCGGTGGCGCGACTGGATCAGGAACGCGGCGACGATGCCGAGGTGCAGCGCAACCGCCACCCCCAGCCCGATCCGTTCTTCCCTGCGCAGATGTGCCAAAGCCATCGCCATGGAGCTATGGAGCCGCCGATGAACCGTTGGTGACCAGCGAAATGCGGTTGAGACCGGCGCGGTTCAGCTCTCCCATCACCTGCATCACCCGCTCATAGGGAAGGCTGCGGTCGGCGCGCAGGGTGATGTCCGGCCCTTTGCCCGCACGCGGCAGCGTTGCCAGTGCGCTTTCCAGCCCGCCCTGCGGCACTGGGCGCTCGTCGATGAAGACTGCACCCTGCCCATCGATGCTGATCGTCACCGCCTGGTTTTCGCTGTCGAGCGGGTTTGCGCGGCTGTCGGGCAGGTCGATCGGCACCGCAGCGGTCATAAGCGGCGCCGTGACCATGAAGATGATCAGCAGCACCAGCATCACGTCGACCAGCGGAGTGACGTTGATCTCCGCCATCGGCGCGCGGCGCGAACGCCGCCCGCGCCGTCCGCCGCCCGACGATGCCAGACCCATCGCCATCTCAGCGCGTCTCCAACTGGCGACTGAGCCCCGCATGAAGCCGGTCTGCGAAGCGTTGCAGGCGGCCTTCGTAGCGGTTTACCCGATGGCTGAAGCGGTTGTAGGCGATGACGGCCGGAATGGCCGCGAACAGGCCGATCGCCGTGGCGAACAATGCCTCGGAAATGCCCGGAGCGACGACCGACAGCGAGGAACTTGCCTGACTGCCGATCTGGAAGAAGCTGTTCATGATCCCCCAGACGGTGCCGAACAGGCCGACGAAAGGCGCGACCGACCCGACCGTGGCGAGAAAGTTGAGGCGGTCGGCAAGCTCGTCCGCTTCGTTTGCGACCTGGCTGTCCATAGCCGTGGCGACGCGCTGGCGCGCGCCCTCTCGGTCCTTGACCCCATCCTTGGTCGACCGGCGCCATTCGGTGACCCCGGCATTGGCAACGCGCGCGGGCGGCAGGTCGGCGCGTCCGCGTTCGGACATGAAGCGGTCGAAATTGTCCGCCTGCCAGAACTCCTCTTCGTAAGCGCGGGTTTTCGACCCGAGCCGACCCATGCGCAGCCAGAAGCCGACGATGATCGTCCAGGTCCACAGCGAGGCAAGCAACAGGCCCAGCATCACAAGTTTTACGACGATATCCGCATCGAGAAACAGGCGCACCGGGTTGAGCCGGGTCGGTGCCTCTGCGGCTGCGGTCGCGGCCAGAAGGACGAGATCACTCATGTGGTTTTGCTGACTCCCATGAACTCAGAAAAGGCCTTGTGCCAGGTGGCGGACATCCGGCGCGGACGCCCTGCCGGATCGATAAAACCGACGCGAAGCCGCGCCTCGACCAGCAATTCGTCCCCGCGCCGGGCGAACTGATGCATCCTGCATGATGCCGCTCGTATATCGGTGCAGAGCGTTTCGATAACGATGTCGTCGTCCAAACGTGCCGGACGACGGAATTCCAACTCCATCCCGGCAACCGCGAAGGCGCCCTCGCCCGCTTCGATCGCGGCGCGCTGGTCGACCCCGATCATCCGCACGAGGTCGGAGCGGGCACGCTCGAACCAGCGCAGGTAATTGGCGTGATAGACGATCCCCGACAGGTCCGTGTCCTCGTAATATGCGCGCACCGCAAAGAAGTGGCGGGAGCCTTCGATCAGGCCGCCTTGTGGTTGCAGGAGAGGTCGCGGTTGGGTCATGAACGGGCGCTGATCTAAATGACAGCTAACGCGTTGCCTAGGGGGCACGGACGAGGCGATTCCTCGCAGCGATGAACGGAAAAAAACAGCTCAGCGCGCGATCATCGGCCCCAGCGGCTGACCGCCGAAGATGTGGACGTGCAGATGGGCCACTTCCTGCCCACCATGCTCGCCGACATTGGCGAGCAGGCGATACCCTGGCTCGACCAGACCCTTCGCCCGCGCAACCTCGCCCACAGCACGCACGAATCCGCCGATTTCCGCATCCGAGGCGCGCGCGGAGAAATCGTCCCAGCTGACATACGCGCCTTTGGGGATAACCAACGTGTGCACCGCTGCCTGCGGATTGATATCCTCGAAGGCCAGAGCCCAATCATCCTCGTAGACCTTGGTGCAGGGGATCTCCCCACGCAGGATCTTTGCAAAGATATTGTCCGGGTCATAACGCTGGGTTGGATCGATCGGCATGAGTTCAGCTCCTCTGCGCTTTTTCTTCCAGCCCCGATGTGCCCTCGCGCCGTTCCAGCTCGGCCATGACGCGCTCGAGCGTGACGCCTTTAGCGGCGAGCAGGACGGTGAGGTGGAACAAAACATCGGCGGCTTCACCCACCAGCTCCTCTTCGCTGCCCGAAAGTGCGGCGATCACCGTTTCGACTGCTTCTTCGCCCAGCTTGCGGGCCATGACCGGCAGGCCGCGCGCGTTCAATTGCGCGACATAGCTCGACGAAGGATCGGCAGAGAGGCGCTGGCGCACCGTAGCTTCGAGGCGGGTGAGTGTATCCATCGGCGCCCCTGTAACCGGCTCAGACGCGCGCGGGAAGGCCCGCCTCGCGCAGCGCGGCGTGGGCTTCGGCTATCGAATGCTGGCCGAAATGGAAGATCGAAGCGGCGAGCACGGCGTCGGCATGGCCCTGCGTGACGCCCGCCACCAGATGTTCGAGCGAGCCAACCCCGCCGCTGGCGATCACCGGCACGCTCACCGCATCGGCGATCGCGCGGGTAAGTTCGAGGTCGTAGCCGTCCTTGGTCCCGTCGGCGTCCATCGAGGTGACAAGCAATTCGCCCGCGCCCAGTTCCGCCAGCCGCACGGCATGGGCGACCGCATCGATCCCGGTGGGATTGCGCCCGCCGTGGGTAAAGACTTCCCAGCCGCGCATCTCCCCGCTGGTCGATGCGCGCGCATCGACACTGGCGACAACGCATTGGCTGCCGAAGCGGTCGGCAATTTCGCCCACCAGTTCGGGCCGCGCGACAGCGGCAGAATTGACCGCGATCTTGTCCGCGCCGGCGAGGAGCAATGCGCGCGCATCTTCGACGCTGCGCACCCCACCGCCCACGGTCAGCGGCATGAAGCAGACTTCCGCGGTGCGCCGGACGATGTCGAGCAGCGTCCCGCGCCCCTCGTGACTGGCGGAAATGTCGAGAAAGCACAGCTCGTCCGCCCCGGCACGGTCATAGGCCCGCGCCTGCTCCACCGGATCGCCTGCGTCGATCAGATCGACAAAATTGACCCCCTTGACCACGCGCCCGTCGGCAACGTCCAGACACGGGATGACGCGAATGCGGACGGTCATGCCCAAAATCTTTTAATCAAAAACTGAACCACAAGATACATACCATAAGAGAAGGCTAGGAAATTGATAATACTAGCTATCCAAAATGCCCGCGAGTTCTCCTGCTTAATATAGTCGCTGTAAATAAGGCTCGCCCGTCCATTTGCGAAGTTTTTAGCAGCAATTGCACCGAAAACCGGCACCAGAAACGTCAGAATCCACATATCGGTCATGCCCGCCCCGCCATCGCCAGCGCCGCGCCAAGATCCAGCCGTCCATCATACAGCGCACGTCCTGTAATCACGCCCTCAATCCCCTCGCGTGCGTGCAACGCGAGGATATGAATGTCGTCGAGCCCCTTCACCCCGCCGCTGGCGATCACCGGGATATCGACGCGTCGGGCGAGGTCGAGCGTCGCGTCGATATTCACGCCCTTGAGCATCCCGTCGCGCCCGATGTCGGTAAACAGCAGCGATGCGACGCCTGCATCCTCGAACCGCCGGGCAAGGTCATGCACCGGCACATCGCTGACCTCGGCCCAGCCTTCGGTCGCGACCATCCCGTCGCGCGCGTCCACCGCGACCACGATCCCGCCTTCGAACTCGCGCGCCATGTCGCGCACGAATTGCGGGTCTTTCAGCGCCGCCGAGCCCATCACGATCCGCGCCACGCCAAGGTCGAACCAGCCTTCCACGGCCTCGCGCGTGCGGATACCGCCGCCGAGTTGCACATAGCCCGGAAAGGCATCGATAATTGCCTCGACCGCCTCGCGGTTCTCGGCCCGGCCCGCGAAGGAACCGTCAAGGTCAACCACGTGCAGGTGCTGCGACCCGGCCTCGGCAAAAATCATCGCCTGCGCCGCCGGGTCTTCACCATAAATCGTCGCACGGTCCATATCGCCTTCGGCAAGGCGCACGACCTTGCCTTGCTTGAGGTCAATGGCTGGGAAAACGATCATGGTTTCCACTCCAGAAACCGTTCAAGCAGAGCCAGCCCAAACGTCTGGCTCTTCTCGGGATGATATTGCACGCCAAGCATATTGTCGCGCCCGATCGCCGCGACCAGCCCACCGCCATGGTCGGTCATCGCCAGCACATCTTCATGATATCGCGGCTTGAAGTGATAGGAGTGGAGGAAATAGGCCTCACCTTCCTCGATCACCGGGTGGTTGCGCGCATGGGGCACTAGCGCGACATCGTTCCAGCCCATATGCGGCACTTTCACCGTGCGGTCGGTCGGCTCGATCAGCCGCACCGTTCCGCCGATCCAGCCGAGCCCCGACGTCTCGCCATGCTCAAGCCCGCGATCGGCGAGCAATTGCATCCCGACGCAAATGCCGAGAAAGGGTGCGCCGCCAACGAACACCCGCTCGCGCATCGCCTCGACCGCACCGCTGACCGCGTGCAGCCCTTCGGCACACGCCTTGAACGAACCGACACCCGGCAGGACGATCCGGTCCGCCGCGCGGATCACCTCCGGTTTGCAGGTGACGATGACCGAGGCACCGGCCTTGCGCAGCGCGTTCTCCACCGAATGGAGATTGCCCGCGCCGTAGTCGATCAGGGCCAGCGTTTCCGCCATCACCTACCCGCGCAATTGTTCGAGGCCGGCCGCCACGAAGGCGGGGTCGAATTCGATCACCTCGCTGCACGCGACCCCCGCGACGACGAAGGGATCGCTGTTCGCGAGCCTTTCCGCCTCATCCCGACTCGAAGCATTGGCGAAGATCATCCCGCCCTCGCGCGGGACCTTGCGCCCCCAGGCGAAGAAATACCCCGCTTCGTGCTGCGCCGCTAGCCATTCGCGATGCGCAGGTAGAAGCGCGTCGATTTCGTCGAGTGGAGCAAGGTAATGCAATGAAAAAACGAACATGCCTCGATCAGCCTCCGAGCTGTCCCTTGGTGCTTGGCACTGCGCCGCCTTTGCGCGGGTCGATTTCGACCGCCTGGCGCATTGCGCGGGCGAACCCCTTGTACAGTGCTTCGCAGATATGGTGGTTGTTCTGACCGTAGAGTAGCTCGCAATGCAGCGTCAGCCCGGCGGTCTGAGCGACCGAATGGAACCAGTGTTCGATCAGTTCGGTGTCCCACTCGCCCAGCTTTTCCTGCGTGAAGCCGGCCCGCCACACCAGATAGGGGCGGCCCGAAATATCAAGCGCCACACGCGCCAGCGTTTCATCCATCGGGGAATAGGCGGTGCCGTAACGCGCAATCCCGCCCTTGTCGCCGAGCGCCTGGGCGATCGCCTGCCCCAGTGTGAGAGCGCTGTCCTCTGTCGTATGATGCTGATCGACATGCAGATCGCCATCGACCGTCATCGTTACATCGATCAGCGAATGGCGCGAGAATTGTTCGACCATATGATCGAGGAAACCGATACCGGTGGAAACTCGGTACTGGCCCGTCCCGTCGAGATCGACCTCGACGACAATCGCCGTTTCCGCAGTTGTGCGCTCTATCCGTCCGCTTCGCATGGGTGCCGCGCTACAACCGCCAGGGTGAATTGCGCAAGCATTCTCGCTTGACCGCGCCGATTGAGCGGGCCACCTAGCGGCTCATGAGCGACACTACGCCTGATAGCCTGATACCTTATGACGCCATCGTGCAGGAGGCACTGCGCGCGGTGGTTGGCCGCGTCCTGCGCGAAATCGAGGAAACCGGCAGCGAACTGCCTGGCAACCACCATTTCTATATTACCTTCAAGACCCACGCTCCGGGCGTTTCCATCCCGCGCTCGCTGATCGAGCGGTTTCCGGACGAGATGACGATCGTGCTCCAGAACAAGTTCTGGGACCTGAAGGTGGAGGAAGACCATTTTAGCGTCGGGCTGAGCTTCAACCAGATTCCGGCCAATCTGTTCATTCCCTATGCAGCGATTACCCAGTTCGTCGATCCGGCGGTGGATTTCGGTCTCCAGTTCCAGGCGACCGTCGCGGACATGGAACCCACACCGACCGAAAATCCGGAAAACGACGAATCGGAACGCCACGATGCGCAAGGCGTTGAAAAGAACGAGGACGGCTCGAATGTCGTCACGGTCGATTTCGGCCGCAAGAAATAGGCGCTCAGCCCCCGATCTGCGCGCCTTGTCAGGGGGAGTAATGGCCAAGCACGTAACGAAATATGGCGCAAAAGCTGTAGACAAGCTGCGCAAGGTGACGCCGGCCCCTCGCAAGGAAGTGCCCGGCCCATCCGAAGATCCTGCGACCAATATCATGCTGGCGGACGTCACAATCCGCGCCGGTTCATACATTTTGCGCCGTTCGGTCGAAAAGGGTTTCCTGCGCGGACGCTATGGCCGTGACACCGCGCGGGCGATGATTCAGAACAAGTCCCTTGGTAAATCGCTGATGTCCTTCGCGCTCGCCAAGGTCGCGACCCGGAATTTGCCTGGCGCGATCATTATTGGCGGCGGGGCAATTGTTAAGACGCTCTATGATCGGCGCAAGGGCAAGCGCAAAGCGCGGCGCGACGGGGACAAGGCGCTGCTCGATCAGGCCAAAGGCGAGTAACACCCCTTGATTTGCGCCGCGGTTTTGCCGACAGGCGCACATGGCCATCATCTCCCACCCAGACACGCTGGCCCGGCGCGGCGTCATGTTTATCCTGTCCTCGCCCTCGGGCGCCGGTAAAACGACCATCTCTCGAATGCTGTTGGACGCCGATGACGAGCTCAAGCTGTCCGTTTCGGTCACGACCCGCCCGCCTCGCCCCGGCGAAGTGGAAGGGGTGCATTACCATTTCGTCGACGATGACGAGTTCGACAGGCTGGTAGAAGAGGACGACTTCTACGAATGGGCACCCGTTTTCGGCTATCGCTATGGCACGCCCAAAGGGCGTATCCGTGCCGCGCTCAAGGACGGGCAGGACTTCCTGTTCGATATCGACTGGCAGGGCACCCAGCAGCTTTACCAGAAAGATCAGCAGGACGTTGTGCGGGTATTCATCCTTCCGCCAAGCCTGCCGGAATTGCGCCGGAGGCTGGAAGCTCGCCAGACCGACAGCATCGAAGTGATCGAAAGCCGCATGGAGCGCGCGAGGGCAGAAATCAGCCACTGGGACGCCTACGACTATGTCGTCATCAACGACGATGTCGATGCGTGCTTCGCCAAGGTCCGCGAAATCCTTCAGGCCGAGCGCATGAAGCGCCAGCGCCAGACCGGCCTCATTCCCTTCGTACGCGAGTTGATGGGGTGACAACACAGCGAATAATGCTCCGGGAGAGCCGACCAAACCATTAGCCTTTGTGAGGGGGACCATCCGGCGTTCGCGCCGCATCACAAGGACAACACAACGTATGGTCGCCGAGACGCAAGAACGCGCAGCTTCAGCCCCCCGACAGTTCACACGCACATTGTCGGGGTTCGGGGTCATCATCCTCACGCTATCGGTACTGTCGCCGGGCGTCTCGGTCCTCGTCAGCGGCACTGCCATCGTGCAGGATGCAGGTACCGGCGTGGTGCTGGCCTTCCTGATCGGCAGCGTGGTGTGTTTTTGCCAGACATCGATGTCGGCCGAACTGGGCGCAGCCTATCCAACCGCCGGGTATGATTATGCCGCGATCGGCCATGCGATCGGCGACTGGGCCGGGGCGACCAGCTATATCGCCAGCATTTCGACGATCCCGCTGTTTCTCAACACGTCAGCCAAGGGGATTGCGATCTACCTTCAGCCTTTCGGTTTCCCGCTTAGCGCCAATGAAATCACACTGATCACGGTGGCGGTGGTCACGTCGCTGTCGATGCTCAACATTCGAGCCAACGAAAAGATCACCGGCGTATTCATGCTGATCGAATTTTCCGCGCTGTTCCTGATCGCCGGGATAGGCGCCTGGCATGCCCAGCCGGGCGCGTGGCACCTGATCCTGTCGCCGATGCACATGCACGGCGGGCTGTGGATCGCAGCCGGCATCGGTGTGGTCGGGATCGCCGTCAACAACGCCAGCTGGGCTTTGGCGGGCGCTTCGCAGGCGCTTTTGTTCAGCGAGGATATGAAGAACCCGCGCACCATCGGGCGGATCATCATGATCGCGTTGGCGCTGACGATCGTATCGGAAACCGCGCCGATCGTCGGGATCATCCTCGGCTCGCACAACCTCAAGGCAGTGCTGGCGAGCACGTCGCCTTTCGAGGTGTTCCTCGGAGCCTATCTTCCCAGCTTCGTGCTGCGGATGGTATCGCTTTCGATCGCGATCGCGATCTTCAACGCGTGCCTTGCCGGATTTGTCGGAATCGGGCGCAATGTGTTTGCGATGGGTCGCACCAAGCTGTTCGCCCCGCCGATCAACCACGCCTTGACCAGGCTGACCCGCAAGAGCGACGCGCCGTGGGTCGCACTGCTGTTCCTCGGGGTGACGACCGCCGCGGCAACCTGGCTGCCGATGTCGTTCGAGATCCTGCTGCTGTCGGGCGGGTATACGATTATGACATTCTTCTATGTCTGGGGCGTGTTCGCCGGGCGGCGCAGCGGGCGTACGGGCACGCATGACTACAAAAGCCCGCTGTTCCCGCTGATTCCCCTCATCGGGATAATCATCGTCATCGGCGAAATCGTGGTGCTGTGGCTCGACCCCGATACGGGACGCAAATCGCTGTTCGTGTGCGGCGGGATATGGCTCTTGTCCTATTGCTATTATCGCTGGGTACTGATGCGCCGCCCCGGTGGCTGGCAAATGACCGGACCGGCCGATATCGACGCGATGGCAACGACCAAATAGCCTCATCGTTAGATTTCAGGAACAATCGTCTGGGTTCACACGCTGTCCGTCCATGCCAGCCGAACATAGCAACGTATGAGTTCCTCAATATCGGGAACATTGGCTGGGTTGATCGTGGGCGTGCTGAATGCCACCGGCTATCTCGGCCTGCTCGGGCTGATGGCGGTGGAATCGGCTTGCATCCCGTTGCCATCAGAGATCATCCTGCCCTTCGCCGGCTTCCTCGTCGCGCAGGGCAAGATGAACCTGTTGATTGCCGCGACGGTTGGCGCATTGGGTTGCAATGTCGGCTCAGCCATAGCTTACGCCGTGGGAGAACACGGCGGGCGCAGTGCAATCGAAAGGTGGGGCCGCTACGTGCTGATCAACCGCCACGATATAGACAAGGCAGAACGGTTCTTTGAAAAATTCGGAACGGCGGCGGTGCTGATCGGACGGATGCTACCGGTGATCCGCACCTTCATCGCTTTGCCGGCCGGCATTGCCCGGATGCCCAAGCTGAAATTCCATCTCTACACATTCATCGGTTCATGGCCCTGGTGTCTGCTGCTGACATACATCGGCATGAAGCTGGGCGACCGATGGAACTCGGGCGGCCAACTTGCCACGATCTTCCACTATGCCGATTATGCAATCGCCATACTGCTAATCGGCATGATTGGCCGCTTCATTTATGTCAGGCGTCACGCCAAATCGTGACTCCAGCAAGCTGCGCGTTCAGCGTCCCGCCGCCGGGTCGGCGAAGTGGGTCGGAAGATGCGCGTTGACGATGCCACCGTCGACCGTCAGCGTTTCGCCGATGGTGTAATCGCCTGCGCGGCTCGCAAGATAGACTGCGCTGCCGCCCATGTCGTATTTGTCGCCGACGCGCTTGTTCGGAATGCCCTTGGCGCTTTCTTCTTCCATGTCGCGGGCGACCTTGTTCATGTTCGACGGGAAAGCACCCGGTGCGATTGCCGTGACATAGATCTGGTCCTTCACCAACCGCGCAGCCATCCGGCGGGTCAGGTGGATCAGCGCGGCCTTCGATGCCTGATAGCTGTAGGTTTCCCAGGGGTTGATCCTGAGACCGTCGACCGAGGCGATGTTGATCACCTTGCCAGGCCGCTCCGCGCTTGATGCCGCCTTGAGCAGGCCGTGCAGCTTTTGCGTCAGGAAGAAGGGCGACTTCACATTGAGGTCCATCACCTTGTCCCAGCCGGTCTCGGGAAAGTCCTCGAAATCCGCGCCCCATGCGGTGCCCGCATTGTTGACGAGAATGTCGAGCTTGCTTTCCTTTGCCGAGATCGCGGCCACCAGCTCATCGATGCCTTCCATCGTCGAGACATCGCCCTGGATCGGCACGACCTTCTCACCCAGTTCCTCGGCGGCCTCGTGCAGCTCCCCGCCCTTGCGGGCGGTTATGTAGACCCGCTCGATCCCAGCGGCGAGGAAGCCTTCGACGATCATGCGGCCGATACCACGGCTGCCACCGGTGACGAGCGCCACGCGCCCCTTGAGGCTGAAAAGGTCTTCGAGGGTCATCTGCTCTCTCCCACTCAATATCCGTTCAATTCGGCAACGCGCCCGGCGTGATAGTATTGATCGCCAAGGAATTCCTGCAAAGCGCGCTCGCGCTTCATGAAGAGGCCGATGTCATATTCGTCGGTCATCCCGATACCGCCGTGCATCTGCACCCCTTCGCGCACCGCGAGCCCGGCTACCTTTGCGACCTTGGCTTTGGCGACCGAGGCCATCAGATCGGCGCGTTCGCTCTCGGAGTCGAGCAATTGGGCCGCCTTGACCACCGCCGCACGGGCAATCTCGACTTCGGAATACAGATGCGCCGCCCGATGCTGGAGCGCCTGGAATTCGCCGATCAACTTGCCGAACTGCTTGCGCTGCTTGAGGTAATCGACGGTCATGTCCATGGCCCCGCGCGCAACACCCACGCCCTCTGCCGCAGCGCCCACACGCCCGGCCATCAGCATCGCGTTGAGGATCGTGCGCCCGCCGTCGACTTCGCCGATCACCGCATCGCCATCGAGCTCGACACCATCGAAACTGGTGTGCGTCGCCATCGAGCTGTCGACCAGTCGCACGGCTTCGTGGTTCATGCCGCTGGCGTCCTTCGGGACGGCGAACAGCGTTATCCCATCGGCATCGCTGTCGCTGCCGGAGGTGCGTGCAGCAACCACCAGCATGTCCGCACTGGCACCCTGGACGACAAAATCCTTGCGCCCGGAAAGACGGAAGCCATTTCCCGATTTCTCGGCCCTCGTGGCGATGCGTTCGGGCCGGTGCTTGCCGCCCTCGTCGATCGCGACCGCGAACACGCTATCGCCCGCGATAAGCCCCGGCAGCCAACGCCCGCGCAGGTCGTCGCTACCTTCGGTAAGCGCGCTCGCCGCCAGTACCGAGCTGGTAAGGAACGGCGACGGGGTGAGATTGCGACCGATTTCCTCGAGCACGATGCCTGCCTCGACATGGCCCATGCCCAGCCCGCCATCAGCCTCGGGCAAGAGGATGCCGGTAAAGCCCATCTCGGCCATCTGCTTCCACAGGCCATGGCCGAAACCGTCCTTGCAATTGCGGTCGCGCCAGTGGCGCAGCTGTTTGCCGATCGCACCTTCCTCGCCCATGAACTGGCTGGCGGTGTCGGCGAGCATCGCCTGATCGTCATCGTAATAGAGTGGCATGTCTCTCTCCATACCCGCGTGGGAACGGGTGATATTTCAATGTTATCAAGCGCCCGGCAGTTCGAGGATGCGCTTGGCGATCACGTTGAGCATGACCTCACTGGTGCCGCCTTCGATGCTGTTGGCCTTGGTTCGCAGCCAGTTGCGGGCGGTCTTGCCGCCGTCGGTCTCCTCGCTGTCCCATTCGAGCGCACGGCTGCCGCCCGCCGCCATCATCAGCTCGTGACGGCGCTTGTTGAGCTCAGTCCCGGCGTATTTCATCATGTTCGGTTGCGCCGGATGCGCCTTGCCGACCTTGACCTCGTCGAGGAATTTCTCGCCCATGCAGGCATAGGCCAGCGCATCGACGTCGAACTGGGCCAGCTCGGCTCGCAACACCGGGTCGAGTTCGCCGACGCTGCGCTTCATCGCCGCGCCGATCGCCGCGGTCCGTTCACCGCCATCTGCGCCGGAAATCATCTCGCGCTCGTGGCCGAGCAGATATTTGGCGACGTCCCAGCCGCGATTGACCTCGCCAACCTGCGCCGGGATGCCCTCGCCATAGCTCTTGGGCACCGACACATCGTCGAAGAAGGTCTCGCAGAATGGGCTGTTGCCGCTGATCAGCAGGATCGGCTTGGTCGAGACGCCCTGGCTCGCCATGTCGAACAGCATGAAGGTGATGCCGCGATATTTGTCCGCCTTGTCGGTGCGCACCAGGCAGAAAATCCAGTCCGCCTTGTCGGCATAGCTGGTCCAGATTTTCTGGCCGTTGACCACCCAGTGGTCACCCTTGTCTTCCCCGAAAGTCTGCAAGGACACGAGATCACTGCCCGAGCCAGGTTCGGAATAGCCCTGGCACCAGCGAATTTCGCCGCGCGCGATTTCATTGAGAAACCGCTGCTTCTGCTCCTCGGTGCCGAACTGGAGTAGCGCGGGGCCAAGCATCCAGATGCCGAAGCTGGAGAGCGGCGAACGCGCATTGATCCGGGCCATCTCCTCGCGCAGCACCTTGGCCTGCGGCGGGGTCAGCCCTGCGCCGCCATATTCCTTGGGCCAGGCAGGAACGGTGTAGCCCTTGTCGCGGCACGCCTCGAACCACGCCTTCTGCGCATCGTTCTTGAACGTGGCGTTGCGGCCACCCCAGAAAACATCATCGTCATCGCGCACCGGTTCGCGCATTTCGGGGGGGCAGTTCGCCTCCAGCCACGCACGGGTTTGCTCGCGGAATTGTTCCAGATCGCCATCGCTGTGAGACATGGCCGACTCCTCTCTCCAAAGGCTTGCTTGACGTTTACGGTAAGGCGATTCGCCTGCCCGCGGCAAGCGCCATTGTTGCGCGCCGCCATGCCGTAGCGTCAGGCGGATTGCGTTGACGCGCAGGTCAAGAGGCCTAAGCTAATCGCAAAGAAAAACCGTTTGAAGGATGCCCCTGCAAGTGCCCAACTCAGGCCGATTCACAGGCAAGACCGTCATTGTCACCGGCGCCGCTTCCGGCATCGGTGCTGCGTCGGCCAGGCTATTCGCCAGCGAGGGTGCGATTGTCTTTGCAGCCGATATCGATAGCGAGGGCGGCGCGGCGTTGGCCGCAAGCGATGCTGGCGACATTCGCTTCCAGCATTGCGATGTCACGAACACCGACTCGATCCGCTGCTTGATGGACCGCGCCGGCGAAGAAACGGGCGGCATCGACGTCGTGCTCAACAATGCGGGTGCGGGCGGCGCGCGCGCTTCTCTGGCTGACATCGAGCCGGACGAGTGGGACCGGACGATGGACCTGCTGCTGCGCTCGGTCGCATTCGGCATCCGCTACGCTGTCCACCATATGAAGGGGCGCAAGGGCGCGAGCATCGTCAATATCTCGAGCGTCGCGGCGGTTGGTCCCGGCTATTCGCCCAGCGCCTATGCCGTCGCAAAGGCCGGGGTGTTGCACCTGACGAAAGTCGCGGCGACCGATCTTGCTCAGTTCGGCATCCGGGTAAACGCGGTCCAGCCCGGCTTCATCAATACCAATATCTTCACCAGCTCGCTCGAAATGCCCGATCAGTTCAAGGATCAGGCCAAGGCTGCGATCGCCCAGATGTCGAGCCAGGCGCAGCCTGTTGCGCGCGGTGGTCAGCCCGAGGACATTGCCAATGCGGTCGCCTATCTGGCGAGCGAGGCGGCGGGTTTCGTGACCGGCGCATCGTTACTGGTCGATGGAGGGATCACGCTTGGTCCTCGCCATAGCTGGGATCCCGAGACGCCAGGGCTGTTCGCAACGCTGGAGGCGATGGAGCAGCAGGCGAAGGGCCAAGCGGGATGAGCCAGACCGAAGGCCCGCTTCCGCTGAAACTCAAACTGTTCCACGGATTCGGTGCGGTCGCCTTCGGCATCAAAGACAACGGTTTTTCCGTCTTTCTGCTGATCTATTACAATCAGGTCCTGGGCATGGATGCGGGGCTGGTCAGCGCCGCACTGGCGATGGCGCTGATCATCGATGCATTCGTCGATCCACTGCTCGGCAACCTGTCGGACCGGACCTACACCCGCTGGGGGCGGCGCCTGCCGTGGCTCTACGCCGCAGCGGTTCCGCTCGCCTTCGCGTGGGTCCTGTTGTGGTCCCCGCCGGGTGGCGGCACACCGAGTTTCTGGGAATTGCTGGGCCTCGCAGTTGTCGTGCGGATGCTATTGTCGGCGTGCGAGGTGCCATCAGTCTCGCTCGTGCCAGAACTCACACGCGATTATGACGAGCGCACCACGCTGTTCCGCTATCGCTATTTGTTCGGCTGGACCGGCGGGCTGCTGATGCTGTTCCTGGCCTACAACGTATTTCTGGCCGACGGCGGTATGCTGCACCGGCCCGGCTACATACGCTTTGGCATCGCCGGCGCAATCATGATGGTGATTTCGGTCGTCGTCTCGGCGATGGGCCAGCATTCCCGCGTTGCCCATCTGCCCGCGGAGCGCCCACCGCCATTCTCATTTCGAGTTGCCTTCGCCGAAATCCGTCAGGCTTTTTCCGAACGCGCCTTCCTGATCCTCGCGGCCGGGGCAGTTGCCGCTTATGCCAGCCAGGGCATGACCTTTGCTATTTCGAACTACCTTTACCTGTTCGTCTGGCGATTTTCGCAGGCATCGTTCTTCGTTTACACGCTGGTGCTGTTCGCCAGCATCGTGCTGGCGTTTGTGACCATCGGATCGCTCCACAAGCGTTTTGGCAAACCCCGTACCGCATGGATCTCCGCTCTGATCGCGGTCACGCTCTGGGTGATTCCCTACGCAGCGAGGCTGGCAAGAATCTGGCCGGAATCCGGATCTGTCGAATCGACTGGCCTGCTGTTCGCCTTCATCGTGCTGGGCAATTGCGCGGCAGTGATCGTGGCTATTTCCGCGTCCTCAATGGTAGCTGAGATCGTCGAAGCGTTCGAGCAGCGAACCGGGCGGAGGGCGGAGGGATCGTTCTATGCGGGCAACTGGTTCGCCCAGAAATGCGCAACCGGGCTCGGCATCTTCCTTACCGGCCAGATCGTGGCCTATTCCGGCATTCCCAAAGGCGCGGTTCCCGGTTCAGTTGGCGAAGGCGCGCTGGATTCGCTGACGATAATCTATTGTGCCCTCATCATTGTCCTAGGGATTTTCTCCGCCTTCTGGCTTGCGCGTTTTCCGATCACCCGCGAGGACCACGAGGCACGCCTCAGATCACTCGACGCTGCAGCGCGGAGCGACCCCGACGCCTCCGGCGTGGTACCCTGATACAAACCAAACGATTCGCAGAAGGACACCCACGATATGGATTTCGAGCCCACCGACAGGCAGCGTTACTGGCGCGACCGTGTGCATAATTTCATCGAAGCGCACATTCGCCCGGCGGTCGACACCTACAAGCAGCAGGATGCCGAAGGTGATCGCTGGAAGGTCATCCAGGTGGTCGAGGATCTGAAGGCCAAGGCGAAGGCGGACGGCATCTGGAACCTGTTCATGCCGCCGCGCAACGACAGCCACCACCACGTAGACGAGACCTTCGAATTCGAAGGACCGGGCCTCACCAACCTTGAATACGCGCTATGCGCCGAGGAAATGGGCCGCATTGGCTTCGCCTCGGAAGTGTTCAACTGCTCCGCACCCGATACCGGCAACATGGAAGTGTTCTTCCGCTATGGCACGCGCGAACAGAAGGACGAGTGGCTTACTCCTCTGATGAACGGCGAGATCCGTTCCGCCTTCCTGATGACCGAGCCTTTCACCGCATCCTCGGACGCGACGAATATCGAAACCCGGATCGAGCGCGACGGCGACGAGTACGTCATCAACGGGCGCAAATGGTGGTCTTCCGGACTTGGCGATCCGCGCTGCAAGGTCGCAATCGTGATGGGCAAGACCGACTTTTCCGCCGGGCGTCACGCGCAGCAATCGATGGTGTTGATGCCGATTGACACCCCCGGGGTGAACATCATCCGGCACCTGCCGGTGTTCGGCTATGACGATGCGCCGCACGGCCATATGGAGGTCGAACTCAAGGACGTGCGTGTGCCCGTCACCAACATGCTGCTGGGCGAAGGGCGCGGGTTCGAGATCGCGCAGGGCCGCCTTGGACCGGGCCGCATTCACCACTGTATGCGCACCATCGGCGTTGCCGAGGAAGCGCTGGCCAAGATGTGCCGCCGCCTTCAGGAACGCGAAGCATTTGGCAAGCCGATCTACAAGCATTCGGTGTGGGAAGAACGCGTCGCGCGTGCGCGGATCGATATCGACATGACCCGGCTGCTGTGCCTGAAAGCTGCGGACATGATGGACAAGGTCGGCAACAAGAACGCCAAGCAGGAAATCGCCATGATCAAGGTTCAGGCACCGAACATGGCGCTCAAGATCATCGACGATGCGATTCAGGCCCACGGCGGCGGCGGTGTGTCGAACGATTATGGCCTTGCCAACGCCTATGCGCATCAGCGCACGCTGAGACTGGCGGACGGGCCGGACGAGGTCCATGCCCGCTCAATCGCGCGGATGGAATTTGCCAAGCACGCTCCCAACCAAGGGCCGACTGCCAACGCATTGCGTGACGGCAAGGCGCCTTATAATTCGAACGACAATCTGAGCGCTGGCGACATGGGAGCGACGCGCTGATGGCGAAGGCTGCAATCCTCGAAAAGCCCGGTGAAGGGCTGGTGATCGGCGAGGTCGAACTCGCCGATCCGCTGCTGCATGAAGTGCTGATCGATACCAAGGCATGCGGCTTGTGCCATTCGGACCTGCATTTCATCGACGGCACCTATCCCCATGCCCTGCCCGCCATCCCCGGCCATGAAGCCGCCGGAGTGGTTCGCGCGGTCGGCAGCGAGGTTAAGACGGTCAAGCCGGGCGATCACGTCGTCAGCTGCCTCAGCGCGTTTTGCGGCCATTGCGAATTCTGCGTCACGGGCCGGATGGCGCTTTGCATGGGGGCCGACACGCGCCGCAGCCGGGGCCAGCCCCCGCGCATCGCCCGCGCCGGTGGCGATCCGGTCGCGCAGATGCTCAATCTGTCGGCGTTCAGCGAACAGATGCTGATCCACGAACACGCCTGCGTCGCGATCGACAAGGATATGCCGCTCGACCGCGCCGCCGTGATCGGTTGCGCGGTGACCACCGGAGCCGGTGCAATCTTCAATGCCTGTTCCGTCGTGCCGGGAGAAACGGTGGCGGTGATCGGTTGCGGCGGTGTCGGACTGGCCGCAATCAACGCCGCCAAGATCGCCGGTGCGGGCAAAGTGATCGCAGTCGATCCGATCCCGGAAAAGCGCAAGCTGGCCGAGGTTCTGGGCGCAACCCACAGTTTCGACGCCATGGCCGAGGATGTGGTCGATCAGATCGTCGCGCTGACTGGCGGCGGGGTGCATCACGCGATCGAAGCGGTCGGACGTCAGGCGTCGGCCGACCTTGCCGTCAAACTGTTGCGCCGCGGAGGCACCGCCACGATTCTCGGCATGATGCCGCTCGACTGCAAGGTGGGGCTTGGTGCGATGGACCTGCTGTCGGGCAAGAAATTGCAAGGCGCGATCATGGGGATGAACCACTTCCCCGTCGATCTTCCCCGTCTGGTCGACTTCTACATGCGCGGACTGCTCGATCTCGATACGATCATTGCCGAAAGAATCAGCCTCGACCAGGTGAATGAGGGTTTCGACAAGATGCGTGCAGGTCACTCGGCGCGCAGTGTGATTGTATTCGACTGATGACCGAAGATCCCAAACAGATCGACTTCGACAAGGAAATGGTCGGCACCATCGCGGTGCCCGAACGTGACCAGCTCGACCTTGAGCGCCTGAACCAGTGGTTCCAGGCGAATGTCGAAGGCTTTGCAGGTCCGATTTCCTATTCGAAGTTCAAGGGCGGTCAATCGAATCCGACTTATCGCATCGACACGCCAGGGCGCAGCTATGTGCTGCGACGCCAGCCTTTCGGCAAGCTGCTGCCCAGCGCCCATGCGGTCGATCGCGAATATGCCGCCATGCATGCGCTGGGGCCGACAGGCTTTCCGGTGCCCAAGACCTACGGGCTATGCGAAGATGCCGAGGTGCTCGGCTCCAAGTTCTTCGTCATGGGTCTCGCCGACGGACGCTCGCTGTGGAACGGCGCGCTGCCCGGTATTACGAAAGCTGATCGGCGCGAAATCTACAATTCGATGGTCGATACCATGGCCGATCTCCACACCAGGAATCCGGTGGAAATCGGGCTCGGCGAGTATGGCAAACCGACTGATTATTGCGCGCGTCAGATCGCCCGCTGGACCAAGCAGTACAAGCTATCGGAAACCGAGCACATGCCGCAGATGGAGCGGCTGATCGAATGGCTGCCCGAAACGATCCCGCCACAGCATGAATCGAGCGTGGTGCATGGCGACTACCGGCTCGACAATTTGATCTTCGAAAAGGACGCTAATCGCGTCCTGGCGGTGCTCGACTGGGAACTGTCGACGCTGGGCGATCCGATTGCCGATTTCAGCTATCTCATGCTCAACTGGCACAACCCCGCCGATGGGCGAGCCGGGCTGCTCGGGCTCGATCTGGCGGAGCTTGGCATTCCAACCCAGGACGAGGCCGTCGAACGCTATGTTGCGCGCACTGGCTATCCGGTCCCGCCGATGGACTGGTATTTCGCCTACAACCTCTTCCGGCTCGCTGGCATTATGCAGGGAATCAAGAAACGCGTGATCGACGGCACCGCCTCATCCGCCCATGCGAAGCAAATGAGTGAGCGGGTCGGCCCATTGGTCGAACGCGCTTATGAATTTGCGCTAGCGGCGGGAATGCCGACTTAACGGTCAGAAATTGGCATTCCACCTGAAGGCGACGCCCTTGTCGGTTCGCAGGGTCGCGTAATTACCGGGATTGTGACGGACGAACAGGCTGGCACTGCCAAAACCGCCCCACAGCGGTCCGCGCCACGCCAGTTCGCCGTCGATCTCCCGTCCAGAAGGCGCAAGCGACAGCGTTTCGATGCCATATTCCGCTGCTTCGGAGGCGTAGGAGTAGCTAATCGGGAGCCACAGGTTGAGGCCGCCCGAATCCACCCGCAATGGCTGCGAAATCCTGAAACCGAAGCTGTCTCCGAACGCGAACACCGAGCTGCTGGACAAATCCATACTCCAGGCGCTGGTGCGCAGGGTCGATCCGCTTGACACCGCCCCACCCGCCCTTGCCCGGGTAAATCCTTGCCGGACAGCCCCGGTCAGCTTCCATCCTCCGGCAATCGGCAAGCCTGCCGATCCATCGAGGAACACCGTGTCGGCACCGTGACCGCCAAATTGCGGTGCGAGATATGCCCCGAGAACGGTTGAATCTTCCTGCAGCCAGTTCATTCCGACGCTGGTCGCAAGCGGCCCGATCTGGCGATCCGCCGACAAGCCCACGCGGCGCGTGGCCAGAGTACGGTTGCGGCCAAGCGCAAACTCGGTCGGATCGAGTGTTCGGTCCAGCCAGGCATCGCCGGTTTCGGCACTGACCGTAATGCCTGTCAATCCGACCATACTGCGGATCGCGAGCGAGGAATCGACCGACTGCGCAAAACCGCTGCTCTGATCCGCTGTCGACGCGATCATGAACGCGGGCCTTTGCGCGCCTTGCAATTGCTCGACCAGCCCGCTCGCGCTTTGCCGCGTCGCAAACGCCAGTTGCGTGCGGGGTGAAATCCGTGCCGCGACATAAGCGGCCAGCACACGCGCACGGCTCGCATCCTCACCGGACAAGCGAAGCTGGCCGGTCCACTGGCCATCGTTCAGCGTGTCTGAATCGGACACGGTGAAGGCCAGAGTGAGATTGGCAGTCCCCGCCGACATCGCGCGCCCGGCCTGCACAAGATTGGGGGTCAGTTTCGGCTTGAGCGTTGCGGATCTGGCTCCCGCCCCGAAATCCACCTGATAGGCGCGTTTGTAGCCATCAAGGATAATCGCCGGGACACTGTGATAACCGGCCAGAGCATCGCCCATGGCGGGCGATCCAACGACGCTGGTCGAACCGATCTGCACTGCGCTGGTACTGCCCGCAAGCGTGGTTGTGCCCATCGGCTGCATGGCCGCCGCAATGTCGAGCAACCCTCGCCCATAGGTCGCATCCGTGCCAGTTGCCCCAAGATCCTGGGCGCTCTTCAACAGGATATTGACGATCTGCTGGCCGGTCAGATTGGGGAACGCCTGCGCGAGCAAGGCGACCGCACCGGCGACCTGCGGGGCGGCAAAACTGGTTCCGGAAAACACTAGATTGAACGAACCCGAAGCATCGTGCCCGACATAGATCTGCCCGTTGTCGTAGACGCAGCAGACATCCTCGCCGCGCGCATCCAGATACCAGTCGGCCTGAGTGCCGGCACGTTGGGTAAAAGTCGATATCACGTTATTGGCATCGACCGAACCGACGATAATCACATTATTGCCGCCTGCCTGACGAACGGCGCTGGCGAAGGCATCCGGCTGATTTGGGTCGGTCGTGGTGTCGCTGCCATCGCCGCCATTGCCAGACGCGACGATCACCACAACGCCCGCGGCGGACGCACGCACGACAGCATCGGTTACGACTGAACCCGCGCCATTACCGCCAAGACTCAGATTAATGACCTTCGCGCCGGCGGCGACGGCCTTGTCTATTCCCCTGGCGATATTGCTATCAGAAAACGTGCAAGTGTCTTTGGTCGTGGTGTCACCGGGCGACGTCACTGTGCAACTGCCCGGTGTATCAGTACGCAGAACCAGCAGGCTGGCATCGAAGGCAATACCCATGATGCCCGAGTTGTTACGTGCCGCCGCGGCAACCAGGGCGACATTTGTGCCGTGATCGTCGGTCGCCTGGATCGAGCGAGTTCCGGCGACATCCTGCGAGGCCGCCAGTATGCGTCCGGCAAATTCGGGGCTGGTGGTATCGATGCCGGTGTCGATGATCGCGATCGTACTGCCCTTGCCGGTAACTCCGGCGTTCCAAGCAACAATGGCGTTGTGCTGGGCCGGGCCATCGGATCTTCGATATTCAGCGGTGTCAAACTGGCTAGGCCCCGGAGCAGGCGTTGGTGCGGGGGCGGGCGCCGGAGTTGGCGCGGGAGCCGGTGCAGGAGGAGGCGTGCTGTTGATAGGCGTACCGCCACCACCGCCGCAAGCCGCGAGCAAAATCAGTCCGGACAGGCATGTGCCGGTCCGGATCGGTACGCGAACTCGCAACAATACCGTGGTCAATGCGCCTTCCGTCACCCATAACCCCCAAGGCGGCCAGGCGGCGCTGTAACCGCTCAAGGCTGCTCGATAATTAACGCAAATCAACGCCCAGCGTGCTTGCCCTACTATGTCCCGGGCCTTAACGGCATTCGCGTATCGACGCGAGAGGGATATACGCATGACCGACACTCTGGCAGCCGCTATCGAACGAGCATGGGACGATCGTGCTCGCGCGGCGCCGAAGTCCAAGCAACTCAAGGGTCAGGTAGCCGAAGCGCTTGAGATGCTCGATTCAGGCGCTGCTCGAGTTGCTGAACCGGATGGTTCGGGCGGATGGCAGGTGAACCAGTGGCTCAAGAAAGCAGTGCTGCTGTCGTTCGGGCTTGAGGAAAATCGCCTGATGGAAGGTGGCAGTGCAGGCAATCCCGCGTTCGATAAGGTACCGAGCAAGTTTGCCGGATGGGACGATGAACGTTTTCGCGCTGCGGGCTTTCGTGTCGTCCCCGGGGCTATTGTGAGAGCTGGCGCCTATATCGCGCCCGGCTGCGTGCTGATGCCAAGCTTCGTCAATATCGGTGCCTACGTCGGCGAAGGCACGATGGTCGATACCTGGGCCTCGATCGGCTCTTGCGCGCAGATCGGCAAGGGGTGCCACATCTCTGCCGGGGCCGGAATTGGCGGCGTGCTCGAACCGATGCAGGCCAATCCGACGATCATCGGTGACAATTGCTTCATTGGCGCACGTTCGGAAATCGTCGAAGGTGTCACAGTCGGCGAAGGTTCGGTCGTCGCCATGGGCGTGTTCATTACCCGTTCGACCAAAATTGTTGACCGGGCCAGCGGAACGATCAGCTACGGTGCGATCCCGCCCTATTCGGTGGTTGTGCCAGGCACGCTCCCGGCACAGGATGGCGGCCCGTCGTTGGCCTGCGCGGTGATCGTCAAGACCGTCGATGCGCAAACGCGAGAGAAGACAGCGATCAACGATTTGCTCCGTCTGTAATATCGTTGCGATTGCCGGAGGAACATCCATAATGCCTCCACGTTGATCACGACCGAGGAGCTTTGTCATGCATACCGAAGGCGAAACAACCCACGTAAATGAGACCGAGGCGAGCGGTGGATCAAAGGAAGGCGTAGTCCGATGGGTTCTTGGAATTGGGCTCTTGCTGGCAATCGTGCTCCTTTCGATCATCTGGATCAGCGGTTCTGCCTCGAAGAATGGTGCGGTGGGCGATGAGAGCGTCAGCGACAAAATGCAGGTCGAGCAATCGGAGAACGAAGCAGCCGACGTGCTGATCACACCGACACCCAGCTCGGGCGATCAGGTAACCCATCAGGATGGGCTTACCGTGATGAAGAACGACGCTACTCCCGATGGGCAATAGTTCCGCTAGCGACGCAAACAGTTTTCGCTCGGGGCAATATGTGACCTGGAAATGGGGCAACGGCAAAGCTTGCGGCAAGATCTCCGACCGCTTCGAGCGTGATGTCACACGTACACTCGATGGGAGTGAGATCACGCGCCATGGTGACCAGGGCAATCCTGCTTATCTGATCCGTCAGGATGAAGGTTCCGAAGTTTTGAAACTGGGCAGCGAACTGGCGGCAAGCAATCGATGAAAGCTCATTCGAAAGCGCAGCAACATGCCGCAGGAGCGGCACTTTCGGCAAAGCGCGGCGACACCAAAGTCGGCGACCTGCAAGGAGCATCGAAGGAAATGTACCATTCGATGAGCGAAATCGAACTCGAAGAACTGGCGTCGACCAATACGAAAAATTTGCCAGATCGCGCCAATGAGGACTGAAGCGGCGCTCGCCCGGGCGTCTGGTGGAGGTTAACGGACATCAGGCGTAAGTCAGCCGGACCCCGCAATAGCTCTCTAACGATTTTAGCTGACTGGCGGAATAAGCGGTGCATCCGAGAGGTCGGATGCACCGCAATATCCAGTTAGCTGAGGTGCTTGGAAACCGCAGCGGTCATCTTGAACATCGAGATCTGGCTGTTGCCGATCACCGCCCCGAGCTTGGCGTCGGGATTGATCATACGCTTGTCCTTGCTGTCCTGAAGGTTGTGGGCCTTAATGTATTCCCACACCTTCGAGGTGACCTGAGCGCGCGTCATCGGGCCCTTGCCCACGACAGCCTCCAGATCCGGTGAAAGCGTAACCGGTTTTTGCAGAGCATTGTTCTTGCCAGCCATGAGTATGTCCTTTCCTGTCAGGCGTGCTAAAAAATATCGAATTTACAAAAAATTGAATTCAGTCTTCCTCATCCCATTCCGATTCTTCTTGTTCCCCTTCGAACTGCGCAGTCAGCACAGCGCATGCCGTCACATGACCTCGCATTGCCGCAAACACGTCCGCCGCTTTCGCACCCGGCATCTGGATCAAAGGCAGGTCAAGCGCAAATAGCTGGAATATGTAATGATGTTTCTCCCCGATGGGCGGTTCGGGCAAAAGCCATTCCGAATTGCCGCGACTGTTCTTGCCGGTGCGCGGCGGCACCTCACCTTCGAGCAGCTTGCCTTTCTGGGCCGCCAATCCCCACACCAGCCAGTGCAACACCGGCTCACCACCCTGCGGGCCGATGCTTTCGACAACCAGCACCAGTTCCTGCGAACCCGGTGGCGGCGCGCTCCACTCGAGCGGCGGGGCTACAGCGTCCTCTTCGTAGGCGGTGAAACAAGGGTCCAGCTCGCCACCTGCCGAAAATGCCGGACTGGAGAGCGTGAAACCCGATTTACCCAGCAATTTTTCATCACCCAGGGAATCTGCCGCAAGCCCCCGCGTTCCAGCGGGGACCCCGGCGGCGTTCACAAGCCAATCTGCAACCACTTCACTCACTATACGCCTATCCTTGTCATAAACTGCATTTGCGCCTCCAGGCGGCACCGCACCATGGGCAGAACCGCGATTTACACCGTTTTTACCTAGGGAAGGTCACGACAGCTTTCAAATCGCCTCGATTCCCGGCAAGTATCGTTTCAAATCAGACGGCGTTCATTTGGCAAGGTACAGATATGCCGAGTGGCAGGCAGACCGTTTGTGGATCAGGGGAGCACACGTCATGTCGTTGGGTCGGAGCATTATGTCGTCGGTTTTGGCGCTTTCGCTGGTAGCGTGCGGGGGCGGCGGCACAAGCAGCGGAGCATCTTCGAGCACGGGAGGCACAAGCGGCGGAGGTATTTCACCGACGGATTGTTCCTTCTCCGCGCGCGAACAATGGGTCCGCGATACGATAAACGAATGGTATCTTTTCCCCGACAAGTTGAACCTCAACGCCGATCCGGCCAGCTTCACGAATCTGCAGGATTACATAAATGCGCTGGTGGCACCCTCGGTTACGCCTCCCGACGGAACGGGGACCGGCCCGTTGCGCCACGGCGGCCTCACCTACATTACGTCGATTGCCGAAGAAAACGCACTGATCCAGAACGGATCGAATGCCGGTTTCGGCATCAGGCTATCCTATAACACTGCATCGAACAGAGTGTTCGTGGTCGAAGCGTTCGAAAGTGCTCCCGCTTATGCTGCTGGTATCGATCGCGGCACCGAACTGCTGGCAATCGATGGGACATCCGTTTCCTCGCTGATGTCCTCAGGAGGGCCTTACGCGGTCATAGATGCACTCGGCCCCAATAACACGGGAGTATCGCGTTCACTGACCTTTGCCGATCCTGACGGGGCCCAGCACACCGCGACAATCGCCAAGGCCGACTATTCGCTCGACCCGATCTCCAATCGCTATGGCGTTAAGATACTCGACGATGGGGTGGAGAAGGTCGGGTATATCAACCTGCGCACCTTTATTATCGAAGATGCGGAAAATCAGCTGCGGACAGCATTCCAGCAGTTCCAGTCCGCCGGAATAACGAAGGTCATCCTCGATCTACGCTACAACGGCGGCGGCCTTGTTTCGGTGGCGGAAGTGCTTGGCGACCTGATGGCCAAGGACAAGGTTGGGCAGGTTTTCAGCACAACCCAATTCCGCTCGTCCCAATCGACAAACGATACAACTGACTACTTCGTTGCGGAACCCAACGCGATCGCCGCGACGAAGATTGCTGTTATCGGAACCGGCGGCACCGCCTCGGCGAGCGAACTCGTTGCCAATGCCTTCATCCCTTACCTTAAGGACAACATCGCGCTGATCGGATCGAATACCTTCGGCAAGCCCGTTGGACAAAGCGCATTCGACCGCTCGGCCTGCGACGACCGCTTGCGGGTCATCGCGTTCCGCACGGTCAATGCCGATGGCAATGGGGATTATTACGGCGGGTTGGCATCGGTCATGCCAGCAACATGCAGCGCTTCCGACGACTATTTGAAGCCTCTCGGGGATCCGACCGAAGCGTCGATCAAGACCGCTCTGGATTATCTCGCCGGTCGCAGCTGCACTCCGATCACCGGCACTTCAGGCCAGACCGCGCAATCCGTTCAGCCGCGCGATAATCTGCTACGCTCGCACAGCGGCAGCAGCCTCGATCACGACAGTCCCGGGATCTACTAGGGCTTATCCGATCCGCTGAATGGCTGGCTGTCAGTCCACGCGCATCCGTCACGTCGCTCGTTTCCGATCTGGAGCGTTGCGACGTACGGATAGCGGCGATCACTCATCCCTTCGACACAAGTTCCGGGCGTAATCGCCAGATCGAAGTTCTTGCCCGCGAAGCTTCCACTGAAGCCCAATCCATTGTTACCGGCAAACCGCTCCACCGCGATGGGCGCTCCCGCCGGATCGTCTGGCGTCGTATAGCGCAGGGTGGTGCCGGCAAGCTGACCGCCCCAGAAGGGCTCGGTTCCGATGAGGTGGATCGTATCAGCCGCCGAGATTGCGCCAAACGTTCCGCCCGGCCCGGATCCGCTCGCCTGTTCCTTTGCCTGGCAGGCGCCCAGACCCAAGGCAAGCGAGACGACTGTCAGGCCGAGCATTTTTTTGGACCGACGCCGAGAGTCGCGAACATGTGGCTTTGGCAACATGACGTATGCCCTGAACTTTGACGGCGAATCCGTCAACGCTGGCCCACCGAACCGCGGCCATCGGGGAACATCCGCACGGGCCTTTACGTTCAAACATCGAGACCCGAAACCATGAGGAGCAAATCAGATGAATCTGAGTCCCGTATTTCTGGGGACTTGTCTGGCGTGTGCCTTGGGAGGGGCAATCGCAGGAACATCGCTCGGTTCAACCCCGGTTCTCGCTCGTGCTGACACAGACACCATGCAACCCTCCGGCAGTCCGGCGATTGACCAATCTGTCGCCGTTTCGCAATCAACCCAGCTAAGCCCGGATCACTATCCGCTGGTCACTCCCAGAGGCACGGTCGCGGTTGTCGACCTGTCCGAAAGAGGCCTGTATAGCCAGACACGTTACCGTGACAGCGACGCCTATGTCGCCACAGCGTTGGCCGCCGGTCAAATTGATGCCGGTAATCACCAGCAGCCGGTGATGGCGCGAGCTGTGAATCAAGTCGCTCCTAAGACGTCGTCCTCATCTCTCGCAACCAATGCGTCAACACGGTCTTTGAATCTCGCCCAAGGACCCGGCCAAATAAATGATCCAGCGGCAACCCCTGCGCGCGCGGGGGCCAAATCAGAATCAGCTATCGGCCATGCCCGCATCATCAATGTAAGTGATGCAATCCAACAAAACCGCAAACAATTGGAACCAGTCAACTTGGCAAACCGTTGACGAGACATACGGCTTCAAGCCGCTCCCAAGTTGAAAGGACTAAAGCATGCTCTTGACCATCGCCATTATTCTTGCCGTACTATGGGCTCTGGGCTTCCTCGCGTTCCATGTCGCTGGCGGGCTTATCCATATTCTGCTGGTGCTCGCAGTGATTGCACTGATCGTGCACTTCGTGCGGGGTCGCGGCGCTACTCTCTAACCTTCGCAGAGACGTAAAATAAATGAGCGCGGTCGACGCATCGACCGCGCTCTTTTTTCATGGAACCTCACCGCACAGACCAAGGAAGCCTAACGCCGGTCGTGATCACGGTCCCGACCGCCATGATGCCGTCCATCACGATCTCCGCCATCCCTGCGCCACCGATCGCCGCGATCACGGTAGTCGTCCCGATCCCGGTAGTAGCCGGGATTACGGTAATAGCCACGATTGCCGTAGTATGCACGGTTTCCTTCATACCAGTGACCGCCCCGGTAATACTGCCGATAGTAATACACATGATACGGATATGGCCGGAACGTCCAGCTACCACCTACGTACACCCAGGGCCTGTACCATCCCGGTGCAGCATAATCGTAATCCGAGGGATAGTAATACGTGGGCGCGTCGCGACGCACGACGTAGCCTGGCGGGCAGCCGGGACTGGTCGAATAAGAACTGCTCGCGCCGACCGCAGCGCCGCCGATGGCACCGACCGCAGCGCCGGCCAACGTCGATCCACCTCGATCGTGACGACCGCCAAGGCTCGACCCTACGATCGCCCCGAGTAGGCCCCCGACGACCGCGCCAGCCGCAGTATTGTCACGCGAGCGCACACAATACCGTCTTGACCATGCTTCGGTCTGACGGGCGAAGGCGGCGTCGCGCGCCGTCCAGTCACCATAGGCACCCGCTTCAAAGCCCGGCGGCGGCGGCGGTAGTTCACTGCCGTCGTAATCAGGCGGCGGCGGATATGCGTCGGCATAGGGCGGCGCTGTATCGTAATCGCCATAGTAAGGTGGCGGAGGATCATACGCCTGGGCGGAAGCTGCCGATGAGGCGATCGGACCTGCCGCCGTGGCGGCGATGGCTAGAACCAGACGGTTGGCTTTGAATGAGGGTGACATGCTGTCTACTTTCCAGGAAAGTTCGGTTGCGACATGCTGAAGTTCCCCGATTAACCGCTCGATTACCCGAACGCTCCCTGAACGAATCGCATTGGCGCGTTTTTCGGCAGCTCACAGGGACGTACAAATCGCGCAAAATCTCTGTTTTCGCTGTTCGAAAAGACAGGGGCCGGAGGTCGCTCGCGACGTCCGGCCCCTGTCTCATTCACTTAAAGCGCGTCAGCGACAGGTAACGTTCTTCGAGTCGATTGCAGAGCCTGCGGCAGCGCCGCCTGCTGCACCGAGGATCGTACCCAGCGTCTTCGACCCACCAGGGGCGATAATGTTACCCAGGATACCACCGGCAACGCCGCCGATGATCAGCCCGGTGGTGCCGTCCGAACGGCGGCAATAATATCTACCATCCTGGCCCCGATAGATCCGGTCGGACCGCTTCAGCTTGTAAGCGCGGTAACGTGGATCCTCGCGATAGTAGTTATTGGCATAGTAGCCATTGTAGCGCGGGTCCGGATTGTTGTAATTATACTGGCCATACTGGTTGTGATAGCTGGAATCGTAATATCCGTAAGGATCGTTGCCGTATCCGGTGGTGGCACAGCCGCCCAAGGCAGTCACGGCTGTAGCGGCGGCAAGGGCCGCAAGCATCGGTTTCATTGCATTATCTCCCTCTCAGAGCGCGTATGGCGCCGTGATGGTTGCTTCCCACCAAGTCACCAAACAATGAGCGAGAGGCAGATTTTGTTCCGCATGACCGTACGATCATCGCGGCTCAATCGTATTTGCGGATGTCCTCGCTCAGAACCGCCACGGTGATCCCGAACTTGCGCACTTTCATGACATTATAGGCTCTGTCGCGTCCGTTCGACATAGTCAGCCACTGCTCGGTCGGAAAGCCGCCCTTCATCGTGAAGGAGAGATGCAACCGGTTGCCCTCCACCTCGCCTGTCACCGGCCCTTCGGCATCGGTGAGTGTGCCCGTATAGTGGTTCGGTCCGTCCTTGCGGATCACCCATTCACGCTTGCGCTGCGGCTTGTCGCCTTCGCGGATCGTCTGTGTGAGATGAAGGGCGCCGTCCTCCACTTTGCCGAAGCTGAACACCTGCGTCCGCTGGGAGCCGGAGAACACCTTGGACAATCTCCCTTCCCCCTCGGAACGACCATCGAAGAATGCAAACACATCGAAGGTCGGTTCGGACGCGGGTGCGATAGGGGTGGCGGCGATGCGCGGCGTGTGCGCGCAGCCCGCCAAGGCGAGGGGCAAAAGCAAAGCGAGGCGTTTCATCGTCATCCCAGCGGTTCGGCCCACGCAAAGGTTCCCTGCGCGCTTTCGGACAGTTTGCGCTGGCTCAGGCTCCGCTAGCCTGCATTTCCCCTACGCGCGCCGCTTCGGCAGCACGCTCTTCAGCCTTTTCGCGTTCCACCCGCTCGCGCGTGGCGGCAACGCTTTTCGCTTGCGCTGCGAGCGCATGCCAGGTCTTGGCGGCGCGTTCGGCACGCTCGCGCACATTGTGGAGCGTTGCTTCCTCTGCCGCAGCTTCAGATTCGCGCGCCCGCTCGGAATAAAATTCATAGCTCTGGCTCATCGTCGTTCTCCTGAATGCGGCTGCTGGATTGTTTGGGGAAGCAAAAGCGTGCCGCCCACGCCCGCTTGGAGCATGGGCGGCGCACCGGATTTTAGTCCGCGTTGGACAGGTTGATCGCGCTTTCCTTGCCATTACGGCCGACTTCGACGTCGTAGTTGAGGCGCTGTTCCTTATCGAGCGTCGTCATCCCGGCGGCCTGAACCGCGGAGATGTGGACGAAGCTGTCAGACGAACCGTCGTCGGGCTGGATGAAGCCATAGCCCTTGTCGCCATTGAAGAATTTTACGGTGCCAGTCTTGGCCATGATGTGTTCCTTTCGAGAACGTCTTTGTGCCCGGACACGCAGGATCGCGTGCCGGGAGTGCGTAAGGTCGTCCGAAGAAAGGAAGTCGTCGTCTGGTTTACGCCGGGGCCAGCAAAGGCAAACGGCGGTCGTCAAATCTCGAAGTCCGTCGCAAATTTCGACGTCAGCAAGTGCGGTATAACACGCATTCGCTGGATCACCTAATCGGCCGGGCCCGCTTACAGCGCCTTGTCGGGCCGCTGGTCGTGGCCGTGGCGGCTTTCCTTGCCGAAAAACCGCTCCAGCCGCTGGGCGAGAGTGTGCGCAGCCTTGCGCGCCGCATCGTCGACCTTGCTGGCGTGCTCGGTGACGCCAATCGGCCGTCCACCGCGCGGGCGCGCCTCGATCATGCAGGCCTTGTCATCGGCGCCATGCTTGGGTCCGTTCTCGTCGCGAACATGAATCTCCAGCCGCGTCAGCCGCTCCTCGAACCGCGCCAGCTTGGTGCGCACCGCCGCCTCGATCCGCTCGGCGACGTTCTCGGTGCCCATGACCGATGAGTCGGAATTGAACTGGACCTGCATGGAAATCTCTCCTTTTTTACTGCTGTGTCATCAACGCACGAGATGGGCATTCGGCCCTGTGATTTCGATCGAAAACGTCACTTTTGGTGGAACAGATGGAACACGGCCTAGGGATAAAACCCGCGCCTTGCGTGACCGTGGAGCGATGAGCCGTAAGCCTCACGCGCCAAGGCGTCACCCTGGCCGCGCGCAGTGGCACGAGCGCCGCCCGCCGCGACACCTTGCGCATGGGTCACCCGTCACGCTGGCACAAGGCCACCGTCATCGTGCGAGACCCGGAATCGTCACCCTTGGCCCCATGCGCCACAGGATGCTTGTCGAGCAGCGGATGGACGCATTTGCGCCGCCTCGAGGAGGCGCGGGTCTTGCGCCACACCTCCATCGACATGTCCCAGTACTCAGCAAATTTGGGCGCCCGCGCGCGCAAGCAGCTTGAGGAAAATCGTGGCCTTGTCGCCCGTCCAGCGGGTGTTGTCGGGCTTGGGTCTGGGTTTGGGTGGCGTGTCCATCCGGCAGGGTTATGCACAAAGGTGGCGAGTAGGAAATGGAAGCGGGTTGCGGCCGTTCGGCAAGCGCCCATCGGTTGCGCCTCGTGCCGCCGATAATCGCCGAATTGCGCGCTGCGGTGAACCGGCCGTCCTCACCGAATTCGTGCAGGCTAGCGTGCCAATCGGGTGTACCACGGCCACGGGGCATTCCGCCCCGATTGGAAGAGACCATGGCCAAGGGCCAGCAGAAGAAGAGCCGCGAAGCGCGCAAACCGAAGAAGGAAAAGGTCAAGACCAACGCGTCCAACCCCAGCACCAAGCCGGGCAGCGTCAAGGGTCTGGAGAATATGCGGAACGGCTAGGGGGCCTCAGCCCTCCCCGCGTTCGACCGGCGGCGGCTGCTGTTTCGCGCTATGCTCCGCCAGCAGCCGGTCGATCTCGGCAATCCGGAGACGCTGCGGCGTATCCCGCTTCAATCCCTTGAGGCGGCATTCGCCCCACAGCTTGCGACGTTCGGATTCGAGGTTCTTGCGGTAGAGATCGGCCATGGGCCGCTATGGGCGCGGGCCCATCAAAAAGCCAGCGCGCGAAAGCCGGTGGCGCGGGCGATTACCGGCTCAGGATTACCGGCTCAGGCGCTTGCGATTGGCGCGGACCGGCCCCCGGTAATGCGCGATGGCGCGACCCGTAGCCTCTTCTGCCGACTGGTTCATGCCGCCAGCAAGGATCGCGGGGAACAGGGTCATCGCGGCGGTAATCTTCTCGCTCACCATCCGCTCCGCCTCATGCTCGGCCAGCCTGCCGCCCGTCATCATTCGCAGGGAGCGCAGCCAGATCACCGCCGACATCTCCGCCCCCAGCACCCAACCCTCGATCGCGAGTTCGGGCCATGTTTTGGTGGGGGTCTTGGTCATGGGAGGTACTCCGGCAGCGAGGATGCTGCATTGCAATAACGGCTAGAGGGGTGGAAGGTTGCGTGGGGCGGGCGCTTGCGACGAAGGAGTGAGAATATCCTTGTAGGTCTCGCCCGTGCAGATGATCCCTCCGGCCGACCATGTGGGAACGCCTGCCAGATTGGTGGGCTTCTTCCACTTGCGCTCCTCCGCCGCATTCGGCGCGGCCTCGGCAATCATGCGGCACGCCTGTTCCAGCGTCGCCGTGCGCCAGTCGTTTGCGTCACCCATCTTCGCGATCCTTTACCCGAACAACCAATGGCCGAGCAGCCGGTCGAAGGGGAAGGTGAAGAACCCCGCGATGAGCAGTGCGCCCAGCACCATCCCGCGCACCGCCCGGCGATGGCGAACCACCTGATGATGGCGCGCGCTCCACACGATGATCGGCACCTGAATGACCGTCCACACCGACAGGATATGGATGAAAGAAAAACTGCCGGGGTTGGTCAGCCGGACGAAGAAGCTCGACACCGCCGTTAGCATCATCGCGCTCACCCAGATCCAGCCGAGCAGCCGATGGCGCGCATCGCCGCGACGACGCAGCAGCATCACCGGGGTCAGCCCCAGCGCCAATCCGATGGTCGCCAGATGCGCCCACACTATTGGCGGCACCTGCGGCCATTCCGCCCGTCCGCGGATCAGCGCGGCGATTACGAAGCCGAGCAGCACCAGCGCGCCGATTGCAAGGACCCGCTCGAACCGGTCGGGCTCAAGGCTGGTTCGCCCGGGCGCGGGCGGCGTGTCGGGTGCCCCCGAAGCTAGTGTGGCCATATGCTTCTCCCCCCTGGAAGTGGTCAGTCGTGCTCGCGCCCGCTCGCACCGATATACAGTTCGCGCCCGGTTTCGTTATAGACCTCACTCATCTTTTCCATGCCTGCTTCAGCATCGGCGACCGGCGCAGCGGCGGCGAGATAGCTATCCGAGTTCTGCTTCGCGGCGAAGTCCCTCACTTCCTGCGTGATCTTCATCGAGCAGAATTTCGGGCCGCACATCGAGCAGAAATGCGCCGTCTTGGCGCCTTCTGCGGGGAGGGTCTGGTCGTGGTATTGCTCGGCCGTGTCGGGGTCGAGGCTGAGGTTGAACTGGTCGCGCCAGCGGAATTCGAAGCGCGCCTTGGACAGCGCGTTGTCGCGCACCTGTGCCGCCGGGTGGCCCTTGGCAAGGTCGGCCGCGTGGGCGGCGAGCTTGTATGTGACCACGCCCACTTTCACATCGTCGCGGTCGGGCAGACCGAGGTGTTCCTTGGGCGTGACGTAGCAGAGCATCGCGGTGCCGTACCAGCCGATTTGCGCCGCGCCGATGCCGCTGGTGATGTGGTCATACCCCGGCGCGATATCGGTGACGAGCGGCCCGAGAGTATAGAAGGGCGCTTCGCCGCAAGCCTCGAGCTGCTTGTCCATGTTCTCCTTGATCTTGTGCATCGGCACATGGCCGGGGCCTTCGATCATCACCTGCACGTCCTGCGTCCAGGCGCGCTTGGTCAGCTCGCCCAGCGTGTAAAGCTCGGCGAACTGGGCTTCGTCGTTGGCGTCGGCGATACTGCCGGGGCGCAGGCCGTCGCCCAGCGAATAGGCGATGTCATAGGCCTTCATGATCTCGGTGATCTCGTCGAAGCGTTCGTAGAGGAAGCTCTCCTTGTGATGCGCGAGGCACCATTTCGCCATGATCGAGCCGCCGCGGCTGACGATGCCGGTGACGCGCTTGGCAGTCATCGGCACGTAGGGCAGGCGCACGCCCGCGTGGATGGTGAAATAGTCGACGCCCTGTTCGGCCTGCTCGATCAGCGTGTCGCGGAAGATTTCCCAGGTCAGGTCCTCGGCGATGCCGCCGACCTTTTCTAGCGCCTGATAGATCGGCACGGTGCCGATGGGGACGGGGCTGTTGCGGATGATCCATTCGCGCGTGTCGTGGATGTTGCGGCCCGTCGAAAGGTCCATGACGGTGTCCGCGCCCCAGCGGATCGACCAGACCATCTTGTCGACCTCGTTCGCGACGTCGGACGCGACGGCGGAATTGCCGATATTGGCGTTGATCTTGACGAGGAAGTTGCGCCCGATCGCCATCGGTTCGCATTCGGAGTGGTTAACGTTGGAGGGGATGATCGCCCGCCCCCGCGCCACTTCGTCGCGCACGAATTCGGGCGTAACGTATTCAGGGATCGCCGCGCCCCAGCTGTTGCCCTCAGGCGCCTCGCGCAGCTTCTCGCGGCCCAGGTTCTCACGCTCGGCGACGTATTCCATCTCGGGCGTGATGATGCCGCGCCGGGCATAGTGCATCTGGCTGAGGTTCGCGCCGGGTTTCGCGCGCAGCACGCGTTTGTGGACGTTGGGATAGGCCGGGACGCCGCCCGAACGGTCAGGGCCGAGCTGGCCGTTGTCTTCGGGCTTGATCTCGCGCGCGTCGTATTCCTCGACATCGCCGCGTTCGAGCTGCCACTGGCGGCGCAATTGCGGGAGCCCTGCGCGAATGTCGATCTGCGCTTGCGGGTCAGTATAGGGGCCGGAGGTGTCGTACACCCGCACCGGATCTTCCCCGCCCTCCAGCGCGATCTCGCGCATGGCGACCTTGCGATCACCGACGTAGATCTTCTTCGAGCCACGGATAGCGCCGGTGGTCACGCCGATTTCGAATTTGCTGTTGATGTCGGCCATGCGGGTATTCTCCTTAAAGCGGAGGGCGCATGTCGGATGCCGCACGCCCACTCCCTCCGCCGATGCTAGTCGGTTCAGGTTCGACGGGTCGTGTGGAGCACACCCACACCTCTCAGCCAAAGCTGGCTCCCCGGGGATGACAGCGCGTCTAGACCTTGCTGCGCATCAGGTCCAGTCGGCGCATGACTTTCCAACTTAGAAAATTATCACTTGCCGAATCGGAAAGTGAAGCCTATCACTTTCCATATTGGAAAATAAGGAGATACGTCATGCAACCGGAAGAAGCCCGTACAGCCCTTGCCGGGGTCAGCGGCGTAGAGGCCCAACTGGCCGAAAAGCTGACCAAATGCCCACCCTGGCGCCATGCTGCTTTCGGGATGCTGCTCGGCATATTGATCACTTCGATCGCGATATCGGGCACTGCCCAGATTATTGGGACCGTGGTGGTGCTGGCGCTCGTCGGGCTGCTGCTGTGGCACGATCTGCGGCGCTACGGCGTGTTCGTGAACGGCTATCGCGGTGGCGCAACGCTGCCTGTCGCGCTTGCCTATCTCGGCACGCTGGTTGTTCTGGTGGTGGCGGCCATGTATATGCGCGAAAATGGCTTTGCGATCTGGAGCAAGCTTGGCCTCGGTGCGATAGCCTTTGCCATCGCCACCCTGACCAGCGTCCAGTGGAACCGCGCCTACCGCAAGGAATTGCGCGGCGGATCGCTGTGAGCAGCGCGATCGACCCGGCGCTCCATGCGCCCGCGCGGTTGCAAATCGCGGCGGTTCTGGCGCGCGTGACCAAGGCGGAGTTCGCCGTGCTTAAGGATGTGACCGGCGTATCGGACTCGGTGCTGTCCAAACATCTCGCCGCCTTGTCCGAGGCAGGCTACGTCAAGCTGAGCAAAGCAGCCCGCGACGGGCGTCAACGCACATGGGCCTCCCTCACCCGCAGCGGCGCCAAAGCCTTCAAGAGCCATATGGCGGCCTTGCAGGAACTGGCCGCCGCCGCCGAGCAGGCCATCGCCGCCGAATAGCCAGCGGCAAATTAACCGGGGGATTACCGCGAATTAACCCGCCCGGGCGGAACCCGCGGTTCGGGCATAGTGTTTCAGCATTGGTCGCAACCAACCGGAGTATTTTCCATGTTCCGTAAATCCCCCAATGCCACCGTTCCCGCTTTTGCTGCCATCGCCGCATTCGGCGCCGCCCTTAGCCTGGCCGCCCCTGCCTTCGCTCATGGCGTCTTGCCGCCACGCGATTCCACGCGCCCGGTCTGCTCGGCCTCGATCACCGACAATTGCGTCCAGCATGAACCCGGCTCGATCTGGTATCGCAATCACGAAAAGGCCATGCTCCATCGCACGGCGTGGAAGCATAAGGCCGAGTGGCGTCAACACGCCGCCAAGAAGGCCTGACGACACGCCCGGACTGGAGCGCGAGAGTTCGCAACCGCTCTCTCGCGCTCCGGCCCTGACCAGCGGAGTGATTCAGTCGATCACTTGCCCGCGCGCCATTACCCACTCGACCTTTTGCAGTATCCGCGCGTCCTTTAGCGGATCGCCATCCACCGCCACCATATCCGCCGAATAGCCGGGCGCGAGCTTGCCTATCTGCTGGTCCATGCCCAGCACCTTGGCCGCCGTGGTGGTGGCGGTGGCGAGCGCTTCCTTCGCGCTCATCCCACAATTATCCTCCATCAGGCCAAACTCCTCGGCGTTGCGGCCATGCGCGGTGACGCCGCTGTCGGTCCCGAAGGCGATCGTCACCCCGGCTGCGCGCGCATTGCGACAGCCTTCGCCCAGATGTCCCAGAGTCATGCGGATCTTGGCTTCGACCGCGGGCGTATAAATGCCCTTGCCCAACCCTTCGCCCACACCCTTAAAGGCGAGCAGTGTGGGCACCAGAACCGTACCATGCGTCTTCATGATCCTGGCCGTTTCGGGCGAGATGAAGGTGCCGTGTTCGATGGTGTCGACACCCGCCAGCGTCGCCGCGCGCACGCCCTGATCAGCGTGGGCGTGGGCAGCGACATGGACCCCCAGCGAGCGGGCGGTGTCGACGATGGATTTCATCTCCTCGTCGGTGAACGCCTGCCCCAGGCTCTTGTCGCCCTGGCTCAGCACACCGCCGGTGGCCATGATCTTGATCCAGTCGGCGCCCTCGCGCACGGTCCTGCGCACCAGCGCGGCGCATTCGACCGCGCCGGTGCAGGTGTTGGCGTTGTGCTTGTCGAGCACCGCCATGACTTCGGGGCGAAAGCCGTGGACATCGGCATGGCCGCCGATCGGTGACAACGGCATTCCCGCCCACAGCACCCGCGGCGCCTCGAACCAGCCTTCGCGCGTGGCACGCACCAGCGCCGCCGAGGCGCGCGGGTCATTGCCCACATCGCGCACCGTGGTGAACCCTGCCTCGACAGTTTTCTTAGCGTTCTTGACGTTGACCATCGCGGTCCATTCGTCAGTATCGATGGCGTCACGCCACCAGTCGCCACCCGGATCGAAGCCAAGATGGACATGGGTATCGATCAGCCCGGGCATCACCGTCTTGCCTGGCAGCTCGATCACCTCCGCGCCCGCCGGTCCGGCGTTCCAGCCCGGCTCGATCGAGACGATCTTTCCGTCGGTTTCGGTGATCGTCGTCCTGCCCATCGGAGCAGCGGCAGGATCGGTGATCACACGCTCGGCATGTATCACCCGCGTTTGCGCACCCACGGGCGCGGCAGACATGACAGCAAGAGCAGCGACAAGCGCGGCGAGCGTAACATAACGCATGAAAATTCCCCTCCCGATTACGCACAGGAGTTTGCGCGTCTGATCCGCGCGGCGCAAGCATCAAGATGTGAAGGCAGCTTTGCGAGCTTTGTGGCCAGAACCTGCCATTCGGCTGGCGACGACATCGCGGACGGTCGCGGGATGATGCATCGAGCAGCCATGACAGGACACGACTTACGAGCTTAATGCATCTATCGTGGTCTCTTGCAGTCGTTTTTTCCGCACGCACCCGAACCGATCGTCAGCTGAATTGGAACCGGTATGCGTACCCCTGCGTTCAGGGAATGTCGTTCCATATGGCGGAGGGGCTGTCCCCCAAGGAACGTGTCCTCATGCAATCTGGTAGCGCCACAATACTCGTCGTCGAGGACGAGATATTGATCCGTATGGACGTCGTCGATCAACTCACCGCTCTTGGTTACGACATAATCGAGGCTCCGTCCGGTCGCGATGCGCTTGAGGCGCTGCGAAATACTGATGATATCCGTATTCTTTTTACCGACGTCGATATGCCAGGCGATCTGGATGGCATCATGTTGGCGCACGAGGTTTCGCGAATATGGCCGGAAATTGGTATTATCGTGACGTCCGGCAAAGCAGCTCTCGATGACGGAGCGTTGCCCCAAGGTTCGAGATTTTGTTCGAAACCTTACATCCCAACTGCCGTCCACGCCGCGATACAAGAGATGCTGGATTAATCAGGGCGAGAGACGGGCGTAGGCTACTCGACTACTGAGGCGAGCGGCAGGGTTATCTGCACCCGCAGGCCATCTGCTCGCCACTCATAGTCGATCTCCGCACCGAGCTGGCTGATTGTGGATGCGACGAGCCTAGTGCCAAAATTCTGGACTTCGGGAGCTGTTGTTTGCGGCCCACCATTCTCGGCCCACTGCATCAAAAGGCCTTCGGGCGTTGTATGCCATTCGATCGAGACTTTGCCACCGGCATCCGTCAAGGCACCGTATTTCGTCGCGTTGGTGGCCAGTTCATGGAAGACCATGGCCAGACCCGAAATCGACTGAGCGTCGACCCTCTGCCCCTCTCCTTTCAGGCAGATGCGGTCGTCGGCATCACCATAACCCAATGGTCCTAGGATCGTTGCAAGCAGCGTACGGATGGACGTCATTTCATTCGACCGCCCGGCCGCGTTGCGAACGATTATGAGATCCTGCGCAGACGCAATCGCGCGCAGCTTCCCATTGACTTTATCGGCCAGATCCCGGGCACTCAGTGCGGCCGGTACATTCAGGTTGATGAGGCTTTGCGCGAGGGCGAAAGCGTTCTTCACGCGGTGCTGGAGCTCCTCCAGAACCAGCGCCGTGGCTTCCTCGGCCCGGTTGCGCATCCGTTCCAGGCGTATCCGCTCGACGGCGATCGACGTGGTCAGCGCGATTGCCTCGATGATCTCGCGATCGAGCTCGGAGGGCTGCCGCGGCTCGCAGTAGTAGTTGGCGAAGGTCCCGAGCACGGTGCCGTCGCCCGCCTTGATCGGAACCGACCAGCAAGCGCCCAGACCGTGCGATAGAGCCAGATCGCGAAAATCGGCCCAGAGCGGATCGGTGGCGATGTCTTCGACGAAGACCGCTTGCCCCGTGGCGGCGGCAGTACCGCACGACCCTTCGCCCTCGCCGATCACCATCCCTTCGATCGCTGCGTTGTATTCGTCGGGCAGGCTCGGGGCGCCACCGAGTTCGAGATGTTCCCCGTCTTCGGACAACAGCAGGATCGACGCCAGCATACCATCTCCGGTCTGCTCTTCGGCAAGGCGCACGATATCACAAAGTATGCCTTCGCGGTCGCCGCCCAGGGCAACACGACCCAGTATCTGTTGCTGGCGACGCCAGACCTCCGAGGGATGCTTATCCGACAATGGGTAGGAAGGGGCCGCGAGAGGATTTTCGGTCTGCAACTTTTCGATGACCGACTCCTCTCAAATTCGGGCAATTTGAAACGACTAAAAGCGTTAGCCGGTGATATCAAGCGCGTAGCCGGGGGTCATGGGAACGCACGACGCCATAGCCCTTGCCGCCAGCGTGTGAAATTGCGGGCCCGTGGCGCACCAAGTCGCCAATTGAATGGAGTTGATCGGTTTCGCGGCAAGGAAACCGGAGGGTTCCGGTTTCCTTCTCAGGCGCCGCTATCCGAATAAATTCGCCGTGAGCAGATCTGGTTGGCAGGGCTTCGTGCGACCTAGAGGGTCGCCGCGGAACCCGCCTTTAGCAATACCGGGTTGGCAAACTGGGCCTTGCTCCAGGCGCAGGCTGCGGCAGCGCCGAGCCCGTGTTGGAAGTCGCTGATACGACCAGCGATGTGCGAAGCCTTCGCAAGCTTGGCCGAGCGGTGGTCATCGTTTGCGGCATCGGCCGCACCCATGAGGGCGCGCTGGTGTTCGGCATATTGAAAATTAAGGTCCATGTCGGCGCTCCTGCTGTTGCGGGAATGCTGATGCATGGCCGCGGGTTTTTGGGTTGCTCAGTCGATCATCGTGGCGACAAGACGTTGCAACTCTGCGATCGGCAAGTGACTGGAATTGGTCCGCTCACGGTCCGCGACTTGTGCATGGGTGGCGCCATAGCGCAGCGAAAGTTTGGGGCGCGACGTATCGCGCAGATTTATTGCATTCATTGTTGTTGTGTTCGGCAGGCTCTGCCCGCCGCCTTATTCTAAAGTGTCAACGCTTGTATCCGCGTTTACGACCACCGCCGGGGCCTTGCCCGGGTGTTCGTTCGCGGAAGACGATCCGACCCTTGGTCAGATCGTAGGGCGTCAATTCGACATGTACGCGGTCTCCAACGACCGATCGGATACGGTAGCGACGCATCTTGCCTGCAGTGTAGCAGATCAGACGATGCTCATTGTCGAGTGTGACGCCGAAGCGCCCATCGGGCAGGATCTCGTCGATCTCGCCCTCCATCGTAATGAGCTCTTCCTTCGCCAATCCGTATCCCTTGCGTACGAAAAAACATCCGCGCGGACGTATTCCGTCGCGGAGCCATAGTGCATGAAAGGGAAGTGGTGCCGATGTCGCGCTGGTGCGCAAACTGCAGCAATCATAATCCGTCGCAAACGACGTTAGGCAATTTGTATATAGCAGCGGGAAAAAAAATTACAATGGTGTTGATCGTCCGGTTTGGAAATTGCCACTGATGTCAGTGTGGCCCAGTGCTGATGCCGTGGATCGACAAGCCACTATACTTGCTGGCGGGACGCGGCGCGTTTCGCCAGCAACACCAGCAAGAACGATGCGATGAAAGACAGCACCGCAAGCATTACCATCATCGCCGGGAAGCCCAGCGCGGGGATCAGCGTTAACGCGAAGATCGGCATGACGATCGAGGGCACCGTATTGGTGAGGTTGAAGAAACCCAGATCCCTGCCCCGTCGGTCCGATCGCGGAAGCACGCGCAATGTCTGCGCCGCATGGAGCGACAGGAACACAGCCGTCGCCGTTCCGAAGACGATATAATTGGCCGAAACCATTGCCAGATCGCGGCTCAACGCCATGGCGATCAGGCCAAATCCGCTAACCGCTGCGCAAACGGCAAGCGGCAGGATCGGGCGGCCATGCCGGTCCGACCAGCGACCGACCAGCAAGGCAATCGGAACAGCCATGCAGAGCACGACGGCAAACAGGCTGGCGACGCTGGTCTCGCTGACATCTTCGCTGACCGAGCGAAAGAACAGAAGAAGGAACGCGAACAGCGAGGATTCAGCCAATTGAACCAGAAATCGCGCCAGCCACATGATTGCCGTCGCACGCGGGATCACGATGGCTTTGCGTCTTTCGGCGACGGGTGTTGGGGCCGTATCGATCGGAACCTTCCGCGGCGCGACGAAGATCAGGACGGGCAGGATAAAGACCGCTACCAGTCCGGCAACCAATGCCAGTTGCACGCCCAACTGCCCGGCAGCTGCCATGGTCACGAAAACGCTCGACAATGCGCCGAGCGCGGGCGCCAGCGCCAGTAGCCCTCCGAGCACCCCCTTCTGACCGTCCGGGACGCAATCGCCCGCCCAGGCCGCCAGCGGGGCAAGGACCATGTTGAGCGACAATTGCCAGATGACGATCAGCAAGATGAATTGCGCCGGTGTCTCAGCGCGACCGAATTGCAGCAGGGCAAACAGATTGACGGCAAGGCCTGCCAGAACCCACGGCCTGCGCGAACGGGTCAGGTCGCTCGCCAGACCGGCAAGGATATTGGCGATGCTAGCCATGATCGCGCCGGAGAACGCCAGTGTCGACAGCCACCAGACGGCATCAGTCTGATCGTGCAATTCGGCAATGCGCGAAGGCAGCAGGATGGTCAGGAAAGGCACATAGGCGATCGATCCACCTGCCCACGCCAATGCGTAGGCGCCGAGGAAGGCCCATGATTGCCGAGCCTCGACCATCGACAGGCTATCGCTGCCCGACCCGGGCCGCTCACTTTCCATTGCATCCCTCTCTGCGCCGCATTCGGCGAGGATGTGCATTCGCACCATTGCAGACGCGAATCCAGCCGCAAAGCGGGCGCTGCACCGCTTGTCCAAGATGCAGCGCCCGCCATTGCGTCAAATGAAGCGTAAGGCTTTCAAGCCGGGGCCAGAGCGCCGAATTTGCCCGCGTTGAAATCGGCGATCGCCTCGCGGATTTCCGCCTCGGTATTCATCACGAAGGGGCCGTGGCCGAAGACAGGCTCGCCCAGCGGCTCTCCGGTCATGACCAGCAATATCGCATCGCCGTCTGCGACGATCTCCACGCCTTCACCATCGAGCGAGAGCCGCGCGATTTCCGCTTCGCCGACGCCCTGCCCGGCGATTTGAACATGGCCGGACAGGACCGCCACCATGCTGGTATGGCCTGAGGGTAGCGGCAGGGTGACGCGTGCATCCGCTTCCAGCCGCACATCCCACAGATTGATCGGGGTGAATGTGCTGGCGGGACCGGAAGTGCCGTCAAACTCGCCCGCGATAATCCTTGCGCGACCGCCCTCGAAAGCAATTTCGCGGATCATATCGCGCGTGATCGCTTGGTATTTCGCGGGCGTCAGCTTGTCCTTCGCGGGCAGGTTCACCCATAGCTGCACCATACGGAACGGCCCGCCCGACTTGCTGTAGCCGGCCGAATGAAATTCCTCGTGCAGCACGCCCGATCCGGCGGTCATCCACTGGACTTCGCCGGTTCCGATCGTGCCGCCTCCGCCGGTGGAATCGCGATGGCTGACCTCGCCGTCATAAACGATCGTCACCGTTTCGAAGCCCTTGTGCGGATGCTCGCCCACGCCGCGCGGATTGCCATTGGTGGGCTCGAAATTCCAAGGCCCCGCATAATCGAACAGCAGGAACGGGCTGATCGCAGCGGTATCACCGTGATAGCTGAACAGCGAACGCACGGGAAATCCGTCACCGACCCAATGGCCGCTGTCATTGCGCAGAATGCTCTCGATTGTCTTCATCGCCTGTACCTTTCCAACGGGCGTATTCTCGCCCCGCCCGGGGCGTTGCTTTCGTGTTGCGCCCTAGATATTGAGACGCTTTCACTCTAACAAGTACGGTCCTTATGGATACTGAAACTCTCACCAAACCCGTTGCAGCTGGTAGGTCGGATTGCCCGGCTGAGCGTACGCTCGAATTCCTTTCGGGCAAATGGCGTCCCATGGTGATCTACTGGCTGATGGACGGTGCGCTGCGTTTCAACGAGTTGCAACGCAGGCTTGGCCCGATCACCCATCGCACTCTGTCGAAAACGCTCAAGGAGATGGAAGGTGCAGGGCTCGTCATGCGCAAGGATTACGGCGAGATCCCGCCGCGGGTCGAGTATTCGCTGACCGAGAAGGGCCGCAGCCTCCAGCCGGTGTTGCAGGCGATGGAGGAATGGTCGCGCACCCACCTCGACTGAAGACGGCGACAACCCGCAAGACAATTTACATTGCGCGCCCCCCGCCGCATGGACACTGCGGAGGGCAAACAACTGGGGCAATTTTCATGAAGAACGTGCTGACTCGCACCCTTGCCGGGATCCTGGCAATCGCACCACTGGCTGCAACGGCTGCCGCCGAAGCACCCTCACCGCCAGCGAGCACGCAGGAAATCTTCACGCCCGATCAGGTCGAAAGCACAGGTTCGGTGACGGTCGGCGGCCAGCACATTGCCTATCATGCCTATGCCGGCAGGCTGGTGGTCCATCCCAAGGGCTGGGACGATACCGAAGATCTGGCAGCAAGCCACGACAAGGACGCCGACAAGCAGCCTTCAGCAGTCGCCGCGATGTCCTACACCGCCTATTTCAAGGATGGCGTACCCGCCGCCGACCGCCCGATAACCTTCGTCTTCAACGGCGGCCCCGGCTCCTCGACGCTGTGGCTTCACATGGGTGCTTTCGGCCCGGTGCGGGTCGTGACGAGCGCCTCACAGCACACCCCGCCTGCCCCCTACAAGATCGTCAACAACGACCACAGCCTGCTCGACGTATCCGACGTCGTGTTCATCGACGCGCCCGGCACCGGCTTCGGCCGCGTTGCGGGCAAGGATGCCGCCAAGTCTTTCTACGGCGTCGATCAGGACATCCATGCCTTTGCCGAATTCATTTCGCAATTCCTGTCGAAGTACAATCGCTGGAACAGCCCCAAATATCTTTTCGGCGAAAGCTATGGCACGATGCGGGCTGCCGGGCTGACGCTGGCGTTGCAGCGCAAGGATGTCGACCTCAACGGCACCATCCTGCTGTCGGACATTCTCAACTGGGATCTGATGCCCGACGATCCGCAGCTCAATCCGTCGATCGACGAACCCTATATCGTCGCGCTGCCGACCTATGCGGCGACCGCATGGTATCACAATCGCCTGCCCGAAAAGCCCGCCGATCTCGAAGCCTTCCTCACAAGGGTCGAAGACTTTGCGACCACCGACTATGCCGCGGCGCTGCTCAAGGGCAATGCTCTTTCAGATGCGGACCGCAAAGCAATGGCCGAGCGGCTGCACGATTACACCGGCCTGTCAGTCGCCTATCTGCTCAAGACCAATCTGCGGATCGAATATGGTGCGTTCCAGAAGGAGCTGTTGGGCGACGCCGACCTCACCACCGGAACGCTTGACACCCGCTTCACCGGGCCGACGCTGGACCCGCTGAGCAAGGTTGCAAGCTACGATCCGCAGAGTGCGGCGATCAGTTCGGCCTATGTGGCGGCGTTCAACACCTATATTCGCCAGACGCTGCACTACGGGCTTGGCCAGACCTACAAAGCCGGCATCGATGTCTATTCAAGCTGGGATTATCGCCACCGCCCGCCCGGCTCGGGTCGGGAGATGATCGCGCTGCCCAACGTCCTGCCCGACCTCGCCGCGGCGATGAAACAGAACCCCACGCTCAAAGTGATGGTCAACGGCGGCTATTTCGATGTTTCGACCCCCTATTTCGAAGGCAAGTTCGAAATGCGCCATCTGCCGGTACCGCCCGCGCTGCAGGCGAATGTGGAGTATCATTATTACCGCTCCGGCCACATGGTCTATGTGATCCCGGAAGTGCTCGCAAAACTCCACGCCAATGTGGCCGATTTCATCCGCCGCACCGACGGGCTGAACTAGAGCGAAAGCTTGACGCCCGCCCAGACGGTTCGCGGCACGCCAAGATCGATCGAACCGCCCTGGTTGCGGGTGTACATCGTCGCGTCGGTGAGGTTCTCTCCGCGCAGGACGAGCGAGACCGGACCGGCGACAGGAAGCTGGATGTAGGCACCAAGCGTCGTTGCGGCGGGTAGCACGTCGGTTTCCAGATCGTCTTCGAACTGCGCCCCGACATAGTGCAGAGTAGTCGCCAGCACCCAACCTCGCTCGGGCCGCCAGCTTAGCGTCGCGCTGCCTGCCCATTGCGGAGTTTGCGCGGGGCGCATCCCATCGAGCGCCGCAGCGGCACCCGATCCGCGAGCGACGGCATCGGTGTAGGCGAGCGATCCGTCCAAACGCACACGCCCGATACCTAGCTGCGCGCTCGCCTCCAGCCCGCGCGCATGGATCGCGTCGATGTTCTGCCGTTGGCGCAAATTGGTGCCGACAGTGACGTTGGCAATCGCGTCGTCGACCCGGTTGTCGAAGGCGGTCAACGACAACTTGATCGCGTCGGTCGGAGCAAAGTCCAGTCCCGCCTCGTACCCCACCAGCCGTTCGTTCTTCAGCGCGGCATTCGCCTCGGTCGTGACCGGAAACACCACGAACGGGCGGTAGAGTTCATTGAGTGTCGGCAGACGCAGGCCGGTGTAGGCTGCTGCACGCAGCTTCACGCCCCCGCCAAGGTGCCAGACCGCACCGCCTCGGAACGATCCCTGCCATCCGGCGCGGTCTGGGTAACTTTCGCTGGTCAGCAGCGCCCCGGCGGCGTCGCGTTCGAGATAGAAGCCGTCGCGGATAGTATAGCGGTCGGCGCGCGCGCCTGCCGTCAGTGTCAATGCGCCAAGAGTCCAATCGTCCTCGGCGAAAAGACCCAGATCGGTGTTCGCCCCGCCCGCGTTGCGCCGCGCGGTGATTGCGCCGGTAAACGCACTTTGCGCATCCTCGTAAAGCTCGCCGATGGATTTGCGGTAATCCATGCCCAGCCGCAGGACGTGATCATCGCCAACAGGCGGTCGCAGCTCGATCTTGCCGCCCAGCCCCGTGGACGGCGTATTGCGTTGGTCGAGGACCGGCAGGAAACGGGTCGAGCTGATCACGATATTGCTGAAATTGCGGGCCTGGACATAGGCGAGCGCGTCGAACTGCCAGCGCCCATGCCCCACCAGCCGCAAGCTGGCATCCTGACCCGAGCTCGAGCTGTCCGCGCCCTTGAAGCGCAAGGTCCGCCGGTCGTCATAGATCAAGGTGCGCGCCTGCAACTCGACCGTATCGCTCAGCGGCGCAACTCCGCGCAATTGTGCCGACCAGTTGTTGTATGCGGCCTTGGCACTGGCTGGCACGCGCTGGTCGAGCGGCGTGGTCCAGAATCCATCGCCACGATCCCAGCTGCCCGATGCAGTGACAAAGCCCGCCCCAAGATGAGCCGAAGCGTTGGTGCTGGCCTGCGTTCCGCCGCGATCGTTCACTAGCACTTCGCCTTCGAACGGCCCAAGCGTATCGGCATCCGCGCTGGTGAGTTCGATCGTTCCCGCCAGCGCCCCGGCGCCAAACGGCCCCGAGCCGCCACCACGCGTCACCTGCATACTGGCCAGCCGGCCCGGGACGATGGCGTTGAAGGGAATGAAGCCGAAAAAAGGATCGGCCATCGGCACCCCGTCGAGCAGGACCAGCGCACGGCTCGTGGCATTGCCGCCAAGCGCCCGCAACGTCACCCCTTGCGCACTGGGGTTGGCAGAGCGGCTATCCGAACGCCGAAACTCCTGGAAACCGGCAACCGAAGCGAGTGCATCCTCGATACTGCCCGATGCGGTCGTGGTGAGTTGCTGGCGGTCGATCTCAGTGCTGTCGTAAGCAGGCGTGCCCGGCGTTTCCCGCAGCCCCTTGCCAGTTACAATGATCGGCGCGTTTTCATCTGTTACCGTCGTCGGGCTTTGGGCCACGGCGACGGACAGAGGAAAAATCGCACCCAAAGCCGCGATACTCGTCAATGATCTTCGGTACAAAAGCATACCCCCGCCGCAGAAATCCCGACTTGGTAAGCTTCCAAGTTTCATTCTGAAAGAGATGGTGCCAGAAGAGGACCCAATTTTGAAGCACAAATCACTGTTTTAAAAGGCTTTGGCAGAGCAGGTACATTAGTATGCCCCCAATGATGCCCCCACTTAATGAAAGTACCCTTGGTCTCTGAGCAGAAGTTCCGCCTGCTGCAACACTGTTTGTACAGCGTCGTCTGCAAGGTCAGGAGGATAACCATAGCGCTTCAAAATACGCTTTACCAAAATTCGCATTCGAGCTCGCGCGCTTTCCCGTTTATGCCAGTCCACCGTGGCATTTCTCTGAAGGTTAATCAGCAGCTCGTGAGCGATGACCCTTAGCTTCTCGTTTCCAAGAACTTCGACCGCGCTCTCGTTATCGGCAAGAGCATCGTAGAAAGCGACTTCTTCTGGCGATAGTCCAAGCTCTTCGCCACGAACTTTCGAGGCTTGCAGCTCCTTCGCCAAATTGATTAGCTCTTGGATCATCTCGAGAGCTGAGATCGCGTTAGCATGATAGCGAGCCACAGCCTCTTCCAACCTTCGCGAGAATGATCGGGCTTCAACGTGATTGGACTGTGAACGAGCAGCGATTTCACCTGCCAAAAGCTTCTTGAGCGCTTCGAGGGCCAGATTTTTTTGCTTGAGCCCCTCAACTTCAGCAAGAAATTCATCGGACAGGATGGAGATGTCGGGCGATTGGATCCCAGCAGCTTTTAACACATCCACAATTTCAGCGTTTGCGACCGCACCGTCAATCAGTTGGCGAATTGCAAAGGCTCGATCGGATGAGCTGGCAGCACTCCCGGATGGAGACTTTGCTAATGCGGCTTTGATCGCTTGGAAATAGCCTACATCATCTCGAACTGTCTCGGCATAATCGCTGGACGCGGCGAGCGCATAAGCCTTCGCTAGTGCGTTGACAGATTGCTCAAAAGCTCGGTGAGCCTGCCTTTGCTTGTCGGGATCGGTGGCCTTTTTGGATTGCTCTTCCTGCCATTTGAGAACCCAATCCAAGCCCGATGCCAAAGCGCTCAGCTTCTCGTTAGGCGAACCGTGCAGGTTCGATTGATAGTCGAATCCATGAAAGATTTCAGACACTCGCTCGAACCATTCCCGAAGCGCAGCAACGGCCTCCTCTTCCGAGACGCCAGTTTTTTCCCGATCGCCGTCGCTGTAATCGGCCAAAGCCGACCTGAGATTCTGTGCGATACCGATGTAGTCAACAATTAGACCACCGGGCTTGTCACGGAAGACTCTGTTCACGCGTGCAATCGCTTGCATCAACCCGTGCCCACGCATCGGTTTGTCAACGTACATTGTGTTCATCGACGGAGCATCAAAACCCATGAGCCACATATCACGTACAATGACCAATTTCAGTGGATCAGCCGGGTCCCTAGCTCGCTTAGCAAGTGCATCACGCCTGCGCTTGTTGCCAATATGCTGTTGCCAATCACTCGGATCGCTTGCTGACCCGGTCATTACAATTTTTACGGCCCCCGCCTCGTCATCGTCCGAATGCCATGTCGGTCGCAGTTTGATAATCTCATCATATAGCGCGACGCATATTCGGCGGCTCATACATACCGCCATTGCCTTTCCATCAAGCGCTTCAAGCCTGCTCTCCAAATGCTGCACAAGGTCAGATGCAACTTGCTGCAATCGCTTTTCAGAGCCGACCAAAGCTTCGACGCTGGCCCATTTCGCTTTTAGCCGCTCTGCCTCAGTCAACGACTCGTCTTCAATCATTGCTTCAACTTCGGCATCGATATGCCCTGCAATGTCTTGATCCAACTCGATCCGTGCTAGTCGGCTTTCGTAGTAGATGGGCACAGTGGCGCCGTCTTCGACCGCGCGACTGATGTCGTAAATGTCAATATAATCGCCGAAAATTGCGGGAGTGTTCTTGTCGCTTCCTTCAACGGGCGTGCCGGTGAACCCAATGAAGGAGGCATTCGGAAGCCCGTGCCTAATGTAATGCGCATACCCATATCGACTCACACCTGACCGAGGATCAATCTTGGCTGAGAATCCGTACTGGCTGCGGTGAGCCTCGTCGGCCACCACGATCACATTGCGTCTGCCTGTAAGCTCCGGAAAAGTTTCTTCGCTTCCTACTGGTGAGAACTTTTGAACCGTTGTGAAAATTACACCACCTGCTGATCGCTCCAAAAGGCGTTTGAGGTCTTCACGACTTTCAGCCTGTTCCGGTTTTTGTCGGATCAGTGACTGGCATAGGCCAAATGTGGCGAACAATTGGTCATCGAGATCATTACGGTCTGTGAGCACCACGATCGTCGGATTCTCAAGCTCGGGCGCTGCAACGGCCAGACCCGCGAAGAATGCCATTAGGAAGCTTTTGCCAGAGCCTTGTGTATGCCAGATCACGCCTATCTTGCGATCACCTTCGGGACGGCTGGCTGCTATCGCTTCCCGCAGAGCTTTTTTAGCGCCATGGAATTGATGATAGCCTGCAACGATCTTGAAAGGCCCTTCGCCCTTGTCGCCGAAAACCGTGAAATCACGGATCAGGCTGAGAAGATTATCTCGATCGAAAACGCCGCGTAGGAGGGTGTCGAGTTCGGCTGTCCCCGGAGGGGCATAGTCTTCACCGTTTATAGTTCGCCAAGGCATGAAGCGCTCTTCACTCGCGGTGAGAGAACCAATCCTCGCGCATAACCCATCGGACGAGACAAGCGCGGCATTCGTGCGAAACAAGGAGGGAACCTGGGACTTGTAAGTCTGCAGTTGCGCGAACGCATTCGACAGTGTGGCATTCTGAGCGCCTGCATTCTTGAGTTCAAGAACTGCGATCGGAAGTCCATTCAGAAAAAGCACCAGGTCGGGCCGGCGGTTGTGACGCCCCTCGATCAGGGTGAACTGATTGACGACGAGCCAGTCGTTCGCAGCAACGTTCTCGAAGTCGATCAGCCATACTTTCTCGCCAACAACACGGCCATCATCTCGCCTAATCTCGACATCGATACCATTGACGATCAAGTTATGGAGGCGTCTGTTCTCCTCGACGAGGTCGGGCGTCTCACTCGAGAGAACTTTCTTGAGCGCAGTCTCGATTACCTCGTCAGGCAAATCTGGATTGATTTGTCTGACCCAGCGTTCAAGGCGCGGGATGAGTATCGCTTCGCCGTAACTCGGACGCTGAGGAGACACGCCGTCCGGCGCGATGTCTGCTCCATGCAGATACATCCAGCCGAGACTACGGAGCGTCTCGATCCCCGCCTGTTCAACCACATCCTCGTTCAAGAAGGCCATTGATCAGGCTTTCTCCGGCACTTGCCAGATCTCCAGTGCAAGCTTCGCGAGGAACTTCTGTCGAGCCAAGATTTGCTCGTGATCCCACGTGTCGAAACTTGGCAAGCGCTTGGCAGCCTTCGTAATCATATCCGACGTACCGATCTTTGCAGCATCTGCATCCGGAACGCACTTGGTTAGTAGGAACTTCGACTGCTGGTATTTGCTCTTCTTCTCCGAGTAAGGCTCATTTCCGATCGAGCGATTTATCGACCGTTCGAGCAAGACCAAATTACCCAACAGACTATCGATTTCCCAATCGCCTGCTCCTTCGCCAAACTCCTCCGCAGCCTTTTTCGAGGGGTCTGTCGCCAAGATGTGCTCGATGTCGTTGTTGCCTCCGACGTATTCGGCGAGACTGTTCCTGCCCTCGCTCTCGCCATAGGCTTCTAAGTCGACATACTGGGTCATCTTGCCGACAAGATACCGAAGCCGAAAACGCCGCAGATCCCAAAAACCAATTTCTTCGAGGGTTTCCTTGAAGTCCTTACGTAGCTTGGCGCGCTCTGGAGCGAGGTTGGACTGCAAGAACTCTTCAAGCTCATCGCCGCTGATAGATCGGATGTCTCGAGCGACACGGACGATGGTCCGCTCGTATTCCTTCGCTGTCTTGCCGGTAATGAGCCAGACGCACATCGTATTCTCGATCTCGCGGCATAGATCGGCGAAACTTTCCCGGTCGAGATGCCGACCTGCCAGCAGAACGATAAAGTGCTGCTTGATGGTCTGCCCACCCAATAGACGCGTGTTCGCCAGTGCGCGCACATGGTTTCCAGCCGTATCTTCGTCATGTACAAAATGGCGATAGGCTTCCGCGCCCTTCAGCAAGCCTGATGCGAACTGGATTGGATTAGCCGCGTGGCCGGTCTGCTTCTCGTTCTTCTGAAACCAGTCGTAGATGTCATCTTCGCGCAGCTTATTATCGACGTTGTAGGTCGCGAGGAGATAATACCGCAGGAAGCGGAGGGGCTTTTCCCTCGCCGTGTAGATCTCATCTGTCAGCTTCTTCCAGATGTCCTTCAGTTTCTGGAAATCGCTTTCCTTGGTGTTCATGAACAGCAAGTTCTTGAGCAAATCCATCGCGTCCAGACCGACGCCGCGATCATTGATCGTCTCGAAAATCTTCAGGGCCTTAGCGATAGTCGGCGTTTCGATTCGGATGATCTTCACCTTGTTGGTGAGATACCCGTGGAAACGCCTGATCGCGGCTGGGTCGTCTTCGAGCGTGACCTTTAGAAACTCGCGAACGGTTTGGTAGGCGTTGCTTATGTTGCGTATCGAGCGCGTTCCGTCCGTCACCGCCTCCAGGGCTTTGCCGTCCGCAATTTCCTTCAGGATGTCTCCGGAGTCCTCATACTGAAGGTCCAGGCGATACCGCTCTACGCTTTCGCCTTGCCAATCGACGGTGCTTGCCGCGATCTGGCTCTTCAGTTCTTCGGGCACCGTTTCTTCGAGTTCCTCGATAGCATCCCTGATCGCGCACAACGTCAGATACGATGTCGTCGTCCGCTGCTGGCCGTCGATCAGTTCGAAAACATCATCCCTCCCACGGCAAACCACGATGGTACCGATGAAATACTCCGGCGCGTCGGATTTGGTCGCGTTGTCGTATTCATTGAAGATGTCGTTCAGGAATTGCTCGACCTCCTCGCCACCCTCGCCTTTGGGGTTCGTCTCCCCCCAGACATACTCGCGCTGGTAATCAGGCACGCGGTAGAAATCCTGAAACAGGCGTTTCAGAGTCATGTCTTCGGAATCGATGCTTTGCTCAGTCATTGGCCTGCGTCCATTTCTCGCGGTAGAAGCCGATCATCCTTCGTGCGCAGATTTCGGCCATCTCTTTATCGATGCCGTTCGAGAGGAAAAACCGCCTAAAGGTGACCTTGAGCGCTGCCATAGTTGATGGGTGGTTCGGCCAGTCTCTTGTGGCTTCCTGGTAATACAGGGAACTGATCTTAGGTGCCCATTCTCGGAGGGTTCCAACCCTGACCAAGCTTCGTCCGGTCAAAACACCTCGCAGCAATGTTACGATTTGCTCGCGCTCTTCACCCGGCTGGCGAGCGATTTCGGCTGGATCATATTTCTTAAGCCGTGTTTTCTCCGCTGCGCGCTGAGCTTCTTCTGCATCGATCCGTTCCGCTTCGATAATTCTTGTCAGCCAGTCATTGCAGAATTGAGATGCTCCGCCAGGATCGGGAAAGAGGTTCGCATGATGAATATTCATCTTTCGGAGCGTGTTTAGGCACTCGTGGCGATTCACATTGGGGATGTGAATCTTGCTCACGTATTTGCCGACATCGTTGGGATCATCCGGGTTGATCACTTCGCTTTCGGAGAGGTTGTTCAAAAGAGCCGACACAATGTTGTCACTGCCTGCCGGGGTGACTGTAAAAAGCCCAGCCTGGTTAACCAGCCGAGCATTCTCATGGTGGGTTGGCTCAAAGATCCAATCTCGCATGTCGCTATCTGCCCGGATGGCCGCCATATTTAGGCAGAAAACCGCGCGGGAAGGGTTCTGCATCCCGTCGGGATCCGGTTCCGAAAATGCGAAGAACAGCGCTACATATGGAGACTTGGTCCAGTCAATTAGAGGTGTTCTGAGACCGTGATGTTGGCCGAAGGCCCAAATCTCTTCCTCTTCCAGTTTGCTTACATCAAGACCTCGACCGCGCATCGCCAGACGGAACTGGTCCAACAAGTCTGTTTGATGTGCGGAAGGCACGCTCCCGCTGGCATACATTCGCGAGAGGGTCGAAGAGAGGTGCCAGTCGAATCCTCGCTGACCTCGATACACCATCTCCCCACGCGCCAAATTGTGCTCAGGTCGGCGCATGATCTCGATGAACTTTTCCCAGCTTTCCACTTTGCACGACGGGATAAGGCCATCAATCGTCTCGTTTGCGAAGCCGAAGTCCGGATATTCGGGTAGCCTGTCGAGATGAGATCTTCGGCGAACTTCGACTTCAACTTTATTGGTTCGGCCAAGATCAAAGGTCTGACGCGGTCTCTCTTCGGGCATTAGCTAGCACCCCCCTCGGACTCACAAGCAACCACTTTCCCTGACATCAAGCGCGGGAGGAGATAGTCACGAGTTTCGGCCAGAGCCCGAGATTCCGCCTCCGCCGCGTCAATCCGGTTCCTGAGCGACTTTGCAAGTTCAGTGAATGCGTCGCGCACTGGCTGATCTGACGACACTATCTCGAGCCGGTAAGCGTTGTTGCGGTTCAACCCAGGCACGGCGGCGTCGGTGTTCATCTTCTCAAGGCCGAGGGTTTGGAGAAGTTGCCAAAGGTACTCTAGCGAGAAACCTAGCTTAGGCTGCACATAGAACACCGTGTCGATCGCGTAGAAATCGCCAGCTTCCCAAAAAAGGCTTCCTACCGTTCCTTTGCGCCCGACAATGATTCCGGGACCTTGAACCAAGGCGACATCATGCGATCCGCCGATGCCTCCTGAACCGTACACAGGAACGGAGCCCTCAATCCTCGCGGTCTTGGGCAGAGCTTTGCCATATGCAAGCGTGAGCGCGTCTTCCAAGGTCTCAATTGACCAACCGATGGGTATACCTTCGGCTGACAAAGCCTGAGGGAACAACGCAGCCATATTATCCGCCTGCGCTTGATCGCCGACCAGCCCTCCAAGGATTTTGACAGGGTCGGTAGCGCCTTCTATTTTTCGGCGGACTGGACCGAAATCTACGAACCAATCCTGGAAGATGGCCTGTGCCATTGCCTCAAGGGTCGCGTTCATTTGTCGGTTCAGTTCGATTTTCCGATCAAATGAGGCAGCTAACTCGCCAATCCGTGGCTGATCTCTCTTGTCCACATTGGGAAAAGGAAGATTCTTCAAAAAATCCGTATCGAACTTTCCAGCACCAATCCCTGTAACATCGAGATTATCTGCCAAATTGCGACGCTGGATCTCGAGGGCATAATGCAAAAAGACAGGATCGACCCCATGCTTGGGGGTCAGCGCTTTTACATCTTGGTTAAACGCCACATCCCGTTCAGCGAAGCATATGGGAATGTAATTGAAAAGGCCGCTTCCACGCACCAGCAACAAGGTTGAGCCTGCTGGAGCGAGGCGTGAGCCTTTTGCTAACCCCGCCTCGGTAAGATTAAACTCACTCGTTGAGAGAAACCGTCGGTCCATATTCGAGGCGCTGAACCAAGGTATGTTGCCTCCCCAATAGGCAGTGTTGTCTTTCTTTGGCGTACCTCCTGACAGAAAGTTTGCCGCATCACTCATCTTCATTGGCTGCCCCCAGCGCACTCATTACCAGCGCTTCCAGTCGGGATGACTCCGCAAATTGCTCGATGAGAGCCCCTTTCAGTGTTCCAAACCGCTGCTCGAACGGAACACCATCATCCTCTATTGCTTCACTGCCAACGTAGCGCCCAGGCGTGAGAATGTGACCTTCCTTCGCAATCAAGTCATTGCTGACCGATCGACAAAAACCAGCTTGATCTGAATAGCCCCTAGATTTGTGGACGTCTTCTTTCCTAAATTTGAGGACAGGAGGCGACGATGAGGAAGGCTAATTT
>NZ_WTYA01000010.1:107500-157774 GCF_009828025.1 Qipengyuania algicida | reverse complement strand
GATGCTGTCACCCGTAGAGTTCGAACGGCAGCAGATGATGAGCACCGAGGGCGTCTAGAAAACTCGGGGCTATTCAAAACGACCCTCTTGACCGCCGAGCGCACCTCAGGCTTTGCGGGAGGAATGCTCTGGTGAGAGCGTTGTTCGATGAAGACCGAGCTGAAGCCGATCCGACCACCTTCTGCATATCCAAGTTCGTTAAACCAGATGTTGTAGCGCATCGTCGACCAATGCATGGGCTCAATTTCTTGGAACGATGGCTGTTCTCCCCAACGACCGAAAGCGACAAGCTCGCCTTCTTTCAGCCGCTCGATAATGCGCGCGAACAGATCGTCTGCCAGATCATGTGGGACATCCGGGTTTCTGCCGTGACGGTCTAGCATCATCGGCTTAGGTTGCGCCTTCCAAACGAGAAAATCTGCCCATTCCTCATCGGAGGCGACCAGCCGCACAAACTCGGGCATTGTTGCTCTTTTCACCACACCAGACTACGCAACCGGGCGTAGTTCGCAATGCCAGCGCGAATGATAACGGCGATTATGCAAATGCGGCCGACGATGCTCTGGTTACAAGGATTCCAAAATTGAGCCGATCGAGCGCTCGAAGTGAGCATGCATTGCGGCGCTCGCTGCATTCGCGTCGCCAATAGCGATCATCTCGGCGAGGTGGCGATGTTGTTCAAGCACCGTCTGCCGCTGCGCCTTCGTTTCCCGTGTATGCCATGCGGCGGGGACCGCTACATGCATCAGCGGCTCGAACGAACGAATGATCTGTATCAAGAGCATGTTACCGCTGGCCTGAGAAATAGCCTGGTGCAGGCGAATGTCGTGAAATGTTACCTTCTCGAGATCCTCGCCAGCTGCCATCATCGCGTCCGCTTCTGCGATGATGGTGCGGACCTGCTCATCCGTCCTGTTGCGTGCCGCAAGTTCGGCAGTCCGCAATTCGAGTGTGCGGCGCACGTCCCATACCTCGGCCACCGTGACCTGTTTCGTCGTCACCGCGTGGCTCATCGATGCGCCCATGACTGACCCATCGATCGCTCCTACTCGCGGCCTCCGACCATTGCCGACATCGATCAGTCGAAGCGCGGCCAAGGCGCCAAAGGCCTCTCGCATAACTGCACGACTCACGCCGAGCTGCTCTGCAAAATGACCTTCACCCGGCAAGGTGTCGCCGACTTTGAGCTCATGCTTGAGCATATGCGCATTCACCGCATCGACCGCGCGCTGCACAAGCGAGGACGCACCGTCCGAATGCGCGCCATTTAGAACAAGGGCCATTTCGGGATTCCTTAAGCAGCCGAGGCGTAGCCGCGATACTCGCTCGGGCTGACGCCAAAGCGACGTCCAAAAGCACGGGTGAAGCTGGCGTTGTTGAGATAGCCACTAGCGTAACCGATTGACGACACCGGAAGATCTGTCGTGCGCAGTGCGCGCCGTGCTTCCATGAGGCGACGTTCGGAAATCGCCTCGGTCACCGTGCAATGGTAAAGCGCACGAAACCCTCTGGTCAATTTTGCCCGGTTCATACCGCTCGCGCGTGCGAGCGACTCCAAGGTCAAACGATCAGCCCATCGCTCGTCGATGATCCTGCGGACTGCTACCAGCCGACGGCTGTCCGCAGGGCTGAGGGCATTCCCAGGAACAACCGGCACGAGCCATCCTTCGCGCAAGGCACGCATTGTTTCACAAAGCAATTCTATGCTCTTGCCGACGCGGTATGTTTCCCGCGGCGGTCCATCCATTGGCGCTTCCAGGATAGCCAGGGCAATCGCCCGGAGCTCGCTCGTCAGATGAAATGGCGATTGGTCCGCCTTGTCAGGAGTCCATTCAAAAAGCCGGGCAAGAGCATCATGGGCAACGAAACAGGCCAATGCCCGCTTCTCGTGCGATGGTCCGGAGCATTCGTTCCTTGCGTGACCGGTCATGATTTCAAATGTCGCCGGAGTTTCACCGCCACCGAGCCGATAGACCAGCAGGGCGGAGTGCGCCGGGATCGGGGCGGTGCCCGGGACCTCCCCCTCGAAGACTGTCGTCATTTCCGCTGATACGGATACCCAACCTTGAGGTACTGGATCTTGATCGCCTGCTGACATTCCGGCCTCCCTTGTCGCTCGTCGTAGAGCTATCAGATAGGTAAGGCAAGGGCTATCAGATAGGTGCTCGCCGCATGGCCTGAATGAACGCAAGGAAGGATAGGGCGCTCGTCACGACGCCTACAACTGCCAAGCCTTGCCCGAGGTGCGTTTCGCCGCCCAACACTCCACTCACCACAGTGACAAGTGACGGAGCCAGACCGAAGCCGATGAGGCCGGCGACGGCAATGAACGCACCGATGCTGAGGCCACGCAATTCGTTCGGGAGCCAGACCGTCAGGGCCACAGACACCACTAGCCCCGTGATTGCGCCACACAGGACCAGGACGAAGAGGGCAGCGCCAAAAGCGAGAACATTCGGCATGACGGGAAACAGAGCAGATGGGACGCCAACCCCAGCGGCGATGACGGCTCCCACGAGCAAACCTCCGCGCACGCTGCTTTTCTGGCCGAGATCGGCTGAAGCTCCTCCGAGCATCGAGCCCAAGACCCCGGAGATGAAGACAATAGCGCCGACCCACCCTCCAAAATCTTCCGGGCTGAGCCCGTATGAGCGTTGCAGCACGGGCGACACCCAGATGCCCGCCGCCGCATCGGCCATGACCACCGCAACCTGTCCAGCGAACAGCGGTGCCAGAAATTCCCGCCTCGCCCACAGTTCAGCAGCCACCACCCGAAACGGCGAATTGGGAGCAGCCTCGACCTCGTGGCGCGGCGGTTCGCGCAATGCGAGAAGTGGTAGGCTGAGTAGGAGCCCGATGCCGGCCAGAATCGCGTGTGCACCGCGCCACGGCGCCATCGCCAGCCCGGCGGGCACGGCTCCATGGGCTAACAGTCCGAAGATCCAGCCGGTCAGCGCGAATGCGGCAGCGGTTCCCAGGCTCTTGCCGAGGTTGACAATCAGCAGAGCCCGACCGCGTTGTGCCGGACGGCAAAAATCGGCGCTCAAAGACAAGGCCGCCGTCAGCGCTCCGGTGACGCCGATACCAGTCAACATCCGGGCAGCAAACAGGGTCGAAACATCGGGCGCGGCCGCTGTGAGCGCTGTGCCGAGAGTCCACAGAAGCATCAGGCCGACAAGCAAACGCACACGGTTGTAGCGATCGACCAATATGCCGATCGGCACCGAGAAGACGACCAGTGGCACAGCCGCGCCAAGGCCTTGAAGCAACCCCAGCGCGGTATCGCTCAAATGCAGCTCGACCTTGGCGCTTTCTTGGACCATGCCGAACGAGCCCATCGCGGTAAATCCGACCGCGATCAGTAAAGCGAGGATCAGCAGTGGCCCCAGCGAAGCGGCAAAACCTGCCTCTTGCCCAGCCGATTGCGTGCTGAGATCACCGCGCGCCATGTCAGCCGAACATTGCCCGCCGCAGTGCGGCACGGCTGGCGTCGCGCGCGGCGTCGGCGATCCTCGCCCCGGGAGCAATGTCATAGCCGTGAAAGCCGCCGGGGAAGACGTGCAATTCGGTCGGGACGCCCGCCTGGATCAGGCGGCGCGCGTAGGCAATGTCCTCGTCGGCAAACAGGTCGAGCGAGCCGGTTGAGATAAAGGTCGGCGGCAACTTAGCCAGGTCATCGGCTCGTGCCGCCGCGGCGTAGGGCGAAATGCCCTCGCTGCCAGGATCAACCCCAAGCAGCGAAGCCCAGCCGAACGCGTTGCTGTCCGCGGTCCAAACGAACTCTCCGGCAAATTCACTCGGCTGTGCGACACAGGTGCGGTCGTCGATCATCGGGTAGATCAGGTGCTGAAAGGCAAGCACATGCTCGCCGCGGTCGCGCGCGAGCAGAGCTAGCGCGGCGGCAAGCCCACCACCCGCGCTCTCTCCCATGACCCCGATGCGCCGTGGATCGATCGCTAGCTCGTGAGTACGCGCGAATGTCCAGGCGAGACCGGCGTAGCAATCCTCGATCGCGCCGGGGAAGCGTGTCTCGGGGGCGAGCCGGTAATCGACGGACACTATGACGCATCCCAGTTCGCGGACCAGCGGTCGATGAATGTGCTCCAGATCCTTGGCTGCGCCGCCCACGAAGCCACCGCCATGTATGTGATAGATGCAAGGGAGCGGGCTCGAACAGTCGACGGGCCGATATATGTGCAGCCCGATGTCCGGCGCGCCAGCAGGGCCCGGAACACGGCGGCTGTCGAGCTCTGTTCCTTGCGTGTCGGCCGGAGGCAGCGGCAGTTCCCTCGCCCGCATGGCCGCCAGGTTTTCATGGGTCAGCGTCACCGTGGGCCACATGTCGAGCAGCGGCAGCAGCTCAGGATCAACGAGATGGCGGCTGGTCATTGTGATGGTCCTTTCGAGCAAAGGCTCAAAGCTGGAAAATCTTTCCGGGGTTGAGCAGATTACTCGGATCGAGCGCAAGCTTGAGAGCGCGCATCAGGTCGACCGCCTCCTCGCCGAGTTCCTTCACCAGCCAGTCCTGCTTTCCGATGCCGATCCCATGCTCGCCGGTGCAGGTGCCGTCCATCGCCAGCGCGCGCTCGACCAGCCGGGCGTTGATACGCTCGACTTCCTGCATTTCTTCCGGTGCATCCGGGTCGATCGAGAATACGACATGGAAATTCCCATCGCCCACATGACCTAGAATAGTCGCCGGGATTGCTGAGGCCTCCAGATCGCGCTTGGTCTCGCCGATGCAATCCGCGAGCCGACTGATCGGAACGCAGACGTCCGTCGCCCACCCTACCGCCCCCGGCCGCAGATTGACTGCAGCATAATAGGCTTCGTGGCGCGCTTTCCAGAGCCGATTGCGTTCCTCGGGCAAGTTTGACCAAGCGAACTCGCCACCGCCATTGTCCGAAGCAATCGCGCGAACCGTTTCGACCTGTTCTGCAACGTTTGCGGGCGAACCGTGGAATTCGAAAAACAAGGTGGTCAGCTCGGGATAATCCAGCTTCGACCAGGCATTGACGGCCTTCATCTGCACATCGTCGAGTATTTCAACGCGCGCCAGCGGCACGCCGTACTGGATCGCTTGCACGACCGTATCGACCGCTCCGCCGAGGGTATCGAATGCACAGACGGCAGACGAGATCGCTTCGGGAATGGGATGGAGCCGCAAGGTCACTTCGGTGATGATGCCCAAAGTGCCCTCGGATCCCACGAACAAGCGGGTTAGATCATAACCCGCGGCCGACTTGCGCGCTCGCGTCGCCGTCCGAAGCTGGCGTCCGTCGGCCGTCACGACACGTAGGTTGAGGACCGCCTCGCGCATCGTGCCGTACCGCACGGCGTTTGTGCCGCTCGCACGGGTCGAGGCCATCCCGCCGATGGTCGCGTTGGCACCCGGGTCTATCGGAAAGAACAGGCCCTTGTCCCGCAAATGCTCGTTGAGCTGTTCGCGGCGAACCCCCGCCTGGACGGTGCAATCGAAATCCTCGCCATTGACGGCGAGAATTTCGCTCATCTCGCTGAGGTCGACTGACACTCCCCCAACGATCGGCGCGGCATTGCCCTCGATCGACGTTCCCGCTCCGAATGGAATGATCGGCACGCCCGCCTCGCGGCACAGATTGACGAGTTCGACAACCTCTTGCGTCGAATGGGCGAATACGACGGCATCGGGCAGATATACCGGAAAATGCGCCTCGCTCGCGCCGTGCTGCCGCAGCATTGACTCACTGTGGTGGCACCGATCGCCGAAGCGAGCGGTCAGGCGCTCCAAAAATGCGGGATCGAGTGCGACCCGCACAGCGGTTGGGGGCGATGTACCCATGGTCAGAACGTGATTCGAGTGCGAACGCCGATCCGTCGACGGTCACCGACTATGCCGATGTCGCTGGGGGTGAGCCCGGCGAGAATCAGTGTCGTCTTTTCGATGTAGGATTCAAAGTATTTTTCCTGGAAAGCGTTGTCCACGAACGCCGAGACCTCGATGCCTCCATGGCGGTAAGTGACTGAGGCATTCACCAGATAATAGGGATCGAGGATGGTTGGTGTCGTTTCATTAAGCGTTGCCGCCAATCGGCTGCCCTTACCGGTGACGCCGGCGGCAAAGGTGACACTGCCGTCCCCCAGATGCACGACGTAGTCCGTATTCACGTCGAAGTTCCAGTCCGGGACGAAGGTCAGCCGGTCGGAGGAAAGTGTGCGCCCGGTGACTTGCGTATAGATGTCCGAGTTGGTCAGCCTTGCGTGCTGGTATGAAGCCCCGCCACTAATCGACCAGTCGTTTGTCAGTTGGAACGACGCCTCGACTTCGGCTCCGTAGCTGGTCACGTCGCCAGTATTAAGATCCACCGTAGTGAAGCCGCCGGTCGAAGCCGGGGCAATAGAATTCAGCCCAATATAATCCTTGTAATCGTTGTAAAAGATATCGGCAGTCAGCGATATGCGGCGGTCTGGAGAGGCATATTTGCTGCCGATCTCATAGGTCCAGACGTTGTCACCCTTATAAGTCCGGACCGCCGCAGGGGCGGTCGGCGGGTTAAACCCGCCGCCGCGAAAACCGCGAGCGATCGAAGCGTAACTCATGAAGTCGTTCGACCAATGGCGAGTGAGCGCGAGGCGCGGCGAAACATGGTCTTCCTTCAGCGATTGGTTTGAAACCGGGACGGTTGTGCCGCTCAGCACAATCGACCCCAGAGCTTCGCGCGCTTGACGGTCGTAGCGCAGTCCAGCCGACAGCTCCCAGGCATCGTCAGGTCGCCAGAAGACGTTGCCGAACACAGCCCAGGTGTCGTTGGTGGTATCGGAAATCTGGCGGTTGGTGATGTCGAGCACGCCCGGAAACAGGACCGTTGTCGTATCATTGTGGCGCGTCTCGTTGCTGTAGAACGCGCCTAGGATCGTACTCAATGTCTGCGTGAGCGTCGTGTCGGCACGAAACTCCACGCTCTTGGTCTTCAGCAAATCGGTTCCCGAGTTGCGGGCGATGTCTATCGACGAAAAGTCCAGATCGCCCTGCGGCGTGTCGGTGTCGCGCTCGTCGTAAGCCGCAATCAGGGTGATATTGGTCGCCATCGAGTCGATCGGCATCTCGAGCTTCGCGTTGGCGCGCTTGTACTTGTAATACTGGTAGTTGGTGGTGTTTAGCGTGACGTTACGCTCGTAATCGGTCGGGCCGGTCACGAAAGAATAGGGCGTGGTGCCGCCGACAACGTGATCGTAGTAGCCATTCACGGTAAGGACCACGCGATCGACCGGTTCGAAACGGATCGTGCCATTGACTGAATCGGTGTTCAGCGGATTGGCGTCGATGCCCAGGTTGGTATTCGGAATGAACCCGTCCTGCTGGCGGTGCATGTAGGCAATGCGCGCCTGCAGCACGTCGGTGACGATCGGACCGCTCAGTGATCCGCCGGCATACCAGGCGTTGTCCGGTCCAGCGTAGCTCGCCAGCACCTTGCCCTCGAAGTCGTTGCCCGGCTGGCGGGTAATGACGTTGATCGCGCCGCCCAATGTGTTCTTGCCGTATAAGGTTCCTTGCGGGCCGCGCAGTACCTCGATGCGTTCGACGTCGGTCAGCGGATTGTTGATGTAAGAGGTGTTGGGCTCGTAGATTCCGTCGAGGAAAATCCCGACCCCGGGCTGCACTGTATCGACGAGCGTGACGCCCACGCCGCGGATCGAGATAAAGGCCCGTCCAGCAGCATCGCTGTTGATGCTGAGGCCTGGGGTGAGCTGGGCGACGTCCTTAACCGAGGTAAGCCCGCGTCGCTCGATCGTGTCGCCCGAAATCGCTGTGACTGCGATCGGAACGTCAAGCAGCGTCTCCTTGCGCTTGCGGGCGGTGACCACGATTTCGACAGGGGCAGCATCCTGAGATGATGCCTGCGCTGAACCCTGCGAGCCCTGCGCGGTTTGACCGCCGGATCCCGTGGCGCTTGCGGTGGTGACATCTTCTGCGAGCGCAGCTGTCGACCACATCACGGCGATTGCGCAACCCGCTACTAGCTTGGACTTGAAGGTCATCCGTTTTGTCCTCTCCATTTGGGCCGACCGATCCATGCCGACAGCCCTTGTCAGCTCAACCTATATGATAGGACAGACCTATCTGAAAGGTTTGGCGCTTTGCCGATCGGCACGCTAGCTTAGCCGATTGGCTGCCTGCCCCACGGGTCCATTGAACCTTGCCGGAGAGCCGGAAAGACTTGCGCATGGCTCAAAAGCATCGAATTGTTGTCCGGGGTTGCTTGGCGCTTATTGCACTGTTTGTGGTTCTAGCCGTCGCTTTCACGGCTGGAGGCCGTCACGCGCGCGGCAGCAATCGAGAGCGGTGCGATCCTGGTCGACAGTCATGCGCTTAGACAAGGGCATGGCGCGTGCTCGCCGCGGCCATCGCTGGCGCCAAGGCTACGGCGTCCGCAATCCTCGCAGCTCTGGATTGATCACCAGCAAGTGTACCCGCCATCGGCGAGGACAATGCTGCCGGTCATCAGGCTGGCGGCGTCGCTGGCGAGGAAATGCACCACTGAGGCGACTTCTTCGGGCTCGCCGAGACGCCGTTGCGGAGTACCGTCGATCCAGCGGCGGTACATCTCGCCTTGCTTGTCAGCGAACGCATTGAGCGGAGTTGCGATATAGGTCGGGGCGACGGCGTTGACCCGCACCCCGCGTCCGGCCCATTCCGCGGCAAGACTCCTCGTCAGCTGGTGCACAGCGGCCTTCGAGGCGTTGTAATAGCTTTGCGGTTGCGGCCGATTAACGATGAACCCGGACATCGAACCGACATTGACGATCGCGCCAGAGCCAGCCGCAAGCATGTGCCGCCCGAATGCACGGGCACACCAGAAACTGCCGTTGAGATTGACGTCGAGCACGTTTAGCCAGTGCTCGTCGGTTACCTCTTCCGCTGCGGTTTCACTGCGGGCAATTCCGGCATTGTTGATCAAGATGTCAATTTTGCCGAGCTTGCTCACGAGACTGTCGGCAAGTTTGGTGACCAGCGTTGCGTCGGTCACGTCGAGCAACTCACCTTCGACGCGATATCCCTTGGCAGAGAGGCTCGCGATCGCTGCATCAATAGCGCCTTCGTCGCGATCGCCAATTGTCACCGTTGCACCGGCTTCGCTCAGCGCCTCGACGCAGCAATAGCCAATGCCCTGTGCGCCGCCTGTGATGAAGGCAGTTCGGCCATCAAGGCGCAATCGTTCGAGATACATGGCAATGGTCCTCAGGCTGGCAGGAACTGAGCGCAGGGCATGACTGGTTCGGACACCGTCTCCCGACGAGCGATCTTATAGACTTGGCGCGTCTCGCCATCGAACTTGGGCCAGGGCAGCGAACCGTCCTTGGCAAACTGTACCCAAAGGCCATGCATGTGATTGGCGAGCGCTTGCGGCGGATCCTCCCCAGCCAACCCGTTGGCTCCGGTTGCCGTAGCGAGCGTGTCGAACACGAAGGGCACGTCCATTGCGTGGCAGGCGCCCAGCTCTCCAGCGAAAGCGGGCGAACGCCAGTCAAATTCGTAAACATGGGTACGGCCCTGATGAGCCTCAGCAAACTGCCGCGCGGGCCAGCGAAAAACGCAATCGGACAGCGCCTCGGTCATTGCGTCGCCGGGCCGCTTGCCCTTCTGTCCCATGCCGTAAGCCCTGAGCAGGCCGCCCGCTCGGGGCATCGACTTGCCCACGAACCAGCGCGCCAGCAGTCGCCAAATCTTTGCTTTAACGCCAGTGGGTACAAAATAGAGGTTCATTTCCTCGGCGTTAGTGCCGATCAGCAGGTCGATCTCTGCACCAGCGCCCTGTCGAAGCGCTTCGATCGGCTTTTGCGGCAGGAGATCGTCGCCCCAGACCGGGATGAACCGGCTGATCCCGAACACAGGCTCGAACCCATCCGCGTCGCGCAGATCGACTTTGCCTGGCCTTGCCAGCTTGAGGATCGCATCGATCCCCCTATCCGGATCGACTTGGCCAAATCCGTCGCGATCGGGTGCAATCTTGAGCAGTTGCGCGAGCTTGCGGACCAGCCGCAGTGCAACCGGAATGTCGCGAACCATCGCGCCATGGCCGCTTTGGACGATCGCGCGGCGGAACAATCCTTTGGCGAGCGGAGACGTCAGCAGGTCGGCGATCGCCATGGCACCAGCGGACTCGCCGAAAACAGTGACGTTGTCTGCGTCACCACCAAAGGCTGCTATATTGTCCTGCACCCAGCGAAGGGCCGCCAGCATGTCGCGCAACCCGAGATTAGTTGGAATACCAGGGATTGGCAGGAATCCGTCGATCCCCATACGATAATTAATCGCCACGCAGATTATGCCGTCGCGCGCGAAGGTTCGCCCGTCGCTGACGGGGGCATCCTTGCTGCCGGCCACGAAGCCCCCCCCGTGTATCCAAACCATCACCGGCAGCTTCTGAATTTCGCCAATGGGCGACCAAACATTGAGTGTGAGATAGTCGTCCCCGGATATCCAGCCGGCGCCAATTAACGGTTCGATCGCGAGTCCTGGGACTTCGGCAAGGCGTTGCGGCGCATTTGCACCTGGATGCGTCGGCTGATGGATACCAGACCATGGTTCGGGCGCTTGCGGCGAAGCAAATCGCAAATCGCCGACAGGGGGCGCGGCATATGGAATGTCGGAAAACCGAACCGTAGTGCCGTCAACGATTCCAGACACGTTCCCGGTTTCAAGAGTCACTACGACAGAAGGGTTCATGTGACGCACTATATTTCGTCGATACCAAATAGGTGAGAAATCTATATGCTCCGGCGCGCTCGTGGTTTGCAGATTGGGGCGCACTCATCTTCTAAAGGTCGATAGCATCGCATCGGCAAGCTGTCAGATCCTGATCAGAGAGCTGCATGCTCGGTGCCGGTCTCGATATGTGATAGCGGCCTTTACGCTTACGGCCGATTGGCCACTATTCGACATTGATGCCGCTCGATTGGATTGGCATGACCTCGCCGCCATTGCGGTGGCTTCACGAACGAGTACTATCTGAAGCCCACCACGTCGTGAGGGACGTACGGCTCCTCCAGCCGGTTGATCTCGTCTTCCGTAAGCTCGATCTTGAGTGCCGCAATGGCATCATCGAGATGGGTTTCCTTCGAAGCACCGATGATCGGTCCAGATACCTCGGGCTTGGCGAGTACCCAAGCAAGGGCGATTTGAACGCGCGAAACTCCCCGCTCATCGGCGATCTTAGCGACCGCTTCGACCACTTTGCGGTCAGCCTCTTCGGTGCCGCCGAAAAGGTACTTACCGAACTGATCGGTCTGTGAGCGCTTCGTCTCATCCTGCCAATCGCGGGTGAGGCGGCCGCGCGCGAGTGGGCTCCACGGAAAAACGCCAATACCTTCCTCTGCGCAGAGAGGTAGCATTTCGCGCTATTCCTCGCGGTACATAAGGTTGAGATAGTTCTGCATTGACACGAAGCGCGTCCAGCCATTGGCTTGGGCAACATGAAGCATCTTGGCGAATTGCCATGCATACATCGACGACGCGCTGATGTAGCGCGCCTTACCGGTCTTCACGACATCGTGCAGCGCCTCAAGCGTTTCCTCCATCGGCGTGCCGTAATCGAACCTGTGGATCTGATAGAGGTCGACGTAGTCGGTGCGGAGCCGCTTAAGGCTAGCGTCGATTTCCTGCATGATTGCCTTGCGGCTGAGGCCGGCTCCATTGGGACCCGAATGCATCCGCCCGTGGACCTTGGTTGCAATCACCAGTTCCTCGCGCGGGGCGAGGTCCTTCAGGGCACGGCCAATGATTTCCTCTGAGGTACCGTCAGAATAGACATTGGCAGTATCGAAGAAATTGATTCCCGCCTCAACCGCCTTACGCAAGATGGGCCGGCTCGCTTCCTCATCGAGAGACCATTCGTGAGTTCCCCGATTTGGAATGCCAAACGTCATGCAACCCAGGCAAAGCCGCGAAATATCAAGGCCAGTCCGGCCGAGCTTCGTAAGGTTCATCGTCGTTCTCTATCCTAATATCAGGCTTTCGCTCGGGAAGTGCCCCGTCCTGATAGCAGCAAATGGTAGACTTTGGGTGCTATTACCGAAATTGGGCTTGCTGCCTGTCCGGTTCCGGACAACAGACATAGGAAAGCCGACATTCGGGCGGAACAATCGGCGGGCCCTCAGTCGCCAACATTGCTGACGTTCACGGGCCCCAACTTGGACGCCGAAACCGGCCACTCATTCAACCCGGGGATTATAGCGTCTCCTGTGCCGGTAGCTGACTGTCCAGTTCTGGCGCTGAAGTTGGGGAAGCTGACATTCGGACGAGACAAGGGCTCGGTAAGCCGCCGCCGACATAGCCGTCATTCCTGGCTTCGGATTAGCTCGCTAATAGCTGCCAGGCGCTCAGAGACTCCCTGGCAACTGCGGTTGGGCCGAACGCGGACTGCCCGCTTGAACCACCCGAGCTGCTGAGGGCGGTCGATCATTGTCGGCGCGCACTCAATCAATCGAGGCTTTGAATTCTGATCCAACAGGCTCGCTTTCATGTTCCGGCACCACATTTGCCGTGAATCTGAACTCTGGAACGCGAATCTTCGCAATCGGTGCGCTTCTGCAATGTCCCCACGATCGGTTGACAGAGTCATTAGTTGGTGTGTTATTATGATAATACACATTGACCGGAGAGTCTAAGTGAATTTCGCAATCATGCTTGCAAGCGTTGTCGCCATCTCACCCCTTGCAGCCAACGCTGCCGGAGCGACACCAACGAGAGCCTCTGGCGGCCACGAGAACTCCGCATGCGAATTGGTCAATTCAGCCAAGGCAACTGCGCAAACGAACATTCCAATTCGCGTCATTGATGGCAGAGTATATGTGCAAGCCAGCGTGAACGGCCAAGGTCCGTTCACATTTGCTGTCGATACGGGCGCAAGCGGGTTTGGTCGTGCCGACATCAAACTGGTCAGCAAGCTGCATCTGAAATTTTCTGGAGAAAGAAGTTCGTCCGACGGAGTGTCCACGTCGAGGGCCAAGGTCGTCCGAATAGAAACGCTGCGTCTTGGCCAACATGCCGTGCATGACGTGAGCGTTATGGCCCGAGATTACAGCAAGCACATGTCATCCTCGGCTCCATTTGCCGGGATCCTGGGACGCAAATTCTTTGCCGATGGCCTGCTCATAATAGACTATCCAGAACGTCGGCTGATCTTCACACGGAGCGAAGGTCTTGCTGTCACCGACAGAGACAGCTTGCCCTATGATCGACCGTTTCGAGTGAAGGTTACGATTGGCTCGGTAGAAACACGTGGCAACCTCGACACAGGTGCCAATATCTCGTTCGTCCTGCCTCAATCACTCTTTGCAACAGTTGCAGACGGACACGTCGGAAAAGCAAACCTTGGCCAACTCACCAACACGACAATCAAGACCAATGACGCAAAACTGAAGGCACCCATTCAAATCGGTCTGGCAAGATTTTCTGGCGCTGACGTGCGTGTCTCGAGTCGTTTTCCAGAATTACTGGTCGGTGCGCGCGCACTGCAGAACTACACACTCCTTATCGATCAGCGCAGTTCGCGTATTGCGCTGTGCCCACCGGCTTAAAACAAAAGGATTAGAGACGCATCGGCCTCTCAGTCCTTTCATTCAGTGCGTGGTAGTCTTCCCACAATCGCGCGGTTTTTCGAACGACATTCGTTCGCATGCAAACCGGGGAAAGTGGAGGTTTGCGGACGCGATATGAGCAGGCCACTACCGCCGACAATTACTGCCGTTCCTGCCTTTTTATTGGCTTCCCAAAAAGCCGCTATTCGTTCGGCTTGCTCGCGACGATGGGATTTGGGCCGGAAGCGGACCGTCCGCTCTTGGCCTCAGATTCGGCAATATGGACATCTACGGGCCCATAAGTCGGTGCGAGACGTTGCCGTTACATGACCATACACTACACGCGCACGGGGCGCGGAAAACCCCTCCTCCTTGTCCACGGACTGGGGGCGACCTGCGGCTCGTGGGACACGATCTCGCCTGCGCTTTCTCAAGTCAGGGAGGTAATTGCCATAGACCTGCCCGGCCATGGGCAAACACCCGAAGAGGCCGACAGCGGCACGTTTGACGGACTTGCGCGCAGTCTCGACGAATGGCTCGGCGCGGAGAATTTCACAGGTATTGATATGGTTGGCAGCTCGCTGGGAGCTCGCCTGGTGCTCGAGATGGCGCGGCGCGGCCAAGCGGGCGCGGTTGTCGCACTGGATCCGGGCGGCTTCTGGCAAGGGTGGGAGCGCACCTTCTTCAAAGCCACCTTAATGCCATCGGTTGCTCTGGTTCGCGCACTGCGACCGGCGCTTTCTGCCATCACCGGAAATGTCGCAGGCCGGACCGCGCTTTTGGCCCAGCTCTCTGCAACGCCGTGGGCGCTCGACGGGGCATTCGTCGCGCGCGAATTGAAGTCGTTGGCTGACACGCGCACCGTCAATTCGCTTGTGAAGGATCTCGCCAACGGCGCGATGCAGGAGGGTCCTGCGAAAACGGCTGCGCCTGTTGTCATCGGCTGGGGACGAAAGGATCGGCTGTGTCTACCGCAGCAGGCGGATCGCGCGATCAAGGCTTTCCCTGGAGCGACGCTGCACTGGTTCGAGCGTAGCGGACACTTCCCGATGTGGGATCGGCCAGAGGAGACTGTTCGCGTGATACTGGATGCAACGAGCATCTAGGAATCGAAATAAAATTGCCACTGGGTAATTAGCAAAATGAGGGCCTATGCAGGGGCTGGCCCCATTGCAAAGTCCTTTGTTGGGCCGTTTGCGGCCTGTCTGCTGATGGAGGTGCGGGGCAGGAAAGCAGACGTTCCGCAAACGACAACGTTGCCGACATTGCGATTGCGTCTTTGGGCTGCTAGCGAGCACGCATCATCTGGGGAGTAGCCCACAGCATTCCCATGCGGTTCCCTGCATCAACATACTTGGCCGAGAGGTCATGGTGCAGGCGGAACGGTCGAACGTTCGGGCAAGACCAATGACACCTGCTTTCGTCCGGCCGGGCGGAAGGCATGGTGTCGTTGCAGTCTAGACGCCCGGCCCGGAGATTTTCATGGAAGCCGTTCTCACATCCACCTTGGTGGTGTCGCTCGCCGAAATTGGCGACAAGACGATGCTTTTGGCTATCGTGCTTGCCACTCGATTTCGGAAACCGCTGCCGATCATCCTTGGTATATTGCTCGCGACGCTTGCCAATCACGGAATTGCCGCCTTTCTGGGCCAATCGATCGCCGGCATTCTATCCGGTCAGTGGTTCCGGTATGCGGTTGGTGTCAGCTTCATTGCCATGGCGCTGTGGACCTTGGTGCCCGACAAGCTCGATGAGTATGATGAGCACAAGCCATCGCGGTATGGTGCTTTCCTTACGACAACCTTTGCATTCTTTCTTGTCGAGATCGGTGACAAAACCCAGATCGCGACGATAGCACTGGGCGCGCAGTTCCAAAACGTGCTGACGGTTACGATCGGTACGACGCTTGGAATGATGCTGGCGAATGTCCCGGCGGTTTATCTGGGCAACTCAATTGTTGAACGGGTCTCGCTCAAGCTGGTTAGGATCATAGCCGCTACACTATTTTTCGTGGTCGGCGCTTGGGTTCTTGGAGAGGCAGCAGGTTTAAAATTCCTATGACCGCTTCCCGCGCTAATGTTGTGCGCCCGATTGCGTGAGGCAGATGCTCGAATGCGGTCGACCGAGAATCGACGACCGACCTCTCGATGAATCAGATTTCGGTACACTCTGCCAAGAGCAAAGCGTCTTCAACATCGACCCCGAGATAGCGGACTGTGTTTTCGATCTTGGGATGACCCAGAAAAATCTGGATCGCACGAATGTTGCCGGTGGCCCGATAGGGTATCGCGGCTTTTGTCCGCCGAAGCGAGTGCGTGCCGAATTCGGACTTCCGATGTCCAATCGCACTCACCCAATCGTCGACGCGACGGGCATACGGCCGCGTGCCCATGTGTTCGGCATGATCGACCCTGCTTGGGAAGAGTTAGTCGATTGTTGAGCCGCCTCGTCCTTCAAGCCATTCGAGCACGGTCGCTCGCACATAGGCGGTGAGTTCGAACTGCACCGGTCGACTGGTCTTCTGCTGAATGACGGTCGCACGTTTACGAATGTAAGGGCCAGCAACCACGTCGCCATTCTTGATCTTCACCAAATCGCAACCACGTCACTTGCTGTCGATGGCGAGATCGAAGAGCGCCTTATCCATCAATTAGCCTTCGCGATCGAGGTTAAAGCGGATCGCCCATACAGGAATGGCGATGCGTGCAAGTGTGAATGTTGCAAACGCAGCCAGCTGCCGAATCGGCAGGCCTTACAAATCATCGAATTTTCTCGTCGCGCAAATTCATTTTACCAACGGACAAGCGGCGGTAGCGCAATTCTTCCTATCAAGCCCCACAGAACGACGGGCAGAACATGCCAGATGCCCAGATGCCAAATGGAATGGTCCGGACAGAACAAGCCATTGGCGAACGAACCCATGGCGCCTGCACCCAAACCGAGGAACAATCCGGCTTTCTCCGGCAATACGGGGGCGCCCTTACGCAACCAGTAGAGCAGCACGCCAGCGGTGATAAACGCGAATAGGCTGCCCACGACAAAGCAGGTGAAATCCTGTCTTTGAGCGAAGATGAAGCCCGCGCCCGCTCGACCTGCTGTCGCAGCGCCAATGGCTGCCAGCGGGAGCAGCATGACACTTGCCAAGGCCCACTTGGGAGCATCCTGTGTGCTCCCGACACGCGGTTGAGCCATGCTCACCACCGTGAGACTGCTGACTAGGGCAAGTACCAGCAGCAATCCATTGGTCAGAACGAACATCGCCGACGCAAGATCTATGGCAGTGCCGGCGTGACGACCAAGCAGGATGAACGCCAGCAGGATCGTTCCGGCCATCGCGGTCGCCACAAGCGCCCGGCCACGCACCTGGCGAAGCCGCGATGTCGGCTGCAGATCGCCTGCAAGTTTGTCGATCAGACGATCGGTGCTCTTGTCCATATTCAGTTTGCCTTCTCGACCCGAGCCTGAAGACGCTTCAGGCCGCGATGTATGTTCACTTTCACCCAGGCTTCGCTCCGGCCGCATCTGGTCGAAGCTTCCCGGATCGTCAGCCCCTCGATCTTGACCATTTCGATTGCTTGCGACTGGTCTTTCGGCAGCATTGCGAACAAGCTCCTCAGGCTGATGCGTGCCGCCGCAACTTCCTGATCCGCTTCCTGGGCGAACTCGTGACCTTCGATCGTTGTTTCCTTGGAACGATAGGTCTGGCGCAAGGCATCGATCCAGCGATAGCGCGCGATCGCCGCGAGCCACGGCAGGAATGGCCGAGAGCAATCATAGGTGAAAAGCTTCTGGTGCACCGCCAACAAGGTTTCCTGAACCAGATCGTCGAGCTGTCCTGAGGCGATCCTACCGGCGTAATAGCGAGAAAGCCATGTCGCTGCTGTCGACAGCAACACACGGTATGCGTCTCGGTCGCCTTCCTGTGACGCGCGAGCCATGCGCGACATCGTTTCCTCGTCGGGCTTCATCCGGGAACCCCCCTACCATAGTTTCGCGCTATGGCCGCATCGAGCGAAAGCGTTCCGCCACCTCGGCTGATCAGGACCAGCGCCAGCGCCACCCACAGCGAATGCACCGGCCACCATGCGTCGGGATAGACGAAGGTCTGAATAGCCATCGTCATGGTAAAGAGCCCGAGCGCAGAAAGCCGGGTCGCAAGCCCCATGACGACTAGTATCGGCAGGAAGGTCTCTCCCCATAGCGAAAGATGCGCGGCAAGATCGGGGGGCAGCGGTACACCTGTGTATTCGGTTGCGAACAAATATCGTGTGGCATCACTCAACTGCAGCCACGTCCCCTCGACCACTTTGGTCCGGCCCGAGCGCCAAAATACGCCCGCCAGCGCCAGACGAACCATCAGAAGGGCGAGGCTTGCCGGCCACCGCGAACCGAGAAGCATCGTGATCCGATTCCAGCGATCGAGAATGGGCATCATCGCTTCAGCGCTTCACCGGGGTCAACGAACCGTTCCCCTTGGGCGTCACGATCTTCGTGCAGGTGCCGGCGGGCACGAACTTCCAAGAATTGCCCTGATAGTCGCGAACCGAAGTGCCTGCGCAACTGGTGCCCGGTCCGGCCGCGCAGTCGTTCTTGCCTGCCTTCGCGACGCCATAGCATTTTTCCATCTTCGGCGGTTGCTGTGCATAAGCCGAAGACGAAACTGCGATGACGGCGGCGGCAGCTGCGATCAACGCAGCTGTCGGAGCAAGGACTGTAGACTTGGTCACGAAGCGATCTCCTTTTCGATTGCGATATCGCTCCATTCGGCTGTGGTGCCCGCATCGTTACATGCTCACAGAATTTAGTCGTACTTGTAACCGTGTGGACATCTCCTGCGAATGAGTGATTGCCGCCCCAGAGCGCGGCGATTTCAAGGAGACTGATCGATGCGAGCGAATTTCATGGCCACCGGACTGGCAGCGAGCGCAGCGCTGTTCGCACTGGGCACAATGGCAGGCGCCACGTCACCGCCAGCGGGGAGCACCGGAAAAGCGATTGGAAAGGACGACGTAGTCCATTGCTATGGCATCAACAGCTGCAAGGGTCAGGCCGATTGCAAGACTTCACTCAACGCCTGCAAGGGTCAGAATTCGTGCAAAGGCCATGGCTTCAAGGCGCTTGCCGCAAGCAGCTGTCTCGTGAAGGGCGGCGTCATCGGCGATTTGAGCTGATCACCGTTCTTGGCCCGGCCGCCCACTTCGCGGCCGGGTCTTCCCCTTGTAATCATTCCGGGAACGTCCAGAGTGAAACAGACGCTTGCGAACTTCACCGGCTTTGGCCTCGGTCTACGCCGACCACACTATCGCGAATTCTTGGAAGTCGATGTCGCGGTCGACTTTGTCGAAGTCATCTCGGAAAATTTCATGATAGATGGCGGACAGCCGCTCGTCACGCTCGAAAAAGTCCGCGAGCGCTGGCCGGTGGCGCTGCATGGCGTCTCGATGTCGATAGGTTCCGTTCCCGGGCTCAATCCAGACCATCTTTCGCGTTTGAAACGCCTTGTCCGAAGGATCGAACCGCTGTTTGTCTCGGACCATCTGTGCTGGACGGGATTGGACGGGCACAACACCCACGACCTTCTGCCGTTGCCCTTTACCGAGGAAGCGCTGGCAGTCGTCTGTCGCAATATTGATCGGGCGCAAAAAGCGCTGGGCCGCGAGATGCTGTTCGAAAATCCTTCGAGTTATGTCAGCTTTCCGGAAAGCGCGCTTACCGAGTGGGAATTTCTCGCCGAAATGAGCCGACGCACCGGATGCGGCCTGCTGCTTGACGTGAACAATATCTATGTCAGCGCCTGCAATAACGGTTTTGATGTGGATGATTTTCTGTCCGGCATCCCCGTCCAGAGCATGTGCCAGATTCATCTCGCCGGCCACACACCGGGCGATATTCTGATCGATACCCATGACCGGGAGGTCTGCGATGCGGTTTGGTCGCTCTATGCTAGCGCCGTGCGGCGCTTCGGACCCGTCGCCACGATGATCGAGCGCGACGATAATATACCAGCTTTGGCGGAGCTGCTGGCGGAACTCGATATCGCCCGTAAGATCGCAGCCGATGTCGGAAAGCCGGTCGCATGAACCTGCTGACCTGCCAGCACCTATTCATCGACCACGTGCTGGAGGATGATGCGCCTCTCCCCTTGGCGTGGGTAAACGACCGAATGCGCACCGGTCTGGCGATCTATCGCAAAGGCTACCGCTCGCGGCTCATCGACGCTCTTGCCGAGACATTTCCCCACACTCGGCAATGGGTAGGTGATGAGAGCTTCGACAAGGCTGCAGCCCACCACTTAATCAACAATCCACCATCTCACTGGTCGCTCGATCGGGCAGGCGCGGGCTTTCCTGAATCTCTCGAGGTCCTGTTTGCGCGTGATCCCGAAGTGCCGGAGCTGGCGGCTCTGGAATGGGATATGCATTTGGCATTCGTCGCTCCGGATGCGCAACCGCTGGACGCCAATGCCTTCGCTTCTGCGACCGCCAGCTTCGGCGATGAGAACTGGGAACGGCTGAGGTTCACGCTCCATCCGACTCTGACCGTGCGTTCGATCCGCACCTCGGCCGCGGCGATCTGGCGCGCGCTGGCAGAAGAACGGACGTTGTCCGATGGATTCCTATTGGACGAACCAGGGCATATTCTTGTCTGGCGCGACGGGATGGTGCCGGTTTTCAGAACCTCTGCTGACCACGAAGCGGATTGCCTCGGTTTGCTTCGCGCAGGCTGTAATTTCGGCGATCTCTGTCTCCACCTGACGAAAATTGCGCCATGCAATGCGGCCGCCGTGGCAGGGGGGCTTCTTGCTGATTGGCTGACTGATGGGCTGATTGTCGGTTTACATTGATTGCCTAATGAATGTGAAGGCGTATATCGCTTGAAGCCGGTCCGACTGAACGGGACGTTTCGGCAAGCGGCGACCGGTCGAACGACGGCTTTCGAGCTGATCGGCGGGCAGGCTGAACGGCCGGTAATAGGGCGCGAAGCTGACTGGCCCGTTGCCCGCTAGAACGACAGCTATCGTATTTGGAGCTCCTGAAAAGAGACGGTTAGGGATTGCCCGGTATGGCCGCTTTCAGACGGTAATGACAGCGGGCGCCAGATCAGACCACCTTGCTTGCCCCCCTTGGAGTGGGCAAAATTGAATAGGGAACGCGTTCACGGAACGCGTTAGGCGCATCTGCCGGACCAGGCCGGACAAATGGCCACGTCGACCAAACAAGGCAGAAGCTCACAAACCATCGCCAGCGGAGGGCACACACATCGGCCGCAAAGCGAGCATGCGGCGGGCACCGCTACCGCAATGTGAACTGTCCAGCTGACCCCAACAGCCTACAGCACGCCGCACAGTGGATGACGCAACCAACTTGGTTTCCTCAAATCTGCTTACTATGTGCTTACAGTTGCCAACGCAAAAAGCCCCGCTGTAAGCAGCGGGGCAATTTAATTTAGTGATTTCAGTGAGATGGTGGTTGCGGGGGTTGGATTTGAACCAACGACCTTCAGGTTATGAGACGGATAAGCCAAATAATAAACAACTGATTTTATTCAGTTAAAACACTTTACCATAATTTTTGTGCGAGTTTTTGTGCGAGGCTGAGATCGCTGAAATCCAGCAAATCCGCCGATTCACTGGCGATGCTGCAATATTAGCACATCAGCCCCCGCTTCAAGCAACCTTAAAATACCTACTCAGGAGCTAATATCAGACAATGGCTAGGTGAATACTAAGCCTTGCACAGCAGGTAATCAGTTTCAGTTTAGACACTTAAGCGAACACAGGCACCATACCATCCTCGTGCTTGGGGGCCTTTTGAAGGGCCTTTTGCCGCTGGCGCGCGGCATCGCTAAATGCCTTAAGATTATCGTAGTCAGTCTCAATATCGCTGAGTTCAGGTAGTTCCTCCGGCATACCGACCGCACGATCATGACCTGAAAAGAGGGAGCAGCGGCTCATTCCTTCAAAAATTTGCGGGTAATCCGTGGTTGGATCCAAGCATGCGTCCTCCAACCTCATGGTCATTACCTCCGGACGAAAACGCTGAATGGCTCCGTTAAGCAAGACCTCTTCAACGATCCGCTCCCATGTCTCACGCATTCTGGTATAAAATCCAATGAGGCTGGATCGAAACTCCTGATTTTTTGGATCGTAACCCGCCTTCTTGAGCTCTGACAGATCAGCCGCAAGGTCACTTAGCCTCTCTGGCACCTTCTTAATCTGCCAAGGCTTTCTTGCATCATCGATGATACCGAACTGGTCATCGCCCAGACTGCTCATCCATTCTGTATGCCATGCAATGAGCGCGCGCCGGGCTTCGGTAACCATCATGTAATGGAATAGGATATTATGCGTGAAGATAATGATTTGTCGGCCTTTCGCCGCTTCCTCCGCGAGCCGCTTCGCCACTGCTTCCATTCGAGTATGATCGAGAGACGAAACAGGGTCATCGACGATGATGCCGTGGGTAGCACCTATATCGTCGGCCTCAGCTAGAAAGCACGCGAGAGCCAGCGCTCGTTGTTCGCCCTCACTGAGAATGTCGCTGTTGTTCGCTATCCTTTGCTGCGCAGTAAGCGCGACCTCGATGATGCTTTCAGCTCCCTCACCGCGGTCTGAAAGATCAATCGGCAAATGGGTCAACCTGAGTTTCGTCAATTCATCCTTTAGCTTGGTACGCAGAGAGGGTGTCAGAATTTCGCGTCGGCGGGCTGTGATGCGACGCGTGATGCCACCAAATGCGCATTCCTTACGGCAGTTTTTGATCCGGCAACGCTCTTCGAGACGATCGCGGCGCTCAATCACGACATCGATCTCAGCGTTCAGCAACTTTTGGTCGGTCAACTCGGCAAGCCGCTTTCTGAGCTTTGCCAATGCTTCCTCATCCCGCTCTGTGCCCTCAAGCGCCTCGATTTCGCTGTTCAGTCGCTCGATCTCGGCGTCAATGCTGGGGATGGGCGATACGTTTAATGGCGCAAGTCTATCAAGCGCGTCCCAATCTTCCGCGCGCAGCGCGGCTTTGACCGCCCCCAGACGTTCTCCGAGTTGATCGGCAAAAGTCGCAATCAAAGCTGCAATCGCTGCTGTTGCATCACTTTGAGCTGCGTAGCCGGACAGCATGGTTTCAACCGCGTCTTTGGCCATTACGTTCGTATCAAGCACACCGTTCTGCTTTTGCACGAAAGCATTGTGTGCGCTTTCGGCCTCCTCAGCGGCACGCCCGACGATAAAGTCATCGAATGCTTTGAGCCGAGCAGCGGCGTCATCCGCAAGTTCCTGCTGACACAAAACGCATCGCTCGCCTGTTGCAAGTTCGGGCGGATCGCGCCCTTCATAAACCCTAGCAGCAAACTCACGGGCATAGGAAAGCATCTGCCGCCAGGTTTCTGAGCCGATCTCGGAAATCGGTTGTTTTGCAAAAAGCTCTTGTGCAGCGACTTCGGCGGCCTTGCTCTTATTATTGGCGGTGACTTCTGCCTGAATGAGTTCACAAATCGCTTCGTCGCTTACGGCCGCCAGGCCATTGCTGATGTCACGCCTTACCGTCTCAAGCGCGCGCTTTGTTGCTTTACGGAGGCGAGCCTGCGCTTGCGGATCGCTCTCCAGTTGTTCGGTGACACTTGCGAGAGCCGCTTCTTCTGCCTCGCCCCAAGTCCCCAGTGCTCGAAGGGCATCCTCGTCAGGCAAGTGTTCCAAAGATGTGGCAGGCACAAGTTTTGCGATGGTCTCGTGCACCGGTGTGCCGTTTGAGTATGTCGAGGGAAGCGGAACTGCCAAGATACGGTCAATCGCAGCTTCCTCTGTCTGAAACTCGGCGTCCAGCGCTCGGCAAGCGAGGCCAAGTTTGTTCATGATATCGAGCTCAAATGGCAGAAATTCGATTTTGCGCTCTTTATCAACGTAGACGCGAGCTGAAGCCGTGTCGAAGACCGAAAGCCGGGACAGCGCTGGTGGTGGCACATCTCCATCCACCCATACGGTTTCGGTTTTTTCCTGCGTTGAGTCACCTTCTCGGTAAGCAACATGAACCCTGGGGACGCGCGAATTTGATTCGGCATAGACGTTACCTTGCAGCTCCCCCGGACTTTGTGATCGGCAAAGCTGTTTGGCGATGCGGCAATATCCGCTCTTGCCGCAAGCGTTAGCTCCGTAGATCAAGGTCACGCCGTTGACGATAAAGTTCAATGGCGGCTGCCCTTCGGCTAAGCGATCCACATCTTGTACCGGGCCAAGCGAGGCAAGCACAGTTTGCGGCTGATTTGAGTCCCCGCCGTCGTTCAGATGTTCCGCCTCTAGCGGTCTACTTTCTATATTGCCCTCTACCGGCAATCCGCAGGCTCGCTCGATCTGGTGACGTATTTCCGCGAGACTATTTGCAGTCATTTCACCTTCGAGCGCTAGACGTCGTAATGCATCCTGCTGCCATTCGGATCGCCCAGCTGACCATTCAAGTAACTCTTCAAACGCCACGGATTGCTTCCTCCCCCAAACAATTATCTATCTTTTATTGCACACTTATCTGTTTGCCACAGACCAATTAAATTTCATCTTCGCATCTTCACCCTCGGCGAATGCATTCGTCTCGCTCAGCATCTGCCGTGCGTTTTGGAGAGTACTCCAATCGATCGAATGCGTGTAGCGCTGCGCCACATCGAGCATGCGGATCAGCGGATCGGTATGGCCGTTTTGCGAGAAAGCTTTTAGCGCGCTCAGATAATCCGTCCGGTAAGCTGTCGGAATGATAATGCGCTCTTGTCCGCCCGCGACCAGTTCGGCATTCATCATGATGCGGGCGGTGCGTCCGTTACCATCGGCGAAAGGATGCACTTCGCTAACCAGCACCATCATATAGACGGCGCGCTGAAATGGCTCAGCGAGCCCTTGCAAAAATTCAAAACCTCGGGCGAGCGTGCCTCTAACCAAGTCTGGGGCAACGAAAACCGTACTACCCGCCTGATTACCTTTCATCTTGAATTCGCCGGGTCGCTTATCCGGTCGCGCTTCCATGACGCGTGCATGCCGCGTTCGAAGGAGCGCGATGAATTCGTCGAAGTCGGCAGGAAGTTTGCGGAGCTCTTGGGCGTCGGAGACAATCCTGAACGTACCGAGCACGTCATGGGCGTCCTCGGGGCGTTCCTGCGGGATCGCACCTTCGAATACGATCTCGGCGGCCTCTTCGACGCTGAACTCCGTGCCTTCAATGAAGTTTGAGAAATAGGCTTCGAAGAATGCGAGATTGGCGTTGGCCTCACCGCTTCTCTCAGGAGCGGTGCGAACCGCCGGCAAGCTTTCTCTCAGTGCAGCGAACAATGCCTCGAACAGGCGAAGGCGGTTTTGGTCATAGGCCATGCCCGCTGCTCGCGCTTTTCCGGCGGCACTTTTGGTTTCTACGTCTCGGGTGCCGAGCAAGGTTCCGATTAGGCCGTTCAGCTGTTCGAACTCATCATCAAGGCCGAGCTGAGGCGCGATTTTGCGCGCTTCGTCGCGAAGCCGGTTGACGGCCTCCGCTCCTTGGCGGCCGATCATGCTATCAAGGAGAGTTTCAATCTCCTCGCGAGAAAGGGTGCGAGACACCCGGCCTCCGCGCGCGCGCGACGGAGTCATATTTTCAAGATAGGCGCGCGCTGTTGAGGACAGCCGTGCGCCACCTACGAAGGGTCTGTCCGTGTCGAGTGCATCCGGGCCTTTGCGCGGTCGGAACACCAGGCCCGGTAGAGTCGTCTCGCGCTTTTTGTCGGAAATCAGAAAGACCGAGCCGTCCTCGCTGGGTTTGTTTTCAATGGCCGTCCGATCCGCGATGAGGGCATCGGGATAGTAGTCAGTGATGAGATAATACCAATTCCGACGCACCAGCCGTTCGGGGTCTTCAGTCAGGTTGCGTGTATAGAGGCGCGACCCCAGTTTGCGCAGCTCTCCCCGCGCCGTCGCATCGGAGACGGACTTGGAGATGTCCGTGTGAGAGACGAACACCTCTGGCATAGCTGTGACGGAAAATTCGGGCATTTAGCACTTCCTTTTTTCCATCATACCGAATTTTCGGGATTTAAGGAAGCATTTTTACGAATTTTCGGGATTTAAGACAGCTTGATCCAGAAATAAGCAGACGCCTCAAGCCCGCAAGCCGGAATTTTCGGGAGTTAAGGCATCAAAAATACGAATAAACGGGAGATAGGCTTATTTCCGGTATAACATCGCGCTCGATCACCTTGTGCCATCACAAGTGAATTGTGCTGCGCGGTTAAGGGTCAGCGTTCGCGCTCTTCGTCGCGCAGATAGCGACTGCCAAACCTGCTGTCCCGTTCCTGCTCTCGCTCTTTCTGCTTTGCGTCGCTTTGATGCTTGGCGCGGAGTTGAGCCAAGCGCTGCTGGAAGGATGGACGGTCCTTACGCGCCAGCTTTGTAAATTCCTTAGAGACCTCAGCCTCTCTTGCTGCCTCTAGAGGGCTTTCTCGTTTGGCTTCGGCCTTTATCTTCGCAGCCTCAGCATCCTTGCGCGCAACGTTTTGCGTCGCCTCCTTCACGATCTCGGCTTCAGATTTCTCGATAAATCGTTCCCGCTTGCCGCGTTCGGATGAAGGCTTGAGCGTTGGAGCCGGTCGATCCTGCTTTTTGCGGGCCTCTTGCTGCTGACGGATGAGCGCCTTTTCGCGCTCAATTCGCTCATTCCGCTCGTCTTCAGTCATTTGCCGAATCTTTCAATTCCGTGATACAATTAATGATGAAAAACATGACCTATGCCGAGGTTATAGGGATATCCGCTGAAGGCCAAATCCCGACCAGTGACACCGGTTCTCTGACAGAATTTCTAGGTAGCTTGCCGAATGGCAAGGTCGTCGAGCGCGGCATGGACGACACCTTCATGCTCGCCGATGAAACCACCTACTTTGCTGACAAGGAGATCAATTTCGGCGATGTCTTCATCGTGCTTCGTGAAATGCAGAAGGAAACCGCCCGCCGCAATCTCGATCTAGAGCAGTTCACTGCGGATGTCATGAACATCGCGATGACTTTCCGAAAGCATGATAGCGCCGATGATATCGAGTTTCGCGATTTTTGCGCGGAGCAAAGCCATGAGCTCGACATCGCGCTTGAGAAGCAACTCGGCGTCTATGAACCGGATCGGCGACCTGGGGGGCGCGACTATATCCGCGATTTCATCAACTACGATGACGAGACACGAGATCAGTTTAAGTACGGGGCGGCGATGAAACTGGCGGAAAGCACTCGCTATTTCCCGTGCAGGCCTCTTAAGTACCTCGACCTCTGCGCCGTGTTGGAAGCAATGAAAGCCGAGGCGGTCGTCAAAGGTCTCAATGCACGACGGTTCGCATACGACATTTTTCACGCCGCCGTTCTGATCCGAAGCCGCGCGGAACCTGATCCACAGGCGTTCCGCGCATTCTGCGCGGATGAAAAGCGCAAGCTGAGAGAGCATCTTGATGCCTACCTGATAGCGAGGTCTGAGGACTAAGCGGATTATCGATCCCGCTCGCGGTCGCGGTCGTTCTCACGCTCACGCTGTTTGCGCTGCTCGTCTAGCTCGCGCCGAGCTTCTTCACTCAGGCCTTCCCGCATTTTGGCTTCCCGCTCCTTGAGCGATGCACGGCGGTTTCTGGCCTTCTCCTTCTCATGCTCGGCCTTCTCCCGCGCCAGCCGTTCTGATCGGATGCCCGCAGCTTCGCGTTCCTCACGCTGCTGTTCCCTTAGCGCGTGCCAGTCTTCGGCATGACGTTCTTTCATGCCGGAGAGGTCGAGTGGACGGCGTTCCGGCAAAGCCTCGATCGTTCGATCAAAGACCTGCTCGGCAAGCTGTCGGCGAAGGCGGCGCTTTTCGAGTTCCTGATCCGCGAGAAGCTGACCAAGTTCCATCCGCTTGATGGTCAAATTGGCCTGCGCTTCGGCAGCCGATTGGCGGAACGGCAGGATCGAAAGTACTCGGCCAAGGAATGAATGAGCCTTGCGGTGATCCTTCACGGCTTTCTCAACTTCGGCCCGGCAGGCAGCGGCCTCCTGACGCTGGCGCTCAAACAGATCCCGCCAAAGGGGGCGGTTCCGCTCCCGTGCGATCTGTTTCTGATGCGCATGCTCTGTCAGGAAGACTTTTTTGTCGGCCTTGCGGCGGGCGGCGAGCTCGGCCTTTGCAAAGCCCCAATCTTCTGCCTGTTTCTTTTTGAGCGCATCGCGTTCGCTGCCCTGTCGGCGCAAAAGCTCGGCGCGCATTTTTTTCCACTCTGAACGGGACAGGCGGGTGTTGCCTTCCAGTTCTTCGGGCTTGACCGAACGTCCTTCCTCTTTGGCCTTGGCGCGCGCCTCGGCATTCTTGAGGCGGTTTGGAGCGATCTCGGTCGGATCGATGCCGTGCTCTTTGCAATACTCCAGCGCCCAGGCCTGCATTTTTCGGTAGTCGTTCGACAGCGAAAACTGCTTTCCGGTTTCGGGATCGAGGACATTCACGACAACGTGAACATGGGTTTTTCCGTTGTCATCGTGACCGACAAAAATCGCCTGCGCATTCTCAAAACCGGCTGCTTTCACAAGATCACGCGCCGCCTGTTCCTGATGGGCGTAATCGGGCGACTCTTCTTTGGGCCACGACATGACGGTATGGTAGACCGGCTTCTCGGTTGTTCGTCGCCCCCGCCCGTCCCATCCATTCTGGCGCTTGATCTCATCGGCATCCATAGCCGTCGCTGCCATCAGGCGCGCGGCCATGTAGATGTTCTCGGTGCCGATGTTCTGGGTGGCTGACCAGACCGCACGATGTTCACCCTTGTCTTGCCCGCCAAGGTAGGCGGCAAGACCCTTGAAGGATGAACCGCGCGAGACTTTCGAAACAATCATTTCGGAAGGTAGCGATCGAACAGCTCGTCGAGCTTTTCGATGGCCCTGGTCAGCTCGTCTTCCATGACGTTAGGCCGCCCAGAATTTTTCGTCCGCGCAATCTGGTTCAGATTGTTTCCAAGGTTCACGAGAGCCTTGCGATCTGCCGGCGAAAAAACGCCCTCAGGGCCAGCCAATCTTCTGGCTGGCAATGCACGGCGAAGGGCGCAATCGCGGACAAAATCGGACAGTGTGGGATAGCCCGCACTTGCCGAACGTTCGATCATCTCGATACGTTCGGCCTCGGTCAAACGGACACGCAACACCTTATTTCGGGTGTTGGCGTCGTCCTGTTTAGGCCGTCCGATTTTGCTCATGCGGCTGCGCCCTTTACGGGGGTTCAAAGGGGGAGATAATTGCCCCCCCTTGCCAGAGTTTTTGTACCTACAAAAACATATCTGGCTAACCGTTCCTTCCTTTCAATTATGCATCAGTTTGAAGAATAAGAAAAGGACCGTGCCACAAGCCCCAATTCACGGGCGATCCGCCAGGATTCTTCCGTGAATTTCGAAACAGATGATCTTCGGAAACCACCGGATTTTCGTCCGCATGCAAGGCAGCGACTTCACGACACCACGTGCACGATTGAACGCTTGGGCAAGCTGACTTGCCGATCTTGGCCGACGTGAGCATAATCGCTTCGGTCAGCTATGGGGGCATCAGGATGCTGAAAAGAATTATCGTTTTCGTCGTTGTGTTCTTTCTGGCGCAGCTACTGCTGCCAGCGATACTAGGAATATACGGCGGGATCGGGCTCTTGTTATCTCTGGCCGCTGCCGGTTTCGCTGCCTGGAAGGCGGACAGCGGAACGTTGAGGGTGAAACCCACATCAGCCGCTCAGAACGAAGTTAATCCGACCTTGTCGGATCTCCCGAAATTGAAGAGTATTGAACCCGTGCGCGGTGCATGGGAGGAAGTTTTCTGGAAGTACTGGGACCTAGGCAAAGTTTACAAGTGTACTGGCGATAAACTCCGCAGTGTCGCGATCTATATCGATTCCGACGCGCTCTTCGTATTTTCCGAAGGCAAGACGACATGGCAGGATGCACTCTCAGGCGTACTCGCGCCAAACTGCACTCTTGACACGAAAGTCTTACTCACTGACGTTCAGTCAATAGAGTTAGAGAGTACCACTCAGTTCCACGGACAAACTGCTCGCGAAGAATATGTGGAGCCAAAACTAGGTGAGACGCGCGGGTTAAAGGAAAGACATCCTTCACTGCGCTGGGACCGCCACGGCTTTTGGGACAGCAATACGCGCCAATCGATCGTTTTTCTCTTCACGAAGGACGGTGACCGCATTCGCCTTTTCCAGACCTGGGACCGCGATCTCGCCGTCAAATGGCGGACGCAGGTTTCCAACCGCATCGATGCCGCACTTCACGCCCTACCCGTTGCCGCGAAACCTAAGGACAGCCAGCCGGATTATATGTGATGTCAGGCTTCTTCCCCCCGCGCGGCGGGCATGGCTCGCAAAGCAAAGCGGCCACCCCTGTTCCGAGCGCCTATTGGCAGCCGCCCGAGCGCACAAAACAAAGCCCCTATTGGTGCTATCAGGAAGGCGCAATCTTTCTCGGTTGGCTCGATGATGTGCCAATCGGGGTGAAGAGTGACCGCCATCTGATGACGGTTGCCGGAGCGCGCGCGGGCAAGACCTCTACGCTCCTGATCCCGAATCTTCTGCTCTATCGTGGCAGTACGTTCGTGATCGATCCGAAGGGTGAGCTTGCGAGCGCTACGGCGGAACATCGATCAAAGGTACTTGGCCATGATGTCTATGTGCTCGATCCGTGGCGGAGTGCGCGAGATTGCCCGCCCGAATTGCGCGCGCAGTTCGATCCGCTCGCAGAGCTATTCGAGACTGACCCCGACAACCTCATCGATGATGCATCGCTTATGGCCGAAGCCCTGATCCTCGATCAGGGCGAAAATTCGATGCACTGGACAATGGGCGCGCGGGATTACGTGCGCTCGGTAATCCTCCACATGATCTTTGGCGGGGAGCGCGAAACTGCGAACCTCGCCCAACTACTGGAGAACATCGTCCTTTCAATGGGTGACGGCCTTTATCTCAAAGAGATGGAGGCATTCGAGCCTAGCGAAGATTGCCCGGATGATGTTGCGCAGCTCATCATTATGGGCGCGAGGGGCATGATCTCGACGCCAACGAAAGAACGTGACTCGATCTTATCGACAGCTCGCAACCAGCTCGGCTTTCTGGCCTCAACGCCGATGATCGACAGTCTCGAACAAAGCTCGCTCCGGCTTCGCGATCTCAAGCGCAAGCCGGTCACGGTCTATCTCTGTCTTCCAGCGTCGCGCATGTCCACGCACGCAAAATGGATGCGGCTCATCCTCAACATGACGATGGCGGCGCTGGAAGTCGAACAGTCGAGGCCTGAATTGCCGGTCCTCTTCATGCTCGAAGAGTTTGCGGCTCTCGGCCATATGCGCGCTATGGAACAGGGCGCGGCTTATATGGCGGGCTTCGATGTGAAGCTATTCATCGTGCTTCAAGACCTGACCCAGCTCAAACGTCATTACAAAGACGGCTGGGAGACGTTCATCGGGAATCTCGGTGTCTTCACGGCATTCGGGAATACCGATCAAACCACGCTCGAATATATCTCGAAGCGCCTTGGCGAGACGTTCAGCTACATCAGGGAAACCGTAAAACAAGGTGCGGGCGCGGCAGCATCCGGCGCTCCGGCGGTGCGCGAGAACTTTCAGAAAGTGCCCCTGCTTGCACCCCACGAGATTGCGCAGAGCTTCGGTCGCCGGAAGCAGACCTGCCTTTGCCTACCGGCTGACGGTCCGCCGATTGGCATTGAGCGCCACTTTGTCGAGGATGCGGGGCATTTTTGCGAGCAAATCGCCGCTGCTCTCAGGTCTCGAAATTCACCCCGCGAAAATGTGGTCGCATCCGAGGGCTACTAGCGAGGCCAGTCTTGATCCTCAAATCCGCCGCGTGAGCGGCGAATTTTGCGAGCAGCGGACCTGTCGGGTCTGATGCGCGGATCGCGCCTGGCAATTGGAAGTTCTGCGCATGCGCCATGAAGAGGCCGATAGCCTCGGCATGGGGCATCTCGTAGATTTCAGCAGGCTGGAATTCGGAATTCAGGCCGGTGATAACGAAAACGACGGGCGTTTTCGGCTTGAAATTCGCGGTGACAGCAATGCGCTCTTCGACCAGCTTGAGAACGTGATAGCAGTTCTCGTCGGCGAAAAGATCGCAGCTTTGCGCGATGTGGCTTGGCCTGAGCGCCGCGAATTTCGGGTGTTTCGGGTCGAGAAGGATGATCGGATCATCGAGGCAAACTGAGCCCGTGGGGAATTTATCGAGCCCGCCATCGAAGTACAGTTTGAAGATATCGAGATATCTGAATCTGCCCTTTATTGAGTACAGGCACAACCATTTGAGCTTTACTGTCAAATAATCGTCCGACATCATCCTATATTACATTTAAAAACCTAATAAAATCTGAATCTTATGTAAATCTTTTAAAGTGAAAAATTTAGAAAAGACTGAGTTGTTCACGCTCACCCTCGAAAAATGTCTCGGCTGGGCCGGTCAAAATGTAATCCTGCGCACTGTGCCGAATGCGCATGCCGTGATAGAATCCATTCGGGTCAGAACGTCCGGCTCTGCCATTTCGAACGCGCTCGCCATAGTCGAAAGTTTCTCCGGCAAACTCGGTCGGGCGGGACAAGCGGTAGGCCTCGGCGCTTTTGCCCGAGCATCCAACGCAAACCCAAAGTCCGCCAGCAAAGCGGAAAGGTTTCCGAACAGGCTTTCCCATACCGATGCGGTCGGCACTGTAGCTTGCGTGAATGTCGCCCTCACCGATCTGTCGGTTCGATTTGTGCGACCACTGACCAGCCGCAAGCCGGTCTGGATCAACGGCATGACATTTCGGGTCTGATTTAATGTCTGTTTGTTTGGTCATGTTCTCTCCTCCTTAGGGGTTTGGTTGACAGCAACTGCTGCAACCCTGCCCTTCGGCGAGAATGGGGGTGCAAGGCGCAATGGGAGGGGGGATCACCCGTCCTGCACAAGTGCAACGCGGAAGGATGGGGACACCCTTGCGCCGCGCCAGGGGCAAAGCCCCAAGCCCGCGCTAGCGATCGTCACCGGATGGCCGAGACTACAGGCTCGGTGAGCAAAGCGATTAGAGCGCGGGCCGAAGGCAGCGCAGAAATTTTAAATAAACATTTGAATAATATATTTCAATTCTGCTATCTTACGCCGTTACAGATAGGAGAAACATGTATAAGCAAAATATATTACTACTAGGCGCGGCATTAGCTTTATCAGGCTGTATGAATATGCCAACGCCCCCATCGCAGATTACTGGCGCCTATACAACGGACCTTAAATACACGAACTATAAGTGTTCAACCCTCACCGCTGAACTCGACTCTTTGGCACGTAGAGAGAATCAGCTCGTCACCGCGCAAGAGCAGCGAATTAAAGGCAGTCAGGTGCAGGCTTTCTGGTTCGGCTATGGTCAAGGTGACGGTGTAGAAGCTTCAGAGCTCGCAAATGTACGCGGTGCATCCGAAGCCGTTCGCAAAGCGATGGACAAAAAGGGCTGTAAATAGTCCCACCTCAAATCTCAAAGATATAGGAGGCACCCTAGCGGGCGCCCCCCTCGTCGTCAGCCTTACGCGGAGTGCGAAGAACGATGCGTCCGCCAATCGGCATGGCTGCAAGATTGATCGAAAGTCCGTGGCCGTCCTGATGTGCCCAGGCTGAGCCGATGCGATGCCAAAAAGCCGCGTCGCCCTCGCCCCGAACGGCATATGCCACAAAGGTCGGAGCGCTCGTGGGAGTCGTTGTTGCGGTGGTCATGGTGAAGTCCTTTCGTTTGGAGCCGGACCATTCCGGCCATGCCCCGACAAAGTCAGGCGCGCCCGACGCGCCGCACCGAAGGGAAACAGCCCACACGGGAGCGCAGCGAATGGAGCGGGCAGGTTGTTGCGGCGCGGCGAGCGTCTGACAGGGGCTCGGCAGGTCAGAGGAATGGAATCACGGCTCTACGAAGACTTGATCATCCCCTTATCACCGGCAATGATCGACCGATGGACGATCACACCACGGCAACAGGACGGCTCGAACGCGAGGGCGACGCGCTTTACCTGACAGATCGGCAGGGGAAACGCTGGCGCATCAAAGGCGATGCCCGGCTGATCGGCTTGTCAAACCATTACGTGCATCTCGCCGGAGTGCAGAAAGATGACGCCGTGCTGGAGGTCTTCCATTTCGAAGAGGTCGATCGCGAACCTTAGAAGCCGCTTATTTCGCAGTGCGTTGCCTCTGCGCCTCCTGCGCGCGGCGGCGCCTTAAACAACCGGCGGCAGTTTGCGCGAAATAGCTCCCATATTTCCAGCCCCACAGGCGATGGGGCGACAGACCTCGATCGAGGAATTCAATCTCGGTATAGTCCTTGCGATCCCAAGGGAGCATATAGGCGGGAAAGTCCCTGGGGATGCTGACGCGCTCATGCGCGAGCACCCGGACATATTCGTCGGTTTCGATCACCTCGAATGACAAGACGGTCCAATCATCTTCGCTCTTGAAGCCCACAAACCGTAGGGCAATCCAGTCGCCGGACTTACGAATTTGCCCAACGTAAGCCGGCTGACGACCGATCTTGCGGCCGCTCCCCTTTGGCGCACTATTGTCGGTGCAAGGATGCTTCGGCCATGGCGGGCCAAGCTCGTCGAAGAAAACACGGCTGCCATACAGGTTTTGGTAGAAAAACACGCGCTCACCGCAGACCGGACATGCCGCATTCGGAATGGTCACCGATTCAAAGGTCAGCCGCGGCGCTGGCTTGGGTTTCGGTGCAGGCGATCTACCGCCGCGGCGCTTCTCGCACCAGCCGCACATGCATGATGGGTAATGATTATAACCCGGCATAAGCCCCCTTCCGACCATAATGCCGGAAAAAGGTTATGTTTCAACAAAGGCGCATCGCGCCGCCCTCAAGAGAGGGCGGACGCAGCTGCCGTGCGCAGATATTCTGCGGCACGTTCGGCATGCGCTGCGGCGGTGAAAACCGCGCGCGTATCGTTGCGCAGAACCTTGAGCCAGCTTGCAATGTAGCTGGCATGATCTTCGCGCTCGGTCAGCGTGATCTTAAGATCGGCACAGAGGAATGCAGCGCCAAGCTCAGCAACCAGCTCTTCCTGCGCATAACCGGCATCGCCAAAGCGCTCGCGGCCAAAGTCGCGGTTGAGGCGAGACGCATGACGCGTCCAGTGCGTCATCTCGTGGGCAAGAGTCGCATAGTAGCTCTCGGCATCACGGAACGCTTCGAAGCTCGGCATGTGAATGCGATCGAGCGCCGGAATGTAACACGCGCCATCGCCACCATGACGAATGTCAGCGCCGGTTGCGGCAAAGAAAGCTTCTGCTGCTTCAATGCGCTGATCGGGATTGGTTTCACCTTCAGCCAAAGCGTAGAAATGCTCGGGCAAGCCTTCGATCTGATCGACGTTGAAAACGGTGTAGGCCTTGAGAAAGGGTATGGCCTGATCCTGATCTTCACCGGTCTCGGGATTGGTCTCGGTACGAACCAGAGTGTTCGCATAGACAACCGGCGAGCCTTTCTCGCCCTTGCGGACACAACCGCCAAGCTCGATGGCCTGCTTGAAGGTCATCCAGATAGGGGCGGCAAAGCCGTGCCCCATGGCCGATGCCCAGAGGCTGAGAATGTTGATCCCAGAATAAGGCTGACCATTGAAGCGCAGCGGGCGCGAGACGGCCCCGGCAGCGTGGCTGGCGTTCCAGGGCTGCATCCAGGGTTTTGTGCCCTTTTCGAGTGCTGCGATGATCTGGTTGGTGATCCGCGTATAAATGTCGGGTTTTGATGAGTTTCGATTTGTCATGTCCTTGCTCCTTTCGCTTGTCGTTGAGGACGCGAAGGAATCAGGACGGGCGGCTGAGCCGCTTGGTCATCGAGCTAATTTGCGAGAGGAACGGCCCACACGGGAGCGCAGCGAACGGAGCGGGCAGGCCGTTGACCATGCGGTGCGCCCGTCCACATTCGCGGCACCCTCAATACAAGTGGCGAAAGAGCTGTGATTGGATCAGGAGATCAGAAAGAAAAATTTAGATCAGTCATTGGCGGCTGTGCCCAAGCAGGCTTCAGTGAGAGTATCAGGCTTCTTGGGACCATGAAGCACGAGAACGACCTAATCGGCGTATAATCGCTTGGTTGCTACCTCGATTAAAGCGAGCTGTAAGAACGCTAGGGGCTCGATCTCTCAACTTACGGCGAAGTTTGACGATTTTTTGAAAGTCTGGAGTCAAAACCCAAACAGACCGATCATCTTGGTCGACTTCCACGCGGTAAAGAGCTCCCGGAACAGGATCACCGACGTAGGTTTCTGGATCAACATTCCGCCGCCATTCCTTTGACGTCCACCGCTGGTTCACGCGGCCAAGCATTTCATTTCGAAACTGTTCCCAAATCTCAGTTGTATCGGCTGTCGGCCAATCGCCATTGTCTGTCAGTGTCGCCACTTCGTTGCTTTCGAGCCAAACAACAAGATCGGTCGTGTCCACGAAGACAGGATTCTGATCTTTGACGGCAGCAATCGCGGCAACACGAGAAGGCAGTCCCGCCCTGACGAGCATGGCCATAGTAAATTTGGGCAAGCCCGTTTCAAGGCAGGCAGCAGCAGTCCCGGCAAGAAGTTCGGGCGTCCAACCAAGCGCAACGCGTCTGGTGCGCACCGCTTCGAGCGCCCAAACGAGACGATAGGTAAAAACATCCTCGATGAGTCGCATATTGTCCGGCCCAATTTCATGGACTGGTGTGCCTGCAAGCCAATCATTCAGAACCTCGTGCCAATTTGGCGGTAAGTCATCATCAGGAACGAAAGGCCGGATCGCTAAGAGCCGTTCGGCAAGCGATACGATTGATGCCTGCAATGTTTCAAGTTCGCCAGCGATCGCGGCGAGGTCGGCCTGATCGAGCGATTCAGCGAGCTCATCTGCCATATCGTCCAATACCAAGCCTGCTTCGAGGCCGACGCCCATGGCGAAATGGCCGCGCCTTTGTTCGACGGTTGTTTCCGACCAAATCAGCTGTGATCTTGCGGTGAAAAGTGAGAGCTGCCGCTGTCGTACTTCCTCGGTGCGCCGAGAAATTTGACGTGCCCAAAGCGATCCTATTAGCGCCTCATCTATCAGTCGTGGCAGGTCTTCGGCATCAGCATCTAGCGCCTCGACCAAGCCGAGCACGGCATGGTCGAGCTTCTCTAAGAGAAGTTCAAGCGGCTCATCTCCTTCTTCATCAACATCGATATGCCAGGCAGGTCTTTGATTGGCCAAATACTCGAAGGCATCGTCACGAGCGAGAATCCCACCGCGCGCCAAGCGCTGGAGGATTTCGTTTGCGATTAGGACCAAGCCACTTTCAAGGGTTCGGGTACGCGCAGAATTTACGAGGTCGCGCCAATTACGCCTTCGCCAGCCGCTCGGCTCATACATCACATGAATGACAAGGCCTTCAAGATCGACAAAAGCTCGACCTGCTCTGCCAGCCACATTCGCAAACTCTTCACCTGTCAATGGAATGCCAGCACGAACCAGGTTAGGTACGAGCAACACCGCAGCATTGAGGTTCAACCCTTGAGCTAATGTGGGCGATGCCACGGTGACAGTGAGAACACCGGCATTCAGCAAGGCCTCCACTTCCCGCAGGAATGGATTGGGCAGCCTCGCGTGATGAATAGCGACGCCTGCGCTTAGGCATTGAACGGCCGGATGGTCTGCGCCTAGCCACTCAGCGCCAACGGACTTTGCACGTTCGATAGCTTCATTGTTGTCGAGAAGTGACGGTAAAAATCCACGCCGCACTAAATCGACGACAGCTTTCGCATATCCCTCAACATGATCCCGCTGCGTGCAGAAGATCAGAGTCTTCTTCCCTTCATCAGAGAATTTCCAAGCAGCAGCCAGTGTGAGCTCCCGATTGTCGCGCGGAAACGGGGTGCGCCGAGGAGCAATCGCGGGCTGTTGCCCGATAAATTGCGGAATAAACGGGCCATCGTCGTCGAGATCGAATGTCAAACGAGCATTGTGTCCGTTCCAAGCCAAAGTGCCAAACCTTTGACGCGTAGGACGCCAGTTCGATTTGATTGGGTCTCCATCCACGTCATTGCGTATCCAGGCTGTCAGGTCATCGAGCTGTTCGCCATCGGGTAAAATTGCCGAAAGGCAGACGATTCGCCTACTGTCCGCGTCTTCTCGGCTTAGTAGCCGTTGAACGAGAATCTCGTACCGAAGCTCCCGTTCGCTTGGGCCGATCAAATGGCCTTCGTCGAGAACGATGAGGCCGATATCGTCGATTAGTTCTGCGTCACTTCGCAGCGCAAAATCGAGCTTCTCAGGTGTAGCAATGACAATCGCGCGGGTACGAAGCGCGTCCTCGTCACCTGGCATAGTCCCGCTCGCCCCGTAGAGTGAAGAAACGGAAAACCCTAGAGGGCCGAACGTATTTCGGAATGAGCGTTCCGTTTGGGCTGACAAAGCCCTGAGCGGAGTCACGAGAAGCACTCGTTTTGCAGCGCTCAAGGAAACGAGTGCACACAGCTCGGCGACACGAGTTTTCCCAGCGCTAGTTGGCAAGGCAACGACCAAATCGTCGGTCAAGTCAGTTGCTCGCCTTGCAGCCTCGATTTGAGATGGCCAGAGCTCAACCTCGGACGCCTTTCTCGCGTATAGTGATGCGAGAAGCATTTCGCGAAGTTCGGTGTATCTATCAGCACCCTCAGGTCCGTTCGACGGTACGATGCGATGGAGGCTGTTTGACCATTGGTCGTCGATTAGATGCAAGGCAACGCGAATAATCCACCACAGTGTCACGGCACCCACGGCTGACGCCACTTTTAGGGAACTCCGCAAGATCCCGATGGCGCGCTCGTGTGCGCCCGGCGAGCCGCTAAGCAACGCAAACTCGAAATAAGCAAAGGCTCGGTAGACCGAAGTCGTAAGTATGGCGGCGTAGGCTTCGTCGGTATCTGAATCCTCATCTTCCAACCTCGCGGCGATAGCAACATCGCTATGAGCGACATCGGTCAGCCATGCCTCGGCTTGGGCACGCAACGATTGGAGATCGTTGAGAATGAGACTAACGACCGCAAGCTCTGCAGGAGCAAAATTCGGTTCGCTATCCCGTTGTGCCATTAAGGAGAAAGCCATCGCCGAATATCCGGCGAGGTGGTAACTTGCGGCACCCATCGTGCGCAAAAATCCATGACCTATGTCCCCCGGTGATCCGTTGCGAATCAGTGCTTCGAAGGCGTTTCCAGCATGCAGGAAACCGTCGCGCCATACTTTCGGATCACCCTGTTGCTCACGGAGAGCGAGCGAAGCGCGCAAGAGCGAAAGGCCATATTCGGAAAGGTCTGTATCGAGTGTCGCAGCGAATACAGGTGACTCGGGCGGCAATTCGCCCCCGCGCCGAGTTATTGCACGCGCTTCACCACGCGCAAGAAGCCGGCCGCGAACATTTGGTTGCGCAACAGCGTCAATAAATTCCTCAAGTTCTTCAATCGTCTCCAAGGTTTGAAACCTCTTGGTAAAGCCAAGCTATGAAGTCGGCGTGATCGTCGATCCTGAGGTTGACCGATAGATGAGGGCGTAACTCATCGGCATTCTCGATATCGGATTCCAGGTGATCCAAAGGGTCATTTCCTGTGAGCGTAAAGATGCAATGCGTGATACGGTCTGGGCGTAGACTTCGACGCCCCATCTCGTTTCGTATTCGTCTGCCTAAAGCTCTATCCGTTCCAGTCGCTTCGAGCAGGCGGTCGATGACGAATAGCAGAGAAATCGGCGTAGGCCTGCCATGGTCAGCTGTTAGCCGATTGCGAGCTTCTTCTATGACACCGCCGCCCATATACTGGCCGCTTTTCGCTTCTCCTTTCAGGAGAAGCAGACGGTCATCATCGTCTTCAAACACGCCAAGAAAATCATCGCCGCGCAACGCCATGTTTCGCCCATCCTTATAGCGAAGTCTGCGGACTGGGACCCGAAACTCGGTCTGATACTCAATAAACTCTGTGGCTAAGACCTCTCCGATTTCTCCAGATCGGGCTCTAGGGCTCGTGGGCAATCGCTCTGCTAGAAGCGCTCCGGCAGCAGGAAAACCGAGGTCTGTGATATCATCCGCGATATTGCGAGGGTCATCATAGTGAGATCTAATGCATTCGATCAGCTCATCTTCGATCCAGTCCCGTCCCCCATCGATTTCAGAAAGCGCAAACAAGCTCTTCAGCTCGCTGAGCTCTTCTTCTTCAATTTTAAGCCAATCCTCTAAGTCCATCATCGAGGCCGACTCTCATTTAGGGAATCGGTCATGTTCAAGACACTGTTTCGCTGATTTTTAGAGGACTTTGTCACGCAGCAGCCCTCCCACTCACATCTTTAAGCACCTGGACGATCCGCTGCACCTCCGCCTGCGGAAATACGCCGCTGATCCCCTGATCATCGAGATCGGTGAACGGGCTTTCGTACAGCCTGCGCGGGTCCATTGCCCCGCGTTCCGTCAGATAGTCGATGATCAAGTTGATGAACTCGATCTGGTTCGCGTTCAGATTTTGACCTGCTAGAACTTCGGCGAAGGCATCCTTTGCCGCATCGCGATCGAGGCCGATCAGTGATCGAATAAATAGGCCCAAGCCGCCCTCGCTTGTGATGACTGCTATGTCCTCATCACGGGCATCCGTTTCTTCGCGCAAAATGCGTTCCAGCTCGACCAAGTCTTGGGGGGTCAGCTGTTCGTTGCGATGGAGCTTCTGAATTGTGATGTGGTCAGCATGCGCCTTCAGGAAATGGCGCACTTTCATAAGGAAGCGCGGTTTATCGGTTCCGATTCCGGCGTGTGGCAAATCGATAGGTGTTGCCTCACCCATCTCGTCTTCGAAGTCGGTGTAGATAATCACCGCTTCTTCGCCTTCGATCAGCTTGATGAGCGCACGAAGGCGACGACGCATTTGTTCTAGCGTCCACGCGTCAATGTCGATCCAGTAATCAGGCGTTTGGACTTCGAGGATCAGGTCCATTTGCGCTGCCACCATCGGCACATTCCCCAGCTCTTCGAGCTTGGACGCAAGAGCGATCACCTTCTCCTGGCACTGCACGAAAGACGTGTCGTTCTGAAGCAACGCGAGCTGGCCTTTGAGCACGATGTAATCAAACTGCTTGGCAGCTATGTCGGTGTCCTCATATGCCGATGGCAGGCCGGCGATTTCATTAGTAAGCACTTCACGTTCGTTGGGGCCAATCTCATTCCAAGCATCTCGTTGCTGGAATTCTTCAACCTCCTTGCGCCTTGCGCGCACAAGGAAATTGTCGAGGTTCATCGCGCTAACTTCTTCGAAGAGGCGCTCGCGAGTGTCGCTGTCGAGCTGATCTAGCTCCTGCCCGCGCTCTTCACCGGAAAGACCTGCCAACTGCATCGCCAACTCGACGCGCGTTGCAAACAGCTTCTCGGTAAGTGAGGGCGATTGCTTGCCCTCCTTCAGATTCGGGTTCTGATTGAAGAACTCAAAATTCTGGCAGTAGTCGAAGATAAGGAACTCGATCTTGTTGCGGCCGGGGCCGAACAGGTCTTCGCAGAGGCGCGTGCCTCGCCCGATCATCTGCCAGAACTTGGTTTTCGATCGCACGACTTTGAAAAATACCAGATTGAGAACCTCGGGCACGTCGATGCCCGTGTCGAGCATGTCGACCGAGATGGCGATGTGCGGCGGTTTCTCGGCAATCGAGAAATCGTCGATCAGCGATTGCGGATACTCGACCGAGTAATCGATCACGCGCGCAAACGAGCCCTTCAGATGGGGGTAGTTGGCGTCAAAGCGTTCGGCGATGAATTGGGCGTGCTTGTGGTTCTTCGCGAAAATGATCGTCTTACCCAGCCGGTCACCCTCGGCGACCTTGAGGCCATTGACCATCAGATGCTCCAGCACCTTGTCGACGGTGTCCTCATTGAACAGCCATTTGTTGAGCGCGGCCGGATCGACATCGCCCTTGGGCAACTGACCTTCCCATTCGAGAAGATCCCACTTCTCCTTGTCCTCGTCAGAAAGCTGTTCGTATTTGATCCCCTCGCGCATGAAACGCGTCGGCACAGAGATCGGCGTCGGCGGCACAAGAAAGCCATCAGCTACCGCTTCCTCAAGATCATAGCTGTCGGTGGGTACGCCGCGCTCCAGCTCGAAGAGCGAATAGGTGTCGCGGTCAATCTCGTCACGGGGCGTGGCGGTGAGCCCGACCAGTAGGCTGTCGAAATAGTCGAAGATTGCGCGGTATTTCCGGTACACCGAGCGGTGTGCCTCATCGATCACGATCAGATCGAAATGCCCTGGACCATAGCGCTTTTGTCCGTTTTGCATCTCATCGATCAGCCCCATCATCGTGGGGTAAGTCGCCACGCACACGCGCGCGCCATTATGATCGTTTTTTTTGGCGTCGTGCTTCTCGATCAGATTGGCGCTTGGTGTTGTCGGGATGTGCGCCTTGAAGGCGTTATGCGCCTGCTTCACCAGCGCGACGCGGTCCGCCAGAAACAGCACGCGCTTGCACCAATTAGCGCGCATGAGCTGATCGACCAGCGCGATGACGGTACGGGTCTTGCCCGAGCCTGTTGCCATAACGAGCAAGGCCTTGCGCTGCCGGTCTTTCTCGAAAGCCTCATCAATTCGTCTAATGGCGCGTGTCTGGTAGTAGCGCCCGGCGATTCTTTCATCGATCTTAGTGGTGGCGATAGCGCGGCGGGCCGCCTTGCGTTGGCGCCAGAGTTCCAGCTCGTCCTTCTTGTAGAAGCCATGCACCTCGCGGGGCGGATAGGCTTCGTCATCCCAGAGCCAGTGTTTGTAGCCGTTGGTGTAGAAAATCAGCGGACGAACCCCGAACTGCTTCTCAAGGCAATCAGCATAAAGCTTGGCCTGCTGCTGTCCTTCACGCGGATCGCGCTTGGTGCGCTTGGCTTCGATCACCGCGAGCGGCTTGCCGTCGTCGCCCCACAGCACATAGTCGACAAAGCCCTCGCCGGACGTGCTCGGCATGCCGGTGACGGGATATTCGCGGTCGCGCTCCTGGTCGAGCGGCCAACCCGCCTCGGCAAGCAAGCGGTCGATCCAGATGTCGCGGGTTTCGGCTTCGTTGTAGTCGTGGGTATCTTCGACCTTGGCATTCTCGGCCTTGATCGACTCGATCTGCTCCTGAAGCTCCTTTATTTGGGCATCGAGCGCGGCGCGGTCTTCCTCGCTCTTGATGCGGGCGGCCTGCTCTTCGGCAAGCGCGGCGGCGGCCTCCTCATGCTCCTTGGCGATCGCCTGCAATTTCTTAAGCGTCGAGGCTTCGACCTGAACTGCGCGCGGCAAGGCAGCGATGGAGAACTGCACAACGGGATCGGGCTTAGCCCCGCGCGCATAGGTGCGGACCAGCCAGTAGCAGAAATCGAAGAGCTGCTTCAGGCTGTCAGTCGCGGACTTCTCCGGAACGGGCCGTGTTTCGTGCACCGCGACATTGCCCAGGTCTTTGATGATCCGCGCCTTGGTGACGAGTGCATTGCCGACCAGCGAGCGGAAAGAGCCCTCATGGATCAGCGCGGAGAGCGTCGTGTCGTATGGTGAATGCAGGTTGCGGTCGTGCCCGTACATCCACTTAACTGCGCTTTCGAGCGCAAGGCGAGCATGAAAGCAGCTCCCACGCGGATCGGACAGGGCGAGCGTCTCCGCCTTCCTCGCGAGGCCATAGACCTCGGCAAACTCAGATTGAAGGAAGGCGAACTGCGACATGGTTACAGCTCTCCTTGAAAGGCGCGGTGTTGGAGGGACGAAAAAAGCGCTTCGCTACCTTCTTCCGCTGCGCGAAAAGTAGCTTTCCGTGTCTCGATCACACCGATCAGCTTCTGAAATTCGTCTTGTAACGCTCTAGCTGGCATCGGAATCGGTAGCTCTCGAAGGATCGCAAGATTTATGTTTTTTTGCGCAGACTGTGGCGCGATCTCTTCAAGGCGCTTTTGGACGCGTGACATCCAAAATTGCACGTATTCTGCGTTCGTGTCCGTACCCGGCGTGAAACCCACGACGCTATCAGGAAAGCAAGCGTCGATGTTCAATATCGCAGTCTTGCCGATATTGGCGGCGATCGTGATGCAAAGTGTCCCAGATGGCCACTTGCGCGACTGCTTCAGCCCGAGATCGGAATATGTGCTTGTGAAATTTCGAATATAGCCATCGGCATTGGCCACATCACCAGTTTGGATGAGCGGATGCTCGCCACCAAGCAGTGCAGGATCATTTCTCGGGCGGTGCTTTGAAACGCCTCGATCCAATATTCCGACCTCTCCCAGCTTCTTGATTAGGAAACCCTTAGGATTGGTGACAGGATCACCAAACATCTCGTGAAAGATGGCTTGGCCGAGTTGGTTGAGGCGGTCGATGGCGCGCTGGCGCTTGCGGCGGAGTTCGTCCGCCTGATCAAGGATCCCCGCAATCCGCTTCTGCTCGTCGAGCGTGGGAAGCGGGATCTCGATCTCGTCGATATGTTCGTTCTTCAAGTTGTTGATGTTCGCGCCTGCTGCCAGCGCGGACATTCTCCTGCGGTAATCCCGCGTCTTGAAAAAGTGGCCGATGTAGCGGGCGTGCACCTTAGGTGATGGACGCACTACTTTGCAGAAAGCACCGAAACCCATGCCGAGGTCGTGCTCAGCTTGGGCCGCTTTCCCAACAACGGAGATGCTTCCACTTGAGGCGGCGATCACGATATCACCCGATCGAACTTGCTGTTTCGCAGATACCTTTTCGGCACGGACATAAACCAAGTCATCAAAGCTCAAACCGTCGTCCGTAATATTGTTCGCGCGCAGCACAGGCAAAAAGCCTTCGGCAGGACGGTCGACAACGTCCGCTTTGGCGTAAGAAACGCCACGAATTTGATCTGCAATTTCGGCTAACGCAATGACGGTCATCCCAGCATCGCCTCCAGCTTGGTGAGGCCATCGCTGATTTCCCGCTCCAGCATGCGCAGTTCTTTGATGATGTCGGCGGGCTTGTCGTGCGTCACTTCCTCGTGCTCGACCTCCTTGTAGCGGTTGAGCGAGAGGTCATAGGTGCCGGTGGCGATAATCTCGTCCTTGAGCACGGTGAAGCTCTGCGCCGTGCGCGGGTTCTCGCGTTCCTCAGTATCGCGCTTGCCCCAGCGGATTAGCGCATCGGGCAGGTTGTTCTTGGCATGCTCATCGGCCGTTAGCGGCGAAGTGAATTGCAGCCCCAGTTTATCATCAGGCAGCAGCGCATTGCGCTTGTCGTCCAGCGAGTATCCGTCGGCCTGCATGTCGTAGAACCAGACATGATCCGTGCCGCCCACGCCGGTCTTGGTGAAGAACAACACGGCGGTGGACACGCCCGCATAGGGCCGGAATACGCCGGAGGGCAGTTTCAGCACGCCTTCGAGCTTGTGCTTTTCAACCAGCAGCTCGCGTAATTTCTGGTGCGCCTTGGATGATCCGAACAGCACGCCGTCCGGTACGACCACAGCCGCGCGTCCGCCTGTTTTCAGCAAGCGTAGAAACAGAGCGATAAAGAGCAGCTCGGTCTTCTTGGTCTTGACGATCTGCTGGAGGTCCTTGGCGGTCGCATCGTAATCGAGCGAACCGGCAAAGGGTGGGTTGGCGAGGATCAGGCTGTACTTGCCCGCATCACTATCATGCTCCTGCGCCAGGCTGTCGCGGTAGCTGATATCGGGATTGTCCACGCCGTGGAGCGTCATATTCATGCTGCCGATGCGGAGCATGGTAGGGTCGAAGTCGAAGCCGTGGAACATCTGCTCGTGGAAGTGCTTGCGCAGCTTCTCGTCGCGGAACAGCTGCGGGTGATTGTTGCGCAGATATTCGCCGGCCGCGACCAGAAAGCCGCACGTGCCAGCGGCCGGGTCGCAGATCACATCCTGCGGCGTCGGCCGGGTCATTTCGACCATCAGCTGGATGATGTGACGCGGGGTGCGGAACTGACCATTCGTGCCCGCGCTGGCGATCTTGCTAAGCATGTATTCGTAGAGATCGCCTTTGGTGTCGCGATCATCCATCGGGATTTTGTCGAGCATATCGACGGCCTTGGCGAGCAACGCGGCGTTGCTGAAACCCAGCCGCGCCTCTTTCATATGCTCGCCGTAGCTTGAGCCCTCTTCCCCCAGCTGGCGCAGAAATGGGAAAACGCGCTCGGCGACGACATCCATCATCTCGCGCGCTTCGAAGTTTTTGAAACGCGACCAGCGCAGGTCGGAATAGGCGCGCCCCTGATCGTCATAGCCATCAGGGAAAATCCGACGCTCCATCGGAATGCCAAGGTTCGAAGCCTTGCTTTCCTCTAGCGTTTGTAAGTCATCCAGTCGCTTAATAAATAGCAGGTAGGTGATCTGCTCGATCACCGACAGAGGGTTTGAAACACCTCCCGACCAGAAGGCATTCCAGATTTGATCGACTTGATTGCGAATTTCGCCAGTTAGCACGTTTCAGCCTCCTCCCGCTGAATTAGCTTGTTTTTCTTACTGATCTCGAAGTTACCCGACTCGCGAGAAATTTCCAAGCATTTTCAGGTAATTATGAATCTTCTGAAGTGACCGCCACGGCTGCCCACAAAGTAAAAGATGAGCGTCGAGCCTTATGTGACCTGGCATTCCTTCCTCTCAGGCGTTCTCCGTTTCGCAACCGAGCCCTTCTATATCGGCGTTTTCGCACAGATGTCTCTGCAACATGCAACAGGCGGCGCTGTCCTTCTCTTTGTTTCGGCCCCAGGGTGCATGCGATCCAACGGTGCACTGCCTTCCAGACGAAAGGCCTCGATCGGCGAGGCTTCAACGATGGAGGGAACGATGCCTTATCAATTCGACACGCAAGCGCTCATGGCTTTGACATTGCCGGAGCTTATGGCGCTTTACCAAACGCTGAAATCGGAAATTGCTGAAATGCCTGCGGGAAGTCCGGCTGCGACTCGCACTGCCGATCTGATTGACAGGATTTGCTCGGTTATTCAGCAGAAGCGTCACGCAAGCGCTATGCGCATTTGGGGGCCGCGCCTTTAGGCGCGCTCCCTATATCGATGGCCGATAGACTGCTCTGTCGGCTCATTGGAAACACTCAATAGCAATCACCGAAGATTGCTTTGCTTCGAGCGTAGAGCATTGGCTCCCTCTCAAGCGCCAGCGGCTGGAGGAAGCGCAGCATTGCACCATCGTGCGGAGCTTCAATGCTATAGCTTTGGACGATCCCCACCCCTGCCCGACGGATCGGCTGTCTGGGTCTGCGCTTTTGAGTTTTTCGATGGCTTTGGCCGACGAACGTTCACAAGCGACGTGTCTATCATGTCCTTCAGGTGCGCCGCGTAGTGCTTCTCGATCATCTCGACGCTGGTGCGACAGTTTTTCGCGACCTGATAAATGTCCGCGCCTTCGAGAAGGCGGAAGCATATGTAGCTGTGGCGGAGGCTGTAAGCCGTCCGTGCTTTTCCGTTTCGATCGAACTTCAAATTGTTGTCCGCAAGGATGCGGTTGAACATTTTCTTGAATTCGTTGGGGAAGAGCCGATCGGTTGGTAGCGTCTCACGCTCCTCGGCATCGTCCTCCCCAGAGAGACGTTTGCGATCGCGGAGCCGCTCGAAAGGACGAACGGCGCCGGGCATACTCTTACAATATCCCACGCCGCGCTTCCCTCGCACTTCGATCTCGAGGATGTGTTCTCCGGAATAGTCGTCATCCACGATTTCGACGTCTCGGAATTCGAGCTGCTTAAGCTCATCGGGCCTTAGGCCGGTATTAGCAGCGAAGAGAACGAAGTCGTGAAGCTGCTCAGCGTGCCATTTAAAATGCGGCCGTGTTGGCTCCGCCGCATTGGCACGGGTGGACTGATAAAGGAGCTTGTATTCGTTGGGCGTAAACCAGGGTCGATGTTCAACCTTGGTCTGCCTTCGGTACGGATCTGATAGATCGGGTACGTGCTCGATCCATCCATGGCGGTATGCAGTTTTGAGCACCATGCTCAGCGTAACAATCTCGTTGTGGAGCGTGTTGCGAGCCGGTGGCCTCCATACCCTTTCGTCATCGTTCCAGTCTGCCGGCTTCGTCATTCTCTGTACGCGGTACTCCTGTGCCGCGCCGGAGGTGATAGACTGAACGGACATCTTGCCGAAATACGGCAGCAGATGGAGGCGGATGCGATCCTTGTGGCCTTGCACCCATTTGGGACTGCGACGGCCTTGGGTAATGGCCTCATATTCTTTTTCGAATTGAAGGGCGACCTGGGCGAAGGTCTTACCGGATTGGAGTTCGCCGAACCTCTTCTTGGCACAGAGCTCAAGGTACCAATCTTCTGCGACATCCTTGGCGAGAGCGAGGCTGCGCTCCTTGGTACTCCTGCGCCACTCTTTGCCATCAAGACAGGTATAGCAATGCCACTTACCGCCTTCAGCGCGGCGGTAGAGCGATACTTTTCCTCCTAATATGCGATGTCTCTCCATGCGATTCTCGGCCAGATTCAGATTTGTGCGATTTTGTGCGAACTTTGTGCGACACATTTTATTGTATCACAGGCCGATTCCGAGCGTCAAATTAGGCGATTGGGCAAAGAAAAAGCCCCTGTAAAAACAGGGGCTTATGAATTTCTTGAGTTGGTTGCGGGGGTAGGATTTGAACCTACGACCTTCAGGTTATGAGCCTGACGAGCTACCGGACTGCTCCACCCCGCGGCACCTTCGTGTTACGCCTCATTAGCCAATGATCGCTTTAGCGACCCTGTCTATCGCACGAACCGCGCGACAGCCGGACTATCTTGCGAAGCCCTGACAGACTTCGACGGCGCACCATCTCAAAACATATAGCCTTGAGACGAAAAAGCCGCCGCTCGGTTTAACCGGCAGCGGCCTTTTGAAACACGTGAATGGGCCTTCCGCGCAAACCCGCCGGCTACAATGCCTGGCGACGACCTACTCTTCCAATGCTTGAGCATTAGTACCATCGGCGCGGTCCGGTTTCACGGCCGAGTTCGAGATGGGATCGGGTGGGTCACAGACGCTATGGTCACCAAGCAATGAAGCAGGCGGGTGTGCGGGTTTTAAATCGATACTATTGAGCTTTTGAGGGCTTATCCGGCTTCGAGTTTCCTCCACTCTCGGACAGCTACAAAGCTGTCGTTGATGGTGGGATCCTACAAGCGCGAAAAGAACTATTAGGACCGGTTAGCTCCACACATTACTGCGCTTCCACACCCGGCCTATCAACGTCATGGTCTATGACGGTTCGAAGATTGCTTATCTTAAGGGAGGCTTCCCGCTTAGATGCTTTCAGCGGTTATCCCGTCCATACATAGCTACCCTGCGGCACCCTTGGCAGGATGACAGGTACACCAGAGGTATGTTCACCCCGGTCCTCTCGTACTAGGGGCAACTCCTTTCAACAATCGACGCCCACGGCAGATAGGGACCAAACTGTCTCGCGACGTTCTGAACCCAGCTCACGTACCACTTTAATTGGCGAACAGCCAAACCCTTGGGACCTGCTCCAGCCCCAGGATGTGATGAGCCGACATCGAGGTGCCAAACGATTCCGTCGATATGAGCTCTTGGGAATCATCAGCCTGTTATCCCCGGCGTACCTTTTATCCGTTGAGCGATGGCCCTTCCACGAGGGACCACCGGATCACTATGACCGACTTTCGTCTCTGCTCGACCTGTCGGTCTCGCAGTCAGGCAGGCTTATGCCATTGCACTCTTGCAGACGGTTTCCAACCGTCCTGAGCCTACCATCGCGCGCCTCCGTTACTCTTTAGGAGGCGACCGCCCCAGTCAAACTACCCGCCACAGAGGGTCCCTACACCGGCTAACGGTGCGAGGTTAGACATCAGAAAACAGCAGGGTGGTATTTCACCTATGGCTCCACTTGGACTGGCGCCCAAGTTTCAAAGCCTCCCACCTATGCTACACAACTCTTTCCTAATGCCACTCTGAAGCTGCAGTAAAGGTGCACGGGGTCTTTCCGTCTAACCGCGGGTACTCCGCATCTTCACGGAGAATTCAATTTCGCTGAGCATATCCTGGAGACAGTGGGGAAGTCGTTACGCCATTCGTGCAGGTCGGAACTTACCCGACAAGGAATTTCGCTACCTTAGGACCGTTATAGTTACGGCCGCCGTTTACTCGGGCTTCAATTCGGAGCTTGCACTCCTCCTCTTAACCTTCGAGCACCGGGCAGGCGTCAGACCCTATACGTCGTCTTGAAGCCGACTTAGCAGAGTCCTGTGTTTTTGCTAAACAGTCGCTACCCCCTGGCCTGTGCCCCCCACAAAGACTTGCGTCGATATGGGGCCTCCTTCTTCCGAAGGTACGGAGGCAATTTGCCGAGTTCCTTCAGGATACTTCTCTCAAGCGCCTTGGTATACTCTACCTGACCACCTGTGTCGGTTTCGGGTACGGTCTATACGGAGAGGCTATTTCCTGGAACTGCTTGGCTGCCCGTTCAATCCAATAAGAACGAACAACTTCCACAATCCGTCACACATCTCCAGGCCCACGAATATTAACGTGGTTCCCATCGACTACCCCCTTCGGGCTCGTCTTAGGGGCCGGCTCACCCTGCGCCGATTAGCGTTGCGCAGGAACCCTTGGTCTTTCGGCGAGAGGGCATCTCACCCTCTTTGTCGCTACTCATGTCAGCATTCGCACTTCCGATACGTCCACCGTCGGTTACCCTTCGGCTTCACTCGCTTACGGAACGCTCCGCTACCGCTCAGAATTAATTCTGAACCCTAAGCTTCGGTGCATCACTT
>NZ_WTYA01000010.1:0-102500 GCF_009828025.1 Qipengyuania algicida | reverse complement strand
CCGCCCGACAATTCGACCATTCATTCACCGCCACCTGATGGCTGGGGCACGCTCAAGCGATTCCTGCCGTATCTTTGGTCGCGCGAAAATGGCCACTTGCGCTGGCGGATTGTCGTTTCGGTCTTGCTCGTTCTCGCCTCTACCGCGACCCAACTGGGTCTGCCATTCCTCCTGAAATGGGCAGTAGACGCCATGAACGTCACCGGCCCGCGCGTCATGCAATTGGCGATGCTGACCGTCATTGCCTATGCGGTCGGTCGGTTCGGCGGGGTGATTTTCAACAATCTGCGCAACATCGTGTTCGAGCGCGTAGGACAGGATGCGGCAAGATCACTCGCCGAGAATGTTTTCGAGCGCCTGCACCAGCTCTCACTGCGTTTCCATCTCTCACGCCACACCGGCGAAGTGACCAAGACGATCGAGCGCGGCACCAAGAGCATCGACACGATGCTCTATTTCATGCTGTTCAACATCGCTCCGACTGTGCTGCAACTGGCGGCAGTTGCGGTGATCTTCTATTTCGCTTTTGGCTGGACGCTGGTGGCAGCCACCGCCCTTGCCATCGTCGCCTATATCTTGCTCACCCGCATTATAACCGAATGGCGTACTAAACTGCGTGCGGAGATGAATCGCCTCGATGGGCGCGCGCTGGCGCGTGCGGTGGATTCGCTGCTCAACTATGAGACGGTCAAATACTTCGTTGCCGAACGTCGCGAACAGCAACGCTATGCCTCGGCAACCAGAGCCTATGCCGAAGCCGCCGTCAAAAGCGAGAACAGCCTTGGCCTGCTTAATATCGCGCAGGCGCTGGTGACCAACTTGCTGATGGCCGCGGCCATGGCTTTTACAGTCTATGGATGGTGGCAGGGGAGATACACAGCCGGCCAACTGGTTTTCGTGCAGGCGCAGCTGACCCAGCTGTTCCGCCCGCTCGACATGCTCGGAACGGTCTATCGGACCTTGCGCCAAGGGCTGATCGACATGGCGGCGATGTTCAGCCTCATCGATACCGAGGCTGAGGTGAAGGACATTTCCGGAGCGCCCGGACTGCTCGTTCATCGCCCTACCCTCGCCTTCGACAACGTCGTGTTCGGTTACGAGCCGGAGCGCACCATCCTTCATGGCCTCAGCTTCGAAGTACCAGCAGGAGCCAGCTATGCCATTGTCGGGCCATCGGGTGCAGGCAAGAGCACGATAGCCCGGCTCCTGTATCGATTCTACGATCCGCAGGCCGGACGGATATTGATCGACGGGCAGGATATCGCCGTTGTCACGCAGGAGAGCCTGCGCGCGGCAATCGGGATCGTTCCGCAGGATAGCGTGCTGTTCAACGACACCATCGGCTACAACATCGGCTATGGGCGTGACGGCGCGACGCGCGAGGAAATCGAGCAAGCGGCGCGCAGCGCTGCGATCGGCGGGTTCATTGCAAGCCTGCCACAGGGATTCGATACCGAGGTCGGCGAACGCGGACTCAAACTTTCCGGCGGCGAAAAGCAGCGCGTCGCTATCGCGCGGACGCTGGTCAAGAACCCCCCGATCCTGCTGCTCGACGAGGCCACCAGCGCACTCGATTCGCGTACCGAACAGGACATCCTCGCCACACTGCGGCGGATTTCTCGCGGTCGCACAAGCCTGTCGATCGCGCATCGCCTTTCCACCATTGCCGATGCCGACCGGATTCTGGTGCTCGAAAACGGCCGTCTTGCCGAGCAAGGTCACCACACCGAATTGCTGCGACGCGACGGACTTTACGCTGAAATGTGGGCGCGCCAGCAGGCCGAAGTCGAACTGACCGGAGAGGCTGCCGAGTAGGCCCAAACTTGCGCTGCACTGCACAATAGGCCACAGGGCGCACCAACCAGGCCGCCTGGCCAAGACAATCACGGAACTCACTCATGTTTTCAGCTGCCGCGTTTCACCGCGACTGGCTCGCCAATCCACGTGCTGACATTCTTGCAGGCATCGTCGTTGCCCTTGCCTTGATTCCCGAAGCGATCGGATTCTCGATCATTGCCGGGGTCGATCCGCGCGTGGGCCTCTATGCCTCGGTAACGATTGCCATTGTGATCTCTTTTACCGGAGGCCGGCCGGGGATGATTTCGGCAGCGACCGCAGCCGTTGCCGTGGTGGTGGTGCCATTGGTCCGCGATCATGGTGTCGAATATCTGTTCGCCGCCACGATCCTGATGGGCATTTTCCAGGCCATTGCCGCCATCGCCCGGCTCGACCTTCTGATGCAGTTCGTCAGCCGCTCGGTCATTACCGGCTTTGTCAATGCGCTCGCGATCCTCATCTTCATGGCGCAATTGCCGCAGCTCACCCATGTCGGGTGGGAAACCTATGCCATGGTCGTCGCCTCGCTGGCGATCATCTATCTGTTTCCCAAGCTGACCACTGCGGTGCCCAGCCCGCTGATCGCGATCATCGTGATGACCGCGCTGTCGATCTGGATTTCGGCACCGGTCCATACCGTGGGCGACATGGGCAAGCTGCCCGAAGGCCTGCCCTTCTTCCACCTGCCGCAAGTCCCGCTCAACTGGGAAACCTTGCGGATTATCGCGCCCTATTCCGCAACCATGGCTGCGGTCGGCCTGCTCGAATCGCTACTGACCGCACAGATCGTCGACGACATGACTCACACCGGCAGCGCCAAGCGTCGCGAATGCGCGGGGCAAGGCGGTGCGAACATTGTCGCCGCACTGTTCGGTGGCATGGGCGGCTGCGCCATGATCGGCCAGTCGGTTATCAACGTCACCAGCGGCGGGCGTGGACGTCTTTCCACCTTCACTGCTGGCGTCTCGCTGCTGATCCTGCTTTCGGCGTTGGGCAGTCTTGTCGGGCGTGTGCCGATGCCTGCGCTGGTGGCGATCATGATCATGGTTTCGATCGGTACTTTCTCGTGGAACTCGATTCCCAACCTCGCCAGGCATCCATGGCAGTCATCGGTGGTGATGGTGACAACGGTTGTGGTCGTCGTGGCGTCTCACAATCTCGCTCTCGGCGTTCTGGCAGGCGTAATCCTGTCCGGTATCTTCTTCACGCAGAAGGTGATGGGCATGTTCTCCGTCGCCCGCACGCGCGAAGCGGACAAGGCGGTCTATACCGCAACCGGACAGATCTTCTTCGCCAGCGTCGACCGCTTCATCGCTGCACTTGGACCGGAGAGCGCCCAGCCCGATCCGGCAGACCACGTCATCATCGACGTGTCCGGCGCGCATTTTTGGGACATTTCGGCCATCGGCGCTCTCGACAAGGTGGTTGAGCGCATGCGCCGCAACGGTCGCAGTGTTCAGGTCGTAGGCCTCAACCGGGCGAGCAGCGATCTGGTCGATCGGTTTGCCTTGACTGACAAGACCGGCGTCGAAATCGGACTGGCACCGCATCCATAAGGAAACGGCGCCGGGATTGGGACGCGCTAGGCCACCTGACCTGCCGCCCAGCCGCTCGCCCAGGCCCATTGGAAATTGTAACCGCCAAGCCAACCGGTGACATCGACCGCCTCGCCGATGGCGAAGAGGCTGGGCACGCGCTTTGCCTCCATCGTCTTGGAGGACAATTCCGCTGTGCTGATGCCACCCACCGTGACCTCCGCCTTGGCGAAACCTTCCGTCCCGTTGGGCTGAAATCGCCAGTCCGCCAGCCTTGCGCCGACAACGCGCAGGTCTGCATCGGGCACATTGGCCAATGGTCCATCGAGCGACAGGCGCTCCGCAAGCTCGTCAGCCAGACGCTGCGGGAGCGCGGCACGCAAGACGCTGCGCAAGGTAGAGCCGGGATTGTCGCGCTTTTCCGCCAGCAACCAGTCCCTCTCCTTGTCGGTCAGGAAATCAATCGCGATGGCTGCCCCGCTTTGCCAGTAGGAGGACACCTGGAGGATCGCCGGACCGGATAGGCCGCGATGGGTGAACAGCGCAGCTTCGCGAAACGCGGCCTTGCCGCAGCGCGCTTCGACCGGCGTGGCAACTCCCGAAAGTTCGCGAAACAGCACATCCTCCCCGCCCAGCGTCAACGGGACCAGTGCCGGTCGCGGCTCGACCACTTTCAGTCCGAACTGTCGCGCCAGGTCATAGGCGTAGCCGGTGCTGCCCATCTTGGGAATCGACGGGCCGCCGGTGGCTATGACCAGCGAATCGGCATCGACCGTTTGCGATTGAGTAGTGACGGCAAAGCGCACACCTGAATGGTCGACACGCCCGATCTGCTCGTCACACGCTACCGCAACGTCTGCCTTGGCGCATTCGTTCAGCAATAGCTCCACGATTTGCCGCGCCGATCCATCGCAGAACAGCTGGCCGAGCGTCTTTTCGTGCCAGGCGATGCCATGGCTATCGACCAGCGCGATGAAATCATGCGGAGTATAGCGACTGAGCGCGGATTTGGCGAAATGCGGATTGGCCGAGATGAAGCGTTCAGGCGCGGTATGGATATTGGTGAAATTGCACCGCCCGCCACCCGAGATAAGGATCTTCTTGCCGGGCTTTTCGGCGCGGTCGAGCACCAGCACGCGACGACCTCTGGCGCCCGCCTGAGCTGCGCACATCAGGCCCGCAGCACCGGCGCCGAGCACAATCACATCAAAGCTGGACTCGGACATGCTTGTCCTTTCGGCAGCGCAGACGACCCGGCGCGGACTATCTCAACGGCAGAACTAGAGGATATATTTGCTCAGATCAGCATCGCCCGCCAGCTCGTCCAACCGATCACGAACATAGGCCGCATCAATCGTGACCATCTCCCCTTCATGCTCCTCGGCCTCGAAGCTGATTTCTTCAAGCAACCGCTCCATCACCGTCTGCAAACGACGCGCGCCGATATTCTCGACACTCTCGTTCACCTGCGCAGCGATCTTGGCGAGTTCGCGGACCGCTTCATCCTCGAACGCCAGCGTCACGCCCTCGGTGCCGATCAGCGCCTTGTATTGCGCGACCAGATTGGCGCGGGTTTCGGACAGGATCCGAACGAAATCGTCCTCTGTCAGCGCGCGCAATTCCACGCGGATCGGCAAGCGGCCCTGCAATTCCGGCAGCATGTCGGAGGGCTTGGCGACATGGAAAGCGCCGCTGGCGATAAACAACACATGGTCGGTTTTCATCGGCCCATACTTGGTTGCAACCGTCGTGCCCTCGATCAGCGGCAGCAAGTCGCGCTGCACACCTTCACGGCTGACCGAGCCGCCACGCACGTCGCTGACCGCGATCTTGTCGATCTCGTCGAGGAAAACGATGCCGTTGGTTTCGGCGTTCTCCAGCGCGACCCGGGCGACATCGTCCTGGTCCATCCGCTTTTCAGCCTCTTCCTCGACCAGCCGGTCCCATGCATCGGGCACACGCAGCTTGCGCCGCTTCGTGTTGTTCTTGCCCATAGCCTTGCCGAACATGTCCGACAGGTTGATCATGCCGACGCCGCCCGGCATCCCCGGAATATCCATTGGCATGTTGGGCGCTTCGGAAACTTCGATTTCGACTTCGGTGTCGTTCATCGAATTGTCGGTAATGCGCTGGCGAAATGCCTCGCGCGTGGCCTCGCTCGCATTCTCACCGACCAGCGCATTGAGCAGGCGATCCATTGCCGCATTGCTCGCGGCTTCGCGCACCGCATCGCGACGGCGCTCTTTCTCGAGACGAATCGCCTCTTCGACCAGGTCGCGAGCAATCTGCTCGACGTCGCGGCCGACATAGCCAACCTCGGTGAACTTGGTCGCTTCGACCTTGACGAAGGGGGCCTCGGCCAATTTCGCAAGCCGCCGACTGATCTCGGTCTTGCCGCAGCCGGTGGGCCCGATCATCAGGATATTCTTGGGCGTCACCTCATCGCGCAGATCGGGCGAAAGGCGCTGGCGCCGCCAGCGGTTGCGTAGCGCCACGGCGACCGCGCGCTTGGCATCCTTCTGGCCAATGATGTGTTCGTCCAATGCGGCGACAATCGCCTTGGGGGTCAGGTTCTGGATCATGGAGTTCCCGGGTAATCGGCTCAGACGGTTTCGAGCGTCACATTGCCATTGGTGAAGACGCACAGATCAGCCGCAACTGCCATTGCCTTGCGCGCGATTTTCTCAGGGTCATCTTCATACTCTGCGAGGGCGCGGGCTGCGGCGAGCGCATAGTTACCGCCGGAGCCGATGGCGGCGATCCCGCCATCTGGTTCGAGCACATCGCCATTGCCGGTCAGGACCAGCAGATTGTCCTTGTCGGCAACGATCATCAACGCTTCGAGATTGCGCAGATATTTGTCAGTGCGCCAGTCCTTGGTCAATTCGACCGCAGCGCGCAGCAATTGTCCGCTGTACTGCTCGAGCTTCTTTTCCAGCCGCTCGAAAAGGGTAAACGCATCGGCTGTGGCTCCCGCGAAACCCGCCACGACCTTACCACCAGAGCCGATCCGGCGGACCTTGGTTGCATTGGGCTTCATCACGGTATTGCCCATCGAAACCTGACCGTCGCCAGCAATGATGGTCTTGTCGCTGCGCTTTACGCCGATGATGGTGGTGGAATGCCACTTCACAAGTCCGTGGCTGGAGGTTTGATCACTCATGACCGGCGATATGGGGTTCGCCGCCGTCCGGTCAAGCAACGGAGCGCAAACTACGGCACGCCGGGCAATTATCCACCGCCTGCGGTGTTGCTGCCCGAATCCGTATTACCCGAGGCACCCGCGGCGCCGACCTGGCCGATATTGCCGAACAGATCTTCGAAGAAGCCGCGCTCCCGCCCGAGGGTAGGCGTCTTGTCGCTGTTCGGGCGCAGATAGACGATCTTGTCGAGGCCTGTGTCGCGCTCAGTGCTGACCACGTTCCCTGCCTTGTTGAAGGTCACCGCCAGCAGGGAATGCTGGGCGATGCGCGGACGACGGAACGGGCCGGAAAGATTCGTGTCCGACACATAATACCAGATGTTCTGGCCAAACTGGCTCTTGAAGGTCGGATCGCCAAGCGTGTCACGCACCGAGCGCTCGTTATCGATGCCCGCATGGACGCCATTATAGAGCAGCGGATCGATAATATAACCGCGCTGTTGGCGGATCGAGGTGCAGCCTGTCGCAGTTAGCGCTGCAGCCAAGACCAACGTGAAGGCCAGCGCCCTGGAACCTGGAACTACCGATTTCGTCACATCAACTCCATGAACCCTGAGCGCCGCAATAAACCCAAGCGACGCTCAATACTTGGGCACGCCTTAGGACGGCCCGCCGCGCGGCGCAACACGAACCCCGTGCGGACTTGGGGACGGCCCCTTGAATTGCCGATGAACATGGCCCAGTCAGCACAGGTCATGAGCCTCATCACGCGCCTCTTTTCTTCCCGCCCCGACCCGCGTCTCGCTTTGCGTCCATTATGGCATCGGACGATCGAAATCGCCCGCGAGCCGGAGTGGTACCGCGATTGCGGGGTGGCGGATACGATCGAGGGCCGATTCGACATGGTGGCCGCGGTGCTGTCGCTCGTAATGCTGCGCATGGAAGACGATCCGGAACTGGCCCCCCGGACCTCGCTGCTCGCCGAATTCTTCGTCGAGGATATGGATGGACAGCTGAGACAGGCCGGAATTGGCGACCTGTTCGTCGGCAAACATATCGGCAAGCTGATGAGCACGCTCGGTGGGCGAATCGGTGCCTATCGCCAGGGACTGAGAGAAGGACACGAGGAACTCGCCGCGGCTGCGCAGCGCAATCTGACATTGATCGAAGGAGGCGATCCCGGCCTTGCTGCCGTCAGGCTGGAAGAGCTGCACAAACGCCTCGCCAGCACGGACAATGCAGCTCTGCTCGCCGGAGAAATCGCATGACGCAAGTCAGCGAATTTTCCCGCGTAATAAAGCTGGACCGGCTTCCTCAGGACGCGGTGACTATCACGGCAACCAGTGATGAAGTCGCTGCGTTGGCCCGACGATTTGGGCTCCCTTCCGTGAAGAATCTGTCGGCAACGGTTACGCTGGCTTGCGAGGGTCGTGAGATTGGCGTTTCAGGAACCCTGATAGCCGATGTGGAACAGGCTTGCGCAATATCGGGTGAGCCCTTTGCAAACCATATCGTGGAGCCGATCGCGTTTCGCTTCGTCCCGCGCACCGATGGTTCTTCAACGGCATCGCCAGACGAGGAAATCGAACTCGACAGCGATCAGCTGGACGAGATCGAGTATGATGAGGCGGCTTTCGATCTGGGCGAAGCTATCGCACAAAGCCTAGCTCTTGCCATCGATCCATACGCCACCGGGCCGGACGCAGAGATCTTGCGTCGCGAGCAGGGAATTACTGGCGACGATGCTCCAAGTGGTCCGTTTGCCGCACTTGCCCAGTTGAAGGATATGGGAACGGATGCTGATCGCTGATCGCGTGCTGATCGCGTGAAGCGTGAACGGCTGGCACACCAAGGAAGTGCCCGACCCGGGAATTAGCAGCAAGTTCGATTTCAAATGCTGTTGCTAGCGCTAAGATCGAGCGAAAGTTTGGTCGGAACGTGATCCCTGTCGCCTTCGAATTTCGTCAGGAATTCCTCAATCGGAATGTTCTGTCGGCGATCGACCATGGGATTGTGCCGGTCGCCCTCATGGGCGTGTGATTCTTCGGGTGTCATTCGGACATGCAGATACGGAACCCAGACATCGCCGAATTCGGCTCTCTGATACCACACATCCAACACATCGTAGGAAACCCACGTCCCGCTCGGCTCCTGCAGGCGAATCCCTTCGCCAATGCGCGGCACGACTATCATCTTCAGTCGAAAAGTCGTTTGATAGGTCTCGTTCTGAATTTCGACTTCGATCACGCGGCCCGACCAATCATTCAAATTCTGGGAGGTTCTGTGAAGACCTTCTCTCAAACAGAAATTGATATGGTTTTAACGATGACGTCACGCGGTCACAGCGTCGTCACGTCCATAGCGGTCCGCAAGTAGTTAATTTTGCAGCATTTCCGGATGAAGCCCGAGTTTACTCTTGTCGATCATGCGCAGCCCCTTGTGATCAAGGATGCGACCGTCATGCGCCAAAATGGAAACAGCGCCGATAGGCAGCCGATCACGCTCATCGACGAGTACCGGATTCTCTACGACGTCGACTCCGTATTTTTGCCCCCATTGGCGCAACGCAATCATCGCCGGGAGCAGATCCATGCCTTTTTCGGTCAGCCGGTATTCGATCTTGCGGCGATCATCCGCCATGGCCTGACGCACAAGGATTCCGTGTTCGACCAGCTTGGCGAGACGATTGGAAAGAATATTGCGGGCAATGCCCAACTCGCTCAGGAATTCCTCGAAATGGTGCAACCCATTGAAGCTGGCACGCAGGATCATGAAGCTCCAGCGTTCGCCCATGACTTCAAGTGCCTGAGGGAGACCGCATTCGGTCAATTCCCGCAGCGGTTCGCGTACGTCGCCCATTTTTATCCTTTCCCTTACGGAACCTTGTAAACCCATTTGTTGCACAACTGCAAAAAATGTTTCAGTTTTTAGTTGCAACTTAAAACTTAGTTCATTAAGTAGTGATTCGCAACTGATCTGGCAATCCCAGTCGGTCTGCGCGGGGAGTTTTTATGCCCGCCAATCCAACGCTTGTTTAAGGATGCACGTCATGCTTTCCAGTTCTCCTCTCTATTCCAAGGTGGGTTCGATTGGCCTCGCGCTGACCTGGACCCTTGCCACCTTCGGCGCTGCTCTCAGCCCGGTGCCCGCCTCGGCGCAGACCGCTGGACCTTCCTATTATCGCGCAGAATTGGTGAAGCCTGCCAAGGATGGCCGCACCATCGCAGGTGGCCAGGTATGGAATTGTGCCGACACTATTTGCGTTGCGGACAAAGGGATAGACCGGCCGTTGCGCGTCTGCCGCGACCTGTTCCGCAAGACCGGCGACATCGCCAATTTCACTGCCGATGGCAAACAGCTCGAAGCCAAGGACCTGGCACGCTGCAACGCCTGATATTTGCGAATAATATACCCACCCTCCTCTCCATCGGGTGGCTTTCTGGGCCTTCGGACTGTGCGCCGAAGGTCCTTTTTCGCTACCGAGCCAGCAGCCCGCGATCAATGAGATCGCGGCGCAGCGCTGGAGCATCAACGAAGTGATGCGTTTCCCAGCCACAATCCTGCGCACTCGCCACATTGGCGGCATTGTCATCTATGAACAGCATCGTAGCGGGGTCGCGACCAAATCGATCCGCTGCGCGCGCAAATATCGCAGGGTCTGGCTTCGTCAGCCGCTCCTTGCCGGACACTACGATGTCGCGGAACAGGTCGAAGATCGGTTGGGTCGGACGAAATTTGTCCCAGAACTCAGCGCCGAAATTGGTGATCGCGAATAACGGCACGCGCTCTGCGTCGAGGTCGCGCACGATTTCCAAACTACCTTCGACCGGTCCGGGAATGGTTTCATTGAACCTCCGGGGATATGCTTCGATAAACCGCGCGTGTTCGGGGAACTCGGCCAGCCGCTCTGCTACCATGTCGATCAGCGGGCGACCGGCATCGTGCTGAAAGTGCCACTCTTCCGTGATCACTTCAGACAGAACGAAATCCAGCTCGTCCGGATCGGACGTGAGCTTTTCGAAAAGTGCCCCCAATTGCCACTGGAACAGCACTCGGCCAACGTCGAACACGACCGCTTCGATCACGCGCAAGTCCCTTCAAAACGAACGGCCCGCACTCCCAAGGGAGCCGGGCCATTCGATAAACCAGAAAGCCGCCGCAAACAGCGGCAGACAGGTTCAGCCCTGGCGGGCCTTGAACCGGCGGTTGGTCTTGTTGATAACGTAGGTGCGACCGCGACGACGAATCACGCGGCAATCGCGATGGCGGTTCTTCAGCGACTTGAGGCTGTTGCGAATCTTCATGGCTATCTCATCTGAAAAATGAATGCGCGCCAGAATCTGGTCCGACACGCCGAATTCAAGCGGGGCCGTTAGCTTAGCAGTACCGGCCGGTCAAGCCTCGGCACGAATATCGGCCAGCCTCCGTTCCCATTGCAGGGCATGTTCAACGATCGTGTCGAGGTCGTCAAAGCGTGGCTGCCACGGCAGGGTGGCACGAATGCGCGCTGGATCCGATACAAGCACTCCCGAATCGCCAGCACGGCGCGGACCAAAGCGTCGGTCGATCGTCTGATTGGTCACTCGGCCGACCGCATCGAGCACTTCGAGCACCGAAAACCCTCTACCATAACCGCAGTTCATCGTCAGGGACTTGCACGGATGAGCGATCAGTTCACTCAGTGCCAGGACATGCGCGGTCGCCAAATCGCTGACATGGATATAGTCGCGTACGCCCGTGCCATCGGGCGTCTCATAATCCGTCCCAAACACATCGACATGGCTGCGCTTGCCGGTTGCCGCCTCGCACGCCACTTTAAGAAGATGGGTCGCTCCGGCCGTCGATTGCCCAGTCCGAGCGTGCGGATCGGCTCCGGCGACATTGAAATACCGCAATGCACAATAAGTAAAGTCATACGCACAGGCAGTGTCGGCCAACATTTGCTCGGTCATCAGCTTTGACCAGCCATACGGGTTGATCGGCACCGTGGGCGTTTCCTCGGTTACCCGCGGTTCGCATGGCACACCGTAGGTTGCAGCTGTCGAACTGAAGATGAAGTGCCGGACCCCAAGGTCGACCGCCGCTGCAATAAGCGCGCGACTCTTCACCGTATTGTTCTCGTAATATTTCAGCGGGTCGCTGACCGATTCGGGCACCACGATCGACCCGGCGAAATGCATGATCGCTCCGATCTCGTGTTCCTTTACGATCCGCGCAATCAGCTCCGCATCGGCGATATCGCCTTCATAAAGCGGCACTGCATCGGGCACTGCAAAGCGAAAGCCGGTCGACAGATTGTCGATCACGACCACCGGCCATCCCGCGTCGCGCAGCGCGAGGACTGCATGGCTGCCGATATAGCCGGCACCGCCGGTAACGAGGACAGGACACTGTGTGCTATCGTTCATGTGACGCGCGCTAGCATGACGAAACCGTTCGTGTAAGCTTGGAATCCGTTGACGTAACCTTGAGGGACATCACACCCCTATCGATACATTCGTCTTGCAAAATCTAGTAATGCCAATTGAGCATGAGCCGCCAAATCGCCCGGCAAGGAGTCTTCAAATGAACCGCATATATCGATCTCTTGCGCTTGCCACCGGCATGCTGGCCCTCGCGGGCTGCGCGACCACGCCGGGTCCGGTTGAAGTTACTCGCTTCGTAGCGCCTGAGGCCCCAAGCCAGCTTGGTCGAGGAACCATCGCTGTAACAGTGGCACCGGGACAGCAGGATGATCTCGAAACCGCGCCATACCGGGCAGCCGTGGCGCAAGAGCTGACCCGCCTGGGATACACGGTCGCGACAGCATCCACCGCGCAGACCGCCCAGATCGAGGTCGAGCGCCATCTCTATCTGGCGGGCCGGAAGCCAAGCCCGGTCAGCGTGGGCGTGGGCGGATCGACCGGTGGCTATGGCTCGGGCCTGGGGCTTGGCGTCGGCATCAATCTTGGTGGCGGCCCGCGCAACAAGATCGCCACGCAATTGTCCGTGAAGATCAAGGACGCTGCGAGCGGGCAAAGCCTGTGGGAAGGCCGCGCCGATTTGTCGGTCAAGGATAACTCCCCCCTTGCGGATCGCACGCGCAATGCCCAGACGCTGGCCGAGGCGTTGTTCCGGAACTTTCCGGGCAACAGCGGAGAAACAGTGAGCGTAAAGGTCAATCAGTGAGCGACATCAGGATCGATGCGGAATTCGACAGTGGTAATATCGAAGTATTGGGTGTCGACGGAGCAAGCGCTCGCCTAGCCATTCAACGCGACCACATGAGCGAGTTCGCCCAGTGGTTCCATTTCCGCGTTTCCGGCGCTGCCGGACGCGAGCTGGAGCTCAATATCACCGGGCTGAGCAAGAGCGCCTATCCCGGTGGCTGGCCCGGCTATGACGCCGTGGTGTCCGAAGACCGTCAGTATTGGGGCCGCGCCAGCTCGAGCTATGACAAGGACGCGAACGATGGCACGCTGACGATCCGCTATACGCCCGCCAGCGACATCGCCTGGTTCGCCTATTTCGCGCCCTATACGATGGAGCGCCACCACGATCTCGTGTCCGAATCCGCGGCAAGCGAAGGGGTCGATTACAAATGCCTAGGCACCACGCTCGACGGCCAGTCGCTCGACTGCCTCGAACTGGGCGATGGCGACAAGCAGGTGTGGCTCTATGCCCGTCAGCATCCGGGCGAGAGCATGGCCGAATGGTGGATGGAAGGCGCGCTCGAAGTGCTGACCGATCCCGCCGATCCGGTGGCGATGGGCCTGCGCAAGCAATGCCGCTTCCACATCGTGCCCAATTGCAATCCCGACGGCTCGCGCCGTGGCCATCTGCGCACCAATGCGGTGGGCACCAATCTCAACCGCGAATGGGACACTCCGAGCGCGGACAAGAGTCCCGAAGTGCTCGCGATCCGCAACGCGATGGACGCATCGGGTGTCGATTTCGCCATGGACGTCCATGGCGACGAAGCGATCCCGGTCGCCTTCCTCGCCGGATTCGAAGGCATTCCGAGCTGGACCGACGATCAGGGCGAGCGTTTCTATCGCTATCAGCGCATCCTCGCGCGCCGCACGCCCGATTTCCAGACCGAACTGGGCTACACCAAATCGAGCCCCGGCAGCGCCAATCTCTCGATGAGCACCAACCAGCTCGCAGAACGCTTCGGCGCAACTGCGATGACGCTCGAAATGCCCTTCAAGGACAATCCCAAAGCGCCCGAGCCGGCACAGGGCTGGAGCCCGGAACGCTCGAAACTGCTGGCACGCGATTGCCTTGCAGCTTTGCTGGAGTGGTTGGGAGAGGAAAAAGCCTAATCCAGGCTCGCCGGGCCGAAAGCGTGGGGTAGCAGCTCGGACAGCCTCACCGTCCGCACCTCTTTCGGCCCCACGCAGAACACCAGCGGATCGGTGCCGCCAAGCTGGGCGAGTTCGTTCAGCACCTGGCGGCAGCGTCCGCAGGGAGTAATTGCATCGGCGCCCGGCCCGGTGACGGCGACTGCCTCCAGTCCCCCGCGCACGCCCGCATCCATCGCCTTGGCCACCGCCACGGTCTCGGCGCACAGCGCGAGGCCGTAGCTGGCGTTTTCGATATTGGTCCCGGTCACGATCGTGCCGTCGGCGAAGCGCAGCGCAGCGCCCACAGGAAAACGTGAATAGGGGGAATAGGATTGGCCTGCCGCCGCCTGTGCTGCCTCGATCAGTTCATCGTCCTGCATCATTGCCTCCATCGCAGCGCTCACGGCTGCACGACAACCCAGCGCAGCGGGTGATCCGCCGCCGGTGTCTGGTAATCCCCGTTCGCAGTCCACAATACCCATGGCCGTCCGGCATAGGTTGGCGGAAAGAAATCGCGCGACAGCCACAGATTGCGATCGAGCCGCGCGGCGACATGATAGCGCGCTTCGAAGGCGCGCGTGGGCGCGAGGATCACCGGCTTGCCGGAATGCGCCTCGATCTGGTTGACGAAGGTCATCAACTCGCTCTGCACTGCCGCTTCGCTGACCCGCTCGGGACAATAGTCGGTGTTGCCCGACAGGATAACAGCCGGCGGAAGCAGTTTCGGATCGCGCGGCACTTCTGTGACGAAATTGGCCGATTGCCCACCGGCTTTCTGGCAGGCGTCGAACACATGAACCGCCCCGACCTGCAATCCCGCCGCGCGCGCCGCGGCCAGATTTTCGGAGAAGCGCGTTTCCTTGCCATTCGCACCCTGGCTGGCTTCGAGATAGACGAATTGCGCACCCAGCCCCTTGAGCACGTCGAATCGCACCGCCCCGTCCTGATCGCCGATCAACGCGCCCTGTTCGGGATAGCGGGTTTCGTCCGGGCGCCAGTGGCGAGCGTAGTGCCACAGCCATAGCGCCCCGCCCAGCGCGACCAGCACCAGAACGATGATCAGCTTGCGGCGCCAGTCGCTCTTGCGCCGGGTGCGAAGCTTGCGTTTCCTGCGCGCCATCCTGTCAGCCCTTGATGTGGAGGACGCAAATCAGCGTGAACAGCCGCCGAGCGGTGGCAAAATCGGTTTCGATCTTGCCTTCCAGTCGTTCCAGCAACAGCTCCGCCGCGCGGTTGTGAATACCGCGCCGGGCCATGTCGATCGTCTCAATTTCGGCCGGTGTCGCCTTGCGGATCGCCTGGTAATAACTGTCGCAAATGGCGAAATATTCGCGGATCGGACGGCGAAAACGGGCCAGCCCGAGGATGAGCTGTTCCACTGGCGAATCCTGTAAATCGGCAATGTCGAGCACCAGCCGTCCATCGGTGACGGACAGGCGTAACTTGTACGGCCCGTCCGCCCCTCGCTCCACCGAGCGGAGCGGTTTGAACTGGTTTTCTTCGATCAGATCAAAGATCGCGATCCGCCGTTCCTGCTCAATATCGGCATTGCGCCACAGGATCGTAGTCTCGTCGAGCGAGATATCGGCGATCCTGTGATCGGGGGCAAAGGAAGAGGATTCGGCCATGCGTCGCCAAGCGCTTTCGCAGATGCGGTAGGGTCGCGGCAAGGCAAGATCGCATCATCGCAAAAACGTCCCCGATATCCACACCGCGTGCAACGTCGGTGCGCTTGCAAGAACCCATCGGTCGTGTGCATCTGGCGCCATGACCGATCAGGACTTGCTTACCCGCTCCGCCGATTCGGCGGCAACGCCGCTTGCACAGGGCCGCACGCTGCCCGCGAATCTGGAGGCCGAGGCGGCGTTCCTGGGCGCTGTGCTGATCGACAACAAGGTCATCGAGGAGCTGACGGTCGCGCTGCGCCCGGACCATTTTCACGCGCCTGTGCACCAGCGCATTTATGAGCGTGTACTCAAGCTGATCGACCGCAATGCGACCGCATCGCCGGTAACGCTCAAACCCTATTTCGACGGTGACGAATCGTTCAAGGAGCTAGGTGGGACGACGTATCTTGCCCAGCTGACCGCCGATGGTCAGGGCCTGCTCGCCTCGCGCGAATTGTCGCAGCAGATCTACGATCTCGCGCTGCTGCGCCAGCTGGTGTCCGTCGGCCGTGAACTGGTCGAGGATGCACTCGACACCTCGGACGATGTCGCCCCGCTGGAAATGATCGCGCAGGCGGAAGCCTCGCTCTATGCCGTGGCCGAAGGCGAGGCGAGCACGTCGCAGGCGACCGATTTTCGCTCCGCATCGCTGGTGGCGCTGAAGCTGGCCGAGGCCGCGATGAATTCGGGCGGCGGCCTTTCGGGCAAGACCACCGGACTGGAGGTGATCGACGAAAAGACCGCCGGCCTGCACAATTCCGACCTTATCATTCTCGCCGGGCGTCCGGGCATGGGCAAGACCTCGCTGGCCACCAATATCGCCTTCAACTGTGCCGAGGAGCATCTCAAGCACCAGCGCGAGGGCGGGCCGTTCAATTACGGTGCGCCGGTGGCCTTCTTCAGTCTGGAAATGAGCGCCGATCAGCTGGCGACGCGTATTCTGGCCGAGCAGGCGGAGATTTCCTCGGAAAGTCTGCGTTCGGGCAAGATCAGCCGCGACGAGTTTCACGCGCTGTCGCGTGCCAGCCAGCGCCTCAACGAACTGCCGCTCTATATCGACGACACACCAGCGTTGACCATCGCCGCCCTGAGGAGCCGCGCACGGCGGCTCAAGCGACGCCACGGCATCGGGCTGATCGTGGTCGACTATCTCCAGCTGCTGCAAGGTTCGGGCCGGGCGAACGACAACCGCGTCAACGAAATTTCCGAAATCAGCCGCGGATTGAAGACGCTGGCAAAGGAGCTTGAGCTTCCCGTGATCGCGCTGTCCCAGCTCAGCCGCGCGGTCGAACAGCGTGAAGACAAGCGCCCGATGCTCTCCGACCTGCGCGAATCGGGCTCTATCGAGCAGGACGCCGACATGGTGTGGTTCATCTATCGCGCGGACTATTATCACGAGGCCTCGCGGCCCGACTTCCCGACACCCGAAAGCCCGGTCGACGTGCAGGAGAAATACAAGATCTGGGAAGAACGCTATCTTGAGCTCAAGAACAAGGCGACGATGATCGTCGCCAAGCAGCGTCACGGTTCAACGGGCAACGTCCCACTGCTGTTCCACAGCGAGATCACCAAGTTCTCCTCACCGGCAAAGCGCGATTACAGCAGTTGGGGCTACGAGTAGAGCCGGGCGCCGCGGGCGTTTTGCTTGACTTAGCGGGCTGCGACACCTATCTCGCAGCCTTTCCCGGATTCATTGATTTTTTCGGAGTGCTGCATGGCGCGCGTTACCGTCGAAGATTGTGTCGACAAGGTTCCTAATCGTTTCGATCTCGTCCTTCTTGCCGCCCAGCGTGCGCGCGAGATTTCAGGCGGGGCCGAGTTAACCGTCGATCGCGACCGCGACAAGAACCCGGTTGTGGCGCTGCGCGAGATTGCCGAACAGACCGTTCGCCCGAATCACCTGCATGAAGCAGCCGTGACCAATCTGCAGAAGATCCTGCCCGATGACGAGGACGAGGCCGACGAAATCGGTTCGCTCAGCCAGTCGGCCGAGGCGCTGCGGATCACTGCTGCGACGCCGAGCCGCTCGACGTCGATCGGCGGCGATTACGACGGCTGACGGGACCAACCCTGACGAATTCCACAAAGGGCCGCTCCATCGAGCGGCCCTTTTGCTTTGTCTGACTGAAATGCGACGGTACGCGCGCCTGTTTGCGTCCCTGCAACAATCCAGTAACCTCACCGTCACAACGCATGGATTGCGCGGGCTTGGGCTCGCAAGACAAGGGGTGTGACTGGAAATCGATGGCCGTCATTGCGGTGTACAGCGTCAAGGGCGGAGTGGGCAAAACGACCTTTGCCGCCAATCTTGCCTGGTGCTCCGCGCATGACAGCGGGTGGAAAACACTATTGTGGGATCTCGATGCGGCGGGCGGCGCGGCATTCCTGCTCGGGCTCGAACCTCACCCAAAGAAGTCCGCGAACAGCGTGTTTTCGCGCGAGCGAGACCCGGCAAAGCTGATCCGCTCAACGCAATATGCCAGCCTCGATGTCCTGCCCTCAGACAGCAGCCTGTGGTCGCTCGACAGCCAGCTTTCCGCCATCGGCAAGAAGCGCCGGCTGGCCAAGATCGCCGAAAGCCTCGGCAAGACCTATTCGCGCATCATCCTCGATTGCCCGCCCGTGCTCAGCGAGGTCAGCACGCAGGCCATGCGCGCCGCCGATCTCGTGATCGTGCCGCTGCCGCCCTCGCCGCTGTCGACCCGCGCGTTCGAGCTCGTCGCCGAGGAGGTCAAGGGTAGCGGGAAGAAGCATCCGCCGATGCTGCCGGTCTTCTCGATGATCGATCGCCGCAGGACGCTCCACCGCCAGGCGATCGAGGCGAACCCGACATGGCCGGTGATCCCGCTCGCCAGCGCGCTCGAACAATGCGCGGTGCAGCGCGCGCCCGTCGGTGCGTTCGCCCCCAGCAGCCCAGCCGCGCGTGACATCGCGCTGCTGTGGCGGGCGATCGAACGCAAACTGGCCAAGCGCAAGGTCAAATAGCGGGCGGATTGCGCCGTGCCCTTGCTGCCCTTAAGATCGCCGCCGACAAGCGAGGGGCAGTCATGAGCGATATTGGGGACGCACTGGGCACAGCTGCGGAAGGCGGGCTGTTCGCGCGGGCCATATCCGGCAGGCGCAAGGGCAACAAATCCGCCGCGGGCCATTTCGGAGAACATGACTGCCTCAATTGCGGTGCGGCTTTGACGGGCCCCTATTGCCAGCAGTGCGGCCAGCAGGCGCATCTGCATCGCACATTGGGGGCGTTCCTGCACGACTTGCTCCATGGCGCGCTGCACTTCGAGGGCAAGACCTGGCATACGCTGCCTTTGCTCGCATGGAAGCCGGGCGAACTGACGCGCCGTTATATCCATGGCGAACGGGCGCGATTCGTCTCGCCGATGGCGCTGTTCCTGTTCTCCATCTTCCTGATGTTCGCCGTCTTCCAGGCCATCGGACTGACCCCGCCGACCGAAATCAACACCACCGATGGCTTCAAGACCAATATGGTCGCGATGCAGAAAGACCTGACCGAAAAGCGCGACAGCCTGACGGACAAACTCGGCAAAATGTCCGCAACCGATCCTGACAGGGCGGCGACGGAACAAAAACTGGCCGATACCAAGGACGCTCTCGAAGGGATTAACAAGGTGGGGAATGCAGTCTCGAACGGTCAGGGGCTCGTCAAAGTCACGACCATCGACACGGGGATCGCGTTTCTCGATCACGGGCTGGAAAAATGGCGCAAGAACCCGGGCCTGATGCTCTACAAGCTGCAATCGAACAGCTACAAATTCAGCTGGCTGCTGATCCCGCTGTCGATCCCGTTCATGTGGGTGCTGTTTGTCTGGAAGCGCGGGGTCCGGGCATATGATCATGCGATCTTCGTTACCTACTCGATCGCCTTCATGTCGCTGCTGTTCGTGGTGCTATCGGTGCTTTATGCGCTCGGCCTGTCGTGGGGTATCGTCAGCCTGATCGGGACGACGGTGCCGCTGATCCATATCTACAGGCAATTACGCGGAACCTACCTTCTGTCGCGCTTCTCGGCGATCTGGCGACTGGTCGTGCTGACCGTCTTCATTGTGATCATCGCCAGCTTTTTCCTGCAGATCCTGCTGGTACTGGGCGCATTCTGAACAATCGGCGCGGACCAGATCAAACAGGCTCAAAACACGAAAAGGGCGGACCAAACGGCCCGCCCTTTCGTATTTTCGTCCCGGGAAGCGCTCGGCGTCAGGCGCCCTGCGGTGCGCTTTCGCCTGAACCGCCGAACTTGCGACCCGCCTTGGGGATTGCCGATGGGCGCGTGGGGATAACCACGGTCGGCGAACCATCGTCATCGCTGCGTTCAATCTTGCCGTCCTTCATCAGCTGGTCGATCTCTTCGCCGGTCAGCGTCTCGTATTCGAGCAACGCCTGTGCGAGCAGATGCAGCTTGTCCTCATGGGTCGAAAGCACGTCGCGAGCTCGGACCAGACCGCTTTCGACCAGTGACTTGATCTCCGCATCGATCAGCCGGTTGGTATCCTCGCCGCCCATGGTGCGCTGGGTGCCGCCCATGCCGAGATAGCCTTCCTGGCTCTGCTCGTACTGGAGCGGGCCAAGCTTGTCGGACATGCCCCATTTGGTGACCATGTTGCGGGCGAGGTCGGTCGCATACTGGATATCCCCGCTGGCGCCGGAGCTGACCTTGTCATGGCCGAAGATGATTTCCTCTGCCACACGACCACCCATGCTGACCGCAAGGTTCGCATGCATCTTATCACGGTGATAGGAGTAATTGTCGCGCTCGGGCAGGCGCATCACCATGCCCAGCGCCATGCCGCGCGGGATGATGGTCGCCTTGTGGATCGGGTCGGATGCCGGTTCATGGATACTGACGAGTGCGTGACCGGCTTCGTGATAGGCGGTCATTTTCTTCTCGTCATCGGTCATCACCATGGAGCGGCGTTCGCTGCCCATCATGACCTTGTCCTTGGCGTCCTCGAACTCCTGCATGGCGACCAGCCGCTTGCTGCGCCGCGCGGCAAGCAGCGCCGCCTCGTTGCACAGATTGGCGAGATCGGCACCGGAGAAGCCAGGCGTGCCGCGCGCGATGGTGCGCGCATTCACGTCGGGCGCCAGCGGCAGCTTCTTCATATGCACGCCGAGGATCTTCTCGCGCCCGTCGATATCGGGCACCGGCACCACGACCTGACGGTCGAAACGGCCCGGCCGCAGCAGAGCCGGGTCGAGCACGTCAGGCCGGTTGGTGGCGGCGATGATGATGATGCCTTCATTGGCTTCGAAGCCGTCCATCTCGACCAGCAGCTGGTTCAGCGTCTGCTCGCGTTCGTCGTTCGAATTGCCAAGGCCATGGCCGCGATGGCGACCCACGGCGTCGATTTCGTCGATGAAGACGATGCAAGGCGCATTCTTCTTCGCCTGTTCGAACATGTCGCGCACGCGGCTAGCGCCCACGCCGACAAACATTTCGACGAAGTCGGAGCCCGAAATGGTGAAGAAGGGCACGCCCGCTTCACCCGCGATCGCGCGGGCAAGCAGCGTCTTACCCGTACCCGGGCTGCCGACCAGCAGCGCACCCTTGGGGATTGTCCCACCCAGCTTGGCAAATCGGTTGGGGTCTTTGAGAAATTCGACGATCTCTTCAAGCTCTTCACGCGCCTCGTCGATGCCCGCGACATCGGCAAAGGTGACCTTGCCGGTCTTTTCGGTCAGCATCTTCGCCTTGGACTTGCCGAAGCCCATCGCGCCGCCGGCACCGCCGCCCTTTTGTACCTGCCTGAGCGCGAAGAACGCGATGCCCAGGATCAGGATGAACGGCAGCGACTGGATCAGCACATAGGTGAAGACGCTCATCTCCTCCTTCTGCGCACCGGAGTACGAGACGTTGTTCTTGTCGAGCAGCTCGGTCAGCGTGGTGTCACCATGGACAGGCACGGTAGAAAACTGCTTACCATTGGTGAGCGTCCCGGTGATGGTGTCTGCACCGATCTGCACGTCACGCACCTGGCCTTCGGCCACCTGATGGCGGAAGTCGGAATAGCGGATCTGGTCGCCGGTCGAACGGGTGCTGCCGCCGAATGCCGACACCACGATCAGCAGGGCCAGGAATATCCCGCCCCAGATCATCAGGCTCTTCACCCAGGGGTTGGGGCCGCCACCTTCGGGCTCACCGGGCTGGTTGGAGTCGCTCATCGTTAACGCAATTCCTCTAGAGTTCCCTACTAATCTAAGCGACAGCGGGTGAATGACAAGTTGATGCGCGCCCGGAAAGACGCGTAATAATTCAGATTACCGAAATCGTTCTGCCCGAAGACAGGATTATCGGTCAGTTTTTCGCGCGTTTACGCAATAATGCCGATCTCTCGCAGCGACAGACGACTTCGCCGTGCTGATTGATACATTCATGCAGAAAAGTGACGATTCCGGCTTCGGGACGTGATTTGCTCTCCCGCAACCCGATCACTTCGCTGGTCGCATGAAGCGTATCGCCGATAAACACCGGCTTGGGCATCACGAGCTTGTCATAACCGAGATTGGCGACCAGCGTGCCGAGCGTGGTATCACCCACGCTTAGTCCGACCATCAGCGAGAAGGTGAAGGTTCCGTTGACCAGAATCTGACCGAACTCGCTCGCCTTTGCTGCTTCCGCATCAAGGTGGAGCGGCTGGGGATTATGAGTCATCGTCGTGAACAGGAGATTGTCGGTCTCGGTCACAGTACGGCGGATGTCGTGGGTGATCGTATCACCCACGCTCCATTCGTCGAAGAACCTGCCTGCCATCAGGCGTAGCCCATCACCGCCTTGACCTCGACGAATTCATCGAAGCCGAACTTGCCCCATTCGCGGCCATTGCCGGACTTCTTGTAACCGCCGAAAGCCGCGTTCATGTCATAGCCGCCGTTGATGGCGACACGCCCCGCGCGGATCTTGCGCGCGGTCTTGCGGGCCAGCTCCAGATCCTCGCCGGTGATCGCGCTGGCGAGACCGTATTCGGTGTCGTTGGCAATCCGCACGGCATCGTCGAGATCGTCATAGCCAAGGATCGCCAGCACCGGGCCGAAGATTTCCTCGCGCGCGATGGTCATGTCATTGGTGACATCTGCGAAAACGGTCGGCTTGACGTAGTGGCCGGTTTCCAGCCCCTCGGGCTTGCCCGGGCCACCGGCGACCAGCGTCGCGCCTTCTTCGATACCCTTTTCGATCAGCCCCTGAATCTTGTCCCACTGCGCCTTCGAGACGACCGGGCCGATGGTGGCATTGCCCTTGGGATCGCCGGGAATGACCTTTTCGGCTGCTTCCCTTGCCGCGGCCTTGGCCTCTTCCATGCGGGCATGGGGGACCAGCATCCGGCTGGGAGCGGTGCAGGTCTGGCCCGAATTGCCCATCATCCCGACCGTGCCCTTGGCCACCGATTGGGCGAAGGTGCTATCGTCGAGAACGATGTTGGGGCTCTTGCCGCCCAGTTCCTGCGCAACGCGCTTGACCGTGGGCGCAGCATTGGCCGCGATCGCAATGCCTGCGCGGGTCGAGCCGGTGAAGCTGATCATGTCGATATCGGGATGGCCGGACATCGCCGTGCCCACGCCCGGACCGTCACCATTGACGAGATTGAACACGCCCTTGGGCACGCCCGCCTCATGCATGATCTCGGTGAAGATCGCTGCATCGAAGGGTGCGATTTCCGAAGGCTTGAGGATCATGGTGTTCCCCGTTGCCAGCGCCGGGAAGACCTTGCAGGCGATCTGGTTCAGCGGCCAGTTCCACGGGGTGATCATGCCGACCACACCGACCGGCTCATAGACATGCAGCGTCGGCCCATCCTGTCGCTCGAATTCGAAATTCTCGAGGATCTGGATCGCGGTGGCGCAATGCCCGGCGAGCAGGCCGACATGCGGGCCATTGGCGAGCGACATCGGCGCGCCCATCTCGTCACTGACGGCCTTGGCGAGGTCTTCGCGACGCTTTTCGATCCCGGCCTGGATTGCGCGCAGCAGCTCGAGCCGTTCCTCGCGAGAGGAGAACTGCCAGCTCTCGAACGCCTTGCGCGCCGCGACGACTGCACGATCTACATCGGCGGCGCTGCCGAAGGCGATATGCCCGATCGTTTCCTCGGTCGCCGGATTTTCGACCGGCTGGCTGTTCGGCTGGGCCGGATCGACCCACTGGCCGTCGATATAGAACTGGGTGTATTCGTACATGTCTCTCTCCTTGCGCATTGCGCGTATTAATATTTCCAGCGTTCCACCACCGCTTCGCCATCCTCGGCGCTGTCGCGGATCGTGCCCGGCGTGCGAGAAAAGCGTGGTGCGGGGGCGGTGTGCCAGCGTCCGTCATGCTCGACGAAGCATTCTCTTGCCCGCATGTGGGGATGATCTCTGGCTTCGTCGAGGGGCATGACCGGTGCAAAACAAGCATCGGTCCCTTCGAGAATGTCACACCATTCGGCTTGCGTCTTGGTCAGGAACAGCGCGGCCAGCTTTTCGGCATAGGCGTCCCAGTTCGCCGGATCGAGCTGCCCCTCGACAAGCTCGGCGGGCGCTTCGGATCGCCGGAGCAGCTCGGCATAGAATTGCGGTTCGATCGCGCCGATGCTGATTTCCTTGCCGTCCTTGCAGGCATAGCAGCGATAGAAATGCGCTGCCCCGCCCAGCAGCCCTGCGCCCCTGACCGTGCTGCGCAGCGCCGAATGCGGCTGGCCATAGAAAAAGCTCATCAGGCTGGTGACGCCATCGACGATTGCCGCATCGACAACCTGCCCCTTGCCCGAACGCTCACGTTCGAAAAGCGCGGCGAGGATTCCGAGCGCGCAATACATCGAGCCACCGCCGAAATCGCCGACAAGGTTCTGCGGTGGGACCGGCAATTCGCCGCGCTTCCCGATCGCGTCGAGCGCCCCGGTCACTGCGATATAGTTGAGGTCGTGCCCGGCAGCCTGTGCCAGCGGCCCCTCCTGTCCCCAGCCGGTCATGCGCGCAAAGATCAGTCGCGGATTGGCTTGGAGCAGCACATCGGGGCCAAGCCCCAGCCGCTCCATCACACCGGGACGAAACCCTTCGACAACAATGTCGGCCTTCGAACAGGCTGAAAGGCAGAAGCGCCGCCCCTCCTCGCTCTTAACGTCGACCTGCGCGCGGTGGCGCGCACGTTCCACCACTGGATTGGTAACCTGCGCCCCCTGACGTTCAATCCGCACAACTTCGGCGCCCATGTCGGCCAGCAGCATGGCTACATGCGGCCCGGGGCCGATCCCGGCAAATTCGACCACCTTGAGGCCCGCCAGCGGTCCCGTGCCCAGCTCGCTCATTCAGCAATTCTCCCAAATTTGTTTGGCCCTCGCATGGCCCGCACGCGGCACCCTTGGCAAGTGGCAACCAAATCTTTCTTTTCGGACAAGGCCATGCCCCCTAGCTCGCAATCTGACCATGAAAGAGCTTACCCATCTCCAGCGGCTGGAAGCCGAGAGCATCCACATCATGCGCGAAGTGGTCGCTGAGACCGAGCATCCCGTGATGCTTTATTCGGTGGGCAAGGACAGCGCAGTGATGCTGCATCTGGCGCGCAAGGCCTTCTATCCCGCGCCGCCGCCCTTCCCCCTGCTGCACGTCGATACGACCTGGAAGTTCAAGGACATGTACGCACTGCGCGATAGGGCCGCGCGCGATGCCGGGATGGAACTGCTGGTCCATCGCAACCCGGAAGCCGAAGCGCAGGGCATCAACCCGTTCGACCATGGCGCGCTGCACACCGACATGTGGAAGACACAAGGGCTGAGGCAGGCGCTCGACCACCACGGGTTCGACGCGGCATTTGGCGGCGCGCGGCGCGACGAGGAGAAAAGCCGCGCCAAGGAACGCGTGTTTTCCTTCCGCAATGCCAGCCACGGGTGGGACCCGAAGAACCAGCGGCCCGAGCTGTGGAATCTCTATAACACCCGCAAGGCCAAGGGTGAAAGTATCCGCGTGTTCCCGCTGTCCAACTGGACCGAGGCGGACATCTGGGAATACATCCTTGCCGAAGGGATCCAGATCGTCCCGCTTTATCTCGCCGCACCCCGCCCGACCTATGAGCATGAAGGCGCAATCTTCATGGCCGACGATATCGAGCGGCTCGAACGCGTGTTGGGGCATCGCCCGGACATCACCACCCGCACCATCCGGTTCCGCACGCTCGGCTGTTTCCCCCTGACCGCGGCGGTGGAGAGCGAATCGGCAACGCTGGACGATGTCGTGCGCGAAACGCTCGCCGCGACCGGTTCGGAGCGCGCCGGGCGTGTTATCGACCGCGACGACGGCGAAGGGTCGATGGAGAAGAAAAAGCGCGAGGGCTATTTCTGATGACCGGCCAAAGTTCCCTCCTGCGTTTCATCACCTGTGGCAGCGTCGACGATGGCAAATCGACGCTGATCGGGCGCTTGCTCTACGACAGCAAGGCGCTGCACACCGACCAGCTCGACGCGCTCGATGCCGATAGTCGCCGCGTTGGCACACAGGGCGAAAAGCCTGACTTTGCGTTGCTTGTCGACGGTCTTTCCGCCGAGCGTGAACAGGGCATCACCATCGATGTCGCCTATCGCTTCTTCGCTACCGAGAACCGCAAGTTCATCGTCGCCGATTGCCCGGGGCATGAGCAATATACCCGCAATATGGTCACTGGTGCATCGACTGCTGACGCTGCAGTAATCCTGATCGATGCGCGAAAGGGCGTGCTGCGCCAGACCCGGCGGCACAGCTTTCTGTGCCACTTGCTGGGGATCGAGGATGTGATCCTGGCTGTGACCAAGATGGATCTGGTCGATTGGTCGCAAAGGGCATTCGACGATATCGTCGGCGCTTATCAGGAGTTTGCTTCGACACTTGGGTTGAAGCGCGTGACTGCCATTCCGGTGTCGGGGATCGAGGGCGATAATATCGCCCAACAATCGACCAGCATGGACTGGTTTCGTGGCCCGACATTGATCGAGGCGCTTGAAGGCATCGAGGTAAACACCAGCCGTCTGGCCCAACAGCCCTTCCGGATGCCGGTGCAGCTGGTGAACCGTCCCAATCTCGATTTCCGTGGCTTCTCCGGCCTGATCGCCAGGGGTACGGTGGAGCCCGGCGATGCCGTGCGCATCCTGCCATCCGGGCGTGAAAGCGGCATCGCACGGATCGAGAGTTTTGATGGCCCGCTGGCGCGCGCGCAGGCGGGACAATCGGTCACGCTGGTGCTCACGGATGAGATCGATTGCTCGCGCGGCGATGTGATCGCGACCGCCGCTGCCCCGCCGCAGGCCGCCGACCAGTTCGAGGCAACGCTGGTGTGGCTCGACGATGCGCCCCTACAGGTCAATCGTTCCTATCTGCTGAAGCTCGGCGCACAGAGTGTGCCGGTCAGTGTGCGCCAGCCTAAACACCGCGTCGATATCAACACGCTCGACCAGATGGCCGCCAAGACGCTGGAGCTCAACGAGATCGGTGTGGCCGAGATTCATGCCGACCGGCGGATCGTGTTCGAGCCCTATGCCGAAAACCGGGCGCTGGGCGGGTTCATCCTGATTGATCGCCATACCAATGCCACTGTCGCCGCCGGGATGCTGCATTTTGCCTTGCGGCGGGCGCAGAACGTCCATTGGCAGCCGACCGACATCACGCGGGCCGAGCGTGCCCAGATGAAGAACCAGACGCCGCGCATACTGTGGTTCACCGGCCTCTCCGGTTCGGGCAAGTCGACCATCGCCAATGCGGTGGAAATGCGGCTCGCCCTGATGAACCGTCACACATTCCTGCTCGATGGCGACAATATCCGCCACGGGCTCAACCGCGATCTCGGCTTCACCGAGGCCGACCGGGCCGAGAACATTCGCCGTATCGGCGAGGTGGCGAAGCTTATGGCGGATGCCGGGCTGATCGTGTTGACCGCTTTCATCAGCCCGTTCCGCGCCGAGCGCGACATGGTCCGTGCCATGCTGCCCGAGGGCGAATTCATCGAGATCCATGTCGATACGCCGCTCGAAGTTGCCGAAGCGCGCGACGTGAAAGGGCTTTACCAGAAAGCCCGCGCGGGCAAGCTGAAGAACTTCACCGGGATCGACAGTCCGTATGAGCCGCCGCTCGATCCGGAGATTTCCGTCAATACCGTCGAAATGAGCGTTGACGAGGCAGCCGAGCATATCATCCGCGCGATCCTGCCGTTAAAGTGAGCGACGGGGATACTCACGCGCAAATGACAGGGGAACGCGCCATGACCGATGCCGAACTGGCTGCCAGGCTGGCGGAAACCGCAGGGCAAATCCTGATCTACCTGCGCGCATCCGGCCTACTGTCAGGTAAGCCGCTGGGCACAGCCGGCGACCGGACCGCCGACAGTTTCCTGATGTCCACCCTGAAAACATTGCGCAGCGAGGATGCGGTGCTGTGCGAGGAGAGCCGCGCCACTCCGGGCCGGACCAGCGCAAACCGTGTGTGGATCGTCGATCCGCTCGACGGGACGCGCGAATACAGCGAGGGCCGCAAAGACTGGGCGGTTCATGTCGCGCTGGCGATCGACGGTGTCGCCACGGTTGGTGCGGTTGCTTTGCCGGATTGCGATGGCGGCCTTGTGCTGCGTTCGGACGAGCCCTCGGCCTTGCCGGCCGCCGCATCGCCGCCGCGGATCGTCGTGAGCCGTACCCGCCCTCCACCCGAAGCCGAAGCGGTGGCGCAGGCCCTGGACGGGCAGCTCGTGCCAATGGGCTCGGCCGGGGCCAAGGCGATGGCGGTGCTGCGCGGCGAAGCAGAGGCCTATGTCCATTCGGGCGGCCAATACGAGTGGGACAGTTGCGCCCCGGTGGCCGTAGCCATTGCCCATGGCCTGACCTGCACGCGTCTGGACGGGTCGCCGCTGCGGTACAATTGCGCGAATGTCGCGTTGCCCGATCTGGTCATCTGCCGTCCCGAGCTGCATGAAACCATCTTGTCAGCGGTGCGGGCCGTTACCGAAGTTTAACCCCGCCATCACGCTGGGAACACAATTGCCTCGCTAATTAGGGCACGAGGGGATTGCATCAGGCATTGCCCTTTTCCTGGCATTGAAATCTGATGGCGAATATTTTCTACGATCCTTCCGGTCGGCGTAGTCTGTGGTCGAAGCGTGTGCTGGGCTTCGTGCTAATCGCCATTCTGCTGGCCGCGGCGGCGTTGGCGACATCTGTTGCGCATGTTCCGCAAGGCTCGGTAATGACGCCGTTCCTGCCACACGGCCATGCCCGCGCCTTCCTGCCGGAAACGCGGCATGGTGCTCCACGGCATCATTCGTGGTTGCCGGCACGCAAGGCTAAGTCATCCAACACGCCGCTCAACGTCGGTTTTTATGTGCCTGACGACGAAGCTTCGATCTCTTCCCTGAGGCGTAACATCCAGAACTTGGACTGGGTGGTCCCACTCGATGCGACCGTAGTCGGGCCGCAGCACCAGTTTTCCGTATTGGGTGACACCAATTTCGACCGCTTGCTGGCCAACACTGGGCATCCACCCCTGGTGATGCCGATGGTCCAGAATGCTCACAATGGGCAATGGGACGGGAAGGGCACTGCCTCGCTCCTGCACCAGCCGCTAAGCCGCGTCTGGTTTGCGAAGAAGCTCGCCGCCATGGTCGCCAACGCCCATGCAGGTGGTCTGGTGCTGGACCTCGAATCGCTACCGCAGGCGTCGATCCGCGACTACTTGACGTTCATCCCGCTGTTGCGCAGCGAACTGCCTGCCGGAAGCCAGATCGCTCTCACAGTCCCTGCGGGCGATCCGGACTGGCCGCTGGCGGCATTCGGCAAAGTGGCCGACCACGTGATCCTGATGGCTTACGATCAGCATTGGTCCGGCGGCGAGCCTGGGCCGATCGCAGCGCAGGACTGGTTCGTCCAGCAGGTCGAGCAGGCTCGCGCCAAAGTCGGCGATGACAAGCTGATCGTGGCACTGGGCAATTACGCCTATGACTGGCACGGTCAGAGCGCCGACGGGCTCTCGGTCGAAGAGGCTTGGCTCGAAGCGCACGACAATGATGCGCCGATCACCTTCGACAAGCAAAGCGGCAATCCCGGCTTCGCCTTCACCGACGATGACGGAGCGCACACCGTGTGGATGCTCGACGCCGCGACTGCATGGAACGAGATGCAGGCGCTCAAGCGGCTTGGCATCGACGATATCGCGCTCTGGCGACTGGGGACCGAAGACCCGGGCTTCTGGTCGTCGCTCAAGGCATTTCGACAAGGCGGGAAGCCTGATCTGTCCAAGCTCCAGGAGGTGCTCAACAGCGATGTCGAAGGGTCCGGCGAGATTCTCAGGATCACCTCCACGCCAACCGACGGCCAGCGCTCCATCAGCTTCGAGCGCGATGGGCTGATCGGTAACGAACAATTCCATTCTTTGCCCACCCCCACCGTGGTGCAACGGACCGGCAGCGCCGATCCCAAGGCCATCGCGCTGACGTTCGATGATGGTCCGGATGGAACTTGGACGCCGCAGATTCTCGACGTGCTGGAACGCAAGCACGTCCCGGGCACGTTTTTCATGATCGGCGAGAACGCGCTTGCCCATCCCGAAATCGTCAACCGCATCGTCGATGATGGCAGTGAAATCGGAAACCACACCTACACCCACCCCAACCTCGCCAAGACCTCTGACGCGGAAGCACGGCTGGAAATCAACGCCACGCAGCGCGTAATTGAAGCCTACACCGGTCGCCGCCTGACACTGTTTCGCGCGCCCTATTTCGGCGACGCCGAACCGACGACCGAGGACGAGCTCGCTCCGGCACTGATCGCGCAGAAACTAGGCTACACCATCGTCGGACTGCACGCCGATGCCGAGGATTGGCAGCGGCCCGGCGTTGACCAGATCGTCAAGAACGTAATGGACTCGGTACATTCGTCGAACCCCGACCGCACGGTCAATGTGGTCCTGCTCCACGATGGCGGCGGTGACCGCGCGCAGACAGTCGCGGCCTTGCCGATCATCATCGATCGCCTGCGAGCTGAAGGGTATCGCTTCGTACCGGCGTCGGCGCTTGCCGGTATCCCGAGAAGCGCGGCAATGCCGGTCATCTCGGGCAGCGATCTCGTCAGTGTGCGCATCGATGCGGCGATTTTCCTGCTGCTGGCCGGTTTCGGTCTGCTGCTGTCGTGGATCTTCTATGTCGCGATCACGATGGGGATTGCTCGGGCGATCATCATGGCAGCGCTCGCATGGTGGCAAAGCCGCCGCCGCCGTGCCGCCCCCCCAACGTTCACTCCGCAGGTGTCCGTCATCATTCCGGCCTACAACGAAGAGCGGGTCATCGCCTCATCGGTCGCGCGCGTGCTCGCCAGCGACTATCCTTCACTCGAGGTAATCGTGGCGGACGACGGCTCGAAAGATAACACCTCGAGCGTCGTGGCAGAGGCTTTCCCGAACGATCCGCGCGTTACGCTGCTGACACTCGAAAACGGTGGCAAGGCTGCCGCGCTCAACCGCGCGATGGCTCAGGCACAGGGCGAGATCATCATTGCGCTCGACGCCGATACCCAGTTCGAACCGACCACCATCCGGCGCCTCGCACGCTGGTTCGCCGATCCACAATTGGGTGCGGTGGCGGGCGACGCGCGGGTCGGCAATCGTGTCAACCTCGTCACCCGGTGGCAGGCGATCGAATATATCACCGCCCAGAATCTGGAGCGTCGCGCGCTCGCGGGATTCGATGCGATGACGGTGGTGCCCGGCGCAGTCGGCGCATGGCGTCGCAAGGCGCTCGACGAAGTTGGCGGCTATCCCGAGGATACGCTGGCCGAAGATCAGGATCTCACCATCGCGATCCAGCGTGCCGGCTGGACGGTGACCTACGATCCGCGCGCCACCGCCTGGACCGAGGCGCCCGAAGGCTTCAAGGCGCTGGCCAAGCAGCGCTATCGCTGGGCCTTCGGGACATTGCAGTGCCTGTGGAAGCACCGCGGCGTGTTGCGCAAGGGCGATCCAGCGGGCCTTGCGTGGATCGGGATGCCGCAGGCATGGGCGTTCCAGATCGTGCTTGCAGCAGTATCACCGCTGATCGATCTCGCGCTGGTACTCTCGATCATCTCCACCGTCCTGCGCGTGATGCAGCATGGCTGGGCGCAGACCAGCGGCGATGTCAGCATGATGGGGCTGTACTGGCTGGCCTTCACCGCCATCGACATGATCTGCGGCTGGGTCGCCTATCGCCTCGACGGACACAACAAGCGCTTCCCCGGATTACTGCTGATCGCCCAGCGCATCGTCTATCGTCAGGTGATGTACTGGGTGGTGCTACGCGCCATCGCTTCGGCGATCGGAGGTTGGACCGTCGGCTGGGGCAAGTTGGAGCGTAGCGGCCGTGTGGCCATGGCGCAGGATGGGCAGGGCGGTGGAAAGAAGAAGACCGCCTGACCGCTACATTTTTTCCTTCCAGCCGATCCGGATCAGCATCCAGTTGACCGGATAGGAGGTGACGAAGCCGCCCAGCATCGCAAGCTGCATGGCGAACCAGAATTCGGGCGTGTTCACCTCGGCCGTGCCGCCGAATGCCCGCTTGAACCAGACGAACTGGATCAGCGCCATCACGCCGTACATCCCGATCTGCCACGAGCTGATCGAGGCCGTGTCGGCTTTGACCGCAGCCCAGATGCCGCCGCCGACCGACAGGTCGCGCATTGGCTTGATGGTGAAATACTGGAACACCACGCCGATCAGGAAGGCGAGCAGGAAGTCGGGTATCCAGATCGCAAAAATCTTGTCCTCGAACCAGCTCTGCCAGCCGAACCATACCGCAATCGCGGGAAACGCGAATACCGCCCATTCGATGATGATATCGCCCAGCGTGCAACCCGCGCCGCAATGGCTCGATCCCTTGGCGACCATCACCGGAAACGAAACGTCGCCCTGGTCCGCGTCCGGGTCGGCAGGGGTTCTGCCCCAGCGATAGTAGATCGCCAGCCACAGGACCGAACCGAACAGCGCGGTCAGCAGCCACACTAGATTCATGATCCACATTCTCTGCGGACGACGAACCTCGTCGAGCGCGATGGTGGTCGCGCATACGAACCCCGATCCAACCGCGATTATGGAAACAAGGTGCAGCCACGCCGGAAAGGCTGGGCTCATTTGAGCAGCATCCAGATTCCCATCGCGAACATCATGACATTTTCGGTCAAGGAGACGAAGCCGAGCGGGACATTCGAACTACCGCCCACGCAGGCGCATTTGAGCTCGCGCTTCTGGACATACACCGCGTAGAACACGGAGACTGCGCCAATGCCGCCGATGATCAGTGCGATCGGCACCGACAGCCAGTCGAGCGCATGGGCCGTCATCAGCACGCCTGCCAGCGCTTCGGCGAAGGGATAGATAGTGGCATATGGCACCCAGCGCTTCGCCAGCAGGTCATAGCCCAGAAACATGGTGGCAAAGCCATCCACGTCGCGCAGCTTCTGCAAGGCCAGCAGGCACATGGTGATGGAAATGAACAATTCAGCGCTCATCACGCTGAGCAGTCCGCTACTCATCAGCCAGCTGACCGCCAGCGCCAGTGCCGCGCCCATGGCGAAGATCGCCAGAACGGGCTTGTAAGTCGTCGCCTTGGGGTCCTTGACCGGCTTGCCGAGGAAGCGGCGCAGATCGTCATAACCGCCCACCCGCTTGCCATCGATGAACGTCTGCGGCGTCGTCTTGACCCCGTGCTGTTCCTTGAACGCATCCGTTTCGGCACGTGTGGTGAGGTGATGGTCCTCGATCTCGTAACCTTGCGATTTGAGCAGATGCATGGTCTTCAGCCCCCACGGGCAGGTGTGCTTATCCATCACCATGCGATAGACTGTCGCCCGTTTGGCGGTGTCGTGAGAAATCTGGCTCATATCGTTCATCGTTTAATCCTGCCGAGCAGATCGACCAGCTCATTGAATTTCTGACGCTGCGCTTCCGCGTCGCCCGAAGCGATTGCCTCGTTCACACAGCTCGAGGTGTGATCGGCTAGAACGCTGTCCTCGACCTTGGCCAGCGCAGCCTTTACCGCCTGGATCTGATGCAGGACGTCCATACAGTAACGGTCCTGCTCGATCATTCCGGCAATACCGCGCACCTGCCCTTCGATACGCTTGAGGCGATTGAGCGTTGCGCTGCGTTCCGAAGTCACCGACATAGCCTCCTAATACCCGAGGGGGGTATATGGTTCCGACGCACGGGAGGTTCAACAGTCGGCGACGGGTCCGCTGCGGTCAGTCGCGCAACCAGTGGCGCGCCAATGCCATGTGCAGAAGCAAACCGGTTTCGAGCACATCGTCGTTGAAGTCGTAATGCGGGTTATGGAGCGAGGGCGAATCTGTCCCCCTTCCCTGCCCCAGCCAGATGTATGCTCCGGGACATTGTTGCAGCATGTAGGAGAAATCTTCCGAGGTCGCTGCCGGGTCCGGCGCCAGTTCTGCCTTTGCAACCGTTGCTGAAACTTCGAGCGCATCGGCAGCGGCTTGCGGATCGTTGATGGTCGCGGGGTAATTGCGGATGTAATTCAGATTTCCATGCACCTGGAAAGCCATTTCGATTCCGCGACAGATCTGGCCAATCCGCTCCTCGATGCGATCCTGCACTTCTGGATCGAACGTGCGCACCGTACCGCCCACCGTCGCTTCTGCGGGCAACACGTTGTGGGTATGGCCTGCCGCGATCTCCGTCACCGACAGCACCGCGGCGGCCGTCGGCAGTATATCTCGCGCGACAATCGTGTTGAGTTGCTGGACGAGAACGGAGGCCGCCAGAATCGCATCAGGCGTGTCCTGCGGCAAGGCAGCATGACCGCCCCTGCCCTCCAGTGTAACGCGGAACGTGGCTGCCGCCCCCATGATGGCGCCCGGCCTTGTGGCGATCGTGCCGGCTGGCAGACTGGGCCAGTTGTGGAGCGCATAGACGCGTTCGCACGGGAAACGCTCGAACAGGCCATCCGCCACCATCTCCCGCGCACCGCCGAGCCCCTCCTCCGCGGGCTGGAAGATGACATTGAGCGTACCGGAAAAGCGCGGATCGCGCGCCAGCGCCTGCGCCGCGCCCAGCAGCATGGCGACGTGGCCGTCATGTCCGCAGCCATGGAAGCATCCCGGATTCCTGCTCGCCCAGGCAAGGTTGGTCTGTTCGACGATCGGCAGCGCATCCATGTCGGCGCGCAGGCCCAGTGTGCGCGGTCCGTCTCCCGCGCGCAGCACGCCCACGACACCCGTCCCGCCGATACCCTCATGCACCTCCAGACCTGCCTCGCGCAGTAGCTTTGCAACAGTGGCAGCGGTCTGATGCTCCGCGAAGCCCAGTTCCGGCTGGCTGTGAATGTCGCGCCGCAGGGCGATCAGCGGTTCAATGAGGTCAGCAATCTCGGTCATGCCGGCAACCTATCAAATTGATACAGGATCACGAAGCGATAGCTGGCCCCCGCCTTTCCGCGTCACACCGCGAGCAACGGCCTTGCCGTCACGCGGGCCGTGTGACGCGCTGCATCCCGTTCGAATCAATCAGTATACCGACTTCGCTGACGTTGAGCGGATGGCTGTAGAGGAAGCCCTGAATATACCGACACCCCTCGCGCCTCAGAACCTCGAGCTGCCCCGCATCCTCCACGCCCTCGGCCAGCGTTTCCATACCCAGCGCGTCAGCCAGGGTCGTGATCGCACGGATGACCGCATGGGCATTTCCTTCGGTCGTGAGGTCCTGCACGAAGCTGCGGTCGATCTTGACCTTGTCGAACGGAAACGACCTCAGGTAACTGAGCGAGGAATACCCTGTACCGAAATCGTCGAGCGCAATGCGCACGCCGAGATCGCGCAAACCATGCAGAGTGGACAGCGTCTTTTCGACATTGGCGATGAAGATGCTCTCGGTAATCTCAAGTTCGAGCCGCCCGGGTGCGAGCCCGCTATGGCTGAGGGCCTGGAGGATCGTCTGCGCCAAATTGCCCGACGCGAACTGCTTGGGCGAGATATTGATGGCGACGGACAACTCCTCCGGCCATTGCGATGCCTGCCAGCATGCCTCGCGCAAAATCCATTCGCCAAGCGGGATGATCAGCCCGGTCTCTTCAGCCAGCGGGATGAAATCGACGGGGTTGACCAGACCGCGTTCGGGGTGGTTCCAGCGAACCAGCGCTTCGAACCCCTTCAGCCGGTCCTCGACCAGACTATAGAGGGGCTGGAAGTGCAATTCGAAACCGCCTTCATGCAGGGCGCGGCGCAGGTCGAGCTCGGTCTGGCGACGCAGGCGCGCTTCCTCGTCCAGCTTCGGTTCGAAGAACTGGTAGGTCGCCTTGCCTTCGCTCTTCGCCCGATAGAGCGCGAGATCGGCATGTTTCATCAGTGTGGTGCCATGTGTGCCGTCACCCGGCGCGATCGCGATGCCGAGGCTGGCCGAACACGGGATCTGCTGCCCGTCGATCACAATCGGCCGCGTGAAGCACTCGAGGAGCTTTTCCGCTGTTGCAGCCAGCGATTCTGCTGAACCGATATCCTTGATAAGGACCGCGAATTCGTCACCGCCAAGGCGCGCGACGTCGGCATTGCGCAGCCCTTCACGCAGGTGAGTGGCAACCTGGCGCAGCAACATGTCGCCGGCTGGATGACCAAGCGTGTCGTTAATGACCTTGAAATCGTCGAGATCGACATAGACCACCATCAATCGCTCGCCTTCGGACAGGCGTGCCAGTGCGCGATCCAGCTGTTCGACGAAGAGCTTGCGGTTGGGCAGGTTCGTCAGGCCATCGTGCAGGCCGACATGGATGATTCGCCGTTCGCGCTCCTCGATCGCACTGACCATGCGCTTGAAGCTGGAAGCGAGGCGTCCGATCTCGTCGGAGCTTTCTACCTTGATCTCCACCTCGCGCCCTTCACCGATGGCGCCGGTGGCCTCATCCAGCTTGCGCAATGGTTCGGTCACTGTCCGGGCGACGCGCCAGCTCAGCGCTATGACCAGTGCAATTGCTGCCAGCGCAAGCAACGCCAGTGCTGCTTCAAGGCGGTCGTAACCGGCCAGCGAGCGACTCAGCGAGTGGCGCAGAACCAGCCGCGGCGAAAGGTCGCCTTCCAGCGCCGGGATGGCAGAAATCTGATAGAGATTGCGCTCGGCATCACCACGTTCGATGATCTGCCCGTCATTTCCGGACCGCAGCCACTTTGGCAATTGTTCGCGTGGCACAACCTCGGCGCTGACGTCGATTGCGGCAAGCTGCTTGAGACGACCGAGCTCGGCCCGGTCCATCGGCTGCGCGATGACCAGCCACCCCATCAGGTCCGGCGCCTGGATCGGAGCGGCAGCAGCAAGGGCCAATTTCCCGTCGAGGCGGATCATGCCGTGCGTCTTGCCGGCATCGAGCGCGCTCCATAGCGCTCGCGCCGACCGGATCCTCGTATCGCCCGAAGCAAGCATATTACCATCGATTCCGATCACGAAAGCAGCATCTGCGCGCGACCGGCTTTTCAGGCTGTCGAGCGCGCTGTCGATGGTCGGGCCGTTGCGCGTCGCCACGGCTTCGCGAAAGCCGAAATCATGCGCCAATACGTCAGCGGAGCGATCCATCTGCTGCGCCCGCAGTTCCAGCAATTCGTCAAACACGCGGGCGTTGGCGGCGAGATCTCGCGTCGCGCTGGCCTCACCGAAATGCGACAAGGTGTTGCCAGCGATGACTACGATCGCTGTCAGCACCACCGCAAACAACCCGGCATAGAGCACAGCGATCCGCAGCTTTAGCGAACCGAAGCGCAGCGATACGAGCTTCGTTAGCGGGGCAATCATCGGAGCGAAATCACAAGTTTCTGAGCGTTTTCGCCGCTCGACAATGCCACCTTCTGAGTCAGGACATTGTCCGGTGCGCGCAGGCGCGGATGCCAGACCGTCATCGTCGCCGTACCAGCAGGAATACCACTCAGCCGCACCATGCCGTTACCATCGGACTTGTCCGCGAAGGGAGTTTCGACCACCCGGATATAGCCGCGCATCTGGTCATGGATGTTACAACCCAGCGCCACGGTTCCGGCAATCGGAAACTTCTGGGTGCGGTTCTGCTCTCGGCCATAGAGATCGATGGTAAAACGCGCCGCCTTCGAAAAGCTGTAGATTGAATGGCGCACCTGATCGAGGTTGGGAAACGCCACCGTGCTGCCTTTCGCAACAATCAGCGTATGGGGAACGAACTGCTGGTTCCTTTGCGCCATCGCCATCGACCATGGAAAACGGATCGGACCCGACCATCCGCCTGCGGGCATTACTTCGATAACGGCATCGCGCACAGGCGCGCCTTTCTGGTCGACCACCTGAACGCGCAATCGCGCATCCGGCGCGGCATGGGCAACAGTGGTCCATACGCCCAGAAAGAGCGAAAGAAAGGCTACGATGACGAAGGATCGATGCTTGTGAATCATGCGGACTCGGATAAGAACCAAGTCTTAATAATTTCGTCGATTAAGCTTAATTCGATTTTTACCGTCGCGCGGATAAGCATTTCGAGCGATGAACAAGACGATGCTTCTGACCGCGGGTCTGATGACCCTTGCGCTTGCCTCGCCAGCTTGCGCCGACGATGGGAAATCCTTTCCGGGCAACAAACTGCTGCTGACAAATGGCGTCACCACTATCGAGGGAACCAGCGGTGGCGGCATGGCAACATGGGCGACCATCGCCGGACGCGAAACCGATCGCAGCATCGGCGTGTCTACGCATGTCACCGTGATCGCGTTACCCGACTATGGATGGGAGAGTCACGGTGTATCCATCGGGATCGGCAACCGGATCGAGCTGTCCTATGCGCGGCAGAATTTCGACACGCGCGATGTCGGCGCGGCGCTCGGCATAGGGCAAGGTTACAAGCTCAATCAGGATGTTTACGGCGCGAAACTGCGCCTGTTCGGCGACCTTGTTTATGGCAATTCGCTGCTGCCGCAAGTCAGCGCGGGCATCGAATACAAGCATAATCTCGACCGACCGATCGCGCTCGCGGTGAATGCCGCCCAAAGCGATGGCACCGATTTCACGCTGAGCGCGACCAAACTGATCCTTGCGCGTAGCCTGCTGGTCGACACGACATTGCGCCTGACCAAGGCCAACCAGAACGGATTGCTGGGCTTCGGCAGCGCGGCGGGTGCGGGGTATTCGCTCCAGTTTGAAGGATCGCTCGGTTATCAGCTGTCGCGCCGCGCAGTGATCGGCGGAGAATTTCGCACCAAGCCGAACAATCTCGGCCTCGGTGAAACCAATTGGTTCGACCTTTTCGGCGCTTACGCGCTGTCCGACAATGTGACGGTGACCGCCGCTTATGTCGATCTCGGCTCGATCGCCACTTTCAACGACCAGCGCGGTGCTTTCCTGTCCGCCCAGCTCGCCTTCTGAGGATAATTGGATGTTCCTGCTTGCCGCCGCCGCCGCTGTCACGCTGATCGCTCAACAGGCGCCCGCACAGGGAATCGACTGGGACAAGCAGTTCGGTGTCGAGGAAAAGGTCCGCGATCCCAAGACCGGCGAAATTCCTGTCGATCCATACACGCAGAGCAATGCCAACGCCGGTGCCTCTCCGGTCAGTGGAGCATCGCTGGTGCGGCAATTCGGCGGCAAATCCGGCATCCGCCGCATTGCTGAACGCACTGTCGAATTGTCGGAAGCCGATCCGCGCATTTCGGCGATTTTCGTATCGCATGACATGGTCCGTCTGAAGCGCACGCTGTTCGAACAGTTCTGTTACCTGCTCAATGCCGGATGCGACTATACCGGACGCGATATGAAAACGACGCACGCGCAGATGGGCCTGCGCAAGGCGGACCTCAACGCGCTGGTCGAAAACCTCCAGCAGGCGATGCGCGAACAGAAGATCCCGTTCGCAGCGCAGAACCGTTTTCTGGCGAAGCTTGCACCGATGTCAAAGGACGTCATCACGCGATAGCAGCAGTGCGCCGGCTCAAGTTCAGATAAGACACATCAGCGCAATGCCCCGCGGGCACCAGATCGCCGTTTCGGCAAAAATCTGCGCTCATTGCATTGAGTATAGGGATAAGCACCGGATCGTCCGCTCCGACTTTATCGGCTGAGGCTTCGATGGCCCAGAGCGTTCGCTCAGCTGCGGATGATCGACCTGCTTCCCACTGGTTGCGGCGAGCGTCTCTCGTCGCGACCCGTTACGAGGGACTACTGATCTTTTACGCTCTCGATCGACGCTGGTTCGAGCAGCTACCGGACGATCTCGCTCAATTCGCCGATGCTCCAAAACATGAACCGATGGCCGAGCCACGAAAAACTCCTGCCTGCGCCCGCCAATATACCACAAGGGGCGGGATTTCGGGGCGGCATTCGGCGTCACGCTAGTTCGGACAGACGTGCAGCCGCGGCGGCCAGATCAGCATCGAAAAGCCTCATCTGTTTCTCGCGCCCGGCACCTTCCAAACGTAGCAGATAGGATGGGTGCGCTGTCACCCACAGTTCGCTTCCATCCTCCAAGGGGATGGGACGACCGCGGGTTTTGCCGATCGACACCGTCCTGCCCAGAACGCTCCGCGCTGCGCTTGCGCCCATCGCCAGCACCAGCTTCGGCCGCACGATGGCGCGCTCGCTCTCTATCCACCAGCGACACGTATCGATCTCCCTCGCTGACGGGTTCTGGTGGAGGCGGCGCTTGCCGCGCTGAACGAATTTAAAGTGCTTCACCGCATTGGTAACATAGGCTGCACTCCGATCGATTCCGGCCCTGGCGAGATGGACGTTCAGCAATTGACCGGCAGGGCCGACGAAAACACGGCGCTGCCAATCCTCCTGATCGCCCGGCTGTTCACCCACTATCATCAACCGAGCATGGACCGGCCCTTCACCTGGCACCGCATGCGTATGAAGTTCGGCAATCGGGCACCGCGCGCAAGTCTCAATCGCGTCGGCCACGGCCTCCAGCGTCCCGGGACGTTCGGCATCTTCCATTGCACCTGCTTTGACCATCGCCACTTCGCGTGCCTGAGCGCCCGCGATCAGTTGGGGGATAAGCTGGGCCTCGGGCATATTCTTCCAGTATTTGCGTGGCATTTCGCTCAGCATCGCCCGGGTTTTCAAACGCGCGGGATTGAAGATCGAGGCGTAGTACCCTCGCCACAGCTCTTCCATCGGGTCGCCGTTCGGCGCATCGACCTTGGTGGCCGCTGGTCCCTCACGCAAGCGCTCTCCATCCCAGTGCAAGCTGCCGCGCGGGGTCAGGATCGACCACCGCATATTGACAAAGCGGCGGACGAAGAACCCCGCATTATGTCGCAGGATATGATGAAACGGTTCGAACCATGCGACAAAATATTCGCCCTCATCATCCCGTTCCACTTCACGAAAGCGCAAAAAAGCGCGCATCTTGTGAATGTCGCGGCGCACGGTGCGGGCCATGTCCACCAAGGCACGCACGTCGGGATCTGCGGCATCCTCCATCAACCGAGGCTTTGACTGCAAACGCCACAAGACGCGATAGAGCAAGCCGAACCGTTCTGGATCGCAATGCATGACGGCGGCCTTCGCGATTTCTATAAAACGGCGCGGAACGCGTGGCTGCAGGCCGTGACTGTCGGTAATTGGCAAGCTGCGATCGCCGTGGCTGAACAAATCCGCGCTCTCCCCACCCGGCTCGGTCCAGACGATAAGGTCAGGCAAGACTCCGGCCATGACCAATTGGCGGGCATGGTCGCGCCATTCGGCAAAATCGTCGGGCGCTGACATCGGCAGGACGTGACAGCCGTCCAGCATGACATGTTGCTGCACAGTCATGCAGCAAACAGTTCCAGCTGACGGTTGCAATCCGGCGCGACAATGTTTTTCAGATCGGCCCGGTCGGTGAACAGCACCGGTCGCCAATCCGCAGCCACCACAAAGGGCTTAATCTTTGCGACTGACACGGTCAGCTTCGCAACATCGTCGAGCCGCAGCACCCGATGCCGTCGCGCACTCAAAATCTGCGCCACACCTCGCGTCCCCAACCCAGGCACGCGCAGTAGCGCCTCTTTCGGCGCACGGTTCAGATCCACAGGGAAATGTTCTCGAAATTTCAATGCCCAAGCGAGCTTCGGATCGATATCGAGCGGGAGCATGCCATGATGATCCGCTGCCTGCGCCACTTCTGCCGACGAAAACCCGTAAAAACGTATCAGCCAGTCCGATTGATAGAGCCTATGCTCGCGGATCAATGGCGGTCGTTTGAGCGGAAGAACCGCGCTGGCATCAGGAATGGGGCTGAAGGCGGAGTAATACACCCGGCGCAAGCGGTGCTGGCCGTAAAGGGTGCTCGCACGATTGACGATTTCGGCATCATTCGCACCATCAGCGCCCACGATCATCTGAGTGGATTGGCCCGCAGGAGCATATCGCGGCGCATGGCGAAACCGTTTCCTCGCATCCTTCGCTTCGACGATGGCCTGCTTCATCGTGTTCATCGCGCCGTCGATCACGCCCGCATCCTTGTCCGGCGCAAGGCGGTTCAGCCCTGCCTCGGTCGGCAATTCGACATTGATTGAGACGCGATCGGCATAAAGCCCCGCCTGCCGGACGATTCCAGGGTCAGCGTCGGGAATAGTCTTGAGGTGAATATAGCCGCGAAAATCGTGCTCCTTACGAAGGATGCGCGCCGTTTCGACCAACTGCTCCATCGTATGGTCGCTGTTCCTGATAATACCGGAAGACAGAAACAGCCCCTCGATATAATTGCGCTTGTAGAAGGCAAGCGTGAGGTCAGCGACTTCCTGCGGCGCAAATCGCGCCCGCTCTACGTTTGAGCTCTTACGGTTCACACAATAATGGCAGTCGAACACGCAATGGTTGGTCAGCAGCAGCTTCAGCAGCGAAATGCAGCGTCCGTCTGGAGCGTAAGCATGGCAGATGCCCATTCCTTCGGTGCTACCAATACCCTTGCCGTTTTGGCTATCGCGTTTTGCCGTGCCCGAAGAGGCGCAGGAGGCATCATATTTGGCGGCGTCCGCCAGGATTTTCAGCCTTTCAAGAACGGGTTTATGTGCCACTTGCATCTCCTTCGTTCTTTATATGTTCTTTTCCACGATTTGCCATATCAAATGCGCAAGAGAATACCGGTTCTTGCACTCGCCTGACGTGTGCGCGAAGGTCGGTCTGTGTGAAGAACCGCACCACTTGGAGCCATTTGCAGTCAGCATCATGCCTCACGACACAGGTCGCGGCCTTGCCTTACGCGGCAGTTTTGAATGTTTTCATTGTTACTAAATGGTCGCAGACGACATTCCGCCACATTGGGCCTCGGGTCTTGAACCACAACCGCAGGCGCGCATCGACTAGGTAAGATCGCACCGCATTGGACAGCAAGGTTGCGTTGGCGTTGTTCTGCTGTGCTGCAAGTCAGCTGTCGAGCGCGCTCTCAGGCTTGGCTTTGGCGTAGTCTATCATCGGACTGCCGCGCCCTGCGGGACAAACAAGACCAGCGCCAAGGCTGCTGCCGACAACAAATATCATAGCTGCGAGCCTATTTCGGCAAAACCGGATCATCAGGGTCCCAGTCTGCAACGATTACAACACACCCGTTCCCTTCGCCTTGGCAGATCGTTTGATCTCCCGATCGTTTTGCCTTCATTTTAATCTCGCTCCCGCCTGGCTGGATCTTGCCGGCAAATCCAAGCTTGGCGACCTGCTTCTCGAGAGAAGCCCGATCTATGAGGCAACTATCCGGATAGCCCTTCGGCGGCTTGACTGCCGTGATGGTAAAGCTTGCACCAGAACGGGTTGCGAGCTTGAGAAAACCCCCTGCTTTCCGCACTGAGGCAGCGCTGATGAAGCGGGATTGGTCAAGGGCAACAGACCGAAATTCTATCCGGGCTTGTTCCTGCTCTTGTGCCGCGGCCACATTGGAGGTGACGAGTGCTGCGGATACTATCAAGGCTGTTCTTAGTAGCATTTCGCGCTCCTTCCGATGATTTTCAAATTGCGCGGCAAGCGACCATCACGTCCTTGCGCACGCTGCGCTTGAGCAAGCCGCGCTGGTCGCTGACGTTGAAGCTGAATGAGAGTTGCTGGCGCGGGGCCGTCTCGCTGGCGGACGAAAGACCGCCAATGGGCCACGAAATCGGATAATTGGCGACGATGTAGTGGCCACCTGTTCCGTCCAAGTCGAGCCGGTTCAGATCCGACAACCAATGGTCGCCCAGAAAGATCGCGCTTCCTTCAAAGTTCCGCCGCACATCCACCCGACCGCGCAGGCGGATTATTTTCGGGCAGATCCAGTTGCCTATGCGCTCGATATCGGCCGGGGCAGTCATGAGTGACAACTTTCTGACCGTCGACTTGGGATTGGTCCGGCTACCGGATGGATCACTCTCGTTCGACGGATTTTCATCGCGGTCTTTATGTCTCTTCTTGTTCAGCTCTCTCGCAATGTCGGCTTGCGAGGCTGAGTTGGCCGACGTGCCCTTCGAAGTTGCCGCGAAATGCCCGGTCGGAAGGCATTTGATCGTCGCACCGATCCAGGTCGTGTCTATTGGCGGCGCCCGTTCGAACCGGCCGCGACTATCCCAGATCACCGCTACCTTGACGAGATAGGCTGCAGGCATCTTCAGGATCACGCCATTTTGGATGTAGCGCTTTCGCTCGGGTCCTTTCGCGTTGGCAACCGCCTCATTGCAGCGGGTCTGGACCGATTTGAGATGTTTCGGATCATTGGAAATGCCGGGTGTGCGGTAATTGAAAGAGATGGGATAGGCGTAGCCGTTGGGTTGGGCATAAGGCCCGTTGGGATGATCGGGGCCCGGCAATTCCTGAGCCTTAACATTGTCGACGAAGACATCGGTGCGCTTGAAACGGCGGGCCCAGTCCGGACGCGAGCCGAAATAGACGATCCATGCCACCAGCTTTTCGTTCTTGATGTGGCCGTATCTGCCGCGCGCGATCCCTTCTACCTCAATGACAGGCGCGCGGCTTTTCACGCCCAGCGCGCCGCCCGGCACATCGGCATCGCTTGCCGGTCGGATGGTGACCAACTCTCGTGCGGCGACTGGGCTGGCCGATACGATCAGCACCACCATTCCCACCTTTAAGGCCCGACGTAGATGAATGCCTGCCATTCCCGCCTTCCTCCTCATGGTTCGCTCAGTCGCTCAAACCGTCGTCGATCGCTGCTCCATTCGCTCCTGGGTTCGGCGCACGGCAGGTGACGCGGGTCGTTCTGGTTGCCGATGTCACGATGGTCAGGCTGGCGTTCGCGATGTTGAAATGGAAAGTCAGATTGCGACGCGGGGCACGGTTGCCACCTGCCGCCAGGCTTCCGGTAGATGTAGTGCTCCAGTCGATTGGATAAGACACGACGATCGAACGACCGCCTGCCTTGTCGAAGGCGAGCGTGGACCGTGGGGAAAACCAGCCATGCGCGCCAAAGATCGCCGAACCTTCGAAGCGATGCCCGACATCGATACGCCCGACGAGCCGGATCGCAGTCGGACAGATCCAGGGGCCGACACGCCGGACCGCCAGTTTAGCGGTCCTGAGCGATGCTTGCACATCGGGCGGAGGCGTTGTGCGCCGAGGAGCGCTGGGAGAAGTGCGCCTTGGCGCAGGAGTTGTGCTTCGCCCCGCATGGGCGTCAAGCGCCGCGCATTTCACCTGCGCAATGATCTCCACGCTATTTGTCCAGGTTTGCAAGGTGGGTGGATCCTCGAAGCCCGGGCCGGGCTTGTCAGCTATGAACCAGGTGGAGCTGAGTGATCCGTCGAAGGCATTGCGCAGGTTGTAGGTCTGGCCATCGCGCAGAAAATCTCGCCGCGCATTGCCCGAGAGTGCGTTTAGCTTGCCATTGCAGAACAGAACCGCATCGAAACTTCCGTTGCGTGGGGCCTGATAGGCGAAATCGATCCTATATATCTTCGGGTTACCGGGTTCTGCGAAGCCATGTTCGAACGAACCGATACGTATGCCGCTGCCTCTATGGGAAAGCGCACGTTTCGGCGAATGGCCCGTCACGCGCAGCCACGCGGAAACCGTGTCCGTCGTTACGCGGGTATAACGTCCCCCATTACCTTTCACGACAATCCTGGTCTGCCCAACCCCGGCATCACTGTCCGGGAACACCTGAAACGCTTCGATCACGGGTGATGCCTGTACCCCCGATGCCAGCAACACACTGGATGCAAAGATGCCGGCGGAGGACGCTTGTTTGATAATCTTCATCGGCTGAACTCCATTGGCGGTTTTGTCGATATCGGAGGTGAGGCAGATGGCGTGTCGCTTGCTGCGCCTGCGTTTCACCGTCGTGATTCGTGGGTAATCTCGACCTTCCCGAAGGTGAGCTGGAAAGTCTCGACCGGATCGGCTCGCTCGCGGTTTGCGGGATCACGCAGCGTCTTCCTGATCGACACGCCTGAAAGCAGATATTTGTGCTTGCCGTCACGAATTGTGAGCTGGAGCTTGTCCCCACATTCCATCAAGCTCCTAACAGTGCCGGCCGCCTTGCTGCCACGCACTTTGGCGAGGACCCGACCCGCTTCACCCCGCCTTGCCGAACGCTCCAGTACCGAACCGACAGATACCAGTTCGATCCACTGATCATGCCTGGCATCCTCCGCAGCGCCGCAAGCAGTTCCGGCCGCACCGCCGCTACCGCCCGATGCTTTGGCCAAGCGCATATACACCCCGGCATGGGCGGGACTCGCCATGATCAGCGCGATTGCCATCGCGGGTAGGAAAATGAGGAATCCTTGGCGCATATCAATTCCCTTCAATTGCCCTTCAGCTGGGGCCTTCGATCCGGAAAATCTGCACCAATAATACCGCGGTGCTCCCTCACCGCTCCGGTGGTCACACCCAATTTTCGCTCGGGTCATACCTAATTTTGAAGTCTTCCCTGTTCGTAAGTTTGCGAATGGGGCAAACTTGGCCGATGCTCGCTGAGAGAGATCGTGAACTTTTGCGTCTGACCCACTTATTCGAACAAGCGGGTGAAACCGGTCATGCCGTGGCGATCGGAGGCGAAGCCGGAATCGGTAAAACCGCCCTCCTACGTGAATTTGCGGCGCACCTGCCGGATGACTGCCAGTGCATCTGGGGCATGTGCGACGCGCTCTTCACACCGCGGCCCTTCGGTCCGGTCCTCGACATTGCAGCCATGCTTGGAGGGCCGGACCAGGGTTTGCAGTCTGGTCATGGAACAGCGCTGTTCTCGCGTCTGCTGGCCCAGCTTTCCGAAGGGCGCCAGCGCAAGGTATTGATCCTCGAGGATGTGCACTGGGCAGATATCGGCACACTCGATTTCATCCGATTTCTCGGCCGCCGGATCACGCTCTGCGGTGCTCTGATGATCGTCAGCTATCGCAATGACGAGCTCGGCCGGACCCATCCATTGCTGCGCGTTTTCGGCGACATTCCCACAAGCCAGATGGAGCGGATCGAACTGGCCCCGCTATCCTTGGCCGCCGTTACCCGCCTTGCGAACGAGAGCGGTCGGGATGCACAAAGCCTGCTGGAGATTACCGGGGGCAATCCATTCTTTCTGTCGGAAATCCTCGCCAGCGACAAGGCAGGCGGCGAGGTACCCGTCTCGGTACAGGATGCGGTCAACAGCCGCCTATCGCGGCTCTCGTCGGACCATATCGGTCTGCTCGAAGCGCTCAGCATCATCCCCGTGCCGATCGATCCTGAATTGCATTGCCGCTGGATCGAGAATCACGACCGCCTGCTTCAGGACTGTATCGATCTGGCCATTCTGACGAAGGATAATGAGCACCGTTTGCGCTTCCGGCACGAACTGGCGAGGTTGGCCACAAGCAATCGTTGTTCCTCGATCGACAAGCGCAATCTCCACCTCCGGCATCTCGAAAGCATGTTGCAAGAGCCTGAACGTTATGATGCCGGTGAAGTACTGCATCATGCTCGCGGTGCGGGAGATGCTGTGCGCGTACTGCAGTTCGCACCGATCGCAGCGAAGCGGGCGGCGCTGCTCGGAGCACACAAGGAAGCGGCCGATTATCTTGAGGCGGCACTCGATCACATCGACGAGGCCGAGCCAACGGAAGCGGCCCAGCTTTATGAAAGCTGGGCATATGAAGCGGCAATCTCGCACCGAATCGATGATCGGGTGGTCGAGGCCCGGCGTCACGCGTTGACCATGTGGCGCGCCATCGGCAATGACTTGAAGATCGCTGACAATCTTCGGCACCTTTCACGCCTGCATTGGTACCGCGGAGAGGCGGTGCAGGCGAACCGCTATCTCGACGATGCAGTGAGAATGTTCGAGCGGATCGACGATGATCGCCAGCTCGCTCTCGCCTATTCAATGCGGTCGCAGATGGAGATGTTGTCGAGCCACATGGATGAAGCGATCGGCTGGGGCAGGCGCGCACTCGAAAAAATCGGAAAGGAGCCATACCCTGAAGTGGAAGTTCACGCGCTCAACAATATCGGTACGGCACGGATGTTTCTTGGCGATGCCGACGGTATTGCCGACCTTGAACGTAGCCTCGAGATTGCGTTCCGGCACAATCTCCATGAGGACGCCGCTCGGGTTTTCACCAACCTTTCCGAATATGCGGTCGATATGCGGCGCCTTGATCTTGCCGAGGACGTGCTAGAGCGTGGTATCTCCTTCGATACCGATCACGATCTGGACAGTTGGACCTTTTACCTGCTCGGCCGCAAGGCGCAGTTACGGCTTGAACAGGGACGATTGCGGGAGGTCGAGGAGATCTGCCGCAGGGTTATCGGAACACCGGGTCAGACATTGCTGATGCGGTTGCCCGCGCGCATCATGCTTGGTCGCGCTCAATTGAGGCTTGGCGACGAGGAGGCGCCTCGTACGCTTGAGAAGGCGCACAAGGATGCGCTCGCGACCGGAGAGGTGCAGTATGTTATTCCAGTACTTCTGAGCATGCTTGAGCGCGCGTGGCTGGTCGGCTCATCGTCGGCTGCGCAAGAGGCCTGCGCCGCGCTCGACCGGATCGGGGCAGCAAGTTTCAGTCGCTGGAGCGACGCGGAATACGCGTTCTGGAGAGTCTTGTGCGGGCTGACGTACACTCCACCGCAAGGAGCCGATGGCACCGCCTTCGGCCAGGCGCTGGCAGGCGATTTTGAAGCTGCGGGAATGGCGTTTGCGCGACTGGGCGCGGATTATCTGGCCCATGTTTGCTTCGGGTTATGCGACAAGCCACAGACTGTTTCCGCTGCCCTCTCAGCACTGCATCGGCAGGAAGCCGGAGCCACGCTTACCCGGCTCACGCAATTGCTTGAAGAACGCGGTCTTCGACGCGAGGAGATTTCGCTGCCCCGCGGGCCCTACAGAGCGTCGCGCGACAATCCTTTCAGTCTCACCGCAAAGGAGATGATCGTTCTCGAATATCTCGCACAGGGCCTGAGCAACGCCGAAATCGCCGAGGAGATGTCGCGCTCCCAGCGCACTATCGAGCATCACGTTTCGGCGATCCTGCAAAAGCTCGAGGCGGAAAACAGGCTGGCAGTATTGCTCAAACTGCGCGACGAACCATGGATCATTGGTGGAAACCAATAGCTTGGGCATCTTTCGGAATACCGGAGCGGGCGCTGTGGAATTCGGCCATACAATAGCCGCTCGCTAGACGTCTGCTTTCTCTTGTTACTTTGATTGAAGGAGATGATTGTCATGAATGTTGGGGTTACTTGAAGGCGCACCGCACGACATCGAGCCTGCGGGCAAAAATGGGGATCTCGGGCGGCTTATTGGCCGCACCAAAGGAGGCATGAACACCGGGCCGAAGGCGAGCGTAGCTCAATCTCAACGCCGTCACCGATGCAAACGGTCGTCCGCTCAGCTTCTTCATGACCGCAGGTCAGATCGGCGATTATACCGGCGCTGCCGCGCTACTCGACGACCTTCCCAAGGCGCAATGGCTGATGGGGGAGCGCGGCTATGACGCCGACTGGTTCAGGGATGCCCTTCAACAAAAGGGCATCAATCCCTGCATTCCTGGGCGGAAATTGCGTCTCGATCCCATCAATTACGACAAGCGTCGCTACAAACGCCGCAACCGCATCGAGATCATGTTCGGCCGCCTCAAGGACTGGCGCCGCGTCGCCACCCGCTACGATCGGTGCCCTACGGCTTTCTTCTCGGACATCGCCCTCGCCGTCACCGTCATCTTCTGGCTCCGATCAATGAGCCCTGAGCCTAGCTTTGCAACAGCAATAGTCAAAAGCATCAACGTCATGCATCTTTGATCCGTTTTGCTGATATTGAATTTGCCAATTAAAATTATTCTGGACCTACGCTGGAAAGCGCTTTTGTTAACGGCTCGAGCCATTCCGCGTAGGGTCTCCATGCATTTTGGCCCGCTCGCGAGATCGGCTGCCGGACCTGTTCTGAGCTGGCGGTGCGCACTGCCCTTTCAGTGCGGTGGAAATCCACGCAAGCCTGCTCGAAGGGCACGCGGCAGAAATCGAGCATCCGGCGCACCTGGCCTTCGAGATCCTCAAGCACATCCTCGTGTTGAACGCGCAGCACACGGCCTGGCAGAACCGCGTCCCAATGCGCCATCAGGTCGACATAGTCGGCATAGTACCGCCCAATCTGCTCCAGCCCGTAAGTGAACTCCTGCCCCTCGGCGAACAGTTGCTTGAAGCAGGAGAAGCAGCAATCCATAGGATCGCGCCGCGCGTCGATAATCTTCGCGTTGGGCAGGATCAGATGGATCAGCCCGATGTGACGGAAATTGTTGGGCATCTTATCGATGAAGAACGGCGCGCCCTGTCGGTGGATGCGGGTATCCTCAATATACTGTCGCCCGAAATCGCCGAGCTGTTCGTCGCTGACCTCCGCCAGTACCGCAGGATAGTTGGACTGGCCCGCCTTGTCGCCACGCAGCCGGTGCGCCAGCGCTAGGATATTGGGCAGCTCCAGCGTGCCGTCGACCTGGCTATGGCTGGCGAGAATCTGCTCCAGCAGGGTCGATCCGGCGCGCGGCAGGCCTAGGATAAAGATCGGATCGGGCGCCTCGTACCCTTCGTTCTCGTGCGCAGCGAACAGCTCTGGCGTGCAGACCGCCTTTTGCGCGGCCAGCTCGGCGTGCATCTGATCCGCATCATAGCGCGTCTGCTGACGTTTGAGGTTGTTTCCCGCGTCATAATGGCGAAACGACTGCGCAAAGTCCTGCGCATCCTCGAACGCCTTGCCCAACGCGAATTCCAGATGGACGCGGTCCATCAGGCCAAGATCGCCGCGCGCGATCTGCGCCTGCATCACTGCAATTTCTTCATCGGTAAAACGATAGGTCTTAAGATTGGCCAGCGCATAAAAGGCATCGCCCTGTTCCGGGCGGGCGGCAATCGCGCGACGATAGGAGGCAATCGCCTCGCCCTGCCGCCCAAGCGTCTTCAGCGCATGGCCGCGCGAAGTGTGCGTTGCCGGATCCTCGGGCAGCACTTTCAGCACCTGTTCGAACAGCGCCAGCGCCCGGTCGTAATCGCCGGTTTGCAGTGACTCGATCGCGAGATGCGACTGAAACAGCGGATTAGCCGGATCGCGGTCATAAAGCGCGCGCGCCTGTTCCAGCGCCTCGGCGAATTTCTGCCGTTTGCGCAACACCTGAATATAATCGAGCCGTAACTGAATATTGTCCGGCTCGAACGCGACCGCGTTTTCCAGCAGGAATTCAGCGTCCTCGTGCACGCCCAACCGGCTGCCGATATCGGCCAGCAGCCGCATACCCTCCACATGGCGCGGATTGCCCTGAAGGAACTGTCGACACAGTTTCTCGGCCTTCAATATCCGCCCTTCGTGGATCATGTTGGTAACGGCGACCAGTTCACGGGGCAGTTGCGCCAGCCGCTCTGCCTGCAGGCGCGCCGCATGGCCTTCGGCCTGCCGACCCAAGCCTTGGAGCAATTGCGCCTGCGCAGCCCAGCTCGCCGCAAGCGCTGGGTTGAGTTGCACCGCTCGGGCATAGAGCCGCACGGCATCTTCCGCTCTCCCCTCATCGCGCGCGAGATGGCCCGCCTCTTGCCACCCACGGCCGAATTCGGGCGCCACCTCGCGCAATTGGCGATGCAGGTCATGCGCAGCGGAGAAATCATGCGCAAAGCGCGCCGCGACCGCTGCGATATACAGCGCATCGACATTATCCCGCTCGGCGACGGCGACAGCGCGCGCGGTGGTAAGCGCCCCTGCATGATCCCCGGCCTGGAGCTGCTGCTTGGCCCGATCGAGTTGATCGGCAACGGTGGTGTTCGTCTGTCCGGCCTTGGCTGTTTCGATTGCGCTCATGCCCCCTCCATAAGCGAAAGGGGGCGGACACGCGACCGCCCCCTTCGGGATTGGTATGATGCGCCTGCGGTCAGAAATCGACCGAGAAGCGCGCACCCACCGTCAGCGGGCGGTTGGTCACGACACGCGGGCGATCATAGTAGAAATCACCGCTGATTTGCGCCCGTTCATCGGTCAAATTGTCTCCGTAGATCTCAAAGGTCCAATTGTCCTTGGCGATCCCGGCGGTCAGGCCGAAGGTCGTATAGCCTTTGAGCCGCAACTTGTTGATGTCGATGATGTCGGTGAACTTGGATGCCGAATGCACCACCGAGGGCATGATATGCGCATCGATCGTGTTTGACAGCGCCCATTCGTAACGCACCCTGAGGTTGCCCTGGAACGGGGGCGCATAGGCCAGATGGCTGCCCAGTTGTACGTCGTTGGTGGGCGTCAGCACCTTGGTGATCTTGGTATCGAGCAAAGAGAATGCGCCCGCAAGCGTTAGCCCCGGCACCGCATAGGGAGCGAAGGTGAACTGACCCTCCGCACCCTTGATCCATGCATCCGCCGCATTGTCCGAGAAGAACAGATTGACGATGCTGGGATCGAAGATCGTGGTCTGCAGATTGGTGATGTCGACGTAGAATGCGCTGGCGTTGAACACCAGCTGGTTGTCGAACAGCTCCAGCTTGGCGCCGATTTCGTAATTGTCGACATTGTCGGTCTGCAGGGCATAGGGCACGGTGTAATTGCCCTTTGTCGCACCGCCCGGACGGTTCAGCAGCCCCGGACGGAAGCCTTGCGAGTAAGTGCCGTAGAACAGCACCCCGCTCACCGGCTTGTACGTCAGCGTACCCTTGACGATTACACCCTTGGACCGGGCGCGCGTCGGCGCTCCGGCGGGATTTCCCGGTGCATAGAGCGCGCTGATGTTCGTACCGCCAAGCTGGGCGTCAATAGCGGTGCCCGGAGCCACACCTGCATTCGGACCGAAGATAGCCGAATTGAGGTTGTAGAACGAGGAATTGGCGCTGCCGAACAGGCCCACTTCCACGTCGTAATAGCGCAGGCCAAAGGTCGCGGTCAGCTTGTCCGGAACGATATCGAAATCGGCCTGACCGAACAGCCCGATCTGCCGGTCCGTACGTTTGACATCGTTACGGAAGATGACCCCCGGCGGGAACGGGCCGGGGTCGGAGAAATAGCCGGCACTGGCATTGCCGGTCATACCCGGAGGCGCATTGACATTGGTCAGCGGATAATTGTCCACGAAGCCGGTGGTGACACCATCGGACCCGCGCACATTCACCGAGCCGGGATAGAAGAAGTCGTTGCGCTCCTTCAGCACCAGACGCGAGAAAAAGCCACCTGCCTGCACCCGGAAACGCCAGTCGTCAGGAGTGCTGAAGCGCAGCTCCTGCGTGATCTTGGTCATTTCGGAATGCGATTTGACCGACAGGTTCGGCGCCTGACAGGTCGGGTCCGCTGGCGCGGCGCTGACATAGGTGGGATAAACCACCGCCGTATCGCAGATGTAGTAAGGCAGGTACTGCCCGACGAAGAGATAATCCGAATAATCGACCGTCTGGTCGGTCTTCCGGTCCGTGAAGGCACCGGTATAGACCATGTTCAGCGCGCCCAGTTGCCCCTCCAGCGTCCAGGCGGTGTTGCTGAAGCGATCGTTCATGGTGTCGGGCATATAGCGCTGAATCTTCAGATCGCCGAGAGTGGGATCTTCGAAGAACACCCCATCGGTATCAAGGCTCTGGCGCATATGCGCGACCTTGAGCTTCCAGTCGGGGTTGATTTCCCACAGCGCGGACACCCGGAAACCGGTATATTGCGCGGTGTTGAAATTGTCCTTCACCAGCCCCGTGTTATCGGCGGAAATGAGGTTGACGTTCGACAGATCGGCGCCTGCCTGGAACCCGGCGCGCCCGGGGCTGACGGGAACGCCGTTGTAACGCACCGTACCCGCCTCGCGGAAACGCCCGCTTTCCGAAGCGTCACGCGTGCCGTGGACGTTATCGATATAGCCGCCCTGATGGTCGAGATAGACCACCCCGCGAACGGCCAGTGAATCGGTCACCGGCACGTTAAGCACGGCGGTTGCCTTCTCGCTCATGTCGCCGTGCTTGGTGAAGGAAACTCCACCAGTCACCCTGCCTTCGAACACACCCAGTTTGGGCTCGTTGGTAATGAGGCGGACGACGCCAGCCTGCGAGCTCGCACCGAACAGCGTACCTTGCGGTCCTGCCAGCACCTCAATCCGGGCGAGATCGGCAGCATAGACATCGAGGTTGCGTCCCGGCTGCGACAGCGGCTGGTCATCGAGATAAAGAGAGACGTTTGGCGCAAGCCCCGCCACACCGGCCGTAGTGAGATTGGGAGTGGTCGAGGCAAGGCCGCGAATATAGATCGTGCTTTGCCCCGGCCCGCTGCCGCCCGCGGTGACCGATGGCAACTGCTTGAGATAATCCTTGAAAGTGTTGACGTTGAGCTGCTCAAGCCCTTCTTCGCCCAGCGCCTGCACCGAGATCGGCACATCCTGCAGATCCTGTGTGCGCTTCTGCGCAGTTACGACGATCGTTTGCACGCCACCTTTGCGAATCTTGCCCTGCGCCTGTGTGCCAGGGGCGTTGGCGGCAGCCTGCGCGGGCTGGCTGTTGACGGTTTGCGCCATGGCAGGCGTGGCAATAGCAGCGGCTAGTACGCCCAGCGAAGCGCTGGATCGAAAATTCAACATCGAGATACCCCTCATTGCAATCAATCGCCGCAAGGGCGGCGCGGATCGTATCGCTTAGAAAATCATGGCGAGAATGCCGTAATTCGGGATCGAGAATAACGATTTTCCCAAGCTTCGGCCTGCTAACAATCTAATTCCCCCGACTCCACAGCAACGACCCTGAAACGGAAAGAGTCAAACCCAACCGTTGCAAAGACGCAACATTTTAGCTAATCGGGAACAATCTTAAAGGCATTCCTTCTATATTTTTATAGAGTTCCGCATTCAGCGCAGAAGAGAGATTTTTATATTTTCAAAATAAATTTCTTTACTACGCAATTCAAATACCATCATCTTATTACTTAAGGGGCACGTTGGTGGCATCAAATCCCTCTACCGGCAGTTCTGACGCACCCGCTTTCAAACCCTCTGTGTTCTTCGGGGCAATCGCGGTCATCGGGCTGTTTATTCTTGCAGCCTTTGCAAACCCCGATCTCGCAGCGGAGCGGTTCGGTGCGGTGCAATCGGTCGCGACACACAGCTTCGGCTGGCTGTTAATCCTGACGGTCAACATATTGCTGGTGGCGTGTATCTTCCTCGCGGTCACGCGCACGGGCGAGCTTCGGCTGGGTGGAAAGGACGCAAAGCCGCAATATTCGCGCGCCACATGGTTTGCGATGCTTTTCAGCGCCGGGATGGGCATCGGCCTGATGTTCTATGGTGTGGCCGAGCCGGTGATGCATTTCTCCAATCCCCCGGCCAGCGCCTTTTCCAATCCCAACGCCAGCCTGCCACGCGGGCTGGCTGGCAATGCCCAGCACGCCATGGGGTTGGTGTTCCTGCACTGGGGACTGCATGCCTGGGCAATCTATGCGCTGATCGGGCTGGGCCTCGCCTATGTCGCTTTCAATCGCGGATTGAATCTGAGCATCGGATCGTTTCTGAGCGCCTGCTTTCCCAAAATTCCGTCCTGGCTGGTCGATGTGATCGACATATTGGCAATCGTCGCTACCGTCTGCGGGGTCGCGGCATCGCTGGGCTTTGGCGCATCGCAGGTGAATGCAGGGCTGGATCTGCTCGCTGGTGTTCCCGAAAACGGTCTGAGCAAGGCGATCATTATCGCCATCATCACCGCTATGGCGACGCTGTCGGTCGCGCTTGGGCTGGATACCGGGATCAAGCGCCTCTCGGAAATCAACATGGGGCTGGCGGTTGCGCTGATGATCGCGGTCTTCGTGCTCGGGCCGACGGTTTTCCTGCTCGACGCCTTCGTCCAGAACATCGGCTATTACGTGCAGCGCTTCGTCTATCTGTCGACCTGGACCGAAACCTACAATCGCGGCGACTGGCAGACCAATTGGACGATTTTTTATTGGGCCTGGTGGATCAGCTGGTCGCCCTTCGTCGGCATCTTCATCGCGCGCATATCCTATGGCCGCACAGTACGCGAATTCCTGGGCGGCGTATTGTTCGTACCGGTACTGTTCACCTTCGTGTGGATGACGATCTTCGGTGACAGCGCGCTCTATATCGAGCTGTTCGGGCATGGCGGCCTGTCGGCGGCAGTAAACGACAGCATGCCCGACGCGCTGTTCGCGTTCTTCGCCCACTATCCCTTCGCCGAGTTCCTTTCAGGTCTGGCGATCCTCATCGTGACGACCTTCTTCGTGACTTCGGCGGATTCGGGCGCATTGGTGACGGCCATGATCGCGTCGGGCGGGCATCATCATGCTGGCTTCGTGCCACGGGTGACCTGGGCCATCGCCATCGGCATTTTGGCTGGCACTCTGCTATGGGCTGGCGGGCTGACCGCGTTGCAGACAGCCGCGATCGTGACCGGACTGCCCTTCGCTCTAGTTCTGCTTGCCATGGCCTGGGGATTGATCCGGATGTTGTATTGCGACGTGAATAGAAAGATTAATTGACGCTTGTCTATTGTCCGAGACACCACGGATACCAGTGAAGAATATCTGGCAGCGATTTCTGTCTGTAAAATCGTAAAATAACTGCAGTATTTATTCTTTGATATTTTTGAGCATATTCAGTGACTCAAGATTTTGCTTATAGTGAATGAATGTCAAACCTAACTGTCGGTTGACGGACTAGGATGTGACATAATTCGACCCCTGAATGGACAACCGTTATCGGGAAGTCGATTTTTTGGCGCTACGTCTGTTTTTTTGTCTATTCTGTTGAAGAAGTCGCTGCTGTCGCTACCAGGGTTGTTCCGCGGATAGTGGGCGAGCGGCCTTTGCGTCCCGGTCAGGCGGGTACGAGGCCCGGGATCGGCTTCATCTTGGCCAGCTTGCGGAGGTTTTAGGCTGCGGCGGCAAGATGGAACTTGTCGTTTGCTCCGTTGGGACCGCGCAGGCGCAAGCGATCGAGCTTGAGGATGCGTTTGAGGTGCGCGAACAGCATCTCGACCTTCTTTCGCTGTCGGCGCGAGACGAGATAGGCATCGCTGGTGGCGATATCGCGTGCCAAGTCACGCGCGCCTTCGTGGACCGAGCGCATGATCTTGCGTGCTGCCAGTTCTTTCTTTTCGCACTGCTGGGCGCTTTGTGCATAGCTAATGCTGCTGGACCAAAGGACGGACGCTTCGGCTGGCTCGCTGCTGGCAACCTCCTTTCCTTAATTATCCTCCTGACGCTTTTGGTGATCGGGCGCGAGGACAAAGCAGCGGTACTGTTGATCATCCTGTGCTGCATCGGACCCCTGTCAGGCATCTTCGCTTTCGCTGCATCACGTGGCAAGACCTGCTGAATAGCAACGTCCGCTTTCCCCAACAATTGTGACATGCAGATGCGCTTTGACGAGCGCTAAAAGCGGACAGAATGTGAGCGCCATCTTGCAGACATGTTCCTTTTATGTTCTCATTTATCCATGCCCCGAATCGATCTCCACTCCCTTAGTTCGCACCTTGAGCTCGCGCTAAGCTGCGCTCCCTCCTGTTCGCGCCGCGGTGGCGCAAGCAGCATCAAACAAGAGGTTTCCCATATGATTTTCCTGAGAGGCCATTGCGCCGCCGCGTCGTTTCGACCGATCGGAGCGAGTTTCCCGACGACGTGCCCGGTCATCCGCAAGGGGGTGCGGTAAGATGGCGACTAAGAAGGCCGCGATAAAAAAGCACTCGGCACCACCTGGACTCGATTACGCGCCAGTCGTTGGAAAGACGAAGAACCTCAGCTTCGGGGTAATACAGGCGAACCCTGGCGATGAATGCATTGCGACGGCCGAGGGCGCTGTATTCCGGCGTCTGTACCCTGTCTTGAAACCAGAGGATCGGACAGCGCCGTGGCGCGAGCCGACCTGCTTTCGGCGTGATGTGCTCTTACCGCCCGCAGCGAATGACGAATTGTTGGACCCCCAACGACTATCACGGACCTACGATGAGCAAGGCTTCAATATCGTCGATCTCGTGGTGGCGGTGACCTTAAGGTTCCCGGAGGTGGAAGAAATGCCCCCAGTCAATACGGTTGCATGAAGCTTGGGAAATAGCTCGCGCCTTCGCACTCGAGCGTTTGGTAAGATTGCATCACGTGGGAGCAATCTGCGTGATGCACGTCCCGTCCCGCGCCGCCCGCCCGGGGGCGCCGCATGTCCATCTGCTGCTTCCGGCGCGGGAGATACTCGCGACTGGCTTCGGCAAATTCGCTCGCCCGCTGGCGAGCGACGAAGGCCGCGTCCTACTGGATAAAGAATGGGCGGCATGGTGGGAGGCGGCACATGGCTGAGACTGACGCCAATAACGGTTCGACAACCGACCGCGCTAGTAGCGCGACCATGCGGGCCTTTGAGGGGCTGAGCAGAGTCTGGTCCATGACTTCGCAGGAACAATGGAAAGTCTTGGGATTGGGTTCGGCAACCGAACTTGCGGCGCTACGCAATTTGCCAATGAAGGACGTTCCAACAGAAATCACTCTACGAGTGCGGTATCTGCTCGAGATCTTCGAGGCGATTAATACACTTGTGCCCAGACGCGATTACGCTGCCGCCTGGATGAGGGCGCCCAACACTGCCGCGGTATGTGCGGGCCGCTCCGCGCTGGAAGTGATGATCGAGGGGAACGGAGAGGCGATTGCTAAGATGAGGGATTATCTTCTCGCGGAGCTTCAGGGTCCCTGACGCAGAAGTACCGGAGCACCCGGTCGCCAACTGGTTGGGCCATTACCTGAGGACAGGTCTTTTACGACCATCAAAATGAAAGGTAGCTATCGCAGATTTGCGCCCTAACGCCAGTAGTTCGCGGATTTTTACGAAGTTGCGAGAAGCGGGCATCAGTCCGCTCAAGTTGGAATGGCTGTATTTTTCGATGGTCAAGATTGACCAAACTTGGGTCGAATATACGGGAAGCTGACCGTCATTTACACAGACCAAATAAGCGCTCAGAACGAGTGCTTCGTTAGACGATCCGGAAGGGCAGGTTTTAGGGTTCAGCTTGCGGATAGCTGCCCTTCGTTGCGACCATGTCAGATGGCAGCTACGCGCCCCAAATTCGGTCCTTCGAAAGTTCCGCGAACTCAGCCGAAAGCTGCCGTTTGTTCAGGGCAGTAGGGGCTGCATTGTGTGAAGACACGGCCTCGTTCCCCAGAACCCAAGAAGGTTCCGGGCCGTCAGTTTTTGAGTTAAGCAGGGTGCAATGTTGCTTTATCGAGTGTCGGCGAGTTGGACTCGCAAAGGTTGCATCGCGCAAATCCCGATGATGCGGTATTCGATGGAGCAGGTTAACGCGTGAGCGAAGATGACAAAAAACTCATGCAACTATCACTCCTCAATCCCATCAGGCTGACCACGCGTTTCCGACAGTATTCTCATTTGCTGATTGCAGCAGGCGTGCTGGTGATGGGTTTCATCCAGCTCGGCAGCTTGTGGAACGACCTTCGTACAAGCGGACTGTCCATCGCGGGTCTTCAGAACCTTTCCAGCATCTTGGTGTCGGGCCTGTTGAGCGGGGCACACCGAACGGTGTCGGGTGTGTTCATGGTGATTATGTCGATCGGCCTGGCGCTACGCTCGCGCCTCGCCTGGGTGGTGGTGACGCTGCTGATGGCGATCAATATCGCGTTTTGGCTCGCCGCTTCCGACACACACTTCCTGCTCGGACTGCTGGAACTGGTGTTGCTCGCCGCGCTGTATCTTTTTCGGGCCCAGTTCAATCATACCAGCGTTGCTGCCGCATCGATCTTCTCTGTCGGCAGCCTCGTGCTCGTCACCGCTTATGGCGTACTGGGCAGTTTGATGATGGGTACCCAGTTTTCCAAACCCATCGCGGATCTGGGTACAGCGTTCTATTTTACCATCGTGACCATGTCGACGGTCGGTTATGGCGATATCTACCCCACGACTCCCGGCGCACGGCTCTATGTCATTTCGCTCATTATCCTGGGCCTGACTGTATTTGCCACTGCCGTCAGCACGGTACTGCTCCCGTTCCTGCAAAACCGGGTGCATAACTTCCTCGTCGGAAAGGAACGGACCATGAAGATGTCGGGCCACTATATCATTGTCAGCCGGTCCAATCTCGCGCTCAACACCTGTCGCGAATTGCACCAACGCGGAAAAAGCGTGATCTTCATTCTCGACACGAAGGGTGACGACATTCCCGATGAAGCGGATGTGGTCATCGGCAATCCAACCGATATCGACACGCTGAAAGATGCATCCGGCGCGACCGCCGAAGCGATCATGGCGCTGGGGGAAGACGATGCGACCAACGCCTTCGTGGTGCTGGCGGCGAAGGAGCTGGATGGCACAGCCAGGACCGTCGTCGCGGTCAACAATACGCGCAACCTGGAAAAAGTTCGCCGGGTTCAACCCGACATCGTCTTCGCGCCCACGATCCTGGGCAGCGAGCTGCTGGCAATGGCACTGACCGGCGAAGAGGTGTCAGACAAGAACCTCGTCGATCGGTTGATCAACACGCAGAAATAGGCCGCTGGCATTTGAGATGGGCGGAAGAGACCTGCTGTGCGCAGCTACTTCCCGCCGTTCGCGATTTTCAGCCACGGGTTGAGATCAGGCTCGCCGACCTTGGCCATCCGGCTGCTGTCGTGATGCACGAAGGGTTCGCTCTGACCATGCACCATCATGATCGTGTCTTCGCTGTAACTCCACGTTCCGTCATCGTCGAAGTCGATCTGGAGCCGGTAGCTGTCGGTTCGGAAGGCCTGTTCGAGAAAGGTCGATGAACAGATACCGTAGTCGGTCTGGCCACGTTTCGCCGCGACCACGATCCGTTTCCCGTCATTCTCGACATGCCCGCAAGCAAGCGCGACTTGGCCGCGCGGAATCGCCAGCGTCTGCATGATCAGCCCGGTCGCCGGCTCCCACAACCAATATCCGATCTGGTCATGGAAGGTGCTCGCCTCACCTGGCGCATTGATGTGAATGTGATAGCGCAGGCCATAGAGCAATTGCGGGCCGTTGGCCTGCGGATCGATCGGCTGAAACTCCGCGCGTTCGACGAATTCGCGATGTTCAGGGCCGTCGGCCTTCGGGCTCGTATCGCTGCCTGATCTGCCTTCCCAGATCCCCGCGAGCCGCCGCAGTGGCCCCAGATTGGCAAGCGTGTCGGGATCGATCGGATCCGGCTCGGTAAAGATGTCACCCAGTCTGTCCATCACTTGCTCCTACATGCCTCCTGCCAGGCCGGGCAGCAGCTTGGTCAGCCCGGCAATAATCATATCCACCGCGATCGCCAGCAAGATCATGCCCATCAAGCGGGTGGTGATCGTGCGCAGTGTCTGGCTCATGATCTTGCCGATCTGGGCGGCGAAAAACAGCACGACGAAGAGCAGGACGATGATCGTGCCCACGATTCCCATCAGCCAGAACATTCCTTCCATGCTCTGCGTGTGACCGGAATAGATGATCAGCGTGGCAATCGTGCCCGGCCCGACGATCATTGGAAATGTGATCGGATAGAACGCCAGCCCCGCAACATCGCTGACCTGCGCCTGTTCGCTGGCGCTGCCGTGATGCGATGTCATGCCGCCGCCATGCAGCATCGACCAGGCGATCCCGGCCAGCACCGCACCGCCGGCAACGCGAAACTCATCGATCGAAATGCCAAAAAAGCCGATAATCTCCTGCCCGGCGAACAGGATGATGACGCACATCAGGGCGGAAAAGATCGCGATCTTGACCGCAAGCATGCGCTGTTCCGCTACCGAGAAACCCTCGGTCAACGAGAGGAATATCGGAAGGTTGATAAACGGATTCATGATGGCGAAAAACGCGCCAAATGCCTTTGCGAGTTCGCTATAGTCCATTTGAAGACTCCCTGTTCAGACACTAGTCTGGTTCCAATCGCAGACGCTTCTTTCTTTAGAACACGACACACAACTGCAACCTTTGCGGCTGATTTTTTGCTCATCCAGCACGGTTCGTGACCTGAGTTCGCGTTTCGGCTCAATTTGTCGATGCGCGCAAGGTCAGGTGCCCCCAGGCTTGGCCAGTCTCCTGCCAGCGTAAGCTTTGCCTCGCCGGTCACTGATGCGGGGTTGGGTGTCGGGACCATGAGGATGATCTTGAGCGAAGTATTCGCACAGTGACCAATGGAGCCAGTGCGCGCTATCGCTCGCAAGCGATCCCGTCGTCGCCACCATCCATTTCACCAATGCCGACGTTCCGACGTTTCGCAGACGCTGGATGTTAAGCGTCCCCCCTTGCGCAATAGATCAATATGCGTCGCAGCGAGTCAGTCGCGCTGATCGTTGAGGTCGCGAGCACGAAAAGCGCAATCGAATGTGTTCGGCGGCCTGCAAACCGGATGCCCAAAATCGTGCTCACCACGGCGAAGAAGAACCAAACCGGTCAACATTGAAGTAAACAGCCAAAATGTGGCGATGCCACGAGATTGAACAAAACGATGCTGCCCCCAGCATCACACTTAACGAAACCAACGTAATCGCAACGCGGTGATGCGCACTACTATGTGTCAAAGACATCGAAAATACTTAGCTTGCGCAGGCTTATGATAAATTTCCGCTTCCCACGCCAATCTCTGCAATTCCTAGCAGAGCCAGTGTCAGCCGGCCGAACAGCCGCTTTCTGGCAACGAAGCGCCGGTCGCGAAGCCGAACGTCGGCTTCGCCTAGGTCCATGGCAGAACTGGACAGTCAGCTACCGGCCCAGGAAAGGCCATATTCCGCTGCGTGAATAAAGGGCTGGTTTCGGCGGCCAAGTTGGCGTCCTTGGACGTCTGCTTTGTTGGCGCTGGCTGACGTCCAGTCTTCGTAGTGAGAGGTAGTCGCGCGTCGCATCAACAGCATCACAATGACGGTTATCGACCTTTGCGACTTTGAGGCAGGAAGTGTTAGAGACGTTCAGTTCGTTTGATGCCGAAAGGTCAGACAGAGAAGCTGGGTTAGTTATAGAAAAGGAGCGGAGTGTTGGTATGGCGAAAAAGACGGGGCGCTTCGGTTGTAATGATGGCAGCCGCTGCGTCGGCGATGTCGTCTCTGTTAACGCTGCGCGCGATTCCGCAAGCAAGGCCACGCTTTCGCAGTATCGGCTGAGTACAGATACGCTATCCCGGGTGATAGCGGCAACGCACGATGCCAAGGCGCATTGCGTTCCCATGCATTCGGATTTCTCCCCGGCCACGCAATCGGCATCGATCGCGTCGCTTACACTGCGCGTAAAGGGTATGCCTCAGGTACCGGCCCTGCTCGCAAAGCATGGCCTGAGTCCGTTTGCTTATGTTGTCGCCACCCTGGCTGAGATGCAGAACGCCATGGCCGCGCAAATGCATGGCAGCCCCTTGGTCGCGAAGATCGTGGGCGCGCCCAATGATGCCAACAAGGCCTTTTATGCGCAGCTTGAGGCCGCCATTCGAAAATTGATGGCGCTGTCGCAATGATGCGCCTGAAACGTTTCGCCATGGTCTGCTTCGCGGCGGTTGGTGCGGCCGGAGTTGTTTACGCAAACGACCATGCCCCCCTGCCTTCCGATTCTGACACCGCAGGATGGAACTGGGCGGATACCAGCACTAATTCCAGTTCGGATCCCCGCTTTTCACAAACCCGGGCGGTATGCCGCAACCTCAGACACCTCGAGCCGCCCGCCACCGACTGGCCGGATGCCGCTACCCGGGCTTCGCTGGCGCATTGCGACTCCGAAAATCTCTATTACGGCATCGGCGTCAAGGCCAACCCTGAGCGGGCACGGCAATGCGCGCTGATGGAAGCGGCAGCGGCGCAAAAGAAAGGCCAAGAAGCATCTGGCATGCCGGCCGATCCGTTCCACGGCACGGCCATGCTGATGACGATCTATGCCAACGGCCTAGGGGCCAAGCGAAACCTTGATCTGGCGACATCGCTGGCCTGCCGGGTGGAGGGGGCTCCCTTTGCTGTCGACAGCCGGGTGCGCCATCTGCAAAACCTCAAGAAGAAGCAGTGGACAGGGCATGATTTCAGCATCTGCGACGATGTGACCAGCGGACTATACGGCGGGTTGTGCGCTGTGCATGCCGGTACAATCGCCGATGACAGACGCGCCAGCCATTTATCGGCCATGGCCCGCGACTGGTCGCCGTCCGTCCGACAGCGCTTTGCCGCGCTGGACAAGGCCGCTGAGGCCTATGCCGAATCCAGCGGCGAGAATGAGGTGGACCTGAGCGGTTCCGCGCGGGTCGCGTTCGAAATCGACCGGGAGCAGGATGTAAAGGACGGGTTTGCCCTTCTGCTGGAAAAGGCCAGCGCAGGCACCTTTCCGCCAGGCGATGCGGCCGCGTTCAAACAGGCCGATGCGCGTCTCAACGGGCTGTACCGCCGGATCATGGCGGCACCATCCCCCAACGATACACCGCATCCCGATGTGATCGGCAATAGCGGTCTCAGCAAGATGAATGTGCGCAAGACACAGCGCTTGTGGCTTGCCTATCGTGATGCCTGGGTGCGCTTTGCGGCCGCGGAATATCCCGATCTGTCCGATGCGCGCGTGAAGGCGGCGTTGACAAAGGAGCGCAACGACTTTCTGGCGCAGATCGCCCCGGAACGGCGAGTGCCTCCGAAGGCGCGGCCGCCCAAAAAGATCGCGATCATCATGAACACCCTGTCGTCCGGCGCGGCTGCGGTCCTGGCGCACGCATCGGGCATCATGGTGGGCGGTAGGCCAGAAGCCGCGCCTGTGTTGCAGGTGATCTTCGATCCCAATGCACCGTCTGATGCCATGTTATGGAACAATTTGAAGCGCCTTCATCCGGATTTGCCGGTCCGCTGGCTTCCGGTGGCGTATATCCATCCCGACAGCGGCGCTCTGGCTGCCACCATCATGGCCGCGAAGCATCCGGCCTTGGCGCTGGCGCGGAATTTCGACGGATATGACAAAAAGGCCCGTCATGGCGGTGTTCAGCCGACGGGCGGGCATGATCTGCCGCCTGCGCAAACCGCGCTGCGCAAGACGTGGATCAAATGGGGTGGTTATACGCCGATGCTGATTTTCAGGGACAGGCAGGGCGATTGGCGGCAGACCGGTGGGGCCGACCCGCAAGTCATTGCCGCTGCGCTGGCGCGGGCGAGGCGATAACAGCGCAGGTCCCATGAATTCTGCGAACATTCCAACCGGGAAAGAGATAACCATGCCATTGGCAAACCGCTATTGGGTCGCTTCGGACCTTATGCTGGCCGTATGCGCCGGTTGCTCCGCCAAGCATCAGACGAGCGACAACGCCGCTCAAAGCAATAGGGATGCCGCCGAGGAGGACGGCGCATCGCCCAATGCGGCGCGTGGCATCCCGCCGATCCACCTCGAGCAGACTGCCGTTCGGATGTATCATGGCAAGCCCGGCATCGCAGGCGACTATCTTCAGGCCGAAGCCGATTGCCGTCATAGCAAGACCCTCAAATCCTTGTCGCCAGATATGGTGAAGGACCGAGCGATGGCGGTGACGGATTCTATCTGACCACGCAGTCGATGACGGTCGGAAACCCTTTCGATCTTCATGTCTATGTCATACCGTCCGACGAGAAGCCTTAAGCAACCACAACCGACTTGCCACGAACAGAAGGGTTTAAAAACGATGAACCATTTCCATATCTTGCGCGGCGCTTTGATCGCATTCGGGATGATTGGACTGTCCGCCGTAAACGGTCAACAGCCGAACCCTAGCCAGATGAAGGGGATACAGCACTTCACCCTTCACAATGTTCACGCTGCAGGACCGTTGCTAACAGCCGGAAAGGCTTCGGGGGACGATGGGAAAATGCACTTGCTGGCCGGTATAAGGCTCGAAAAACCGCTAGCGCATGGCGTCACGACGATCGCGGTGACGGTCACCCGCAATGAACCCTCGCCACAGGTTCAGACCGAATTGGGCATCCATTCCGGCCATGCCCGGACGGTCTATTCTGTCGATGTGACCTGTCCTACCGTCAATGTGATAGCCATGCACGGCAAGACCAACGCGTTTGGCGAGGACTGCCGATTCAATGGCTACGAGGCTCCTCACTGACGCTTGGCCCATTGGCTGGTTCGGGATTTGCGCGGGATATTGAAGTCTACACCCATACATCGGCTCATGCCAGACCATTCCGCATATTCGAACGTCCGCAAAGACTAACAAAATGACTATGCACCAATGTCACGAGCTGGGGCTCCATCTGGTATCATGGTGCGCCCAACGTGCCGTCCCGCCATGGATCATTCGCGACTGAGGAAGGGCAGTGCCATTCAAAAGATAGTGTTCGTTCCAGTGAACCAAGATCTGACCGGCAGGGAAGGTCCAAGGTCGGTCAGCAGTTTCGATGTCTCTGAATGATGAACGAAGGGCAGGCCTCAGGATGCAAACCTGAGCCGCTGAACGTCGCCTTTGTTGGCGACAGCCGGCTCATGCACTGGTTCATGCGAACGGCAGCTTCACTACTCGTTTAGCCTGAAACCGGACAGGCAGGACACGGCCCAAGAATCGCTATAATTTGTCGTGTGAATGGTCGGCCGCTATCGGGAAGCGAGTTTGGGATATCGAACGGCAGCTAAGCTGGCGGGTGTCGCCCTGACGCCGGAGGCCAGGCGGCGCGTCAGCTAACCGAGGTTTTCGATCAGAATTGGCCGATCCGGACGCGACGCTCAGACCGCTAGAATAGCGTGACACCCCCATATTCGAGATTTAACATTGCGTGGCGCAGACTATCTGCACTCGTTCCGAGAGCATCTGCGTCCATCACAATTCCATCAGGACTTACGACTTCAATCTGCATAATCTTGCGCCCTACCAAATCTGATGCGGTGCCAGAGATAAATGGTCCCGCGAGAAGAAATGGAGTTGCAAGCGGTGAGCAAGAGAGCGGATTTCGGTCATCGAAGCGCAACTCCGCCATGCGTCTTTGCCATATTCGGTCAGGTGGATGGGTTGGCCGGCGGATTCACTGCGATCGTCCTGCCTTATATTGCGGTTCAGAAGGGCATGTCGGTGACAGCTATTGGTGCGATCATTGGCGCCTATGTCCTCGCGGCTCCAGTCAAGTTGCTGTGGTCTCCAATCCTCGACATGTGGTGGACACTCAAGCGCTGGTATTTGCTCGGTACCGCGATCACGATCATAACTATCCTAACCATGTTTCAAGCTCCGATCGACGACGGGGGACAATGGTTACTGATCGGACTGGGCTTTGTTTTAGGTACCGCCTCACAGATCGCCAACGCAGCGCAGGGCGCGCTGCTTGTCCTGACGGTCGAACGGAAGGAGCTCAGTGCAGCCTCGGGTTATGTCCAAGGCAGTAAGCTGGTCATGCAAGGTGTGTCTGGGGGGGCGGGTGTGTTGATTGCCACGCGATGGGGAATGAGCGCAGCCTCGCTTTGTTTTGCCGGAGCTGTCGTCTTCACTTCACTTCCAATCGGGATGATCTCAGAGCCAGCTCGCAGATTGGTGTCGCTCAAACTTAGCGCGCGCTTGCTAGCCGTTGGCGGAGAAATGGTCGACATGGCCAGGCAGCCACGAAGTCGGTGGGTCATGCTCGCCTTCCTCACTCCAATCGGAGCGGGAGGCGCTTCATATCTTTGGCCCGCGTTGGCACCCGAATGGCATGCCGGACCCAATGTAGTATCATTGGCCAATGGGTTGGGGGCAGCTGCTGCTAGCGGGCTAGGCTGCTTCATCTACGGTCGTTTTGTGGGGCACTTTGATCGGATCAAGGCATTCCTGACCACTGCGATGTTGCTGGTTGGCGCGGCGCTGCTGCTGACGGCTCTACCGCGCGAAGCGATGTTCTTTGCGGCTGGAACAATGATCTATTCGCTTATGCTGGGGTTCTCCTATGCCAGCTACACCGCGCTGCAATTCGAGACAGTAGGAGAGGGTGCAGTGGCGTCCAAGAATGCGCTGCTCAACGCATTTGGAAATGTCCCGATCACTTATATGCCCATTCTGCTTGGAATCGTCCACGACCAGTGGTCCACAACTGCCATGCTGCTTTTCGAAGTGATGCTGACAAGCTTTGTCATCACGATATTCGCATTTCTCCGTCCGCGAACGACCTGTGACCACATGGGAGCTATATCTATCGTTACCGTATCAGCCGGATAAAGATTTTGCGCACTCCCTGAATGACTGACCGGCCGTAGGCCGGTAGGATCAGACGGAGGTGCTGAAGCCATTCTTGGCGATATGGCGGTCGAGATAGGCCATGACCACGTCTTCGGTGATATTGCCCGCTGTGGTTGAGAAGTAGCCCCTACCCCAGAACCTCTGCCCCCAGTAGCGCCTGCGGATGTGTTCGAACTCCTGCTTGAACTTGCGCGACGAACGCCCTTTGGCGCGGCGCACGAAATCGCTGACCGAGACATGTGGCGGGATCTCGACGAACATGTGAACGTGGTCGCGTGACAGTGCGCCATTGATGATGGTCACACCCATTTCATCGCAAACCTGCTTGATGATCTCGCGCACGCGCAGCCGCCCAGCAGATTGGCTTCCAAAGTACGATTGAGAGCAAGGCAGCCCCTGGAATAGTGACGGCTTTGCGAGGTCGACCACGTCGGAGATGCAGTACGGCTGCGACGGCTAGAGCCGCAATCGCGATGGGCCAACTTATTACCATTAAGGGTATGAGAAAAAAGCTCACGCTCCCCGGCAACCCGGAGAGCAGCGCTAGGCCGAACACGCCCGCGATGATAGCTGGAGGAGACCAAGAGAACCAACAGTCCGGCGCACTGAGAGGCCGCCGATGACCGCCCGGTTCGCCCTGATTTTTCGAAGTTGTGGTGCCCATTCCGGAATGATGATCGTTTGGGTTCTGACCGACAAGTCCGGCCAGTCGATCGGTGCACCGCAACGTCGGCTTTCAGGCCGTATTCAGGGCCACTTGAACGTCTTCGATTGGACGTCAACGGAAATGCCGCCAGTCGTTCACGTGAACGGCAGCTTTTTAAGATTTTGGCCTGAAACCGGAATTTCGGGACACGACCCAAAAGCGGACTTCAAAGTCCGTCAGCTTTGCATCCCACTGCATCACACAGCCTTCCTAGGATCGTGGCGGCCTCGGCAGGCTTTTCGATAGGCGGAAGATGTCCACAGTGATGGATTATTTCCAGTGATGCATCCGAAATCATGGCCAAAGTCTCTTCCGCTCGCGTCAACGGGATCATCGCATCGTTGACGCCATGGATGATGGCCGTCGGGATATCAATTTCGCGCAGGACCGGACGCTGATCCCGCCGATTGAGAACAGCCTCGCTCTGGCGAATATATACCTCGACCCCGAGGCGGATACTCATCTGAACGATATCTTCTTTCACGGACAGTGACGCGTCAGGATGAACCAGCCAAGCAAGGCTGGCCTGTCCTGCCGAACGCATATCGACCCCGGCGCGCAGCGTCTCGATGGTGCGAACGCGTTGCTGCGCCTGCTCTGACGTGTCGGGGAAGGCGTTGCTGTCGATCAACGCCAGACCCGCTACGCGCTCAGGCGCCAGGCGCATTATCTCCAGCGCGACCATGCCGCCCATAGAGAGCCCGGCTAGGACGAACTTGTCCGGCGCGTCAGCGAGAATGCGCTGAGCCATGTCCGGCAAAGTGCTGTCCTGGAGGGTATCGCCTACAGCGCAGCGATAGTCATCACTGAGCAACTCGATAGTTTTACGCCAAACGGTTTCGTCGCTACCAAGGCCGGGGATGAGCACCAGATCGTTCATTGATTAACCTCCGACGCAAGCACATACACCTTCGACCATGGTTGAAGGTCAATAGCAGTGCGGATTGGCGAATTTGCACGCCGGGCAGGTGTCAGCACATCGGCAATCCGCTTCTATGAGAAGCGGGGGGTCTTCCCGCCTGCGCCGCGCGAGGCAAACGGGTATCGTAGCTACAGCGAAGATGATCTCCGGGTTATCCATTTGATCGACCAAGCACGCAAACTCGGCTTTTCAATCAGCGACGTAGAACGGTTCATGCGCCGTTCGCCCGAAGAACGGCGCGACAAGGCGCGACTGCTTCCACAGATAGATTCAAAGTTAGTTATTCTGAATCAACATCTTGCAGAAGTCAGGCGCCAGCGCGCCGCTCTGATTTTGTTCAGGAAGCAAATTGCCGATAGCGGGGAATAAGTTCTCTGACTCCGAAAATCCGCTCCCCCCAAAACCTGCCTGTCAGCAAGCGACACCATTGCTGACGTTTCGTTCCGAATGTTAGCACGCAGTTATGAGCGAAGCCCCCCTTTTGACCCCCTTGCAGACGTTACTGCACTCACTAGACTTGTAATATGGCAGCTTGGCGCTGGATTAACTTGTTGTGCGGCGCTCTACTCGTTGCGGCAGCGCTGGTAGTTCTGATCGCTCTCACAACCAGCTACGCTACTTCGACCTTCGAGGATGTATCGCTCGGCGCGACGTGGTTCTTTCTTTTCGCACTGCTGGGCGCTTTGTGCATAGCTAATGCTGCTGGACCAAAGGACGGACGCTTCGGCTGGCTCGCTGCTGGCAACCTCCTTTCCTTAATTATCCTCCTGACGCTTTTGGTGATCGGGCGCGAGGACAAAGCAGCGGTACTGTTGATCATCCTGTGCTGCATCGGACCCCTGTCAGGCATCTTCGCTTTCGCTGCATCACGTGGCAAGACCTGCTGAATAGCAACGTCCGCTTTCCCCAACAATTGTGACATGCAGATGCGCTTTGACGAGCGCTAAAAGCGGACAGAATGTGAGCGCCATCTTGCAGACATGTTCCTTTTATGTTCTCATTTGCCCATGCCCCGAATCGATCTCCTCTCCCTCACGTCGCACCTTGAGCTCGCGCTGAGCTGCGCCCCATCCTCCACCATCGCTGCACTTCGCGATTCCGACGCCCTGAAGCGCCGTCTTGCCGCCGTCGATCTTGCCGAGTTTCTGGCTGAACGGCTTGGGGCGAATTTGACAACTGTCCGACGCGCAGAGGAGATGCCGCTTCCGCTTGGTGTCGGCACTGCGGCAATGTGAAGCAGCCGCCTTACGGATGGATTCCAGGCCGCGAGAATTACATGCCGCTGCGCACGCTGTTCGATTGTGCGCTCTACAAGCTCAATCTGCGCGTAACGTGCAGGGCCTTCCACCCACAACGCAACTATCATGCTGGCGGGGCATGCAACGCCCGACCAGCATAGCGGCGATGGCAAAGAAACCCACTGAACCGAGAAGTCAAAGATTCTTGAAAGCGCTGGCGCGATTGGTACGCGCGGCAGAAGGCGGCCTATGAGGCCGCTGTGACTGATCTGAAAGCGACGATGCCGAAGCCGGAGTTCGGATCACCGCCCTGACTTGCAGACGAATTATTCGCTGTTAATGCCCGCAGGCATGAAGCCGAAGTACCAGTTTCTGGCTATTCTTATAGTCACCTTCGCTGTTCGATGTGCGACATTCGGCGATCCGACGCTTCACACTGATGAGGAATTCTATTTCCTCGTCGGACAAAAGATGCTCGGCGGCGCGCTGCCATACGTCGACATCTGGGACAGGAAGCCGCTCGGCCTTTTCGCGATCTACGAGGCGATTGCCGCTGTTTCACATTCGGTCATCGCATATCAGGTCGCCGCCGCGATAAGTGTTGCAATCACCGCCTTCATCATCGCCAGGATCATTGCCCACGTAGCACGCTGGCCGGCACAGTTGGCCGCTGCATTCCTATATATCTCGATGTTGCCCTGGTTGGGTGGCTTTGGCGGCCAGTCGCCGATTTTCTACAACGCGTTGATGGCCGGCGCCGCATTGCTGCTGGTCGAGGCGATACCCGATCTAAAAAACGGCACGATCCCGAAGAAGGTCTATTTCGCCATTGCGCTGTGCGGCTTTGCGCTTACGGTAAAGCAGACCGTTGTCGTTGAAGCCGTCTATATCGGCCTGTTCTCAATTATTCTTTCCCTCCGCGGCGGCCTGCCAAAAAAGACGGCACTCCGTCATGTCGGGGCATTTGCCGCTATCGGTATCCTTCCGACGGCGCTGATTGCCGGGTTCTACAGTACGATCGGCCATTGGCCGGAATTCTGGCAGGCGATGGTGACATCCAACCTCAACAAGCAGAAATATCCACTGGCGGAAATTTTAGCGAGCGCTAGATTCATGATGGGGCGGCTGTTGTTCCCGCTCTGGCTGGCGATCACCGGGCTGGCAATCGCACCTCGATCAGAACTCCGCGTGTTTCTGGCGGGGTGGCTGGTGGCAGCCATAGCCGCGCTGTTCCTAGTCCCGAACTTCTATTGGCATTATGCACTGCCGGCCCTTGTTCCGGTAAGCTGCGCTGCCGCATTCCTGTTTGATCGGTGGGCGATCACGATCCCCATCGTGGTTCTGTTTGACTTCGTTGCCATGTCGACGATCAGCACATTCGATTTCAGGCTTCACCAGGAGTCCAGGCAGAACGCGCTGCATGCTGCGAAGCTGATCGACGACAACGATCGGAATGGGACGCTGCTGGTCTATGACGGCCCAGTTTATCTGTATTCCCTCGCCTCTGCAAAACCGCTTTCAAAGCTGGTGCTGCCCTGGCATTTGAAAGAGGTCGTCGAAGAAAGGGCGACCGGCGAGGACGTGAATGAGGAAATCAGGCGGATACTTTCCCGGAGGCCGGGTGCGGTGACGCTTGTTGATTCCGGCCACTGGTCCTGGAGAGACAACGCCATCGGCCGGCGCATGGTTGGAAACTACGTTCATACCCATTGCCGAAAGGTCGGAGAGGCGACGTTCTTTGAATCCACCGTTCCGCAGCGAACGTCGATCTATGGGAACTGCCAGTGAAGATCGCCCCGCTAATTGAGTTGCTAGCACGTGCTCAACAATTCCCGGAGTAGCCATGCTGTGACTGGCGAGACACCTTTATGATCGCCCTGATCGGGCAGGCGGTGTTTCGAATGACGAAGGAACATCAGCGCGAGATTCAGCGTAAGTTGCGGGAGCTTCAGCACGCCGAACGTACAGGTCAGGTAGGTCGTGACAAAAGGGCAATGCTTACCGGACATCAGCTTGACGTCCGCTTGCCCCCAATTTCTCGCCGTTCCAGCAATTCAGTTGCATCGCCGATAGCGGTCAGTCGATCACATCAGCGGCAGCTTTTCACGTTTTGGCCTGAAACCGGAATTTCCGATGCCGACGCCATCGCGGACATTAACAAGTCTCGCTTTCTACGTTAGGTCGATACTCCGATCATGCCTATTGTCATGGATGGTTTGATGCGTGTGATGCTGTCAGGGTGCTCGGGAGGAGGCAAATCGACCCTCCTTTCCGAGCTTGCAGAGCGCGGACGTTCCGTCGTTGCTGATGCCGCTTTACGTGTTTTACCGGAGGAGCAGCGGAGCGAAGGGCGCGCGCTTCCTTGGGTCGATGCAATGGCTTTTGGAAGGCGGGCTTTGGCCATGTCCGTAGTAGATCACGAAGGGGCGCATGGGCTCACGTTCTTCGACCGTGGCGTCGTCGATGCCGGCGTGGTGATAACCGCGCGGGGCGGCTCACTTCCCGTTGAGGTTGCCCACTACCGTTACGATCAGGTATTTCTGGCTCCCCCTTGGCCGGAAATTTATGAGGTCAATGAAGATCGCCGCCACAGATTCGGAAAAGCTGTGCGCGACTATGAGCGCATACAATCGGCATACACCAATGCTGGCTATGAGCCTATCGAACTACCTCGCGATAATGTTGCTGCTCGTGCCGAGCTCGTTCTAACGCGAGTGACGGGATAGCTGCAAGTCTGCCATCGTCCAGTTTGAGCACCAGCAGATGGGGAGCTTCGACCTATTCAAAATTCCCTTTGAAATCGAAACCCATGGAGCCATCCCGCGCCTCCATCCGCGCGACGTTGCGGCCGCCGGGCTGAAGCTCGACCTCAGCGCGCGGGCAGCACCATTCCCGCGTAGCAAAATTCCATTGGGTGATCGCTTTAGGTTCGTTGAAGGCCTGCCAGGCTGCCTCGGGCGAAACCGGTACGTGGGTCTCGATAGCAATAGTATCAGTCCTTTGGTGTTTCTCCTTTGATTGATTTTTTTAGGTTAGGAACATCGAACAGTTGACGCACGTAGCCGTCTAGATGATCGACCGCCTGGCCCAATTGCTGATCGCAGATCAATGCCGGAACTCTATGTCGTGTAGCTCCCAACTCTCCGATCAGGCTGAGGCAATGAAAGTGGTTGGGCTGCGTGCTGGTGTTCCGGATTGGCGCCTATCGTCGGCATTGGAAATAATCCGGGAGCGGATTGATGAAATTGAGGAACACGAGACGACGTCCTCGGTCTCTCCAAGCCTCTCATCTTCAAATTCGTGTGACGAAAAATTTTCCGATGAAGCGATGGACGCTCTATTTTCTGGTCTTAAGCAGTAGAGTAAGGGCCGCGTCCGCTTTCGCGGCGCGCTTATCTAAAACCTGATGGTCCGTAGTCGGCCCTTCAGCTTACTGTTGATCGCCGATCAAATCCAAAGTGGGATTAGCGTGGGTAAAGCCGAATTCCCAACCCAAAACGACCCAAGCAGAACCCACAGCGCACGACCAGCCGAACGGCATTTCGCCCTAGAGCGCTGAATTTGCCTACTGAAAGTGGTGGTGCCCCATAGACGACAAATATGGGCCCTCAAATCATTGGGAAATTTCTCTGTCCAGACCATGAGCTATAACCAGAGGCGCAGCTAAAAGACAGCTTTTGCATCGATAGCAGACCGCCCGCTATACCTTTGCAGGCTATAGCAAACAGGCTTGCGCTTGAACGGGCAAAGATGTTCGCTATGCCTCTTATATCGAGCATGTTGGGACGGTCGACCACCAAGGCATTCAATCAATACTGGTCGCTTCTGCCCTCGTCTATCGACGGTAAACATAGCCGACCATTGATGATCACTCGTGTCCGATCTCATGCATAGCATTGCCAGACCAACCCGCGCGAGAGGTGGCGAGCGAACGTTGTCGCACTTTTTCCTCCATCGGAGAAAGGGTGGCTGAGCGCGTTGGCGTGCCGATTACCAGATATTGTTGAGCGCCATCCGCGGAAACTATTGGCCACATTGGGGCGCCGGGACCATTTGGGTTACCCGTGCTGGCGAAGCGGACCCAATAGCCGGCGATCGTATCGGACACTTTCCTGTCTCCTGCGTCCCACACCGATCCGGCATCGGGATTACCGAAGACATATTCCAGTTCACCGCCATGCGGGGTCCCGGCAGAACCTTTGCGGCGGTTGGACGGAACCTGATCGAAGTAGAAATCATAAGCCACGGCGCCGTTGGCCGCGTGCATGGCCGCGATTGAATAGGATGGCAGGATCGACAGGGCATCCTCGGCCAGATCTGTCTTCACCGCCTCGAAGGAAGCTCCAGGCCGTGCTTGCGAGTATTGTTTCAACGCGTCATCGTAACTGTCGCCCAAGACTTTGCGCGCAGCAGCTTCGTTGTTGCTAGGCAAGGTCGCTTCGTTTGAATTGGCGCCGATGATGAGCGGGATTTTCGACTCCGTTCCGTTGCTGAAAGGTGCGCCCGGGCTGGCGACGATTACCTTCCCGTCGATAAAGGGGAAGCTCCGTTGTAGCAGAGCGCTCACCGGCAGCGCCCTGAGCTGCTTTGCCGTCGCGTTCGGCAGGCCAACGCTCGCGGCCCAATGCGCACCCAGCGCTTCTGCTGACAGCGGTGCGCCACGGATTGGGAACAGCACCGCACCGCCTGCCCCGGACTCGGAGATTGCCTTCTCGAACAGCCCCTTCGATTGTGGAGACCCCATCAGCGTCTGGACAACTCCGGCGCCTGCGGATTCACCGAAAAGCGTCACATTCGAGGCGTCGCCATCGAAGGCCGCAATGTTTCGCTTGACCCAGCGCAATGCTGCAATCTGGTCCATGACGCCATAGTTGCCGAGCTGGCCATCGGGATTCTCTGCGGTAAGAGCCGGATGTGCGAAGAAACCCAACAGACCCAATCGGTAGTTGAGCGTGACGACAACAACTCCGCGCCGCGCCAGATTGGTGCCATCATACAAAGGAACTCCCGCTGCGCCGTAAGTGAAGCCGCCCCCATGGAGAAACACCATCACAGGGTATTTTCCGTGCTTTTCCGGCTGCCAGATATTGAGAAACAAACAATCCTCACTGGTTGGGCCGACCTGTGCCCAGGCTTCCTTATGATCGCCCGGCTGCGGACAAGCCGCCCCATAGTGCGAGGCGTCGCGCACTCCCTGCCAGTGCTGCAGCGGTGCGGGCGGTCGCCAGCGCAGGTCACCCACTGGCGGGGCGGCGTATGGAATGCCCTTGAACGCCGCGATATCGTTATCGACGACACCCTCGACCGCGCCGCCCTCGACTTGCACCACCGGTCGGTGATCCGGGTTTGCTATCGCGGAACTTGCCAGAACAACTCCCAGCAAAAATACCATGCCAACACGCATCCTGATCTCCCGTGATGTCCAGGCCTTAGCCCGATTTCGATGATGCAGCTTCCGTGCCCTCACAGATCGCCTTAAAGCCTGCAGCCATGAACGTGCCCATGTGTTGCCTGATGGCTTCAAAATCGCCGGAAGAGCACAACCCATGGGACAATTCGTCCAACCTGCCGGTGCGCGCCATATTGTGGGTCATGGCGCCCGAGACGAAATGGTAGCCCCAGAAGATCCGCTCTTCATCGGTATCGGGCATGGCCTTTTTGAGCAGATCGATCAGCGCCAGCACGACCGGATTGAAGTAATTGGTCATTTTCTCCGCCCCCCAGCCGACCGAGCTGTTTGCTTGGGCGGCGATGCGCCCGAATGCTGACCAGTATTCTTCCTGTTCAATCTGAGCATTAAGGTCCGTATCGATCCATGCTCGCAGGGCACCTTCGACCGTGACATCGTCGCCAACTTCTTCGGCATAGCGACGCATGGCGGCGAGGCGATTGCGCGAGGATATGGGGGCCTTGCGCGCCCACACAGCCTCGTAGATGCTTTCCTTGCCGCTGAAATGATAGTGCAGGAGGGTCGAACTCACACCAACCTTCTTTGCGACATCCTTCAGCGTAACACCGTGATATCCGAATTCGGCGAAGAGCTGCTCGGCAGCGTCCAATATGCGCTCGATCGAGGCCTCACGGGCGCGTTCCTTGTGTCGCCGCTGACGTGGCGGTCTGGAGGTCGTCTGCGATGTTGTTGAAGGTGTGCTGGTCATCTGCCTCAAATGTCGTTCGGCTCGAAAGGCGTCAACTTTTGCCGCGTCGTCAACGACTGTTCGACGACGACCAAAGTCTCGCACCGGAAGAACTTTGCCCCAAGCAACGGGCTTTACCGAAAGCCCGTTACTTGGTCTGCTTAACGTTTAGAGATTGTACCCGACGCGGACACCGAACGTCCTCGGCCTCAAGATAGCATAACGGCTGTAGATGAAGGCTTCGGGGTGCACATAGGTGACCGCCCTGCTGTTGGTCACGTTCTCCATGTAGAATGTGGTAGTGAGCCTCCCGATCCTGATACCAGTCTGAATGTTGATGTTGGTATAGGCGTCGGTGTAATCGAACAGCGGGCTCGGCACACTCGGTTTACCCGGCGTGTTGGGGAAGCCATCGGGGAACGACCCAACATATTGCACCTGGAACCCGGTAAAGCCCTTGGCGCCACCCATCAAATCATAGTTCAAATTACCGAATAGCGATCCCTGAACATGCGGAGAGGCAAGACGAGCATCCTTGACCGCACCGGAAATCGCGGCCTCCTCGGGCGTCAAATCGGTGATTTTTGCGTCGTTGAGCGACCCGTTCAACCCCAGCGTCAGCCAGCGTACGGGCGCCAGTGTGATTTCGGCCTCCAGTCCCTTGCTGACCGCGCCGCCAACATTGGTCGAGAACTGGACGGAATCGGACTGTCGATTGGCCTGCACCTGGATGTTGCGCCAGTCGATGTAATAGGCCGCGATGTTGGCGGTCAGCTTACCATCCCAGAATCGGCCTTTCAGTCCGGCTTCATAATTGATCAGATTGTCCGATGTCGCACCCGGTGGGATGACAATATCGCTCGGATCGACCGTGCTGACGAGGCCTGCTCGCGCATTGTAAACCGGGGTTCGATAGCCGGTCGCCACCGTGACGTATGTCGTAAGGTTGCGCGACGGCATGTAGGTAAGGCTCGCCTTCCACGATGCCTTGGCCGAGGACGGATATGTGGTGGATGTCGGCGCGGTGGGGATCCGTGCCAGCGGACCGGAGATGCCCGACAGCGCATAGACGAAATACTGGGAATTGAACCCCGCATATGTGTCCAACGTCCCGCCATATTTGCCGTAGCGTATACCGCCCGTCGCCGACAGCTTGTCGGTCAGGTGATAGGTCAGCTCGCCAAATCCCGCCAACTCATAGCTGCGCGTATCGCTGCTGAACTGGTTGAAGGTGGCATCCGCCGGAAGACCTGTAATCCCCTTCGCCGCGAGATATTCGGGGGTCGATGTCTGTCGACCTTCAAGGAAGCTGTCCCGATGCAGATAATACCCACCAATCGTCCAGTCGATCTTGCCACCTGGGTCGGATACCAGCCTCGTTTCCTGAACGAAGGTATTCCAGACACCGTGGTCAAACAGATAGAACGGTAGCGCGAGACCGAATGTGCCACTCAAATCGACGACGAAAAGGCCGTCCTGATGGGCGTAGCTGGTCGAACTCGTAAGGTGGGCACCATTCAACTGATATTCGATTGTGCCATTATACAGCTGTGTCTTGGAAGTGTAGAGATCGGGGATCGTCGTGTAACGCTTTCGATCGCCGAGTGAGGGCGTGACCAGCGATGCGTCTTCAGGATAGCTGTCTTCGTAAAGCGCCATCAGCCGGATGCTCAGTCGATCGGTAGGCTTGAACAACATGATCGCCCGGCCGCCCCAATCCTTCAGCGTGTTCGAGTTCCTGCGATTAAGCCCGATATTGTCGATGTAACCGTCCTCGTGGCGGTAGAAACCGACCACGCGCAGGCCGAGTTTGTCTTCGACCAACGGGACGTTGACCATGCCATTGTAGCGTTGCCGTATCCCACCGCCGTCGAAGGTGACGCCGATGTCGGCCAGGGCGGAGGAATCGAAGCTGTCGAGTTCGGGGCTCTTGGTGATGATCCGCAATGCGCCCGACAGCGATCCCGAGCCGAACAGCGTTCCTTGCGGGCCGCGCAGGAATTCGACGCGCTCGACATCGTATAGATTTGGATTGAGCGTAACCGAATTACCAATCGTGGTGAGCGGTAGTTCGTCGAGATAGACCGTTGTCGTGCTCTGCAGCCCGGCCTGATATCCATTGGTCGAGACGCCGCGTGTCGTGATGCTGAGATTGTTGTCACTGCGCTCATTGAGCACAACGCCCGGCGTCTGGCGGGCAATCCCCGAAAATCCAACGATGCCCTTTTGCGTCAAGTCGCTTTGCGAGAACGCGGTGATGCTGATGGGGACGTCTTGCAGGCGTTCCTTGTGCCGCGTCGCCGTGACCACGATCTCATTGGGATCGGTGTCGGTGGCTCCAAGCCGGTCCTGCGTGTCGGGGTCGCCCTGCCCCGACATAGTCGCTGTGTTCGTTTTGGCTTCGGATTGCGCATTTACCGGGTTCGTCGCAGCTAGCAACGCGACAAACGAAACGCCTAAAGACAGGCCCCTCATATCTCTCTCTCCCTGCCGACTTGGCTTACCTTTCTGGCTCGCTCTTGCGGACACCGAGAGAGATGCCACCTGGACCGTCAGCGAGTCAATACTGACTGTCTCATCAGTCAATATTTAGACCGGTTGAGCAGATTGGAATGACGAGTTTCAGACAGCCAAGGACGATCTATCCAGCTGACAAAGCTGTATAATATCCACAAAAAAAGAAATTGTGAGTGCGCGCAACCCTCTGCCGCTCGCGTTGCACTCCGACGTATGATGTAACGACGATTGTCGCTCATCCACCACTTCGGCGATCAACATTCCTGAATGCTGAAGTCGCCGAAGCTCAGCCCAGAACACGCTCCACAAAGTCGGCGAATGCGGCGGCTGCCGAGCTGGTGCCAGCAATGTCGAGGCATCGTTCGTCGTCCAACGCGACATGATGATAACGGTGGAGCCCGAAGACCCCGGCAGCCGTGGAATAGCCAGCCGCTATCACCTCATCGAGCTCGCCCGCCGAGAGGATTTTGCTCGACACCGGCGCCTCATACCCCGGCTGCCCCTCGAACACCTTGGTTGCCATATCGACCAGTGCGGGAGAGACCGACAGATAGCGCTGGCTGTCGACGCTGGGCAAAGGTGTGAGTTGGCCACCGAGATCGTGCCAGTCACGTGCGGCGACATTAGCCCCAAGATGAAGCCAGAACCTCGTTTTCCCAGGCGGTGGTGCGATCTTCTTCATCGCCTCTGCTGCCCCGAGATACTCGTATTCATGGCCCGTGTTGCAGATAAAGGCGAGGTTGTACGCCGGGAACTTGCGGATGGCCCTGCGCGCCAGATCGAGCCATGCCGCAACTCCGCCGCCACGCTCACCCGCGCAGGTGAACCAGCCCGATCGCGGCGTGGAGACCGCAAGCCATTGGTCCCTGCCGCGATCCATCCGACCGACGAAATTGAATGCATCGCGTCGCCCTGACTTACCGTCGATAACCAGCCTTGCCGCGGCGCGGTTCATGGCCATGCCAAGAAACGGACTTGCATCCTCCGGCGCGATCAGGGCGAACGGTCCGCCGAACATCGGCTTTCGGCCATCGGTGTTTAGCGCTATGACTTTTCCCGTGGGGCCGTTGGTTATCGCGACCACCGCAACCGCACCGCCAGCAAACGCTTTTCCGATCGGTTCGCGCGCAGCTTTCGCGAGCAGCGTCGACCAGCGCGCATACGGAAGGTCCACCAGCGCGATCGCTCCATCAAGTGATCCGTGCCAACGCCCCTGGGCGTCGACCCGAACCAAAGGGCCAGAGACTCCTGCCGGACCTGTACCGACAACGATTGGCTGCGGATAGACGACACAACTCGTATCGTCCGCGCTCAGCTCGGCCTGACGCTCGCTAAAAAAGGGTACCGAGATCGTCTGCCGTTCGACGGTGTACCCGGCACCTTCTAACTCTTCGGCGAGCCAGTTGCCGCAGGCCATGTCACCGGGGCCACCCGCGCGCTTGATCCCGTAACCGATGTATTTTCTCAGATCCGCTTCGATCGAATGCGCCTTGGTCATTGTTGCAGATCCCGCCATCCCCACCAGCGATAATGACGACGCCGCACTTATAAAACTGCGCCTGCTGGTGTCGAACATCGCCGTACCTTTCCTCTGCCTGATGTAGATCGCCCTATGCAAATTCGCGGCTGAAGCGCCTCTTGCCCAGCAGCGCCACGCTCACAAAGGACACAAGGCACATGGCCGAAAGATAGACCGCAATGGGGAACGTCGAGTGATATTCCGCAAACAGGGCGGTCGCGATGATCGGTGCGAAGCCACCCCCCACCACGGCGCCGAGCTGGTAGCCGAGCGATGCACCGGAATAGCGAACGGATCGCGGGAACAACTCGGCAAAAAGCGCCGCCTGCGGGCCATACATCATGCTGAGAAATATCATTTCGATAGCGATCGCGAGCATGACAGCAACCGGTGAAGCCGAATCCATCAACGGGAATATGGCAAATGCCCACCCAGCAGCGAGCAACGCGCCCAGCTGGAATATGCCGCGCCGTCCGAGCCGATCAGAGATCCAGCCGCAAAGAGGAAGCACGGGAATCATGAGGATACTCGACGCCATGACGGCGAGGAGCAAAAGGTCGCGCGACAGGCCAACCGTGCCGGTGCCATAGGCGACCGCATAGGTGATAGCGACATAGAAGCAGGTGTTGTTGGCGACGAAGGCACCGCCGGCCAAGATAATTTCTCGCCAGTGCTCTCGAGCAGCCTGCATCAACGGCGAGTTTTCGGTCGAGGCAGCCATGTCTTCCTGGGGATCGACGGCAGGTTCCTCCACTCTGTTCTGGATAGCCAACCCGATGAAGATCAGTGCCACGCTGGCAATGAAACCAATACGCCAACCCCACGCGATGAACGCATCGTCGCTGGTCAAGGCGCTGATGATCAGGAACATCGTGTTGGCAAACACCACGCCCAATGGCACGCCCACCTGCACCATGCTCCCATAGAAACCACGTCGGCCGGCCGGCGCACTCTCGATAGCAAGCAGGGCCGCTCCCCCCCATTGCCCTCCGACTGCCAGCCCCTGCGCGAAGCGCAGGACGATCAGCGCAAGCGGAGCGAAAATCCCGATACTATGATAGCTTGGCAGCAAGCCGATCAGGCACGTCGCCAGACCCATGACAAACATAGCCAGCACCAGCGCGCGCTTGCGACCATGGCGATCGCCGTAATGACCGAAAATCATACCACCCACCGGTCGGGCTACGAAGCCGACGGCAAAGGTACTGAATGACGCGAGTAGCGCGATCAGCGGCGGCATGGTTTCGGGGAAGAACAGGTGCGGAAACACCAGCGCCGCAGCTGTGCCGTAAATGAAGAAATCGTACCATTCTACCGCAGCCCCGGCCGAAGCCATCATCGCGACCTTGATATTCGCTCGATTCGCTTCGGCTGGCGCTTTCGCCATGAGACCTCTCCACCCAAACACGTTCTTTTCTGGCCATTGACATCACTCACTCATGAGTGAATGTCAATTGAGGGATGCGAGAGGAGAGCGACATTGAGGCTCACGCGGATGACATGCGCCATCATGGCACTGGGGCTTTCGGCCTGTGCGACGAATGGCAATCCGAGATTATCGGAGGCAGGACCAGCGGCGACAAATTCGATCGATTCAGCGCCCGTCCGCGACGTTGTCGACTACGTTCACTCGCAAAACACCACGGGTTTTCTGGTCATGCGTCACGGTCGTAAGCTCATCGCCGAAAACTGGCCTGCACCTGCCGATGACAAGCTTTTCGCGATTTTCGACTATGGCAAAGCCGCCAACGGCGAGTTGCTTGAAGACGTCGCTTCGCAGCAGAAAAGTTTTGTGTCGGTGCTGGTGGCAATCGCGATCGATAAGGGCATGATCGATGTCAGCCGCCCGGTCGATTCCTATATCGGTTCGGGCTGGTCGCACGCAACGTCCGAGCAGGAACATGCGATCCGGGTGATCGATGTTCTCACCATGAGTTCAGGGCTGGACGAGAAGTTTGCCTATAAGGCACCGCCCGGCACGAAGTTCTTCTACAACACCGCAGTCTACGCGATTTCCAAGAAAATCCTGGCAGCGGCAAGTGGCCTTTCACTCGAAACCATGACGCGCGAGTGGCTGACCGGTCCGCTGGGAATGACCGACACTGCGTGGCGTCAGCGTCCCGCTGCGCTTGCGGGAGTGGGCAACAGCACAGGGCTGGTCACCACGCCAACCGATTCGGCAATTTTCGGGCAGATGGTGCTGCATCGCGGCCTCGCCCCAACGGGCAAGCGGATTGTGTCTGCGGCAAGCTTGCAGAAGATGTTCGTCCCATCGCAGACGAACCCGGCCTATGGTCGACTGTGGTGGCTCAACGGCGGCTCCTATTTCATCGGAGCTTATGGTGCGCGGAAATCCGGTATGCTCGTACCTGCGGCACCAGCAGATATGGTCGCGGCTTTGGGCTACCTAGACCGCCGCGTCTATATTGTGCCCAGTCTTGGTCTGGTGATCGTGCGCACCGGCGCTGCGGCGAAAGACAAAGATTTCGACCAGCAATTGTGGACCAGGCTAATGCGAGTTCCCGAAGTTTCGGGCTAACCGTTTTGCCATCGGATCTGGGCGAGGTCGTGATCTACTTTTCGCAAATCTTCCGAAATCCGGCGGCCATGAAGGCGGCCATTCGTCCTTTGACCGCCTCGAAATCCTCCGATTGGCACAGGCCGCCGGACAATTTGTCGATGCGACCGGTCCTTGCGAGCGTGAGCATCAGCGCGCCCGACACGAAGTGATATCCCCAGAACACGTCCTTTGGATCGGCTTCGGGAAGCGCCTTCTGGAGGAGTTCGATCAGGCGCAGGACCACAGGATCGAAGTGGCTATCCATCATGGCTGCGCCCCATTCGGGCGTATTGGCGACTTGCGAGCTGAGCTGGCCATAATTCTTCCAGCCCTCGCCGCCCTGGATGTACAAGTCGAGATCCGTGTCGAGAAACGTGTGCAGCGCGCCTTCGATCGTAATATCTCCGCCGCAGGATTCCTCGTACTCGTCGAGCGCGCGCATCCTGCGCTCGCTCGTCACGAGAGCCCTGCGCGCGAACACCTGATCGAACAGCTCACGCTTGTCGGTAAAATAATAGTTGAGCAGCGTGTGATGCACACCGACACGCTTGGCGACGTCTTTCAGCGTCACGCCGTAGAGGCCGTGCTGGGCAAACAGAAACTCGGCCGCATCGAGAATCTGTTCCATCGTGGCGGCACGTTGCTCGGCCTTGCGGGAAACGCGTTTGGGCTTTTTCGGTTCGTTCACACCAATCGTCCTTCCTCTTGTGGCTCCGCCCGTCAAGCACTTCGACGGTGTATCGGAATAATCTTCATTCACATGATAGTGTGTATTGACAGGAGCAGCACCAGCGCGGACATACAGTCACAAAAAGAATTTGATCCTGGAGAGAGGATTTGGACCAGATGCGTGCACAACGGCAGCCGGCTCAGGCGGCACCTTCAACCACGTGGGAGTGGCACCGGAATATCGGTCAATGACGCCAGCCATCCGCACGCAGACACAATCTGCCCGTCCTCCCTGGCTCGTCCTGACGGTCCTGACTTTCGTCTACATCATAAACTTCCTCGACCGATCGTTGCTGGGCATCCTGGCCAAGCCAATACAGGACACGCTGCACATCACCGATGGCGAGCTGGGGTTGATTGGCGGCTTCTATTTCGCCCTGTTCTATTGCTTCATCGCCATACCCATCGGCTGGGTGGCTGACCGGGCTAATCGGGTCACCATCCTCTCGCTCGCCTGCGGAATATGGAGCGCGGCGACGATCGGGTGCGGCCTTGCGTCCACGTATTCCGAGCTCGTGATCGCGCGCATGATGGTAGGTTTTGGCGAAGCAGGCGGTGTTCCGCCCTCCTATGCTATCATTACCGACAGCTATCCACCGGGCAAACGCGCAAGCGCGCTCGGCATCTACAATCTCGGGCCGCCAATTGGCGCGGCTTTCGGGATCGCATTCGGTGCATCAATCGCGGTTGCGTTCGACTGGCGCGATGCCTTTCTGGCAATCGGTGCAATAGGGCTGGTGACGGCCGCATTGGTGAAGCTTGTCTTGCGCGACCCCCCACGTGGTGGGCTTGATCCCCAGCGATCCGATGCGCCATCAGGCAAGGCGCCGTTCTGGGCTACCGTCCGCGCCTTCTTCAGGAATCCCGTGCTTATGCTGGCCGCGTTGGGAAGCGGCGCCACCCAATTCATCACCTACGGTATGGGCAATTTTTCCGTGTTGTTCCTGATGCGTGAGAAGGCGATGACGCTGTCCAACGTGGCCATCTGGTACGCGCTGGTGCTAGGTATTGGCATGGGTGGAGGAATGATAGTCTCCGGACGGATCATCGACAGGATCACCCGGAAATCGAGGAAAGGCTACGCGCTGGCACCTGCGGTCTCGCTAACCCTCGCGCTGCCATTCTACCTCGGGTTCGTGGCTGTCCCGAGCTGGCCGCTGGCGCTGGTCCTGCTCACAGCGGTAATGTTTCTCAACTTCTTCTATCTCTCGGCATCGATCGCACTGGTGCAGGAGGAAGTCCGACCTGATCAGCGCGTGCTGGCGGGAGCGCTGTTGCTGCTGGTGATGAATTTTATCGGATTGGGGTTGGGGCCGACCTATGTCGGCCAGGCAAGCGACTTCTTTGCCGCGCATGGGCACCCGCATTCCCTCCAGATCGCGCTGTACACCCTCGCGCCATTCTATGCGGTCGCGATTTTGCTGTTCGCGATACTCGCCCGTCGTCTCGGCAAGGAAACACCACGACCAATGGAGAGTGTGCAATGAAAGTTCTGCATCTTCTCGCTGCCGCGAGCCTGCTCGCGACCGGCGCAAAAGCCCCTGAAGTGAGCAACCAAACCGTGGTCGATGCGCCCGCCGGCAAGCTGCGCGGAACTACGCAGGATGGACTGGATGTCTATAAGGGAATCCCGTTCGCCCTGCCCCCGGTCGGTAAGCTGCGCTGGCGAGCACCCCAGCCGATGCCGCGCTGGTCCGGGGTTCGCTCTGCGCAACAGTTTGGCGCCGCTTGCATCCAGCCAGAAGGCAAGCTTTCCACCATCTATTCCCCGCGCGAACCGCTCCCGATGAGCGAGGATTGCCTTACCTTGAATATCTGGGCGCCTGCTCACGCGAAGAATGCGCCGGTCATGGTGTGGATTCATGGCGGGGCCTTGGTGACCGGGTCGAGCCGGGAGCCGCTATACGATGGCGCGAAGCTGGCTAAGCGAGGAATTGTGCTCGTTTCGATCAACTACCGGCTGGGCGTCCTTGGGTGGATGGCTCACCCCGCGCTGAGCGCCGAAAACGACCGGCATATCTCAGGCAATTACGGTTTGATGGACCAGATCGCAGCGCTGCGCTGGGTCAAGCACAATGTCGCCGCTTTCGGGGGTGATCCTGAAAAGGTCACCATTGCCGGAGAATCCGCCGGTGCGTTGAGCGCAATCTATCTCATGGAATCACCGGCAGCGCGCGGTCTGTTCCAAAGGGCAATCGTTGAAAGCGGCTATATGATTGCCATGCCGCGGCTCAGGCAGCCCGTCTTCGGCATGCCGTCAGGTGAAGCGGTCGGTGCTCTGGTGCAGCAGGCCGTCCATGCCAAGGACATCGCCGCGATGCGCGCGATCGATCCCAAAACACTGACCTCGGCGGCCGCTGCGGCGGGGTTCATGCCCTGGGGGCTGGTCGACGGCGACTTGCTACCTGAACAAATGGTCACGGCGTTCGATCAGGGCAAGCAAGCGCATGTGCCGGTACTCGCGGGCTTTAACCAGGGTGAAATTCGCTCGCTAAGGATGTTGGCGCCTAAGCCGCCTGCTAGTGCAGCAGAATACGAAAAGCAGATCCGCGCGCGGTATGGCGAACTCGCCGATGCCTTCCTCAAGCTGTATCCGGCTCAAGATTACGAGGAAAGCATCCTCGAGACGACGCGCGATGCGCTGTACGCATGGACCGCCGAAAGGCTTGCGCGCAAGCAGGATTCAATCGGCGAGAAATCATACTTATATGAATTCGATCACGGCTACCCAGCCATGGACAAGGCCGGACTGCACGCATTTCACGCCAGCGAACTGCCTTTTGTGTTCGGCACATTCGATGGCGTCGGACCGCATTGGCCCGCGATACCCGATACAACCGAGCAGCACGATTTATCCAATGCGATGATCGATTACTGGAGCAGCTTTGTCAAAACCGGGGTACCCGCCGCTCCCGGTCATCCTGCATGGCCCACATTTGGCGCCAACCGGTCGTTCATGCATTTCACCGATGCGCCGCACCCCCAGACCGAACTGATGCCCGGCATGTTCGAACTCAACGAGGAAGTCATGTGTCGCCGCCGGGCCACGGGTAAGATCGCGTGGCCCTGGAACATCGGCATCGTCTCTAGCCCTTTGCCGCCCAAGGCTCCGGGATGCGACTAGCGTTCTAGGTCGGGACCAACCCCCTGCATTTGGCTATCTACTGATCGGAAGCGAACTGCGCGCGTAGGCTCTGCTTGTCGATTTTGCCGGATGCCGCCAGCGGCATCGAGGGGATCGACAAGATCTCGTCAGGAATCCACCAGTCGGCTACTTTGCCTTTGAGCAGCCCGAGCAGTTTCACGGGATCATCGGCCAAATCATCGGCTTCGACGATGGCGACAGGACGTTCACCCCACCTTGCGTCAGGTCTCCCGATCACGGCAACATGCCGCACAGACGGGTGCATCCCGATCACTGTCTCGATTTCGGTCGGATTGATCCACTCGCCGCCCGATTTAATCAGATCCTTCGATCGGCCCCCAATCGTTAGATTTCCTGCATCGTCTAGGATCGCCAGATCGCCGGTGTCGAAATATCCATCGCCGTCGAGTGCATCATCCCGCTCACCGAAATAGCGATCGACTACACTGTGCCCGCGGACCTTGAGATGGCCGAGCTGGTTGCGCTGAGTGGCTAGCGTTTGCCCGCTGGCGTCGGTCAGCTTGAGATCGAGACCAAACGCGGGCCGTCCCGAGCTTCCGTCCGGACCTGGTGCGCCCGGCGCGGCAATCGTACCGATGGGGGATAGCTCGGTCATGCCCCAGCTCGTCTGGATTTCAACGCCAAGCTGCTGCTCCAACCGCAAGCGAAGCGCGTCGGGGCAAGTCGATCCACCGACCAGTACGCGGCGCAGGGAAGGAAACTGCTCGCCGGTGGCCTCGGTATGGTCCGCTAGCGCAAGCCATACCGTTTGCACCCCTACCGCAACCGTCACTTCATATTCGGTCAGCAATCGCGCCAGACTGGCGCCGTCCAAGTGCCTGCCGGGGAGCACGACTGAAGCTCCGACTGCTGGTGCTGCAAAGGGGATGCCCCAGCCATTGGCATGAAACATCGGAACTGCAGGCAGCACTATATCCCGTGACGTGATGCCGAGCGCATCGGCTTGCAGAGCACGCAGCGTGTGAAGGTAATTCGACCGGTGGGTGTAGACCACGCCCTTGGGCCGGCCCGTCGTGCCCGATGTATAGCAAAGCCCTGCCGCGCAATTCTCGTCAAACACACCCCATGGGTGGTTTGCGCCATTCCGCTGCAGCAGCGTCTCAAAATCCCAAACCTGCCCTACGCCGTTCCCATGTGCCTGGGGATCGACATTCCCATCGAGAACCACCAGCTGTTCGAGACACGGACATTTGGCGCGCAATTCCCGGGCAATGTCCAGAAGATCGACAGAAACCGCCAGCACCCTGTCGTCCGCTTCAGTGATCATGGCGGCGAGCTGCGCAGTCACCAGGCGGGGATTGAGCGTATGGCAGACCATGCCGGCGCCCATAACGGCGAAGTAGAACTCGAAGTGGTTCAAGGTGTTCCAGGCGAGCGTCGCGACACGCTGGCCTGGTTCAATGCCAAGCGAGGCGAGCGCGCCCGACATCCGGTTGGCGCGCTCCCGCAGAACTGAATAGCCAGTCGCCACCATTCCATCATCAGCGTGGCCGGCGACAAATGCTTGGGGGTGCCATTTGGCGGCGTGATCGAGAAACTTGTCGACCGTCAGGCTGTAGCTTTGCATCAATTCGCCGCCCTCGATTGCCCCGAATGCCACAGCCAGCCCTGCTCGCGAGTGCGAGCGAAGGCGTGACCATGTCCAGATCGGTTAGAAAGTCTTGAAAATCTTGACACCATACTGGCGCGGTGGACCGGCAAGATAGAGCCCGCTGATGAGCGCCCCGGGATAATGCTGATCTGTCAGATTGGTCGCATAGGCAGTGATCGACCAGTCACCGCGACTGAGTTCGAGCTGCGCGTTCAGCACATTGCGCGCAACCAACCGATCTCCGAGTGCGGGATTTTCGAACAACGTCGCCCATTGCGGCGCGATATGCCCGAAGTTGACGCGAGGCGTCAGCGTCGATTTTTCTCCGAGCGGTATCTTGTACTGAGCCCCCACATTGAAAGTGAAATTCGGCGCATAGGTTTGTTCGCGCCCCTTAAGATCGATGCAAGTCGCGCTTGTCGGCCCAGCGTTGGGATCGCATGGCGTCGTGCTCGGCAGGCGGGAATCGGAGGCATAGAATTGAGCCAGTTCGCTGTGCAGAACATTGACGCCCGCATTCAGTGAGAAGTTTCCGAGATTGAGTTCGGTGGTCGCCTCAAAACCATAAATCTTCGTCGTGCCGGGAACGTTGAGCTCGATCCCGAAGGTCGGATAATTCGGATAACCGATAATAACCTGGAAATTCTTGTAGTTATTATAGTACCCATCCAGCGTCGTCCTCAGCTTGCCGTTGAGGAAATTGCCCTTCCAACCTGCTTCGAACGATTGCACGGTTTCCGGATCGAACGGAGTCGGCAGGCCCAGACCGACCGGCACGTTGAGACCGCCAGGCCGGAAACCGGTCGCGACGAAGCCGTACAGATACTGATCCGGCGACGCCTGCCACCCGAGCGATACCTTGTACGAGAAATTGTCGGAGGTGACCGTCTGTTCGTCCGGAATATAGGTCCCATATTGCATGACATCGACATGATTGGTCGACCGGCTGGCAGTGTAACGCCCGCCTACTTCGAGCTTGAGGCTGGGCGTGATCTTGAAGCCGATCTGTCCGAAGGCGGCCAGCGATCTTTCCGGATTGCGACCTTTCAGCTGATAGAGGCAGGCCGGGTTCGTCGCCACAGGATAACACACGTTGATGGTGAAATTGTCATACGGTGCCGGGAAGAAGTAGGTGTTCCACAAGCCAAACGCGCCCGCCAGCCACGTCACCCGCTGGTTATCGGGCGAAATGATGTTGAATTCCTGGGTGACCTGGGTCTCGGTTACCGTATCGAAGAAGTAGGAGTTCGGCACCGGCTGGAGCGTTATGGGATTGAGAGAGTCGGAAGATGTTCCGTCCAGATCGGTTTGATAGAGCGTGTTCGCGTTCTGAAGCGATGAGACCGATCGGAACTTCATGCCGCCATCGGTGACATATTCGAGCTTCAGGATTGATCGCACGAATTTGTCGCGCGCACCCATCGGGGCATTGGCGGTGATATCGAACAGGTCGGCATAGCGTGGATTGGCCGAACCATTCGGCAGCGTCTTCATCGATTGCCAATAAGGGCTCGCCGGATAGGCGCCGAAGTTCATGTAGCCGAGGTCAGTTTTCGACAGGACCGAGAAATTGGCGCTGGGCTTCCATAGGAAGCTGATGCGCCCGGCCGCCATGCGCAGGTCGTTGTTGTCCGAATACGTCGCACCACCCGGACCGGTGATATTGTAAAATCCATCGCGCCTTTCGCCAAAGAGCGACACGCGCATCGCGAAGGTGTCGCTGATCGGCAAGTTGACCGCGCCTTGCGCCCCCAGATCGGCGTAATTGCCCGCCTGCGCCTGCACGTAACCGTGAACGCCGCCCTCGATGACCGGGTCGTTGGTGTTGACGAAGACCGCCCCACCGGTGGCATTCTGACCCACGATCGTACCCTGCGGTCCGCGCAACAACTGAATATTGGCGATGTCATAGTAAGGCTCGCCCTGCACATAGCCGGGAAAAGTCGGGACACCGTCGCGATAGACGATGACGCCGGTGGTGGTCTGCGTGTTGTGCTCTGCCTTACCAATTCCGCGGACGTTGAAATTGTTGCCCTGGCCAAAATTGTTCACGACCACGCTAGGCATCGCAAACTGCAGCGCATCAACGTCGGTCACGCCCTTGTTTGCGAGCTGGCTGCCCGAGAGAACCGAGGCTGAAATCGGCGAGGTCATCAGATTCTCACTGCGCCGCGTAGCAGTAACTACAATCTCGCCGACAGCGTTTGGAGAATCTGCGCGATCGCCTGCCGCCGTTTGGCCGCTCTCGCTTGTGACAGTTCCCGTGCTTGTCGCCGCATCATCCTGCGCGAAAGCCGGTACACCCCAGGTCAGTGCCAATGCTGACACGCCAAGGCAAAGTGGCAGTACCTTCATAACCTCTCCCATCACTCAAAAGCGCTCTTGCGGCGCAGATGGGCTTAATGCGCCCTCGATTATCAAATTACAACATTAATTCTCGTCCGAGTGAATGTTTTTGCGAGCGGGTCGATAATCGTGTCTTAAGCTGCAATCTCATTGTCAGCAGGATGGCGGGTACCCTTCCTTTTCAGCAATCAATGAAGGCTGGGTCATTGTGCGCCACACCAGTGAACCCCATGGTCAAGAGTTCATATTTGTGCCCTGCCCTAAGCGGATAATTGCTCTGGGAGAGGGTTAATGCAATTCGCATGAGAACAGTTGAGGGCGTTTAGCTCCCGTAGGCGCTAACCTGAACGAACGGCAGCTTTCGGGGAACGATCCTGACCACACGCACGACCGATTTTTCGGGCGCGAAGCGGACATGGCAGCGCACGTCTCTTGCAAAAGTTCTCAGCAGTCATGAATGGGGTAGCCAAGAAATGGCGGTTTTCTGCGGTTCAAGAAGAGTGGTGCCCCATAGAAGACAAAAATGGGCACTCAGATCATTGGATAATTTCCACTGATTTGCCCTAATAGGTTCCGCCTCGAGCTTCAGTTTCGGTCATTAGCGCAATCGCCCGCGACTCCCGAAAGCGGTCATAGCCGTCAAATTTCGGCAGTGTCCGTTTTCAGGAAATTCCGAGAGGCCTCGGAATGTCTGACTATGAGGTGGGGAGCGGACGTTTTGGCAAACCTCTGAAAATATGCGTATGATCCATTAATGATCGACATACGAACCTGTTCGCGTTTCGCTGTGCTGACCGTATCATGCATTGGCCTGATCTCAGCAGCGCCGCCAAACGAAGTGCCCGGGAGGGGCGTTCTCTGCCTTGGGACGTTCATCTATTTCGTAGAGAAGGTGGGGAACCAATGCCGTGCGGGCCAAGACCCTGAGTTTCAGGCGAGGATCGCAAGCTACTCTCAGAGGTTCGATGACTACATAGTCCGCAACACAGGCGGAGACCCGGCCGTTCTTGAAAAGTTCAAGGAAGGTCAGAACCTCAACAGTGAGGACCACCGTTATATCTGCGAAGGTGATGTTGCTGAAAGCTACGATGGCTTCAAGTCGGCAGACGCTGGTGAACTTGATAGGGCTGTCGATGAGCTCCTAGCCGATGATGGTCCGCCTAGCTTTGGTGATTGCGTCTGAATATTTTTTCATGTCCGCAATTGGTCGTTAGCCGACAGCCCAGTTTTTTCGGCCAAGCTCCAAAAGCAGCCAGACCACATACGATCCGGAAAATGCCGGAGGAGCCCAGCATTGTCCGGTATGGCATCCCGAACATGCGCGTTTCTATCCGTAAACGAAAATTGGTGCCGCTTACAGGACTCGAACCTGTGGCCCCATCATTACGAAATCGACTATAGCGGTTGACACAAGCGCATGTATTAAAACGTGTTTCTACTGGATTTGGGCGGCTGGTTTCCATCAAACCCAAACACTTCCCAAACTCCGCTTCGTGTTGCCGCTTCAAGTATCCTAGTGAAAGCACTTTGGTAGGATCGCATTTACCATCACGACCCATAGCGGACCCGTTCTAGCGTCTGGATGACCGCTTTCAGCGCTCCACGAATTACATCGGTTTGTCATGAATGTTGGGGGAAGCGGACGCACGACGACTTATGCTATGGTCCTACAACGCTGCTGGAGTAGGGACGATGCGACGCGACAGACGGCTATTGTTCGCAATGGTGCTGTTTTCGATCTCGCTGATCGCGGGGGCAATTCAAGCATGGATTGTGCAGGCCTACATCTATCATGCAATCATGGGAAGTTGGGAGCAATTCGCGGAGTTCTTTGGTGTTGAAGCCCCAACGTCCGGCCCCAATGCATTTTGCTTCGATTACTGCGCGCCGAAGTTGCCATTTGCTGCTGGCTGGATTGCCATCACCGCCTTCGTGATTGGCTGGATCACGCTAGCCTATGCATGGTGGAAACCAAGATCATGACTGCAATGTTGGCGTATCCTGACCGGCTGGAATGGCGGGTTTGTTGGGGTAAGCTGCCGTTCACGTGAACGACTGACAGCTATCGGCGATGCAACCGAATTGTTGAAACGAAGGGAAATGAGGTGGTTTGCAGAATGGCGAGCTTGAGGTGGCACATTCCCAAAGCCCTCGCTTACACGATCGTCCTTAAGATACGCATCGCAATAGTCGCTGTGTCAGGTTATCGAAGTTATCTATTGACGCACTTTGCAAATAGCCGGGTTAGTCGCTCGACTAGCCGTCGCTCGGATCGCGGCTATGGGTTTTGTGGTCTGAGCAAGCTCTGGCGCTTCAACTCGTAGATGTTCTTTCCCCCTTCGCCATTGCTTTTTGAACCACTGATTGCCTTGCGCTGATCTGATGGTGGGCAAATAGGAACGCGCATAGCGCAGTAATTGGTCCGGTGGAATCAGCTCACGGTGCATCGCAAGGGCATGCGACAGGTCTTTTGCCAGTTCGACATTGGGGGTTTCACCCATCGTGTTTGCGCGTTGCTGAAGGTCTTGCAACACGTCTAGTCTTGCCGTCTCCCACTCGCTGTCGGAGAAACCTTTGGTTCTAATATCGCATGTTGCGCGCCACAAGGCCGAGACCGCCGATTGCCATTGGCCTTGGCCGAAGTTGTTCCAGAGCATGATCATGCGTTGCCCCTGACTGCCATCATCGATGAACATTCCAACGTTTCCGGGCGTGGAGTGTGGTCGTGTGCGCCCAAGACGATTGTTGACGACGCGGATCGCAAGCATGTCCATCAGCATAGACTCAGCCTGAAGGCGAGACGACTTTTCACGAAGTGGCGTTGGCGCCACTACTGTTACCATCGCAATCCTACGCCCTTGCTGGCGCGCCGAGAAGCTAATCGGCCTGATTTTGTCCGATTGAAATTGGGACACGCGGGTGTGCACGAAGCGGGTACCTTTCCAGTCTCCAAACCGCTTTTGGATCAAGCGTCTTGCTTTCGCTGGATCGACATTCCCCACAATTACGATCATCATGTTCGCGGGTTGATACAGCCGGTGGTAAAGCATCCGAATGGTATTGATGTTCGCGTTAGGCACATCGTCGGAGTTCTGGGCGTCAATCACATCGGTGGGCGAACCGGGAGCAACAGCTGCAATGTAATCGGCATAGATATCGTTGCCAGACTTCCTGCCAGCCATCTCTTGAACGACTTGGGCACGTCCTTCATCAACCGCGTCGCGCCGGAAGGTCAGATCGGTCGCGACTTCACGCAACAGCCCCAGCATTTTGTCGAGGTTCTCCAGGCTGTTAGTAGTGGTCGAGAAGAAATAGTTTGTTTCTCGCCATGACGTGGTGCCAGCCGAAGGCGCTGGAAGCGTCAAGTGCGAGCCGATCTTTATTAGGTGATGCAGATCGTCAGGCGCGTTTATGGTCGGACTGAGGAAAGCGATGTGCTCGATCAAGTGAGCTAAGCCGCGCTCGCCGGGGCGCCGCTCTTCGATGAAGCCGCCCTCGTTGCGCATTAACACACCCAAACCTGGCTCAGCATCACGGCGCGGGAGGATTGCGAAGCGCACGCCGTTTTTCAGATGCCCGCTGACCACGGGCCGCCAGCCGCCATCAGCCGAATTTACGTCTCTGACTTCATTTTCGGCTAAATCAGAGGTCTTCGTAAAATCGCCCGCATGTGACGGCACCCCCATGAGGAATAGAGACAACGCAATCAGACAAATCGATGATCGACTGGGCCTTTGCACGCAAATTAATTCCTCTCCAATTTTTCGTTGATTAGTACAATAGTATCGCGAGCAACATTGGCTTTGGCGGGAATTTGCGGCGATAAAATGACCGCACCCACGGGGTCGAAACGTCCGCAATTACAATGCATAAACAGTGCGCAAACGGCGTGGACCTTAGGGGAGCGGACGTTCCAAAATAAAGCGCACGATGAATCTTACGCATGCGCACTGTCAGCAATTACGGGAATAAGGTTATTGCCGACCAAGCGTGGAACAAAGGCGACTGCAGATGTGCAAAGGAGACCGCACCCTCATGTTCTTCATCGGCAGACGACACAGGGTAACTTTGCGACTGCCTAGGTCACGTGGCAAATTCCCATCTGAATGACTGACCGCTCTCAGGAGGCCCTGCACGGTCGCCGATTGACGGGAATGTTGGGGGAAGAAGACCTAAGGGCCGCGACCGCCATAGACACCCCAAATGTCTGTGATACGTCCACCTTGGGCCTTCCACCCGATGTTCCAAACGCTTGAAACGAGAAACCCCTTGTCGGTGTAGTTTGCTCCACCGCCATTAATCTGCGTCGTCACCGAGAAGCCTTGTTTCGTCAACTCTTCGGCAAGAGCATTTGTCGATGTTCCAACAGGAAATCGTGCTTTTAAGCGGGCATCGAAAACTCTTTCACCTTCGGAATAGTTGTTCGGCAGCCCTTGTGCGATTTCCGGGATTGGTGATCGAGCCGATCCGCATCCGGCTGCGAGAAGAGCGATTGATGCAATCAAACGAACGCGCATGAATTTCAATCTAACGACTAACATCATGTCCGCAATGGGTCGTGTCCTGACCGGCCGAAATGGCGGATTTGTTGGGGATAGTGGACGTTCACGAGGGCGAACCAGCGTGTCAGCTTCGCGCCCTCAATCGGACGTGCGCGCCGATGGTTTTTAGACTTCACCCAGAGAATGAAGCCGCAAAATGCGGAACCGAAGTCGCAGAAGAGGTACGATGGGATAACTCATCTCATTGCGCGGCTTCCAACGGATTCACAATGTGTATGAATGACAGTGAACCAGACGTTACAATGCGATGCGCTGGCGAGTGCTTGTGACAAACTTGATTTACCAACCTACACATCAATTACGGGAACCGTGGGTGGGGGAGCAATCGCCTCAGCAGGCGCGAAAGCTGCTGGCGGAGCAACAACCGGCTTATCTGATTTTTTCATTTTCCCATTGTGGACTAATTCCACTTCGATAAAGTTGCAGCAATTTGCTTATGGATGCAAATAAAGGAATTCAAAATGGATTACTCGTTAAGAAGTAAAATATTTTATATCACATTATTTGTAATGATGATATTTTTCTTTCGTTTTATAGATCATTACGTAACCGTCACGGTTGCACTGCTATCTGTATTGATATTTGAGTTTCTTGAAAGGCGTAAGGCTTAGTACGAGAAAAATAAGCTAGCAAAAGCACAGCTTCCGATACGGTGCAGAGGACGTAGTGAAGGCCAATTCTAGGGCGTCTAGCCGCAGCTGATTGCTGGGCTATTGAATCGCAGCGTTCGGCCCAAGTCATCGTTCCCACTACCCTTTCAGAACGGCGTATTTTGTTGTCGTGTCGCGAAATCCGGTTTCAGGCCAAAATCGCGAAAAGCTGCCGTTCACGTGAACGAATGACGGCTATCGGTGATGCGGCTGGATCGCCGGATCGAAGTGAATGTTGGGGATTCCAGACATTGCTGTCGTCTCGATTGCCGTGGGTTAGGTAGCGTGCAGGTCGTCCCAGCCAGTTAGAGAACGCGCGAAGGATTCCAGCTTCGCCAGAGGCCGCGCCACTTCCCATCGGTGCATATGGCCTCGAACTTGTCGGGATCAATGGTGATCGAATGGACACTCGCGTGACCAAACCTCCGGTGCAGCGGGCGGAAGCGCTTTCCGTCGCCACTGAAATTTACCACTATTGCCCGGACATCGTCGACCAGGGGACTGAGACACTGTCCACATTGGCTGGCACCATGGTGACTGGCCATTGGTGGAACTTCTGGTGGGATTGAAGGCACGTTTTCGGGACGTCTCTAAGGGCAACTAAAGTTGTCGAGCACAGTCGGGCTGTTTTGTCTGCAATGTTGGGGGAAGCTGACGCAACCGCAGTCAGCCAACCTTCTTGTATTGAGCATGACTTTCTACCCATTTGCCTTTACGGCGGTCCTGCCACCGTATTCGTTCCGGTTGAAAGTCGCAAAGCTCCACGTGAACAACGCCCGTCTCAGTCCAAGTGGCGCCCGCATACCGCTGCTCGAGGACAACCGTTGAACCTCTGACGCCATCCACGCTGATCGAATCATCGAGCGCCACCACGGCGGCAGGCAAATCATTCTGGCCCGGAATGAAGGTGGCTACGCTGCCCAGCAAAGAGACTCGCCCACTGAGCCAAGCAGGCTCAAAATCATAGCCACCTCTTAATTCGACTCGGTCCCCGGCACGCAAAGCAACAATCGTCATCTAGCGACAATAACGCGAACGCCTAGCGGCAGCAACGTTGTCGTGTCCTGACCGGCCGAAATGGCGGATTTGTTGGGGGTTTCTGCCGTCCGCCAGTAATCAGCGAGACACTCGCGCGAACTGGCTGGCAAACTTCACGTTGTATGCGTGAAGTTCGCCATCAGGCGTTATGACCAACTCGGTGATGTTGGAACGCTGAAAGGTGTCGTCTTTTGACTCGTCGTTGACCTTAAGGCTCACTGTGACAGCGCCGTCCGCCTGACCAATCAGCTTGTAATCGTAATCGACACCTTGCCCGGAATACGTGACCTCGCCACCGCTTACGACAAGACCCGTCGAGGGGTCGTCCACGTCAACCCAATGACCCTGCATCTCGGTTGGAAGGGGCGCATCTCGCTCTAGTCGCTCTTGCATGTGTGTGGCCTCGCCTCTGCAACGGCTTGTGGTGCGGTGACCAATCCTAACAAGACCGCCACGCCAATGCCGCTGCTAAATCGGACAGTCGGCAAATCTAGTGGCATCGGGACCAGCTTGCAGCGCAATCTCAATGTCCGCAATGGTGTCGTTAGCCGACAGGCAGGTTTCATGACCGCTATGCCCTAAAGCCGACCTTCAGTTGCATAGACATTGGCGATGGATGCAAATGTCTGCTTCCGGAACGGTCCAAGCTAAAAGCTGCCTGTCGGGACACGACCCAATTGCGGACGCTTAACAGCTAGGTATAACTGCCATACAGATTGTGCCGATTACAATCACAAGAAGTGGTCACATGCCAGATACAGTTACTATCAGAGAGCACTTTAAAAGGCTTGCCGATTTTAGTGGCAGAGAAGACCGCGCCAGCTTTTGGCCTTACGCAGCGGTCGCATTCGCTATCATCATGGTAGTGGGGATGATCATCTTCGTGCCTATGATGATGAGCGCAATGCAAGAGATGCAGCAGTTTGCTGCGCAGCACCCCGAGCAGGTGTCGGTGACAAGTGGGCCAAGTCAATACTCTATCTCCGTGCGTGGCGATCCTCCAGAGCTTATGCCGAAGGAGTCGATCCTGCTTTACCTCGTGGCCACCTTTGGCCTCGCTTTCGTCCTGTATGCTGCTGCCGTAGTGCGACGCCTGCGAGATCGAGGGAAGTCAGGCCTTTGGGGTTTTATGCCCTTCCCTTTCATAATCTATTCTTCGATACAGGTGCCGAGAATGTTCTCATCGATCGGGCCCGGTGCTCAGTCCGACATGACCCTCTTCTTCTCTATTTTCTTCAGCAACTTGCTGTACATCATCACTATGATCTGGCTGATCGTCTTGCTCGCAGGGCAAAGCGCGCCGGAGCGGGACGGCGAATGACCACTTCCCCCCAAATTTGAGACCTAGCAGCATGGCTCAGATCGACACCATTGCGGACATCCGGGTAGAGAAATAATTTAAGTTTGGCAGCGGCAGGGGTTTACCTGCAACCTCCGGGTTTGGCCCGGTGCGTCTCCATTCCGCCACGCTGCCTCGAGCCATATATCATGCCGCCTGCCTTTTGTAAGGCTCACGTGGCTAAGGTTCAGGTCCCATCGCGTTGACCATTGCCACAATGGCCGTTCCCCCAAGATTGGCGACGAAGCTACGTGGCTTAGTTCGACCCAAGAGCGGACGTAAGTCTGTCATTCAGGCTACAAAGGGCAATCGTTGATTGTGACTTTGTAACTTGCGTGCATTGAAACTGCCGAGCAATGTTGAGCGATGACGCCACGCACCATAGTCGCAACAGATTTCTTCTCTGAAGTTTTTCAGGAACTCCATGCCTTGCCGTTGATAGGCTTCGGCATCGCTGCCCTAATTGGGGTGCTTAGCCTTGGCTCAGACATAGCCTTTAGGGCTTTAGATGCCATCCATCCGATGCTGGCAAATGTCATGGGCGGATTGTTCGTCCTCACCTGGTTTCTTGCATACTTTTCAGTGACCATGATTTCGGCAAAGGTGAAGGTAAGTTGGCGTGGCGGTATTAAGTTCGGATCATCAGTCCTCGCCAATGTCGGCGTTCCCCTTGGATTATTGTTTGGGGGAATTTGGCTAACACGTTTCAGTGACGGAGCGGGTGTCCTAATCTTATCCGCCGCGGCTCTTTATCTAATGATAGTCATGCCTATGCTTTCAGGCTGGCCGCTTGCTCAGACCGTTGGTCAGGGTCTTGTTTCACCCCTCAGAGTGCTCAAAGCAAGCAAGGGGCATCGCTGGGGGTTGTTTGCCGCAAGTTACCTCTCGACCGCCATCAACAAGATTTTTCCCGCTACAGACACAGCCAAGAGTTTCAAGCAAGCCATGCTGCTTGGCGTAGGAAATGGTGCGGTTACTGCCGCCAGCCTACTAATTCTTGCAATTGTTGCGTCGACTGCTTGGAAATTCGCGTGCCAAAACGACCCGACACTGTGTGAGGAATCTAACACGTGTATCGTACCCGAGTGAAAACGTTGACCTTAGTCTGGAACGTGATCCGCCTGCCACTTCTGACAAACACGCAAGATTGCCAATCCGATGTAGAGTGCTCCCGCCACCAATATGATCGGATGCCAGCCGGCCATTAGATCGATCTTGGTTGCAAGCCAGACACCTCCGATTGTCACCGCGATGCCGGCCCAAATAAACTGGCCCCACTTCATGCGCCGAAGACTAGCCTGGCGGGCCTTGAGCTTTTCAATTGGCGGCGCGATTTGCGGCCTCTCGGCCAGTGTCCGCGCAGGAGCATTCCAAGCCCATTTCCAAACAATCAAAAACCCCACAACGGCGACGCTCATACTGATCCAGAGAAACTGTTCAAAATTCGAAGATTTTGTATCACTGAAAAGAGTTGCTCCGAGCACCGCCAGAGCTATCATCGCTGCCATCAAGCCACGACCTGCCCACGTTCTTGCGGCTACGAAATGATCTACGAATTGGTCGCGCTCATGAGGGGTCACCTTAACGGCTGGGCCGCTTCGGTTTCGGCGATAGATGAAATCCCCACCATCGGTTGGCTCAAACTGGTCGGCAAAGACCTTGTCGGCGCGAGTATAGGTGGTCTTATTGGCCATTGGTTTGGTCTCGCGTCCCGCCCGTCTGTTATCAAGTTTCGAAAGCAGGCTACTGCGAATGACGGTTTGCGCAAGTGCTCGGCAACGTTCTGATGTCCGCTTCCCCCAACATTCACGACATTAAATGTGTCGCCCGAACGCGCCAAAAGCCGACACGGCAGCTAATCGCATTTTTTCCCTGAAAACTGCCTGTCAGGACACGACACCATTGTGGACGATGCGCGCTCGACAGCAGCCTTTGCTCGAGTGTCCCGCAAAAATATATGCTATTGCACCTCTGATGAGCTTCTACCCGACACGATTCCTAATATTTTCGGTGATCGGTCTACCGATTGGGTTTGTCCTAACCGCACTCGCTTTTGCGGTCTCAGAGCAACCAATTGTGGCTGATCACATCTTTCCATGGGCGCTTGGCATTGCCTTAATAGTTGGCATTTTTGGGGCGCTTTGGAAGCGAGCGAGCTAGGGGCCGCTTCCCCCAACAATTGTGACATATAGATGCGCTTTGACGAGCGCTAAAAGCGGACAGAATGTGAGCGCCACCTTGCAGACATGTTCCTTTTATGTTCTCATTCACCCATGCCCCGAATCGATCTCCACTACCTCACGTCGCACCTTGAGCTCGCGCTGAGCTGCGCTCCGTCCTCTACCATCGATGCACTTCGCGATTGCGATGCCCTGAAGCGCCGCCTCGCCGCCATCGATCTTGCCGAGTTTCTGGTCGAACGGCTTGGGACGAATCTGCCCACTGTCGAGCATTCGCAGGAGATGCCGCTTCCGCTTGGCGTTGGCACTGCGGCAATGTGAAACAGCCACCTTTTGGATGGATTCCAGGCCGCGAGAATTACATGCCGCTGCGCACGCTGTTCGATTGCGCGCTCTACAAGGTCAATCTGCGCGTCACCTGCAAGGCTTGCGATCATTCGCGCGTGGTCGATGCGCCGGGATTGTGGTGGCTTGCGGAGCGCAAGCGATGGGATCAGGATATTCGCACATTCTCTCGCCGGTTCTATTGCGGCGAGTGTTGGCGAAAAAGGCGCTTCGTCGTGCGAAACGTGAAGGTAATTCAATCGCAGGAGGAAGCCGAAGGGCCGCTGCTTCCAGGTCCCGATAAAAGGGAATGGAAGGCCCGGCTCAGTCGCTACCGAGCATGAGGTATCCCAGTGTGTAATCTCTACCGCCTCAACAAGGGATCGAGCGAAGTTACCAAGTGGTTCGACGCGATCAACGAACTGGGCGGAGCGAACTTCGGCGAAGAGGTTTATCCCGGCTATCCCGGAGCGGTCATCGCCGATGGCAAGCTGCAGCAGATGACCTGGGGCTTTCCGCTGGTGCTGAAGAGCAAGGCCACTGGAAAGCCGTTGAAACCCAAGCCGGTCAACAATGCCCGCACCGACAAGCTCGACAGCTTCATGTGGCGCTACAGCTTCGAGGAACGGCGCTGTCTGATCCCAATGACCGCATGGGCGGAAGCTGAGGGGCCCAAAGGTCAGATGACGCGCACGTGGCTGTCGCGACCCGATGCCGAGATCTTTGCAGCAGCAGGGATCTGGCGATACAGCGACGAGTGGGGCGCGGTTTATTCCATGGTCATGACCGATGCTGTCGGGCCAGCTGCCGATGTCCACACACGGATGCCCGTCTTACTCGCCGAGCAAGACTGGGCGACTTGGACCGACAGCAATCCCGGAGATGCAATAAAGCTTTGCACAGGATGGGAGGGCCAGCTCACGATCAATCGCACTGAGGAACGCTGGGTGAATAGCCCCGAGTTTTCTAGACGCCCTCGGTGCTCATCATCTGCTGCCGTTCGAACTCTACGGGTGACAGCATCC